>NZ_DATMFT010000018.1:0-478575 GCF_035556095.1 Parapedobacter sp. | reverse complement strand
CCGAATATGCGGCATAGGCACCTTTGTAACCTGACGGAGCTTTGGCAATGGATTGGCTGAAGAACCAGGTTTTTCCCCCATCCCTACTAATGCGGATGGTCAGATTATCCCGATGTACGGTATCTGCGGCATTGCAAAATGCTAATAACCGTTCGCCGTCTTGACCATTGAATGCTAATAGGCTGCCTTGGTTAACTGGATCGGGGAGCTGTAGGTCATAATACGTCGTGTCCCATGTAGCCCCACCATCGCTACTCAATGAGATGATCCGGTTGCGTACATTCCCCTGTTGGTTCCGCGAATTCATCAATAAGGTGTCGCCTTGGATGAGCGCGGCCATGGATTCGTTGCTGCCTTCGAAAGGGACGATCTCACTCAGCTGGAAGGTTTTGCCATGGTCATCCGTATAGTAGCCGTGTGCATGGTAATCCTTGAACGCCGGTTTGGGAGCGCCGGAAGAATGGTTGGCGGCAATGTATATACGGCCCTTGAATTTACCCCAATCAAATTGCATGCCTCGACCGGGCGTGTTGGCATAGCTCCGCCAGTCTTCAGCAAAGCGATAGGCCGGATTGGCCGCTGGTTGGTTGGGGCGGTGCACTTGCATGGTAATATTCGCAGTGTCAGACCAGGTATTGCCCCCATCTGTCGAAGTAATGAACCAAACCTCACGCAAACCTAGGCCTTTCCGTACTTCCCCTTCGTGGTTATTGCCCGTATTGAAAAAAAGGAAAATCCGGCCCTGCGGATACGCCGGGTCCAGCAGGTCCACCACCGGTGCGGGATTACCCGCTTGGAGGGTATCGTGGTCGACCACTTTTTGCAGGCTGCTCCACGTTTTCCCGCTATCGGTGCTTCGTTTCATCACGATATCGATGTCGCCAAAGTCGGCTGCGTGATGTACCCTGCCTTCACAGAAAGCAAGTAAGTCGCCATTTGGCAAGTTGATGATGGCGGGGATGCGGTAACTCTCATACCCGTCTTGACCCGATATGAATACGGGTGTTTCGTTGGCCTGTGCCAAGTCGAATACCAAACATATTGTTGCCAACACGGCCAATACATTCTTTCTCAAGGAAGTAATGATCATATCTCTTTAAGCAATTCCGGCACTAAATATCGCTATTTTTTCCCTTGGTGTTGCTAAATAAGAATCGCCTGTGGTGACTGGCGGCAAGCACGAAGTCTGTTGCGATTTATTTTTGATGGAAAGATTATGAAAAAAGGGTAAGTTGGGGGTCTGTCACCCGGAATGTGCGTCGGTGATGGTGGGTAAGACCGTGCCTGACGATCGCATTGCGGTGTTGGATGGTGGGATAACCCTTATTTTGGCACCACCCATATTCGGGAAATTCCGCCGCTAGGTTTTCCATATATTCATCGCGATAGGTTTTTGCCAATATAGAGGCTGCCGCGATCGATAGGTATTTGCCATCCCCTTTTACCACGCAGCAATGCGGAACTTGCTGATAAGGGATAAACCGATTGCCGTCTACGAGGATAAATTCGGCCTTCAACGCCAGCATGTCGAGGGCACGGTGCATCGCTACGTAAGACGCGTTGTGGATATTGATGCGGTCAATTTCCTGTGGGCTTACGCTAGCCACAGCAAAAGCTAATGCCTCGGCTTCAACCATCCCGCGCAGCACATTACGTTGCGAAGCAGACAGCTGTTTGGAATCGTTAAGTATATCGTGACGGAAGTTGTGCGAGAAAATAACAGCTGCAGCGAACACCGGGCCGGCGAGACAGCCCCGGCCAGCCTCGTCGCAACCGGCTTCGATAAGAACGTCCTGATGTCTGGAAAGTAGCATGCTTATACTCGCTATCGTTACAATACGGCAAACTTAGTTAAGTTGGATTTGATATGCAAGTCATCAATCGGTCAGGTCGTGGACGGGGTAAGGTTTTCACATGCTGTCACCTTGGGAATCGCCTATTTCCGAGCGAAACATATACATTTGTGGCTGGGTCGGAAAAAAAGCTAACCTCGCTTGTAATAATTTTTATACAATTAAACTTAACTATAAAGGATATGTCAAAACCACGCATTATTGCAATACAGATGGCTATTATAATTTGTACGATATTGATGTTTTTTGTCACGAACCCTACGTTCGCCCAACGCAACAAAGGTGAAGTGCAGCAATCATTGGATTGGGCCAGCGGCATTATTATCGATGGTCAGCTTGCCGATTGGGGTGATTCTTTGGTGTACGAACATGCCACACAGCAATTCCACTACCACATCAAGAACGATGCGGAAAACGTATACGTAGCGATGCGCGTCCAGGACAAGGATCGGCAGATGCAGATTTTTGCACAGGGCCTAGCCTTTACGGTCAATAAAAAGGGCAAGAAACGCGAGGGTCCCACGGTTTATTTCCCCGTCGCCGATCGATTGGCATTCCGCTCGATCATGTCAGCCGACAACGATGACCGCCCCGACGATATGCGGAAAGGCGCCTTGGCGGCCATACGTGCTATCCATATCATGCGGTTTGACGATGTGCTCGATGGACAGATTTCGTTGGAAAATACATACGGTATCCACGCTCAGGCTACGCTGGATACCGCCGATGCGTTGTGTGTAGAAATAGTGGTTCCGTTAAAGCGCTTGGGGATTTCCATTGATGATGGTGATGAACTAGCGTTTAATATCAAAATCAACGGTGTGATGGTGCCGGGCAGTGGAACATCCGCCAGTACCATGCGCCGCGGCTATGGCTATCCGTATGGTTATGGCTATGGTTATCCCTACGGCTACGGCCGGCAAATGCCGTCGAAGCCCCGCGAAGAACCGGGGGTGTGGGTGAAAGCCCCACTGGCCAAAGAGTGAAAAATTAAATTATTTATCATAACGAATGAAAATTTCCAATCAGTCAGCGATTAGACAAACACGTAACCTAGGTCTGTCAGTCGCTTTTTTTATGGCCTTTGGGGCTGTCTGTTTCGCGCAAACCAACAAGCGGGTAATCGGTACGCTCAGCGACCAAAACGGGGCAACGGTAACCGGTGCCTCGGTCAAATTGGTGTCTGACGTCGATTCCGTACAGACCAGTTCGGGGGCCGGAGGAGTCTTTTCATTCAACAATATAAAAGGCAGTAGCGTTGTACTTACCGTGACCAGCTTGGGTTTTGATACCCTCATACAGCGACAGACGTTTGATGCCGGTAGGCGGGAATTGAAGGTATCGCTCATTCTTCGGGCATCTAGCCATATGCTTGCCGAGGTATCTGTTACAGGGGCGGCCGCCATTACGATCAAGGAGGATACACTAGAATACGCCACCAAGGACCTGAAGCTCCGTGAAGGTGCGCTGGTGGAAGACGCGCTCAAGAAGCTGGATGGCGTAGAAGTTGATAAAGATGGAAATGTAACCGCTCAGGGCGAATCTGTAACGCGAGCGCGGATCAACGGTAAGGACTATTTCGGCGGTGACATCAAAGCGGCTATCCAAAACCTCCCCGCAGAGATCGTTGAAAAAATCCAGATTGTCGATGATTACGGTGATATGGCCAACATTACGGGTAATCGATCGGGCGACCCTGAACGAGTATTGAATCTCGAGGTTGCTCCCGGCCGTAATAATGGCGATTTTGGTAACTTCCGTGTGGGGGGTGGTACCGCAGAACGGTACCAAGTAACCGGATCTTATGGCAAGTTCAAGGAGGGTATGCAGCTCTCGATGCTTGGCAACCTGAATAATGTCAACGCTAGCCTATTCGATTTCAATATTCGCAGCGGCGGAGCTCGTCGCGGGCCGGGGGGCGGCAGCTTCGGCCGAGGCTTCGGTGGCGGTGGATGGGGTGGGTCGAATGGCCTTACCAATACCCAATCCATCGGAATAAACTACCGACAGGACTTCAATGATCAGCTAACCATGTATGGGGAGTACAGTTTCGGGCACACCGACAACAGTACCTTGAGTGACGAGTTCCGGGAGATCTTCGTGCAGGAAGCAACCACGTACGTTACCAGTAATATGGACAACGGTAGCATCGGTAACGACCACCGGTTCAGCTGGAATGTGGAGTATAAGCCCGACGATAAAAACTATATTAAGTTTTCGCCGAATATTAGCGTGCGCCATAATCGAGCGGATAATTTATCATTGAGTAGCAATGCCCTTGGCCAACAGTTGATTAATGAATTGACTAATCGGCAATTGAATAAATCGTATGCCCCCAATTACGGAGCAAGTGGACTGTACAATCGGCGGCTAAGCGATAACGGGCGAAACGTCTTCTTCAACTTCTCACTGAATACCGCGAGTACAGATCAAGACCAAGAGCGAATACTCAATACACTGGTATACGAAACCTCAATAGAAGATCTTGACAGTGTATACCAACAGCACTTGGTAGATTTGCGGAACAAAAATCTTAATGGCGGGACCACGATGTCCTATATCGAGCCATTGGGACTATATAGTACATTGGAGTTGAGCTATGACTTCAACTTTGCCTCGTACGATAACAGCCGCAGGGCCAATGCCTATGATATCGACGGCGTGGTAATCGATAACCCCGAATACAACAACAATCGAAATTACGACTATACATTTTATACGCATCGCGGGTCGCTTACTTATAGATACCGCAACGATAAGTGGAATTATTCGCTGGGCGTAGCCGCACAACCCAATCTTTTACGCGGTGGGGCAGATATCGATGGCCAGGTCATAAACATCGATCGCAATGGCTTCAATTGGATGCCTGTAGCACGATTGGAATATCAAATGTCACGAACCAAGCGGTTCAGCGTCAATTATTCGGGCCGGGCCAATGAGCCTAGCTTCACGCAGCTGCAACCGTTTACAGACTATTCTAACGTAAATGCACCCGTAACCGGTAACCCCGATCTCGCCGCCGAGTTTTCACACGAAGTGCGTATCAATTACCGAAACTTCAATGTCGGTGAAGGTACATCCTTCTTCGTCGGTGCTTCCGGATCGTTGTCGGAAGATAAAATTGTAACGAACCGGACCACTTCTGTTGACGATTCGATCGGGTTAGTGCAAGCTACCGAATACTTGAATACCGATGGATTCTATAATACGCGGGGATTCTATAATTTCTCGAAGCCCTTTGCCGACCGTAAGTACACCCTATCGTTCGGTGGGATGATATCTTACAACAACAACGTTTCTTTCACTACTACCGAAGAAAACCTAGCAGGTACTGCGATAAGGAACACTGCTCGCAACGTCGCCAAAAACTGGGTGCTTTCCCAGCGGCTGGGCTTTCGTTACAACCCAACGGAGACCATCGACATCACGCCGGGCGTGCGCTATACCTATAATACAACACACAATACGGTTTCATCGGGGAATAACAGGAACGTGTCTACCTGGGCGCTGACACTGGATGGATCGATAAATTTAACGCCAACATGGATCTTCGGCGCCGACCTAGCGAAAACAAGCAACAGCGGGTACAGCAGCACAGTGGATGCTAATCCAATGATTATCAATACTTATATCGAAAAGCAGTTTTTGAAAGGCCGTAACGGAGCTATTCGTTTCCAAGCTTATGACTTGCTCAACGAACAGACAAACGTGTCGCGGAGTGTAACCGAAGACATGATCATCGATAGCCGAACCAACCGGCTGGCACGGTATTTCCTGCTTACCTTGTCTTATCGATTCTCCAATTTTGCCGGTGGGCGGATGGGATTCGACGGTTCCGATGGCCCGGACGGCCCCGGACGGCGCAGCGGCCCTCCCGGCGGTGGAGGTTGATGCTATTTTTTCGCTATCTTGCGCCCCCATGGAGTGCGAACTTATTCATTTAGCCAATGGTATCCGGATTGTTCTGCATCAGGTAGCCTCGCCTGTTTCGCATGCCTGTATGTTAGTTAATGCGGGGGCACGAGATGAACAGGAGGGACAATACGGATTGGCCCATTTTATTGAACACCTGCTGTTTAAGCGGACGGAGAAAAGAAGTACAAACCAGATACTCAATCGGCTGGAAGCTGTGGGCGGCGATTTGAATGCCTACACCACTAAGGAGTATACCTGCATCCATGCCTCCTTCCTTTCTCCCTACCTGGAGCGAACACTGGATTTATTTGAAGATTTATTTTTCCATTCGGTTTTCCCCGAAGACGAAATGGAAAAAGAAAAAGGAGTAATTCTCGATGAGATGGCCTCTTATCTCGATAGCCCCGAAGATGCCATCATGGACGATTTTGAAGATATGGTATTTGAAGGGCATGGATTGGGGCACAACATTCTCGGAACAGCCGCCGATTTGCAGGCACTTTCCAGGGCCAATATCGACCATTTCATCCAGCAAACCTATAATACACACGAAATCGTCATCGGCATCAGTGGGAACTATTCGGTAAAGAAGGTCCGTCAGCTAGCCGAAAGGATTTTGGGGAAGCTGTCTGAAAATAACAACCGTAAGGAACGTGCCAAACCACCAATGACCGTAACGCGGCAAAACACGCATCAAAAACCGATTAACCAAGTGCACTACGTGATGGGCACGAAAGCCTATGGCGTACACGATGATAACAAGGTGGGACTTCTTTTACTCAATAACCTGCTAGGGGGAATGGGAATGAGCTCAAGGCTTAACTTGGTGGTACGCGAGAAACACGGCATCGCCTATACAATTGAGTCGAACTATACGCCTTATTCGGACACAGGCCTATTTTACATTTATTTCGGAACAGACGAAGAAAAAGCCGCACAAGCGAAGCGTCTTATCATGAAGGAGCTGAAGAAGCTTCGGGAACATGCGCTTGGTGTGATGCAGCTTTATCAGGCAAAGCAGAAATTCAAGGGCCAGATTGCATTGGCCGAAGAAAACCGGATGAGCCTGATTATCTCCATGGCTAAGAATCTGCAAGATTATGGCTACGTGCAAACACTGGCGGCGTTGTTCGGTCAGATAGATGCTGTTGATGCTGGCCAGTTGCTGAGCATCGCCAACGAGATACTCGAGCCGGATAAACTTTCAACGCTGAGTTTTGTGCCTGAATAATGCCCGGTAGGGGGGTGTTATGGAAACGGTGACCTTTATAACCATTGTATTCAGCAGCCTCAGGACTTGGATTTTTGATTAACTTGCGAAGTTAATTTGATGATATGACCCCGATATGGTTAAAATAATGTTATTCAACCTCTTGCTTTTTTCAAGAGGTGTTCAAGAATGCTTCGCATTAAACACATTGGTTCCGCCAGTTGGCGGATTAATCATTAAAGACTCCGTTTAACAACTGAAACAAAAAAATAAATAGATGAAAACCGCTAATCTGATTTACAAGGCATTGACCACCGTGTTAGGATTGTTGGCCGTCTCCAATTTGGTGTATGCACAACAACACTTGCCCCTCTATCCCCAAGGAATTCCCAACGCAAAAGAGGCTGAAAACATCGAGCGCAATGAACCGAATGCCATGGTAGATAGTTTAGCCTTCGATGTTTCGGAGCCCAGCATCAGGTTATTCTTGGTGCCCGAGGATCGGGCGACAGGGACCGCGGTAATCATTTGCCCAGGTGGTGGCTACCATACGTTGTTAACCAAACGTGAAGGAAGCGATGTGGCCCGGGTATTCAACAAATTGGGAATATCCGCTATCGTTTTGCATTATAGGCTGCCCAACGATCGCATCATGGTTGACCCGAGTATCGGCCCCCTGCAAGACCTGCAACAAGCCATCAAAACCGTCCGTGAGCGGGCGACCGAATGGCACATAGACCCACAGCGGGTGGGTGTAATGGGGTTTTCGGCTGGAGGCCACTTAGCCGCTACAGCCGGTACACATTATGCCGATACTTACATTGAGAATCCGGAAAACACGAACTTGCGCCCAGATTTTTTGCTCTTAATCAATCCGGTAATCAGTTTCATGGATTCCGTGGGCCATACCGGGTCGCGCGCAAATTTGCTTGGCGCCCAACCGAGCGATAAACAGCTTTTCTATTTTTCCAACGAGTTGCACGTGGATTCCCTGACCCCACCGACCTTTTTGGTACATTCGGGAGCGGACGAAGTGGTATCGGTGGAAAACAGCCTCTATTTCTATCGAGGCCTCCGGCAACACCATGTCGAAGCAGCGATGCATATCTATGCCAAAGGCGAACACGGATTTCTTACCGCGCCATCGTTTGATGAGTGGTTTGGCCGGTGCACGTATTGGATGGGCCAACTTGGGCTCAAGTAACCCTCGAACACCCTGTTAAATAGGCCTATTGCCATCGCCTACAGCGCATGCAGTATGGCACAGGTTGCCGCCGCTGCGGTAAATGGATAACTTTGGTTGCAAGATTAGTAACCAATTGACGTATTTTACCGAATAATCCGATGATGAATAAAATTCTATTGCTGTGTTTGGTTGGGGGCATATCCACGCTTTATGGCTCATGTAAAGAAAAAGCGGTAAATAAGCCACCTGTTATTACCCCCAGCGAATACCTGAAGTTTGATTTGACCACAGCACACGACCTCGATATCCAAGCGGATGGAAGTAATCAATACCAGCTGGTAACAACGGGGGACGACCCTTACATCCAGCTGGCCCCATTGAAGTATGCTAGAGGTGCCGATAAGGTGGTGCTCACATTTGAATACCAATCGTCTGCAAAACTCAGTCACATTCAGGTCTTCCTAGCCGATCCCGTCTCGGAAGAACGCTCGCTCAAAACGGGTGAGGTAGCCGCTTCGGCAGCATGGGAGACGTACTCGATCGATCTGGGTGATGAAATCGAGCAGTTCACTTGGGGAAGGGTCGGCCATTTCCTGCGAATCGATCTGGGGAACAGCTCCGGCGTTGAATTTGCCATCAAGAATATCATGCTGCGTGTCCGGAATGCCGAGGAAGAGCAACGAGCGCGTGAGCAGGCGGAATTCCGCCAAAATGACCAGGAGTGGAACGACCGCATTTCAGAATACCTGCGAAAAGAATATCCCGACCGCGTGACGCTGGTGGATGTCACCGCCGACAAGATCCGGGTCGAGGGCACGTTATCTGTCACTAGCCCCTTGTTCCTGGCCGAAGTAACACCCTACGACGAACTGACCGAAATGTCGGATTTCGAACAGGGCATCGACGTATCGGGAAGCACCTTTTCCGTAGAAATAGACCGCTATGTAGACAGAGATGGCTTCCATTATGACCGCGCACTATCCAAGTGGGTTGTTGTCGACAAGGGACAGGGCGGGCAAGGTATCCGGTCACACGCCCGTTTCCCCGATCAGATCCAACCGACACGCACCATGCCACAGCAGTCCATGAAGGGCCGGAAGGGCTTGGGGGGCTATGCGTTCAACCGCGGGTTTACCGAGGACTTGGACAACCTTGCTATTTCCAGCATAACCGTCAACATCCCCGTTACCAGCTTTATGTATTTGGACCAACGCCCGAATGCCTTCACGCATGAGTATGGTGGTAAAAAATATTACGTGGACCGCACTCAGGTTGAAAACCTGGATAAGACGTTACAAACTGCAGCGGATAAAGATATCGTCGTGTCAGCCATTATCCTGGTGCAAAAAGCAAGTCAAACTGCCGACCCTAAGGTGGGCGAGCTATTGCAGCATCCGCAGTTTTCCGGAGGCGATGCCTTCTTCACCATGCCACGGATGGATCAACCCGCGAGCGTGAACGTATATGCGGCTATGCTTGATTTTCTTGCGGATAGATACAGTAGGCCTGACAATTCTTACGGACGGATTCATAAATGGATCATGCATAACGAGGTGGATGTGGGTACGGTTTGGACAAATATGGGCTTAGGGCGGCCGATGCATGTTTTCCTGGATGCGTACTATAAGTCGATGCGCATATGTTATGCCATTGCACGCCAATATGATGCCCACGCGGAAGTGCTGGGATCATTTACGCATTCTTGGACGGAGCCCGCCGCCGGTGGCGATTATGCCACGTTGGACTTGTTGGAAGGGCTGTTGGATTATTCGCGTGCCGAGGGCGACTTCCAATGGGGGCTCGCCTGCCACCCGTATCCCCAAGACCTCAACGAACCCAAAACGTGGAACGACACGAAGGCGACATTCAGCATGGCCTCACCATTGGTCACATTTAAGAACCTGGAAGTGCTGGATGCGTGGATAAAAAAGACCGACCATAAATACCAGCAGTCGACAAAGCGGACGCTTTGGCTTTCGGAAAATGGCACCAACTCACGGTCGTATAGCCAGCAAGATCTGCTAGAGCAGGCAGCGGGATTTGCCTACGCCTGGAAAAAGTTCAAGTATTTGGACGGCATTGATGGAATTCAATGGCACAACTGGATCGATAATCGCGGCGAATTCGGCTTGCGTATCGGTTTGCGTCGTTTTCCGGATGATGAGGGAGATCCGGGAGGCAGGAAACCCGTTTGGTACGCTTACCAAGCGGCTGGTACCGATAAGGAGGATGAAGTTTTCGAACCTTATAAAGCCATTATTGGAATCAGTAGCTGGGACGAAATACTCAAAGACGTGGGATTATAACGGCTATTTCCATAGATTCCCCTATCTTTGGGTCCAAACGCTCGCAGTGACGGCGTAGCGCAACAAAAATGAGAACATGAGAAAGGCATATCTTTTTCCCGGCCAGGGAGCCCAGTTCGTAGGGATGGGTAAAGACCTATATGAGCACAGTGAGGAAACGAAATTCCTGTTTGAACAGGCCAATGAGATCTTGGGTTTCCGTATTACGGATACGATGTTTAACGGAACCGATGAGGAACTGAAGCAAACCAAGGTTACGCAGCCGGCAATTTTCCTGCATTCCGTCATCTTGGCCAAAGCATTAGGACGGGCTTTTACTCCCGATATGGTTGCCGGTCATTCGTTGGGAGAGTTTTCGGCATTGGTAGCTGCCGGAGCCCTCGGTTACGAAGACGGGTTGCGTTTGGTGGCCGCACGGGCGAATGCCATGCAGAAAGCGACCGAAATACAGCCGTCTGCAATGGCCGCGATCCTGGGGCTCGACGATTTTACGGTAGAAGATGTGTGCCAACGGGTAAGCGAAGTGGTTGTTCCGGCTAATTATAACTGTCCAGGCCAGCTTGTCATCTCAGGGACGGTAGCAGGCGTCGACAAGGCCTGTGAACTATTGCTCGACGCCGGAGCGAGGCGCGCATTGAAACTCAATGTAGGTGGTGCTTTTCACTCCCCGTTGATGGAAGCTGCTAAAGTGGAGCTACAGGCGGCTATCGAATCGGTAAAGGTAAGTGAACCGGTGTGCCCAATCTACCAAAACGTAGACGCCAAAGCGTATACCGACCCTGACGCCATAAAACACAACCTTATTGAACAGCTTACGGGGCCGGTACGGTGGACACAAACCATCATACACATGATCGAAGACGGAGCTTCCTCGTTCACGGAGGTTGGCCCCGGTAATGTATTGCAAGGCTTAGTCAAAAAGGTAGACCGCCAAGCGGAAACGGCTGCTGCCGTTTTATAATCCGAAGGCTGTTTTTATCTTATCTACGTAATCGAGCTTTTCCCAAGTAAACAGCTCAACGGTTGTTGTGGTGGTCTCACCATTACTGTTTTCGAAAGTCTTCGTTATCGTGCGCGGTTCGCGGCCCATATGGCCATAGGCAGCAGTTTCCGAATAAATAGGGTTGCGGAGTTTGAGCCGCGTTTCGATGCCGTAAGGCGTCATGTCGAATAGCTCGTGGATTTTCTGGGCAATTTCGCCGTCAGACAAGTTAACTTTCGCCGTACCGTAGGTGTTTACATAAATTCCAATCGGATCTTTTACGCCGATAGCGTAAGAGATTTGCACCAACAATTCGTCAGCCACCCCTGCAGCAACCAGATTCTTTGCAATGTGCCGGGTCGCATAGGCTGCCGACCGGTCCACTTTGGATGGATCCTTGCCCGAAAATGCACCGCCGCCATGGCCTCCTTTGCCACCATACGTGTCCACAATGATTTTCCGTCCAGTAAGTCCGGTATCGCCGTGGGGGCCGCCAATGACAAACTTGCCTGTCGGGTTGATGTGGTATTTGATATTGTCGGTGAACAGTTGTTGCAGCTCGGGCTTCAGCTGCGCTTTCACCCGCGGTACAAGGATATGGATAATGTCTGACTTGATTTTTTCAAGCATGGCCGCTTCGCTATCGAAGTCATCGTGTTGCGTAGATATGACAATCGCGTCGATACGGACCGGTTTGTGGTTGTCATCATATTCCAACGTCACCTGGGCTTTCGAATCGGGCCGTAGGTAAGTAATGTCTTTGTTTTCACGGCGTAAGGCAGCGAGTTCAAAAAGTAACCGGTGGGCGAGATCCAGTGCCAGCGGCATGAGGTTTTCGGTTTCGTTGCTAGCATAGCCAAACATAATCCCTTGGTCACCAGCCCCCTGCTCCTGTTTTTCCTTACGGTCTACCCCTTGGTTAATATCGGGCGACTGCTCGTGGATGGCAGAAAGGATGCCACACGAATTGGCCTCAAACATGTATTCGGATTTGGTGTAACCAATGCGCTCAATGACCGAGCGTGCAATTTTGGGTACATCAAGATATATTTTGGATTTGACCTCGCCTGCCAGCACAACCTGCCCAGTGGTGACCAAGGTTTCGATGGCCACACGGGAATCGGCATCCCATGCGAGGAAATTGTCGATGAGTGCATCGGAAATCTGGTCGGCAATTTTGTCGGGGTGTCCTTCGGAAACGGATTCTGAAGTGAATAAATATGGCATGTACGATTATATTTGAGCTGCAAAGCTACGATACTTTTATGTTTTTCAAAATGGAAATAAAGTGACTACCCGTGTTAAGTTTATATAAAATATCGCACCAATCTATGCAATGTACAACAATGCTGATACATTTGTGGGAATATTGCGAAGGAATGGCTAGAAAGCAACGGATTTTGTTTTTAGTTAACCCCATATCTGGCGGGCGAAAAAAGAAAGGTTTTGAGAAACGCGTGATGGCCGATCTCGATACGAGCCTGTTTGACGCTACATTTGCCTTTACCGCCTATGCCGGGCATGCGAATGAATTGGCTACGCAGGCGGTAGCTGATGGGATGGATGTCGTCGTGGCGGTTGGTGGCGACGGTACCATCAATGAAATTGCAGCCGCGCTAAATAGCACGGATACCGTGCTCGGGATAATACCGGAGGGATCGGGCAACGGATTGGCGCTGTACTTGGGCATTCCGCTGAACGAACGGGCGGCTATCCGGCGCCTCAACCGCCTCGACCATATGACCATCGATAGCGGTAGCATCAATGGACTTCCGTTTTTCAATATGGCTGGTATCGGGTTCGACGCCTCGGTCAGTGACCGGTTTGCCAACGATAATATCAGGGGTCCCATCGGTTATATGAAAGCCGTACTCGCAGAAATCAGTACGTATAAGCCGAAGCGGTATCTGCTGGATATCGACGGTGAGGTGATCGAGCGGGAGGCGTTCATGATCAGTGTAGCCAACTCGCCCCAGTACGGCAATAATGCTTACGTGGCACCACAGGCTTCTGTAACCGACGGTGTGCTGGACATCTGTATTATCCACAAGTTCCCGCTGTATACGATCCCAATGATGGTATTCCATCTCTTTAATAAAACAGCGGATCAATCGGAATATGTTGAAATCGTTCCGGGAAAGCAGATCCGTATCGAAAGGGAAAATGCGGACGCGGTACATGTAGACGGTGAACCGAAGGAAATGGGAAGTGTTTTGGATATTTTGGTTAAACCTGCTACCTTGCGGATACTTTGCTGAAACTGACGGCAGTGGACAATTTATTAGAAAAACCATCGTTTACTAAAACACGGAGTTTAAGAAACATGAAACGGAAACAGCAGTATAGCGGCATCGTATATTCGACCGACGAGCATTTTGCTTATCAGGAGACGGAAACAAGCGAGGTTGATACATTGCCCAATCGGCAACAAGACCTGCGCGTAATGCTGGATAGGAAAATGAGGGGTGGAAAGACGGTAACACTGGTGAAAGGCTTTATAGGGTCCGCAGTCGACCTGGAGGCTCTGGGCAAGCGGCTTAAACAGAAATGTGGTGTGGGCGGCAGTGCAAAAGACGGCGAAATTATCGTGCAGGGCGATTTCAAACAACGCATCGTGCAGCTCTTATTGGATGAAGGATATCGGGTAAAACCGGTGGGTGGATAAACAAAACAACCGTACTACGTAACAATTGTAAGATACGACGACCAGTAGGCCAGATGAAAACAGGATGGGTTTAATTTATTGGCTGTTAGAACATTGATAAAAAGAAAAAACACGAGTCCTTTTAAAATAAATGTATAAATGCCGTTTGTAGGCTGCTAAAACCAATTTATTTGAATGTTTAATTTGCAATTACAAAAAAAAATAGTTTTCATTGTAAAAAAATTGCTTTTGGATTACAGAAGCATAGTTTGTTTAGGGTGTGCTGATGCTGCTGCCGCGCGCCCCTAGCATGTTGGGAGGTTACTAAACAATTATTGACAAAGATTTTATAATTGGTTTAAAACACTATATTTGCTTTGGCCGTTATGGCGGTCAACCAAGGAATAAATTGCACAAATTACATAAAAATCATAGTTAACAACATTAAAGTCTAAAATTCAGAAAAATGGCAAACGCACCAACAACAAGTACAGCACAACAAGAAAAAAGCAATTCAAGTTCGAATGTCTTTGCAAGTCTGGCGATTATTATCTGTTTCATAATCGGGGCATTGGTTTGGAAGTATATCATGGGCGACCCGAACAACTTTATTGACAACAATCCGGAAAACCAGCCCAAACCCGGTAACTATTTTGGGATGGTTTATCACGCAGGTGTGGTAGTACCTGTATTATTGGGTCTGTTCTTAATGGTGTGGGTATTTTCGATCGAACGTTTCATCGTGATTGGCAGGGCTTCGGGTAAAGGCAACGTAGGTAACTTCGTGCGTCGTGTCCAGTCGCTGATTGGCGGTGGCAACATCGATTCAGCAATCGCGGAATGCGACAAGCAAAAAGGTTCTGTAGCAAACGTAATTAAGGCCGGGCTTTTGAAATACAAAGATGTATCTGCCAACCCTAACCTAGATACTGAGCAAGCTACCGTAGCTATCCAAAAGGAAATCGAAGAGGCTACAGCACTTGAGATGCCGATGCTTGAGAAAAACCTGACAATCATTGCTACGCTGGTATCAATCGGTACCTTGACAGGGCTGTTGGGTACAGTAACGGGGATGATCCGGGCATTTGCCGCATTGGCAACGGGTGGTTCACCAGATTCAGCACAGCTGGCAAACGGTATTTCCGAAGCCTTGGTAAATACGGCAACAGGTATCGCTACATCGGCAATTGCCATCGTATTCTACAACATCTTTACGTCGAAAATCGATACGCTTACCTATTCGATTGATGAGGCTGGCTTCTCCATTGTGCAAACATACGCGGCGAGCCACAAATAGCATATTTTTCATCCGGTTTTATGGAAAACCGGATGGATGTGCATCTTATCAGTAAATAGTAATTAAAGAGTAACACTATGCCAAGGGCAAAAGTTAAAAGAACAAGTACGACGATAGACATGACGGCCATGTGCGATGTGTCCTTTCTGCTGCTCACATTTTTTATATTGACGGCGACAGCAAGGCAGCCGGAGCCGTTGGAAGTGGACACTCCCGCGTCTGTGACCCAAGTGAAAGTACCGGATGAAAATCTTGCGTTAATCACTGTTGGTGATGATGGAAAGATTTTCTTTGGCGTCAAAGGCCGGGAAATCAAAGGTCGTATGTTGGAATTGATGTCGGAGAAGTACTCCATTCCGTTCACCGCAGAAGAAAAGGAGCGTTTTGCCGTTATGGAAACTTTCGGTGTACCCATGGGGAACCTGAAGGAAATCATCAACATGGACGCCAATGACCGTGTTCGTCCGGGGTTGCAACCGGGTATTCCGGCCGACTCGACCAAGGAAGTATCCAACCAACTGTTTCATTGGATATATTCAGCGCGGGTAGCTACGAAAGAGCTTAAAGACGTTGATTTGCGGCTTTCCATAAAGGGTGATGCCGAGGAGAAATATCCTGCAATAAAACAGGTAATCGATATCCTGCAAAGCCAAAAGGTGAATAAATTCAGCTTGATTACCGCCTTGCGTAACGAGGATTTCTAGTGGTGGAGTTTTGTTAACAGTTTAAGATTTTAATGCAATGGCAGAATTAAATCAAGATAGTGGCGGTGGCAAGAAAGGTGGTAAAATAAGGAGCAAGAAAGCCGGAGGACGGGTTGACCTCACCGCGATGGTGGATTTGGCCTTCCTGCTTATCACGTTCTTTATGCTTACAACCTCGTTGAACAAGCCGAATGCCATGGACGTGGCGATGCCGGATAAAAATGAAGAGGACCCTGAAGATCGGTTAGAAGTTGCCGATAACCGGACCATGACCCTCCTTTTGGGTTCCAATAATAAAATCGAGTGGTACATGGGTACCTATAGTGAGCCTATTGAAGGACCGGAAATTGTCGATTATGGTAAAGATGGCATCCGCCCGATCCTATTGAAAAAATTGGAAGAGGTTCCCCGGTTAACCGGCGATTCGGAGAAAGGACTCATTGTGGTCATCCGACCTAGCGATAAATCCACACACCGTAATCTCGTGGATATCCTGGATGAGATGAATATTGTGGAAGCTAAGCAATATATGATCGGGACCATTAGCGAGCCGGAAATTGAGGTGTTGGAGCGTGATGGCCTCTACAATGATTAACGATCACCACGTAAAACGATAGATTATGTTCGGTACTAAATTAGATATTTTTAAGAAGGAATGGCTCGATGTGGTGTTTGAGGGGCGGAATAAGGAGTACGGAGCCTATGAACTTCGTAAACTCTCGCCCAAGGCTACCAATATTGGGATGTTTGTTGCCTCCGTCTCTTTCGTGGTGCTGCTTTTGGCCCCGGCGATTGCGAGGTGGATAGGTGTTGACATGAAGCCAGCCGACGAGACTGAAAAGTTGATAGAAACAGAGGTGGTCCTTTCAGAACCGCCCCCTGTAAACGAGGAGGAACCACCTCCACCCCCACCGGTGGAACCCCCACCCCCACGCGTAGACCAGGTGCGTATGCCGGAACCGAAAGTGGTACCTGCTGAAGAGGTACGGGATGAAGAACCGCCTACGGTCGAAGAGCTGAAATTGGCCGATCCGGGATCTAAGACGATTGAAGGTGACCCCAATGCGGAAATCCGCATCGACTTGCCGGTCGGCGAAGGGGAGATTGATGCCGAAGTGACCGAATCGAATAGTAATGAGATTTTCCAATCGGTAGAAATCGATCCGAAACCACCGGGCGGCCTGCCTGCCTTCATGGCGTGGATAGCAAAGAATTACGATTATCCGCAGGCAGCTATTGAGGCCGGTGTGAATGGTCAGGTACAGGTGTCGTTCGTTGTGGAACGCGACGGTAGCCTAACGGATATCAAGATTGTACGGGACTTGAAGTATGGAACCGGCGAGGCGGCAGTGAAACTGCTTTCGAAAGCGGAAAAGTGGTCGCCAGGTGTGCAGAACGGAAGACCTGTACGTGTGGCCTACACATTGCCTATCCGGCTTAATCTCCAGCAGTAAAGCGGTGCAGCAACACGATAGAGATAACAATGGCAGACAGAAATCGCCCAACAAGCGGTTTCTGTCTATTTTGGGCCTGTTTATGTTTGGTTTTTACCTGGTGTTGGGCCTTGTCGTTATCTTTTGGAAAAACTTTCCGCTCGAGTTGGATAGCACGTATAGGGTCTTGTTTGGGCTATTGTTGGTGGTTTATTCTTTCTTCCGCTTTGTACGGCTTTGGCAAAGTCGATGAATTTGGAGTTGAGCAAAAAAGAGGTTATTTTTTCATAACTATGAAAAAATTAGTATTATTACCGCACATTTTTGGTCTCTTGGCTGTCTTGGGTTCATGTAATAACCCGCAGCCGCAGGAAAACCAAACCATTGTGGGCGGTAAGCTGCAAGTGCTGGTGGATGAGACATTGCTTCCTGTTATGGAAGAACAAGTAGCGGTTTTCGAACACTTATACAAGCAAGCGGACGTGGAGTTGTCCGTTGCGCAAGAGAACCAGATTGTAACCAAACTTGTGAATAACGAAGTTGAGGTTGCCGTGCTCACCAGGCAGTTGAATGCTGAGGAAATGACGTTCTTTGAAGCCCGCCAGTTCCGACCGAGGGTATACCGGTTCGCTGAAGATGCACTCGCGTTGGTAGTCAATAAAAACAGTGCTGATTCGGTGATAACCGTAGACGATATCATCCGTGTGATGCAAGGGAAAGAACCGGTTGGGCAAGTAGATAGATTGGTGTTTGACAATCCGAACTCTAGTACGGTGCGTTATTTGAAGGATCTGGCCGGCGTTGACTCGCTACCGGCAACTGGAGTATACGCGTTGAAATCGAATAGTGAGGTGCTGAAATACGTCTACGAGACTCCAAGAACCGTTGGTGTACTGGGGCTGAGTTGGGTGGTCAGACCAGACAGCGCACTCCGGCGGTATACAGACGGCGTAAAGGTACTCGGTGTGCGCAGTCAGGCGGGAAAACCGGGTGCCGACGGTTATTATAAGCCCTCGCAGTCAAACCTGGCCGAGGGAATTTATCCACTGTCGCGTTCGGTTTATATCATCAACGCCGAGCCCCGGAAGGGTTTAGGCATGGGCTTTGCAGCGTTTTTAACCGGATTGTCAGGCCAGCGGATTATCTTGAAATCGGGCTTAATGCCGGATAGCTTGCCACCAAGGGAATTAATTATAAGGAAGTAAATAGATTAAACACTTAATAGAGTAAAAATGATGAAGAAAGCAATGATATGGGGTATATCCCTTGCTTTTGTGGTTACGGGAGTGCAGGCGCAGAGCTTGGACGACGCGAAGAAGGCGATAGATGCGGAGCAGTTCGCCCAAGCAAAGCAAATGCTGGAGACGCTTGTGAAAAGCAAGCCGAAAAACGGTGAAAATTACTTTTATTTAGGGCTCGTTTATATAGAGAACGATCACCTTGATTCTGCAAAAACACTTTTTGATCAGGGGTTGACCGCTGATCCGAAAAACAACTTAAATAAGGTAGGGCAGGGGATCGTTGAGCTATATAGCGGCAACGAGAGTGCTGCCACAGCGAAGTTTGCAGAAGCGACTCAGAAATTGAAACGCAAGCAATATTTGGAGCTTTACCATATCGGTAGGGCGTATATTGATGCACCCGAGCCCAACTACCAAAAGGCAGTAGAATACTTGGATCAAGCGAAGGCCAAGAATACGGAAGATCCGATGATTCCGTTGGCGCTGGGGGATGCATATTTCGGATTGGAGAGCGCCAGTCCTGCTTATGTGAATTACCGGGACGCGTCGCTGCTGGACAATACGTTAACACGTGCAAAGGTACAGCTGCAGGTGATTACCCGTTTATCGCATGCTTGGCAAGAGGCGATTGATGGATTGAAGCAAATCGCCGAAGAGGTGCCTGACTATGCACCTACATACCGCGAGCTCGCAGAGACCTACCATGCATGGGCCAACACGGCAACCGCCATAGAAGACTACAACACACGCAACCAGGAAGCTGTGAAGTTCTATAAGCAATATATGGATAAAACCGACTACACAGTAGATTCGCGGATCCGCTATGCTGACTTCTTGGTTTATGTGAAAGACTACGAAGAATTGCAAGTACAGGCAGCTGAATTGGCACAGCTGGAAGATGTAAACCCGAAGGTACTGCGGTACCTCGGATATTCGGCTTATCAAAACAAACAGTTCCAGGAAAGTAAAGACGCGTTGGATAAGCTATTTACCCGGATGGAGGCCGACCGCATCATTCCGCGTGACTACCTTCACTTGGGCCTTGCCGATATCAAATTGGCAACGCAAAGCAACCCGACAGATGAAGCATTGTTCAATGAAGGGATTGTGCAGTTGAAGAAAGCCGTGGTTGCCGATTCGTCCATCGCCGATGACCTCAACGATGTGGGTAAGGAGATTTTTGCCGACAAGAAGTTTGTGGATGCCTCGAAGGTGTTCGAAATTGCCGCATCTACTCCTGCGTCGCGTAACTTTATTTACGATAACTTCTACCTCGGATATGCTGGATATTATGCGGTTGCAACGAAGCCGGTGGCCCAACGTGGTCCAGCGGAAACGGAATTGCTGCATCAAGCAGATACCGCATTCGGTGTAGTTATCGAAAAGGCACCGACTACGCAAGACGCTTACCTGTTTAAGGCGAGGATTAAGAATTTATTGGACGATAGCGAGCAGCCCAAGGGATTGGCCGTTCCTTACTTCGAAAAGTACATTGAAGTAGTGAAAGAAAAAGGAGATGCCGAGGTACAGAAGGCTAAAAATAATTTCATCGAGATCTACAACAACCTCGCAGCTATTAGCGCGAAAAACGGAGAGTACCAGAAGGCCCGGGATTATCTCGGAGAAACATTGAAGCTGGACCCTGAGAATGACTATGCTAAGCAAACGCTACAGTACTTAGAGCAAGCGTCAGCCGCTTCAGCAGCTGATTCTGCGGGAAGGTAATCAGCATCACCGCAGGTTTTTCAGTAACGACCTTAATAAAGCGCTAATTTCCGAATTAGCGCTTTATTTTTTAGTTTTGTCCCACGTTAACACAGATACGATGGAATCGGAATTATTGAGTACCCCCCAGGATTACTTACCTATATTAATCCAACTGATTGTAGCGGCCGGATTTGGCGTGGGAACAATCATCATTACGCACCTCATCGGTCCTAAGGTAAGGACTGAGAATAAGTTGGGTGCGTTCGAGTCGGGCGTGGAAGTAATCGGAAATGCTCGCCAGCCGTTTTCCATTAAGTATTTTATCGTGGCGATTCTATTCGTCATCTTTGACATAGAGGTTATTTTCATGTATCCTTGGGCAGTCAATTTCCGCGAATTCGGATTGTCTGGGCTGATTGAAATGTTCGTGTTTATGGGATTGTTGCTGTTGGGATTCATTTATATCATTAAGCGGAAAGCATTGGAGTGGGACTGAGTCGCACAACACTAGAACGTTTCTAAATAATACAATTCGCCCGATAAGCACCCAATATATTGTAATTTTGCGACTCGTCTATACTGTAATATAGGTGAGTTTTTTTTGAGGTAAGACCGGAGTAAGCATGAGTGATATTAAATTGGCGCCGGCGCCGCCTGGCGTAGAAGGGTCGGGTTTTTTTGCAACGACACTGGATAAGGCTATTGGGTTGGCTAGGGCCAATTCATTATGGCCGCTTCCATTTGCGACATCGTGCTGTGGTATCGAATTCATGGCAACGATGGGCGCTCACTATGATTTGGCCCGTTTTGGTGCGGAGCGGCCGAGCTTTTCGCCGCGGCAAGCCGATATGTTGTTGGTTATGGGCACCATTGCCAAAAAAATGGCGCCGGTGCTTAAGCAGGTATACATCCAGATGGCCGAACCCCGTTGGGTGATTGCCGTAGGGGCATGTGCATCGAGCGGTGGGATATTCGATACCTATTCGGTGCTGCAAGGTATCGATGAAGTGATTCCGGTTGATGTATATGTGCCGGGATGTCCTCCAAGACCGGAGGCGATCCTCGATGGTGTCATGCGGTTGCAGGAAATCGTGAAGAATGAATCATTGAATCGGCGCAATTCGCCCGAATATAAGGCTTTACTTGAAAAGTACGGAATACAAACCCATGGCTAAACTCGATAACAACACGGTATTGAAGCGTCTTCAGGGCCGGTTTGACGGAGATGCCATCCGCAACATAACGGAACCATTTGGGCTACTTACCGTCGAAACCGATACGACGCAGCTGCTGGATGTCCTGGAATTTTTGAAAACCGATGAAGAATTGCAATTCGGCTATTTGACGGATATCACGGCCGTACACTACCCCGACTTGGAAAAGGAATTTGCCGTGGTGTACCATGTGCACAGTCTGGTCAATAATGTGCGTATCCGTGTCAAAGTGTTCCTGCAAGGGGGATACCCAGCCATTCCCACCGCTACTGTGTTGTGGGATGGTGCGAATTGGATGGAGCGTGAGACCTACGATTTCTTCGGTATACAATTCGTCGGGCACCCCGATTTGCGGCGCATTTTGAACGTAGACGACATGGAGGTGTTTCCCATGCGGAAAGAATATCCGTTGGAAGACCCCAATAAGATAGATAAGAAAGACTATTTCTTCGGAAGATAAGATATGATGAGCGATTCGGTTTCCAAAATAACGGGCAACAAACCTGTTTTTAGCGACAACGACCCGCAGGATGAGTTGTTTACGCTCAATCTCGGGCCTACTCATCCCGCCACACACGGGGTGTTCCAGAATGTCCTGCAGGTCGACGGCGAACGCATCGTCAGTGGTGTGTCAACTATCGGCTATATCCACCGGGCATTTGAGAAAATCGCCGAACACCGACCTTACTACCAAATCACACCGCTAACCGACCGCCTTAACTATTGCTCGTCGCCCATCAACAACATGGGCTGGCACATGACGGTAGAGAAGCTCCTCGAAATCGAGATACCTAAAAGGGTGCAGTATATGCGCGTGATCATCATGGAGCTCGCACGCATCACCGACCATATCATCTGTAACGGCATTCTTGGCGTGGATACCGGTGCTTTTTCCGGCTTCCTTTATGTACTGCAAGAGCGGGAATTTATTTATGAAATCTACGAAGAGATCTGCGGGGCACGACTCACCACCAACATCGGCCGTATCGGTGGGTTCGAACGGGATTTCAACCAAACTGCGTTTGCTAAAATCCGTGAGTTCCTGAAACGGTTCCCGCCGGTGTTGAAAGAATTTGAAGAACTCTTCAACCGTAATCGGATTTTTATCGACCGTACTGCGGATGTGGCGGCGGTGGATGCAAAAACCGCTTTGGGTTACAGTTGGAGTGGGCCGATACTGCGTGCCACTGGTGTCGATTACGACGTTCGGGTGAACGAGCCTTACTCGTCATATGAAGAGTTTGAGTTTGATATCCCCGTGGGCACCAAAGGCGATGTATACGACCGTTTCATGGTCCGCAACAACGAAATGTGGGAGAGCTTGAAAATCATTGAACAGGCACTGGACAAGATTGAAAAGGAGCCAAAGGGCATTTTCCATGCGGATGTACCGGATTTTTATCTTCCGCCTAAAGAGCAGGTCTACAATAACATGGAGGCGTTGATTTACCATTTCAAGATTGTGATGGGCGAAATCGATGCGCCGAAGAATGAGGTGTACCACTGCGTGGAAGGGGCAAACGGTGAATTGGGCTTTTACCTGATCAGCGATGGCGGTAGGTCACCCTATCGGCTGCATTTCCGCAGGCCATCATTCATCAACTATCAGATGTACGCACCGATGAGTAGCGGGATGCTGCTCTCCGATGCCATCATCAACATGAGTAGCTTAAACGTCATAGCAGGAGAATTGGATGCTTAGTGTGAAACATAATGAACCCGTGGAGTTCACGGAAGAAATGCTGGGCAAGTTTGCCGAGATCGTGGCGCGCTACCCAGAAGGACGGCAGAAGTCGGCTTTGCTGCCGATCATGCACGAGGTTCAAGCGGTATATGGCTGGCTGAGTGTCCCCGCGATGGACAGCGTGGCCGCCTACCTTAAGCTGGAACCCATAGAGGTATATGAGGTAGCCACCTTTTATACCATGTTTTTCCTACGGCCGCAGGGCAAGTATGTGCTGGAAGTGTGCCGTACCGGGCCCTGTTGCCTGGTGGGTGCGGAGCGCATCATGGCACATATCGAGCAGCGACTGGGCGTAAAAGAAGGAGAGGTGACCGTCGACGGGTTGTTCAGTTGGCGGGGAGTGGAATGCATGGCCGCCTGCGGCTACGGACCGGTATTGCAGATCGGGCCGGAGTATACCTTCCATGAAAACCTCACGGAAGAGAAAGTAGACCAACTGATAAAAGAACTGAAGAATAAAGCTGAAGGGCGAGAGCTGACGGCTGAAAGCTGATAATTATGGCTCGTAAATTATTGTTGACACATATCGATGTTCCCGGCATCCAAACCTATGAGGTGTACCGCCAGAAAGGGGGGTACCGGGCTGTTGAGAAAGCATTGAAAACGCTCACCCCAGAAGAGGTGGTCGAAGAAGTGAAAGCGTCGGGTTTACGGGGCCGGGGTGGCGCCGGTTTCCCCACAGGGATGAAATGGAGTTTCCTGGCCAAGCCTGAAGGCGTGCCGCGTTACCTCGTATGCAATGCCGATGAGTCGGAGCCGGGTACGTTCAAAGACCGTTACCTGATGACATACATTCCCCACGCATTAATCGAGGGCATGATTGTGTCGAGCTACGCATTGGGTGCCCATACGTCATACATCTACGTGCGCGGCGAGATGATGCCGCAGATACGTATCCTTGAGAGGGCCATTGCCGAAGCCAGAAATGCCGGTTTCCTCGGCAAGAATATCTTGGGCACCGGCTACGACCTGGAGCTGTATGTGCAGCCCGGCGGTGGTGCCTACATCTGCGGGGAAGAAACCGCATTGCTGGAGTCATTGGAGGGTAAACGGGGCAACCCCAGGATTAAACCACCTTTCCCTGCCGTATCGGGACTCTACAATTGCCCCACGGTGGTGAACAACGTGGAATCCATTGCTGCCACCGTGCCCATTATCAACGACGGCGGCGAGGAGTATGCAAAAATCGGCGTGGGACGGAGCACGGGTACCAAGCTGATTTCTGCCGGCGGCAACGTGAATAAACCGGGCGTTTACGAAATCGAGTTGGGTGTGCCCGTAGAGGAGTTTATTTATTCCGATGAATATTGTGGAGGTATCCCCAATGGCAAACGCCTGAAGGCGGTGGTAGCCGGGGGCTCATCCGTACCCATCCTTCCAGCCAACCTGATCGTGAAAACGGCGAGCGGTGAGCCGCGCCTGATGACCTACGAATCACTCGCGGACGGAGGCTTCGAAAGTGGTACGATGCTGGGGTCAGGCGGTTTTATCGCATTTGATGAAGATCAGTGCATCGTGCGTAACACGTGGAATTTCACCCGGTTCTACCACCACGAGAGCTGTGGGCAATGTTCGCCCTGCCGCGAAGGGACAGGATGGATGGAAAAAGTGTTGCATAATATCGAACACGGCCATGGCTCCTATAGTGATATCGACCTGTTGGTGAATGTTGCCAAGAACATCGAGGGTAATACGATTTGCCCGCTCGGTGATGCGGCTGCATGGCCGGTGGGTAGCGCCATCCGCCACTTCCGGGACGAATTCGAGTGGCACGTAGCCAATGGTCAGGAAGCGCAGACCCGTAATTACGGATTGGCGCACTATGCCGATCCGCTGGAGCCGGTGGTGTGAAAAAGAAAGGTTTTAAGTACGGAGTTAACAGGACTGGAAGCCGAGGGCTGACAGTGTATAGCTGAAAAAGAATGGCTGAAGACGTTAAATTCAAGGTAAGCATTGACGGTATCCCGGTGGAAGTTTCGCCGGGGACAACCATATTGAATGCGGCCCGCACGATCGGTGGCGACGTTGTGCCGCCGGCGATGTGCTACTATTCCAAGCTGGAAGGTAGCGGCGGTAAGTGCCGCACCTGCTTGGTAAAGGTGAGTAAGGGCTCGGAAAAGGACCCGCGACCCATGCCGAAATTGGTCGCTTCATGCCGCACCACGGTGATGGACGGCATGGAAGTGCAGAACATTACCTCACCCGAAGTGCTGGAGGCCCGTAAGGGTGTCGTGGAGATGCTACTGATCAACCACCCGCTCGATTGCCCTATATGCGATCAAGCCGGTGAATGCCACCTGCAGGACCTGAGTTATGAGCATGGCCTAGCGGAGACGCGTTACGAGTTTGAACGGCGCACGTTTGACAAAATCGATATCGGTGATAAAATACAGCTACACATGACGCGCTGTATCCTGTGCTACCGTTGTGTGATGGTGGCCGATCAGCTTACACCACAACGCGTGCATGGTGTTTTGGGCCGTGGCGATGCCGCCGAAATCTCCACCTATATTACCAAGGCGGTAGATAATGAATTTTCCGGCAACATGATCGATGTATGCCCGGTTGGCGCATTGACGGACAAAACTTTCCGGTTTAAAAACCGGGTGTGGTTTACCAAACCCGTCGAGGCTCATCGCGATTGCCCGACATGCAGCGGCAAGGTAACGTTGTGGTATAAGGGCGAAGAGGTGCTGCGGGTCACTGCCCGGAAAGATACCTACGGCGAGGCCGAAGCGTTTATCTGCAATACGTGCCGGTTCGATAAGAAGGCCACCGCAGACTGGGTAATCGAAGGACCACGCACGGTGAAGCGGACGTCTGTGATCTCGGCAAACCACTACGAACAATTGAATCCGCCGCCGGTGGTCAAAACGAATCTGGCCTTACAGGAGGCCAATAAGGAGCAGTTTGACCGCGTGGAACGGTTACTGCCATAGGGTGTTGATTGGATGATTTGAAGATGAATCGATGTGTTGGTTTGAAAATAGGAAGTATTAGATATGGAACTGGCATTTGTCATTGAGAAAGTAATATTGGTAAGCCTGATTTTCGTGATTACGCTGGTGATTGCGATGTATTCTACCTTGGCCGAACGCAAGGTGGCCGGTTTCATGCAAGATCGCTACGGACCGGACCGCGCCGGACCATTCGGTATCCTGCAGCCACTGTGCGACGGCGGTAAGTTCTTCTTCAAGGAGGAGATCATCCCTGCCGGTGCGCACAAGTCGTTATTTATCCTCGGACCCACCATTGCCATCATTACGGCATGTATCGGCAGTGCGGTCATCCCGTGGGGGCAAACGCTCACCATCGGTGAACGGGTCATCGAACTGCAGGTAACAGACGTCAATATCGGCGTATTGTACATGTTCGGTGTGGTGGCACTCAGCGTGTATGGCATCATGCTGGGCGGCTGGGCATCCAACAATAAGTTTTCATTGATGGGCGCGGTGCGCGCCGCATCGCAAAGCATCAGCTACGAGTTGGCTATGGGGCTTTCGCTTATCGCCCTGTTGATGGTTACCCAATCGCTTTCGCTGAAGGAAATCGTAGAGCAGCAATCGGGATTCGTCAATTGGAACATTTGGGTGCAACCGTTGGGTTTCCTCATTTTCCTCATTTGCTCATTCGCAGAATGTAACCGTGTACCGTTCGATTTGCCCGAATGCGAGACTGAATTGATCGGTGGTTACAACGTGGAGTATTCGTCGATGAAACTCGGCCTCTACATGTTTGCGGAGTATATCCACATGTTTGTCTCTTCGGCATTGATGGCCACACTCTATTTCGGGGGGTATAATTTTCCTTTCATGGATACGCTGGGTCTCTCCCAAAATTGGATCACCATCATCGGTGTCGTCGTGTTTTTTGCCAAGATATTCGCGTTCATCTTTTTCTTCATGTGGATCCGGTGGACACTACCGCGCTTCCGTTATGATCAATTGATGAACCTGGGCTGGAAAGTGTTGATACCATTGGCTATCGCCAATATTGTGTTGACCGGGGTGATTACCATTATCAATGATACATTTTTTTAACGAAATTTGGTTGGGGAAAACGATATGCAGTCTTTAAGCAATAGGAAAAAGGTATTGGAGCAGAAGCCCATGAACTTCTGGGAGCGCATTTATCTCCCGGCAATCTTCAAGGGGCTAGGCATTACCATCAAGCATTTTTTCAAGCCGATTCCCACCGTGAAGTATCCGGAGGAAGAACGGCCGTATTCGAAAAACTTCCGCGGGCAGCATTCGCTGAAGCGCGATGAAGAAGGCCGCGAGCGGTGCACCGCCTGTGGGCTTTGCGCGCTGTCTTGCCCTGCCGAAGCCATCACCATGATTTCTGCCGAGCGGCAAAAGGGGGAAGAGCACCTCTATCGGGAAGAGAAGTACGCCGCCGTGTATGAGATTAACATGCTTCGCTGCATATTCTGCGGTCTCTGCGAAGAGGCATGCCCCAAGGAAGCCATTTACTTAGATGGCCCCCACGTGTCGGCTGACTATCTCCGCAAGGATTTTATTTATGGAAAAGACAAATTGGTGGAGCCCCGGTTTGACTTTCACGAAAAACATGAACCCACGGCCTAGTCCGCAGATAACCCCTACGAAAGCAGCATGAGCGTTTTTTATTTTGTGGCCTTTTTGTCAATCTTCTTTGCGTTGATGACCATCTTCACCAAGAATCCGGTACACAGCGTACTTTACCTCGTTATTACCTTTTTCACCTTTACGGTGCACTATATCCTGTTGAATGCACAATTTCTCGCCGTCGTCAATTTCATTGTCTATATGGGTGCGATCATGGTGCTGTTCCTGTTCGTTTTGATGTTGCTCAACCTCAACAAGGATACCGAGCCCCTTAAGTCCAATCTGGTGAAATTCATGGGTGTCATTGCGGGTATGTGTCTGTTGGTAACGCTGGCCGCATCATTCCGGTTACTGGAAGTGTCAGACCCGGTCGTGCTGAAAAATCCCGATATCGGACTGGTATCCAACTTGGGTAAGGTATTATTCAGCGATTTCCTGCTACCCTTTGAGATATCCTCGATATTGTTGTTGACCGCCATGGTGGGTGCCGTATTATTAGCCAAGAACGATCCAAAAAAAGTATAAATGGAAACCATTATACAAAATATACAGGGTGTACCACTCAATCATTATATCCTGTTTTGTAGTGTTATTTTTGCCATCGGTGTCATGGGGGTGCTTATACGCCGCAATGTCATCATCATCATGATGTCTGTCGAATTGATGCTCAATTCGGTAAACCTACTGCTAACGGCGTTTTCAGTACATCATGGCGATCCGGCCGGCCAGGTATTCGTGTTTTTCATCATGGCACTGGCGGCTGCCGAGGTTGCGGTGGGTTTGGCCATCATCGTGATGGTGTACCGGAATACCCGCTCGGTGGATATCAATGCGCTGAACCGCTTAAGGGGATGATGTTGATGTGACGATACGCTGATGCAGCGATGTGCAGATTGAAGACTGACGATTTGAACGATTAACAAAAGATGATAGATTTAATTTGGTTGATTCCATTGTTGCCACTACTTGGTTTTCTGATCAACGGTATGGGTCGAAATGCGTTACCTAAATCGCTGGTTGGGCTATTAGGCAGCGGCGTGGTACTGGCTTCGTTTCTGTTGAGTTGCGGCGTGTTCGCAGAAGTATACTCGGCCCGGCAAGCCGGTGAATCCGCAACGTTTGTCCAATCCGTTTTTGAATGGATTAACGCCGGTAGCCTAAACGTTTCACTGTCCTTTTTGGTAGACCCGCTAAGCGCCATCATGCTGCTCATCGTCACCGGCATTGGTTTTCTCATTCACGTCTATTCCATTGGTTACATGAAACACGATGCGGGGTTTGCCAAGTTTTTCGCATTCCTCAACCTATTCGTTTTCTTCATGTTGCTGTTGGTGTTGGGGTCAAACTACGTGGTCATGTTCATCGGCTGGGAAGGCGTTGGCTTGTGTTCGTACCTGCTGATCGGTTTCTGGTTTAAGAACAAGGAGTTTGCCAGTGCCGGAAAGAAGGCATTCGTGATGAACCGTATCGGCGACTTGAGTTTCCTCATTGCCGTATTCATGATATTCAACACCTTCGGTACGCTGGAGTTTGCAGGTGTATTTCCCCAGGCGGCTGGAATGGCCATGGGCGACACGACGTTGCTATTGATTACGTTGTTACTGTTTATAGCGGCTACCGGTAAGTCCGCCCAGATTCCCCTGTTTACCTGGTTGCCCGATGCGATGGCCGGTCCCACGCCCGTGTCGGCCTTGATTCATGCCGCCACGATGGTTACCGCGGGTATTTATATGATTGCACGGTCAAACATCCTGTTTACGCTCTCGCCGATCACCTTGCAGGTGGTCGCTGCGATCGGTATCTGTACAGCCTTGCTGGCAGCAGCCATCGCTATTACGCAGAATGACATCAAGAAAGTATTGGCCTATTCCACCGTATCCCAATTGGGCTATATGTTTTTGGGGTTGGGCGTTGGTGCTTTCACGGGGGCCTTTTTCCACGTCATCACCCACGCGTTTTTCAAAGCACTGCTGTTTTTGGGTGCCGGGTCGGTCATCCACGCCATGAGCGATGAGCAAGACATGCGTAGCATGGGTGGTTTAAAAAAACACCTGCCCATTACCTATGTGACTATGCTTATCGCTACCATCGCGATCGCTGGGATACCGCCGCTATCGGGCTTCTTTTCCAAAGATGAAATACTGGCCCATGCGTTTGCCGAAAACAAACTGCTGTGGGCGCTTGGCTTCATTGGTGCGCTATTTACCGCATTCTACATGTTCCGGATGCTGTCGCTGACGTTCTTCGGTAAATTCAGGGGTACCGCTGAGCAAGCAAGCCACCTGCATGAGTCGCCAGCCACGATGACGGTCCCCTTGGTTATCCTCGCCGTTTTGGCGGCCGTGGGTGGCTTGCTGAATGTGCCGTCGGCGCTGGGCGGTGGGCATGCATTGGCCGACTTCCTTTCTCCGGTATTCGCCGATTCGGCCGCGGTAACGGGAGCGTTCCATTTAGATCACAGTACAGAATACGTACTCATGGCCGTTTCGGCAATCGGAGCAATCGTCATGGCGGTCGTAGCCTATCGCCAATATGCGGTCAAAGGTACCGTGCCCGGGGGGGATGATGCGCCCCGCAGTCCGTTGGCCAAGCTCTCTTATCACAAGTTTTATGTGGATGAACTCTACGATGCCCTCATTGTGCGCCCTTTCAATGCCCTGTCGGTATTCTTCTATCGCATCATCGACCGGGCAGGAATTGATGGGTTAGTGAATGGGTTGGGCAAGCGGGTTGGCGAGTCGGGCCATGGGGTTCGGCTCCTGCAGACCGGCAACGTGGGTTCGTATATCTTTATGATGGTCATCGCCGTCGTGGCGCTCTTGGCTTATGGTTTTTTTAACGGTTAATCGAGACGAAGTTATATCGCGTACATGGACAATCTATTTATACTACTGTTAATTCCGGTCCTTGGAGCCATAGCGCTCGCTTTTGTACGGCAAGCCCGCGCAGCCAAGCAATTGGCATTGCTGGTGTCGCTGCTTTCCCTGGCGCTCACGATTCCGTTCTTGGTCAATTTCGTGCCGGATGCCAGTATGCAGTTTGAGCAGCGGTTTGCATGGATACCCGCGTTGGGCATCCATTTCCACATCGGTATCGATGGAATCAGCTTGCCGCTTGTACTGCTCACCAACGGGCTCATCCCGTTGATCATCCTTTCCGCGTTCAGCCACGACTACAAGGGCGGCTTCTTTGCCTTGGTATTGTTCATGCAGGCCGGATTGTTGCTCGTCTTCACGGCTTTGGACGCATTTGCGTTTTACGTGGGCTGGGAAGTTGCACTGATTCCGATTTACTTCATCTGTGCCCTCTGGGGTGGCGAGAACCGTATCCGCGTAAACATCAAATTCTTCATTTATACTTTTTTCGGAAGCCTGCTGATGCTGATTGCCATCATCTACCTACATGTGCAGGTGCCTTCGGGCGATTACGAGCTCAGCTCGTTTTATCAACTGGCACTCGATGAAAGTACACAACGGTGGATTTTCTGGGCGTTCTTCATTGCTTTCGCCATCAAGATGCCGATATTCCCCTTCCACACCTGGCAGCCCGACACGTATACCGAAGCGCCCACCGCGGGCACGATGTTACTGGCGGCGATCATGCTCAAAATGGGTGTGTATGGCCTTATCCGATGGTTGATTCCGATTGCCCCGTTGGGTACCGCTGCCTACGGCCAGTTGGCGTTGGTGCTGTGTATCATTGGGGTGGTCTATGCATCCATTATCGCGTTCAAGCAAGGCGATGCGAAACGGCTGATTGCCTATTCGTCGATTGCGCACGTAGGCCTTATCGGGGCGGGGGTTTTTGCTTGGAATGTGCAGGGCTTGCAGGGCGCCATCATCCAGATGATTAACCACGGCATCAGTGTGCTGGGACTGTTCTTTGTGGTGGATATCCTCTCCCGCCGACTGGGTACGCGCGACCTATCCGCGATGGGTGGAATCGCCAAATCGGCACCTGTGCTTGCGATTATGTTTCTAACAATCGTGATGGGGGCTATCGGTTTGCCGGTGACCAATGGGTTTATCGGTGAGTTCCTGCTATTAATGGGTATCTACCAGTATGGTATTTGGTATGCCGTATTCGGTGGGCTTACCATTATCCTTGCCGCCGTATATTTGCTGCGGATGTACCAAAAGGTGATGCTGGGTGAGGTGAATACCCAGACAAGCGGTTTCGCCGACATAAAAGGAACCGAATGGGTGATATTGACGGCGGTGGTGGTGCTGGTTATCGGTATCGGCGTATATCCGAAACCGTTGCTGGATATTTCCGAGGCGGCCGTTACCGAGTTGGTCGATAAAATCAGTTTGGTTAAGTAAAACGAAAGAACGCATATCCCGCAATTGATTAGGGCGGGATTAAGATAATAAACGAAATATGAGTGCAATCATTACGCTGTCTTTGTTAGCCATATTGGTGCTTTATTTGGGGTTGTTCAAAGCCCATAAGGCACTGCTGCCGGTGTCCCTGCTCGGCCTTGTTACCGCGGTGGTGCTCTATGGTGTGCAATGGGGTACAGCTGCCGAGCCGCTGTATAGTGGTATGGTGTTGTTCGATCATTTTGCCGTCGCTTTCTCGGTGGTATGCGTGGTATTGACTGCCTTGGTATTATTGTTGTCAAAAGATTATTTTGACAAATCAAGCCCGCATGTGGCCGAGTATTATGCGCTTATCCTGTTCTCACTGACTGGCGCAGTGCTGGTGGTTTCTTTTCACAACCTGGCCATGCTATTTATCGGTATCGAGATCATGTCAGTTGCACTGTATATCCTGGCGGGTATCCGCAAGAAAGATTTCGCATCCAATGAAGCGGCGTTGAAATATTTCCTGATGGGCGCGTTCTCTACGGGATTCCTACTATTCGGCATCGCGCTGCTGTACGGTGCCAGCGGCTCATTCGATCTGGCAGCCATCAAAGACTACGTGGTAGCCAACCCCCATGAGGTATCCCCATTGTTTTATGCGGGAATCCTGTTGCTGATCGTTGGATTGGCGTTTAAGGTAGGCGCGGCACCGTTCCACTTCTGGACACCCGACGTGTATGACGGCGCGCCGATACTGGTCACGATATTCATGGCCACGGTGGTCAAAACAGCCGCCTTCGGTGGCTTCCTGCGTTTGTTTTATTTCTGTTTCGTACCGTTGCAGGATTTCTGGATGCCGGTACTGTTGGTGATGACCATCATCACGTTGTTCGTAGGAAACATTACGGCCATCGTGCAGCAGAGCGTAAAACGGATGTTAGCTTATTCGAGTATTTCCCATGCTGGATATTTGCTCTTTGCCATTGTGGCCATCGGTACTACGTCTGCCGACTCGGTGCTCTTTTATGCCACGGCCTATTCACTGTCTACCATCATCGCTTTCGGAGCTCTTATCCTGGTGAAGAAAGCAACGGGCAGCGAGCATTTCGAAGCGTTCAATGGCTTGGCCAAAAAGAATCCTTACCTGGCACTGGCCATCACCATTGCCATGTTGTCGTTGGCAGGCATACCGCTTACCGCGGGCTTCGTGGGTAAATTCATGATGTTCTCGGGCGTGCTGGCCGATTACCAGGTGCTGCTGGTCGTACTTGCCGTTATCAACGCAGCAATGGGTGTTTTCTATTATTTCCGTGTGATCGTGGCGATGTATTTCAGACCGATAGACCGGAACACCGTCGCCGTTAGCAGCCCCTACCGGGTTGTGTTTTTCCTAGCCGCACTCATCACGCTATTGTTAGGCATTTATCCGGCCTGGCTTACCGGTGTGATTTAAGAATAATGTGCCAAAAATCTTCGATGGCTTTACACCTTGCATGCAAAGCCATCGAAGCAAACTTCCACATTACTTTGATTTATCTGGGAAACCAGGAATTGTCGGAACGCCCGTCGCACCGCCTTCAGCTAGCTTCTTCAGCAGTACGCTGATACCGCGTGCCAATTGCGTATCGTTACCCTTGTACTCCTCGTAAGGGTCGTTTACCACCTCGATATCCGGATGTACACCCTCCCCTTCGATAATGAATGACGAGCCATCCGCAGCAAAATGTGCAAACTCGGGCTTGCGCATATCGCCACCATCGATAAACGGTAGGGATCCGCTGATACCCACTACCCCACCCCAGGTGCGTTGACCGATGAGTGGCCCGATGCCGTAATACTTGAACTGCCAGGGGAACAGGTCGCCATCAGATGCCGAATACTGGTCGATAAGGCATACTTTCGGGCCCACGTGGGCGTCCGGCTTGATGGAAGCCGTTTTGCTATTGCGCCGCATGGTACCTAGGCCGGGTTTACGCAGCAGCCGCTCGATGATCATTGGCGATACGTTGCCACCGCCATTGCCCCGGTCGTCGATAATCAAGGCTTCCTTATCCAGTTGCGGGTAAAAGTAGCGGGCAAATTGGTTGAGGCCCTCCGGCCCCATATCGGGGATATGTACGTACCCGATACGGCCATCGCTTGCCGCAGTGACTTTCGCGATGTTCTGCTGTATCCATTCATGGTAATAAAGTGCAGCCTCATCTTTAATGGGTTTCACGAGTACTTTTCGCGTCCCGTTATTAGACGCAGTTCCATTGATTTCAATCTCTACCAGTTGGCCCGCCTTACCGACGAGGGTTTGGTAGATGTTATCCACTTCTTTCATCGACGTACCGTTAATAGCGATGATGTATTCGCCTGATTTGGCATTTACCCCTGGTGCACGCAAAGGCGATACCAACTCCTTGTTCCAGCTTTGGCCGGAAAGTATGCTGTCAATGCGGTAGTAACCACTCGCGTCACGGCTTAATCTGGCGCCCAATAGTCCCATTTGGATGCGATCCACATCGGGCCGGTCACCGCTATTTACATAAGCATGGCCGATATTGAGCTCTGCAATCAATTCACCGATGAGGTAAGTGAGGTCATCGCGGTGATTCACGTACGGAAGCAAAGGGGCGTATTTTTCGTGCATCGCTTCCCAATCTACACCATGCATATTGGGATCGTAAAAGTAATCCCGCATTTGGCGCCAGCTTTCGTCGTAGATTTGCTTCCATTCTGCTTTCAGGTCTACCGTCATTTTCATGCCTCCCAGATTCACGTTATTGGAAGGCGTTATTTTTGACGTGCCAAGGTTTTCGATGAAGAATCCGTCGCCGGTCCTTATTAAGATTTTTTTCCGGTCGGTCGTCACGCTATAATTCCCGAAACTGCCGATGTCGGTTTCCTTTTTGTCTTTGAGGTTGAAAAACTTGAATCCGCTATTCCCGTGGGTACGGCTGGAATAGTACAGGCCCTCAGTGGTAGCCACGAGCCCGTAATAGGAACCCGGTGTTACCGGAAGGCTCTCGATACGGTCGGCCAATCCCGCTTCATCCACCGTTACGGTGATATCGGTTTTGGAAGGCGCCTCCGCTTTCTCGCTGTCATCTTCTTTGTCGCTTTTCTTATCATCGTCATTTAGCGTCACTTCGTCGCTTTTTTCGGCAAAAGGCGATTTGTCAGCGGCACTCAACCGCACAAAATACGGCCTGCTCATGTCATTATACACGTGGTTCCACTCGGTACTGCCGTATGTCGGGCTGAAATCGCGCTGCGACACGAAATACAGCAATTTGCCATCGAGGCTGAATTCGGGCTGGCCACTGTTATACCACGTATCGGTTACGGGAACCGTCTTCTTGCTATCGAGGTCGAAAAGGTTGATGACTGTAAATTCGCGAGCGCGGCCGGGGAGGGTATACGCAATCCATTTGCTATCCGGAGCGAATGTGTAGGAGCCGACTGTACCCTCGTCAGCATGTGCGATCAATATGCGGTTGCCCGACTGGACATCCACAGCATAGAGGTTTTGACCGCGGTCGCCATAGAGCAGGTATTTGCTATCCGGACTCCACACGGGGGCGAACTTATAAGCTCCGCCACCTTCAGTAAGTTGTTTGGCTGGCGATGTTCCATCTTGTCGCTGTATGTACAATTCATCCTCACCGGTGCGGTCGGAGATAAAACTTATCCAACGGCCGTCGGGGCTCCACCCCACGTTCCGGTCGTGTGCTCCGCTGCTTTGCGTCAGGTTGCGCGTTACGCCGGTTTTGGCCGGTACGGTGAACACATCACCACGCGCACCGAAGACCACCCGCTTGCCGTCGGGTGAGAGGTCGGCACTGTACACAAATTTAGATGCATCCACTTGCTTGGAGCGGCCCGATGCAAAGTCCTCAGCAATGGTAATATGCAACTGTTCGGTTTGGCCCGTGAGCAGGTTGTGGAGATAAATGTACCCACCATTTTCAAAGACGATGGCATCTCCGCCCAACGCGGGGAATTTCACGTCGTATTCGGTGAAGTCAGTTACCTTTTCGGTTTGCTTGGTTCGGGTGTTGTAGACAAACAGGTTGGCAATGCGGTCACGGTCGCTCACAAAATAAATGTTGTCTTTATAGTACATCGGGAAGACATCCTGTGCAGGATTGTTGGTGAGGTTTTCGGTGATACCGGTTGCGGGGTCTGCCAGCCATATATCATCCGCCATCCCCCCACGGTAGTATTTCCACGTCCGGAATTCACGGAATACGCGGTTCATCGCCAGCTTGGTGCCGTCAGCATTGTAAGATGCCCAAGAGGCAACCGAGAAAGGGAGCTCCCGGCTGAGGTCGCCACTAAGCGGGGCGAGATAGAGCTTGCCCTTAAATGCGTTGAACGAGGTGCCGCGCCCACGGTAAATAACATGCTGGTCGTCTGGGGTCCACCCCATAACGATGTTGTTGGGCCCCATCCGGTCGGCTACATCGTCCCGGCCTAATGTGGCTGTGTAGGTAATGCGTTTAGGCTCGCCGCCCGTTGCCGGGATGACAAACACTTCGGTATTGCCATCGTATTGGCCGGTGAAGGCAATGTGCTTGCCATCGTGGCTGAAACGGGCGAATAACTCATATCCCGGATGGCTGGTTATCCGGCGGGCCATGCCACCATTCGTCGATGCGACGTAAAGGTCGCCTGCGTAGGTAAACGCCACTTGGTTGCCATGCACGGCGGGGAAACGAAGCAAGCGCGCTTCTTCCTGTGCGTTGGTGACCAAAATACTGCACAATACAATGATGAGTAAACTGACTTTCTTCATGGGATGCAATAATGTGTTAACTCAATTAAGGGTAATGGCAACTAAGTTAAGGAATTCATTTTCAATAAGGGCCCCTACGGGCGGGAGGATATAAAAAAACCGTCCCGACTTACGTCGGGACGGCCGCCCCAATGGGGTTAGGGGCTATCAACCTAAACCTATTCCGGTAATAGCGAAAACGGTGCCAAAAATTCACGGCAGCTAAAATCTTTTCTTTTTTTGTTGACTAATGCCATTTCCACTATCTCATTACAGTTGGTTGCGGGTGATTTTGCCCTTAATAATATACAGTCGGATGATGGAAGCTTTGTCGATAACGGTGTCGCCGCCATATGCAGGGTTGCTCGCACGGAGGATGATCTTGCTGGCATCGTCATGCTGATATAGGAGTTTTACCGTAACCATGCCATTGGCCCGCTCATCGGTAGCGACAAGGTAGGCCTCACCCCATAAGATGACATCGCGGTTGGTTACCTCTTTGACGGCGATGATCTCGCCATTGGCAAAGCGCGGGTACATGCTGTCGCCATAAATAGGGAGGTACGCCGTGCAGTCGTTGAAAGGGCGATAGTTTACATAATATTCGGGTGTACTTTCACCGAAAATATCGGGAAACCCCTGCAGCTGGGTAAGCTTGACGTCAAAAAAAGGTACGCTTTCGGCATGATCTACTGTCTGGGGCTGGAACGTCTTTTTGTGATAAGGCCGCACTTTTAGGACTTTCTCACCCTTGCCGGTATGGAGATAGGCCGGATTGATATTGTAATACTCGATAATATCTTTTGCCAGTCGTTTGCCTAAATTGCGTTTGTTGTTTTCAATAGAAGAACCATTGTTGAATGCTTTCATTAACGGGCTGTAAAATTCTTCCACCGTCATTCCCAAGGACTTTCGGACATCTTTAAGACGAGGTCCAATTTTTTCCGATTGTAAATCAATGGATTCCGCGACGTTTTGCATCTTATTTCAATTTGATATTGAATAATTATCTAAAGATAGTATCTTTGTTGTATAGTCATAGCAAGATACAAACTTAATGAACTTGACAGGGTATGCAAATAAAAATGATGAAGAAACCAACCGTTATGGATATCGATACAAATGACCTCCCCGCTGCGCAGCAGGTTACGCTGCGCCGATTGGCCAACGAACTTTCCCGTCGCTTGGCCACCGAGTTTATTTTTTGTTTTGCGCTGCAACGATTCGACGTACAGCGCACGCATTGCTTCGCCCCGAAGGTTAATAAAAAGTGGTTCCATGTTGATATTCTGTTAGTGTATAATGACAGCGAGCAACGTTGCCCGCCTGATATCCTTCATCTGGCAAACAGTGTAGCGATGGATGAGCTTCAATACGCGGCGGTAGTCATGCCTTACGCAGAAGCGATGCAAAATCTCGCCGACGGCGAGACGTTCGTCTGCACAGTATTTCAGCGGGGAGCCGTGCTCCACAGCCGTACCAATGTGTTGCCACCTCGAAAGGTGTTTGTATGTCACGAGACCTTGCTGCTGCAGACGAGGGACGGGTGGCGGCGTTGGTTCAACAACAGCTGCCAATTCATGGATTGTGCCAGTTATTGTTTGATGGAAGACAAATTCAACATGGCGGTGTTCATGGTGCATCAGGCTGTCGAACAGGCATGCAAGGCAATGCTCAAGGTGATGTTGCACATGCGGCCCAGCACACACAACCTAGCCTGGATGCTCAAGTTGTGCCGTACGTTGGCACCGGAAATCGCCTCGGTATTTCCGCGGGACAACCCGGAAGACAAGACGCTTTTCAACCTCCTAAAAAGCAGTTACATGGATAGCCGATATGCCGCGGACTTCTCGGTTAATGAGGAGGAGGCTTGGACACTTTACTACCGCGCTTCCACTTTGCTGAAGATTGCGGGCAAATTGTGCAATAAACGGATAATGGAGCTGGAAGAATTGGTGGGAGCACCATCCATTACTCATCCCTCAACGATGCTACCGGGTTCGCTACCGCCGCGCGTATCGCCTGCCAGCCTACCGTGAGTAGCGCAATCGCCACTGCAGCCAAGCCGGCCAGTGCAAACATCCACCACTGGATATCTATACGGTAGGCGAAATTATCGAGCCATCTGCTAAAGCCCCAGTAAGCTAGTGGGCAAGCAATGACAAATGCCACTGCCACTAATCTGACGAAGTCGAGACTTAACAGCCGTACCAATGACGTAACGGTGGCACCAAGCACCTTGCGTACGCCGATTTCCTTCGTGCGCTTCTCCGCAGTGAATGCGGCGAGCCCGAACAGGCCTAGGCATCCCACGAAGATGGCTAGTATCGAAAATGCAAGCAGCACCGATGCCGTCTGCTGGTCGGCCAGATAAAGGCTCTTCAGGTGGCTGTCCAGAAAGGTATAGTCAAAAGGCGCGTCCGGCGCCACCTGCTTGAATGCCTGTTCGTACTGTTGGAGTGTCGTCCGAAGGTCGCCCGTAGCAAAGCGTACCAAAAGATAGCGTAACCTTTGGGGCGTGTTTGTAAAGGCGTATGCGCCGATAGCGTCATGTAGCGAGGAAAAGTTGAAGTTATCCACCACGCCCACCACGTACGTGTTATCGCCAATGCCGGCCAGCGGTTTTTTGCCTAGGGCTTCTTCGGGCGTGAGACCAAGGTAGTCGACGGCGTACTTATTGAGCACCATCTCGAAAATCCATCCCCCTTCTTGCGTCGTATCACGATCCACCCGTTCCTTAACCATCCTGCCGGCCAATAGGTTCAGCTGCAATACCGCTTCGGTTTCACCATCCACCCGATTTGCACGAAACATGATACCCTGCTTGTCGGCGTCGTCCTTTCGTAATGTATGTCCACTTTCACCCTTCCCGGGGTACGCTTGCGACACCACCATACTTTGGGTGGGGGCTAACGCACCGACCTGATTCCGCAGTGCATCCAACTCCTGGTCATTCTTCAACGAGCCCAAACTGATGGCAAGGACATTCTCGGGGTTATAGCCCAACTTGCGGTGGCTTATGAAATCCATCTGGCGGTACATGATAACGACCCCTATGATAAGAACAATACTCGCCGTGAACTGCAACACGACAAGTGCCCTGCGGAAAATTGTTGAGCCGGCGCGGGTTACCTTGCCGTGTTGGAGGGCCTCCAATGGGGTGTATGAGGAGAGGATAAGGGCTGGATAGAGCCCGGCGACCAGTGTGAGCGAAAGCCACAACGCCGGTAACCCCGCCAGGAAAACCGGATGCGAAAGCGTGTCGTAAGCCAGCGTTTTGCCCGACATCGCGTTGAATAGGGGAATGCCCAGGACGGCCAACACCGAACCAAGCCCAATTGCAATGCAGGTGAGTACGGCGGTTTCAGCGTAGAACTTGCCCAGCAAGCCGCTCCGGCTGGCACCCAATGTCTTGCTTACACCCACTTCCTTGCTGCGCTGCTGTGCCCGTGCGGTGGCAAGGTTCATGTAGTTGATGGCAGCCATGAGCAGCAAGGCAATGGCGAGATACGTCAACTGCCCCAGTTGGTCAGCATCGCCTTTCCGATTACTATAGGCATTGATTGCTGTGGAATGTAGGTGCACGTCGGTCAATGGCTGGAGCGATAATGTGTAATAGGTGCCTTCAGAGCCAAAATGCTCTTGCATCATTTTTGGGAGATAATCTTCCACCAACCGGCTGTCGTCCGTTTCGCGGAGCATGATCCATGTTTCGAAACTGGCATTATCCCAAGTGATGTTTTTGGCGAAGCCTGTTGAATTGAATGAGCCGATCAGTTCGGCGTCGAACGTAACCGTGGGAGGTAGGTCAGCATATACACCGATTACCGTCAGCGTATTGCTCCGGTCCATTTCAACAGTTTTGCCCACCGGGTTTTCGTTGCCGAAATACTGTTTTGCCTTACTTTCCGATAGCAAGATCGTGTTTGGTTCGGTCAATGCCGTTTGGCGGTCGCCATGTACAATATGGAGATCGAATATTTCAATGATATCCGGATCGGCCCAATACAGCCGGTCTTCGGTGAACGCATCGTTACCAACACGGAAACTTGCATTTTCCCCGAAGCCATTCAACAGGGTGCGGGCCGACCACGCTACTTGTGGGATGTTGTCCTTTACAGCCGGGCCGATTGCGTTGGGTACACCAGCCCATATTTCGTTACCTCCATCATAATTGAGGTGAGCGAGGTAACGGAAGATTTTTTCCCGGTTCGGGATTTGGTTGGCCGAGTACTCCTGGATGATGAAAAGGGAGAGTAGCAAGGCCACAGTCAGCCCCAAGGCAAGCCCAAAGATGTTCAGTATACTAAACATGCGGTTCTTCTGCAGGTTCCGCCATGCGGTTTTAAAATAATTCGTTAGCATTTTCTTATGATGCCACTTTTCGAGCCAAATTTGCAATCTGTTGTTTTACAGTTGCTTATTTTTTGGATAACTAGCGGGCAGTGTTCGATTCCGAACACCGATTGTTCAGATACGGACAGTCAATTATAAAGGGCGTGCCGTACTCCTTGTGCACGGTAATTGGGATTTTTGCCCAACTTTTGCAGCCCCCTGTTTTTTATTGTACTTTTAGCGCTCATTTTGACAGACGTTATATGAGCATAACAACGACGACATCCTTGCAGAATGCAGTACATGAAAAATACTTGGAGCTCCATGGCGACACTCCGTTGCTGGTGCGATCCCCAGGTCGGGTGAACCTCATCGGTGAGCATACCGATTACAATCAAGGGTTGGTACTTCCGGCAGCGATAAACAAAAATATCATCGTGGCCATAGGTAAGCGTGATGACCGTCATATCCAATTGTATGCACTGGATCAGCAAGAGTCTTTTGATGCCGCGCTCAATGCACTGGAGCGGTCACCGCTGTTGTGGCCTGACTATATCCTCGGTGTGGTACAGCAATTGCAACAACGTGGCCACGATGTTGGGGGCTTCAACCTTGTATTTGGGGGCGATATTCCGCAAGGAGCCGGACTCTCATCGTCGGCCGCATTGGAATGCGCCACCGGATTTGCATTAAACGAGCTTTTCGACCTCGACATATCCCGTTTGGATATCGCGCTTGCTGCGCAAGCAGCGGAAAACGAGTTCGTTGGTGTAAAATGTGGCTTGATGGACCAATTTGCGAGTGTTTTCGGAAAAGAACAACAGTTGATTAAACTGGACTGTGCAGACTTCTCCTACGACTATATCCCTTTCAACAATCCCGATCTATGCATCGTGCTGTTTGATACCCAGGTGAAACATTCGCTAGCCTCATCGGCCTACAACGAGCGTCGTGAGCAATGCGAGCGCGGCGTGGCATTGATTCAGCAGCACCATCAGCACGTGAAAAGCTTACGCGATGTGACTATCGAGCAGCTTGACGAATATGTAAAACCGGTGGATGCCACCGTGTACAACCGTTGCCACTATGTGGTTTCGGAAATCAAGCGCTTGCAAGACGGATGTGAAGACCTGAAAAACGACGATTTTAACGCATTCGGCCAACGCATGTTTGAGACGCACGATGGGCTCCAGCATTTGTATGAAGTAAGCTGTGACGAATTGGATGTCTTGGTAGATCTGGTGCGCGACAATGATGCCGTGCTTGGTGCCCGCATGATGGGGGGCGGATTCGGTGGTTGTACCATCAACTTGGTGAAGATAGACCAGGTACAGAACCTGGTGGATACCGTTATCGGTGCCTATAATGAAAGAACTGGTCGAACTGCACAAGCGTATATTGCCAACATATCCGGCGGCACGAATGTAATTTTGGATTAACTCAATAACCCCGATGATGACGCCCTACAAACTACCCAAAGAAGACCAATTTGAACACCAGATTGCCGGAAAGCCCACGCACCTCATCCGGTTGGAAAACGACCGGGGGATGGCCCTGGCCCTTTCCGATTATGGAGCCCGTGTTGTAGGGCTTATCGTGCCCGACAAGGCAGGGAACCCTACCGATGTGGTACTGGGGTTTGATAGCATACAGGGATACCTCGCTGCGGACGAAATTTATCATGGTGTAACAGCGGGGCGGTTTGCAAACCGCATCGCAAACGGCCGTTTCACCATCGATGGCGAAACGTTCAGCGTCCAGCCCAATAACGGGCCGAATGCGTTGCATGGTGGCTCCGGCGGTTTCCATACGCGCGTGTGGGACCGGCGTGTGGTATATCGCGAAAAGGCGGATTTCTATTACGTGGCTGCCGATGGTGAAGAGGGCTTCCCCGGCAGGCTTTCTGTCATGGTGAAGTATCGGCTTACCGACGATAACGAACTGGTGATTACCTACCGGGCCGAAACGGATAAATCCACGGTAATCAATCTCACCAACCATGCCTTCTTCAATCTCAACGGTGAGGGAAATGGCAACGTCCTTGACCACGTACTATCCATTGCGGCCGATAAGTACCTGCCTTGCAATGAATATCAGATACCAACGGGCGAGCTGGCCGATGTGGCGGAAACGCCTTTTGATTTTACCACTGCTAAGCCGATCGGCAGGGACATTAACCAATCTGACGAACAGTTGCGAATCGGCCATGGTTATGACCATAATTACGTGCTTCGCCCCGCAACGGTGACCACCGGAGCCTCGATAGCTACCGTGGTATCTCCGACTACCGGCATCCGCATGGACGTGCATACCACCGAACCGGGCATACAGCTTTACACGGGTAATTTCCTGACGGGTAAAGATATAGGAAAACAAGGGAAGCCGTACAGCAAGTACGGCGCTTTCTGCTTGGAAACCCAGCATTTCCCGGATGCACCCAACCAGCTGGAATTTCCGAGCACATTACTGAAACCCGGACAGGTATTCCAATCGGAAACAAGGTATCGATTCTCGGTGGTTAAGTAAACGGCGTTAAAGAAGCCTTTTCCTTATTCGCCCACGAGTAGTCCCTTTAATGCACCGTGTATACGGTCGAAACCGAAGCGCTCCACCATACCATCGAATGCCTGTCGGATTTCTGTCGTACACAGGTTGCCGATGCTACCCTCGTGCGTGTGATTAACCACTTTTTGGGGACTGAAAGTGCCTCCCTCAATGGCTAAGCCGATATTGCGGTAAGCTTCACGGAAGGGAACACCTTTGAGCACCTCTTCGTTGACTACCTCTACACTGAATAGATAGTCGTACTTGGGATCATCGAGAATGTTCTTTTTGATTTCAATGTGTTCAAGCATAAACGTGGTGATTTCCAGGCACTCGTTGAGCGACCGGAATGCAGGAAAAAGATTTTCCTTGAGCAACTGCAAATCCCGGTGGTATCCCGAAGGCAAGTTGGCGGTCATCAGTGCAATTTCATTCGGCAGCGCTTGTATCTTGTTGCAACGGCCGCGGACCAATTCAAATACATCCGGATTTTTCTTGTGAGGCATAATGCTCGATCCGGTAGTGAGGTGATCGGGGAACGAGATGAACCCGAAATTCTGATTGATATAGAGGCATACGTCCATGGCGAATTTGGCCAGCGTGGCTGCGATGGCACTCATCCCCTGTGCCAGAATCCGCTCTGTTTTACCCCGTCCCATCTGTGCATATACCACGTTGTAATTCAGATCATCAAACCCAAGCAAGTCGGTTGTCATCCGCCGATTCAACGGAAACGAAGAGCCGTAACCGGCGGCGGAACCCAAAGGGTTTTTGTTGCATACGGTCCAAGCTGCATGCAGCAACGCCAAGTCGTCCACCAAGCTCTCGGCATAAGCACCAAACCACAGTCCGAACGAAGACGGCATGGCAATCTGCAAATGGGTGTAGCCCGGCAGCAACACGGCTTTATGGGTTTCACTCAGCGTGGCCAGTCTGTCGAAGAGAGCTTGGGTATGTTTAACGAGATTTTCGATTTCGGTACGGAAGTACAGCTTGAGGTCTACCAGTACTTGGTCATTGCGCGAACGGCCACTATGAATCTTTTTGCCTGCATCGCCCACCCGCTGCGTAAGCAACAGCTCCACCTGCGAGTGCACATCTTCCACACCGTCATCGATAGTGAATGTACCCTCGGTTACCTCGTTATATAGTTCCCGCAGGCCAGCTTGGACAGCAGCGAGATCCGGACCATCCAATAACCCGATGCTGTGAAGCATGCGCGTGTGTGCCAGGGAACCCAAAATATCAGCCGCTGCGAGTTGTAAGTCAAGCTCACGGTCATTGCCTACGGTAAAACTATCTACAAAGGCGTTTACATCCGTATTTTTTTGCCAAATCTTCATCTCTAGCTAAAATCTAAATCCAACCGCCAAACTTAGTAAAATGCTGCGTATTCGCATGCATGATGATGGTAATTTCGTTCCTGCACGTCCGTCGTGGCTCCCGAATGTCCTTTAGCGAAAATCGGGTGGATATACTAATAATGATTAAGCGAATTTACAATGGGTGAGTGTTTACTCACTTATTTTTAAAAAAAACCTTTGCGGGTATCGTTTATATTGTTACGTTTGTAACCAACAAAGGGGAAAATGGTTTGATTCAAACGCCTTTAGACTCGATTGTGTAGGGTGAGTGAATCATGAATTACTCGATATTGTAAACATAAATTAGTGGTAGACGCCCAGGTCTTAAAACTAGGGGAACATACTAATCGGTTATAAACCTACTTTTTTTTTGATGTTTGATTTTAAGCAAAAAGAGCGGCGCTAAGATGAGGGACTTAGCGCCGTTTTCTTGCTGGGCATTTCTATGTGCGTTTGCGGTATGCGAGTTAGTCTTTTCGCGTAGCCAACCGGCGTCGAATTTTACTTAAGAATTCCGGAGTCATGCCCAGGTAGGAGGCGATGTAGTGCTGTGGTACCCGTAAGGCAATTTTAGGGTATTGCTTCACAAACTCAACATATCGCTCCTCCGCTGTTTTGGCGATGGTGCGAATAAGTCGGCGTTCCAATGCCGATAGGTGACGTTGGATCATCAACCTGAATACCCGTTCGAATTGTGGTATACGGGCCAACAATTCTTCCTTACTGGTTGGACTTAAGGTGAGTAGCTCACTGTCTTCGATCGCTTCGATGTAGAGCAGTGACGGCGTACGGTCGTGGAAACTGCCGATATCGCTTACCCACCAATCTTCCACCGAAAATTGCAGGATAACCTCACTGCCATTTTCGTCGATATAAAACGTGCGCAGACAACCACTTCGAATGTAAGCCTCGAAATTGCATATTTCGCCTTCGCGTAGGAGCAGTTGTTTTTTTTTAATCGACTTAGGTTTGAGCAGGTCGTTGAACACCATCATATCTTCGCCCGAGAAGACGCCGCAGCGATTGACGTAATCATTGATGGAGGTAAACATCGCTTAAAACCCTACACTTTTCAATCGGAGCCCAGCGGTCTCATCCAAGCCGGCCATCAGGTTCATATTCTGTACCGCTTGGCCGCTGGCGCCTTTGAGTAAATTGTCGACAATACTAGTAATAAGTAGCTTATTACCATGTTTTTCGACTTGCAAAATGCATTTATTCGTATTGACCACTTGTTTGAGGTCAATGTTGGTATCACTGATGTGTGTAAAGGGATGTTCGGCATAATAGGACCGGTAGCATTCCTGTGCATCTTCTTCACCAAGATCGCTGTCCAAATAAATAGCAGACAAAATGCCACGTGGGAAATTGCCCCGCTGGGGGATGATATTGATGCGTTGCATGGCTCGTTGCAGCAACGGCGCATCCCCGTCGGGTAGAAAACCGGGTTGCAACTGCGTCAACGATTCACTGATTTCCTGGAGGTGCTGGTGCGAAAAAGCTTTATACAATGAAAGGTTACCGCTACGCCAGCTGAAATGCGAAGTGGCGGACGGCCGTTGCCCTGCACCGGTTGAGCCGGTGGTTGCGTTGATGTGGATTTCATCGGGCAGCAAGCCTGCGGCGGCCAACGGCAGCAAAGCCAACTGAATTCCCGTGGCGAAACACCCCGGGTTGGCCACGTATTGAGCAGACCGGATGGCATCACGCTGCAATTCCGGAAGGCCGTAGACAAATAATCGCCCTTGGTATTCCCGGTTGGCACTAAGCCGGTAATCCTGCGAAAGGTCGATGATGTTCACGTGCGGAGCAACTGCATTGGCCTCTAAAAATTTGCGCGAGTCACCGTGACCCACGCAAAGGAACAACACATCGATATCGCTGTGGTAGGTGTCGGAAAACCGCAGGTCGGTGTCGCCCAGCAGGTCAGTGTGCACGGCAGACACCTTATTGCCAGCATTGCTGCCACTGTGGGCAAACACGATGTCTACATTGGGATGGTGGATAAGTATCCTTAATAGCTCCCCTCCGGTGTAACCCGCCGAACCGATAATACCTACTTTAATTTTTTGCATGTTCTGTTTTCTCCCTCAGCTACTTCTCATTTACTTTATGCCAGATGGATACCTGGTTACCGAATATCTTGGAGAACCCTTTCACGTCATCCCCACTCCAAGTATTGTTCATTTCACCGTAGCTACCAAATGCGTTAGACATGAGGTCGTGTGCCGATTCGATACCGATTACTATGAATCGGTACGGATGCAACTCCACAAAGACGTCGCCTGACACCGTTTGCTGGGCGTTCTGAAGAAACGCTTCGATATCGCGCATCACAGGGTCATGCATCTGGCCCTCATGCATCCAGTTGCCATAGAAGGCGGCCAGTTGATCCTTCCAGCTCAGTTGCCATTTGGTCAAAGTATGTTTTTCGAGTGTATGGTGAGCTTTGATGATGATGAGCGGCGCCGCCGCCTCAAAACCCACCCGGCCTTTAATGCCAATGATGGTATCGCCCACGTGGATATCACGGCCTATGCCATAGGGTTGCGCAATGGCCTGTAGCTCCTGAATGACTTTCACCGGCCCAATCCGGTCGCCATCCAACGCCACGGGCTCGCCGTTTTCAAAGGTGAGGGTAATTCGGCGTGGTGCTGTCGCCGTCACCGGTGTCGGCCACGCTTCCTCCGGTAGTGTATCATGGGAGGTCAGGGTTTCCTTTCCGCCGACCGATGTGCCCCATATCCCCTTGTTGATGGAGTATTTTGCCTTTTCCGCATTGAACTCAGCGCCGTGTTTGTGGAGGTATTCGATTTCCTCTTCGCGGCTCAATTTAAGGTCACGGATGGGCGTGATGATCTCCACGTTGGGGATGATGGTGTTGAAAATCATATCAAACCGCACCTGGTCGTTGCCGGCGCCGGTACTGCCGTGCGCCACATATTCCGCACCGATTTTTTTGGCGTAGTTGGCAATGGCTGTCGCTTGGCTTACCCGCTCGGCACTGACCGACAAGGGATAGGTCGCGTTCTTCAGGACATTGCCGAAGATGAGGTATTTAATGCTGCTATCGTAATAGTTTTGTGTTTCATCGACTACCGTGTGCGACTTGACCCCAAGTGCGTAGGCGCGCTTTTCAATTTGCTCAAGTTCTTCCGTAGAAAAACCACCAGTATTGACAATGACCGAGTGGACTTCCAGTCCCCGGTCTTTGGATAAGTAAATACAGCAAAACGAGGTGTCTAACCCACCACTAAATGCTAATACGACTTTCTTCATCTATCTATTAATTTCAACTATTTAACTTATACCGTCTTCGGGTGCCGAGCAATAAATACCGTTACCATTTTCTTGGTAGACTTCCAGAGCTTGTTTTCAATCCGCTTCAACAGGGATGATTTCTTGGTGATCTGCTTTAGACGCTCTTTCGCTTTAGCTTTCATTTCAATCCGCTCGCGAAGTTCCTTCTCTTTTTCTACCGGATCCCAAAGCATAGCCGTACACATGCAATTTTTTCGCTGTTTCATGGTCAAGATGTCATAGTTCACGCAACTTTGGCAACCTTTCCAAAAATCCTCGTCTTGTGTAAGTTCCGCATACGTAACGGGCTCATAACCCAAATCAGAATTGATTTTCATTACGGCCAAACCAGTAGTGAGCCCGAATATCTTTGCCTTTGGGTATTTTTCCCTAGAGAGGTCGAAGATACGTTTTTTTATGGCCTTGGCCAACCCGACTTTGCGAAATTCGGGATTAACAACCAGCCCCGAGTTGGCCACGAAGTCGCCATGGCTCCAAGTTTCGATGTAGCAAAATCCGGCCCACGCTTTGTCGGCCTTGCGCAGCGCGATAACCGCTTTACCCTCACGCATCTTATTGGCTACGTATTCCGGACTGCGCCGTGCGATACCCGTGCCGCGGGCCTTGGCAGATTCTGCCATCTCGTTACAGATCTGCTCGGCGTAATCGACATATGCCTCGGTAGCTGGGATGATGATAAAGTCTGAAAGTTCCATTAGATTAACGACCCCGAAAATTGAAAACAAACAACCTGAGTTGTGTCTTACTGTTTAAATAACTTGAAAATAACATGATTAACCTGTACGGATGGACTCCTTGCCGCACACTCATCGGAGAGGTATGCCCCTTATTAAGCCCGGGGCAATATGGGTCGTCGGAACCGGAGAACCGGCCTCTCGGCTGTTGATAGTTCACAAAAAAAGCACATCATGCGCTGCTGGAAGCAAGGCACGGCAGATAGAGCTATCATATTTTTTGTGTTCATCGTATTCGTATACAGCATCGGGCTGCAATTAAGGTGCCAAATCTAAGTAAAATTCCTTTTTTATGCAAGCATAAATGTATTGAAACCGTCATGATTTTCAAAATCATACAGCGGAATGACTAAACGGCTTCAGCCATCTTGAATGTGTTGAAATCAAACACAAATGAAAAATCATGATCGCTTCATCACCTTTAAAACCGCCGAAGGCAGCATGAATGCGTTTAGAAACACCGATCGATCCGCCGTACGTTTCCCGCTGGTCATAAATGCATTTGCATGCCGTCTGTTTTCTTCCGACCTTTGCCACATGACAGGGGCCAGTTGGTTTTTTATCTTGATTTTCGCGATACCCCTTATCGCATTCCTTTTTTGGCTGATGAAGCAAGATCGCCGTAAAGGAATTTGGGGTATCATCATCGTGGCATTGCTTGCCATCGGCGCGATAGCAGCTTCCATAAGAGCGAGCAAAAATGCAGTCCAGAATTTCGAGGAGCGAAAAAAAGAAGCGCAGGAAGAAAGCGCTCCTGTGGTTCGGCCATAACGCGTCCATTAAACCTTTTGCTCAAATCATCATCAAACGAACGAACGATAACGCTGAGGTAAAGCGAACCTGGTGGAGCGGTTTATTGACACCAAAAAAGTGGAATTAAAAATCAATAATTTAGCTAAGTTTGCCCAGCACACTAAAATACACACAATATGGCGTTTTGGAAATTGCGCAGCGCACTCATCATCATCCTTCTCCCCTTACTTTCTTTCGGACAGACAAAAGATACTCCGCCAGCAAATTGGTTTAACCTCGATTACGAGCGCGACGGTGTGCTGGGTATCAGTACAGAAAAGGCGTATGAACAGTTACTGAGTGGTAAAAAGAGCACAACCGTTGTCGTGGCCGTGATTGACGGCGGCGTGGACGTGAATCACGAAGACCTGAAAGACGTCATCTGGGTCAATGCAAAAGATAGTGCCGCTACCGGTACGGATGAGGACGGCAACGGCTACATAAACGACCGATATGGCTGGAACTTCATCGGTAACGCCAATGGCGAGAACGTCCACTACGATAACCTGGAAGTTACCCGGCTCGTTAGGGAACTGGAGCCTAAATACGTCTCTGTGTTGCCCAGTACGCCAATGAGCGGCGAGGAGCGCCGCGAATTTGCCGAATACCAGAAAATGGTAACCTATTATGCTAATAAAACGCAGGAAGCGCGGTTTGGTCAGGTTAGCTATACCGGATTGAAGCGTGTAGTGGATACGATGGTGGCCCGGATAGGTAAGGAAACCCCGACGTTGGCAGATTTCGATAACTACAAAGCTAAGGACGACTTTGAGAAAATGGCACTGAAAATCGTCAAAAAGGAATTGAAAGATGAGCCCGACTTCCATGTATTTTACGAAGATCTGGAAGACGGCGTAACGCATTTCAATAATCAGGTAGATTACCACCTCAACAAGGAATTTGATTCGCGGCACATCGTGGGAGACGACTACGAAAACAGCCATGAACGTTATTACGGTAATGCCGACGTTATCGGGCCGGATGCTGACCATGGTACACATGTGGCAGGTATTATCGGAGCTATACGGACCAATGATATCGGCATCAAAGGCGTTGCGGATGATGTGCGCATCATGGTGCTGCGTACGGTACCCGATGGCGATGAGCGCGACAAGGACGTGGCTAACTCTATCCGCTATGCGGTAGAAAACGGGGCCAAAGTGATTAACATGAGTTTCGGAAAAGCTTTCGTAAAAGATAAACAAGTCGTTGACGATGCGGTTCGGTTTGCGATCGAGAACGATGTGCTCCTTGTCCATGCCGCGGGAAACGAAGGACAGGATAATGACGCCAATCCGAATTTCCCTAACCGCAACTTCGTCGATAGCTTGGGAATCAATAAAGGTGAGGCGGCGGCGTGGATAGAAGTGGGCGCCTCACAATGGAACAACGACGGAGACCTTGTAGCGTCTTTTTCTAACTACGGACGGCGGTCGGTCGATGTATTTGCGCCAGGCGTAAAAATCCACTCCACAATGCCGGGATCCGCCTACAAAGACCTGCAAGGCACGAGTATGGCAGCCCCCGTTGTTGCCGGCTTGGCCGCATTGATACGTTCTTATTACCCCCAACTGCCAGCGGTTGAAGTGAAGCGCGTAATTATGCAGTCCGTTACGCGGGTAGATCAACGCGTGAAAGTAAAGGGACCTGATGGGCGCAATATGCGGGTATCGATGAATGATATCTGTGTAACCGGCGGTATCGTAAATGCATACCGCGCCATGCAGTTGGCCGAGCAGGCCGCCGATGGACTGAAGAAAAAATGAATTTGAAGGTTGTGAAGCATACTAATTCGCGGGCGATAGCGTTATATACCATATAACTAATATGCTTATGACAGAAACGTATACACAAACAATCTTCCCCCGTAAGGCCGCTAGGGAAACAGACAGCGAACGCATCCAATTAGATGCCGACGACCAGCTGTTTTACGACTTGCTTAAAAGTGAATTAGACGCCTTGCTTCGACAACCGCAATCGGGAATCGTCAGTAAGATTACGTCGTATTCCCAAGCCCAGCGTACACGGTTGATGTAGAAGACGGGGAATATGCTTAAACATGCTTAAAAAAGAACGCTACCAGGCTTTTGTGGCGTATTTCTCTGCGCACAATCCAGACGCCCAAACCGAGCTGAATTACCGGAACCCTTACGAGCTGCTCGTGGCGGTCATCCTGTCCGCGCAATGTACGGATAAACGGATCAACCAAGTAACACCGGCATTGTTCGAGCGGTTTCCGGAAGCGGAGAGCCTTGCCGCAAGCAATCCCGATGAAGTGTTTACCTATATACGTAGTGTCAGCTATCCCAACAATAAAGCGAAGCACTTGGTGGGGATGGCCCAGAAGTTGGTCAGCGATTTCGGCGGCGTGGTGCCGCAATCGGTAGATGACCTGCAGAAACTTCCCGGCGTAGGCCGCAAAACAGCCAATGTCATTGCTTCTGTAGTGTATAATGCGCCCGCCATCGCGGTAGATACGCATGTGTTTAGGGTAGCAAACCGGATCGGTTTGACCGATAGCGCCAAGACGCCCCTTGCCGTGGAAAAACAGTTGGTGAAATATTTACCAAAAGATACATTGGCAATTGCGCACCATTGGCTAATTTTACATGGGCGGTACATCTGTGTAGCCCGAAGGCCCAAATGCGAGGAATGCCCGATTACGTGGATGTGCAGATACTATGAGAAAGTGATGCGCCCCAAGCTGGAAATAGGTATTCCGCAATCGAAAGGAAAGGTCGGCCGTTGAATGCTAACCGCCGGTGATTAATTGTCGGCAAGCGATGGAAAACGAAAAAAATTAGTAAAACAAAATAAATTTAATTACCTTTGACCGATAAATTACTAATATAATGAGTAGCCAAGAGAAACTGAAAGCCCTGCAGCTTACATTGGATAAGCTGGAAAAATCCTACGGAAAAGGTGCCGTGATGAAATTAGGTGATTCTGCGGTGGAGCCAATTGACTCCATTTCAACCGGATCTATCGGATTGGATATCGCGCTGGGAATCGGTGGGGTGCCCAAGGGACGGGTTATCGAAATATACGGGCCGGAATCTTCAGGTAAGACCACACTGGCTACCCACATCATCGCAGAGGCCCAGAAAAAAGGGGGAATTGCGGCGATTGTCGACGCGGAACATGCATTTGACAAATATTACGCGCGGAAACTTGGCGTGGATATCGACAATCTATTGATTGCCCAGCCCGATAATGGTGAACAAGCGTTGGAGATTGCCGATAACCTGATCCGGTCCGGGGCGATCGATGTAATCGTGATCGACTCCGTGGCCGCATTGGTACCTAAAGGAGAAATTGAGGGCGAAATGGGGGATTCAAAGATGGGATTGCAAGCCCGACTGATGTCGCAAGCATTGCGGAAACTCACCGGCACGATTTCCAAAACCAATTGCTGCTGTATCTTCATCAACCAACTACGTGAAAAGATCGGGGTTATGTTTGGCAATCCGGAAACCACCACGGGTGGGAATGCCCTCAAATTCTACGCCTCGGTTCGGCTTGATATACGCCGAATGGCCCAAATCAAGGATGCTGACGAAGTGGCAGGCAACCGTGTGAAAGTGAAAATCGTCAAGAACAAGGTAGCACCGCCGTTCCGTATAGCCGAATTTGATATCATGTTTGGTGAGGGGATTTCCAAAGCGGGCGAAATCATCGATTTGGGTGTTGATTTCAATATCATCAAAAAATCGGGCTCATGGTTCAGTTATGGAGATACCAAGCTTGGGCAGGGGCGTGATGCGGTGAAAACGTTGCTGCTCGACAATCCCGATTTGATGGATGAATTGGAAACGAAAATTAAGGCGGAAGTAACCGCCGAGAAATTAGAGGACCTTTAATGTCGGTTTCTGGCAACACAGTGCTTATTTAACAAAATTTTAACACTTAGGGTGTGTTTTCGGCACGGAAGTTGCTCAAGTAATAATATAAAATTGTCTTTTCATAATTTAGGTTTATAATTGGTTAGTTAGAAGGCCCTGATTCTCCCCGTTTCAGGGCCTTTCTTTTGACCGATCTTTGCCGGGGATCGGCTTACGTAAAATTATTATAACTTTTTGTCAATAAGCTGTGCCAGCGTTTTGCCTGTCTTCGCAAATCCCTCAGCTATCCGGTCGTTGTTATTCGGTATCCCTACAAAAGCGATGTCTCCCGGAGCTTTCTCTGCCTCGATGGACAAGAGCACATTTTCGGGGTTACCCGTCTCTACAAACTGCAACAACGTGCTGATTTTCGCATGCTGCTTCATTACCCCACCAAACCATCCCGGATAAATCCATGTGGCTTTCACGATAAGCGTATAAGGTGCATTGCCTTCGGTAACAAATGTGATTTTAGCCTTTTTGGAGTTTTCTGTGGCGACGGCCGTGAACTTCTGCAAGAAACGCTCGTTTTTGAACGAGTCCCAGTCCTTTACCCAGTTGGCAGATTCACCGGGATCTTTCTCTTCAATTTCCTTAATCCGCTTATCGATGTATTCCTGTTCGGTCAGGTTGTCGTTATAAAACGTCACCTCACTGAAATCCAACTTCGTCAAAACGGTTTCCTGGCCTTTCAAAAAATTGAAGTCGCCAGATATAACCTTCACCTTTTGTGCAAACCCTAGTGTAACGACAAGCATTATCGCTACGGTAGTACTGATTAACTTTTTCATGGTGCTCTATATTCAATTTTTATTTGGTACTACTAAAGTAGTTATTTTCGGAAAATTGCCAAAGACATTCGGAGGATACGGATGAACCAAAGGATATATCGTCATAAAATCAATTCATTTTAACCTATTAATCATGCTAATACGTTATTCGATTATTTCGCTTTGGCTTCGGTTATCTTCCAAGCCGCGGTAGGTCAAGCCCCGGCTTCCACACATGGTTTTTTTCATTGCGACGCCCGGCCCTGAGCGGCCGCGATTCATTACTGGCCGGCTTGCGCAGACCGCGTGTATTCTCGGGGCGCCACCCCAAAAAAGGATTTGAATGATCGACTGAAGTATTTAGGGTCATTAAACCCTGTTCGGTAAGCCACCTCGCTGATTGTTAATTGATGTTGACTCTCCAATAGGCGCGCTGCTTTTCTTAATCTAATCGAATTGATAAGCTCAATGATGTTCAGACCGGTAAGTTGTTTTACTTTTTGAAAGAGCGCACTACGGCTTACGCCTATTTCCGCCGCCAACATATTGACATTAAACTCATTTTGGGTTAGATTATGCTCAACGATTTCAATAATTTTTGCTAAAACGTCCTGTGTTGCAGTTGTTTTCGACGCTGGCAAAGCATATTCTAGTAGATACTCTTGGATGAATTTTTTCCTTATTCCTTCCCTCGTTTGAAGGATATTTGAAATTTTCAACATTAGCACCTCGAAACTGAAAGGTTTTGTAATGTAATCATCAGTGCCTCTTTCCAAGGCTGCAATTACATGTTCAGGAGCTGTTCGGGCGGTCAACAGGATGACCGCGATATGATTGGTTTCATTTTCTGATTTGATTTTTTTCAGCAACTCCATCCCGTCGCTTATAGGCATCATGACATCGCTGACCACAATATCTGGCTGCGTCTTACTAATCAATTCCCAAGCCTCAGAACCGTCACTAGCCTCTATGATCGTATATTGCCCACGCAGCCCATCTGCAATAAATGACCTTAATTCATCGTTATCGTCGACAATTAGAATAAGGGGCATCGCCCGGTCCGGCTTCAGGTTGAAGTTTTTATTAGACGATTCATTTTCTGAGTCATTACAAATTAACAGCGGGCTCATCGATTCGGATAATTCACAGCATTCTACATATTCTCCGGTATTAAAAAGTACCTGTTGGCTAAAATGATCTTTACCTAATGGAAGCAATACGGTAAACCGAGTATTGATTTCGCGTAAGTCAGCCGCCTCGTTACGAAGATTGCTAACAACATTAATCACACCACCGTGTAGTTTAACAAGACCATCAGATAAAGCAAGGCCAATGCCCGAACCGGAAATGCTACGCGAATTATTTCTTTCCGGATTATGAACTTGATAAAACTGCCCGAAAATGGCATCCTGTCTCTCTGCTGGTATTCCGATACCACTGTCTTCCACAATAACTTGGGCAGCGCCTTCTGGATAGCTGTCCGAGGGCAAGGTTTTGCTTAACCTGACACGAATATTCCCCTCATCTGGCGTAAATTTGAACGCGTTTGAAATGAGATTAAACAAAACCTTTTCCAATTGGTCCCGATCTGCCCACAACGTTAGAGGCTGGCCCCATACGTTGTCGAAACGAAGGGTAATACGCTTCTCATTAGCAAGGTATTCAAACGTATCAATGATTTGGCTGAGAAAACCTACCATTTCGATGTGGCTAACGTGGAGCTGCATAAGTCCACTCTCTTGTTTCCTAAAATCCAATATCTGATCGACAAGTCGCAGTAGCCGCTGACCGTTGCGTTGTGCTGTGGCCAATAACGATTGGAAGGTATTTGGCAGGTTCGGTTCATCCAAAAGCCGTTCAATTGGCCCAATGATCAACGAAAGCGGTGTACGGAACTCATGCGAAATATTAGCAAAGAAATTGAGCTTCTCTTCATGGATTTCCCGCTGTTTTTCAAGCGCCATATGTTCAACCAACAAGTCATGCTTCAACTTATTACGTACATTGATAAATTTGACACACATATATATAGCAATACCCGCCATCACCACGTAAATTAAATGCGCCCACCAGGTCCTCCAAGGGGGTGGAAGGATATGGATGTCCAAAGCAATCGGGGTATCATTCCAAATTCCATCGTTATTTGCTCCTTTGGCCAATAAGGTGTAATGGCCCGCGTTTAGATTAGTATAGCTAGCAACGGGAGTCTCCACGTAATTCCACTCATTATCAAACCCTTCAAGTTTATAGGCGTATTTGTTCTTCTTAGGTATGATGTAATTCAATACAGCAAATTCGATGGAGAAAACACCCTTATTGTGTGGTATTGTAATGGATTTGGTTACTGAAATGTGTTGCTGAAGCACATCAGATTCGCCCGGAGCCACGGATTTATTAAATAGTTTAAAATCTGAAAATATCACTTGTGGTACAAATGCATTGATCTTCATGCTATCCGGAGCGAATATGGTGAATCCCCTGGCGTTGCCAAAAACCATACGCCCGTTCTCCAATTTGGAATATGCGCCGAAGTTAAATTCATTGCTATTAAGGCCATCTGTCGTGTTGTAGTTTCTGACAAGACCGGACATAGGGTTAAATCTACAGAGCCCGCCATTTGTGCTTAACCAAAGATTGCCCAATTTGTCCTCTAATATGCCGAATATATTATTTCCCGGTAGACCATCCGCTATGTTATAATGGGTAAATGTACGATCGCGTGGATTATAACGGTTCAACCCATCGTTATAGGTTCCAATCCAAAGGTTATTTCTACTATCTTCAAATATACTGATAATAAGATTTCCGCTAATTGAATGTTCGTCTGCAGGGTCCGATTTAAATACGTGGAATTGATTGGTACCAGGGTGCCGTAGGTTTAGCCCATTCCTGGTGCCCACCCAAAGGTTTTCCTCTGAGTCCACGAAAATTGTGCGGATTTGGTCGGAGCTGATATGCGGGTACCGCACGATGTCGAATGTATCAGCGTGGTGGCTCCGTTTTATATTTAATCCGCCTCCATATGTTCCGACATATAAATTTCCCTGACTGTCCGCTGTAATCGCATAAATCCTATTGTCCGAAAGTGAGGTTGGATTGCCCGGATCATGTTTGTAATGTTTAAACGATTGCGCTCCCTTTTCAAGGACATTCAATCCGCCTTGATAGGTCCCCACCCATAAAGCCTCCTTTTCATCCCGGAAGAGCGTTTTAACAGTATTGTGGCTAAGACTAAGGCTATTGCCGGGGAGGTGTTTGTAACGCTCGAACGTACCCGTTTCTATTTCGTAGTAATTTAATCCACCCCCCTCCGTACCAATCCACAAATTACCTCGTTCATCTTGTGCAAAAGAGCTCACTACGTTATAGCTTAAGCTATTTGCATTCGGCCCTTGCGAAAAGTTATGAAAATTCGGGATATCAGGATCTAAGATGCTGACGCCACCGAAGTAGGTGCCAATCCAGATGGATCCCCGGTTATCCTGGAATATAGGCCTTATCGAATTGTTGCTGATTCCCGTCGACTGCTGATCGGTATACGTCAAAAACGCCCCGTCCTCATAGAGACTCAGCCCTTTGAATGTCCCCACCCAGATATTTCCCCGCCTATCTTTCAAAATTGACCGTACATCGTTGTCGGGGATGCTCTGTATGTCGTTATCAACATGAACGTGATAGGTAAATGTGTTGGTTGTTTTATCGAGAATATTGATACCTCCGCTTTTAGTGCCTATCCATAATTTGCCCTTATCGAGCTCATTTACGGTGTTAATCCAATTGTCATTTAAGCCATTGTTTGTTTGTCCTTTTACGAAATAGGTTTTCACGGTGAGCTTATTAGGAAATTTCTCGTCAATGATGGTGCCCAGTAAACCATGTTCGGTACCTAACCAAAGCACGCCATCTGCATCTTCAAATAGTGATCTCACGTTGGAAAATACATGTTGAGTACTTCCAATAGTTGTCTCATACGCACTGAATATCAGTTTTGCGTAAGGCTGGTGGTCTTCAATAATTCTAAATAACCCGCCATTACTAGCTACCCATACATTCCCGCGTTTATCACTTATAATGGTATACACGGAGGGCTCTTCTTGATCCATTGCCGAGAACGGCAATGCAATGCGTATGAAACGATCGTTTGCTCGATCATATAGGTTAAGGCCATTGCTTGTCCCGATCCAAAGCCGCCGATGCTGATCTTCAAAGATTGTTTGGATGAAATTATCGCTCAATGAAGTGGTATCATACGGCGCATTCCGGTAAACGGTAAAGTTACCAGCATCGTATTTATTCAACCCATCCCGTGTTCCAATCCACACCAACCCTAAGTGATCTTGACTGATGGCATATACGGTATTTTGTGATAGTCCATCAACTACATCGAGGTGGGTAAATTTCATGTACGGATACTGTGCCGATGCCTTCAATAAGAGAGCAGCAAACGCGAAGCCACATAAAACGATATTCCTAAATAGCATTTTTGGAATAAAAATCGGTTATAACCAAATCATAAAAATAGGCTTTTAATTTGATAACCTATATTGGATAATAGCCATTTTTTCGATAAAAACCATTTTTCACCCCTTATTCTGCCGAAAAGTGCACCTATTTGTCGACCGGGCGTTTCAACTTTACGTCCTGGAAACACAGGTGTTATTTCGCGTTACCATTTATAAGCGGCATATCGTTAACACGGAGCGATCAATAGACTAGATGTAAATATTAGTCCAATTATTCATTCAACTGAAATAGATAAACGATGAAACCACAATTACTGAAAGTATCGTTTGGACCTGCACAGTCATTCAGTGTTAGGCAAGATTCGGAACCATCGATAAACAATAAATGGCATTACCACCAGGAACTGGAACTGATTCACTTCAATAAAGGCGAGGGCATGCAATTCATTGGCGACAGCATGCGGCGCTTTAATCAGGGCGACATCCTATTGGTGGGTTCTTATTTGCCACATTATTGGCGATTTGATGATATGTATTTTGAAAGACGCTACCGTGCACCCGTGGACGTACGGGTAGCTCATTTTAGGGAAGACCTATGGGGGAGCTGTTTCATAAATTTACCCGAAAACAGATCACTGAGAGATATTTTAGAACGATCCAAAAGAGGTCTGAAAATAAACGGAAGGAATAACGCTACAGTTGCGAGGCTGTTAGCAAAAATGCTCCATGCGAATGGAGCCCAGCGGTTAATCATCTTGACCCAGATTTTGGTGGAAATAGCCGGGAAGAGTGACGTTGAGCAGCTGTCCTCGGTTGGATTCCAATCAACGGTGGAGCAAGCCGAAGAGGAGCGGTTAAAAGATGTGTATGCATATTCGTACCGCAACTTCCGGAAACGGATTCCTTTGGATGAGATTGCTGAAATTGCCAATGTAAGCCCCAACTCGTTCTGCAGGTTTTTCAAATCGCGCACGCAGAAAACTTATTCACAATTTCTAACGGAAATCAAAGTAGGTCAAGCGTGCAAACTGCTTATCGAAAATCAGTTAAACGTGAAACAAGTCTGTTTCAGCAGCGGCTTCAATAATTTTACCAGCTTTTATAAAAGCTTCAAAGACATTACCGGTAAGAGTCCTCTAAATTATCAAAAAGAATATGTAAATCCTTAATCATCGATATCGAATCTAATAGCTTATGAAGTTCCAAAAAATCAGTTTAATTATTCTTTTTTCATTTTCCGTCATTTCAGTAACTGCTCAGATCACGTGGAGAGATGTGTTGCCCGGTGTCTGGAAAGGAAGCATCGGAACCCCCGATGCCTACAATTTCTTAACCATAACGGAAGTCCAGCCACGTGAGGATGCCATCCACGCAATGGCCGGTGCGCACTTTCCGTTGGAGCAAGCGAAAATTACTGCTACGGTGATGAACGGCGAAACCTATTTGCGTTTTCCCCTGGAAAAGGGCGAACAAGTATTCGGTTTTGGTTTGAATTTCCAAAGTGTGTATCAACGGGGGAAAGTGCTGAACCTACACGTGGATCACTACGGTGGCAGGGACAATGGCCGTACCCATGCTCCCGTGCCTTTCTATGTGTCGTCCAGAGGATATGGGGTATTTATCAATGCCGCTCGATATCTTACCGTATATGCGGGCACTGCAGTTAGGTTAGATAGCGAGGATTTTCCGGAGGTAAAGGATCGTAACCTTGACAAGAGCTGGTCTTCGCGCCCTTATTCGGATGCGGTGGAAATACTGATTCCGGCCGACGGTGTCGAGTTCTATGTTTTTGCAGGGCCTTCCCCCCTCGAGGCAGTGAGCCGTTTCAACCTATTCAACGGCGGTGGATGCCTGCCGCCAAGATGGGGACTCGGGTTCACACAACGGGTCAGAACGCTCTATACAGCGGACGATGTGGCCGAAGAAGTACAGGCGTTTGCCGACAGGGGGTTCCCGCTCGATTTTGTCGGACTTGAACCGGGCTGGCAAAGTAAAGCCTATCCCTGTACGTTCGAATGGGATACCACACGCTTCCCACGTCCGCAGCAGTTTGTCAACGATATGCTTGCCAAAGGCGTCAGGGTAAATCTCTGGACCAACCCCTATGTGGCACCGCAATCACCTATTTATAAGTCTATATTGCCGTTTACAGGCTCGCATACCGTATGGTTGGGGGCCGTTCCAGACCTCACCCTGCCGCAAGCCCGTGATCTATTCTTTGGCCAACTGAACAAAAGCCAGGTAGCTATCGGTGTGAGTGGATACAAATTTGATGAGGTAGATGGTTACGACCATTATTTATGGCCTGATGTAGCTACGTTCCCTTCCGGAAAGACGGCCGAACAATTACGGCAAACGTATGGTTTATTGGTACAACGATATAGCACACAACTTTTTCATAATCGCAACCAGCGTACGTTCGGCTTGGTACGCGGATCCAACGCCGGTGCCGTCTCATACCCGTATGTGATTTACAACGACTACTATAACCACGAGGATTTCATCACTGCCCTCATCAATAGCGGTTTTTCGGGCGTCTTGTGGACGCCCGAAGCCCGCGCCTCGAAATCCGCAGAGGAGTGGCTACGGCGTATGCAATCTGTGATATTCTCGCCTATGGCCATGATCAATGCATGGTCGAGCGGTACCAAACCCTGGACGTATCCAGAAGTGGAAAACCAGGTGCGCGAAATGGCAGTCCTGCGGATGCAGATGATGCCTTATTGGTACAGCGAGTTCGCGAAATACCACTTTCAAGGGATTCCACCCTTCAGGGCAATGAACCTTGAACCGGGTTTTTACGTCGATGTCGTCAAGCAGCAGGGATCGGCCGACCTGGAAGAGAATCCCTATGCCGAAGCGGTGAGTAAAGAAGTGAAAGATCAGTATATGGCCGGGGAGTATTTGTTGGTTGCCCCGATGTTTGCCGGGCAGGAAAGCAGAACGGTCATCTTGCCAAACGGTAATTGGTATGATTTCTATACGGGCGAATACGCAGGAAACGGTGAGGTTATTACCGTCACACCTGGGTTAGCCCGTATCCCCGTCTATGTAAAAGACGGTGGCATCATCCCATTCGGTCCGGCATTGATGCACGCACCCAAGCCGGAAGAAAAAATCGATTTGGAAATCAGGTATTACGGTCACAAGCCGGGCACATACCGCTTATATGACGATGATGGGGTGACATATGACTATGAAAAAGGGGATTACACCTTTCGCGAAATACGGGTAGCCAGGCAGGCCAACGGTACACTGGAGACGAGCATTTCGGCACCAGCAGCTGGAAAGCCAAATACGGTTGCTTCTGTTGAATTTGTTGCAATGACGAAGTAACTATGAAGAAGGGTATTTATATCATCGCATTATTCTTCGCAATAGGTAGCCCCGTTCATGCCCAAAGGAATGGTGCAGAGACGGAACTCGTCGATGCGTATTTCATAAAGGCTGCCCAATTGCTGAAGCGGCAAACCCTGCGGGAAGCCAAGCAAGCGTTACGGCGAAAGCCGATTACGATTACGGCATTCAAAGCGTCAAGAAGCGCCGGTGGCATCAATGACTTTTACTCCGAAGGCGATTATTGGTGGCCAGACCCCGAAGAACCTGATGGCCCTTATATCCAGCGGGATGGTCTTAGCAATCCCGATAATTTTGTCGAACACCGTTTAGCATTGATACGGTTCAGCGAGATAATCGGCACATTGGCATCCGCGTATAAACTAACCGGAAATCATAAATATGTCCGTGCCGCAATCCCGCACCTCAAAGCGTGGTTTGTGGATGCTGGAACCCGCATGAATCCTTCGCTACTTTATGCACAGGCTATCAAAGGCAGGTTTACCGGACGTGGTATTGGCATCATAGACACCATACACCTGATGGAAGTGGCTCAGGGGATTTTAACAATGCAGGCACATATTGAGCCAGCGGAATTGGAACGTATCAAAGGATGGTTTGAAGCTTATTTAGATTGGTTGATGACACACCCGTATGGTGAGGCAGAGATGAATGCCAAAAACAACCATGGCACCTGTTTCGTGATGCAAGTCGCTGCTTTTGCTTCACTGACGAACGACGGAAAGCGATTGTCGTTTTGCAGAGAACGCTTTAAGCAGGTATTGCTACCCGATCAAATGGCTAGCGATGGCAGCTTCCCACGGGAAATTAATCGCACCAAACCTTATGGCTATTCGTTATTCAACCTGGATGCCATGGCAATGATTTGCCAGATACTTTCATCACCGGAAGACAATTTATGGGACTATACCACCTCGGATGGTAGATCCATCGAGAACGGAATAGCCTATTTATTTCCTTTCGTCGACGATAAGAGCAAATGGCCTTTTCCGCAGGATGTGATGTACTGGGACAATTGGCCGGTGGCCCAACCCTTTCTATTTTTCGGAGCACGCGCATATGAAAACGATGCTTGGTTGGCAGCCTGGAGCAGACTCGACCACAAACCGAGTGAGGAAGAAGTGATACGAAACCTCCCCATCAGACACCCGCTAATCTGGATAAACTGATTTTATTCTTTAGTAATTGACATAGCCTTTTTTCACATATGAAATACCCGAAATTATCCATAAAATTAATTGTCGCTACGTACTTTCTCGGCGGTTGTGCTGCCCACATTCCAACAGACGAACGGGTTGACAGGGCTGCTGCCCAAACCCATTTGCTGCTAAAAGAAGTCAACAAAGTAAAGGAGCAAAACGAGCAAAAGAACTTGGTGGCGCCCCGCACAATCGAAGCTGGGCAATTAAAACTGGTCCCTTCCCGGGATTGGACCAGCGGTTTTTTTGCGGGCAACCTCTGGTATCTCTACGAACTCACTGGCGATAACACTTGGAAGGAACAGGCACAGCTGTATACCAGCGACATTGAAAAAGAGAAATTCAATGCCGGTACGCATGACATGGGCTTTAAAATCTATTGCAGCTACGGTAACGCGTACCGGCTCACTCACAACCAACAGTACCGGGATATCATCGTCAAAGCCGCACAAACGTTGTCTACACGTTACAATGCCAAGGTTGGTGCAATACGCTCGTGGGATCATAATCAAGATAAATGGGAGTTTCCAGTCATCATTGATAACATGATGAATCTGGAGTTGCTTTTTGAGGCAACCAAACTCACCGGCGACTCTTCCTTTTATCAAATTGCGGTCGCTCATGCCAACACAACCATGAAAAATCATTTCCGTGAAGATTTCAGCAGTTGGCACGTCATCGATTATGATCCGAAGACAGGGACTGTCGTACATCGACATACGCATCAGGGCTATGCACATCATTCGGCATGGGCTAGGGGCCAAGCGTGGGCGTTATATGGCTATACCATGTGTTACCGGGAAACCCACGATCCGCGGTATTTACAGCAGGCGGAAGCGGTTGCCGCATATATCTTCAATCATCCACATTTGCCTAGTGATCTCATACCTTATTGGGACTTTGACGCCCCCAGTATCCCAGCCGAACCGAGGGACGTATCGGCAGCTACTATCACGGCGTCGGCACTATATGAGTTGAGCACATTCGACGAAAAGAATGCGGACTATCGCGCAAAGGCCGACACGATCATGCGGAACATCAAAGACATCTACGCCTCCCAACCTGGAGCGAATAAAGGGTTCATCTTAGGGCATAGTACCGGCTCGAAACCATCGGATAGCGAGGTAGATGTATCCCTAATCTACGCCGACTATTATTACCTGGAGGCAATTCTCAGGGAAAAGATGATGGTTAAATAATAGATTTTCATGCTTTTGCCAAAAACGCGTATTACCATGCTAATATGCGGTATAAATAAAGGGTTAGTTACGTGTACTTTAGTTGACGAAATTCGTTTCGCTTAGATAACTAATTAGTAAACCTTAAAAAATGCTTATGGAAAAATTTACCTGATTTAATTTGTGCAATCGTTTGACTGATATCGGCACGGTGTATTTCAAGGCATATCGTGTTGTTAAAGTCCGAGTATCAAATGGCCTTGACTAGTAACCAAGTAAATGCTTAATTGAAATTGAAACATGATTATGAAAGATAATTCACTGTACCGTAAGGTAGGTGTTGGCCTTCTCATGTTTGTCTTTTGCGGTCATCATGCTTTGCTGCATGCGAAAAGTCCCGGGTATAAAGACAACTTCATCGACATCGTGGACACTCATTCTTTTCAGAAAGAAATTCGTGGTACCGTTACCGATGATCAGGGGCCATTGCCGGGAGTATCGGTTATCGTTAAAGACAGACAGAATGTTGGAACGACCACCGACCTAAACGGTAAATTCTTTTTGGAGACGCCTGGCGAAGATGCTATTCTGGTATTCTCGATGGTTGGATTCGAAACCCAAGAAATTCCCGTTGCGGGTAAGGACGTGATCAATGTGGAGCTCCGGATGGTCGAAGGACAATTGGAGGAAGCTGTGGTGGTCGCGTTCGGTACCCAAAAGAAGGAATCTGTTATCGGATCGATAACAACAATTAACCCAAAGGAACTGAAGGTCCCTTCGAGCAATTTAACTACCGCATTGGCCGGACGTCTCGCCGGTGTTATCGCCTATCAGCGAAGCGGAGAACCTGGAAGGGATAATGCCGAGTTTTTCATCCGAGGAGCCACCACATTCGGATACAAAGCATCGCCACTTATCCTGATTGACAACATGGAATATACGACTACGGATTTAGCAAGGTTGCAGCCGGACGATATTGAAAGTTTCTCCATCATGAAAGACGCTGCGTCCAGCGCCCTTTATGGGGCAAAAGGTGCCAATGGCGTCATCCTGGTGACCACCAAAAAAGGTGTGGCCGGTAAGCCCCGAATCAACGTGCGATATGAAAACTCCATTTCTTCACCTACCCAAAACTTGGAATTCGCCGATCCCGTCACCTACATGCAATTGCACAATGAAGCCTATGTGACCCGGCAACCGCTTACTCCAACCCCCTATTCACGAAGCAAAATAGACAACACCATCGCCGGAACTAATCCGATTGCTTTTCCCACGGTCAACTGGCAGGATGAGTTGTTGAAAACCGCTACATTGAACCAGCGGCTGAATTTCAATTTAAGCGGTGGTGGGCAAGCTGCGACGTATTACGTAGCAGCGACCATGAATCAAGACAATGGTATCCTGAAAGAAGACTCCCGTAACCATTTTGACAACAATATTAAATTGATCAGTTATAACCTTCGCTCGAATGTGGAGTTGAATGTTTCCAAGTCAAGCAAGGTGACCGTCTTTCTCAATGGGAATTTCGATGACTACAACGGACCGCTTGATGAGGGTCAAGGCTTATACCGCAAGATTATGCGATCCAATCCGGTTATGTTCTTACCTTCCTATCCTGCCGAATACGGTACGGCGAAACACATCATGTTTGGCAATGCCGACCAAGGTCGCTACTTGAATCCTTATGCCGATATGGTACAAGGGTTTAAGGAGTCTGCACGATCATTGATGGTTGCTCAATTGGAACTGAAACAGGACTTTGCATTCCTGACTCCCGGCCTGTCGTTGAACGCGATGACCAACATCAACCGTACGGCTTTTTTCGATCTGAGAAGAGCATACGTGCCTTTTTATTACCAAGTCGGGTTTTATGATAAGCTCAACGACGCGGTGACCGTCAATGCGATCAATCCGGATACGGGCACAGACTTTCTTAACTACGTACCTGGCGATAAGGAAGTAGCATCTGTCTTTCATTTTCAATCGGCTTTCAATTATAACCGGACGTTCAACGAAAAGCATGCCGTGGGAGCCATGACGGTGCTGATTATGAATTCCAGGCTGGATGGGAATGCCAGTAATTTACAGGCGGCATTACCTTCCCGAAACCTCGGTATCTCCGGGAGGTTCACCTACGGGTACGACAGTCGGTACTTTTTTGAAGCCAATTTCGGCTACAATGGCTCGGAACGCTTTTACCGCACGGAGCGTTACGGTTTTTTCCCATCAGCAGGTTTGGCATGGCAGGTTTCCAATGAACCGTTTTTCAAACCGCTTTCGGGTACCATTACGAACTTAAAAATCAGGGGTAACATCGGCCTCGTCGGGCAAGACGCCATCGGAGACAAGAATGACCGATTCTTTTACCTCTCGAATGTAAATATGTTTGATGGTACCAACGGAGCGAGTTTCGGAACGGAGGGATCCTACAGCAGATCCGGCATTTCGGTGAGCCGTTATGAGAATCTGGACATCACCTGGGAAACGTCTTTGAACAGTACGTTTGGGTTGGAGTTCAGTTTATGGAACAAACTCAATGTGATTGCTGAATACTTTACGGATAACCGATACAATATCCTAATGGACAGGGCTTCGATTCCGCGAACCATGGGGCTTCAGGGAGCTACGCCGAAAGCTAACGTAGGTAAGGCACGTTCGAACTCCTATGAGGTGCAAATGGATTACGGCCACTCCTTCATGAATGGATTGTACTTGGGCGCCCGGGGTAACCTGACATTTGCAAGAAATTATTACAAAGCTTATGAAGAACCGATATATGAGCAACCTTGGCTATATCGGGTTGGCCATCCAACAGCGCAGTCGTGGGGATATATTGCTGAACGCCTCTTCGTGGACGACGAAGAAGTAAGAAGTTCACCCACCCAATCATTTGGCAGCTTTCCCACTATGGGAGGCGATATCAAATTTCGGGATGTCAATGGTGATGGGCAAATATCTCCGCTGGATATGGTACCCATCGGGCATCCGACACGACCTGAGCTGATTTGGGGGACGCAATTAACTGCTACATACAAGGGAGTGGACTTATCGGCCTTCATTCAGGGATCCGCTCGTTCTTCATTCTTTATTGACGTAGCCCAGACGTCGCCGTTTTCAAGGTACGTATATAGCGGCGAATCGTATAGCTCCCAAACTATTTTACAAAACCAACTTTTGAAGGCTTATGCTGATAACCATTGGTCGGAAGAAAACAGAGATCTGTATGCGCTATGGCCGCGGCTCAGCCCAGAATTGAATGCCAATAGTGCGCAACGGAACACATGGTTTATGCGTGACGGCGGATTTGTTCGGCTAAAACAGGTTGAACTGGGGTATACCTTGCCTCAACACCTTACGGAACGGATAAGGGTGGCTAATTTCCGAGTCTATGCCACGGTAAACAATGCCTATACCTGGAGCAAATTCAAGCTGTGGGATATCGAAATGGGCGGAGAAGGTTTGGGCTATCCGGTGCAGCGGGTTCTTAATTTCGGTTTACAAGTAGGCTTTTAAATGCGACCAGCTATGAAAATTATTAAATCAATAACAATCACATTGTGCACTGCTTTGCTGCTCTCTTGCGACAAGTATTTAGATGTCGTACCTGACAACATTGCTACCTTGGACTACGCGTTTAATTTACGGTCATCTGCAGAACGATACCTATTCACGTGCTACTCCTACATGCCAAACAATGGTCACTTCAATACCAATCCGGCCTTTTTTACCGCTGATGAAGTATGGAACCCAAATCCACCGATTGACATTAACCAGGATTTTTACAGCATTGCTTTAGGATTGCAAAACACGGCTTCGCCTTTTGGCGACTATTGGTCTGGCGGAAGGAGTGGCCGCCCCATGTTTATCGCACTGCGCGACTGCAACATCTTTCTCGATAACATCCACAAAGTAGACGAATTGCAGGAATTCGAACGTCAGCGGTGGATTGCCGAAGTACAGTTCCTCAAGGCTTATTACCATTTCATTCTATTCAGGAGTTACGGCCCTATTCCATTGATCAAAGAAAATCTGCCCATTTCCACCGGCCCGGATGAGGTGCAATTGAAACGGCAGCCCGTTGATGATGTGGTGAATTATATCGTGGAATTACTCGACGAGGCCAATGCAAATGTGAACCTGCCTGACAGGGTACTAGGTACAGAAAATTCAGAGTTAGGGAGAGTGACCCGCGCCATGGTACTCGCGCTGAAAGCAAAGGTGTTGGTAACGGCCGCGAGCCCATTATATAACGGCAATCCCGAATACGCCAATTTCAAGGACAAGGATGGCGTCCAATTGTTTAATCCAACAGTAGACCCCGGCAAATGGGCCAGGGCTGCGCAGGCATGTAAGGAAGCCATTGATTTTTGCCATGCCAATAATTTTGCCTTACATGCTTTTTTCGGTAATCCCGGATATGTCATCAACGATACTATTAAAGTAGAGTTGGATTACCGTACTGCGTTGACCACCAAGGAGAACAGTACGGAAGTTATTTGGGTCAATACAAACAGCCGGGCCACGGATATGCAGCGATGGGCCATGCCGTTAATCGCCGCGGGCGTCAGTGGATCGGGGCCCAAGGGCATCCTCGCACCCACACTGAAGGCGGTTGAGCGTTATTATTCGGCAAACGGCGTTCCCATTACTGAAGATCGATTGTGGGACTACAGCGACAAAAACAGTCTTCGTACGGCTACAGCCGCTGATCGGTTTTACGTAAAAGAAGGTGAGCAAACCGTAAAACTGCATTTTAACCGGGAGCCCCGTTTTTATGCCAGCGTGTCATTTGATAGAGGCATCTGGTTTGGTAATTGGGTAAACAATTACAACGTCAACAACTTGTTCGCCGTGCAAATCCGCGCAGGCGAGATTGCCGCGCGGCAAGGGATTAGCAACTTCTCCATTACGGGATACGGCATTAAAAAATTGGTAAATATTGAAACAGTAGCAGCCGCCGACGGCAACGTATTGGGCGGAAACCAATCGCCTTATCCCTGGCCTGAGTTTAGGCTTTCCGATTTGTACCTGCTTTATGCAGAAGCACTCAATGAAGTTAACGGATATAGTGAAGAAACAACACATTGGATTAACCTGGTCCGGGCCCGGGCAGGCTTGCCTACAGTGGAGTATTCGTGGACAAATTTCTCGACCAATCCCACCAAATTTCAAAGCAAAGAGGGCTTACGGGAAATTATCCAACAGGAACGTGCCATCGAGCTGGCTTTTGAAGGTCACCGTTACTGGGATTTAAGACGTTGGAAAACTGCTCATATTGAGCTTAACAGGCCGATTAAAGGGTGGGATATTACCCAAAAGGATGCCGTATCTTATTACCGCGAAGTGCTGTTGTTCAATCAAAAGTTTACCATGCGCGACTACCTATCCCCGATTCCATTGGGAGAGATGCAAATCAACAGGAACTTAGTTCAAAATCCGGGCTGGTAGTCCAAATTACCTTTTATCTGACAAAGAAAAAACCAAAGGATGAAAAATGCATTAAAAGTCGTCACATTTATCGCAGCAATCGCGTTTGTGATGCAATCTTGTAAGGAGGAAACCAACACCATCCTCCACGATGACAGTGCTGCGCCGGGCCCAATCAGCAATCCCGTAGCCGAGGCGATTCCGGGCGGTGCCATTATTCGATACGAGTTGCCAGCTAATGAAAACCTTTTGTACGTAAAGGCTACATATGAACGCGGAGGTAAAGAGGTCGTCTCAAAATCCTCATTGTACAATGATCAGGTCCTGATAGAAGGGCTGGGTGATATACGGGAACGGGAAATTACGCTGGTCGCCGTTAGCCGCTCCGAGGTGGAATCTACCCCGGTAACTATCCGGATTACTCCACTCACCCCTCCCATCGAGGATGTTTTGGAATCGCTCGACATTGTTGCTTCGTTTGGCGGCATGCGGGTGGCGTTTGAGAATAAAGCAGCCACGCCAGAGACACCCACTAACATTGTGATTGGTGTAGTTCGTTGGAACGAAGAATTGAAAGAATGGGAAGACATTGATGCCCATTATACCGGATTAGCACAGGGCGACTTTTCAGTACGGGGACTTGATGCCGAGGAACGTAGGTTTGGCTTCTACGTGAAAGACGTTTGGAACAATCAATCCGACACCATTTCCATGGACCTAACTCCCGTGTATGAAGAGGAAATTGATGGGACAACCTTTCGAGATATGCGCTCCGGCAGCCCGCAATATCCCATCCCGCAGATGCCGCCATTGCCTGCCTCGGGAGAACCAGTCAAACACCCGGGTAATTTGGGTTCCTGGCCATTTGCTAGGTTATGGGATGGTGAGTTAGGAAATACCGGTTTTCATACGACCGAACGTATGGATGTTCCCATTTGGATACCCATCGACATGAGGGTGAGGGTAAGGCTGAGCCGTTATAAAATCTGGCAGCGTAATAATAATGGCGGATATCTCTATTCGCACGGCAACCCGCACGAATGGGAAATCTGGGGGACCAATACGCCGGAAGACGTGGATAGCTGGGAACGTCTCGATCATCAGGTGATGGTGAAACCCTCTGGATTACCGTTGGGCCAACTGTCAAACGATGATCTCGCCATTGCAGAAGCAGGCCATGAATATGAATTTCCGATAGACGCTCCTTCAGTGCGATACATTGCGTGGAAACACATCGACAGTTGGGCAGCAATCGAAGGTGCAACCGGATTTCTGCATATGGCCGAAATGAAAATCTGGGGACAGGTACAGGAATAAATTGAGGGCATTAATTTTTGAAATTATGAATATATTTAAAAAGCATTGGCGTTTCGTAGTGCCTATTCTATTCATAGCGGGCATACTAGCTTCTTGTGAAAAGCAGAACTCGTCCTACATCGATTTTCTCGGGGACGGTGAGTTGATTTATTCCGGAAGGCCCGATTCGTTGCAAGCGCTTGCTGGCAATGGGCGGGTTCAAATAGCATGGGATTTGGTCTCAGATCCGAAAATCACGAAGTGCAGGGTATTCTGGAATAACCGAATGGATTCCGTCGAGGTACCCGTAGCCGATCTAAGCGGCAGGAAGCGGTTCGATGTGATTATCGATGGCTTGGAAGAGGGCACTTATACGTTTGAAGTGTTTTCCTATGATGATCGCGGAAATACCTCAATCCGCACAGAGGTAATCGGTAACGTTTATGGACCAACCTTTGAGGAAACATTGTTCAATAGGCCGCTTGATTCCGCGACTTACGATCCGGTAACCGGAAAATTGGGCATCGCATGGTTTGGTGCGAATGCCCAGGTTGCCGTGATTGAAATAATCAATATCGATCAGGACAGCGAGGAAATCATCACGCAAATCCACAAAGTTTCCAATCCCATAAATCCGAACCGGCCCAAAATCTGGGCAGGCTCCGATACGATTACAAACTATAAAAAAGGAACATCTTTTAGGTATCGGACGGGATATGTACCAGAAGCCGCATCCATTGATACATTTTTCACGGATTATACGGAAGTGGCCGACATCAAAGAGGTGGTAGCCGGCCCTCCACCCCCGCCGCCAGCCGAAAATTTGGCACTGAGTAAATCGGTCGACAAAAGCAGTGACGTGAGTGCCGGACGGGCAGGCAATGTAACGGATGGTGATATTGCTACTTTTTGGCAAGCGGGAAGTGGGGATAGAGCGGATTTCAACACCTGGTTGGTTGTTGACCTAGGCACTTCACAAACGTTTAACGAGGTGTTTCTTTATTGGTTTAAATCCCAAGAACGGGTAGTTAAATATGAGCTGTTGTATTCTGACGATAACGTAACTTGGAAATCAGCGTTTGTCAAAAATATGCCACCGGAAAAGGAAGAGCTGGCGCAGTTCACTGCGGTTACGGGCAGATATGTCAAATTGGATTTGACGTTGGATGCAACATCCGCGAACGTAAATCTCGCAGAATTCGAGATCTGGAATAGATAATACAGGTTAACCGCAGAGCCGTCAAAATAATGGTTCTGCGGTTTTGTTTTCATCTTCAACACTCATCATGAAACTATTACCAGCCCTATTTCTTAGTCTCGGTTGTTTGCCTGCATGCGACGAGAAAATTACGGAACAACCCGACACCATCGTTCCTCTCCCGAATCGAGTCATATCCGGGCAATTCTTGCCGGGTCGGCAACGGGCCAAGCTTCAGTGGGCACTTCAAGAGGGGAAAAAGCCTAATAAATGCCGCATTTACTGGAAACAGAAGGCTGATTTATTGGATGTTGATATTCCCGTCGGCAAGGACACGATGAGTATCATTATCGACAACCTCGATGAAGGTGATCATTCTTTCTCAATTATTGCATTGGACGCCGCTGGACTGGCGTCAGCTCCAGTAACGTTAAATGGAAAAGTGTATGGAGCAAACTACGAAAAAGAATTAAAAAATCGACATGTTAAAAATGTAGCGTTGGTTGACGCAAAAGCAGAGGCTACAATCAACTGGGGTGCTGCACCGCTAGGCATGGTTAGGACCGAAGTGAATTATACAGATGCTTCCGGCAATCGTCATGAATTACAAGCTTCTTTGTTTGAAATCAACACGATACTATTAAACTTTAGCAAAGAAAGTACTTTTGAGTATCGGGCTGTATATCTACCTCATATCAATGCAATTGATACCTTTTACACGGACTATGACACGCTGGCGGTTAAGCCCACAATCCTTCCTGATGACGAAACCGGATACGCCGTCGTGAGGTTACATGCAGACGGGCCAGGCGATACGTATGAGCTATTGAACCGTGTTTTGGGGGGAACAGCACATGAAGTGCCTGATTGTTCACATAAAGATTTTGGCAGGCATATTACAGAAGAGTTTGACAATACATTAAACAAACATGTATTTGCTTTTTTCGCACATGTGGAGTCTGATGACGATCGGTGCGTAAATTTTGATCGCCAGCGTACGGAAATAAAAACTTACGGGCCTTCACCGGTATCCGTCAAGGGTCTATCGGGCGATGAAGTGCTCTTAAAATGGAAATTTAAGCTTGCACAGGGTTTTCAGCCCTCCTCCAGTTTTACACATATTCATCAGATTAAGGCCGGTGACGGTACCAATGCCGGAGCTCCCCTGATTACCATCACCCCACGATTTGGTAACCCAAATAAATTGGAGATCATCCACACTGGCAATACTAGCGCCAGTACACAAGGAAAGGTACAGGTTGTCGACCTTGCTCCTTTTGTTGGTACATGGATAGAAGCCACTTCTAAAATTAAATACGGAACAAATGGTACATATGAACTTACAATGCGGAGAGTTGACGACGGAACCACGCTGCTACATTACTCAGGCGATAACTTGGATCTATGGCGGACCGCTGCCACATTCATGCGACCCAAATGGGGTATTTACCGGAGTCTAAACAATAAAAAACAACTGAGGGATGAAAAAGTGCTGTTTGCTGATTTTGTAATCGGCAAGAAATAACTGGGCCGGAGCGGCAATGGATATACAGGTTCCAAGCTTAGTATATATTGACTTGTGATTTGGCAGGTATATCCATGCAAAATGTTATCGAAACAATATGACCATAAATTTTTATATATGATTAATTTGAAATTGATATCCACATTAACCGCTACGGCCTTCATTATATTCGTCCAAGCACAACCTGTCACAATCAGTAGTCCGGATACGATGGTGAGGCTACAGGTAATGAGCCTTGAGGGTCAGTTGATGTATACAGTACACTATCGAGGCATGCCTGTCATTGAGCGCTCTACATTAGGGATGGTCATTGACGGGATAGACGTCGGAGAAGAAGTGCATATTGGCGAAGTACAGTCATATGTTGGTGAACGGACATATCCAATGCGCGGTAAGCATTTACAAGCGAGCGACGTTCATCAAGGGGCACTCATCGCGATTGGCAGCAAGTCGGATGATAAAACTTACGAACTCGAGGTACGCGTATTTAATGACGGGGTAGCGTTCCGCTACCTCCTCCCGGACAACGGGGAACGCCAGCTCACGGCAGAATCTACGTCATTCTCCATCGTGGCCGGAAGTAAGGTGTGGCATCATGGTATCACTGCTATGCATTATGAAGAAAAACACCAGAAGGACGATGTCGAATCAATTGCCGCAGGTACCTGGATAGCACCGCCAATGACCGTTCGTTTACCGGATGGCAGGGGCTTTGCAGCCATTACCGAGTCGGGCATCATCAAGTCAACCGGCGAAAATTTCCCGGGTATGGCGCTGGAAGCGGCCGGACAGCGGGTTTTTAAAGCTCGCTTGGGCCATGAACATCCCGCTAATTTTCCATATGTGCTGCGTTATGGAGAAGCGGACCATCAACGGTTGACGAAGTCCCCGTTGTTAGACGGTGCGATTGAAAGTCCCTGGCGTATTATCATGATAGGCCAAGACCTGAATATGCTGTTCAACAACGACATTGTACAGCATGTGGCTCCAGCACCCGATCCAACAATTTTTCCAAATGGGTTTGACGAAGCCTGGATGAAACCGGGTCGTGCGGTATGGGGGTATTTGACGGATGAATCTCGTACACTGGACGGAATGAAAAGGCTATCGAAACTGGCTGGCGAGCTGGGCTTTGAATACCACGTGGTAGAAGGCCATTGGCAGCGTTGGAGTGTCGCCGAGCGGAAAGAATTGGTTGACTATTCCAATCAGTATGGCGTGAAACTATTGTTTTGGAAGCACTCAAAAGACATCAGAGACCCCAAAGCCCGCCATGAATTTTTCAAGCACCTGCATGAGCTGGGGGTTGCGGGCGCTAAAATCGACTTCTTCGATCACGAGGCCAAGGAGATTATTGACCTTTACGCGGCCTGTTTGAAGGAAGCGGCTCGCTATCAACTCATCCTTAATTTTCATGGAGCTTACAAACCTGCCGGGGAATCAATCACCTGGCCAAACGAAGTGACACGGGAAGCCATCCTCGGTTTTGAGATGCGGGGTCCGTGGGCCACGCACAATACCACACTTCCGTTTACCAGAATGCTGGCCGGCCACGCCGACTATACACCGCTTCATTTCGGCGACCGCCGGGCAGAGACATCCGAAACACATCAGGTGGCTAGTGCCATCGTTTTGCAAGCCCCTTTACTGATTTACGCGGCCCATCCCCAGGAGATTCTTGACCACCCAGCCGTAGCGGTAATAAAACAGATTCCAACGGTATGGGATGAAACCATTGTCCTTCCGGGAAGTGAACCCGGTGAGGTTGCTGCATTTGCTCGAAGAAGTGGAGATAAATGGTTCATTTCTGTCATGAACGGAGAGCAATCGCGTTTTTTGAAAATCGACCTTCCATTCCTCAGCCAGGGCGAGCATAAGATAACCATGGTACGTGACAAACGGCCGGAGTCGGCCATGGTATCACTGGTACGCAAACGTAATTCATTCGGCGCGCAACACGGGGTGTCGATTGACGAAGCGACTATTGCCCACAACGAATCGCTATTTATCGAGCTGATGGCAGGCGGTGGTTTCGTGGCTATTGTTGAGTAAAGTAAAATGTATGAGAAATAGGTCTAATCAATTGTTTTTAAGTGTGCTGGCCGTTGCGTTCGTAGTCATTGTACAGGCACAAACCCGTGTTAGAGATGATTTGGCAAAAAGTAAATGGGTCAGTCTGGACGCCAACGATAAGTTGCAATACCAACGGTTGCCACAAGGCGACCAGATTATGGATTTTTCACATGCCGGCTATAAGGGCGGGGGGATAGCGCTACCTGATATAGCTGTGCGTATTACGGTAAAGCCTTCCGAGACTGGCGATGATACGAAGACTATTCAGGCCGCAATAGACAAGGTTTCGGCCATGCAACCGGATGATCACGGATTCCGTGGCGCCATATTGTTAACGCCGGGCACGTTTACGTGTTCAGAGACCATCACCATTACTGCTAGCGGAGTGGTGTTGCGCGGCAGCGGTACGGGGCTTGATGGGCCGGGCAGCACCATTCAAATGGTCGGCGGCAAACATACTGCCATCGTAGTTAGTAGGCCACGCAATCGAGGCACAGAGGGTGTCACTGAATCAGCCAAAACGGTATTGGCCGATAGGTATGTGCCTTCGGGGTCAACGGTGTTTACCGTCGAGAGCACGGCTGGTTTGGCTGCGGGTGATACCATTCAACTCCGGCGGCCGGTAACCAATGCCTGGATCGAATTTATGGAAATGCATAACCTGGTCAGGGATGGCAAGCCCCAAACCTGGCTACGCGAAGGCACCCGAACCGTTACTGAACGACGAATTAACGCAGTGGAAGGCAACCAGATTACAGTCGACGTTCCGTTGACCGATTCATACAATGCCGTTTACCTGAATCCACCGGGTACGGAGGTTGTCAAAATCAGTGAACCGAATCGGCTTAATCTGTGCGCAGTTGAATATCTGCGCATCGTTTCGCCTCCACAGCCTTTTAACCATGCGCAGCAATTGTATGCCGCGATAAGGTTGAATGGCGAAGACTGCTGGATGCGCCACGTACGCATTGAAGAAACGATGAACAGCGTCAACATAGGCGGCCAACGGATTACGTTGCAGGAGGTGTCGGTAATCCGTAAGGCGCGGCACGAGGGGTCTTCCAAGCCCTCGGAGTTTTCCCCGAATGGTGGTCAGGTGTTACTTGATCGCTGTTCCGTAGAAGGAGACAATGTGTGGTTCGCTGCGACGGGTGGTGGTATATCCGGCCCGATTGTGTTACTCAATTGTACCTTTCAAGGAAATGGCCGTATCGAAGGTCACCAACGGTGGACTACCGGTATTTTATTGGATAATTGTCGTCTACCCGACGGTGGCATCGATTTCAAGAACCGAGGATCTATGGGGTCGGGCCATGGATGGGGAACAGGCTGGTCCGTAGCGTGGAACTGTGTAGCAAAATCGTACGTGGTGCAGCAACCACCCGGCACCCACAATTGGGCCATTGGGTGTATCGGGGAAAGCACCCCGCTTCCCCGTCCGTTTGACCGATCGCTCCTGCTGCCCGAGGGCACATTTGACGCCCACGGCACACCTGTGACGCCACAGAGTCTTTATTTGACACAATTGGAGGAACGATTGGGGAAGCAGGCATTAATCAACATTGGCTATCCATAAATTAAAATGATCGTCTTGCCAATACTTCTTAACATTAGGCCAATATCCCTTACAGGAGAGACAATACTTGTTTATACATTTGGGAGTAGGTGATTTTCGATAATCATGAAAAATATCAGGTATCTTTCTTTTTTGATTTTGATTCTCTTTCAAGTCAATTTATCGGCAAACGAAGTCGTTCATAGCCCTGACGGAAAGATTGATTTTAAAATCTCTGTTGTTGAGAACGGAATCAAATATTCCGTAAGTTTTTTGAAGCAGCCGGTTATCGAAACGTCACCCATGCATATGATATTGGATGGGAAGGATTTGTGTGCCCATGCTGAACTCGGTAGCGCAGAAAAATATTCGGTGGATGAAAAATATCCGACAAGAGGTGTGCATTCCTTGGCGATAAATAAATGTAACGGAGTGAAAATTCCCATTATCGCTGAAAATAACACCAAATATTTTATTGAAGTCCGCACGTATAACGATGGTGTAGCCTTTCGGTTCATTATTCCCGGCGACCATCAACGTCGTATCCCAGATGAAGCAACTGTTTTTAATCTCCCGGCTTCGTCGACCGTTTGGTATCATGATTTCTATTGGCATTACGAAGGTGTACATTTGAAGAAGCATATTTCAGCGGTAGCGGAAGGGGAGTGGGGAGCGCCACCATTAACGTTTAAGTTGGCCTCAGGTCATTACGCAGCGATCAATGAGGCAGATTTGAGGAACTATGCCGGTATGTCGCTACAGGCAGATGGCAACGGCGGATTTGTAACGCGGCTCGGCCATATTCAACCCTCTTCCTACCCCTTCGCCCATGATTATACGCTGCAGGATGCAATTCGTCTGTCGGAAATTGCGGCCATCCAGGGAGATATTACAACGCCCTGGCGGACGGTCACCATCGGCACCGATTTAAACACGATGGTAAACTCCGATTTGCTTACCAATTTATGCCCGCCGCCTAATGAAGCGCTTTTTCCAGATGGGATTGAGACCGATTGGATAAAACCCGGCCGTTCTGTTTGGGCATGGTTAGATGGGGGCGACCGTACGATAGAGGGAATGAAAATGTTCTCGAAATTGGCTGGCGAACTGGGTTTTGAATATAATACGGTAGACGCGTTTTGGGGCAGGTGGACGGACGCGGAGATTAAAGATTTGGTGGATTACTCGGCAAAATATGGTGTGAAGATTTGGCTTTGGCGGCATGGTAGGGATATACAGAATAACGAGGAACGCCGAGCCTTTTTTAAACGTTGCCGTGATTTGGGTGTGGTCGGGGTAAAACTGGATGCGTTTTCTAATGAGTCTAAGGAATTCATCGACCTTTATCAAGATTGTTTGAAAGATGCTGCTGAGTTTAAATTGATGGTTAATTTCCATGGAAATAACAAGCCCAGTGGAGAATCGCGTACCTGGCCGAATGAGATGACCCGCGAGGGTATAAGGGGGTTGGAGTATGGTAAGAATCAAGGCGCTTGGGCGACACATAATGTTACGTTGCCGTTTACACGTCTGCTTGCCGGGCATGGAGATTATACGCCGATGGTGTTTGGTGAGCGACGCCTGGAAACCACATGGGTTCATCAGGTAGCGACCGCCATCGTTTTCACATCGCCGGTACTCATATTCGGTGCAAATCCCCATAGCTTGCTCGAAAATCCTGCCGTAAATGTAATTAAAGACATCCATGGCTCTTGGGATGAAACGTATGTTTTACCAAATAGTGAAATTGGAGAGTTAGCGGCATTTGCCAGAAGAAAAGGAGATACGTGGTTTTTGGCAATCTTAAACGGAGATGCTGCGAAGCGATTCCAAGTGCCCCTTACTTTTCTGGAAGAAGGAAATTGGTATGAAGGAACGGTATTAAGTGATAGAGCAAGTAATCCTGCATCTATAAAAATAGACAAGGTTTTTAGCCGATCTACAGATGATATACCTGTTCATCTAAATGCTGCTGGCGGTTTTGTAGTACGGTTCAAAAAGGTCAAACAATAGCTTTTTATGTTAAAAGTGAAAATAACTGAATGATGAAACGAAGTGTAAGCTTAATCAAACCGTATATGAAATTTTTTACACTATTAATTCTTACGCCACTTTTGAACACTAGTCAATTGTCGGCATCTTCAATCAATACCCCGCTCGGTTCTGATAAGGTTGCCAGCTCCCATTGGGCGCAGGTCACCGTTAAGGGGAATGTCTCAGATGATCAAGGCGTTTTATCCGGGGTATCGATCAAAGTCAAAGAAACAGCTAGCGCCACCGTTAGCGATCAAAACGGAAACTATGAAATAAATGCGCCTGCAAATGCCACGTTGGCGTTTAGTTTTTTGGGTTACATTCAACAAGAGGTTGCAGTTAATGACCAGTCCGTTATCAATGTCATTTTAGTGCCGGATTTAAGGCAACTGGAAGATGTGGTGGTTACAGGTTATCGTACGCAAAGCCGGGGGAGTATAACCGGGTCGGTGTCGTCCGTTAATAGTTCAGACTTTAAGGATACGCCGGTTGACAACCTTTCTAATGCGTTGTCTGGCAGGTTGTCCGGGGTCACCATAACGCAGGCCGCTGGAACACCGGGGATGGAATCTTCGATCAGGGTACGGGCACAGGGGACATTTAATAACGCCGATCCGCTATACGTTATCGATGGCATTGTAAGTGATAAATTCGCATTCGATGGATTAGGGCCAACGGAGGTGGAGAGTATTACCGTATTGAAAGATGGGGCTTCAGCCGCAATTTATGGTTCTAGAGCGGCCAATGGTGTTATCTTAGTGACCACAAAAAGAGGTAAGGAAGGAACTCCTCAGTTGTCTTATAACGGACTGGCTGGCGTGCAAACACCTACTAAGCTCCCTGAAACACTTAACGCATACGAACATGCTTCTCAAATAAACCATCAATTAAAATATACGAATGTCCCAATCACCGACGCCAGGTATTATACGCAAGATGAGTTGGATTATTTTAAAACGAACTCTTGGAATTGGGTGGAGGAAATGTGGAAGGATCCAATAACTACTCAACATTCGTTAGATGTGAGTGGAGGAACATCCACGGTACGGTATTTCTTGGGAGGTTCCTATAATTATGCTACGGGAACCTTCGATAATGTAGGTTACAAAAAGTTGAATTTGCGAGGCAATGTGGATGTTTCAATAACGAAAGACCTTAAGGTTTCGCTTGATTTGAATACAGACAAGCGGAATACGAATGGACCCAGTTGGGACATTAACAATTGGAGATTGGAAGACCTATACAAGGCTTTGTTGTTAAGATCAAGTATGGTACCTCCATATATCAATGGGCTGCCCGTAGGCAATTGGGTAGAATGGCATCCGGGTGTAGTACTCGATCGCAGCTCAGCCGGATACAACGACAGGGAATGGAACGGACTCAATTATACCGTAGCGTTAAATTATAAAGTACCATTTATTGAAGGGTTGAGTGCGAAAGTCTCCTATAATAAGTATAATAGAAATCGGTATATCAAACAGTTTAACCTACCGTATAATATGACACTCTTCAATACCCTAGGCGAACATAATCACATCGTGGGAGACCAAGTTGTCGGTACCAGACCCCGGGCGGCTGCCGAATTTTTACAGTCGAGATATGACAAGGGCGACCGATACCAGCTCAATGCCCAACTGAATTTTACTCGAACTTTCAATAAACACCATGTGGATGCGTTACTGGTCTATGAACAGGCAGAAGAAAACGACTTGTATTTCAGTGGCCGTAGGGATGATTTTATCTCTGCTAAAATAGACCAGTATGTCGGAGGCAGCAATGTGAATTCAACAGTAGATGGGTCAGAAAGTGAATTGGCCAGATTGTCTTATGTTGGGTTGGTCGGTTATAATTATGCACAGAAATATCTTTTGGAGGCATCTTTCCGCTATGACGGGTCGGTTATTTTCGCGCCAGAAAAGCGCTGGGGATTTTTCCCTTCCGTGTCTGCGGGATGGCGGATTTCCGAAGAATCTTTTTTTAACGGTAATGGGTTTGTAAATGACCTTAAATTGAGAGCGTCTGTTGGTATGCTAGGGAATGATGCCGTAGGTAACTTCCAATGGTTGCAATCATACAATATCGTGCCAGGAGCGATTTTCGATCAGGCATCTTTCGGATTGGAGCAAGGCGTTCTGGCCAACAGGGCTATAACCTGGGAAAAGTCACTTTCGTACAACGGGGGTATCGACGCTCAGTTTTTAGACAATAAGTTCAACATCAAAATTGATGGTTTCTTTAGGCATACGTACGACATCCTCGGATCGCGGCAATTAAGCATTCCAAGTACGTTAGGCGCTACCTTACCTGATGAGAATTATCAGGAAATTGATTCCCGAGGCTTTGAAATTGAATTGGGGTATGCAAACCAAGCGGGAAATTCCGATAAGTCAATCGCTTACTTTGTACGAGGAAACTTCGGATATGCAACCAATAAAGTAGTCAAGTTGGACGAAGCAGAGAATATACGTCCTTACCTATCGAAAATAGGCCGCCCGGTGAATGGGATTTTAGGATATGTAGCTAGCGGTATCCTACGCACACAGGCTGATCTGGACGCCCTACCCGAGGGCTATACCATCTTGGGCGTGGCTCCTCAACTGGGTATGTTAAACTACAAAGACCTTAGAGGGCCGAATTCAGATTCACCCGACGGCCGGATTACTTCAGACGATCGGATGTATATTTCTGACTATCGTATTCCTCCGATGAATTTCGGGCTGTCTTTCGGTGCTTCCTTCGGTGCCTTCAGTGTTGATGTACTGCTGCAAGGGGTTGCTGGCGGTAACGCTATGTTGCCAACATCAGGAAGGGATATCCAAGCAAGAGCAGAAGAGGCGTCATTCGCATACTGGGCTGATAGTTGGTCTCCGGAAAACCCGAATGGAGAATACCCCGGCTATCGGGTAACAGGTTACCGTACGCGTTTTGACGAATCAACGTTTTGGCTTATGGACCTTACGTTTTTACGATTTAAGAACATGAATATTTCATATAGCCTGCCACAAGGGATACTTAGGGGGATCAATGTGAAAAGTACACGGATATTTTTCACGGGGTCGAATCTTTTCATGCTGTATAGCGGCAATAAAATTTATGATGCGGAGATGAATAACATCCAATCTTATCCCATGATGGCGACGTATTCTTTCGGATTAAATATCGGACTATAATTTAAACTGGTTTTATTATGAAATTCTATAACTATATATATATAGCGCTGGTTGGCTGCCTTCTGAGCGGTTGTGAAAAGATTTTAGATAAGAAAGACCTCGGTAAAATAGGTGAAGCGGACAATGTATGGAATGACATTGATTTGGCTACTGCTTACGTCAATCGGATACACGCACAATGCTTGCCGGAATGGAATACGTCAAACGCAGGTATTTCTGATGAAACCGCTGGAAGCGGAAGCTATATGTACGGGCAATTAACAGAAAATTCGGTCGACTATTGGCCGTATGATCATATCAGAAGAATCAACATTTTATTGGCGGAGATTGATCAGGGTACCCTAGAAGATGCAGACAAGCAATGGCTAAAAGGTCAAGCGTTGTTTTTCAGGGCATGGGAATATTTCGAGCTGGTAAAATTATATGGGGGAGTACCGCTCATTCTTGAGCCTCAGCAATTGACAGATGACCTGTTGGTGAAAAGAAGTAGCACCTCCGCATGTATGCAGCAAATCATTGCGGATTTGGATTTAGCAATCGCATACCTGCCAGCAGTCTCCCAGGGTTCGACCGAAAATAACGGTCGGGTACATAAAGGAACGGCTCTGGCCGTAAAGGGAAGAATACTGTTATATTATGCCAGCCCGCAGTTTGATCCCAGTCAAGATGCCAGCGGCCGCTGGCAAGCTGCCTATGATGCTAATTTTGAAGCTAAAGCATTCTTAGAAAGTATGGGATTCGGTTTATATCCCAGCTTCTCTGAATTGTGGTTTGAAGAAATGAATAAGGAAAGCATTTTTGTGAGAAGATATCAGTACTCCCCAAGCGATCCAGCTAGTTATAATAACTGGGCAGCCGCCACTCGTCCATTGGATGTCTCGCAAGGGTCGACCGGTGGCAATCGGGCGACATGGGATATTGTGCAAGCTTTCCCAATGAAAGATGGGAAAGCCATTGATGATCCTACCTCTGATTATGCATATGACCCCGATTACTTTTGGCTGAATCGTGACCCACGTTTTAACCAGACAATTGTCTATAATGGAAGCTTGTGGGAACTTGGGATGTCTGCAAGACAAAGCGGACGGATTCAATGGACATATATCGGGTCTGAACAAAACGGTCCGACGCCATCAGGTTTTTATACGAGAAAAGCGGTAGATGAGAACCAAAGTGCAATTCAAGCCTTCAACAGCAGCACGGATTGGATTGAACTTCGGTTTGCCGAAATGTTGCTAAATCTGGCCGAAGCGGCAAACGAGATCGGCAAAACCGATGAAGCCTATGCAGCGATAGTGGCATTACGCGCACGAGCAGGAATAGACCCAGGGGCCGATAATAGTTATGGTTTGGTTAGTGGCATGGACATCGCTCAAATGCGAGACGCGATTATGTTGGAACGAAAGATTGAATTCACCTTTGAGAATAAACGTTATTGGGACCTAAGAAGAAGAAGACTGTTTGAAGATGAATTAAATGGAACCCGTCGCTATGGGTTGAATATTATGTTGGAAGTTCCAACGGATCAATGGAACGCTGTACGTAATTCAATGACTTCGCAAGAGCTCATCGATCATTTGAACACAAATTATACGGACTACTTTGAGAGCGAACTTAAACTTCTGGACACCCAGTTTGACATAAACTGGAAGCCGGAATACTACTTTTTTGCCATCCCGACTGAGCATTTACAATTAAATAGTAATTTGGAACAGACAAATGGCTGGCCGGGAGGAACTTTTGATCCTTTGCTATAGAAAACATCATCGGCAACCAACATTCATTATGAGAAAGATGATTGGTATCACCGGATGTTGTCTCTTGTTCGCCATCCTACCAACCCATGCGCAGCAACAAGCCGCCTTGTGGGATGAGTATGTGCGAGCTTACAAATCCGGTACATCTGCTACGGCACCTGATTTTTCCTACGCTGGCTACCACTTTTCGGAGGAAGAAATCCCTGATGTCTCAAATCGCAAACGCTTTGATGTGACCTGCTATGGTGCCATGCCCAATGATGACCAGCCGGATGAGGCAGGTATTCAAGCGGCAATAGACGCTGCCCAAGCTCATCCGGGCGGAGGAGTTGTGTTTTTTCCACCAGGAAGGTTCTTGGTGTCTGCTGATACGGCCAGCCGCCGTCAACTTCATGTCAATTCAAGCAACATCGTGTTGAAAGGTAGCGGCAGTGGTCGGGGAGGAACAGAAATCTACCAGGCCAACATCTGGGTGGGACGCCGGCTGTTTCTTTTCCAGCCACCCAGCAGCCGGTCCGGACGATTGACAACGGTGGTAAGCGACATGCCCCGGGGAAGCTTCTGGGTGGATGTGAAAGATGGAAGTAGCCTGCGCCCCGGACAGCACGTAGTGCTTAGACACCGGAGCGAAGTGTTTACAAGGAAATATTTTGGAGAATTGCCACTCAATCCGAAGTGGGATAGGTTGTTTGGCCCCCGGGGAGGGATGCAGATTCAGGAAATACACGTTATTGAGCAGGTGCAGGAAAACCGCATACGGTTCAAAAATCCCATCCAGTTTGATCTCACCCTGGTAGACGCAGCACCGTTCGAATTGCATGCTTTCGAATCGATCACCGAATGCGGTGTGGAAGATATCCTGTTTACCAGCAATTGGCGCAGCTACCCAGAAGATTTCGTGCATCATAAGGATGTCATTCACGACAGCGGTTATATGGCTCTGGGGATGGAAAATGTCCGGAATAGTTGGATACGAAACTGCGAATTCCGCGATTGGAATGACTGTATCCATATCCGGGCAGGCTTTGCTGTTACTGTTGAAAATGTCATTTTCGGTGGAAAAAAAGGCCACACTTCCATTCATGCGCGCAGTTGCTACGGTGTACTGATTAAAGACTGCCATTTCAACGGCGCACACCATCATGGGCCCGGCATCGGATACGGGGCCGTATCGTCAGTAATTACTCGCTGTACACTAGGCGAAGATCAAAACATCGACATCCATTCCGGACAACCCTATGCCAACCTATTCGATGATATCGACGGTGGCATATTTGCCAACCTAGGGGGGCCGGAGCCCGGTTTCCCACATCACGGCAGGCACTTGGTATTCTGGAATTTCAGGCACAGCTCATCACGCGACAGACACTATAACTTCTGGGATACGGAGCGGCGACGCAATTATACCATCGCTCATCCTATTCTGGTAGGCTTTCAGTCGGATAAACGCGTCACATTCGAAAACACCGGAATTAATCAGTTGCAAGGAAATGCTGCGAAGCCTGCCTCGTTGTTCGAGGCCCAACTGGCATTACGTTTATCCAAGGAATAACCACATAAAAACATGCATATGCAAAGAATGATTATGGGCATGATTGCGCTGTTTTTCATTACGGCAGCCTGTAAAAAGGACCCATCTGAAGTTGAAAAGCTCAATGAGCGCATACAAGGCTCGTGGAAACTTGTTTCCAACAAAATCGAATACTTCGATGGAGAAGCCAAAGATTTTGAGGATATCATCGAGGCCGATGAATTGATGAATGAAATTGACTTCATGCCTAACCTCAGGTCAAGGGTTATATTGCGCAATGGTGAGGTTACGCAAACGGAATACAACATGATTAGGCATTATGAGGAGCTCTACCTCGAGTTGCTAGATGCCGCTATTTTTGAATCTCACGTCTGGAAAATCACTTCATTCACCGAAACCGCTATGGAATGGAAAGCCTTTTATTCCAATATCCAATACGAGAACACCGAAACAGGTGAGATTAAAATATCAGACAACATCGTAATCACCCTGCTTCTTGAACGGAAATAACCCAGCGACTTATGCGGAACGTTGCATACTTCTTTTGCCTGATACTACCCATTGGGTTGTATGGACAAGCAGGGGGCACTATTGCCTTTGAAGGAACGAATGCGTTGCGCATCGCCAATACCTATCAAGTCAACCAGAATATTTTTCTGTTGCAGGCCCAGTTAACCGAACGTGGATACCAGGTAGCTGTCGACCGAAAAAACAATATCCTGATCACTCGTGATTCCCTTATCGAAGGTGGAGGTATATCGTATGTCATTTCAGCGCGGATACAGCCCAACGAAATCATATTAACGGGTCAATACCAAACGGCGGTTGTTACCTCTGTCCTGAGTAATCGACAGGAGATTTACACCTACGATATCACACATGAAGGCCGACCCAACTCGTTGTCGAAAAGGATGTTTCGGGTGCTGGAGGAACTTGCCAGAAATTTGGAAGGGACATTATATTTTATCAAAGAAAAGAAAAAACGGACTACGCTTTTTTGATGGCATGCCTAAATCTTTGACGAAGATGTATGCCGTTATTGGTTGAGCTGGAGCGGGGCTGACTATCGTCGGAAGAAGGGGTGAGTCCGCCAGATGCTTTAAGCCAATTTGACGTAATAACCCGCCAATAAAAGGGATAAACAACTCCATAAATGCCCATATTTTAGTCCATTGGTAGTTGATACTTTTTAAAATCATTGGCAAATCGAATTTATGAACCTCAGAATTACGTTTTTTATTCCGGTGGTGTTTACTGGGTTGATTGTTTTGGCTGCGTTTAGGCACATACCGGCAATTAATAATGCAGGGTTAAAGCTGCCAGCGGGTTTTAAAGCCGTTGTTGTAGCGGATAATGTAGGAAAGGCGCGCCATCTCGTGGTTACTCCCCAAGGCAACCTATATGTGAAATTAGCCCGGGTTGTAGATGATCAAGGAATCTTATATTTATCTGATACGAATGGAGATGGTAAACTCGATAAACAGCAGGGATTTGGAAACTACGGCGGAACAGGTATCTACCTGAAAGACGACGTGTTATATGCTTCATCCAATGAGGAAGTATTTAGCTATGCGTTGAATGACAAACACGAGGTGATTAATCCCGGAAGCCCAGCGCTATTGGTAAAGGGGCTGGTGCGTGGAAGGCAGCACGACACCAAATCCATTGTGCTGGATAATGATGGAAATATCTATGTCAATATCGGAGCCCCCTCAAACTCCTGTCAGGAAAAGGATCGGACACCCGGATCAATGGGAAGACCCGGATGTCCATTGCTGGATTCGGCTGGTGGTATATGGCGGTTTAGAGCCAACAAAACGGATCAAAGTTATGCCGAAGGAATGCGCTATGCTACGGGGTTGCGAAATGTGGTCGGGTTGGATTGGAATCAGGAAACCAACACACTGTTCGTGATGCAACACGGCCGGGATCAGTTGCATGGTCTTTTCCCTGACCTCTACGATGAAAAGACGTCTTCGGAGGTGCCTGCCGAATGCATGTATCAAATCAAACAAGGCGACAACGCCGGTTGGCCCTTTGCCTATTATGATCAATTGCAAGGCAAAAATATCCAAGCGCCTGAATATGGTGGAAATGGGAAGAAGGAAGCCAGCAAGGAATTTATCGATCCCGTATTGGCTTTCCCGGGACATATGGCACCCAATGGGTTGTTGTTTTATACCGGAAATCAATTCCCAGAGCGTTACCAAAACGGGGCTTTTGTTGCATTTCACGGTTCGTGGAACCGCACGCCCTTTAACCAAGAAGGATTTTACGTAGTTTTTGCACCGTTTAAAGACGGCAAACCCACGGGAGAGTGGGAAGTCTTTGCCGATGGATTTGCGGGAACGGACACCGTGACCTCTCCCCGTGATGCCAAATACCGACCATGTGGACTTGCCCAAGGGCCGGACGGAGCACTGTATGTAACCGACGACGTGAAAGGGCGAATATACCGCATCAGTTATCAATAAGCCCGAAAATGAAACGATTATTAACAAGTTGTATCGTGGTATTGTTGGTGGCTGTGATGGTTGCCACCGCTCAACAGCCGCAGCAGAAGACAGATACCGTTGCGAAAGCCGGTGCACCACGGACGATGGCCGCAGGCAAAGCTATTTATGCCAAATATTGCATGGCTTGTCACCAAGCAGACGGCGGTGGCGTGCCTAACCTGAATCCGCCACTTATTAAAACTACCTACGTCTTGGACGATAAAGTGAGACTGATTAATATCGTTCTTAACGGGCTGGATGAAGAGGTAGAAATAGATGGCGAGTTTTATTCTAATCCCATGCCGCAATTGGATATCTTAACGGACCAAGAAATCGCCGACGTGCTCACCTATATCAGAAATAGTTTCGGGAATAAAGCCAGTGCAGTCGCAGTGGCCGAGGTCAAGGCGGTAAGAGCATCCAACAGATTAAACACTAACCCAAAATGATGATTATCTTAGCGTTAATAGCCGTGTTTTTTACTGTCGACCCCGGAACAAAATCTGAACAGGTGATTAGACCGGCAAATCAGGCAACACATATTGTAAAAATCAGCGGCGACACGCTTTTCGTCATATCGAGCAAAACGTATGCCTACACGGTGGACACTAAACCCGGTGATGGACTGGTATCCACCGGATTGGATGCAGAACGGGTGAGCGCACAACTGGCTTCCGTGGATGGCTCCACCCAACGATACAGGGTAACGGATAAAAATGGTGAGGAGAAAGAACAGGGCGAACTGTTGTCTGGCGATGTTCTTGAAGTGAGGGATTCAATAGGGATGTTGGCAAAGAGATACGTTATCCACACGATGGAGAGGGCGGTTGGCGGTACACTGAAATTGGCCCAGCAGCAGGTCGTGGCTAATGTACCGACAGAGCTGGTCTTATCTTTTACAGTGGGACAGCGCAGCCCCGATGCGACGGTTTATTTCAATCTACCCCCCGAATTGAGGATCACAGCAAAAAACACGACCATTAATGTGATTGGTCGCGGTGAGGTCGCGCTGACGGAATTGGAACGGCAACCTATCGGCCGAACTGGTAAGCGCTATAGTTACCAAAATGTGGGATCGGCAAATCTCGAAAAAAAAGCTGACGGAGGGACGCTATTGATATTAAAGCACCTAGATTTGCGCCCATCAAATGGTGAAGACGTAGTGCTTACCATCCGAAACGTGACATTGCCCAAACCGGGCAAGTTGGCAATCAACGCTAGGTATTCCATTACAGAACCGAACGAGCTCGACAGTCCTGGCGCCGGTGCGGAAACTGCGGAGCTGTTGGTTTCGAATACCATCTCCAACTTCAAACGGATTGTTGATCGGAACCATACCTATACGGAGACTCCAGAGACCTATATATCAACTCGGTTCAAATGGAAAGCCACACAAGGTACACGTGTGCGCCTGATGCAGTCTTTGGATAATGGCAAAACATGGCAGAAGGCCGAGGCTACGATCGATGCCGAACATGGTTCCGCCGGGATTTCAGGATTGACACCGGATACGTTATACACCTTCAGGCTTATCGTGGAGCATGGCCCACATGCAGGGCCATCCAACAGTGTCCGGTTCTTTTCAGGAAAAATGGATGTCAAACGCTTTGGTGTTTTGGGCGACGGTGTCAGCGATGACACAGAACACATCAACCTCGCGATCGATTCAATAAGCAGGCTGGGAGGCGGCACCCTGTTTTTCAGCGAAGGGATTTATCCCGTACGCACTGTACACCTGAAAAGCAACGTGTACCTGTATATAAGCGCCCTGGCGGTAATCAAGGCATTGAAAGGTACTGATGCGCCGGAAACAACGTGGTTCAGCGACCGGGCCTATCGTTCGGGATTATCCCCGACCGATACAGGCCCGTATGAGGAGCCCGAAAACTGGTTAACCAAGCAGGACGTGGGGCACACCTATTTCCGGAACACGCTATTTTTCGGGGAGCGGCTTGATAACGTAAAGATCATCGGGAATGGTCGGATTACCGGAGACGGTAATCTGGTAACCGGCGATCGGGTGATGAACAATGCGCCGGATAACCGTGCCGACAAAATGTTTACCTTCAAGCTTTGTACTAATATCGAAATAGGCGGCCTGCATACGCAAGATGACCTTTGGTACGATGAGGTTCGCGACGAACCTTATTATATTAACGAACGGAATGAAAAGCGGACGGATTTATCAAACATGCTGCATATCGACCGCGGCGGTCATTTTGTGTTATTGGCTACCGGCACCGATAGCATACATGTACATAATACCTATTTTGCGAAACATCACACCGGGAATGCCCGCGACATCTATGATTTCATGGGGTGCAACGAGGTGATGGTAACCAACATCTATTCCAAAGTGAGTTCGGACGACATCGTGAAGCTTGGCTCGGACTGTTCGTTGGGCTTTACCCGTAAAGCGAAAAACTATTGGGTACGGAACATCATCGGTGATACGAATTGTAACCTGTTCCAGATCGGATCGGAAACGGCCGATGATATAACAGATGTGTATGTAGACAACATTTACGTACTGGGTGCGAATAAGGCAGGATTCTCTATCTCCACAAACGATGGCGGTCATGTGCGGAATATTTTTTTGAATAGCGGACGTACAGGCCGCATCCACTCGCGCTCTAAGATGCTCCGGACAACGACCCCGTTCTTCCTTTCGATTTCCAACAGGGGCCGCGTATTGGGTGCCGAAGTAACCCGGCAAAAATTCAGGGAACATGGCACGTTACGGGATGAGTTGTTGGTGACGAACGTGAATATCGGCATAGTTGATAATATTGTCATTAATGGTGTGGATGTGACCGAAATCTATGGTGGCAGTTCTTATCGGGATAGTGACACCCGCTGGAAGCCGTATGACGGCTCGCAACGCAGGGCTGCACCGATTGTGGCGGGTTACCGATTACCCGGTCCGGAATCAATCGTCGATGGAACATCCTTTCGTCTGCCTAATGGTCATCACACTGGTTTCGTAACCAACGTGACGTTTGACGACGTGCATATCCTGGCCAAGGGAGGAAACCCGCTTTCCGACACGACTCAACGGCCACCTGAACTGGGTGTCGGCCAGTATAATGTCTCCAATCTGAAAACACAACCTTCTTATGGTTTTTGGGCTCGACACGTAAAGGAGCTCAACTTGATTGATTGTACCTTTAATTATGAAAAGCAGGATGGCCGGTATGCACTGTTCCTGGAGAACGTGCGCGGCGCGAAGTTAACTGGCATCGAGACGGTAACGATGGACACGAACAACATCCCTATCGCAGCGATGGAATCGGTTGATATCTCGATATCCAAAAGCAGCTATTACCGAAACAATTGGAGAGCGTCACCCCTGCCCCTAGCAGTAACTGAATTAACAGCTCATGATAAATAAAAATATGCCCAAAACCAATCGATCTGCCATGCGACGCCGATTAATCGCCATGTCCCTATTTGCAATGCTGGCCTATCACGGATGTGCCGTGGATGGCGGAGCGGCCTCCCCCACTCCGATCATTGATTCGTTGCTTCGGCTATGGTATAAACAGCCTGCCGGAAACTGGAATGAAGCACTACCGATCGGTAATGGCAGGCTCGGAGCCATGGTCTATGGTGGCACCCAGCTGGATGAATTGCAACTTAATGAAGCTTTCCTATGGTCAGGCGGCCCACGGGAAACCAATAATCCGGAGGCGGCAGAAGTGCTTCCTGATATTCGCCGGGCGCTATTCGACGAAGATTACCTCCGGGGCGACGCGTTGGCTAAAAAGATGTTGGGACCGTATTCTGCGCGGTATCTCACATTGGGAAGCATATTGTTCGACCACGACCTGCAAAAAGGCGATGTAACCACCTATTGTCGGCAGCTTGATCTAAATACGGCTGTCGCACGCACGTCATTTAAAGTAGGAAAAACATCCTTCACTCGGGAGGTTTTCAGCAGTTATCCGGATCAGCTGATTGTCATCAGATTTACCGCATCAACCCCCAAAGCCATTTCGTTCAGCACGCGTTTCCAGAATCCCATGCCACATGAACTGGTGCCCTTGGCAAATGACCACCTGGTCATGAAGGGAAAATGCCCCGAATATGTTGCCCATCGCAGCTATGACAAACGTCAAATCGAGTATGCAAAAGATCCGGACGGGCAAGGGATCAATTATGAGTTGCATGTAAAGGCCATGGTAAACGAGGGTATCGTGACAACCGATATGCAGGGAATGGCAGTGAAAGGAGCCACAGAAGTGATTTTGTTGGTCTCCGTGGGAACCAGCTATAACGGGCCTTTCCGCCATCCGGGCAAAGATGGTAAAAACCCAGCTGCTGAAGCTGAAAAGCACCTCACCGCTGCCAACGGAAAAACGTATGATACACTGTTGAAAAATCACGTACTAGATTACAACGCGCTGTTTAGTCGAGTGCAACTCGATTTAGGGTCTGACTCGACCACCCTCCTACCTACCGATACACGCCTGGTGCAGTATACCGCCGCCGGCGGCCATCGCGATCCTCAGTTAACCACGTTGTTATTTCAATATGGAAGATACCTCATGATTGCCGGATCCAGACCCGGAGGGCCAGCAATGAATTTACAGGGAATCTGGAATGATAAATTGCAACCACCTTGGGGGTCTAATTATACGACCAACATCAACACCGAGATGAACTATTGGCCCGCAGAGGTTACCAACCTAGCAGAATGTGCCGAACCTTTGATTGATTTTATTGGTAAACTAGCAAAAAGTGGCGAGGAGACGGCGCGGATAAATTATGGTGCCCGAGGCTGGGCCGTACACCACAACACGGATATCTGGGCTATCAGCTCACCGGCTGGTGGGGCAGATTGGGGAGACCCCTCCGCGCAGCCGCGATGGGCCATCTGGCCGATGGCCGGCGGGTGGTTCTGCCGCCACCTATGGGAACACTATCAATATACGGGAGACCGGGACTTTCTGCGGTATAATGCCTATCCAATTATGAAAGGCGCGGCAACGTTTATGTTGGATTGGCTCGTAAAGGATAGACAGGGGAAATGGGTGACCAACCCATCCACATCGCCAGAGAATTCATTCCGGGTAAATGGGAAACGCGCCGGTTCGGTAAGCGTGGCCTCGACGATGGATTTGAGCATCATCCAGGATCTATTTGATTTCACAGTCCGTAGCGCCCGTATTCTGGATAAGGATGAAGCTTTTGCAGATTCGTTGCAATCTGTATTGAAAAACCTTTACCCTTTTCAGGTGGGGCAGTATGGGCAGCTGCAGGAATGGTATAAGGATTGGGACGATCCCGAGGACAAACATCGCCACTTATCTCATTTGTATGGATTGCATCCTGCTGGCTTTATCGCCACGCGTACACAACCTCAACTGGCAGCCGCAGCAAAACGAAGTCTACTACTGCGCGGCGACGGTGGCACAGGGTGGTCAAAAGCGTGGAAAGTCAATTGGTGGGCACGGCTTGAGGATGGGAACCATGCCTATGAAATGCTGAATAAGCAATTATTTTTAACCACCGAAACCGGCATTAGCGTAGACGATCATTCCGGGGGCTCTTATCTGAATCTTCTGGACGCCCATCCGCCCTTTCAGATTGATGGGAATTTTGGCGTGACCGCCGGTATTGCCGAGATGTTATTGCAAAGCCATGATGGCACAGTTTACCTATTACCTGCTTTGCCCGATGCGTGGGCCGACGGAAGCGTGAAAGGCCTTAAAGCACGGGGTGGCTTCGTGGTGGACATGGCGTGGAGAGTTGGGAAATTGATTGATGTTAAGGTGCATAGTGAGATTGGCGGTATCTGCCGTATCCGTACCAAACAACCGGTAGATGGCATGGATGCGGTTTTCAAAGCAGCACTTAACAAACAAACCAACGAATTTCTTGCGGGTGCACAGCCGGTAAATGCCGTAATCAACCATGAGTCGCAATTGCCCCAAATTCATCTCGAACCGGTCTGGGAATACGATATTCAGCTAGCAAAGGGCGAAACAGTAACCATAAAATTCCAATGATGAAGATTAAATACATGATAGGTGGGTTGATGATGCTGGTGTTGTGGGCTCATACTACTGTAACAGCACAAACAAACAAACTATCCAAGGATGAACGCATGGAATGGTGGCGGGAAGCCCGGTTTGGCATATTCATCCATTGGGGTGTCTACTCCCAATGGGGCGGCGTTTACCGGGGGCACCACCAAGCACGCGGTGGCGCCGAATGGATCATGAACCGGTGTAAAATTCCGATGCTCGAATACCAAGAGCGTGCAAAAAGCTTTAACCCAACCCAGTATGACCCGAACTATTGGGTACAGTTGGCCAAAGCCGCGGGTATGAAATACCTGATTATCACCGCCAAGCACCACGACGGCTTTGCCCTATTTGACACCAAGGCGAGCACCTGGGATATCGTGGATGCCACGGTGTATGGAAAGGACCTCTTAGCACCCTTGGCCGAGGCTTGCCGAAAGCATGGCATCAAGCTCGGGTTTTACTATTCGCAGTCTCAAGACTGGAACAATCCCGGCGGTGCTGCCGCCAGGAAGGCCATGGCAGAGGGATGGCCCAATCCGGATAGTGCCGCAATCGACGCGTACACCAAAGCCAACGGCGGGCACTGGGACCCCATGCAGCAAACCAAAACGTTTGACCAATACGTGAACGATGTAGGGCTGCCGCAGGTGAAGGAATTGCTGACGAATTACGGCGATATCGCCGTGTTGTGGTGGGATACGCCGATGGGCATCACCGACGAACAGGCTATTAAATACGAGCAACTATTGAAGCTACAGCCCCACATCATTACCAATGACCGATTGAAACGCCCCAATTTCCGGGGAGATACCGGTACACCCGAGCAGGAAATACCGGATCCGGATGAACTGGATGGCCGTGACTGGGAAACTTGTATGACCATGAATGGTTCATGGGGGTACAAGAGCTGGGACCATAATTGGAAGTCAACACAGACCCTCATCCGCAACCTGATTGACATTGCTTCGAAAGGAGGGAACTATCTACTGAATATCGGACCAAAAGAAGATGGAACATTGCCGGCTGAAAGCGTAGAACGGTTGCAACAAATAGGCCAATGGATGGATGTGAACGGAGAGTCGATTTACGGCACGCAAATGAGCCCCCTCCTGCCCATGGATTGGGGCCGGTGTACCTCAAAGAAAAACGGTGACCAAACGATCTTATATCTCCATGTATTCGATTGGCCGACCGGGCAGCAGCTGGCGTTGCCAGGGCTGACGAATCATGTGCTTACTGCGAAGCTCTTGGGGAGTGACAGCCCTTTGCGTTACGAGCGGACGGTTGATGGTGTGCGCCTTTTCACGCCTTTGCAAGCACCTGATAACATTGTCAGCGTTATCAAGCTCACAGTACGTGGGGAGGTCGCGAATCAACGGACGGAACCACAAGGCAAGAAAATGAAAACAGGGGCCCTAGATGTAGAGTAAACATACAGCAATCCCATTTAAGCTATAAGCGCTTTGTTCTCGAACAATTTCCACCCCCTAATCAACCGATTAATACCCCTGCATGTCTTCAAGCACCGGTAATTTTACTTCCGGTTATCGTAGCCTAGTACATATATAATTAATTAGTCGTGAAAAGTATTCGATCCATTATTTTCCTATTGCCGCTATTTTTAGCGACAATTTCTGTGGCACAACAAAAGCAGCGCCTTACCGACAACTGGGAGTTTGTACGTCAAGACCTAGGGGGAGTATGGGAGGTCGTAAGGCCCTATAAGCCCGGTAATCCGGAAACGTTGCCCATTTGGGAGGCCGTCACTTTACCACATTGTTATAATGCGGTGGATGCTGTAGCTCCGGACGTCAACTATTACCAAGGACCGGCGTGGTACCGGACTACGTTGGATATTGCAAATCCTTATACCAACGGTCGCGTTTTACTCCATTTTGAAGGTGCAGGCCAAAAAACGGAGGTATACGTCCATATGCAGAAGGTGGCGGAACACGTTGGAGGCTATGATGAATGGACAATAGATATCACGGAAGCGGTTGAAGCTTTTAAATCCATGGATACATACATGGAACAATTCCAAGGTAAAGTGCCGCTCTCTATCCGGTGTGATAATTCACGCGACCTCGAACTCATTCCTTCCGACTTATCTGATTTTAATCTTTATGGTGGGATATACCGTTATCTCAACTTGGTGTATGTGCCCCAGTTATCCGTTGATAAGCTGTTTGCTACGGCAAGGACCGATGCAAAAGGTACCGACGGCCAAATCCAGATAAACACACGTTTCCACAATCCGAACAGGATACAACAAGCCGATGTTGCCGTCGAACTTTTTGGCCCTAATGGGAAGCTTATCAAATCGCAACAGCAACGGGTGGTCTTGGTGGACAGCCCGTCGACTATTGAAAGTATAGGCGTGGAACGTCCGGTATTATGGTCGCCTACCGACCCGTCGCTATATACCCTGCGGTTAATAGTGGTAGCAGGTAATGACACGGCTACCCATACCGAGCGCATTGGCTTCCGTCATTTCGAATTCGCGGAAAAAGGTCCATTCTATCTCAACGGAGAGCGATTGCTGCTCCAGGGTACGCATCGTCATGAAGACCATGCCGGCGTAGGTGCGGCAATGACGGAAGGTATGATTTGGCACGAGATGCGTATGATGAAAGATATGGGTGTCAATTTCATTCGACTTGGGCATTACCAGCAATCGCGTATCGTCTTGGAAGCCTGCGATAGCTTGGGTATATTGGTGTGGGAAGAAATTCCGTGGTGTCGCGGTGGATTGGGCGGTGAAGTATACAGGGCACAGGCCCGTCGGATGCTGACCAATATGATCGAACAGCATTACAATCACCCATCGGTTATCATTTGGGGGTTGGGCAACGAGAACGATTGGCCCGGCGATTTCGAGGAGTTTGACAAACAAAAAATCCGTGTGTTCATGAAGGAACTCCACGACCTTTCCCACCAACTCGACCCCACACGCAAAACAGCTATCCGCAGATGCGATTTCTGCAAAGATATCGTAGATGTATACTCACCCTCTATATGGGCAGGTTGGTACCGCGGCATTTACACAGACTATAAAACCGCCTCCCGAACGGAGTTCGAGAAGGTAAATCACTTCCTCCACGTTGAATGGGGCGGCGATAGCCACGCCCGGCGTCACTCGGAGAATCCTGACAATGGACTATCGTCCGTGATGAACAGTACGACAGCTGACGAACGTGCAGGCGATGCGTCGCTATTCGGGGGGCCGGCAAGGGTGTCTAAAGATGGCGATTGGAGCGAAAGTTACATCAGCAACCTTATCGACTGGCACCTCAAAGAACAAGAAACCATGCCTTGGCTTACCGGCACCGCGTATTGGCCTTTCAAGGATTTTTCTACACCCATCAGGCCGGAGAACCCAGTGCCGTATGTTAACCAAAAAGGGGTGGTGGAGCGTAACTTCACGAAGAAGGAATCGTATTACATTTTCCAGTCGTACTGGACCGAAAAGCCTATGGTTCATATCTACGGCCACAGTTGGCCGGTGCGTTGGGGCAAAATGGGTGAGGAGAGGATGGTAAAAGTGTATTCAAACTGCACTGAGGCCGAACTGTTCGTAAACGGAGTGAGTCAAGGAACCCGGCACCGCAACAGCCAGGATTTCCCCGCTGCGGGTCTACGTTGGATGGTGGTGTTGCAGGAGGGTGAAAATACACTGGAAGTCGTGGCCCAGAAAGATGGCGTTACCGTGAAAGACAGTATCACCCAGATTTATCAAGCTGCTGTGTGGGGCAGCCCTGCCACGGTCCAAATCAAGGCCCTGAAGACAGATGCCGATACAGTTACCGTTCAAGCAACACTTGTTGATGAAAAAGGAGTGCTATGCCTGGATGCCGCCGATTACATCCATTTCTCCACAGTCGGCGAAGGCTACTTGCTGGCAGAACAGGGCACCTCCGATGGCTCCCGAACCGTACAGGCTTATAACGGTCGGGCAATCATCCGGTTGAAACGTACGGGAAGCAATTTGGTTGTAGCCGCCAAAGTCGATGACTTGCAGACGGTAATTTTGAATTTAAGTGGGGATTAGCGGGGGAATACAGTACGCATTGACGCTGATTTGAGAATAAAGAACTTTTTTTACCCTGTATTTAAACGATAATTACCCCTTAAGCCCCCAATTATTAAGTGACATTTGCTAATGATAACCAATGTAAGTCGTTTAACTTACAAGTTTTTTATCCATTGCTTCTGGCCATTTATCGAAACGTTAATCTTACAATGGATGATTCAATGGAGGTTGGCGTGCATGCTTTAGGGTACAATTGCCCAGTTAACTTTTAAATTCAATAACCTTAGATATGAAAAAAACAATTAGACATGGTACTATTGCTGCTATAAGCACCTTTGTACTTTTATTGGTTGTAATGCCCGTCAGCGATTTATTCGGTCAGGAACGGGTTATAACAGGACAGGTCACCAACAATGCTGGAACGCCCTTGCCGGGAGTTAGCGTGTACATTAAAGATTCCTCATCAGGAGTAAGTACGGACAATGAAGGGTATTATCGTATAGAAGCAAGTCAGCAATCGATTTTGCAGTTTAGTCAAATCGGCCTATTATCCCATGAAGAAGCCGTGGGTTCAAGAACGGTAATCAATGTGATTCTTGAAGATGACAATGAGGAATTGGCTGAGGTGGTGGTTATTGGTTACGGACAACAGAAAAAGACCAATCTCACAGGCGCTGTTACTACAGTGGAATCAGAAGAACTTGTGAAAAGGCCGGCCCCCAACACGTCGTTGTTGCTGCAAGGTAAGGTTCCCGGACTTCAGGTTGTGCAGAATTCCGCACAGCCGGGGATGGAGAACGCATCATTGCAAGTGCGAGGCCAAGGCACTTTTAGTGCAGCAGGAAACAACCCACTCGTTATTATCGACGGGGTACAGGGTAGTTTAGCTAGCTTAAATCCGAATATGATCGAGTCAATCACCGTACTGAAAGATGCGTCATCTGCAGCAATATATGGCGTTCAGGGAGCAAATGGTGTTATTTTGGTCACAACGAAATCTGGTAATAAAGGTAAAATGAGGCTAGAATATGCTTATAATTATGGTGTTCAAAAGCCGGCAGGCGTACCCGACCTGATATGGAACTCTGTTGAATTTATGGAGTTGAACAACGAAGGGATTAACAGGACGGGGCAAAATGTAGCCAAACTGTACTTGCCGGAACAAATCGATGCCTATCGGAACGGAACCGGAGACCCCCAATTTCCGAATACCAACTGGGTGGATCTGATGTTCGGTAATGCGGGTATGCAACAACATTTTTTAAGTGTCAATGGAGGTGAAGGCAGTACGGTTTATAATTTCGGCTTAGGTTACCTGGATCAGGAAGGTATATTGATGAATACCGGGTATAAGAAGTATAATACGATGTTCAATTTCCAGACAGAGCTGAATAATTTTATTTCTTTTGGAAGTAATATTAATCTCATGTATGGTGATCGACGTGACCCGGTCGACAATTCGGAGAACCTGGTGTTAAGTATTTACGCCCAGCACCCGCTGTGGTCGCCGTATTTACCTGATGGCAGCGGGCGTGTTTCCAGCAAAGCATATGATTTCGAAACGACGAACCAAAATGCCTATGTGGTGATGGAAACCAGTAAGGACTTGAACAAAGAATACAACGTTTCGGCACTAAGTTATATCAAACTAAACTTAGCTAAAGGCTTAGTCGGGGAAGTGCGGGGCGCTGCGAGATTCAATTCAGATCGGCAAACGGCCCAGCGAGTTCCAATACCAACCTTTTTGTTTCAACCCGATGCAAACGGGAATCATACACCACAACAGAATTACTTGGGTAACTTCGTCACATTAAGGAAAACACAACAGGAGTCTGTGCATTACACGTTCTTTTCGACATTAAATTATGACGAAACCTTCGGTGGCAAGCACCATGTGACTGCGTTGGCCGGATATAACCAAGAAAACAGGAAATATGAACAACAAGGGGGCTTCAGACGGGATTTTCCTTCACCAGAGCTATTGGCTCTGGATGCCGGGGGTACAGACGCCCAGACAGCTAACGGTTATGGGTATGATTGGGCATTGAAATCGTTTTTCGGAAGAGTAAATTATGCTTTTGACAATCGTTACCTTTTTGAGGCAAGCCTCCGTTACGATGGTTCCTCCAAGTTTCGTAAAGGGAATAGGTGGGGGGTATTTCCTTCTTTTTCAGGAGGCTGGCGAATTTCGCAAGAGTCCTTTTTATCCGATGTATCATGGCTGACAGAATTGAAAATCCGTGGATCATGGGGTAAATTGGGTAATCAGAACGTCGACAATTACCCGTACCAGAATTTACTGGATTATGGCCTATATGTCTATGACAACGTCACCACTGGAGTCATGCACCAGAACCTCGTCGACGCCGATATCACATGGGAGACTACGCAAGCAGCAGGAGTGGGACTGGATTTTTCATTATGGAATGGGAAGTTGTCTGGAACGGTGGATTACTTCAATAAAAATACGACAAATATATTGAGGAGAACCCAGCTTCCTGACTTCGTAGGCCTCGGAGCTCCAACGGTCAATTCGGGGGAGATGAATAATAAGGGTATCGAAGCGGATTTACGTCACCGAAATAGACTTGGGAACGTCACGTACTCGTTAGGTGCTAACTTCTATGCCTATAAAAATGAAGTGGTTAAATTTGGACCCGAAGAAATTCAATCTAATAAGATTCGAAGAGAAGGGCTTCCGTGGAATTCATGGTATATGTTGGAATGGGTTGGCGTATTTCAGCATACCGACCAGATAGCTGAAAGTCCCGTTCATGAAAACAATCCTAGGCCCGGAGATTTGATTTTTGCCGACCGAAGCGGCCCCAATGGGGAGCCCGACGGGCGGATTGACTCATATGACAGGGTGGTAATTGACGGACAGCATCCAACATTTACCTACGGATTTGATTTTGCTGTGGAGTATAAGGGTTTTGATCTCTCGGTATTTTTCCAAGGGGTTGAAGGGCGGAAAATATTTACGTCAGAATGGGGATATGGGGCGTTTAGGCAATGGTCCCCTCCACCTACTTTCTGGAGAGCGCGTTGGACACCGGAAAATCCAACAAATAAGCTTCCGGGGATGTATGTGGATAATTACGCACCGATTACAACGGCCTCGTCATTTTGGTTGCAGGATGCTTCTTATCTCCGGCTTAAGAATTTGATGATCGGTTATAATCTGCCAACGCCATTTGTAAATCGAATTAAAATGAAAAATATCCGCGCTTACTTCTCTGGAGACAATTTATTGACATTTACCAAGTTTATTGGAGACCCAGAACGTGTTATCCAAGATAATACCAGCGGCAGGTTTGCCATTTATCCCCAAGCCAATTTATACACGTTCGGCATTAATGTTACCTTCTAAATTTACAATTATGAAAACCAATAACGCATCACTGACAACATTATTGATTTGTTCCGTCATATTCTTTTGCAGTTGTCAAACAGAATTTTTAGACAGGCAACCAATTGACAAATTAACCAATGAAAAGTTTTGGGCGTCAAAGAAGGATGCGGAACTGGCCTTGGCAGGTTGCTATAGCACGTTGCGAACACCGGCATTTTTTATCGATGGCAGTTCCTTTTCCGCTATGCAATTTGAGGGATTAACGGATAATGCATATTGCAACTCCACATTAGATAATTATACGAATATTTCACGAGGTATCCTCAATCCCTCAACGGGAGGAATCCAATACCGTGTTTGGTCGGACGCATATAAGGGGATAGCCCGTTGCAACTGGTTCTTGGGAAACCTATCACGAGTTCCCGGCTTAACGGAAAATGAATATGCGGCCATGGAGGCGGAAGCATTATTTTTAAGATCATTCTTCTATAACGAACTAATCATGTTATACGGTGATGTGCCCCTGATTACCGAGCAATTAGGATTTGGGGAAGACGTATTCAACGTAACCAAGGCTCCCAAATCAGCAATCGTCGATAAGATTACACAAGATTTGGACAAGGCAGCGTCAGCATTGCCGAATGTATCCTATTCAAATGGCCACCCTGTAAGGGGCTCGGCCCTGGCTTTGAAAGCCCGGATCTGCTTATACCATGAACGATGGAACGAAGCCGCCGAAGCCGCCAAAATGGTTATGGATGAAAACCGGTTTAGCCTTGCTGAAAATTACCAAGGGATATTTTGGGGGGAACAAGCCAACAATCCTGAAATTATATTCTCTATACGTGCGCAAAGCCCGGTCGCAGTCCACAATATGGATTTGCTGTATGGCTCTCGGTTCTCCATGGTTCCGATCCATAGTTTGGTAGATGCTTACGAGATGCGCGATGGTTCAACACCGGTAGCGCCCATAGTACCTGCTTCCTACGACCCTAGTGACCGTATGCGGAACGATTTTTATCAAAACCGGGACCCCCGGCTCAAGCTCACCATCTTTACACCAGGAGACGAATGGGCATATAATACAGATATCGGCTTTAATAATGTAGCTACCGCAAGGACGGAAAGCCCATCCGTCAATAACTTAGGTATACGTAAGTACATCAACTTAACCGTAGATGACGGCAGGGGTGGTATAACTGGAAGCGAACAACATCTTGTTAAACTTAGATATGCTGATGTGCTGCTTATGTACGCAGAAGCAATCATGGAAATGGCGGACGGTGAAACGAATGACCCGATTGCGCTGAAAGCACTAAATGATGTCAGAGCCAGACCCGGTGTTGATATGCCTGCCAAGACAGTGCTTACCCGAGCTATCGTACGTAATGAAAGACGGGTGGAGCTTGCCTTTGAAGGGCTACGATTATATGATATCAGAAGATGGAAAATAGCGAAAGAGGTAATCGACGGCTACCGGGATCCGGGAAACTATGTAAGGGTGTTCGAAGACAGGCATTATTTGTGGCCCGTCCCACAGCCCGAAGTGGATAAGATGGGTGCCGATTTCCAAAATCCGGATTATAGATAGGGTTTTATAACTGAGATATGACAAAGCGTAAATTAGTATTTTGGTTTTCTGCATTTTTATGCACTACACCTACGTATTTAGCGGCAAAATCGGCTAATGAAGTGAATAAGGGCCCACTCATTCAAGTGGATTACCAAAAATTGGTGAGCAGAGCCGATCTGCATTATGACACGCCGGTTAAGAAAAGTGAAGAGGGTCAACCCATAGGGAACGGAGTGATGGGTTCGTTGGTGTGGACCACCCCCTCTCAGATACGTATGCAGGTAAATCGGGTTGACGTGTTTGGAAATAATTCGACGTCAAATAACTTTTATGAGCGGAATACAGAATATGGAGGTGGGCTGGGTTGGATAGATATTGATTTTGGTAACCCCGTTTTTAGCGTACCCCATTACAACCAGCACCTATCCTGTTATAATGGGATATCCACCATCAGCGGTGACGGAATTAAAGCCACAGCGACCGCATGGCAGCATCAGGACGTCCTGGCCGTCCATATAAACGATAGTCGGGGTGAGCAGTCTTTCAAAGCAGTCAATCTACGAATGTTGAGATTACCCACTGTGAAAAACGGAAATCATACCGTTGTTTCTTCCTTAGAACATACTGGAGACCAACTTGTACTTATACAAGAGTTTAGGGAAGACGATTACTATTGCGCATCGGCAATAGCGATATCCGTTTCAGGCGACAAAGCAATGTCAGAGCAAATAAACGAAATGACGCTCCGGCTTGTATTAAATCCTTCGAATAAGGTGTCCACTGTTTTCGTGGCAAGTGCTGCCAGTTTTGATCCAAACGAAGATGTGGGAAAATTGGCATTGAATAAACTTGCATTGGCAACAACAAGTGGTTTCGATAAAATCGTCAATTCAAACCAAGAGTGGTGGCGATCATTTTGGGAACGGTCTTACATATCTCTCAATAGCAGGGATGGGGAAGCAGATTTCATAGAGCAAAACTATACATACTATCTCTACGTGATGGCGTCGTCTTCAAGGGGTAAGTATCCGACCAAATTTAATGGCATGCTGTGGGCGACCGGTGGCGACATCCGGCAGTGGGGCAATGCATTCTGGGGAGCCAATCAAGGATGTTTGTATAACGCGTTGTTCCCAAAAAACCATATCGGTCTTTTGGACCCGTTATTCAACATGTATTCAAGTGTTTATCCTACCTTGGAAGTGGCTGCAAGCCAACAATGGGGTTCCAAGGGTATTTACATTCCGGAGACCATGGGGCATGACGGTGTGCCCGAGTTACCAGACAACATCGCAAAAGAGTTGAGGGCTTTGTATTTATTGCAGAGACCTTGGGAAGAGCGGTCGGATGAATTTATGGCTTATGCCAATACGAAGATGCCATTTCTCAGTAGATGGAATTGGAAACACACGGGACAGTGGGATTCGGGTACTTGGACGTATGATGAGCGGGGAGATGGACCGTTTGGGCCTGTCAATCATATTTTTTCCAGAGGTGCCAAGATAGCTTATCAATACTGGCAGAAATACGAGTACACCCTTGATGAGGACTGGCTTCGCGAATACGCCTACCCCATGCTCAAGGGGATGGTCGAATTTTACCGTCATTTCCCCAATCTGAAAAAAGAGGAGGATGGCAGATATCATATTAGCCATGTCAATGATAATGAATCGCTATGGCGCAGCAAGGATCCTGTTGAAGAAATATCATCAATGCATGGGATCATCCCCGTGTTGATTAAGGCCTCCGAAAGGCTAGGCGTAGATGAAGACATGAGACCGGTCTGGCAAGAATTTCTGTCGAATTTAGCCCCGTTGGCCACCAATGCAAGTATCGAAGGCGAGTCAAAACAACCGGAAGTCTGGGTGGGCGCTTTACATTCTACTAGCCCCGTTAGGGGAAATGCGAAGCGTTTGCCCGATCGGAACACCATGCCTGTTTGGTATTTTGATTTAGCTAATCCGGGCACGAATCCGCAGAATTGGAGAATTGCAAACAATACATTTGATGCGTATTTCCCAAATGGATTGAGTAAAGACCACTATCCATATGTACTGTCTAAACTTGCAATATCAGGGGCGATACTGGGTCGTCCAGATGCTGTCAAATATTTGTTACCCAATCAATTGCGAAGAGATCCGAAAGATGAGGTTATGCCCAACCGCATGGATTTGAGCGAAGGCTTCTTTACCACTAACATACAACGGTTGGGCAGGGGCGCTGAAGCCTTGCATGCCGCCCTTTGTTTCAATGCTCCATCGGAACCGGGTAGAGAGCCCATTATCCGGGTTTTTCATGCATGGCCACGAGATTGGGATGCTTCTTTTCAGCTTCTCGCCAGGAATAATATTTTAGTGAGTTCATCTTTCAAAAATGGTACGATTAACTTTATCGAGCTTTCCATACAAGGGGACAGCGGGACCGACCTTCTCAACCCGTGGGAAGGGAGCGCCGTCGCAGTATACCGAAATGGTGCGCACGAAGGATTTTTGGAAGGAGATGTTTTAACGGTCGAGGCTGGCCAAGGAGACCAAATAGTACTCGTAAGAAAAGGTGACGACCCACTCAAATATAAACAACGCCTTACATTATGAAATTGCTTTCTTTGATATCGATGCTTGCGATATACCTTACGGTTTCGGGGCAGCAAACCAACGAATCGATCAGCGTTACCGTCGGTGGGGCCATGATGGATCCTCAGCAAAGCATTATGCGAAACATTTTGAAAACGCGGGACCATACCGTTTTCTCAGCTGTCATTAAAGCTGCCGGCCTGGACCAGCTATTGAGAGACCACGGGCCATTTACGGTATTCGCCGCTACGGGAGAAGCTTTTATTCATAAAATGCCCGCGGGAACCGTTGAAGTCATGTTTGACGAGCTCCTGCCCGAACAACAACCAGCGCTGTACGACATCATGACTTATAATATCATAAAAGGAAACCTGGGGGAACACGATATTCGCAGCCTTGTCAAATCTGGAAACGGTCGGGCCATACTCACAACACTTTCGGGAAAACCGATTGTCGCTGAAGTAACTCAAAACGATGAAATCATTTTGAAGGATGAAAACAATAGGATTGCACGTATAACTGGCAAAGACATAATCGTAAAAAATGGTATCATCCATATCACTGACGAAGTTCTTTTACCCCACCACCCGTTTTTTCATGAGGAACTGACGTTGTACCCTTCGGGTCAAAAGCCCCGTGAGGTAATCAAGCCCAACCATGCTTATCACCAGACATTAACGCTGACGCTGGGGATGTCGTTTGCCACTTATGATGGCAATTCAAGGAGAAGAGATAATGGAGATTCCCAAATAAGGTATACGGTGCAGGAAGCTTTTGATTTTATCAAAGAATTGGATAAGCTAACGTTGGGAATCCCCAAGATTATTTTTTTGGTAGGGTGGCAGTATCGAGGGCATGACTCCAAATACCCCGCCTTCTTTGAGGGAAATGATGCACTAAAACGTCCACAAGATAAGGATGCGTTGGAAAGCCTGAGGTGGTTAATGGCCGAAGCAAAGAAATTTAATACAACCGTAAGCCTGCATATCAATTTTACGGATGCGTATGAAGACAGTCCGTTGTGGGATGAATACTTGGCTAATGATATCATAGGCCGTTTGGAAGGTGGTCATATCCGTAAGGCTGTAGGGTGGGGATATCCCATCAGTTATGTACGAGAACTAGAAACCGGCTACTTCAAAAAAAGAGTTGACCGGTTGTTTGAACTCCTTCCGTTAAAAGATGCCGGTGTGGTGCATGTAGATGCGTTTCATACGTATAATCCCCTAGACCCGCGAGGGCCTATGAGCCCATATTTGGGTTATACCGTCCAACAGGAAGAAGACGCCCAAAAAGAAATGTTCGCATATGTGGCCTCCAAAGGAGCCAACGTGACCTCGGAATTTGTTCACGAATTTCGGGACTTTGGCTTTCAAGGGTATCAACATTTTGCATGGCATTTTCGAATCACCGCCCAGCAATATCTAGACTGGCCCGCTTCCTATTACTGCGGAGGATTGGATAAAACCGAGTTAGGAAAGTTGTTTGGCACGAGTTTCCACTTAAATATGGGGAATATTAAAGCCAACTTTTGCACCAAAACATTGCCTTGGTATTTCCTTAATCGACTAAAACGACTGGCCTATCAAAAAAACAGTGATTTCCAGGCTGTCACCTTTTCTGAAGGTGTGGAATCGCGCCTTGATAAAGAGGGGAATTATTTGCTCACTCAAGATGGGCGGGCAATGGTTGTCAATGGCGATGTTTTTGTACCTGCTCACTGGGTAAATGATAAAGCAATCATTGCATACAGTACAGCAGGATATGCTTCCAAGAAATGGGAGTTGCCGGCAGAATGGAAAGGAGTTAAAAAAGCGACTGTATACCAAGTGGATTTTGAAGGGAAAAAAAGGATGGTCGATGTCAATATCTTGAACAACAAAATAACATTGCAAATGGCTGCGGACCAACAGCTATTATTGCTTCCGGCAAACAGTGATATCTGATTGCCATATGGTTATCTTATTACGGTTGGTGTACATACTGGCTTTGTTTATTCCGCTACAGGCGTATGCAGACCTTAGGCTGCCGGCATTGTTTTCAGATGGCATGGTCCTTCAGCAAAAAACTCACGTCGCTTTTTGGGGCTGGGCTGCGCCGTTTGAAGAAATAACGTTCCGTACAGATTGGGGTTTGAATGGTGAAACAGCCACGGCTGACTCCACTGGACGATGGTTTACCCGTATTTTGACACCATCTGCGGGCGGCCCCTATGAAATCAGGGTCTGTGGAGCGGAAGATTCGACTGTGCTGAAACAGGTGCTGATAGGCGAGGTTTGGTTGTGCTCGGGGCAGTCCAACATGGAATTCCCTTTAGGTTTCCTAGGTAGGTGGAAAACCGGTGTATTCGACTACGAAAAAGAAATCGATGCAGCGTCTCATCCCAATATTCGCATGTTTCAAGTCAAACGGCGTGCGTCAGCCACGCCTGAAACGGACGTTGAAGGAAAATGGGCGTATTGTGAGCCGGAATTCGCTGGTGATTTTTCGGCCGTAGCCTATTATTTTGCTAAGGAATTAGCTGCAAAAACGACGTGCCCAATAGGCATTATTCATGCTTCATATGGAGGAACAGCAATTGAATGTTGGATGGGAAAGAATGTTTTTTATAACGATACGACCATGTATTCCAACTTTCGAGAGCACCTATCCGACCTCTCCCGGTGGGAACGCAACCGTATGGGCCGCAATCCATCGGTTAAGTATCCAACCGTTCTTTATAACGGGATGATAGCTCCTCTTGTCCCTTTTACGATCAAAGGTATCGCATGGTATCAGGGTGAATCCAATTCGGACAGACCTAAGGAATATCGACAACTGTTTCCTGCCCTAATTGAAAACTGGCGAAACGAATGGAATGCAATGTTACCGTTTTATTATGTACAAATAGCACCGCATGCTGAAAAAGGGCCACTAATTCGAGAAGCACAGCTACTTACCTTGAAGCGAGTTTCGCATACGGGTATGGCGGTCATTACAGATGCAGCCGATTCGCTCGATATTCATCCAAGGGATAAAAAAAAGCCCGGCGACAGGTTGGCTAGACTTGCTTTAGCGAACGTCTATAAAATCGACGGGGTGTGTCCATCCGGCCCGATTTACGATACCATGAGGATAGTGGATGAAAAAATTGAGCTTTCTTTCAAATACGCGAAAGGTTTGTATTCGAAAGGTGGGGCGTTGACAGAATTTGAGATTTGCGGTGCGGACCGCATATTTGTAAAAGCAAACGCCACCATCGAACGGGATATTATTACGGTATCCAGTAACGAGGTGGATCAACCCATTGCGGTACGTTTCGCGTGGAAAAATTTTCCACGCCCAAATTTATACAATGGGGCGGATCTGCCGGCCTCCCCTTTTCGAACCGATGATTGGGAACACTAGGCTAATATCCTTTAAGCAAAAATATGAAGAAAGAGAAAGCAATAACTGCGCTTTTAAACATTGCATTGTACTTTTTCGATTAATTTTCGATATTGCGATAACAATGGTCACTTGTCAAGCGAATGTTCATGCGCTCGCCGGCGCACGTTTCTATATGCTAGCAATCCTGTTGCTGCTCCATGTCGCCGGGCTTGGGCAGCCGATGGATTACTCGGTTAAATTCACCCGAATCGGGTTACATGAAGGGTTATCGCAAAGCAGCGTATTCTCGCTTTGTCAGGACTACCTAGGTTTCATGTGGGTAGGCACCCGGGATGGATTAAACCGGTATGATGCGCGGACGTTTACGACGTACCGGAATATCCCTTCGGATAGCACTTCGCTTACCAATAATTACATTCTGTCCATTTCGGAAGACAGTAAAAAGCGATTGTGGGTGGGCACCAGCGCTGGTATTAATCTTTATAATCGCCACCTCGACCGGTTTGAGCGGTTCCCCCTTGTCAATAACCAATCGGGTAATTCCCCTTCAGAACCGAATATTTCGGCTATCAAAGAGGACCGTAACGGGCGGGTTTGGTTTGCGACAACACAGGGGCTATACTGCCTTGATGATCGGATAAACCCTAATCAGCTCATACTGGTATTTGACGCCACCATGTACAATGGCCAGGGTATACCGTTAGAATGCAGTAATGTATTGTCGTTCTATGAAGATTTCCTTGGCCGGGTTTGGCTGGGCACTGAAAAAGGCGTACTCGTTTTTGACCCCTATCAACCCGGCACGCCGCTACACATTAACCACCATTTCCGACGCCGCGAAGGCCAATTAAACAGCGATGAGGTACGTGTGATACGCGAAATGGCCGATGGCATCTTTTGGTTCGGCACCAAAGATGGGGGGGTCAATATATACAACGCGAATACAGGTACATTTGATTACCTCACCCATCAACCCGAAGCCAATGGCAGGTCATTGGCCAACAATGACGTCCGTTCAATCATCGAAGACCGCTTCGGCGGCTTTTGGATTGGGACTATCAATGGCCTCAACTATTATACGCCGGAACAGGGCTTTCAGACGTTTAGGACCAATGACTATGACCAATTCTCACTTAGCAACAATTCTATCCGGCCTATTTTTCAAGATAAACGCGGATCTGTGTGGATAGGCACGTACTATGGCGGCGTTTGTGTTTTTGACCGCCATATCCCGACCTTCCAGAATTATTCACATAGCCCTTATATAAGTAGTCTGAGTTATAACGTGGTGAGCAGCATTCTGGAAGATAGACAGGAAAATCTATGGGTGGGCACCGAGGGGGGCGGCTTAAATTATATGGACAAGTCGGGCCATGTGTACCGCCATTTTAAGCATAACCCGGATGTAACCGGTTCTTTAAGCCATAACCACGTCAAATCACTTTACCTCGATAGGGAAGAGAACCTGTGGGTGGGCACCTACACCGGGGGGTTGAACTTCCTGAAAAAGGGCACGCATACGTTCCAGCACATTAGGCACAACCCATCGGTCTCCCATTCAATATCAAATGACAATGTGTACTCCATCAAGGAAGATGCACATGGCAACCTCTGGTTTGGCACCTATGGCGGTGGTCTCAACGTAAAGAAACCCGGCGATGTGATGCGATTCGAAAGCTATAGGATCAGGAAGACAGGGCGTTACCACATCAGCTCAGACCTGGTGCGGACCGTGTTCATTGATAGCCGCGATAACCTTTGGGTGGGCACCGAAGATGGCCTGAATCTCAAACGCCCCGGCACAGACCAGTTTGAGGTCTTTCGATTTTCACTTGATGACCCCCGAAGCATCAGTGGTAACGTCATCATCAGTATATTTGAAGATAGCAAAGGGCGTATTTGGTTTGGTACCTTTAAAAACGGATTGAATCGATATCATTACGATACGGGTTCATTCAGCCGCGTAACTGAACAAGATGGTCTACCCGGTAACAATATTTTCGGCATATTGGAAGATGCTGGCCATTTGTGGTTGAGCACCAATAAAGGGATTTGTCGCTTCAATCCCGAATCGGGAACCATTAAGTCGTATAATACCAAAGATGGTATCGGCGGCAATGAGTTTTCAATCGGCGCCTATTGCCGCACAGCTACTGGGCGATTGATATTCGGTGGCTCCCATGGTCTTACCGTTTTTAACCCGAACGATTTTAGTTCCAGTAGCTTTGTGCCGCCGATTCTCTTTACCGATTTCCGGCTGTTCAACAAGCCCGTGTCGCCCACAAAAGACGGTGTGTTGAGCAAACCGATCTTCGTCACGGATACCATCGTGCTTAGCCATGCGCAACGGATTTTTACGGTTGAATTTTCTGCCATCAATTATGTGCTTCCCGAAAAGAATAAATATGCCTATCGCCTAGATGGCTTGGAAGATCAATGGAATTATGTGAACGTGCCTTCGGCCACCTACACCAATCTGCACGCGGGCACTTATACCTTATTGGCTAGGGGCTCCAGCAACGACGGCATTTGGAATGAGGTACCGGCCAAGCTGACCATCAAAATCTTGCCACCCCTATGGCAGACGTGGTGGGCTTACCTCTCCTATGCGCTATTGGTGGCGAGTGGTCTTTATGTTGTCATTCGGTATACCAAAATAAGGAGCCGACTCGAGCACCAGTTGGAATTGGAACACCTCGAAAATGAGCGGCAGCGTGAAATCAATGAGATCAAACTCAATTTTTTCACCAGTATATCCCACGAATTCCGTACACCCCTCACACTTATCCTTGCGCCCGTGCAACACCTGTTGACCAATATGAATTTCGATGCACATGCACGGACCATGATGGTGACGGTAAAGAATAACTCCCTGCGGCTGCTCAACCTTGTCAACCAATTGCTCGATTTCAGGAAGCAGGAAAACGGTAATTTCCAACTGGCCGTATCGCCCCACGACTTTATCGCTTTCATCGACCGAATCGTTAATGAATTTCACCATTACGCTGAGGAACAGCGCATCCATCTGGAATACAGTAAACCTACCACCACCATCGAAGCTTGGTTTGACGCAGACCAATTCGAGAAAGTAATCTACAACCTGCTATCGAATGCGTTTAAGTTTGCCCCCATAGGGGGTAGTGTGCGGGTAACTGTCGAAAAAATCGCACCCTCGATAGATTGCCCCGAAGGGTCGGCAATGGTGACCATCTGGGATAATGGAAAAGGAATACCCGGGGACAAGCTCACATCCATCTTCGAATTTTATTATCAGTTTCATCACAACAGTGAGCAGCACCGTAGCAATTTGGGCTCCGGCATTGGTCTTGCCCTAGCGAAGAACTTGACGGAAATGCATGGCGGCAAAATTAGCGTGACGAGCTACGACGGCAAAGACAGACCCACCTACACCCGTTTTACCGTGGAACTTCCGCTGGGTAATACACATTATAAGGCAAAGGACATAATGGGCTACCATACAGGGGAGACGTTAACTATGGCAACCGCTATACCTGATCTGGCAGGTAATTTGATCGCAGATGATGAAACGGTGAAAAATCATGGCGCCGACATACTACGCCCTGTTGTTCTGGTTGTAGAGGACAACACTGACATTCGCACATTCATCGCTAACCATCTTCGTGCGCATTACACGGTATTGCAAGCGTCCAATGGCCTAGATGGTTGGGCATTGGTCCAATCTAAGCTGCCGGATCTGGTAATTACCGATATCATGATGCCGATGGCTGACGGCATCTCACTGCTGAAAAACATCAAGCAACACGTGGATACCAATCACATTCCGGTGCTGTTGCTGACCGCACGTACGTCCATGGAAAATGTGATTGAAGGGCTCCAACTCGGCAGCGATGATTACATCACGAAACCTTTCCATCTCGATGTACTTTCGCTAAAAATCCGCAACAGCTTGGCTGCTCGTGAACGCTTCCGAAAGAAATTTATCCGGGACTATGTACTCACTCCGCAGCAAGAGGTAAGCGAATCGGACGCCGAACAGCAATTTCTTGGGAAAGTCATCAAACTGATTGAAGATAATCTGGTGGAAACACAGTTCAATGTCAATGCTTTGGCCAGCGAATTGGGCATGAGCCGTCCAGTGCTTTATCGTAAGTTGAAGCAAATGACCGATCTCAGTGTCATCGAACTCATCAATGTGCTCCGGCTTAAGAAAGCCGCCCAACTCCTTGCCCAGGGCCAGCTATCCGTAAGCGAGGTGGCATACCAGGTCGGATTCAGCGACCCGAAATATTTCGGCAAGTCATTCAAGAGTTATTTTGGCAAGTCGCCAACGGCTTATACGGCGCTGGAGGCTAAGGAGCAACAGGATGTACTCACCCAAAAAACCAATTCATTTTGATGCAAACGGTATGGTGCGATGCCGGCGCATTCCTGGACGAGTTCTACGGTGCGGAGCCACCGAACGAACAGGGTGAGGTTGCGTGTTTCAAGGCCTTATTCGCTGAAATCCGCAACCGCTAGGCCAACTGTTTGGCAAACGTCAGATTATCGGCTGACCACCAGCCTGTATCGGGAATTCCGATATTAATCCCTAACTTTGTACCTATGATTGAACTTCCCGTGATCCCAGCAAATCAATTGCAGCGCAAGCCCGATTGGTTGCGCGTGAAACTACCGGTAGGTAAAGAATACCGCCATGTGCGTAGTTTGGTAGACGAGCATAAGCTGCATACCATCTGCGAGAGCGGCAATTGCCCCAATATGGGTGAGTGCTGGGGGGCCGGAACGGCAACGTTCATGATACTCGGGAATATCTGCACACGCTCCTGCTCCTTTTGCGCCGTAGCTACCGGCCGACCGTTGGCGGTCGACTGGGATGAACCAAACCGGGTGGCCCGGTCGGTGAAACTCATGGAGGTGAAGCATTGCGTCATTACGTCGGTAGATCGCGATGACCTCAAGGATGGCGGCTCGACCGTGTGGGCAGAGACAGTGAACGCGATCCGCCGTGAAAGTCCCGGTACGACACTGGAAACATTGATCCCCGATTTCAAGGGGCAGTGGGAAAACCTCGAACGTGTATTGGCCGTACGCCCGGAAGTTGTTTCACACAATCTCGAGACCGTTCGCCGACTCACGCGTGAAGTGCGTATCCAGGCCAAGTACGACCGGAGCCTCGAATGCCTGCGCCGAATTTCCGCAGTCGGCCTGCGTACCAAATCGGGCATCATGCTTGGCTTTGGCGAAACCGAGGCGGATGTCATTGAAGCGATGACCGATCTATATGAAGCGGGCGTGCATATCCTCACGCTTGGCCAATACCTGCAACCCACCAAAGCGCACCACCCCGTGGTGGAATGGATTACGCCCGAGCAATTCAAATATTACCAGGAAGTGGGGTTACGCATGGGCTTCAAATACGTGGAGAGTGGCCCGCTGGTGCGGTCGTCTTACCACGCTGAGAAGCATTTATTCGATATGCAGTGAAGACTGCTGTAAGGAGCAGGCGTGGCGTATGGAAGAAGTTTATATACAGACCCCCCTCGGCATTACCGTCATCAAGGGCGACAGTGATGGTATTGTAGCTGTCTCTGTCCTCAAAGAAGATACAGTCAAACCATCCCAGCATATCCCCGATAACCTAACCCATGCCGTTAAACAGCTCGGAGAATACTTTGCCGGGACACGGCAAACCTTCCAACTGCGGCTGAACCCGAAAGGTACGGACTTCCAGAAAAGCGTGTGGCAGGAACTCCTTAAGATATCCTACGGAAAAACGATATCCTACCTGGAGCTCTCTAGGCGGCTTGGCGATGTAAAAGCCATCCGCGCCGTGGCTGCGGCCAATGGACAGAACCCTTTTTGGATTGTTGTGCCATGCCACCGGGTTATCGGCAGCGATGGGTCGCTCACCGGGTATGCAGGCGGCCTTTGGCGGAAGAAGTGGCTGCTCGACCATGAAAGCCCCTACAAACAACAGACTTTGTTTTAGCGACCTCCTGCTTCGCCGGGCATGAGGGCACCGCAGTACACGCTATCGGATATGGTGTCGAAAAAGGTATCCCTGAATGCTGCATACACATGCACAGGTTTTTCGATAAAACGTAAATGCTTGATCACTAAAATTTCCGATCCTTCCCGCCGTTCAGCGCCGCTTTCACGAAAATGGCGAAAATGCCCGCCATCATATAATAGCAACAGGAGCCGGTCGTCGCCTCCGCCGCCAGACTGCTCCCAATGGATGGTCAGCCGGTCATCTTCATATGCCGCCGTGCAATTCAGTGGGGGCTTCAGGGTACCCCGCGAAATAAGCACCTTCGCCGGATTGACAAACGGCTTATCCTCCTCGTCAAAATCAATTGCATTTTTCCTGACATACGATTGAGCCAATTGAAATGCGCCCACCCGACTTCCGGGAGGAGCCTCCCGCTGGTATCCGAATTTTACGAAAGGTTTAATCGGTGCCAGAAATTCAGAAACCGCCTTCATTTTCGCTTGGTTCAAAAGCTCCAACACGGTAAAGGGCCTGGTTCGCCTCCCGACAGAACGCATCACCTGCTGGCCGTTGAGGTTGTACCCCACGATTGATCCCACTTTCCCGCTGAATGAGCCGTTAATTCCTCCGTGATTGATAGCCATAATCGTTATGCTTATAATCCGATACTGATTCAATACTTAGTTAAGACAAATATAGAATAAAAATAGAATAAGTAATATAATTACTTAGGATTCATAGAGGTTTTACCTATGTTAACCCTATGTGAAACCTCTATAATATCTTTGTTAATACAATGTGAATATTCAATAAGCATGGAGTATGCCTTAGACAAAGCGGGGTAGACGCTGTAGAAATACTGTTTTATTGTGCATGTTAAACCAAGTATATTTGTGCGATGTTCAATTCATTTATCTCCAAACTGATTATAGCCACCATGGCGTTGTCGTGCGTAGTGCAGTTGGTAAATGGGCAGTATAGCCTAGATAGCATACGTACGCTCCGGCAGTTGAAACTGGAACGGCTTGCAAAAGACCCCAGTGCCCCGTTGACTGCAGATGATATACGGCATATACACCATTACGACCCAGACAGTATTTATGTGGTTCCCGGTCGTGTCGAATTATTGCGTGGAGAGCTGCCTTTCCGTATGCCCACCTCTGATGGCACCAGCAAAACCTATATCCGGTATGCCAAGGTGAGGTTTCAATTGCAAGGCCAAGACGGGGAGTTGACCTTATTCCGCAGCCAGGACCTCTTCACCGACCCACGCTATCGCAACCACCTGTTCCTGCCGTTTACCGATGAGACCAACGGCGATGAGACATATGGTGCCGGTCGCTATATCGACCTGTCTATCGATGATATCCAAAACGGTAGCATCACCATTGATTTCAATACGGCATACAATCCCTATTGCGCATACAGCAGTGGTTACCGGTGCCCCCTGCCACCGGTCGAGAATTTTCTCCCCGTCCCCATAAAGGCAGGCGAAAAGAGCTACACCGGCCCTATCCGGGAGCGCCCGCAACCACTGGCCGTGCCAAAACCGCTTAGCACGGCGGAACACGAGCTTGTCCTATCGGGCGATACGACGCAGCTGATGCGTGTTATCCAAGATACAGTAGCTGTGGAAGAAGCGGTACTGAGAAAGCCATCGGTGGATATAAACCCCGACGAGCCGTTGCTTCCACTATTGGCAAAGCGCATGTACTTGTCCGTAATGGATTCGCTGCACCCAGGGGTGGGCATCGCGGCTCCCCAGGTGGGCATCAATCGCAACGTCATTTGGGTACAGCGCTTCGACAAGCCGGGCGAGCCGATGGAACTATATCTCAACCCAAAGATCACCTGGCGTTCCAAGTTGTTACGCAAGGGATTAGAAGGTTGCCTTTCCATCCCCGACACCATGGGGCAGGTGTTGCGCAATTATACCATACGCCTCACCTATCAGGATAGCGATGGTGCTCAACACGAGGAAATGATAGAAGGCTTCACAGCTGTGATTTTCCAACACGAAACGGACCACCTCCACGGTGTCCTTTTTACCGATCGACTGGCCGAGCAGGAACAGGGAACCTACAACCGCATCAACGGAGAAACCGACCTTTATTTGAAGGAACGGCTGCGACGGCAGTAGGTTAGGTAATATTTGTACCTAAAACACGCATAATTTATGGGTTTTAAAGTCTACTAAATTAGTATACTTTTGTGGGGTCGCAATTGAAAATCAATTGTACCCATAAAAGAAGTAGTATTTTAAAGTTCAACGTTATGTATCACCGAGTCACTGTTGCAAATTCGAGTTCCCCTATGTTTACCTTCTTCTACGTCGACAGTCACATGTGCATGTGCGGTTGATTTGACTTAATCCTTCCACATTTACTGATTTATTGGTTGGCTAGGTTGCCCTATTGGGCGACCAGTGAGTAGGCGGCAGTTTGTGTCGCATGGTCGAATATTGCCTAGTAAAATATTGTTACGTAATGGTTTAGATTGTAAATCGAGCCGATTAGGCTAAAAAAAATTAAAGATGATTAAAATTCAATATAAGATTTGCTTACTATTTTTAATACTGGCGCAGGGGGCTGTTTATGCGCAACAAACAACTCCCTTGATAAACTCTACGCTCGACGGCTTGGTGATAGATGCAGTAACCAGTGAGCCGCTCGCTGGGGCTTCCTTGCAGTTGGAAGGGGTAACGCACAGCACAAAGACAGACAACCGCGGCCGGTTTCAATTCGTTACGGGCCAGAAGTTCCCCTATACGATCATTGTATCGTATGTGGGCTATAAAACCAAAAATGTCGTTGCCGATGGCAGCCCGATTACGATTGAATTGGAGCGCGATGCCACGGGTTTGGACGAAGTGGTGGTTGTGGGGTATGGCACGCAGAAACGGAGTGACCTTACAGGTTCTGTGTCTAAGGTCAATCCAGCGGAGGTGAGGACGATACCCGAGGCCAGTTTCGATGCCCAGTTGCAGGGGAAGGCGGCGGGTGTCCAGATCAATAGCAATACCGGTGTGCCCGGTTCGGATATATTTATCCGTGTACGGGGAGCCACGTCGATCAATGCCAGTAATGATCCACTATATGTCGTCGATGGGGTTGTGATAAATAATGTTAGTCTCCAGCATATATTCCAGGAGCGTGCAACATCACCCCTGACGGATATCAATCCCAACGACATCGCATCGATAGAAGTACTCAAGGACGCCAGCGCAATTGCCATCTACGGTTCGAGGGGCGCGAATGGGGTTATCATCATTACAACAAAGCGCGGCAATTACGGGCAGTCGGCAAAAATTGAATTCAATGCTTCAGAAGGTTTTGGATGGGCTCCAGCTGACCGGGTATGGAAGACGACAACCGGCCCTGAACATGCATTGTTAGTGAATGAATATAACCGAAATTCAGGCACTACGCAACCGTTTAGGCCGGAAGATGAAGTAATCAACGGCGTGCGGGGAAGAGGTTTGCCCGAGGAACAGCCTACCTATGACCGGATGGCTATTTTGAACCGGACAGCCCACTTAAGGAATTATGACGTAACCTTGCAGGGAGGGTCGGAATCTACGAAGTATTACGTAGGCGGCGGATATACTGGCCAAGAGAGCATATGGAAGCCGATGGGTTTCCAACGGGGCAGCCTTAAGGCTAACATCGATCAGAAGGTGGGCGAACGGATCACGGTGTCGGCGAATAATACATTTACTAAAAGTTACCGGGATCAGGCAAGGCCGGCTAATGGCGGGAACGGTACGTTATTGCAGGCGTCGCTCAATATCCCCACCTACCTCCCCATCTTCGCGGAAGATGGCACGCCCCTGAAGTGGGTGAACTTCGATAACATCGACGTGTTGACCAGCAGGGTAAACCTTTGGTCGAACAGTTACCACTATATTGGTAATGTGTCGGTTGACTATGAGATTTTACCGGGGTTGAAGTTCCGTTCCAGCTTGGGGTTGGATTATAATAATTATGAGGAAAACGAATATTGGGATACACGGGCGATTTTGGGGGCTTCGGGCGGCAGAGGTACACAAAGTATCACCCAATCCGAAATCTACATCAACGAACAGACACTGGCATTCAATACTGCTTCCAATGATCACAACTTTGGGGTATTGGTGGGCAACACATTGCAGGCTAGCAAGTTAAAGAACGTCTCTGCTACGGGCACGAACTTTCCGAACGATTCCTATACGCAGATTTCTTCTGCGGCGAGTCAGACGGCATCGCAACTCAACTCGGAAAGCACACTCGCGTCTTTCTTTTCGAGGATAGACTATAATTACGCAAGTAAATATTACTTGGAGTTCATTGTAAGGGCCGACGGATCGTCGAAATTCGGTGCTAATAATAAGTGGGGATATTTTCCGGCGGTTGGTGGGGCTTGGCGGATACATGAGGAGCCGTTCCTACAGCATAATAACGTGATCAGCAACCTTAAATTGCGGATTAGTTATGGTATCACTGGTAATCAAGGTGGAATTGACGATTTCGCTTCCCATGGGCTGTGGACTGGTGGCTTCGGATATGCGGACCAAGATGGAAGCGCCGAGGGCCCAGGTACCGCCCCTTTACAGATTGCCAATCCCGATCTGCGTTGGGAAAAAACATCCCAGCTCAGCACCGGCGTTGATCTTGGCTTATTGAATAACCGTATCAATATCGAGTTCAACGCCTATAACAAATATACCACTGATGTGCTGCTGGAAATAGCCACCCCGGCTTCCACAGGCTTTAGTTCATACCTGACCAACTACGGCGAGTTAAGCAACAAGGGCTTTGAGCTCGCGGTCAATTCGGTGAATGTCTCAAAGGGCAGGTTTTCGTGGACAACGGACTTCAATATATCGCAGAATCGGAATACGATTGAAAACATACCTGCCGACATCCCTTTTGCCGGGCGTGACCTCATCCGCTTGCAACAGGGCAGTTCGCTGTACGCATACTGGCTATACAAACAACTTTATGTGGATCCGGAAACGGGAGATGCTGTATTTGAAGATGTGGATGATAACGGTGTAATCAATGCAGGAGACCGGCAGATTATCGGGAGCATCTGGCCCAAATATTTTGGTGGGTTCGACAACACATTCCGATTCCGGGACTTTGACCTGGGCATATTCTTTACCTATTCTTTCGGAAATGGCATATGGAACCATAACCGGATGCTTGGAGAAACAGGTGGAACGCTGGATGCCAATCGCGTGTTGCTGGCCAGCCAGCTGGACCGGTGGACCACACCGGGTCAGAAAACCGATGTGCCGCGGCTTACGGCGGCAAACTACGCGCGTCAGGAAAATAGCAGGTTCTTCGAAGATGCCTCATTTGTCAGATTGCGCTCATTGACCGTCGGATACACGTTACCCAATCAGCTGGCTAGGAGAATAGGGTTCGATAAATTGAGGCTGTACTTTGCCGGAAGCAACCTGCTGTTGTTCACAAAGTATACGGGGGCTGACCCCGAAACAAATATCGGGCAGAATAATATCCAGGGGTACGACTACGGTACCCCACCACAGCCGAGGACCATCCAATTTGGAATAAATGCATCGCTTTAACGCATATACAACATGAAATATTCAAAAAATACGATAAACGCACTGGGAATTGTTTTGATCGCTCTACTGTCCGGTTGCGAAAAATTCCTAACGACTGAACCGGTCAACGACGTGTCGGACGAACGGACGATTTATGATAAGGTATCTGCCGAAACGGCACTTCGCGGAGTATATCGGCAGTTGGGGGCTTCTAATTATTACGGGGAAACCTACGTGACTTTGGGATACTTCCCAAGCGGAGACATCAAAAACCTCACAACCGGTGGAGGGGCCAATCTGGTAAACATCAATTTCCGTACAGATGAAGTGCTCTTCAATTCGGCCTGGTCCGCAATTTATGAGACCATAAACCGGGCAAACCATGTCATTGCCAAGGTACCCCAAGTACAGGACCCGGCGTTGACACCAGCATTGAAAGACCAATACGTTGGAGAGGCAAAGTTCATCCGGGCATTGGCCTACTTTGACCTGGCGCGTGCTTGGGGAGGTGTACAGCTGATTTTGGAGCCCACGATTTCGCTAACCGATAGACCGGAGATTAAACGAAGTTCATTGGCAGATACCTATCAGCAGGTGTTGAATGACTTGGAAGATGCCGAGACATTACTGCCAGATGGATTGAATAGGATAAGGGCAACCAAACGGACCGTTTGGGCGCTGAGGGCACGGCTGCATCTCTACCGCGAAGAATGGGCGCTTGCCGAGGAGTATGCGGGTAAGCTGATTGCGCTAACAAGCGACTATCAATTGGTCAAGCCATACAGTGCTTGGTTTGCCAATGACGTAACGGGTTCGGAAGAATCCATTTTCGAACTCCAGTTTAGCTCGATCAATCCGAGCGCCATCCGTGCTCAGATGCAACACCCCACCAATGGCGGTACGTATCGATATGCGCCAACCGACCAGTTTGTCCAATTGCTTTTGGACCCCAACATTGCAGGGGGGCGGCGTGCGTTGATCGGGAGCGTCACGCAGGGAGGAGTGACCATCTGGTTCGGGAACCTTTACTACCGCCTGCCGGCTACCGACCCCGCGTACATACTGCGTATCGCGGAGATGTACTTAATACGGGCCGAAGCGAGGGTTCATTTGGGTGAATTGGTCGGCGAGAGCAGTGCATTGGAAGATTTGAACCAAGTACGGTACCGGGCGGACCTTCCGCCGTCCGCGGCGGCTACTCAAGACGAATTGCTGTTGGCCATTGAAAACGAACGCCGTTTCGAATTCGCATTCGAGGCCCATAGATGGTTTGATCTTGCACGGACAAAACGAGCCAAGGAAGTGCTCGAGGCACTGAATCCGAACGCCAGTGTAGAGCCCTATGAGCTTCTGTTTCCGATTCCGGTGACGCAGCGACAACTGGATCCGTTTCTTGACCCAAATCCGGGATATAATTAATCAACCGTGTAACACGGTGAGTTAAATAGATTGTACTATGTCAACTCCAAATAGCACAATAGGAACCCAATCCGCCGAGCTCCATACGGAGCCGCCAAGATACTGGCTTGCTCATGAAAAGTTTTGGTTCAGGGTGTTCTTTATCTTCTTTTTCGTGTTGGTGGTACCGCTGGATACCAGCTACTATACACAGTGGTTTACGACGGACTGGAATAACCTGCATATCCGCGATATCGGCAGTTTGAGCGGCTCATCGTTCAGCCCGATTAAGATAGTCAACCCCGACCGCCCCGGTGCGCGCGATGTGGGATCGATCGGTGAGTCCCCGACGGATTTTCTGAAGATCAGATCTGAAGAAGGGAGTTTTGGCCTCTTAAGTTATATCAACTGGGCCCTTGCTTTTGGAATAGCATTGATACTTGGCTCCCTGTGGACCGTTTTGGACCGGCGGCCAAGGAATTACCGCGTGTTGTATTATTTCTTGATAACCGCGGTAAGTTATTCGCTGCTGATCAGGCTACAGGGGCTCACATTTTCCAAAGTGTTTCCTTCTCAAATGCCGGAGCTGGCGCTTACACAACTGAATACACCACTCGGTGATTTCGTCGCCCAAAAACTGTATTGGATACAGTTCAGTTTCGTGCCCGATTACCAGCGTTTCGCTGGGTGGGCAGAGTTGTTAATCATGTTATTCCTGTTTTTTAGGCCAACAAGAGCCTTGGGAGCTGCGCTGGCTGTGGCAATGATTGGCAATATAGCTTTCGCCAACCACGCATATGATGGTGGTATCCACCTAGCCGCTTCCTTTTATATGTTGGGAGGGCTATTCGTATTAGCGGCGTATCTACCTGGCATTTGGCGGCTTATCATACAGGAGCAGGATACGGTTCCCTCGGTATACGTTTATCCATTCAGGGAGAAATGGCAGCGGCGTTTCCGGTTCGCGTTCAAAACGTTCGTGTTCCTGTTTTTCTTCGTGTTAAGTGCCTATTTGCACTGGCATAACTACACTTATGACTCTTATAAAGTACCCGCTAACCCCGGATTGCCCGGGTCAAGGGGGGTGTATGATGTCACCGAGTTCAAAGTTAATGGCCAAACCATCCCTTATTCCCCCTTGGATTCCCTGCGATGGCAGCGCGTGACATTTGAAAAATGGTCAACCCTATCGTTTACAGTGTTCAACACATTCAATATCCATGGAGAAGCGGGCAGGGGAAAGCAGTTCGCGGATATCGACCGTACCTACGAGTCGGCAGGGACAGGCGGTGGCAGACGGCATTATTACTATGAGGCCGATACCATCAACAACGTATTGTTTCTGCAGAACAAAAATAAGTTATATCGGGATAAGACGCTACGGCTCCATTATAAGCGCCCAACCGATGAGCAAATTATCCTATGGGGAACCAATGAGTACCAGGATTCGATTTATGTCGTACTGGACAAAAAAGAGGAAGTATACCCCTTATATGAAGGAAGTCCGCAACGGCTTTCCGTACGACCTCAGTAGGGAGGAAGCCCAAAACAATTTAATTCAAATACAAAGATGATATAATCATGAGTGCAGAGCAACATACCGTTTGGAACGAAAAACAAAAAAGCACCTTAAAGTTTTTTACCTTGCTTTTTGCCTTTTCAATCATTCCCTTGTTTGATAAGACGCTTTATAGCCTGTTATTTTCCGGTGAGAAAAACAGCTTCGATTGGGCCTTATTAGTGAGTTACTATCCCCGGATTTTCACTGACGGTACGGAGCTGGGATTATACAGCTATTTAGACTTCGCATTAATCCTATTGGCTTCGGCTGTCGGCGTGGTCGTATGGAACAAAGCTGTAACGCCTAAATCGACGGATGATTATGATAAACTGCATTACTGGGTTCGTGTGGCGGTGAGGTACAAGCTAGCGGTTAGCTTGATCGGTTTCGGACTTTTAAAGATCTTTGTGCTGCAAATACCCTATCCGTCATTAAGCAACCTACATACGAATTACGGTGATTTCCTGCCTTGGAAAATCTACTATCACACCATCGGGATTGTTCCGGGGTATGAAGTGTTTCTGGGCTCCGTTGAAGTAATCACGGGACTGCTTTTGTTACACCGCAAAACCGTCACCTTCGCTACGGGGATTGTGCTGGGTTTTGCAGGCAATGTATTCATGGCAAATATCGCGTACCAGATCGGAGACCATATCCTACTGACCTGGATATTATTGTATGCTGGTTTTCTGTTCGCATATGATGCCCCCCGTCTTTATCGGCTGCTGTTTTTACAGCGCAAGGCGGTGGCTTCACGCTTTAAACCCGATTTTTCCAATGAAAAGCTGCGGAAAACTCGGAGGGTGTTAAAATCCGCTTTTGCTGTTCTACTGCTGTTATTGTTTGTGGAATCGTACAGCGACTACGCCAATGATCCCTATTTGATTCCTAAAGAAGAAGGGTTGGAGGGTGCCTACGGCTATTACAACGTACGTGAATTCGTTTACAACAGGGATACCATCCCGTACTCGCAGGACGATCCATACCGCTGGCAAAACGTCGTCTTCGAAAAATGGGCCACTATCAGCATAAAAATAGCTCGCCCGGTGCAGGTAGACCATGCCCTGTACCGTGAATTGGCTGCTGAAAAGGACAATCGTCGCTATGAATCCGCTGGGGTTGGAGACAGGCACTATTTTTCCTATACGGTGGATTCCATTGCGCGAACTCTGCAACTGCGAAATAAAAACAAATATCATGAAGCGGAAAAATACACCCTGAATTTTAACCATGTGGACGATACGATTATCCTTTCCGGTGTGGATGCGCAGGGTAATACCATTCACGCTACGTTGGATAAAATCAATAGGAAATACATGTTGATCGAAGGCAGGAGAAGGCGGCTAAAGTTATAGAATAGATTACCATCTAAACGTTGACAAGGTATGGCACTAGTACGATTCTTAAAAACAGCCACTCCTGCGCAGGCCCCTTCAGTCTGGACCAACGGGCAGAAGTTCGCCTTTCGCGCAGCCTTTATTTTCGTGGTCTTATGGGCAATACCGCTGGATTACGGCTGGTACCTTCGCCTTTTTGCGTTAGACTACGCCCATTTGAGCTACCAGGACTTCCGCGCCACGGTAAGCACTTATCTGCCGGACTTCTTTGAACACCTTTCCGAAGATGGTTTTTTCGGTGTCCGTAGCTATGTGAATGTCGTTTTCACGATATTTTTGGGTATTGTAGGTTCGGTTATCTGGGGATTCTTCGACCGGAAACGCGCCAACTACAATACGCTTTACTATTGGGCGCTCGTATTGGCACGATACCGTGTGGCGTACGGGGTGATTGCCTGGGGCTACGCCAAAGTGTTCCCTTTACAGATGCCGCCTCCCAGTGTTGGCGGCCTATATACGGAGTACATCCATTATTTCGCCAAGCGTCTGTATTGGCAGGTTACGGGGCTTTCCACCCCATATGTAATTATTCTGGGCTTTGCCGAGTTTATTCCTGCTGCTTTATTGCTATTCCGCCGGACGGCTGTGCTGGGTGCCGCGGGTGTGATTGCGGTGGTGGGCAATGTGTATGTAGCCAACTTAGCATATGACGTTTGCGAGCATATTCCGTCACTCGGCTTTACCATGCTATCCGCGTTTATCTTGTGGTACGATTTTCCCAGGATTTGGAACCTGTTGGTCAACAACAAAGACGAGCAGTTGGTGAGGTACTACCCGGTTTTCGACAAGAAGTGGAAGTTGTCCCTCAAACGTGCTGTTAAATACACGGGCAATGGGATTTTTGTGTTTTTGTTCGGTATTTACCACCTCATCGGTTGGATTAGCAATGATAAGTACAAGCTACCGAAAACTCCGGGGCTGCCGGGCGCTGAAGGCCACTATTCGGTAAAGGAATTTAGGCTGAACGGAGAGACACTTCCCTATTCTCCTTTGGATTCCATCCGATGGCACGATGTTACCTTCGAACGGTTCTCTTCCATCAGCATCTTACTTGCAAACCGGCCGCAGCATATCGCGATGTTCGGGCCTAACTACCCGCGTTGGGGTGAGGCTTACGACAATCAATGGTATTTTCACATCTTAGGCAATGAAAGGCGTTACGAAGGGGCTATTGGACGAAAAGGTCAGCCCCGGAAATACGATGACGAAAGCCGGGATAAACGTATCAATTGGGAGTTTTCGGGCATCAGTGAGCGACATTGGTATTTTTATCGCGCAGATACTGTTAATCAAATCCTATATTTGGAACACAAAAACCGGCGGGATAACGAGTTCAAACAGGTACTCCATTACGAAAGACCAAACAGTACCACTTTTATACTCAATGGCACTAATGAGTTCAACGACGTTATTTATGTGGTATTGGAAAAAACGCCGCACCTCACCACACTCGAACAGGCATTAGATAAAAAATTGTAAATGGCAATCAATATAAAGGACGCGCATTATCGAAAAAAGCTCATCGTTGCTGGCGGCACGGGAGCATTGGGTTCGATTATCACGGCTCGGTACCTAAATACGGACACTGAAGTAGTGGTATTAACCCGTAATGCGTTGCCAGATCAGCACAATGTGCGGTACGTTCGCTGGGACGCCGCAACATTGGGAATCTGGGCCGCGGAGCTTGAGGGAGCTACTGCTGTGGTAAACCTGGTGGGCAAGTCGGTCAATTGCAGGTATACCCGCGCCAACAAGCGCGAAATCATCCAGTCACGGGTAGATGCGACAACCGTTATCGGGAAGGCAATCCAGCAAACCACCTCCCCGCCGAGGGTTTGGATCAATGCTGGTTCGGCAGCGATCTTTGGCAATGCTGGGCCAGCCATAAAAACGGAAGAAAGCATGGATTTTGGCGAAGGATTCTCACCCGAGGTCTGCAAGCAATGGGAGGCCGCCTTTCGGGATGCTCATACTCCGCTGACCCGAAAGATTATGCTACGGATAGGTGTAGTCCTCCAAAACGGTGGCGGCGTGCTGAAACCGTTCGTGAGGCTCGCAAGATTTGGTTTAGGCGGGCCAATCGGTTCCGGTGAGCAATACCTCTCATGGCTCCATGAGACAGACTTCGTACGGTTGGTTGAATGGGTGATTGAGCAGGAGGAAGTGGAAGGCGTCTTGCATGCATGTAGTCCTTTCCCGGTGAAAAACCGGGATTTCATGCGGGCTATCCGTAAAGAATTGGGTGTGCCTTTCGGATTACCCAATCCCGCGTGGTCCACTAAGATAGGTGCTTATTTGATCGGTACGGAAAGCGAACTGGTGCTCTCTGGTCGCCGCGTGGTCTCTCGTGTTTTGGAAAAAGAACAATTTGAATTCAGATTTCCGAAAATAGCCGACACTTTTCGTAATTTAGCCCTGTAATCACGCCAGCTTGAGTTTTCATCGATCATACGACGCCATCGTCATCGGCTCCGGCCCCAATGGGCTTGCTGCTGCGATTACCTTGCAGCAAGCAGGGGTGCAGGTATTGTTGCTGGAAGCCAAACCGACCATCGGTGGGGGGATGCGGACCACCGAACTCACCTTCCCCGGTTTCCACCACGACGTGTGTTCAGCCGTTCACCCCATGGGGGGGGCGTCGCCTTTCCTGCGTTCGTTGCCTTTGCACAACTTCGGCCTCGAATATATTTATCCTGAAGTACTTGCGGCCCATCCGTTCGATGACGGCACGGCAGCGGCACTTTACCCATCCCTCGATGAAACGGCAACGGGTTTGGGAGCTGATGCGGCCGCATACCGGCACCTCTTCGGGCCGTTGGTGGAAGAATGGCCCAAAATTGACGCCCACATCCTGGGGCCGATGCTGAAAATACCGAAAAACCCGCTCGCTTTAACCGCATTTGGCTTAAAGGCGCTCCAATCTGGAAAGCAGATTGCCGCACGTTTCCGTACCCGCGAAGCGAAAGGCCTGTGGGCGGGCATCGTAGCCCATAGTATGATTCCGCTGGATGCCTTCACCTCATCCGCCATTGCCTTTGTGCTCACCATCGCCGGGCACCGCGGCAGTTGGCCCATACCGAAGGGTGGCTCGCAATCCATTGCCGAGGCTATGGCGGGTTACTTCCAATCACTTGGGGGCACGATCCAAACCGATATGGAGGTCAAAACCTTGGCTGATTTACCCGATGCGAAAGCCGTCTTGTTTGACACCTCACCCAAGCAGCTTCTGCAAATCTGTGGCGATGCGTTATCCGCTCTTTACCGTTGGCAATTGAAACGCCACCGGTACGGCATGGGCGTATTCAAAGTAGATTGGGCACTGCGTGAGCCTGTCCCTTTCCAAGCCGAGGCAGCAAGGAAAGCCGGGACCGTGCACTTGGGCGGTACGTTCGATGAAATCGCCCAAGGCGAGCGTCAGGTATGGAAAGGCGGGCACCCCGAGAAACCTTTCGTGCTGTTTGCACAGCAGAGCGTATTCGATGCGTCGCGGGCACCCGCCGGGCAACACACCGGTTGGGCGTATTGCCATGTGCCGAATGGATCGGCTAGAGATATGACCGATGCGATCACAAGCCAGGTTGAACGTTTCGCGCCGGGGTTCCGGGATACCATACGCGCCACCCATATTTTCGATACCGCCCGGATGGAAGGATATAATGCCAATTACATCGGGGGTGATATCAATGGTGGGGTAGTGAATATCGCACAGCTGTTCAATCGGCCTGCACTTCGGTTTTCTCCGTATCGTACTTCTGCCAAAGGTATTTATATTTGCTCGGCGTCTACGCCGCCCGGCGGTGGGGTACATGGCATGTGCGGTCACTACGCGGCTAAGCAGGCGCTAAAAGATATTTTTTAAGCTAACTATTTTTCTTCTTATTATGTCATCATCACGTATAAAGCTCACCGAGGACTGGGCAGTCGTTTTTTTGGGATTCCTCATCATTTTATTGGCCGTAGTGGGTCTGTCAATACCTGTTCCGCAGTATAAGTGGAACGATGGCGCTGCACTGGCTTCGCTGTTTACCGCCACCAATGGCGTAAGTGTTTTTTTCCAGTTCCTATTTGCCTATGCTATCGTCATCATCGGTGCTTTCATTACCGGCAAATCCATCAGATCGCAGTTGATAGGGTTCCCATTGGTGTTTCTGCTTACCGTTGGCGCATTAATCCTTTCGGGTAATGCCTTTTTGAATGACCTGGGATTGGAAACCGTCATTTTCAGCCTATTGATCGGGTTGCTGGTAGGCAACTTATTCAAGCTGCCGCAGTGGTTCCGGGACTCACTGAATGCAGAGTTGCTTGTTAAGATAGGGTTGGTGCTGCTGGGTACGCGGGTCATTTTCTCGGACATCCTTGAGGCAGGGTCGCTGGGGCTGGTACAATCGCTCATCGTCGTCTTGTCGGTATGGTATTTTGCGTTCTGGCTATGCCGCAAGCTTAAGGTCGATGACGAGCTTACGATGATGATTTCCAGTGCCGTTTCGATTTGCGGTGTTTCGGCCGCCATCGCCACGTCGGGCGCCATCAAAGGGGATTCCAAAAAGCTTTCATACGTGGTATCAATGGTGTTGATTACCGCTATACCGATGATGATTGCCATGCCGTATATCGCCAATGCATTCGGGTTTCCCCAGGAGGTTACCGGGGCTTGGCTCGGGGGCAGTATAGATACCACCGGGGCGGTGGTCGCCTCGGGCAGCTTGGTGGGTGAACGTGCGTTGGAAATCAGCACGATTGTGAAGTTCTCGCAAAACGTATTGTTGGGTATCGCGGCACTTGCTATTTCCATCTATTGGACCTACCGGGGCACGCCCGATGGCGAATACGTGGAGAAACCGGGACTGGGGGTGATCTGGGAGCGCTTTCCCAAGTTCGTATTGGGTTTCATCGGTGCGTCGCTGTTGTTTTCCTTCGTGCTGGATGCCGCTACCGTAACAGCGGTGAACGGAGGTGTCAAGAGTATCCAGGGCCTGTGGTTCGCGCTGGCATTTACCAGTATCGGCCTCGAAACGAATTTCAAAGACCTCTTGGGGCACAACAGCATCAAGCCCTTCTATGCGTTCCTTGTTGCGCAGTTTTTCAATATCTTGATTACGCTGGCCGTAGCGTGGTGGCTGTTTGGTTAGTGACGGATTCGTGAAATCGTTACTGCGAAGTATGTATTCGCGGATTACAACGGATTGGAGGCGGTGGAGCGGGCGATAGGTTAAAGGCCCTGCAAATATGCTTCAACGGTGACAATCTTTGTCTGTCTATATTGGCCCAAAACCAGCAAATCATTATCGCCGGTTATCAAATGGGTTGCACGGCCATCTTCGGCCAATGCCAGCAAAAAATTGTCTTTATCATCTCTGCAATCACTCGCCTCACTAACGACATTTATCGGTTCAGCCCTCAAGCTTAGTTGATGCAATAAGGAGGAAACGTCTTCGGGATGGAAATACTTCTTGAACTTCGGGCGCTGAGTCACTTCAACAAGTTCATCTAATAATTCTTGAGAAAACAGAAGGACAATCTCTTTCTTCACTAGGATCGTGTCCAGTTTTCTCAATCCTTTCGAGAGGAGATAACTTATCCAGAGGTTAGTGTCAATGATTATTCGATGCCTTCTTTTTGGCATAACGTTGAGATCTTACCAATTCAACCTCTTTGGTTATTTCCGCTAAGCTTGGCGCGTCATCGGCAGCGGTTGACCGAAATTTATCCACCAACTTTTGAAAACTATCGTTACGAATGGGCTTAATTGCTATCAAGCCTAGTGCTGCCAGATCTTTCAGCAGCTTGCTCGCTTTAGGATTCAATATATCTACTTGCAGCGTCTCCATGATGCCAAAGATAATCTTTTTTCCATAAAAAGCTGCCCTCGGATTGGCGACCAAAGCACACGTACGTTAATCGAAGGCGAGGTAGGGCGTGTATCCCGTTTTTTGTATCAGTGCTTGGCCTTGGGCAGATTGGATCCAGGCAATTAGTTTTTCGGTATTAGCAGAAGGGTGCCGGTTGGTTACCACATAGAATGGTGCGGTAAGCGGATAGCTTCCGTCTTCAATTGCCTCCCGATCCGGATAGACCCCATTAACACGTAAAAGCCGGATTCGGTTGTTTTGAACCATGTCGGTCGCATAGAAGCGAAACGTAAACCCCAGCGCGCGGTGGTAATTGCGGTAGGTGGCTACGGTATGGACCATTCCGCCCATGCCCGCTGGGGTTTGGTCCATGGGTGCTTCGCTTAGCTCGGCGTCACCCATCATGCGGATAAGGGCCGTTTGGCTACCGCTCCCTTTGGGGCGTTGGTAAGCGATGATGCGCGACCATGGGCCTCCAGCGGTTCGCCAATTTCCGATTTCGCCCGAATAGATGCCTTTCAATTGTTCGATGCTCAGGTTGTCGACGTTGTTTTCTTTGTGGGTAAAAAACACAAAAGCTTCCTTGCCGATGGGGTGAAATGTGAACGCCGTGCCTTGGGATTTTGCATAGGTGAGCTGTTCGGCGGAGGGGTCCGCTACAAAAATGACATCGGCTTCACCTTCCGCCAGTGCCTTGTAAGCATCAATGGTTTTGCTGCATCGGATGTATCCCGTGTGGGGAGGATAGTCTCCCCGCGGATAAACAGCTTCGGCAAATGCCGCATAGACCGGATAAAGGGCCGTTGCGCCATCCATAACCGGTAGGTCGTTTTCCAATTTCAGTGTCGCCGGATAATCCAGTTTTGCAACCTTTGACGAGTCGCTGAATGGCCTGTAAACGGAAAGGTCGACCTCCCGCTGGTGTACCAACGGTATGCTGTTCACATAAGCCTGGCGCCATTCATAACCCGCGGTAGCCAGTAGACAGGCCACCGCCACCATGCTCACACCGCTAAACAACCAACGCAGCGAAATACGGTTGACAAGGTAGACGCCGGTTACCGCTGCCAAGGCCAGTGCCGCTATGACCGACATGCCGGCATAATAGGGAAGCCCGCTGAAGGCAAAGACCACCCACAAAAAGAGGCCGGCAACGAGCGCCAGTATGATGAACAATAGGCTGAAAATAATTCGGAGAGTTGTCATCTTATCGCTATAACATCCGCGAGCGGTTATTCATCTGCGAAGTCCACTTTGCTGTTCACGGTGAACATACGAAACTACAAAAAAGGATCGCTAAATCTACCATCTATGATAAACTTTCGACTTGCTTAAACGGGTTTAAGTTTTTGTTTTTTCTTGTTGGACGCCTGGCGCGAAAACGATCTTTTCACCGAAGAAGAGCGCATTTGGCATGTTTGCAGGGATTTGTCCGTAAGGTAATTATTCAGTAAGTTTGCTCTTATGGGAAACGCGGTACAAAGCAAAGACGCGATCTTTTCATTGCTTCAGATGAATCGAAGTAAGATTGATATGCAAGACTTGATCACTATTTTCACCGGTGAGAATATTGATGCTAAAACCTTAAGAAAATCTGCATGGTGACGCAAAAAATAATCTGCGACACAGATGTCCTTATTGAGTTCTTTGATGAGAATAAAACACGTCATTCCGAAACTGCTGGTGCCATAGAAAAAATTGGGATAAATAATATGTTGATTTCAGCCATCAGTAAAATGGAGCTGATTAAGGGAACTCGCCATAAGGAACATAGCCAACAGGTTGGCAATTCCCGACGCTTTGATAGCCGCTACTTCTCTTGAAACCGGACTAAACTTTTCACCTACAATGTAAGGGATTTCAAGTTTATAAAAGGTCTGAACCTGTATAATTCCAAATAATCTTTAACTCAAATATTCAAATAACCCACCTACGCACATTTTCTTCCTAAAACACGCACTTTTTATACCTTTTAATGTCTACTAAATCAGTATACTTTTGTTGCGATTAGCAATTAAAAGTAATTCAAATGATATTGAAATCTTTACGTATTCATTTAAAGGCAATTGGGACGATTGCCCTGACGAGCTTCGGAATAACTGTATTTACGCTGCTTCGTGCCCAAGAAACCCAACCGCTGATCAATGCCACTTTTGAGGGCGTTGTACAAGATGCGGCTACGCAAGAGCCCCTAGTGGGAGCCACTATTCAGTTGGCAGGTGTCACACACAGTACCAAAACAGATAGGCAGGGGCATTTCCGGTTTGTGACCGGACAGAAGTTGCCGATCACTGTCATTGTCTCTTATTTGGGTTATAATACCAAGGAGGTGGTGGTAAACGAGGCCAACGTAATCATCGGATTGGAACGGCATGCGACTGGCTTGGGCGAGGTGGTGGTCACTTCGCGGCGCCGCCGGGAATTGCTGCAGCATGTACCGATACCGGTATCGGTAGTGAGCGGTGCACTCGCCGAAGAGAGCGGGGCATTTAACGTAAACCGGCTGAAAGAGCTGGTGCCTACTGTGCAGTTGTATTCTTCCAATCCCCGTAATACAGGGTTAAGTATCCGTGGCTTAGGCACTACGTTTGGGCTTACCAACGATGGTATCGATCCAGGGGTTGGATTTTATGTGGACGGCGTTTACTACGCACGGACGGCGGCTACCACCCTCGACTTCATTGATGTGGAGCAAATCGAGGTGCTACGTGGCCCACAGGGCACCCTATTCGGCAAGAATACCGTAGCTGGTGCATTTAACGTCACCACCCGTAAACCCTCGTTTGTACCGGAAGGCAGGGCTGAACTGAGTTACGGGAATTATGGATACATCCAAGCAAAGGCTTCTGTGAGCGGTCCGCTGACCGATCACCTAGCTGCACGCCTGTCATTCAGTGGCACACAACGCGACGGCGTGCTTTACAACGTAGCTACGCAGCAGCGGTTGAATGATCTGAACAACCTCGGGGTGCGCGGCCAGCTCCTGTATGCGCCGTCCGAAAATTGGCAGGTATTGGTAACCGGCGATGCCTCCCGTCAGCGCCCCGTAGGGTATGCGCAGGTTATTGCCGGTGTGGCACCGACACAGCGGCCGGCGTATCGGCAGTTTGAGCAGATCATCGCCGACTTGGGATATGAATTGCCGAGCCGAGACCCGTTCGACCGCTTAATAGACCACGATACGCCTTGGCAATCGGGCCAGGACCTGGGCGGTATATCGGCCAATGTGGATGTAAAGCTGGGACCAGGTGTACTCACGGCGACCACCGCTTGGCGGTATTGGAACTGGATGCCATCGAACGACCGTGATTTTACTGGGTTGCAGGGGCTAGCTTTGTCGCAGGCCCCATCGCGCCATGAACAGTGGTCGCAAGAGGTACGCTGGGCGGGCGACCTATCGCCGAAGGTAAGTGCTGTGGTTGGTCTTTTTGCATTCGGACAGTCGCTTCACGCCGATTCTGCTCATACGGAAGAATCGGGTAGGGACCAATGGCGCTTTTCGCAGAATTCGGAGAGCGAATTGTGGCAGACACCTGGACTATTGGAAGGCTATGGCATAAAAACATACCCCAGCTTGGAGACATTCAGCGGGGCGGTGTTTGCTCAGGTCGACTGGAAAATCACGCCGACCCTACGCTTGTTGCCGGGTATCCGGTTCAATTACGATAAGAAGGCAGTTGATTTCCGCCGGGAAACCTATGGAGGTTTACAGACCGATGACCCCGAGTTACTCGCTATTAAAAACGCGGTTTACTCGGCGCAAGCTTTCGAGGCTGATATCGACGATACCGATGTGTCCGGGCAGGTTACCATTGCTTACGAACCGTCACACAAGGTAAATACATTCGCCACATTCTCTACCGGGTTTCGGCCGGTCGGATTGAACTTGGGTGGGCTGCCCCGCGAAAATGGGCAAAATATGCTGGAGCTCGCCGTGATTAAGCCCGAGCGCGTTAGGCATTATGAAGTGGGCGTGAAAGCACAGCCTATACGCAATGTTTCCTTGGGATTGATTGTGTATAATACCGAGGTAAAAGATTACCAGGCCCAGGTACAGTCGGCAGATTTATCCGTAAACCGCGGGTACCTCGCCAATGCGGAGCACATCCGGGTCAATGGGCTTGAAGTGGACGCCAACGCGAGGCTCGGCTCCTTTTTCTCGGTGTATGCTTCGCTAGCGTATACCAATGGCAAGTATGTGAAGTTTACCAATGCACCCCCGCCGTTGGAAGAAACCGGTGGGCCAACATTTAAAGATATCTCGGGTGGAGAATTGCCCGGTATTTCCGAATGGGCCGCGTCGTTCGGTGGCGAGGCGCTGACCAAAACCACCAATTTATTTGGGCAGGAGGGCGAATTTGTTTTCGCATTGGACGGTTTTTACCGTTCATCATTTTCTTCAAACCCGTCCCCGTCAACATACCTGGTTGTAGATGGTTACACACTGATTAATGGGCGGGTCGGGTTCCGTGCGGCCCAAGGGGTTTCCCTTTTCGTTTGGGGCCGCAATCTTTTCGATACGGACTACTTCGAGCAGCTACTGCCGGCAGGTGGCAATGCCGGGCACTACGCCGGCGTATTGGGCGATCCGCGTACATACGGCGTTACGTTGCGGTACGCGTTTTAATGAGGCAGCCTGCACATTGAAAAAAATATCTATTAAATTAGTAGTCTTTTTATAAAAAGTAATACCTTTACCTCCCGAAAGGGAAAAACAGCTTGGAGCGGTGTTATTTTGGAGTCTAAAAGTACGACGATGGGGCAGACAGCTATTCTGGTAAAAGTCAAACGCTTGCGAAAAGAGCGCGGGTTGTCGCAAGCCGAAATGGCGGATGCCTTACATATCGCATTGAAGACCTACCAAAATATCGAAGGTGGGATTACACGGATTGACATCGATCGGCTGGGTCAGATCGCGAACGTATTAGACGTAAAACTGCATGAATTGGTGGGTGACGAAAAGGCGCCACACGAAGATATCGAGCGTTTTATCATGGAAGAGAAAGCATTATACCATAAAATAATCCACGACAAAGAAGCTTACATTGCACAGTTGGAAGACAGCATTCGCTTTTACCGTGAAATGCTTAAGGAAGGAAGGGCTTTTTGAGTTATAAAATGCGTAACCTTGTGGGATTGTTAATTGTGGCACCGTTTAATGGTTAACCAATGATTCGCCCGAAATCCAAGTTGCCACATACTGGCACGTCAATATTTACGCAAATGTCCCACCTAGCCGCCCAGTATGGAGCGATTAACCTCTCGCAGGGTTTCCCGGATTTTGATTGTTCGCCGCGGCTTATCGACTTGGTAGAACGTTATATGCGGGCCGGGCATAACCAATACGCGCCAATGGCAGGTGTGGCCATGCTTCGTGAGCGCATCGGTGCTAAAGTGGAAGTGACCACAGGTGTCTGTTATGATCCGGAGACCGAAATCACCGTGACCGCTGGCGCCACCCAAGCACTGTTCACGGCTATGGCAGCGCTTATCCGGCCCGGCGATGAAGTGATTTTATTCGAACCGGCCTATGATGCGTATGCGCCTGCCGTGCGGCTATTCGGAGGCGTGCCCAAGCCGGTCACCCTGCTGGCACCCGATTTTGCCATCAACTGGCAAACTGTGGCACAGCTGATGAATGATAAGACCCGATTGATTGTTATCAATTCACCGAACAACCCCACTGCAAGGGTATTTAGTGATACTGATTACCGCGAACTTTCGCGTCTTCTTGTTGATCGGGATTGCTATCTATTGAGCGATGAAGTTTATGAACACGTAGTATTCGATGGTACAAGACATTGCAGCGCTGCGCAGTATCCCGAATTGCGCGAGCGTGCTTTTGTAGTTGCTTCTTTCGGTAAATGCTATCACATCACCGGATGGAAGATCGGTTACTGTTTCGCACCCCGTCGGCTGACGGAGGAATTCCGCAAGGTGCATCAATTCAATGTATTCAGCGTGAATACACCCATCCAATACGCGTTGGCCGATTTTCTGGATAGGCCAGAAGAATACCTTGGGCTTGCTGCATTTTTCCAAGCGAAACGCGACCTGCTATTGCGTGGGCTTGCGGGTACGCCATTTGCGCCTTTACCTTGCCAAGGGACCTACTTTCTGTTGGCGGATTATTCGGCCATCAGTGACCAGCCCGAGCAGACCTTCTGCCAGTGGCTTACCCAGCAACATGGCGTGGCTACCATACCCGTAGCCGCATTTTACACCGATTCAATCAATCAAAGGTTAATCAGGATCTGCTTTGCAAAACGCGAGGAAACATTAGAAAAGGCAATAGAACGCCTCATGGCCGTCAAAACGTCATGAAGCATCCCTGCTGTATTAACCGACCTTTCGCACCCCGGTGGTAGCACCACCTTCCAGCGTAAGGTTCACGGGCTTGTTCTGTTCCCACGCACCCCGGGTAAAATCGGGTATATCCAGTGAGTGCGAGCGCCTTCCCACTGACTGTTCGCTTAGCGGGATTATGGAGCTCCACGCCACGGAGTCGTAGACGTCTATATCCAGCGGCAACCCGTTGCGCAGGCAATCAATCAGCCGCCAGTCCATGATGAAGTCCATACCGCCGTGGCCACCCACCTGCTTGGCCGCTTCGCCCACATGTTTGATAAGCGCTGGTGTATACTTATCGTAAAGCTCTTGCAGTTCCTCGTCTTTTACCCAATCATGGCCAAACGCAATGCGCTCGGGAGAGGGCCATTTGGAGGCCACGCCCTTGGTGCCGCTGACCAGGTGTATGCGCGAGTAAGGCCGGGGTGAGGTCACATCGTGCTGTATCATCATGGTCTTACCCTTTGTGGTGTGTATGAGTGTGGTGTTCATGTTGCCGCGGTAAGTGCGTCCCGCAAACGGCTCGAAAAACGGATCATCCTTGGCCTTCGCTGCGGCCGTATCCGCCATCATGAAGTCGTTGGTAGACATCGATACGAGGTAGTCCATCTTGTCGCCGCGGTTGATGTCCAGACACTGGGCGATGGGCCCTAGGCCATGCATGGGATAGAGATTTCCATTATGCGTAGCGTTCATCCGCAGCCGCCACATGTCCGCATAGCCATCCTTGTTGAAATTGAGGTCGAGCAGGTCGTGGATATAGGCGCCTTCGGCGTGTATGATTTCACCGAATAAACCGTTGCGCGCCATATTGAGTGTCAGCATTTCGAAGAAGTCGTAACAACAATTCTCCAGCATCATGCAGTGTTTTTTTGTCCGCTCTGAAGTTTCGACCAGCTCCCAGCATTCATCCAGTGTAAGGGCAATGGGTATCTCGCTTGCTGCGTGCTTGCCATGCTCCATCGCAAATACCGCCATCGGGGTATGCAGGTCCCATGGCGTACAGATGTAAACGAGGTCCAGTTCCTCGTTGGCCACCATGTCCTTCCAACCGTCCTCACCCGAATACTCTTTCGCTTTGGGTAGGCCGGCGTCCTCGAGGATACGCTGGGCTTTGGATGCCCTGGCCGGATACTTGTCGCATAGGGCCTTGATTTCTACGCCTTCGATACGCGACATGCGGTTTACGGCACCGGGACCACGCTGGCCTAAGCCGATAAATCCGATGCGGACTTTATCGATTTTGGGTGCGGCGTAACCACTCATGTTGAAGCGCTGCGGGCGCGCAGGTTGAGCGTTGAGCATCCAATCATTGCCGGCGTTGCGCGCTTCACGTGCCACGGCGGGCAACGTAGCCACGGCTCCCGAAAGGAGGGTGGCGCTTCTCAAGAAATTTCTACGGTTGTACTTCATATTTAGTGTTTTGGGGTCAGCACCCACGTGTCGCACCTCGTTTGTTTAACAATAATAGCATAGTTTACCGAGTTATCAAAATATTAATATAACGCAACCGTTTGTGTGAGTTTTCAGTTACGCTCAGTCGCTAAGGGCGCTAATAAGTACTTTCGGCTTAGGCAGGCCCATAGCCTTTATCTCCGCTTTACATTGGTCAACCATCTCCTGTGTCATGCGGTAATGGTAATTTCCATAATCCTCGTAATCAAAATCGCCTACGTAGAAAAAGCCATACTGATCAAAGAAATCCGTCAAATCGACGTTCCCCACTTTACAGGCTGTTTTGACGAAGTTGAGCTGGTGAGGGGCGGGATTGTCTCCGCGATCGCCCCACCCTCCCCGCCGCCGTGGCCGCTGGTCCTCGGCTCCTTGTATTCGGAAGGCTTCGAACAAATCGGGGTAAAAGTCGGGATTTTCGCCAGCGCCCGAAAAATACAATTGCAATTGCCAGAACGGAACCAGCCGGTTGAAAACGTCCTCGTCTTGTAAGTAGCTAATTTTCCCTTCGATAATACTTTCGCGGGCTTTTTGGTAATTCCCTTGCTCGGAAATCCGGCTTTTATTGCCGAACGACGTCGTTACATACAACGAAAAGACATTGTTGCTCACCTCACCCAGACCGCCCCAATTAAAGGCCGGCCGCAGCTGGTGCACGTGGCCTACTTCATGGCTGAATCCCCAACAGGGGTCGCCCGAAATTACCCGGTCGGGGTCTACCACTAATGGCATTGCATTGCCGGGGTCCGTGCCCATATAAGCGACCCCATCGCCATCCCGAAACATGTAATAGTTATAATTTACCCGTGCCAGGATTCTGTTTTTCGGAACTTTGTCATACTTGACCAATCCCATGAGCCGGTGCTGCCGATAAACCAATGAATCGTAGTTGCTGATTAATTCGACTCCCCTTCCGTATGCATGCGTTTTACAATCGGCCGCCGGGTAAGCGACTTGAATATGCTGTCCCCTCGCATCAATGATTGGATAGACGGCATGGTCGATGAGCTTATTCCAGTCGGTGTCGTCATTTACTTCCACATCGAAGTAGCCGTTTACCTGGGCTGCTGGGAAATGCACCTGTATGGGGTTCTCGTTTTCAGGTGTATCCGAAAAATAGTCAATATAGGCCAATCCATCGAAATCTTTTACATCAATGATGTTTACGCCGTTGTGCAGCCGGATTTCTTGGCGCACAATACCCCAGCCCGCGGGGTCTCTGGTAGGCTCAATGCCGTCAGGCGCACGCCGGTTCCAGTTGGGGATGAGCAGATTTACCGTTTGATCTTGGGTGATGCCATCTACAAGTACCACGTGCTTGCCCATCGGTAAATAAATGCCGGTCATGTTTTCGTATTTGCTGTACCCATCGCCAATCAGGAGATGGTGGCCCAATGTAGCCGGTGTCAAGCAAGCGTCGTAGGTTGCATAGCGATATTTGGCATCATACCGGCCCTCAAGGAGCTGTTGGGCCGTTTCTTTCAATTGGCTGTTCTGTATTCTTTCAATATCACGTTTTTTGGTTCCCTTCTTCAGCGCGTGTGCCAACGGGTTTTCAAAGAACGATAGGTCGGCGTATATTTCTGCAAGTTCGCCGGCAGACTGTGCCCGGACGTGAAATAACGTCGACGTTAGAAATAGTAACAGTACTAATTTTATGGTTCTCATTTAGATACCTGATTAAATTATTTATGAGTATGCGTTTCCGTCGGCACAAATGAGCTCGTTACGCTCGTTTGTCCTTTATCAGTGATGATGTTTAATGGTAATAAAACTTGCATAGCTTATTTTAACGCAGCGGCTTAGCACATAAACCCCAAGCATAATTAATGTAAATTTTTGACAAATTGAAATGATGAGGCAACGCAACCGTTTGCTTAATTTGTACCCCAAGGCATTGACAATCGTTTGTGTATATGGCTGACGTTTGTTTTGTATTTTGCAAATCGATATTCCGTTAACTATTCACCAGTTAGCAAACGCGTTGTGATCCCCAAGAATTGTTCAATCAGTATGATGTGCGCCTTAGCGTTTTCGCCAACAATACGCGGGGGAGGTGAACAGGCGGAGGTCATGGACGAGCTGAATAAACACATAGGGGCTGAAGTGAGGGTGCGCATACGATTGCGTAGCCCAATACGCACGCGCCAGTAAATATTTCCCCGAAAACTTGCTGTATTAATGGCATTAATACCTATTTTTGCTTCTCACCTTTTACGTAATTCCTATAATGGCAAGACTAAATTTACTGGAAGAGACACGCTTCGAGAAAGTACCCGTGAGTGTTTGCTCCGACCCCACCGCGGCCTCCTTGGCGGTGGCGAAACGTATCGCGGACCTGATTCGCGGCAAGAAAGAAAGAGGTGAGCAGGCTATTCTTGGCTTAGCTACAGGCGCAACCCCCGTGAAAGTATACCAGGAGCTGGTTCGTCTGCACCGGGAGGAAGGACTCAGCTTCCAAAACGTGGTCACCTTCAACCTCGATGAATACTATCCCATGTTGCCCGATTCGGAGCAGAGTTATGTGACGTTTATGAACAGGCATCTTTTTGACCATGTAGACATCGAGCGGGCCAACGTGCATATCCCCGATGGTACATTGTCGATGGAAGATATCCATGACTACTGCTTAGCCTACGAACAGAAAATAACTGCATTGGGCGGATTGGATCTACAGCTACTCGGCATCGGCCGTACCGGCCACATCGGCTTCAACGAGCCCGGATCCGCGCCAAATTCCGGCACGCGGTTGGTTACGCTCGACGACCTTACGCGGCGAGATGCCTCGCGTGACTTCGGTGGTAAGGAGAATGTACCTACGAAGGCCATCACCATGGGCATCGGTACCATCTTCAAAGCCCGCGAGATCATTCTCATGGCGTGGAACCAGAAAAAAGCAGAGATCGTGAAGAAAGCCGTCGAAGGCGAGCTTTCGTCCGATGTGCCGGCCACTTACCTGCAACTGTCAGACAGCGTGGAGTTCGTGCTCGACCAAGACGCTGCATCCTTGCTGACCCGATTTGATACGCCGTGGCTGGTGAAGGATTGCGTGTGGGACCGCAAAACCATCAAGAAAGCCGTGGTCTGGCTCTCGCAAACGCTTAATAAGCCGGTACTTAAGCTTACCGAAGACGACTATAACACCAACGGTATGGCTCAATTGGCTACCGAGAAGGGGCCTGTGTACCACATCAATATCGACATTTTCAATCAGCTGCAGCACACCATTACTGGATGGCCAGGCGGCAAACCCAATGCCGACGATAGCCAGCGCCCGGAGCGCCGCGACCCGGCGAAGAAACGGTCGATCATTTTCTCGCCGCATCCCGATGACGATGTGATCTCCATGGGCGGTACGTTTATCCGACTGGCCGACCAAGGGCACGACGTGCATGTGGCGTACCAGACGTCCGGCAACACGGCCGTTTGGGATGACGATGCCCTCCGTTTCATCGAGTTTGCTACCGACTTTGCCAAATCGCAGGGCATCGATACGCAGAAATTGGAAGTGCTCTACCGCGATGCGCGCCAGTTTATTGCCGACAAGAAGCCCAACCAAATGGATACGGCCGAGTTGCTCACCGTGAAAGGGCTTATCCGCAAGGGTGAGGCCATCGCCGGTGCACGCTTTGCCGGGTTGCCCGATGAAAACATCCATTTCCAGAACCTGCCTTTCTACGACCGCGGCAAGTACAGTAAAGAACTCGATTTCGAAGACGATATCGTGGCTACCATGGAACTGCTTCAGCAAGTCAAGCCCCATCAGATTTTTGCTGCCGGCGACTTTGCCGATCCGCACGGTACACATAAGGTGTGTTTCGATATCATCCACCAGGCGATGACGCGCCTCCGCAAAACCGAAGCGTGGGCAACCGATTGCTGGCTATGGCTTTACCGCGGTGCTTGGCATGAATTTGAAATCCACGAGATCGAAATGGCTGTACCACTCTCACCGCAGGAGGTGCTGCGCAAACGGCACGCGATATTCAAGCACCAATCGCAGAAAGACCTCCCGGTGTTTCCGGGGGATGATGCGCGCGAGTTCTGGGTGCGCGCCGAAGAGCGCACACGCGAAACCGCAAAACTGTACGACCGCTTGGGAATGGCCGAATATGAGGCCATCGAAGCATTCGTGCGTTGGAAATTTGAAGAAGAATAAAAATCGTTGCCCATGGCCGAAGCCATGGGCAACTAACTAATTGCTTTTCCGCCCGGAAAATCCACCGATGCCCTTAAACCCGGTACGCCCGCTACCGGTTGGCAACCTTCATCTTTAGCAACATTCGTGTTACAAATGAAAAAATCAATCCATCGATTGAATGGTGTTGAAAACACGGATTTCTGGCTATGTTAACGGGCGTTTTTAATTTCTTAACACCCTCCTCAATTAAACTTAATAAATTAGACTTTACCATTCTGTGCTACAAAACAAACTAAAAACACAGATTGATTCTACTTATCGCCCGTCGTTAGACGGCTTCATTACCAATTAATACAAAAGGAGGAAGTTATGATGATTATTTATCGAAAACGCTTCGACGAGTCGACAGTGAAGCGTCTGGTGTTGTTAACCGCCACACTATTTCTGCTATTCCCCATCCTGGCATCGGCGCAGCAAGAACTTACCGTACGCGGCCGAGTCACGGAATCGGGTGGCGACATGGGGATTGCTGACGTAACCGTGCAGGTAAAGGGAACCGACCATGCCGGGCGCACCGATGAGAACGGTGCCTATGTATTGCAAAACGTCCCGCCAGATGCGATTCTCGTCTTTTCATCCGTGGGGTATAATTCGTTGGAAGTAGCCGTCCAGAATCGTGAAAATGTAGACGCTGCCCTTACGGTGGCTGTGGCCGATTTGGATGAGGTGGTGGTAGTGGGTTATGGCACCATGCGGAAACGTGACCTTACCGGTGCGGTTTCACAATTGAATGCCGCGAAAATCGAAAATGAAGCACCTACCCAACTTACCGACGCACTTCGTGGAAATATCGCGGGTCTGAACGTGGGGTTCAGCGCCCGGGCGAAAGGTGGTGGAAGCTTACAGATCCGCGGACGGACTTCGCTCAACGCCGGCACGAGCCCGCTCATCGTGCTCGATGGTGCCATATATGCAGGGGCATGGGAGGATATCAATCCGTCCGATATTGAATCGGTAGACGTGTTAAAAGATGCGAGCGCCGCTGCGGTCTTTGGTGCCAAGTCTGCATCGGGAGTCATCCTTGTTACCACTAAAAAGGGAAAAGAAGGTAAGCCACTCATCAATTATAATAGCACGTTCGGCCTGGCCTCCATGGCCATTCATGAAAAGGTGTATGAAGGGCAGGCATTTGTGGATTGGAGGTCTGATGTATTCAAAAGCATCAATGCCAATGCTGAGCCTTATCGTTTTGACGATCCGAGGAATCTTCCGCCGGATGTCAGTGTGGAAGAGTGGATGGCCTACGACGGTTCGACCGGTGACCCCGTGCGCACCTGGCTACGGCGGCTTAATCTCCAACCAAATGAAGTGGATAACTATATGGAAGGCCGGAGCGTCAACTGGTACGACCAAGTATTTCAGCATGGTTTTCGCCAAGACCATAACCTCAGCGTGTCTGGAAAAAATAAGGATGTCGCTTATTATCTAGGGGCGGGTTATCTCGACAACGAGGGGATTATCACGGGTGACCGGTTCAAGACGTTGCGTACCCGTGCTAACATCGAAGCGAATATCACGGATTATCTTGCCGTAGGGATGAATTTGCAGGCGACATCGCGCAATGAAAGTGCGATTGCCCACGATTGGGCACAAATCCAGAACCTCTCGCCGTGGGGTACCCAATACGATGAAGATGGTCAACTCACGTGGCGACCGAATAACGAAGCGTCTGGCGGTGTCAATCCCGGATATGCGGCCTTCCATACCAGTCGCCTAGACCGGACCAATACGTTGAACGGTACAATTTTTGGCCGACTGAAGCTGCCGTTTGGCATTACGTTTACCACCAACTTTACGCCGCAGTTGCGTCTCTACGAGCGGTATAATCACGAAAAGTCCAGCCATGCGGAATGGGCCGCCTTTGGGGGCCGCGCATCGCGGCGGCAGCAAGAAACCTACTATTGGCAAATCGACAACATCCTGAAATGGGAAAAAGAATTTGCCGATATACACCGCTTCGATGTGACTTTACTGGCCAATGCGGAGAAGTTCCAACGGTGGGACAATACCATGACCAATGAAAATTTCGAGCCGAATGACGATCGGGGCTTCCACGGTATTGACGGCGGGATTAAACCCGTACTCAGCAGCAATGATACCTACAGCACCGGTGACGCGCTGATGGCGCGATTGGTGTATTCATTAAAAAACCGCTACATTTTGACCGGTACGTATCGTCGCGACGGGTATTCGGCATTCGGGCAAAGGCACCCCCGAGCCAACTTCGGCTCCCTCGCCCTGGGCTGGACATTTACCGAAGAACCGTTCTTTAATAGCGACTGGTTTAATTTTGGTAAGCTCAGGCTGTCATGGGGAAGTAACGGTAACCGCGACGTGGGGGATGACCGCGACATGTATATTGCCCTGTCAGACTTAACCACCGGGAAATACCTATATGTACTGCCGGATGGTACCGTCATCCAGGCCAGTCAGCTTTGGGTAAACCGCATGCAGAATCCGAATTTCCGATGGGAGCGCAATACATCCTATAATCTGGGGCTTGACTTTGGCTTGTTCAACAATCGGATTGATGGAAACCTGGAATTCTATCAGATGAATTCGACCGACCTGCTGGTGCTGCGCAGCTTGCCAAACGTTTCCGGATTCGATAATGTGATGGACAACCTCGGCGAAGTGCGGAACCGGGGCTTCGAAATAACCCTGAATTCGCTTAACATCGACCGGCAAAATTTCTCTTGGCGGAGCACCGTGCTGTTTCAGATAAACCGGAATGAGATTCAACACATCTATCGAAATTATGGCGAGGATGGCAGGGAACTCGATGATGTGCAGAACCGCTGGTTCATTGGTCATGCCATCGATGCCATATGGGACTGGAAAGCGTTGGGCGTTTACCAGTTGGGCCAAGAGGAAATAGCCGACCGCTATGGATTGCGTCCCGGAGATTATCACCTGGAAGATGTCAACGACGACGGGCTTTACAGCAATGAAGACCGGCAGTTCTTGGGTTTCACCGAGCCTCGTTTCCGTTGGTCATTCCGCAATGAGTTCAGGTTTCTCGAGCATTTTAGTGCGTCGATATCGATGTATTCCTTATGGGGGCATCAATCCAGTTATAATTGGGTGAAGAGCCGCAACGGATTCCCGGATCGGATGAATAGTTATGTGAACCCGTACTGGACGCCCGAGAATCAGTCGACCGAATGGGCACGGATTAACTCCAACGAGGGCAGTGCCACCGGTTTTAATGTCTATCGTAAACGCTCTTTCATCCGTATAGACAACGTGTCACTAGCCTATAATGTTCCCAACACCCTGCTAAGCCGGTATCGTATCCAGGGACTCCGATTGTTTGCCAACGTACGCAACGCAGCCATGTGGGCGCCCGATTGGGAGTTTTGGGATCCTGAATGGGATCCGGACCAAGGCGTAGGCCCTACTCCCCGATTTTTCAACATTGGCGTAGACTTGACACTATAATCGATTAGCTGGAAAATTAACTATGAATGTCATGAAAACAATAATAAATAAGAGCATATATGTCGCCCTCGTTGCCCTGGTAATCGCCGGCTGCAAGCGTGAGTTTTTAGCACCCAAACCTCTTTCTATCTATACGCCCGACGAGACGTTCCAAACGGCGGATGCGTTGTGGGCCACCCTGGTGGCGTGCGAGAAGAATTTGAGGTACGAATATGTAGGGGATGCCGCCCCCTTGATTTCCGAACTGATTTTCTCGGAAGTAGCCGTGGAGGGGACTACCGATAAACCGGGCCCGGCACAGGATTTGAACCAGGCCATCACACCTGACGCGGAATTGAACCATACTGACTATAACAAGATCGGTTGGTACTGGCTGGAAGGTTATCGCGGCATCCGGTACGCCAATACGGCCATCCAATATATCGATGTGCCGCAGGATTACGCCTCAGAAGAGGAGAAAAACCACCTGTTGGGAGCTGCTTATTTCCACCGGGCGCTGCGCTATTATCGATTGGTGCACCAATTCGGTGACGTGCCAGCCGTTTTCTTTATGCCAACGGAGCCTAAACTCGATTTTTACAGTACAAAACGGGAAGTCATCTTGCAACGCTTAAAAGAAGACTTGGAGTTTGCGCAGGAATGGGTGCCTGACGATGTGAACAAAGGGCAAGTAACCAAAGGTGCAGTAAGCCATTTGCTAACCAAGGTTAACCTGGCACTGGGTTTATTTGATGACGCCATTCAGTCGGCCAATAATGTGATTGACGGAGGTAGGTATAAACTGATGACCCAACGGTTCGGGGTAGATCAAAACGACCCCGAGCGCAATGTGATCTGGGATTTGCACCGACCGGAAAATAAATCGTTAGCCTCGAATACAGAAGCCCTGATGTTGGTCATTGATAAGGTTAATATGGACGGTAACCACGACGGGGGTATCCAATTGATGCGTAATGCGGTGCCGTATTGGCATGCAGCGGGAATCATCACACCTACCGGGAGCCGGGGGACTTCCGATTTAGCGACCGCGGAAATACCGCTGGTGGCGCAGGTGGGCCGCGGTATTGGTCGCCTGCGGCCAACCTGGTACAGCCAGCAAGGCATATGGGGTGACGATGGGGATCTTCGCCACGCACCCGGCAATTGGATGGATATGGAAGATTTGGTCTATAATGCGCCGGCATTGAAGGAGGACAATGACCCGTACTATGGTAAGCACCTGCAGCTCCGGAATGACCAAGGCACGATATTGTCCAACGATACCATCCGGCAGTGGTTTAGTTGGCCGCACTACAAGTTGTTTATTGAAGATCCAACCCGGGTGCAACCTGCGGGCGGCAATACCGATTGGTATGTATTCCGGTTGGCCGACACGTACCTGTTGCGGGCGGAAGCCTACGTATGGAAAGGCGATTTGCCGAGCGCGGCTGCCGACATCCATGCTGTCCGCGCGCGAGCGAATGCAGGGCCCATTGATGCCGCTGACGTGAATATGGGGACGGTACTGGATGAACGTGCGCGGGAGTTGTACTATGAAGAACCCCGCAAAACCGAGCTTACGCGCATCGCTTATATTTATGCGCAAACGGGTATCGCGGCAGATAACGGGAAGACCTACAGCTTGACCAACTTTTCCGATGACAATTTCATGTATGACCGTGTTATCGCTAAAAGTGATTTCTATAATAAGGGCGTTATGACAAATTTTGGCACAACTTACCGTATGAGCCCCTATCATGTACTGTGGCCCATTCCAATCAGCGCGATCAATGGTAATCCCGAAGGTGTCATTAATCAGAATAAAGGGTATATTGGCTATGAAAAGAATGTGGAACCGCTTGACCACGTGCTTGAAGAGCAGGGTGCCCAAGAGTAGGTAAAATTGATTTCTAAAAATAATTGTATAATAAAAAACAAATGCTGATATTTGCAAACCCTTTGCAAAAAGGCGTTTAATAATATATAACAGCATACCATCATGTCAAGAGTTTGTGATTTAACAGGAAAAGGTGCGATGAATGGGTACAACGTTTCCAATTCAAATGCGAAGACGAAGCGTAAGTTTTACCCTAACCTGCAGACCAAGCGGTTCTTCATTCCTGAAGAAAACCGTTGGATTACCCTGAAAGTATCCACCTCGGCGATAAAGACCATCAACAAAAACGGCATCACTGCCGTGATCAACAAGTTTATCAAGAAGGGATACGTCTAAAGAACCATCCGCACCGGTAGGGCGGGCGATAATACAACGAAGCAATGGCAAAAAAAGGAAATAGGGTACAGGTCATTCTGGAATGTACTGAACACAAAGAAAGCGGTCAACCGGGGATGTCGCGTTACATCACCACAAAAAACAAGAAGAACACCACCGAACGTCTTGAATTGAAAAAATTCAATCCGGTGTTGCGCCGCGTTACCGTTCACAAAGAGATTAAGTAATCCGCAGTTGCTTTCAGCAGCAATTTGCATAATGAATAAAAAGAGATGGCAAAGAAAGCAGTAGCATCACTCAAAACGGGCAAAGGCAAAGACTACACCAAAGTTATCACTGCCGTTAGGTCTCCGAAAACAGGTGCATATACCTTTAAGGAACTGATTGCGCACAACGACCACATCAAGGATGCCGTAGAGGCAGCCAAAGAAGCCGTTGTAGAAGCAGCTGCAGAGTAATTTCTGTAGATACCATTATTGCGAAAAGCCGTTTCGGGAAACTACCGGAAGGGCTTTTTTGTTATGTTTGCAATTAGTGAGCTTATTAAAGAAGCTCAGTGATAACTAACTATGGGATTATTCGATTTTTTCAAGAAAAAGCAGGAAACACCCGAGGCCCAAGAAGCCCTCGATAAGGGACTCGAGAAAACCAAAGAAGGGTTTTTGTCTAAGATTACCAAGGCAGTGGTGGGCAAATCTACCGTGGATGACGACGTACTCGATGAACTGGAAGAAGTGCTCGTTACCTCGGATGTAGGTGTAACCACCACGCTCAAAATCATCGAACGCATCGAAGCCCGTGTGGCACGCGACAAGTACATCAACACATCGGAGCTCAACGCCCTCCTGCGCGATGAAATCCAAGCGTTGCTTGCCGAAAACAACAGCGCAGATTTCGAACATTTTGAATATGGCGAGCACAAGCCCTATGTCATCATGGTCGTGGGCGTCAATGGGGTGGGTAAGACAACCACCATCGGTAAATTGGCCCATCAGCTCAAACAAGCGGGCAACAGCGTGGTGTTGGGTGCCGCCGATACGTTCCGGGCAGCAGCCGTAGAACAGATTAAGCTGTGGGGCGAGCGCGTGGGCGTGCGCGTGGTGGCACAAGCCATGGGGTCAGACCCCGCCTCCGTGGCGTACGATACCGTCAAATCGGCCGTAGCCAATGGCGACGATGTAGCCATCATCGACACCGCCGGCAGGCTGCACAATAAAGTAGCGCTGATGAATGAGCTGACCAAAATCAAGCAGGTGATGCAGAAGATCGTACCGGGCGCGCCCCACGAAATCCTACTCGTGCTTGACGCGTCGACCGGTCAGAATGCCATCGAGCAGTGCAAACAGTTCACCCAGGCTACCGATGTCAACGCGCTGGCGCTCACCAAGCTCGACGGTACCGCCAAGGGCGGCGTAGTCATCGGTATATCCGACCAATTCAAGATACCGGTCAAATACATCGGCGTGGGCGAAAAGGTGGACGACCTCCAGCTGTTCAACAAAAAGGAATTTGTCGACTCCCTATTCAAATGATCCCAGCGCACGATGGAGCCTGCGCGATCAGCGCGTTACGTAAAAAATACATGCCGAATGAACACAAAACCTAGCAAGGTAACAAACAACCTCCGGAAACCCCGTGTAAACGTGGTGACGTTGGGCTGTTCCAAAAATATACACGACAGCGAAGTGCTGATGGGCCAACTGCGGGGCAACGATATGCCTGTGGTACATGAGTCGGCCGACGTGCAGACCGATGATATCGTGGTCATTAATACCTGTGGGTTCATCGATAACGCCAAGCAGGAGTCGATCGATACCATCCTGCAATACAGTGCGCTTAAAGATGCGGGCAAGGTGGGTAAGGTCATCGTTACCGGCTGCTTGTCAGAGCGCTATAAACCCGAATTGCAAAGCGAAATCCCCAACGTAGACGCCTACTTCGGCACGCATGATTTGCAGGACCTCCTTGGTGCCGTGGGGGCGGATTACAAGCACGAGCTGATTGGCGAGCGCTTGCTTACCACACCGTCGCATTTCGCCTATTTCAAAATTGCCGAGGGCTGCAACCGCCCTTGCTCGTTCTGTGCCATTCCGCTGATGCGCGGCAAGCACGTGTCTACGCCCATGGAAGCCTTGGTGAAAGAGGCCCAACTGTTGGCCAAAAACGGCACCAAGGAGCTCATCCTCATTGCACAAGACCTTACCTACTATGGGCTCGACCTGTATGGTAAGCGAAACCTTGCGGACCTGCTGCGCCGCCTGTCGGACGTAGAAGGTATCGAATGGATACGACTGCAATATGCCTACCCGTCGGGTTTCCCGATGGATGTCCTCGATGCCATGAACGAGCGTGCCAATATCTGCAATTACCTCGATATGCCCCTTCAGCACATTAGCGATCCCATGCTCAAATCCATGCGGCGGGGCATCACCAAACAGAAGACAATCGACCTGGTAGCGGCGATCCGCGACCAAGTACCGGGCATTGCGCTGCGCACCACGCTCATCTGCGGGTACCCCGGCGAAACCGAGCGGGATTTCGAGGAACTCCAGCAATGGGTAGCCGATACGCGGTTCGACCGCCTCGGTTGCTTTACCTACTCGCACGAAGAGAAGACCCATGCCCATACCCTGATAGACGATGTGCCCGAAGAAACAAAAGCTGCCCGCGTGGAACAAATCATGGACATCCAGCAGGGTATCTCGTTCGACATCAACCAGCAGAAAGTAGGGACTACCTACAAGGTATTGGTTGATAAAGTAGAGGGCGACTATTTCATTGGGCGCACTGCGTACGATTCGCCCGAGGTAGACAACGAGGTACTTATCCCGGCAGTGGGGAATTACCTTTCACTCGGCCATTTTGCTAACGTACGCATCGATAAGGCCGAAGATTTCGACCTGTATGGAACGATTGTCAAATAATCGTTATCCGTCGCGGTTTTTGCGTGCAACACCTATCTTTGTTTACTGATGAAGGCCACCTATATAGATTACAAAGATACCAACAGCTTTTCCAAAATATTGCTGGCGTATTTAGCGAATGCGTCGTCCCTGGCCCCCTTCGCCGGAAACAGGCCGACGATCGACGGGTTTGCCCGGCAACTGGAAAGCAAAACCGGCAAAACCGACCGTACCGGATTGGTGCACGTATTGCGGCATCAATACGGCGAGTTATTGCAAGAACAGCCGGCTGTTGCCGCCAACATCGACGCGCTGGCAGACGAACGCACGTTTACCGTGACTACCGGCCACCAACTCAATATCTTTACCGGGCCGCTGTACTTCATCTTTAAGATAGCCACCACCATACGCCTTGCGCGCGACCTTAAGGCGGCCTTCCCCGAATACCATTTTGTGCCTGTATATTGGATGGCCACCGAAGACCACGATTTTGCCGAGATCAACCATACGCGCCTCCACGGCAAGAAAATCGGGTGGGATATCCCTGCGGCAGGTGCCACGGGACGGGTGAAGACGGCGACGATGGGCGATACGGTACACGAATACCAGCGTACGCTCGGCCTGTCGGACAACTCATCCAAACTGGCCGCTTTGGTCAAAGCGGCCTACCTGCAGCACGATAACTTGGCGGATGCCACCAGGTGTTTGGTCGACGGTCTGTTCGGGGCCCACGGCCTCGTAATCATCGACGCGGACGATGTGGCGCTCAAACAACGCTTTGCGCCCTTCATCGAGCAGGATATCCTTGGAGGTCACAGCTACAAGGCTATCCAACAAACTTCGGATGCCCTGCTAGCGGCTGGCTTTGCCAGTCAGGTTCATGCCCGCGAAATCAACTTTTTCTACCTCACCGACGCATTCCGCGAGCGGATCGTCCAGTTGGATGACGGCCGGTTTGAAGTGCTCAACCAAAGGATTTATTTTTCCGAAGCGGAACTTAAGATCGAAATACAACGGCACCCCGAGCGTTTCAGTCCCAACGTGGTCATGCGCCCGCTGTACCAGGAATTGATATTGCCAAACCTGGCCTACATCGGAGGTGGTGCCGAAATTGCCTATTGGTTGCAGCTGAAATCGGTTTTCGAACATTATGGTGTCGATTTCCCGATCTTGGTGCCCCGCAACTCGGCGATGATCACGGACGACAACATGTCTGTGAAGGTGCTCCGGCTCAACCTCACCTTCCGAAGTATTTTCAAAGACACTGAAGAGCTCAAAAAGGAGTATGTGCGCCGCCATACCAAACACCGGCTCACACTCAACGACGAGTGGATGGAACTCAACGCCATCTTTAGCAAGCTGCGGCTGCGTGCCCATAAAATCGATCCGAGCTTGGGCCCCAGCACCGATGCGGTGAAAGCACGGTTAAAAAAGGCCATCCACAATCTGGAAAAAAAGCTACTCCGGGCCGATAAGCGCAACCACGACGACGCATTGATTCAGATCGACCGCATCAAGGAGAAACTTTTCCCGGGTGGGGTGTTGCAGGAACGTTCGGAAAATATGGGACCACTGTACGTACGCTACGGCGACCGCCTTATCGATGAGCTCATCCAGCATTTCAACCCGTTGGATTTCAAATTCACCATTATTTATTGAACCGGTTTTATCCGTTCGCTCACGCGTGTTTGGGTGGTGGTGTCTCTGCCGACTAGTTCAAAATACATAATGTTCGGATTGAGTGCGCTGCCGCCTTCAATGCGTACAAAAATACGCTCTAACACCGCTTCCCGGCGATCGATAGTGGTATAGACCCTGTAGGTTTTGCTCTTTTCGCAATAGGCAAGCCGCAGCGGATGATCCTCATAGGCGGCCAACCGCAGTTCGATAGCGTCATCGCCCAGCTTTTTGTGGGTAATGCCGTATGCCATGCTGCGCTGCACGAAATTCAAGTTCTTGCGCGTGCCCCCTTCGGCATAACGAATCCAATAGATGTTTACGGGCTTGTCGGCATCAACCACACCATCAACGGTGTTGAGTTGGTAAATCACGGTGTTGTCATCCGGATCTCGCTGGAGATAGAACAATTGGTTTGGTTCGTTGGGTACGGGGAGGGTGTCAGCCTCTGCTTTTTTGGCCGATTGTCGCTCCTGGGCGGCGAGTGTAAACCCCGCTAAAAAGAGTACCATACACAAGCCGCACCTTGCGCCTCCACGGAGGTACAGGTCGTGAAAAGCATACGGATGGAAAAGCGGGTATACCAGCATCAATGGCCTCCTTTTCCCAAACTTAGCTAAAATCTCTGTGATTTGCAATATTTATCGTGTTGCCGAACCATGCCCCTTCGGAGAATAATTCGTAAATTAGCCGTTGGATGACAGCGAGATTCCATTAAAACAACGATTATATGACCACACTGTCCATTCGTACCCTACTGTTATCGATCATTGTCCTGATGACTGCAGCCGCCAGCGCACAAGTACCGCCGGCCCGGCAGAAACCCAATATCGTCATCGTCTTTACCGATGACCAAGGTTACCAGGATGTCGGTGCATTCGGCTCGCCGGACATCCAGACGCCACACCTCGACCGGATGGCTGCGGAAGGGGTGAAGTTTACCAATTTCCATGCGGCACAGGCCGTTTGTTCCGCCTCCCGTGCCGCTTTGCTCACGGGATGTTATCCCAATAGGGTCGGTATCCATGGCGCGCTCGACCATACGGCTAAACACGGCCTTCACCCCGACGAGATGACCATCGCCGAAGTACTCAAACCATTGGGCTACCATACGGCGGCCATCGGCAAATGGCACCTCGGCCACCACACGCCGTTCCTCCCCACGCGGCAGGGGTTTGATGAATTTTTCGGCCTCCCTTATTCCAACGACATGTGGCCCCATCATCCCGAAAATAAAAATTACTATCCGCCGTTGCCCCTATATGAAAACGAACGGATCATCGATACGGTCGACGACCAGCACTTGCTCACCACCCAGTATACCGAGCGGGCGGTTGATTTCATCAAAAGGCATAAAGACCAACCCTTTTTCCTCTACCTCGCCCACAGCATGCCCCACGTACCGTTGGCGGTGTCCGATAAATTCAAGGGCCAATCCGAAAGGGGATTGTATGGCGATGTCATCATGGAAATCGATTGGTCCGTCGGACAGGTTTTGGAGGCCCTTGAGCAATATGGCTTGGATGAGCGTACCTTGGTGATCTTTGCTTCAGACAACGGTCCGTGGCTTTCCTATGGTGGGCACAGTGGCGAGGCCGTCCCGCTGCGCGAGGGCAAAGGCACCTCGTGGGAAGGCGGTATCCGCGTGCCCTGCATCATGCGCTGGCCCGGCCAGCTGCCGGCCGGCAAGGTACAGGCCGAACCGGCCATGACCATCGACGTGTTGCCCACCATCGCGTGGATTACCGGCGCGGAGCTTCCCCGCCGTCATATCGATGGGCTCGACATTGGGCAACTCATGCAGGTGGCAGATGGGGCAAAAACGCCGCATGAAGCCTACTACGTCTATTTTAATCGCAACGAGCTGCAGGCGGTCATCATGGGTGAATGGAAGCTTTACCTACCCCATGCTTACCGGACCATCAAGCCGGGGCAGCCCCACCGCGACGACGGCATTCCCATCAAATACGAGATGACCGCTATCGAAACGCCCGAACTATACCACCTTGGCAACGACATCAGCGAGCGCACCGATGTGGCCGCTGACCATCCGCGGGTGGTCGAGACGATGCTCCGCTTGGCCGAAAAGGCCCGCGCGGATATGGGCGATGCGCTCACTGGCGTACCCGGCAAGAACCTGCGGCAACCTGGCAGGGTGGATGATTGAAATAATCTATTAATTTACTTAAATAGCAATCCAATGAACCCGATGATGACAAACACACTAGCCTCGTTGGCGGCCGCGAGCTTCGCTTGGTCGTGCGCTTCAACCCTTCCTGCCAAATCTGGAATGGAAACCAGCTATTTTCTTGATGTTACGGCTACCCACGTGCCGCAAGATCCGGAAGCCCATATTCTGGAAGTGGCTTTCGCCGACGTGGACGGCGACGGTGACCTGGATGTGATCGCAGCGCTTGAAGGGGATGAAAACCGACTGTATATCAATGATGGTAGCGGCGTGCTTAGCTGGAAGCGGGGCGTATTCAAAGCAGCCAAGCACGATACCGAGCATGTGCGCGCAGTCGACTTCGATGGCGATGGGCATATAGACGTTGTGTTTGTGGCCGAAGACGACCAGACCCATGAGTATTACCTCGGCAATGGCGATGGTACCTTCCGCGACGTGAGCGACCGCCTGCTGGGGATGAGTGAAGGCAACGGCCTCGATGTGGGCGATGTGGACGGCGATGGGCGGCCGGATATCGTGGTGGGTAACTCGGGAAGTGAGGGCCAAAATTTCCTGTGGATAAACGACTCGTTGCGTCCGGGTTATTTCATCGACCGCACCGCCCGAAATCTGCCGCAGGTTAACGATGCCACGCAAAGCATCAAGCTGGCCGACCTCAACAGCGATGGCCATCTGGATATGGTGGTGGGCAACGAAGTGCCACCCAATCGCCTGCTCATCAATGATGGCAGCGGCGGGTTTACCGAGCATGCCGACCAACTCGACTTGCCCGAACCGCTCGAGACGCGCGAAGCACTGGTGTTCGACGTTGACGGCGATGGCGATCTGGATATTGTTTTTGCCAACATCACCAGCAATGCCGGCAAGTGGGACAAAAACCCGCAGGCCCGCATCCTGATCAACGATGGCCAAGCGCGGTTTACCGATGAAACGGCACAGCGTATGCCTGCTTATGAATTCTCTACCTACTCGGCGCGCGAGATCGATTTCGATCATGATGGCCATATCGATCTGTTGCTGAGCGCCGTAGCTGTGCCCGGCTTTTCCGAAGAGCGCCTACGTGCTTTCCGCAACGATGGCACCGGCCACTTCACCGATGTAACCGAGGAGGCTCTCCCGCCCTCAGTGATAGGCCGCAATTGGAACATCACCGTGGGCGACCTCAATGGCGATGGCATTGCCGATGCATTCGTCGGCGGATGGGGCTCGCAAGGGCGCCTGTTGTTGGGTAAGGCGGATGAGGATACCCTATATTTGAAGAAACCAACAGATTAGCTCGTTTGGGCATGGACGAGTTCCTGATAGACCAGTAAAGCGACCGGCAGCAAGTGGGTTGACAGCGGGTCTTCACCATTGCTGGCCCTCCTGGCATTGGGAAAAGTTATGTTGTAGCGCGACTGCATCGTGTATGAATTGATAAAGTTAATATTGATAGTTATCTTTATATGATATGGAACTGATTTTAAAATCGAACAATAAGTCTAAATTGGATAAGATTTTAGCCCTGGCGAGCGAATTGGGAATCAGCGTGGAAAAAAAGGGAGAACGGGAAAGGAAACAGGCGGTGGTACCTCGAGGTAAGTCAGTGGCTGCAACTGTATTGTTGGAAAGCTTTGGCAAGGGCTCAGGTTTTCCTACTATCGACGAGGTGCGTTCGAAAGCTTGGCTTTCTTCATGGTGATTTTTGATACGAACATCCTCATTGAACTTTACCGCGGAGATGAAAAAACGCATACTACGGCCTGCCCCTTTTATCACTGAATAAAAAAGATTTTCAGTATTTCCCAGCAATCAAACTACTTTAATTTATACGTATACCCCAACGCCATAGCTGCGTTGAGTATTGCACAAAACAGCAAGTTCGCACATATGTTTAGCTAATTTATTTAGTATATTTGTGCAATGGATACGATACAAAACCCCGAGTATTTTAAGGGAAGGGGCGCCCAGGTCAATACGCACAATAAATTCGCTGCTCAGCGGTACGTCGCCGAACACATTGAGGGACTCGATGAAGAGTTCCTCGAAAACTCGAATACCCAACTCATCGAAGAAAATCCCAAGAAAATCATCAGTGTCAACGACAGCCCCGATCTCCGCATGGGCTATTCCATGAATCCCTACCAAGGCTGTGAGCATGGCTGCATTTACTGCTATGCCCGCAATGCACACGAATATTGGGGTTACAGTGCCGGGCTCGATTTCGAGCGAAAAATCATCGTCAAGCGTAATGCCGCCACCGTGCTTGAGCGGCAATTCAATGCCCGCAGCTACAAGCCGCAGCCCATCATGCTTTCCGGCAATACCGATTGCTACCAACCCGTTGAACGCAAACTCGGCATCACCCGGGCTATCCTGCAGGTGCTGTTGCGCTACCGCCACCCGGTGTCCATCATCAGTAAAAACAACCTCATTCTGCGCGATTTGGACATCCTCTCGCAACTGGCCGGCCTCGGTCTCGTCCACGTAGCCATTTCGCTCAACTCGCTAGACGAATCGTTGCGGCAAAAAATGGAGCCGCGCACGGTTACGGCCAAGGGTCGGCTCAACGTCATCCAGCGGCTAAGCGACGCGGGCATCCCCGTGATGGTGATGTGTGCACCCATCATCCCCGGCCTCAACAGCAACGAAGTGCCGCAGGTCATCGAAGCGGCGGCGCATCATGGCGCAAGTGGGGCGGGATACACCATCGTGCGGCTCAACGGGGCTATCGGCGAGCTGTTTACCGACTGGGTGCACAAGGCCTATCCCGACCGGGCAGAAAAAGTGCTCCACGGCATCGCCGCCTGCCATGGTGGGAAGCTCAACGACAGCCGTTGGGGCACCCGCATGAAAGGGGAAGGGCACGAGGCCGAAAGCATCCGGCAACTGTTCAAGCTCAGCGTGAGGCAGTACCTCGGCGACCGCAGCCTGCCCCAACTCCGACTGGATTTATTTGCGCCCAAAGGCGGAAAGCAATTGGATTTATTTTGACCCAATTGTTTGATGCGTCACGATCGCTCGGACGTGGTAAACGGATTATTTTTCTTATTTTCGGCGGCTGAGCCCGACGAGATGAACCCGATAGGTTCCTTCCCGCCTAAGGTGGGACAAATATTGACAACTAACAGGCAAGCATACACAGATGAAAGAATATCTGATCCAAACACCGGTAGCCAGCATCATTTTCGCCTTTACCATCGTTACCAGTATCTATACGTTTTCAAACCACCACCTCTTCGGTCGGTTTATGCTCCACCCGCACAGTGTTAGCCGTGGGCGCCACGTCTATACGCTCTTCACCAGCGGTCTTATCCACAAAGATTGGGGGCATTTGCTGTTTAACATGCTCACGTTTTATTTCTTCGGCTTCGCGCTCGAATCCATATTGGTCAGCCTGAGTCCCTGGGGCCACCTGCACTTCGCCCTGCTGTATATCCTCGGCCTCGTGCTGAGCGATGTGCGTACCGTATTCAAAGAGCGCAATAACCCCAACTACTACAGTCTAGGCGCATCGGGTGCCATCAGTGCTGTACTGTTTAGCTTCATCCTGTTCCAGCCCAAAACCATGTTGGGTATCTTCTTCGTCATCCCCATGCCTGCGTGGTTGTTTGCTTTCCTGTATCTGGGTTACTGCGTTTGGGCATCGCGCAATGCGCGCGACGGCATTAACCACGATGCGCACTTTTACGGCGCAGTCTTCGGATTGGTGTTCACCATCGTACTGTACCCGGATATTATCGCTTATTTCATCAACCAGTTCTCGTAATAAGCTTAGTGTTTTTGTAACACCCTTTAATGCACTTTTAATCAATCGGTTGTAATCGATTTGACAAAATAAATCTGCAAATGTCGACAGGCAATATTGATTTTATGCGATTAATATTTACATTAGCGGCGTTTATAAACTTAATTATATTGGAAGCGCAATGAACACCTTGGCAACATCAGATTATATCGTTTTTCTCTGTTATTTCGTTATTATCGCCGGTTATGGTCTTTGGATCTATTACCGTAAGAGGTCAAAAGAGCTCAATACCAAGGATTATTTTCTGGCGGAAGGATCGCTGACCTGGTGGGCCATCGGGGCATCGCTGATTGCATCCAATATTTCCGCCGAGCAGTTCATCGGTATGAGTGGCGACGGTTTCAAGCTCGGGCTGGCCATCGCTGCATACGAATGGCTCGCGGCCGCTACGCTGATCATTGTAGCCGTTTTCTTTATACCGGTATACCTCAAGAATAAGATTTATACCATGCCGCAATTCCTCAACCAGCGGTACAACGGTACGGTGAGTACGATCATGGCGGTCTTTTGGCTGTTGTTATACGTCGTGGTCAACCTCACATCCATCCTTTTCCTGGGCGCCCTGGCCGTGTCGGCCATATCCGATATCAATTTTACCGTCTGTATGTATGGCATCGCCATCTTCGCGATTTTCATCACATTGGGCGGTATGAAAGTCATCGGTTACACCGATGTTATCCAGGTACTGGTGCTCATACTCGGTGGTCTTGCCACCACCTACTTGGCACTGAATATGGTTTCCGACCATTACGGCAGTACTGGGGCGCTTAGCGGCTTGGGCCTGCTGCATGAGCATGCGCCGTCGCACTTTGACATGATTTTTGACAAAACGCAGGAACACTACATCAGCCTGCCCGGGTTGTCTATCCTTATTGGCGGTATGTGGATTGTCAACCTCAATTACTGGGGCTGCAACCAGTACATCACCCAGCGCGCATTGGGCGCCGACCTCAAGACGGCGCGCAACGGTATTCTGTTCGCTGCCTTCCTTAAGATGCTCATGCCCGTTATTGTGGTATTGCCGGGCATTGCGGCTTACGTCCTTTACCAAGAAGGGTTCTTTCAGCAGGAAATGCTTGAGGCAGGTGCTGTCCGTCCCGACAAGGCATACCCCGTGTTGCTCAATCTGCTACCTGTAGGGTTGAAGGGGTTGGCTTTCGCCGCGCTCACCGCAGCCGTGGTGGCTTCGCTCGCGGGTAAGTCGAATAGCATTGCCACGATCTTCTCGTTAGACATCTACAAAAAGATATTCAATAAAGAGGCGAGCGAACGGCAGTTGGTCAATATCGGTAAAATCACCATTGTTGTCACCATGATTTTGGCCGTCATCATCGCGCCCCATTTGGGTATCGAAAAGGGCGGATTCCAATATATCCAAGAATACACCGGCTTTGTATCGCCGGGTATTTTTGCCATGTTCATTCTCGGATTCTTTTGGAGGAAAGCGACGTCCAATGCAGCGTTGTTTGCTACCATTGGTGGCTTTGCCCTGTCGGTGGTCTTGAAATTTCTACCCGAGTGGGCAGACCTCTCCTCGCTCTATACAGTTGGTTTTGCCGTACCGAACGCCGCAGGTATCTACGAAATACCGTTTATCGACCGTATGGGAATCGTGTTCGTATTTTGTATCGTGGGCATGTTGCTCATCAGCATCATCGAGAACAAGCGTGGCGTAGTACCCAAAGGACTTGAAGTGGACCGCAGCATGTTCAAGGTGCACCCCGGTTTCCTCGCGGGCACGGTAATCATCATTGGCCTGCTGGTGGCCATCTATACCATATTCTGGTAACCGGTTATCCCGTCCAGCTGTCGCGATCTAGGCTGCGAAACTGGATGGCCTCGGCCACGTGTTCCGGTCCGATCGTTTCCGCCATCGCCATATCGGCAATGGTGCGCGATACGCGGAGAATGCGGTCGTACGCCCGCGCCGAAAGGCCAAGCCGCTCCATGGCTGTTTTGAGCAATGTCTGGCTGCTTTCATCGATGTGACAGCGCTCGTGCACCTGGCGCGGGCTCATCTGCGCGTTGCAGTGGATGGTGGTGTGGGCTGTGAAGCGTCGTGCCTGCCGCTCGCGTGCCGCTATCACGCGGCGCCGTATGGCCGCACTGGTCTCGGCAGGGCGAGGCGATGTCAGTGCGTGGAAGTCAACCGGCGTTACCTCCACATGCAGATCGATACGGTCTAGCAAGGGGCCCGATATCTTATGGAGGTATTTCTGCACCATGCCCGGAGGGCATACGCAGCTCCGCGTTGGATGGTTATGGAAGCCACAGGGACAAGGATTCATAGCGGCCACCATGATAAAGCTGGCCGGGTAGTCTACTGAAAAGCGGGCGCGAGATATGGTGATCTGACGCGATTCGAGCGGCTGGCGCATGACCTCCAATACTGCCCGCTTAAACTCGGGCAGCTCATCCAGAAACAATACCCCGTTGTGGGCGAGCGAAATCTCTCCCGGCTTTGGGTTTGCGCCACCACCCACCAATGCCACGTCGCTGATGGTATGGTGCGGTGCGCGGAATGGCCGGGTGGTCATGAGGGATTGGGCGGTGCCCAGCGTGCCCGCTACCGAATGGATTTTGGTCGTTTCGAGCGACTCATCCAAACTCAATGGCGGCAGTATGGTGGGCAGCCGTTTGGCCAGCATGGTCTTTCCCGAGCCAGGCGGGCCAATCAGCAACACATTATGCCCCCCTGCAGCGGCAATCTCCAGCGCCCGCTTGATGTTTTCCTGCCCCTGCACGTCTGCGAAATCAGTGTCATAGTTGTCCATGCGCCCTAGAAAAGCGTCATCCACGTTTACCGTTACGTGGTCCAGCGGCTGTTTTCCGGCCATAAAGGCAATGGCTTCCCTGATGTGGCGGATACCATATATCTCCAGGCCAGCTACCGCTGCGGCTTCCTGCGCGTTGGCATAGGGAAGGATGAGTCCCTTGAAGCCATCGCGCACGGCTTGCATAGCAATGGGGAGCGCCCCCTTGATGGGCTGTATGCCGCCATCCAGCGACAATTCGCCCAGCATGAGGAAGTTGCTGAGTGCCGGGGCCTCGAGTTGCTTTGAGGCCGCCAAAATAGCCATCGCAATGGCCAGGTCATACGCGGAGCCCTCTTTGCGGATGTCGGCCGGAGCGAGATTCACCACGATTTTTTGCCGTGGCATCCGCATCCCCGCAGCCGATAGCGCACTTTCTATACGTTGCAAGCTTTCCTTCACGGCATTATCGGGCAGTCCCACGATGTAGTAGCGGGTACCACCCGTAATATTCACTTCGATGGTGATTGTTGTCGCTTCGATGCCGTAAACGGCACTTCCATAGGTTTTGATGAGCATAGGTGGAAGTATTTCCGCTAACTTAGAAAAAGTTTGCAGGAAAAGCAAACTTTATCGATCTCTCCGATGCGATTAAAAGGCAATTATTATAGCGGAAACTTAGAAAAAGTTTGCAGGAAAGGCAAACCTAATCAGTTTTGGTGCTGCTTTTCTTCGTATTGTTGCAAGGCTTCCTCGGCCACCTCGCGGGCATGGTCCCGTAGCGGATATATCGTCTTGTCGTCTTCCAATCCTACCGATTGCGAGCGTGCAATCACTTGGCGCACATCATAGAGCCACAGCATGGTGTTCATCATCAGCGCTACCAAGCCAATGAGTATCAGGAGTTCTACCGTACCGATAAATTGGAAAGACAGGGCGGTACCGATCATCACGATGTTGAATGCCGAGAGTGCCAGGGTAGCTTGTGTGTGGGTCATTCCCGTATCGAGCAACCGATGGTGAAGGTGGTTGCGGTCGGCCATGAAAGGCGATTTACCCTGCACTAAACGGATGACAATCACGCGGAGCGTATCAAAAATCGGGATAATCAAAATCGCTATAGCCACAGCGGGGACGGCATTGCCAACCGAATCGACCAATGCGGTCACTTCACTCGGTTTGTTCAGCTCGATAAACTGGATGGCCAGCACCGAGACGATAAAGCCAATGGTGTAAGCGCCGGCGTCGCCCATAAAGATGCGTGCTTTGCCCAGATTATAACGAAGGAAGCCCAATACCGATCCGGCCATGCTGACCGCCAATATCGCTAGCCCATATTCTTCCATACGGAAGAAGATATATCCGAAGGTGAGGCTCACGATCATGCTCACGCTACCCAGCAGTCCGTTGATGCCGTCGATGAGGTTGAACGCGTTAATGATAAACACAATGAGTAAGCTCGTAAACGGATAGCTTACCACGGGATGGATATCGTGGATGCCAAAGACACCGTAAAAGCTTGTGAGGCGGATATCGGCAAAATAAACCACGATAAGCGCGGTTACCGTTTGGCCCAGAAATTTCTTGTAAGGATTCAGTGCGGCAAGGTCATCCTTGAGGCCCACCGAAAAAATCAGTAATCCGGAGGCAAAGATATAATTGGCATATGGTAAGATGTTGCCTGGTATGCAGAGGCAGGCTGTAAAAGCGAACGAAATAAGTACCGCTATGCCGCCCAGGTTCGGCGTGCGGTATTTATGGATTTTCCGCTCTTCGAGCGCAGGATCATCAAACAATCGCTTCTTGTAGGCCAGCTTAATCAGCGACGGCACGGCATACAGGGTGATGATGCATGAGAACAGAAATGAAAAAAACAATAAGTAGATCTCCACCATATAGATTAGCGTGTTCGTTCAAATGCAACGCGGCAAAGATAAGCGAAATAAATAAAAAAAGTTACTATGCAACGTTGGCGAAAAACGGTGCAATATTTATGCCACATTAACGTGCACTGCGTCACATCCGCGCCAAACACCTGCGTAGTGCGGCCAAGGTAAGCTATGAATTGCCTTTTCTCCGTCTTTTTTTGGTTTTTGGCAAACGATTTGCGGATTAGTTTGTATATTTAACAGGACTGGATTCGCAGTTAATCGTAGAATGTTCAATTTATAAATTAAAACGTGATTATGAGTGATAACGCAAAAGTGGTAGCAGCATTGCTGACAGGTTTGGCCGCAGGGGCTGCGTTGGGTATTTTATTTGCACCAGATAAGGGTTCCGAAACGCGTGAGAAACTGAACGACTCCCTTAAGGATCTCGGCGATGCGCTAAAAGAACGTACCGCGGAGCAGTTGGACCACCTCAATGACTTCAAAGAAAAAATCGTTGCCAGCGTCAAGACCAAAGTGGGTAAGCATGAACGCGAGGTAGAGGAGGCCCTAGAAGAGCACGCCTGAATATAGAAAGGGGCTGCGCCCCACGCCATAGCATGGCACTGTATTCAGGGGATGTCCTACTTATTGTCGATAGCATAAACCCTTGGCCAAAACCAAATGGAGGATAAAAAATTTTCGATAAACGGCGTATACCAAAAGAGTAAAGAGTATATCGATACCCGTTTCAAACTACTCAAGTTGCGGCTTGTCGAACGATCATCACGGTTGATCGCAAGCCTAATCACAGATGGGGTGAAGGGTATCCTAGCCATATTCGTCATTTTCTATTTGAGCTTGGCATTGGGGTTTTACCTAAGCGAGCTGCTGGGTAGTTCAGCGTTGGGATTTCTAGCCACAGGGGGGATATTTGTGTTGCTGATCATCTTGATATCAGCATTCGAAAATCCGTTGGAGCGTTTTTTCATGAACCTTTCCATCAAACGGTTCTTGCAAAAGTGGAACGACGAAATTGATGAGGATGAGGAAGGAAAGCAAAATTAAAAACCTGGGCGACCTGCGGCTCGAAATCGCACGCCTCAAGGCTCTTGCCCAGGAACAAGAGAGTTACCTCGGTGACCAATACCAATTGCTCAGTGAGAAAGTGGCTGCGCCGGTGCGCTTCTTGAAGTCACTTGCCATGTGGGTGCCCGGGGCCAGTTTTACCAAGGGGCTGTTTGAAAAGGGTAAAAAGGACGAAGACTGGCTGAATAAGGTGTTGCGCATTGGACTGCCCATTGTCCTCAACCGGTTTTTCCTGCGTAAAGCGGGCTTTCTTAAGCGGGCGCTGGTTACGTTACTTTCCCAACAAGCTGCCGGTGCGCTCAATAAGGACACCGTTGCCAACCTCGTCAGCAAAGTGGCCGATTTTGTGCGGCCACCGGCCAGTCGCCGCCGCCGGGCGCGCCGCAAGGATTACGGCATCCCACCGGATAGTGAAACCTACTGATTGGTGAGTCTACGGATTTACCGTGCCGCACAATTGGCCAGAAAGTCGTCATAAACCAACCGGACGCCTGTTTCGAGCGGTGTCGTGTGGTGCCACCCCAGGGCATGCAGCTTGCTCACATCCATCAACTTCCGAGGTGTGCCGTCAGGCTTCGACGTGTCAAATACCAACTCGCCTTCATAACCCACAATCGATTTAATCAGATAAGCTAGTTCCTTAATCGGTAGATCTTTGCCCGTGCCGATGTTTACCAATTGCGGGTCGTCATAGTTGGCCATCAAGAATACACACGCATCGGCTAGGTCATCTGCAAACAGGAATTCACGCATCGGCTTACCGCTGCCCCACACCGTTACCGCGGGTAGGTTGGCTGCCTTGGCTTCATGGAGTCGCCGTAGCAACGCCGGTAGTACATGCGAGTGCTCGGGATGGTAATTGTCGCGATAGCCGTATAGGTTGGTGGGCATCACCGATATGAAATTGCAACCGTACTGGTCGTGGTAGGCCTCACATAGCTTGATGCCCGCGATTTTGGCGATGGCATAGGGCTCGTTAGTGGGCTCTAGCAGTCCGGTGAGCAGGTATTCCTCCTTGATGGGTTGCGGAGCCAGCTTCGGGTAGATGCAGCTCGACCCCAAAAAAAGAAGCTTTTTCACCCCATGCACATACGCTTGATGGATCACGTTATTCTGTATCGCTAGGTTCTCGTAAAGGAAATCGGCACGGAGCGTATTGTTCGCCAGAATGCCCCCGACCTTTGCTGCCGCCAGGAACACGTAGTCCGGCCGCTCCGCAGCAAAAAAATCGGCAACTGCCTGTTGGTTGCGCAAGTCCAACTCGCCCGAAGTACGCAGCAATAGGTTGCCGTACCCGTCAGCAGTTAACTTCCTGTGGATGGCCGAACCCACCATGCCGCGATGGCCTGCAATGTATATCTTCGCGTTTTTTTCCATGTGTCCTCACAAATTATTTGGGTGGATAGGTCTCTTTGAAGGCTTTTAATGACATTACGGCGATTGGGCTTAGGTCAAACGTCAGTAAGCGCTTATCGCCTGTAACGAGAAAAGCGGAATTTGTTTGGATGCCTAAATCGAACAGAAAATCATCTTTGTCATCCGGACACCCCTTAAAACGTTTGTTTATTTGAACTGACTGAGTAAGGCTCCGTAAAAAGAAAAGATAACGGTCAGTTTCAAGGCGGATTAATTTCTTGAATTTTGCTCTGCTCAACACGTCAACCACTTCCGCCTCTAATTCGATACAGGAAAAAACCGTCAAATTATGGTTTAGTATGGTCAAAGCAATTTCATCAGTATTACGTCCAATGAAGTAGCTCACCCAAATATTCGTATCAAGGATGATTCGTTCGGACATCTTGATGTAATTCGGCTCTCACAACATTACATTCATCCACAATTTCATCTAAGGAAATATTGTTTTTTTTAACGGACTGGTTTAATATCAGCGCCTCAGCTAAGATCAAATCATGTTTATCTGCTACTTTTAGTTCCATACCCAATTTCTTGGCAATTTCAACTAATAGTTTCACATCACGCTTCGAATTACTGTTTAGAATCAACGTTTCCATGTCCTTATAAGATGCTTCCGTCCCTCAAAAATACACAGAATTCTTCTCATAAGCAAATTTGGACGGTACGCTCGTATTGTTCTTTTCAGTAAGTTTTCTGCTGTTATCCTGCTTTCAATGGCAGCAGAGAGATCGCAAATACGCATCTTTGTGCGTAATTTGCTAAGTTTGCCGGCGCTAATGACGCGCCATGGGAAAAGACAAGCTACGGAAGTTTAGGGAGATCGATACATTCGCCAACGTATTGCAGTTGGATGCCGGCAAGCCGATGCGGGGTAGGTGGGCAGCGGACCATTTCGGCAACGACCGGCCCATTGTGCTGGAACTGGCCTGTGGCAAGGGTGAGTACACGGTCAATCTGGCCAAACTATTTCCCGAGCGCAACTTTATCGGTGTGGATTACAAGGGGGCACGTATTTGGCGCGGCGCCAAAACGGCCCTCGAAGAAGGTATCACCAACGTTGCTTTCCTCCGTATCCAGATCGAGACCATACTCGACTATTTTGCCCCTGGCGAAGTTGCCGAAATCTGGATTACTTTCCCAGACCCCCAGCCACAGCAAAGTCGCGAGAAAAAGCGGCTTACTGCCCCCACCTTCTTGGCCAAATATAAAGCGGTGATGGCGCCGGACGGGATAATGCACCTGAAGACAGACAACGATGGGTTATATGCTTACACCTTGGAGCAGCTGGCCGAACAGGGATTGCCCATCCATAAGCAAACCGCGGACCTCTACCGTTCCGACCTCGTGGATGAAGTACTCGGCATCAAGACCTACTATGAGCGCAAATACCTGGAAGTATCCAAGAACATCAATTATGTGATGTGGAGTTGGCAGTGAGCCGCTTCGCCGTACGGCGGCTGATCTTTTCGAAGTTGACCGGCTGTGGCACCTTTACATAGAATCCCGTGCCATCATACGGCCGCCTACGGGGATGTTCCATGCAGGCCTCCGTACAGCAACCCTCCATCTTCCAGCCACACGCCTCGCATTGGGTGAAGTGCTCGTTGCACTCCGGATTGGCGCAGTTGATCATCCGGCTGCTGTGCGTACCGCAGTTGCGGCAGGTGGCCACCTCGGTGGGATTCACCTGATTCACATCCACCGTTACCCGGTTATCAAATACATAGCACTTCCCTTCAAAGTCCTTACCTCCGGCTTCCTTGCCGTATTTGATGATGCCGCCATGCAGTTGGTACACATCGGTAAAGCCGCTTTTCAGCAGCAGGGCCGACGCTTTTTCGCATTTGATGCCCCCGGTGCAGTACGTTAGTATTTTCTTGTCTTTGTAGGCCGATAGCTCGTCAATCTTGTCCGGGAACTCCCTGAAATTCTCGATATCCAGCGTCACAGCATTCTTAAAGCGGCCCACGTTATGCTCGTAGTTGGAGCGTACGTCGAGCACTACCACATCATCGCGGTCTTTCATTTCCATGAATTCATGGGGCTCCAGGTGTTTGCCTGTTTCCTTGGTTGGGTCGATGAGCTTCGGGTCGCGCAGGCCGGAGTGTACGATTTCGGACTTGTAGCGGCAGTGCATCTTGATGAACGAAGGTTCGGCCACCTCGTCGACCTTGAAGTCCGTCTTCGCAAAGCGGGGGTCGGCGTGCACGGTGTCCATGTAGGTGCGGCACGCTTCCGGTGTACCCGACACGGTGCCGTTGAGCCCTTCGTCGGCAACAATGATGCGGCCTACGAGGCCCAGTGATTTACAAAACTGGAGGTGATCGGCGGCAAATTGTTCCGCATTGTCGATGTGGCTGTAGCAATAGTACAGCAACGTAAAGTATTTTTTCATCTCATTGATACCGCTGCAAACGGCGTTTAATGTTTTACGGTTGCAAACTTAGCTAAATTCGCACAAAGATGCGAATGTAGCGATCTCTCTGCTGCCATTGGAAAGCAAAAGAAATAGCGGAAACTTAGCGAAAGTCGGTTTTATATGCAATAAAAATGACGTAAGCGGTCTCTCCGCTGCCGCTAAGCAACAAAGAATTAAATTACTGTGCCAGCTTATCTACTGCTTGCTGCAGCGCCGGGTCGTCGGCCTTCACTGCGTAATAGTGAGCTATGCCACCTGCAGGGCTGATGATGAGGTAGCGCGGTATCCAGTTGAGGTCTATCGCATTCGTGAAGTCATTCTTCCAGTCGGTTTTAAACCAATAGTGCGCACCTTTCAGGCCGAACTTTTCGATACCGTCTTTCCACCGTTGCTCTTCCCTATCCAACGAGAAATAAACCACGGGCACATCTGGGTTGGCTGCCTGGAAAGCCTTCAATTCCGGAAACCCTTTGAGGCAGTCGGGGCACCACATTGCCCATATATAGAGCAGCACGGTCTTGCCTTTATAGGCTTCCAGTACGTCGCCGGCAGTTGTTTGTTTGCCGTCCAGTGCAAATAGCGGTTGTTGGAGGGCCTCAGCCGTAAATTCGGTTTTAAGTACCGCTGGTGCCTTTTGCGCTTCGGCTACCTGAGCCACCAGCATGGCGAGTAATATTACGCAAGTACGTATCATGTTGCAAACATAAACAAAGTTGCCCTCTCTGCTACCATTGAGCGCCTATTTTCATAGCGGAAATTTACGTTTTTGATTCCATCTTTTCTGTATAGCATTTGGTCCCCCGGTTTGTCCTCACTGCGAAAACTCACCAGTGGTCAACGGTCGTATATTTCCTCTAGGGCATTTAGCAACCGTTCAGGGATGCGGAAGTTAGTGGCACGGATGCGGTTGAAGTGAGGCCGAAGGTTATCGATAATGCCCCGTTGTCGGGCAAGGACAAGAACGCCTAGGGTACCGGTATAGTCTAAGTGAAGCTGGTCGGCGAGCTTCCGACCGCGCATGTCATCGATAATTAAAAGAGGGAAAGGGACTTCGGAGGCAAGCGCGATGGCACTGGCCTCACCGATATCCACCCGCTCAGCATAATCATATAGCAGGTCGCGGTCTTCGACGGCACGCACTTCCACCCAAAAGGGGAGGCGTTTGCCATATTCAGCTGCAATTTCTGGCGTTGTAACGACGCGTGAAAAAAGGGATTCAAGAACGGGCAGGCCATCGATTTTATCCAGAATGATAAAGCAACTGGCGTCGGTGATGACCGTATTAGTGGTTGGCGATTCGCTCGACATCAGCAATCACGTCGTCAAAAGTGTATTGGATATAATTCACACCATAATTCGATAGGATTTCAGCGAAATCCCATTTCTTCATGCCCGCCATCTGCGCGGCTTGCCCCAACGTTAGTTTACCCGATTCATACAGTTTCGCTGCAAGAAAACGGACGGTATCCTCCTTGTCACGTTCCAAGGATGCCGGTACCTCAAGTGTCAGCGTAGTCATAATGTAAAGATACGAATTTTAATATAAAAATTAAAAAACGCATTACCCATCGCCCAGTCCGACACACTCCTTGGTGCCTTCACGGATACTCCGCCAGATCATCTTAAAGAACGAAAACGAAGAAGGTCGCTCGATGTATACCTCGCCCGTATGATGTATGCCATTGGCATCGGGGTTGCTGTCGTTCAGCAGGAACCGGTTGGCAAAAAAGGAAGCGATTTTTTTTGTCGATGTTTCGCCTTCCCGGTTTTTCCGTAAAAAGTTCACCTTTAAGCCGTCGTAATCCAGTTGCAAGCTACCCGTTGTGCGCCGGTCGTTTGCTTCCATGTCAAAACGCAGCCCTTGTACGGTGCCCCGTTCGATTTCGACCCGCATTTGGGGGGTCAGCATGCGGTTAAAGGCCGTTGCATCCATCGGGCCAACCTCGGCATGGTAGGTGTGCGCCCCTAAGCTATCCAGCAGGTCAAACCGGAAGTTGACGGTGAGGTCGCCCGCTCCCATGGCCCGGGCGCGTGCTTGCAGCCGCATAAAACGGTTGTGCGCCAGCTCGGTCGAATCGTTGGTCAGGTGGTATATCACGGCCTTCGTGCCGTCGAATGTCACCGTACCGGCCTCACCCGTTTGGTCGCTCACCTCGGTGAAACGGATATCGAGGGCGCTCGCCAATACCGAGTCGATGGCCACCCGCTGTTCCAAGCGCAGCAACTGCTGGTGCGGCGACCGGCCTATTTTATTTTCAGGCGGGTTTGGTTGCGTTTTGTCCTTATATACGGCGATATGTCCACTGTCGATGTGCAGCGCTGACGCTGCTACGGTCTGTGAGTCCATCCAACGGCCTAAGTCGATATCACTGAGGCCAATCCGGGCGATGGAGATGTCGCCGATGTCTTCGGCCAATCCCACCTGCCGATAAAATTCCGCTTTGCTAACCGTGAGCCCGTAGCGCAGGTCACGGAGCACCAATTCGCGACGTGCCGTCTCCAAGCGCAGCGGGCCGGTACGCAATTGGTACAGACTATCCGGCCGGGTATAGGTTACTGCAGCGGCGTCCACACGTACGGCTTCCGTTCCATAGAAACGTGCGGTGTCGCTGAGGGATGCCGAGTCTATTCGGATGTCCTGCACGGTGGCATTGATTTGCTCGGTATGCAGGCGGGTAGCATCATCGTCGGCCACGAGCACTAGTTCACCTGCGTGGATCACAAAGCGCCCCACGCGTGTGCCCGCCAGCTGGGTGTTTTCGGAGAGCCGTGTTATCCACGTATCCCGGGTAGTGTCGGCATCGGCCGTATCCGTCTGTGCGTAGGTAGTGATGTGCACAGACAGGGTATCCACCGTGATGGTGCTGATGTGTAGGTCGCCGGTGAAAAGCAGTCGGAGTATGCCCACGCCGCTCACCTGCAAGCGGCCTACCCGGATGTTGTAACTTGCTGCTGGCCGCCACGCGGTATCGCGCGGCGTATCCGGTTTGAACCGGATGTTGGTAGCCGTTGCGTTGCCGGCCAATAGCGATAAGTCTAACCCTTCGTAGGTTAGCGCATAATGGCCATCCGTGCCGTCTGCAACCCGTTCTTTCAGTGCAGCCGCTATTTTCGGCTTCAACGTATGGCCAAGGTACCAGCTGGCCGCGGCAACGAGAACAAGTATGCCCGCGGTCACCCCTATGAGCCATTTCCATATCGGCTTCATATGCGTTATTTTTTAATTATCGATTCATCGGTTGCTTTTCAACCCATCAATGAGCATTTTCACCGGATTGATCGGGCTCATCCTTTAAGAAACGTTGTTGTGGACGGAATGTTTGTAGGCGGTGTTGTTGAAGGAGTTTCCGAAAAAAAGAGTACTTTTGTTGCTCGGTACACAAACAAACATGCTCGATTCGCTCATTACCTCAAAAACCCGCTTGCGTCTACTGGTAAAGTTTTTCATCAATGCGGCTAACCGGGGCCACATGCGGGGACTTGCCGATGAATTCAATGAATCTACCAACGCCATCCGCCGGGAGCTCAACAACCTTTCGGACGCGGGTTACCTCGAAAAGGAGGCCCAGCGTAACCGCGTATCCTACCGGGCAAATACACAGCATCCGTTATTTGGTTCACTGCAGGATATCGTGCACAAGTACCTTGGGTTGGACCGCATCGTGGAGACGGTATTGCAGCGGATGGGCGAAGTGGACCAGGTGATCCTTACGGGCGATTATGCAGAGGGGCGCGATACCGGTACCATCGAGGTCACGATTGTAGGCCCACGTCTCAACGCCGATTACCTGGAGCAGCTGGCCCCCAAAGTAGAAAGCATCATCCACCGCAAGGTGGCATTCACATTGAGCAATGAGCCCCCCGGCGGAGGACTCGTGTTGTTTGAGCAGTAAGCGTTTGCTTGGTAAGGACTAACGGTTACCTGTTTTTGATTTCCAGCTGGCTGATCCGCACCTGTTCGCCATCGCCACGGGCTGCAAGCCCTACACGGAAGCCCATACCCCACGGTACGAGCGGTGCCGCATCGTAGTCTTCCAATGCGCTTTTCCATGTGCCACCCTCCTGCCACGAAAAGTCGACGAGGTGGCCATCGGAGACGGCCATTTTGAGTGTTACTTCTTCTTCATTGGCGGCAATGTCGAGCGTTTGCAGTTCCTGCACGTCATCTTTCGCGATACGCCACACTTTCACCTGGTTTCCAAAAACGCCGATGCCAATACCGGCAATGGGTGCGCCGAAGCGGTTGTTGGCACCCCCCACCATGGTGATGGAAGCACCTGCCTGACCATTCGTAAGTCCCGTAGCTATACGGGCGGTCACTTCGTAGTTGATGGAAGTGATGGGCTGCACCAATAGCGAGCCGATGCCGTCGTTGGCTTGCGATGCCGTGAGCAGCAAGCCGTCTTTACCCACGGTATATTCGGCCGGTTGGTTCACGCGCCACCGCCACACGGGTGCCATCGTCGCAAAATCATCGCTATAGTCTGAAGCCGCCGCATCGCGGTCATAACCCGCATCGTTGGCGAAAGTGGGCCACCCGTCAGCCGTCCAGTTGATTTTTTCCAATACCCCTTCGCGCCCTACGTATACGCTGCCGGCTTGGTTATAAGCGTGGTACAGGTAGTAAAAATCATTGCCATGCTGCACTACCGTTCCGTGACCGGCACATTTCCAATGGTCATTATCTACCAGCACCGGGTTCTGGTCGTATTTCTCCCACGGTCCCAGCAGTTGCTTGGCCCGGGCCACTCCGGTTTTGTAATTGCAGGTCACCTCACAGCAAGCGCCTGCCGAATAGGTGGCGTAGTAGTAACCGTTGTGCCGGAATACGCTGATTCCTTCAACCAAGCGTCCTTCCCATTCGGCGTCGTTGGTAAACAATTCGTGCATATCGCCCACCAGTGCGGTGCGCTCGGCGTTGATCTCCTGTGCCCACATGGGGGTGGGCTGGCCTTTGCTGTTGCCATCTTCTTTCCAGAGCAGGTATATCTTTCCGTCGTCGTCTTTCACTTCATACGCATCGATAGAACCCAACTCCTGGCTTACCAGCGGGCCGTGGTCGGTATACGGCCCTTCGGGCGACGGCGCACTTGCCACAGCCACGGCGAGACGGCCGGTCGACTTGTCGCGGGCCGTGTAATACAGATATACAGTGCCCTGTTCTTCATCGTAGGCTAGCTCCGGCGCCCAGAAATTATTCCGGGCCCACTCGGGCAGGTCAGCAAATGCGTACGATACCTGTTCCCAATTTACCAGGTCGGTCGACTTATAAATCGGAAACAATGGTGCCCATTCATTGGAAGTAGCCGAGGCCCAATACGTATCGCCGATCTTGATGACCGTCGGGTCGGGATGGTCGCCCGGCAGTACGGGGTTAACGATGGTCAGGGGATCGGCCGGTCCATCCGTTGAGCGGCTATTCGTGCAGCCCAAAACGGTGGTGAGGAGCAGTGCGAGGTATACAAGCGTGGGTTTCATCAGATCGCTAATTATCGATTTACAATAGGGTGTTCGCCCAGATAAAACGCAAAGAAAGTGATTTTTACCCGTATCGCGTATACATTATGTCTCAAAAGCAGCAGGTTTTGTCTCGGAGCCGCCATTAATTTACCGCCAAACCACTAGGTTCTTCATCTGCGAACCGCAACGCGGAGCCGCAACCAAAAGCGGATATTGTTTCATGAGCTGATTCTAATCGGTGCGTACAAACATAGTCAAAGTTGATTTATTTTGGTTCCAAAATATACTTTTTTCAAAATAATACTCTACTTATTAGGTAGAAATTGTGTTGTATTTTTATATTTGCCGGGTAATACGATGGTCCGTTGGCGAGTAGCGCATGTGGATGATCATTGAGATACCGTATGAGTGCATCAGTAAATATAAGTATATGAGTCCATTCGCTAGGGTTCAAGCCTACTCGATTCGGCGAATGAAGCGAATCACAACCCGGCATATCTCCATTGGGATTGTGTTGATGAAATTAGCGTTGGTCGCCATCGTGCTGATCAAATACCTCCCTTACGCAAGCACGAAAGATCTGCTTTTCGATGAAACATTCTTCTGGTTTATGCTGGCGGGGTTTGTTGCCCAGATGGTCGACGGCGCGCTGGGGATGGCCTACGGTGCCACGTCGAGTGCGGTGCTGCTCAGTTACGGATTGTCGCCGCGGCTTGCCTCTGCGGCGGTCCACACGGCCGAGATATTTACCACCGGTGTATCCGGGTTATCGCATATCCGGTTTGGCAACTTCAACAAGCAGTTGTTTTTCAAACTCGTCATCCCGGGCGTCATTTTCGCTTCCTTGGGCGCTTTCTTGCTCGGATCAGTGATTCATGGCGACGTCATCAAGCCCTACATCCATGCTTACCTTCTTATTTTGGGGGTCTTGATTCTGTTGAAGGCCTTCAAGAAAAACCTCAAGACGAAAGAGAACACCAAAGGGGCGCCCATGCTGGCGGCGTTTGGTGGCTTTCTTGATGCCATCGGTGGTGGCGGATGGGGACCTATCGTTACTTCCAACCTCATCCGGAAGGGCAATACGCCCAGTACCATCATCGGCACGGTAAATACAGCCGAGTTTTTTGTCACCTATTTCACCGCAGGCGTGTTGATTTACTTCACGGGCATCCATAGCTGGCAGATTATCCTCGGCCTTATCCTCGGCGGCGCGCTGGCGGCCCCTTTGGGTGCTTATATCACCAAGAAGGTAACCAAAAAGACGCTTTTCGTTGCCGTGGGTATACTCATTATCGGCACCTCGTTATATTCGTTGTACATTACTATCTTCTAACCTGAGTTCGATTATTCTTTATCGGCTCAGAAATCCACTGAACATCGGTAGGCAAGGCGCCTTTGGGCAGGCCGTTTGTGCTATGCCCCAACGTGGCCTACCCAACCCTCCGAAAGGCTGTTTTGCCGCACGCCAGGGGGAACTGCTGCGGATCCCGGCCATCATGCGCTTATGGTAAGCACCCACCACTGCCTACTTTACCATTTTTTTACGTAAATCTAATATGTAATGCACATGAAATTTGTTTCTTTGTAACAAAATGAAACATAACGGAAGTAAAATTAACCGGTAAACAAATTAAAATAAAAGTAAATTCATGAAGAGACAAGCGTTCTATTTCGGTATTGCTTTATTGCTGTTATCCCTTCCGTCCTTCGGTCAAGAGGTCGCAAAGGGCGTGGTATTTGACGATCAGAACAACAACGGTATCAAGGAAAGGCGTGAAAAGGGGATTGCCGGTGTGTCGGTAACCAATGGACTCCAGGTGGTACAGACCGATGAGAAGGGGCGCTATGAATTGCCCGTCGGCGATGACCAGATCATATCGGTCATCAAGCCCAGCGACTACGATGTGCCCGTAAACGACGACCAGCTTCCCCAGTTTTTCTACATCCATAAGCCGAAGGGGTCGCCCCAACTGGCATATGCCGGTGTACCGCCTACCGGGCCACTTCCGAAGGAAATCAATTTCCCCTTGGTGAAAAATGAGGTCGGTGACTCCTTCAAGATGATCCTATTTGGCGACCCGCAGGTGTATACCGAAGACGAAGTGCGTTACTACGAGCAGGGCGTTATCGCCGAGCTACGCGAAGCGCAAGGGTATGCATTCGGGATGAGCTTGGGCGATTTGGTCGGCAATAGGCCCGACCTATTCAACCCCTACATCGCCGCGACCAAAGCCGTCGGTGTGCCGTGGTACAATGTCATGGGCAACCACGATATTAATTTTGATGTAACGGCCGATTCGCTTTCGGATGAGTCGTACGAGGCACATTTCGGGCCGGCTACCTATGCATTCAATCAAGGAAATGTGCACTTCATCGTGTTAGACGATATCGTCTATCCCGACCCGCGTGGTGGAAAAGGATATTGGGGCGGCCTGAGCGAGCAACAACTCACCTTCATTGCCAACGATTTGCAATATGTCCCCAACGATCGCCTTGTTGTGCTGGCTTTTCACATTCCGTTTACTAACAACAATTCCTTCCGGAAGGAAGACCGCGAACGGCTCTTCAAGTTGCTGCAACCTTTCCCCCATACGCTGTCGTTCTCGGCGCATACGCACAGGCAAACGCATTTTTTCATGACCGCCGAGGATGGCTGGCTGCGCGATGAGCCGCACCACCACTACAATGCCGGTACCACCTCGGGCAACTGGTATAGTGGGCGGTTCAATGAAGACGGGGTGCCCGCATCCATGATGGCCGATGGTACGCCCAAAGGTTATGCGCTCGTTCGCTTTGATGGCAACCAATACCAGATCGACTACAAAGTGGCTGGTAAGCCCGCCGATCACCAAATCGGTATCTACGCACCCAAGGTAACGGCTGCAGGCATCAAAGGTTCTATCAGCATCTATGCCAACTTTTACATGGGTACGGCAAACGACACGGTGATGGTGCGCATCGGCAATGACGACTGGAAAGCCATGAAGCGCGTGGAAGAGTATGACCCTACATTCATTGCGGAGCGCGTGGCTTGGGACCAGACCGAAGAAATCTGGGAAGGAAGAAAGCCCGGCGACCCCGGTATCAGCAACCACCTTTGGAAACTAAACATCGCCAATGGCAAACTGAAACCCGGTGTGCACACCATCGAGGTGAAAGCAACCGATATGTTCGGCCAAACGTTCATCGAAAAAGCCACCATTACGGTGAGGTAGCTGGCCTTTGGCATTTCAGGACGGTGCAGGTCGCTGCATAACGGCACGGGTTGCCACGCTGCTGATGTTCCAATACATTCGTAGCTGAGGGCCCATCCGTGTTGACGCGGGCCGCGTATGGATATCCAAAACAGCTAGCAGATGAAAACCGTATTCAACATCCTTTCCATCCTATTGGCCAGCATCGCCGTAGGCGGATGCACCAGCGAACCGAAAAGCGAGAACATCGTGATCGGCGACGATCCGGATAACGATACCGAAGTGCCGTATGGCCTTGATATCACGGACAAGAAAGACGTCATCTCCATCTGCTATTCCACCTGGTTTACCAAAATTCTCGGCCCGGGCACGGAAGCCCCCAACCCACCCAACATCGCCGAAATACTGGCAGGGCGGCAGGAGTGGGGTGGTGTACACCAATTCCATTACTGGGCCAAACCTGCACTGGGCTACTACCGGAGCCACGATAAAGAAGTGATCAGGCAGCATATGACCTGGCTGGCCGAGGCGGGCGTGGATTTTATCATCATCGATAATACCAATGCCAGCGTGGAATGGGCAAATACGGACGATTGGAATCTATTCGTTTCCATGCCCTGCAAAGCTATCCTCGATGTGATGGTGGCAATGCGTGAGGAAGGGAAGCAAACACCCTACATGGTATTTTGGAGTAGTGTGAATGACGAAAAAGGCTGGTCGGTGATGGAAAAAACATACAACGAGTTTTACACCAATGATACGTACCGCGACTGCTTCGTGTACTGGGATGGAAAGCCCTTGGCACTGGCCACTTCAATGGTTGCAAATCCGCCCAAGGCGTTTACCGTAAGGAAGATGTGGGGGCTCAACCAGCAGCCGGAAGCCGAAGAGTGGAGCTTTCTCAATACCGTGAATGTACCGGCGTACGGTGCTGATGGTAAGGTAGAGCAGATGGCGGTATGCACGGCCGCTCAGGAAACCTACATGACCGAGCCTACCGCCCATAGCCGAGACCACGGGCAGTTTTTCTACGAGCAGTGGACAAGGGCTTTCGAGCACCGCCCGAAAGTAATCACCATTACCTGGTGGAACGAGTGGGCCGCACAGCGGTTTCTGGATGACAACGGAAACTCTAGGTTTGTAGATAATTACGACGAGCAATTCAGCCGCGACATCGAGCCCATGGAAGGCGGGCACGGCGACCAATACTACCAATGGATGAAACAATATATCGCTGCCTACAAAAGCCACGGCGAATGCCCGAAACTTGTTGAGCAATAAAAGCGGAATATCCAACTTGCAAGCCGACGAGGGAAGCCGGTTAAGGGTGTTGTAAGACGGTGCCGACGGACAGCCATAGGAGCAATTGCAGCCATTGGTGCTGGGTTAGCCCTGTGCGGAGGTGCTTCAATGCTTGGGTCAGGTAGTTTTCCACCGTTCGGGTCGAAATACCCATCTCGGTTGCGACTTCGGCGATGTTTTTGTGTTCAAACCGGCTTAGCCGGAACGCCTGCTGGCACTTGGGCGGCAAAGAAGCCAGATGCTCCTCAATCACGGCGTGGAGGTCGGTCATGTCCATGAGGTCTTGCGTTTCGTTGCCGAGGGTTGAGACAGCAAACAACGCCAAATGGTCCGCATACTTTTGCTGCATCTTCTCCGAGCGGATGTAGCCTAGAATCTGGTATTTGGCAGCGCCAAAGAGGTACGATTCCAGCGAAGACCTGATGTTAAGTTCAGCGCGGCGTGCCCAAAGGGATAAAAACACTTCCTGCAACAGCTCCTCGCTCACCGCCCGATTATGCACGCGCCCGAAGATGTACTGCAGCAGTTTGGCTGCCGACCGGTGGTAAATCTGCTCAAATGCCAAGTGGTTGCCCCGCTTAAGCGAAGCAATCAATGTCGCATCGTCTGTATTGAACAGGTCATCGGCGCTATCCATTGAAACAAAGCTACAATAATCGGAGGCAAAAAGAAACTTAATAAAAAATTAACAGCCCACTGTGTGTTCGCGGGCAGTTGTGCTACTTACCTTATAATGAAAAGAAACAAATTCGATGAACTGATCAGGGATTACCAGGAAGGCCGCCTTAGTGGGAAGCTGCTGGAAACCATGGATGCTTGGTTTGACTCCCTTCCGGGCTCGGCACACGAATGGTGGTCGGAAGCAGACATCGAACGGCTCCACGACGAAATCGACAGGCGTCGCCGCCTTGATGCGCGGACCATCCGGATGCGTCGGTTGTTGCGGTATGCGGCTGTTTTGATTTCCGCGCTGGCAATCGCATTTTTCTTTTGGCAGCAGGAACAGGAAACGAACGAGCAGCCGCTCGCCGCCAGCGAAATCTTACCCGGCGGAAACAAAGCGACCCTGACCCTAGCCGATGGAACAGTCGTCGATTTAAGTGCAGATCAGACCGGGATCGTCATTGGTTCCGACAACATCACCTATGCCGATGGTTCTGACATCGTCGGGGAGGGTGGCGAGCAGTTGGCAGACATCAAAGAGCTGGTGTTGACCACCCCTAAAGGAGGTACCTATCAGGTTACCCTTCCAGATGGAAGCCGGGTATGGCTAAACGCCGTTTCCACATTGAAATATCCAAATCGCTTCCATGGCGATAAACGGGTTGTGAAGCTGGAGGGCGAAGGGTATTTCGACGTCGCTGAAGATCGCCGACGGCCTTTCAGCGTGCTTAGCAAGGGCCAGGAGGTGGCCGTATTGGGTACCCAATTCAATATCAGTGCCTATCCGGATGAAACAGCTTCCAAGACGACGTTGGTAACCGGCAGTGTGCAGATCGTTAACCTGGCGACTAACGTTGCCCATCGGTTAAATCCGGGAGAGCAAAGCACTGTACACGGACTATCCACCAGCGTTGACAAGGTCGATACCGACCTATTTACGGCGTGGAAGGATGGCTTTTTCTATTTTGACCGGTTGCCTACGCCGGCGGCCATCGCCCAATTGGCCCGATGGTATGATCTTGACGTCGTCTACCAGGGCAAATTGGCAAATGTCAATATGTTCGCTTACATCGCACGGGACAAGCCGTTGGATGCCGTGCTGAAATCGTTAGCGAAAAGTGGATTGCAGTTTAAGTTGGACCGGTCGGACAATCGGCCGCAATTGATCGTATTGGGCGAGCAATAAACCCTCGCACCAGCTAAACAATGATTTCGATATAACTAATCAATAAACGCTAAATAGGAAACGATGAAGACATAACCATTTGTATAACCATTGAGTTTATCCGTCAAAAAAACGGATGATGCTTGCAACATCACCCGTTTGAATCGTCTGGATTTGATTGTCGGCCGGTATTCAAGCACGGGCCGAAAACTAGTTGTTAACCATCCAAACAGGACAAATATATGATTTTTACACCAGGTGTAGGGGGAGGTTACTGGCCCTTTAAATTCCGATTTTTACTGATTATGAAATTGGCAATTTTCTTGACATTTGCTTTTGCAACCTATGCCGTTGCCGAAAGCAAAGCGCAACTGATTACGCTCAGCGCCAAAAACATGCCCCTTCGGGAGGTCATGAAGGAAGTGCAGAAGCAACAGGGATATTCTTTTTTATTCCGGGGCGATAAGATTGCAGATACCCCGATAGACGTGCAGGTAACGCAAATGGAGCTCAGCGATGCGATGCGTGCCATTTTGAACGACCATGGACTCGATTGGTCGGTCAACGACGGCATCATCACGATCATGGCGAAGCCTGATCTGCCGGTGGTACCTGCGAAATCGCCGCCCCAACGTGTCGTTACAGGAACCGTTACCGATGAGGCGGGAAATCCGCTGGAGGGGGTGACGGTCGCGGTGCAACCCCCCTCGCAGGCGGTCACTACCGACGTGGAGGGCAATTACCAGATCCCCGTTTCGGGGCCAACCGCCGTTTTGGTGTTCACCATGGTCGGCTATGAGCGGCATGAAACCGTGGTGACGGGCCAACCGCGCGTAGACGTCGTTTTAACAGCCACCGTTAGCGACCTCGACGAGGTGGTGGTGGTCGGCTATGGCACACAGCGGAAAGCCACGCTGACGGGGTCGGTGAGTTCCATCAAAGGTGATGATCTCGTATCCACTAAGAACGAGAGTGTCGTGAATATGCTGGCTGGGAAAATGGCCGGTGTGCGCGTCGTGCAATCCTCCGGCGAACCGGGTGCGTTTGCGTCGAATGTCCAGATCAGGGGGCTTGGAACACCACTATTCATTATTGATGGGGTGCCCCGCAACAATATCGCCCGGCTTGATGCCAATGAGATCGAAAGCGTCTCGGTGTTGAAAGATGCCTCGGCCGCCATCTACGGTGTGCGCGCATCAAATGGCGTGGTGCTGATTACCACCAAAAGCGGCAGTAAGAAGCCTGCCAATTTTGAGTACTCCGCATATTACGGCACACAAACGCCGATAAACACACCCAAAGGGCTCAATGCGGTGCAATTCATGGAGCTGACCAACGAGAATAACGTCATGCGGGGGTCCGTACCGGCGGGAACGTTGGTTTATTCGCCCGACCTGATTGAGCAATACCGCAGCGGCCAACGCACGGGGACGGAATGGCACCGTATCCAAACGAATTATTACGCCCCGCAGACTCAGCACAATCTGCAGCTGACCGGTGGGTCGGAGGCAACGGACTATTTCGTCAACTTCACGTATTTCGATCAAGACGGCCTTTATAAAAATGGCGATATCAACTATGAGCGATACAACTTTCGCACAAACCTCAATGCCCACATTGCGAAGGGACTGAAGGCCGAGCTCCGGTTAGGAGCTATGGCCGACACGCGCAACAGGCCGTACGAGGAGTCAACGAGTTTTTGGCGGGCCGTGTGGACCTATACCCCGATTACACCCGCCTATGCGAACTATGACCGGGCCTATATGCAAAACACCGAGCAGGGTTTAAACCCGCTGGCGATCACCGATTCGGATATCGTCGGTTACCGGAGAGATAACCAGAAAATGTTTCAGTCTACCGGAAGCCTGGTATGGGATGTGCCTTGGTTATCCGGCCTCAATGCCAAAGCTTCCTATTCGTATGATTTTACCTTCTTTGAAGACAAATCGCTCCAGAAGCCCTACTACCTGTACGACTACGACCTGAACAACGACGAATACCTCCCCAAACGCTATGGCGACCCGGCAGCTGGGGCAAACTCGTCGATATCGCGGAAAGCCAGATTTGGCAAGAATTCATTGTTGCAGTTCGCGTTGAACTACGACAAAACATTCGGAGACCATCAACTCGGTGTTTTGGGGCTATACGAAGAGGGTGTTACCAACATGGACAATTTTTTTGCCAACGGCTACATCCAGATGACGTCTATCGAGGAGCTACTGGGCGCCACGCGCGAGAGCTTAACCGGGGGTATGAACGGCAGCGCGTACACGCAGGGCGCTACAGATGGGTTATGGACCGTTGCCAACAAAGCGTTGGTGGGCCGGCTGACCTATCAGTTCCGTGACCGGTACAACCTCGAATTCGCGGCACGTTATGACGGCTCATCCAAATTTGCGCCGGGCCGCCAATGGGGCTTCTTCCCTTCCGTGCTGGGTGGATGGCGAATATCCGAGGAGCCTTTTTTCCAAAACTCGTCGGCCCTATCGTTTGTCGACCTGTTTAAGCTCCGGGCATCTTACGGGATAACCGGCGACGACATTACGGCCACGTTCCAGTTCGTTCCCGGCTATGAATATCCCGGCGGGAATACCGATTGGTGGCCCATATTCTTAGGGGGTCAGCCCCGCGAAACCATCAACCTTAAGGGCACGCCCAACTTAGACCTCACCTGGTATGAGTCGCGGATCTATAACATTGGATTGGATGCCGACATGTGGGGCGGGCTCCTGGGGTTTGAAGTCGACGTGTTCCGTAGAAACCGGAGCGGCTTGATGAACACCCGCACGGGTACCATCCCTGACTGGATAGGCGAGAGCTTTGCCCAGGAAAACCTCGATAGCGATGCCACGCAGGGCTTCGATGTTAATGTACGGCATCGGAACATCACGGCCGGTGACTTTGCCTATAGTGCTGCGGCAAATATCAGCTTCACGCGGCATAAGCGCACATCCGTCACGCGCGTCCCTTCAGACAACCAATACGCCGATTGGCGCGGCAATACCAATGACCGGTGGTCGGACATCTGGTGGGGATATCAGTCGCTCGGCCAGTTTCAGGATTACGAAGAAATATGGTCGCACGCCAAATACGTATCCAACAACGCCGGCAATTCCGAACTGAAGCCCGGGGACTACAAGTACCTGGATTGGAATGAAGACGGCGTGATCGATGATAAGGATATCTATCCCTTGATGAGCGGCAATTACGGGCAGCAAAGCATTCCTATGCTTTCTTACGGTATGGTGTTAGATGCGCAATACAAAGGTTTTGATGTAAACGTTGTTTTCCAGGGGGGTGCCCTTGGCACGGTGATGTACGACTGGATTTTGGCCAGGCCGTTTATCTCTGACCAAAGCGGCCCGGCCTACTTCTACGACCGTTGGCATATGGCAGATCCCACGGCCGATCCGCTGGATCCACGCACGGTTTGGGTTCCGGGGCAGCTGCCAACCACAAGTCAGGGTAGCCCCGCCATGTCGTTCAATGCCGCGGCATCCACCAGCACCATCAACCGCACGGATTACCTGCGGTGCAAATCGGTAGAGCTGGGGTATTCATTGCCGCAGAAAGCCACGAGCTGGGTGGGCACGAGTGGTATCCGCGTATTCGCGAGTGCCTACAATTTATTCACCATTACCGGACTGAATTACCTGGATCCCGAGCACCCAAGCAGCAGCTATGGCTTGGTGTATCCGTTAATCCGTACCGTAAATGTAGGTGCAACCATTAAATTATAAAGAAAATGAGAACAACCGTATATCACTATATCCAATTGTTGGCTTTAGGCGTGCTATTGTCGGTTAGCCAGGCCTGCAATACATTAGACATCGAGCCGGTAAACAACCTCACCGCTACCCAGGTGTTTAAAAGCGAGGCCGGTGTGGAAGCTGTTATTGCCACGTGCTACGCCAATTTGCCCATTGCGGCCCACAATGCCAGTGTGCACGGGCTCCGCGGCGACCCCGATATGCCTTTTTCCAACTGGAACAACCCCAGCATTCTTACCGGCGAAGCCCAGGTGCCGCCCCTGCGGGTGGGTATGGCCCCAAAAACCCTTTCGGGGGCGCACCTGTCGTGGTGGGACTACGGTGCGATCCGCTACGTCAACATCGCCATTCACGAATTGGAAGCCAACGCAACCGTGTTTACGTCCAACGCCGAGCAGTACCGGCATTGGCTGGGCGAATTGTATTTCTGCCGGGCTTACATGTATGCCTACATGGTCAAAAGTTTCGGTGGCGTTCCCATCGTCAAGCAGTCGGTTTCCTACGTAGGGCTGTCTGAAGAGGAGCTGTACATACCCCGCAATACCGAAAACGAGGTGGTTGATTTCATCGGTGAGGATTTGGATATGGCCATGGAGCTCATGGGTCCGAACGAAGTGATGACCGGCCGCGCCAACCGGTACATAGCGGCCAATCTGAAAGCTCGCGTCATGCTATTCGCTGCCAGCGAGGCCAAGAATGGTATCGTCCAGCTCGACGGGCTGGTGGGCATACCGCGTTCCAAGCAGACCGATTATTATAAAAAAGCATACGAGGCCGCGCAGTTCGCCATAGATAACGGCGGGAAGTACATGCTGTACGACCGGTATGACGACGGCAGTATTGACGGAAAGACGACCAATTTCTGGAACCTGTTTATCGATGAGTCGAGTGCCAATAAAGAGCGGATGTTTGTGAAGGAATACGATGCATCCGGCGCCATCAACCGGCCCGAGAACTGGTCGGCCCGCCAGCTACCCCATGGGTTCACTACCCAGGCCAACAGCGGTGAGCTATCGGTCACCACCGAATGGATGGAACTGTTTGAAGATGTGGATGGCAACCCGTTTGTGCTGAACGTCGGCACCGCAAGCAACCCCGTGCGGTACGCCGATCCCCTCGATCTTTTCCAGAAGGCGCAACCCCGCCTGCGGGCCACGGTGCTTTTGCCCGGCAGCACCATTCCCGGCAAAGGCCCCGATGCCGTATTTGAAGTGCGAAAAGGCATCTACGAAAGCTATCCCAACGGCACGCTGCACGAATCGTCCAATTTTACTGATACCTACCAGGGGATGCCGATCCAGGGGCGGAGTGGCGTGGGCAACCCCAACACCAACGGCAACGGAGCGGTGGTATGGAAATACGTAGATCCGAATGCCACGGGCGTGGATTGGGCCGGCAATGTGGATTGGATCGAAATGCGTTATGCCGAAGTGCTGCTGAATAAAGCAGAAGCCGCGGTGAATATCATTGGAGAAGAAGTCGGGGGGCAGGTAATTACGATGGATGACGCCCTTGCCGCGATCAATCCGGTACGCTCCCGCGCGGGTCTGCCCGCCCTGGCTACGGTTGATGAAGCCAAAGTCATTCAAGAGCGGCGATGCGAGCTTGCGTTTGAAAACCATTTGCTGTGGGACCTGAAACGGTGGCGGATGTTTGAATCCGTCTTGCAAAATAAAACCTACCATGCGCTTTATCCCTATTACATCTACGACGAGGGGCGTTATATCTTCAAAAAGCATAACCGCATCGAGCTGCAATACACGTTTGATGCAAAGGCTTACTATGCGCCTATTCCGGGCGGAGCGATAAATCGCAACCCCAATCTGTTACCAAATAACCCTGGGTACTAAAATATCATGAACATGAAGAAATCAGTTTATTGGATAGCCTTTTTTATAGCCGTTGGCCTATGGTCATGCGAGACCGACTCGTACCCATTGCCGGGTGAGACGCTGCAAGGCAGTTTGATCGATCCGGACGGATCGCCACTCATCACCGAGCAACCCCACGGGTTCAAAATCCGTTTGCTGGAAGATGGGGGCACGCAGTTTTACGACTTCTGGGGCAAGGCCGATGGCACCTTCAAAAACACGAAGCTGTTTCCGGCAACCTACACCATTGTGCCCATCGATGGGCCTTTCTTTCCGGTAGATGCCAAAATCAGGGAAGTCAGCGGCGTGGTGTCTGTCGATTTTACCGTGATACCGTTTGCCAAGATCGATGCCGATATCACGATGGATCAGCAGCATGTGAAAGCCACTTTCCGCATTGCGAAAGCCGCCGGCGCCGGCAAAATAAAAGATGCCCAGCTGCTCCTTTCGAAATGGAACCCCAACGTGGGTATGTACAGCAAAAACTGGAACAAGTCGCTCGACCTTGCGGGCGTCACCGATGTGGACATCCAGAACGGGGCACAGGAGCTGGTGCTGGAAAACGTACTGGAAAGTGGCGTTACCTATTATGCACGCGTAGCGGTGCTGTGTGAAAATCAACTGGGGAGGTACAACCTTTCGGAGGTTACCGAACTGATTGCGGATTAAAAGAACTGATAACGAATATGAAAAGCCCTATATTGATTACTTGGCTGGCGGTTTTAGGTTTAAGCCTAGTCGTCGGCTGCCAAGATGATTACGACCCCATTGGAAATAATAAGCCCGCAACGAAACTGCGGGTCCCTATCCGGCATTTGTCATTTGATGGTACCGGCGGCACGTCGACGGTGGATGTCGTTACCAACGCCCCCGAAATCCGCATTAACAGCGCCCCGGAATGGGTGGCCTCGGCATCACTTACCGATGATAACACCAAGCTGACCATCGAGGTTGCCGGAAACGAGGCGTCGGACGAAATACGGACAGGAAGCATTGAGCTGACCACCGTAACGGGCCAGACCGAGTCGTCCATACGGCTGCAACTCGTCCAGGCCGGAAAAGGCGGCGCCATCGGTTTCGACCCGTTCGACCGCGATGTACTGGGGCCGGACTGGACGGCTACAAGTACCTCCGACGTGAAGATCGGCGCGGGGCAGGTTACCGTCACCGGTGCGCCCAACGGTATCGGCAATAGCCTCTATTTCCTGAACCCGAAGGGGCTGGTGGCGCAGCAGAACGGCGGTGTAGGCAATACTGTTACGGCCTATGTTGATATCAAAACCGGCCCCGGCATCGAGGGCGGATTAAAAGCATACCACGACCCCGCCACGGGCGGGGAGTTCAAATTCTTTTTCACGATGAATGGCGAGCAAAACGGCGCTTTCTATGCCTTCAGGCATAGTGGCGGCCAGGATAATCCGCTGGCGCTGGGCGATGCCATACCGGGTCCCGGCATGCCGCCCGTGCCACCCGTGGGCGAGCGCGACGAATACATGCGCATTACGTTCACGAATGTTACCACCGCACCCTTTTGGTGGCAGAGCGAGGTCAATATCTATTCCCTGCAAACCCGAAATGGGGAGACCAACGTCTTGGAAAAGCACTTTAGCCGCAAGTTTGAAATCGATATGCCGAAACCGGAACCGGGGTACTTTGGTTTATGGGGGCGGTTCGGCGATGTCGTGTTCCGTAATTTCACGCTATCGGCGCAGCAACATTAACCGTTACAAGCAATACGTTATAAACTCGTTAAAAGATATGTTTTTAAATAAGAAAGTCAATAAGGCCCAATGGAGTGGCATTTCTCTTGTGATTGCTGTGGCGATTGCCCTGGTAAGCGGATGCAAGGACACGGCTGCCGATAACGGCTCGGCCGTTTACACCGTGAGTTTTGAAACCGAAGGGGGCGTTCCGGCGCCAGCACCCCAGCGTGTAAGCGGCGGTGAGCGTGTGGGCGCACCGGCTGAAGAGCCGATTAAAGAAGGGGAGATGTTTGCCGGATGGTATACAGCGGCGGGCGAGCGGGTGGATTTTAATTCCGAGCGGGTCAATGGCGATATGACCCTGTATGCCAGGTGGTGGACCGGCCCCGAGCAGTTTATCTTCATTAATGGAATCGATCTGGATTTCCTGTATGCCCGTATCAGCAACCACTTCGGCAAGCAGTCGGGGCAACGCATTGCCGTGGGGCAGTCGTTTATTTTATACTGTTTTGAGCGTCCGCGCGAGGTGATGGTGCACAATTTGCGCGAGCACCTGGCCCAGTCGCTTGAATTTGAGATTCCCGTGTTGGTGCAGCTGGATGCGATCACCTTCATGGACGCCCGCCCGGACCTATGGAACTGGTGGGACGAGTCGGCCCCCGGTTACGACCCCCGGAACCGCGACAATGTGGAGTGGACCTCGTGGTCATCGGCGGATGCCGTAAAAATCGGATGGCTGAACTGGGGGCAACAGATCCGGCTTACGCCGATGCCGAATCTGCTGAGCCCCACCTACCGTCAGGCGGTAAACGAGCAGATGGGCGAATTTATCGCCATTGTCAACGAATGGTACGAGGGCCTTCCCACCAACAAGAAGTGGCTGTTTGCCGGCATCAAGGTAACCGGCGAAATGGCCATCGGCGTCAACAACTGGCACTACCCGGATGGTAACAGCTATGTCGGGCATCCCGCTTCGCAAGACCCTACCTATGGCATCAATGTATATGATTTCCCGAGCCGCGGTGTGCAGACCATCGGCTATGCCGCATTGAAGACCGGTGGCTTGAAGACGGACGGGCACATTACCGGCGAAGACATCGGCCAGCTTGCCCAACGGCATAGCGAATTGGTGAGCAAACTGTGCTTCGATGCCGGGGTGCCGCGCACGAAGATCTTTGCCCATGCGGGCGGAGCCGGGCACGATTTGGAGGCCTGTTTGAATGCATATGCCAGCCCGTCCTGGAGTTTTTACCTAGGCGATGCCACCAGTCCCTCGGCATTCACTGCGGCGCTGGAACTGAGTGCCCGTTCTGATGCACCTTATTTCGGTATCGCCGAATGGTCCATCGGCGGAGCCACGGATGCCAAGGCGTGGACCGATCCGATAAAGGAAGGGCTGGCCCTGGAGAAATGCAGGTTCCTGAGTATTTACGACAACGTCGTGGGAAGCGATCTGTTCCACAGGTCGCCCAATCCTTCGGCCGTGGCCGGTATACGTGCCGCGCAACACTAATTCATTCATCATCACAATTTTTACATCTATGGTTCCTATCCGCTATCATCGGCTTATCGGCATCGTTGTTATGGCCGTTTGCGTGGTGCTGGGCGTGGCGGCTTGCTCGACCACCAGTCCAGGTGCCCAAGCGCCCGACATCCAGTATATTTTAGTCAACTTCACCGACCCGTCCGAAGCAGCGTTCCAAGAAGTGGCCCGTACCATCGGGGAGCAGAAAAACCCAGCCGTAAAAGTGGGTGTTGGTGTCATTGTCTCGTACTTAAGCTACCCGCCTGAAGAAGCCGCGGCCAGGCTACGGAGGTACCTGTCGTATGCCGAGCAATACGACCTACCAATCATCGTGCAGATCGATGGCGAGCAATGGTTGGAAAACCGCCCCGACCTGTGGAATTGGTGGGACCCGGACCAACCGGGGTTCAACCCCGAAAACCGGCACAATGTGGAGTGGACGAGCTGGGATCCGGCTGATGCTGTTAAGATTGGGTGGCGGGACTGGGGCCGGCAGCTGCGCGTGCTGCCCATGCCCAACCTCATGAGCCCCGCCTACCGCGAAGCCTGCCGCGCCGAAATGGAAAAGCTGGTTCCCATCGTGGTCGACTGGTACGCGGGGCTGCCAGAAGAGAAGCGCTACCTATTTGTCGGCGTAAAAGTGGGGTGGGAGAGCTCCATCGGCGTTAACAACTGGTACTACCCGGATGGGAATGACCTGCTCGACCGTCCGGAGAAGGACGACCCGAAATTCGGGAAAACCATTGACGATTTGCCGAGCCGCGGTGTAACGGCCATGGGTTATGCCGCGGTGACTACGCTGGGGCTGGCCAACGGCAGCGAACTGACCGAAGAACACCTCACCGAGGTGGTCCGTGTGCACCTGGAAGACCTTAGCCGCACCTGCGCGCAACTGGGTGTGCCCCGCGATCACCTGTTTACACATAGTGGGGGCTGGAGCCAGGGGGAATCCCTGTATACTGCCGCGCTCAACGAGTACGCCAGCCCGGGCTGGAGCTTTTACGACTTCGCGGGCAACCCCTCGCTGGATACGACAGCCATGAATGCATTGGCAATGAGCGATGCGCCGTATTGGGGAGCAGTGGAGTGGCTTTACAACGGCAAGCATGCCGATGATTGGCACACGGCAATCACGCAAACCTTGTCCCTACCCGCTATCAAGTACCTCTGCATTTACAATTGGGAAGGGATACGGGCGGACGAACAGTCGGTAAACGCCATAAAGCAGTTTATGGGGCAATAGGTCTGAAATATCGCATCGCTGTAAACCAAAATATGCTATCTTTAAGCCATCTAACTCATGTGCTAACAGCAAATAAACAGCTCAAACGATGCCATACAATAGGAGAACATTTATACAGCATGCCTCGGCGGCCGTGGCGGGGAGTATTGTTGTTCCCAGCCTAGCGTGGGGAAAAAAACACACCGTAATAGGTGCCAATGACAGATTGAATGTAGCATTGATCGGTTGCAAAAATATGGGGTGGGCCAACCTCACGGATTTTTTGACCCAAGAAAACACGCGATGCGTAGCGCTATGCGATATCGACCGGGGTATACTCGATGCCCGCGCCGCAGAGCTAAAGAACTTACAGGGAGCGGCCCCCGACGTGTATGGCGACTACCGGAAAATGCTTGATCGCCAGGATGTAGACATCGTCATCATCGCCACGCCTGATCATTGGCACTGCCTGCAATTTGTGGATGCTTGTAAAGCCGGCAAGCACGTTTATATTGAAAAGCCGATAGGGAACAGCATTGCGGAATGCGATGTGATGGTGCGTGCCGCTCAACGTTATGGAAACATTGTGCAAGTGGGGCAACAGCAACGAAGCGGCAAACTGTGGAAGGATATGGTTGCTTACATTCAAACGGGCCAGCTGGGGCGAATCGGTAACGTGCACGTGTGGGCCAATTTTGGTTATGCGGCGCTGGGGTCGCCTGTTCCCGATAGCTCCGTTCCGCAAGGTGTCGATTTCGATACCTGGCTGGGCCCTGCCCGCCAACGTCCGTTTAATCCGCAGCGGTTCCACGGCGTGTGGCGTCTTTTCTGGGACTATGGCGGCGGGTTGATGACGGATTGGGGCGTTCACCTGCTCGATATGGCACTCTGGGCGATGGATATCGACCACCTGGATGTAACTATCGCCGCTCGCGGAGGCAATTTCCTGTATCCCGAAGGCGCACATGAGACGTTTGATACACAGCATGTAATCTACGGATTTGATCATTTCACCATGACGTGGGAAAATCATGCCAGACCAGAACCGGGGCCTTACGGTAAACACTATGGGGTTCTTTTTAATGGAACCAATGGAACATTGGTGGCAAACCGGGAAAGCTGGGAAGTATATCCGGATCGTGAAAAAATAGCAGTAGAAAAACGAACGACGGACCATCAGGATCACCGGGATCATGTGAATGATTTCCTTACGTGCATTAAAGAAGGCCGGCGAAACACCGCTTGTCCCATCGAAGTAGGAAGCCTGTGTGCTAAATACGCGCAGATCGGAAACATCAGCGCACGGATAGGCGGAGCAGCATTGCGGTATGACGACAACAAGCGAACGTTCAACAATAAAGCGGCGGACGCCTATCTCAAGCCCCGATACCGTACGCCCTGGGTTTTTCCTAACGTATAACACCCCGGCTACAGCATACGTGCCTCATCCGAAGTGACCACAGGTAACGCAACTTTAATGTATCTTTGCGCGCTTAACGCCCGAGCATGCGCGCATACATCCAGCTATTCGATTTTAAGCAGAAGGTAAATTACAAAACCGAGGTCCTCGCCGGGCTCACCGTGGCGATGACCATGATTCCCGAGTCGCTCTCATTTGCTATTCTAGCGGGGTTATCGCCGCTTACCGGCCTATACGCTGCGTTTCTGATGGGCTTGGTTACCGCCATTCTCGGTGGCCGGCCGGGCATGGTCTCGGGCGGTGCCGGGGCCACCATTGTGGTGCTCATCGCGCTGGCTAAGGGCCACGGCGTGGAATACCTGTTTGCAGCCGTGGTCCTCGCCGGGCTGCTGCAGTTCCTGGTGGGCGCATTCCGCCTCGGTAAGTTCGTGCGGCTTATCCCCCAACCGGTGATGTATGGGTTTCTGAACGGCCTCGCCGTCATCATTTTCATGGCACAGCTTGAGCAATTCAAGGTCGCCGACGGCGGTATCACCGCCTGGCTGTCCGGCATGCCGCTTTACATCATGGGCGGACTTACACTGCTCACCATCGCCATCGTGCTGGCGGTGCCGCGCATCACTAAGGTCGTCCCCGCCTCGCTCATCGCCATCCTCGTGGTTTTCGGCCTCGTGCTTGGGTTCGGTATCGATACCAAAACCGTGGGCGACATTGCCAGCATCCAAGGCGGTTTCCCGTCGTTCCACATCCCCATGGTGCCGTTTACGCTGGAGACCCTGCAAATCATTTTTCCTTTCGCTTTGGTGATGGCCGGCGTTGGGCTGGTAGAATCGCTGCTTACGTTATCCATGGTCGATGAAATTACCAATACGCGCGGCAGCGCCAATCGTGAAGCTTTGGCGCAGGGTACGGCCAACGTGGTAAACGGCTTCTTTGGTGGCATGGGAGGCTGTGCCATGGTGGCACAGACGTTGGTGAACCTCAACGCCGGCTCGCGCGCGCGGCTGGCCGGTATTGTTGCGGCCATCACTATCCTGCTCATCATCCTGGTTGGAGCGCCGGTCATCGAGCGCATCCCCATGGCTGCGCTGGTTGGCGTGATGGTGATGGTGGCCATCGGCACGTTCGAGTGGGTGTCGCTGCGGATCATCAACAAAATGCCCAAATCCGATATTTTCGTGGGTATGCTCGTTGCGGTCATCACCATTGTGCTCCACAACTTGGCGTTGGCGGTATTGGTCGGTGTGATCATCTCCGCGCTGGTATTCGCGTGGGACAATGCCAAGCGTATCCGTGCGCGCAAACATATCGATGCCACGGGTGCCAAGGTTTACGAGATTTATGGGCCGCTGTTTTTCGGTTCGGTAGCCTGCTTCTTGGAGAAGTTTGATGTCGAGGGCGATCCAGACCAAGTGGTCATCGACTTTCGGGAAAGCCGCGTGGCCGATATGAGTGCCATCGATGCGCTCAACAAAATCACGGCCCGCTATTCCGCGGCGGGCAAGCAGGTGGTGTTGAAACACCTCAGCACCGACTGCCGCAGTAAGCTCAAGAAAGCCGAAGGTATTATCGTGGTTACGTTGGCAGAAGACCCCACGTATAAAGTGGTTGCCGATCGATAGGCTTTTTTGCAAGTAAGTTACCAATTACGGCTTAATCGGGTCTATGCAATTGATTCCTCCTACACGTTTAAAATCTTTTACATTACGAGTGTACAGATCTAAATTATGGATTATTGCGGTTGCGGCGATAATGCTATCACCCAATTTTAGCTTATAACGTCTTCTTATTTCAATCGCTTCATCAAAAATTGGTTGGTCGGGCGTTATGATTGATACGTAATCAAACACGTCTAAAAAATACATTTGATCAGCATCATTTAAACCATGGTAGCCTAAGACCTCCACACGAGAAATTTCAGACACATAACAATGGCAAATCACGGTCTTCCCGTTCTCGTCTCTCCCATTCTGCTGCGTCTCCGAACTGACTTTTGTTTGTAGCTTTAAAATTTAATATACGATCCTTCAACGCATCCGCTCGCGATTCGTCAACCGACGTAGTTTTTCTCTCCACGCTTACCTTTAGTTTCCTTGCCAATGCAATAATCTTAGCGATGCTTTGCTCATTATTCGATTTAACAATCAATTCCATAGCGGTCGGATATTCTTACTTAGACACAAATCTAGCTAATCTTGCTGTTAAAAGCAAGCGCTATTCGGCGGCAATCAAACACGTGGTGTTGAAGCACCTCAGCACCGACTGCCGCAGTAAGCTCAAGAAAGCCGAAGGTATTATCGTGGTTACGTTGGCAGAAGACCCCACGTATAAGGCTACTCTTTATCCCGGGTATTGCGCACCAGCGAAATGCCCGACAGGAAAAAGATCAACCCGATGACGCCCACCACAATCAGCTCACGCGTCCCGCCCGTTTGCTGTACCACCATGGCACCGGTGTAGATGAGGCCCCCAATACCCAATATGGTAAGGATGGTGCCGAAAATTCGCTTTACATTCATATCCGAGCTGTTTAGCCGTTTAAGGATATACAAATAACCGCCCGGATTGTTGGGCTATAAAATTATTTTTTCCCTCCCACCCCCCCACGTTGCTACTTTTCCGGTATTACCTTAAAAAAGCAGCATGGAAAACGAGTCATCACGTATCGAAGCGCTCCTCCGTAAATACCGGTCGGATACGATTTCGGAAGCGGAGCGGGCAGAATTACTGGGACATGCGGAAAAGCATGAGACGCTGAAGGCGCTGCTGCGCGATATGCGCCATTCGTTCGGGGAAGCGACCCGTGGCAACGCCGCTCCCGGTGGCGCAGCCCCCCACGACGTGCTTGATGACACCCGGGCCACGCGCATGCGGGCCGACATCTGGCGGTGGGTTGCCCCCGAAAAGGCCATCCGCCGTATTCCTCGATGGCGCATCCCCGCGGCGGCCGCGCTGGTGTGCCTGTTGGGCGCTGCTTATTTCCTTCAGCGCAATGCTGCCGAACCGGTCGTTTGGCAGCAGGTTGCCACCACAGCTGGCGAACAGCAGCGCCTTGTGCTGCCCGATAGTTCCGTGGTTTACCTCAATGGCAGCTCCACCCTGTCCTACCCGCAAGAATTCGGCGGCACACAGCGCGTGGTACATTTAGCTGGCGAAGCTTTTTTTGATGTATCGCGCAACCCGCAGCAGCCGTTTTTCGTGGTAGGGAAAGATTTTACCACCAAAGTATTGGGCACCGCCTTCAACGTAGATACCGACTTGGCGCCCGGTATTGCGGTGGCTGAAGGAAAGGTCCAAGTGGTGCGTATACCACAAGCGATCGTACAGCAGACCTTGGATCGATCAGCATCCTGGCAAGCGAGGGTTGGTCTGCGCCAGCCGGCACGGGTAGACGACGCATGGGCCGCTGAAGGCCCACGCAACGAGGCATTCGTCACTGCAGATCAATATGTATCGGTAGATACCGTATCGGGTATACTGGAGATCGGACAGGGCAGCGCTCCCAACTGGCGGGCGGGTGAACTCGCTTTTTATAACACGCCTATCGGGCAGATCGCCAAACAGCTAACCCGTTATTACGGCGAAGAAATTGCGGTTGAGGAGACCATCAGCGGCTGTGAAGTTACCCTTCCAGCCATGAACAAACCCCTCGAACAAGTGTTGAGTACGTTGGCGCGCCTGCGGCAGGGCAGTGTAGTGAAAATACAAGAAACATGGCATCTCCGAGGGCGGGGGTGCTGATCGTAAACTTCGATAACTAACCAACCTGATGATGAAGAAGAAAAAAGCCCCCGAATAATGAGCCTCGGCCCAAAACAACAAAGTCGGCAAAACCATGTTTCACCGACTCCTTCACTGAATGGTAGGTGCAACGCCAAGCCTGAGAAACTTGTTGCAGCTACCTGAGTCAATACAAATTATTTACCCTATTCAGTTATGCAAATATGCAAAAAATTATATGTTTAAGTAGTTGTATATCATCTAAATTCATTATGCGGTTATCGGTGTTTGTTTGCGTGTCGGCCATGGCATTAGGCTTAGTGTTCGCTGCCAATCCCGGATATTCACAACACGAGCTTGAGAAACGGGCGCATGTTGCGTTCAACGGCCTGCCGCTCGCCAAGGCACTGGAGCAGCTGCAGCGGCAAACGGGTGTACCGTTGGCGTATCAGCCATCGGCATTGCCGTCGTCGCCCGAGGTTACCTACTCGGCCAATAAGAAGGTGAAAGTCATATTGGCCGATGTGCTTAGCCAATACAACCTCACCTATGAGGTGAAGGATGGCTTCGTTTTACTCAAGCCGCGGCCCAAGCATACCGAAGCGATGCCCGTTACCGCTGCCGCGCCCCAGCCCGCAGAGATTACCGGCACGGTGCAAGATACGGCGGGCAACTTCCTCACCGGCGTAACCGTCTATGTGGCGGGTAGCCCCCAGATCGGATCGGCTACCGACATCAATGGTCGCTTCGTGCTCGCCGCGCCGCCAAATGCCACCTTGGTATTCACCTACCTCGGCTACGTGGAACAGCGGATCACACCGGGCGCCCAGCGCACGCTCAACGTGGTGCTTCAGGCCGCCGAAGAGTCGAGCCTGGACGAAGTCGTGGTGGTGGGCTTTGGCCAGCAGAAGAAAATCAGTGTGGTGGGTTCGCAAGCCACCATCAAGCCGGAAGAACTGAAGCTCCCCGTGCGCAACCTGTCCAACTCCATCATTGGCCGCATCCCCGGCATCATCGCCGTGCAGCGCAAAGGCGAGCCCGGGTATGATGGCTCAGATATCTGGATACGCGGCATTGCCACGCTCGACGCCGGTCTGAGCCGGCCACTGATCCTTGTAGATGGCGTACCGCGCAGCTTCAGCAACATCGATCCCGAGGATATCGAGAGCTTCACGGTGCTCAAAGACGCCTCAGCCACGGCCGTATATGGCGTGCGTGGTGCCAATGGGGTCATCATCCTCACCACCAAAAAAGGGTCGCCCGGCAAGCCGCGCTTCAACGTGCGCTACAACGAGGGCATCACCCGGTTCGTGAAGCTTCCCGAGTTTGCCGATGGCCCCACCTTCATGGAGATGGTCAACGAAGCAAACATCAATATGGGGCAAACGCCAACCTACTCGCAAGAAAAAATACAGGAAACGCGCGACGGTGCCGACCCGTACCTGTCGCCCAACGTCGACTGGTTCGATGAGCTGTTCCGCGATTTTGGCCGCATGCGCTCCATCAACGCCAACATCGACGGCGGTTTCGACCGCGCCACCTACTACGTTGGCCTGGGCTACTACCAAGAGGAGGGGCAGTACCGCGACGTGGAGACCATCGACTATGACTTCCAGTCTAAAGCCAAGCGGTTCAACGTCACTACCAACCTGACCTTCAAGCCTACGGTCACCACCGATATCCAGCTGGGCATTCAGGGATACCTCATGGTGGGCAATTCGCCCGGCAGGGGTGAGGGCGCCATCTTCGGGGCCGCGTATGAGCGTACGCCCATATCATTCCCCGCGCGGTATCCCGACGGGCGCATTGGCGACCTCAGCACCAGTGGCCTCACCAGCCCCTATGCCCTCCTCACCCAAACCGGGTATTCCACTTATTGGGACAACAACGTGATGTCCAACCTGCGCATCACCCAGCAGCTGCCCTTCGTGCTCGACGGCCTGTCGTTTACGGCCATGGCTTCGTTCGATGCATCCAACTACAACAAACAGAACCGCACGAAAGCATCTGACACTTGGCATGCCGAGCGGCGCAACGCCGAGGGCGAGCTGGAATTCATCCAGAAATACACCGGATCACGCTTCCTGAGCTATAACAAAGAGGCGGCCGGATCGCGGCAGCTGTACGTCGAGTCCGCGCTGAACTACGTTAAAACCGTGGGTGACCACAACGTCACGGGCATGTTCCTCTTCAACCTCAGCGACCAGTCCAATTCGCAGGCGGACAACCTGGAGTCTTCCCTGCCTTACCGCAGCCTCGGCATCGCCGGCAGGGGTACCTATTCCTTCCGGAATAAATACCTCGGCGAGGTCAACTTCGGCTATAACGGGTCTGAGAACTTTGCGCCCGAAAAGCGGTATGGCTTTTTCCCGTCGGTGGGCCTGGGATGGGTAGTCTCTGAAGAGCCGTTCTTCGAAGGCGTCAAGCCGGTGATGAACTTTCTGAAATTCCGCGCCACCTGGGGTAAGGTGGGTAACAGCAATATCGGCGGCCGCCGCTTTGCCTACCTCAATACCGTATACGAGAATGTAGACGGTTACCAATTCGGCAAAGACCAGAGCTACGGGTATAACGGTAAGGCGCAGAATGAAATCGGTGTCAACGTGGGGTGGGAAACCTCCATCAAGTACAACCTCGGCATCGAAGCTTGGTTTTTCAACAGCATGCTGAATATCCAAGCCGACCTGTTCAAGGAGCACCGCGAAGACATCTTCCTGCGTCGGCAGGGCTTGCCCGGTTACCTTGGCGTACGCAACGCACCCTATGGCAATATCGGCAAAGTAGACAACCAAGGCATCGAAGGGCAGCTCACTTTCCAGAAGGCGTGGGGCGACGTCCGTCTGCAGGTATTGGGCAACTTCACCTTCAATCGCAACGAAGTGGTGGAGGACGACCGCCCCTGGCCATACGAATGGCAATACCGCAAAGGGCGCAAGGTCGGCCAGAACTTCGGCCGCATTGCCCTCGGTTACTTCAAGGATGAAGCCGAGATTGCCAATGCCCCCTTCCATACCGGCACCGTGCGGCCAGGCGACATCCGCTACAAAGACATCAACGGCGACGGGAAAATTGACAGCAACGACGAGGTGCCCATCGGTTACGGCGACATCCCCGAGATCGTCTATGGCGCCGGCTTCACGTTCGGCTACAAGGCCTTCACGCTATCGGCACTCTTCCAGGGCATCAGCAACGTGGATATCCTCGTCAACGGCGAAGGCGTCTTCCCGTTCCGGTTCAGCACCAACAACGGTAACCTGATGAGCAACATCGGCGACCGGTGGACCGAAGCGAACCCCAACCCGGATGCGTTTTACCCCCGCCTGAGCATCGGCGAGCTCAATGCCAACAACGTTACCAGCACGCACTGGCTGCAAAACGGCCGGTACCTCCGCTTGAAATCGCTGCAGTTTGCATACGACCTACCCAAAGCCTTTGTGGCCAAGGCGGGCCTGCGGGGCGCAAACATCTTCTTTTCGGGCATCAACCTGCTTACCCTGTCGGAGTTCAAACTCTGGGATGTCGAGTTGGGCAATGGCCGGGGGTCTACGTACCCCAATGTGGCGACGTATAGCTTCGGCGCAACCCTGAATTTTTAAGAACCATCAACGAAGAATAACGAATGAGACGCATATATCTTTTATTAACCCTCCTGTCGCTGTCGCTTCTGCAGGCGTGTAATAGCTTTTTCGATCAGATGCCCGACGACCAGCTGACGCTGGACCTGGTGTTTCAAAGCAAGCAATATTCCGAAGAGTTCCTGGCCCATGCCTACAGCTACGTGCGCGACGAAGCCGACCGCAAGGGTGGGGTGCCGTTCGATCCGCTATCGGACGATTTCGATGTGCCCTATAGCGAGTCGCCCGCCTATCCCTTGAATATCGGCAACTGGAACGCCGCTTCCGGCAATTACAATTTTTGGCACGACTATTACCGGGGCATCCGCCAAGCCACTTATTTCATCCTGCACATCGAGGAGAACCGCGAGCTGCAGGGCATGGCCGGTGGCCCCCAGCTAATCAAACAGTACAAAGCCGAAGCCCGTTTCCTGCGCGCGTTTTTTTATTTCAACCTGCTGCGGCAATATGGCCCCGTCATCATCATCGGCGATGAGATCATCGATAGCGACCTGGAGGGGAGCGACCCCAAGATGAACCTGCCCCGCATGCCGTACGACGCGTGCGTCGACTACATCGTCAGCGAACTAGACCTAGCCGCCGTAGACCTGCCGCTGCACTTCACGGCGCAGAGCGAACGCGACTACGGCCGCGCCACCAAAGTAGCCTGCATGGCCGTGAAAAGCCGCCTCCTGCTCTATGCCGCCAGTCCGCAGTTCAATGGCAATACCGAATACGTCGATGTGAACAATCCCGACGGTACGCCCCTGTTCAACACTCAATACGATGCCACCAAATGGGAGCGGGCGGCGAAGGCCGCTAAAGACCTGATCGACCTCGATATCCTGGGGCTGTATAAAGTGGCCGGCGACGACGGCAACATCGACCCCTACCGTTCCTACCGGGATATCTTCCTTACCCCTTGGAACAACGAAGTGCTCTTCGCCCGCAAGAACAGCGACCTCGGCTGGCCTTACGAGAAGCATACCGCCCCCCGCCCCATTGGCGGCTGGCCCAGCTACTCGATTACGCAGCAGCTGGTGGATGCCTACGAAACCGCATCCGGCAAGCGCATCGACGAACCCGGTACCGACTACGTCGAAAACGGCTTCTCACAAGCCGACGGTAAGTATACCGAAGCGGGCACCTACATGATGTACGTCAACCGGGAGCCCCGGTTTTATGTCACGGTGCTGTACAATGGATCCTACTACCCGTCGCGCGTCAACGGCGACCAGCGGATGGAGTTCTTCCGCACTGGGTCGTCGGGGCGCGACGGCGCGCGTGACTACCCCCACACGGGCTACATCGTGGGCAAAAATGTATCGCCCAACTCAGATGTGCGCAATTCGCAGTTCATCTCCCGGCCGTATATCCTCTATCGCTATGCGGAAGTGCTGCTGAGCTACGTTGAAGCGCTCAACGAATCGTCGCCGGGGCATCCCGATATCGCCACCTACCTCAACGCCATCCGCGAGCGGGCTGGCCTTCCGGGCGTGCCCGAGAGCCTGGGCCAATCCGAAATGCGTGAGCGTATCCGCCACGAGCGCCGCATTGAGCTGGCCATCGAAAACCTGCGCTGGTCGGACACCCGGCGGTGGAAAATCGCCGATCAGACCGATGGCGGCGAATTCTGGGGCATGAATACCGGCGCAGGCACGTCGCTGCATGACCCCGCTTATTACCAACGGACCGTCTTCGAACGGCGGGTGTTCCGCAAGGAATATTACCTGTTCCCCATCCCGCAGTCGGAAATGGACCGCAACAGCAATCTCGTACAAAACCCCGGTTGGTAACTTAATCAGACAATAGAAATGAACAACATCAAGAATATATCCATCGGCTTGGGCATGGCGTTACTGGCGCTGGCGTGCGGCAAAGACACGGGTTTCGAAAATCCCGACCGCTTTGCGCAGGTCTACATGACACAAGCTTACGATCTGCCCAATATCAAGAGCCTGGCCATCGAATCCGATGCTCAACCGCTCTATTTCGGTGCGTCCTTCGGCGGGGTCAACTACCCGTCGCAAGACATCCATTGCCGCTTTGAGATCGCCTCCGAACTGGTGGCAACCTACAACACAGCCAATTTCACGGCCTACGAGCTGCTGCCCGAGGCGAGCTATACGATGGAAGGCTTGGAAGCCGTACTTAAGAAGGGCGAGCTCAGCTCCGATGTGCTGCGCATCGATGTGCATACGGAGCATGAAAGCATCGATGCCCGTAAGCAGTACATGCTACCGGTGCGGCTGGCTGCGGCCGAAGGCGGCCAATACCCCGTCAACGAGCAACTCCGTGTCACCTACTTCGTGGTGCGCACGGCCTATACCGAGCTGTCCAAAACTTCGTGGGAGATCACCAGCTTCAGCTCCGAAGAAACCGTAGGCGAAGGCCCCGACAACGGCCACGCCAAACACGCCATCGATGGCAACCCGGACACCTTCTGGCATACCCAGTACCGCGATGTCAATCCGGCGCATCCCCACTACCTGGTCATCGACCTGGGGAGCACGCAAGCCGTGCACGGCTTACGGATATTCGGCCGCAGCAGCTGGGCACCGGGGCGCCCGTTGGATATCGAGATACTGGTGAGCGACGACGAGGTCAATTGGACAGCTGCCGGCGCGTACGCGTTGGATGGCGACGTGGCTGAAAATGAGGTGTCCTTCATCGACAACGGCCAGAAAACGATCGATGGGCGCTACGTCAAGATCGTGGTCAACCGATCGTTCACCGACTCCAACCACACGTGCATCGCCGAAGTGGAGGCCTTCTGATTAATGCATTCCGCCGGGTGGCCGCAGCCGCCCGGCTTACTTTCGATTTAACGCATGAGAATTATAGCCATTACGTTGCTTTACCTGGCTTCCGCCGGAACATGGTCGTGCACCAAATCCGGTGCGGGCGATAAAGACGGCCCTGGTCCCGTAGACCCTAAGCCGGACGAAAAACAGCTCGACCCCGCCGACTATCCCGGCCTCTTGTGGATCTATGACGCTGCCGATTGGAAACACGAATCCCATCACGGGCAGGCCGACTTCGCGTGGTCTAACGCCGCTGCCACGCCCGAGGGGCTCACCCTGCGGGTGCAATCGACCGATGAGGTCGTCACCCACACGTTACTCCCCCTCACGCTGGAACCCGATGCGATCTACCGGTTCTCGGCCGATGTCAAGGTCGAAAACGTCTCCGGCGCTCATGGCGCCACTATCACCATCGCCGATGAGTGGTTCATGACGTCGCAAGACCTGGTGGGCATTGCCGACTTCAGGTCTAGGTCAATGGTCTTCCAGACACCGGCAGACGGCCGCGTGGCATTATGCCTTAGCTTGGGCCTGAACGGCAACCGGTCGACCGGCACCGCCTATTTCAAGAACCTGAAACTCGAAAAGCAGGACTTCTACACCCTGTCGAGCAAGCACCTGCGCCTGCGCGTCCGGCCCGAAGATGCTGCCGTGGTCAGCGAGCAAGCACTCACCGACTGGATGGAGAAGCTCGACCGCGTGTATGGTGCCTATACCGACCTCATCGGCGAGGCGCCCTACGGCGGCGAACCCATTACCATTTTGGCGGTTGACCAATACCCCCGTTCGTGGGCATATGCCGGCAATCCCATCATCTGGCACCGCGTTCACGTGCCCGCCTCGCTGCGCAGCGTAGCCGAGCGCGGCGATTGGGAGTTCGGCATCATGCACGAGATCGCTCACGATTTCTGCGCCGGGGACGACCGCTATCCCGGCACCACCGCCTATTGGAACTGGAACGATGAGCTGTTTGCCAACTTCCGAATGTACTATGCCCTGGATCAGCTCAACGGCTCGTTCGTGAATGGCGACAAGCTGTACACCGGCACGGGAGCCAAAACCTATTACCGGTCGGACGGCGGCGATTCATACGAAAACGCATTCCTGCAAGGGCGCTTCACACACGACGCGCTTATGTATACGCTCATCCGGCTTCAGGAGCGGATCGGCTGGGAGCCCTTCAAGCAGACCTTCCGGTGGCTGCATACCCACGAACACGCGCTCAGTTCAGACTGGGAGAAGTTTGATTTCTTTTTAACTAAATTGCAAAGCTATACCGAGGTCGACGTACGGGGCACGTACCCGCCCGGCGAACTGGCATTCATCCAAACGCATATGAATTAAAACGATGGTGAAAATTCACATGAGCATGCTTGGGTTGGCGTTAGCCCTATCCGGCCCGCACATTTCCAATGCGAACAGCATCACCGCAAACCGGATTGACGTCACCGCATACGGCGCCTATCCAGACGATGGCCAAAACGATGCAACTGCGCTCCGAAAGGCGATGGCTGCTGCCCGGAGCCAGCCCGGCGCAACGGTCTACTTCCCGCCAGGTGTGTACCGGTTTAGTGATGATGAGGCACGTCGCATCGAGTACGAGGCTATCAGCGGCCAGTATGGCGAAGATGTGCAAGGTCGCTTATTCAAGCCCGATGCCCCTTACGTCATCGCTTTAGACCTCGCCGGTAGCCGGGGAGTGACCGTAGAAGCCGCGGGGGCGACCCTGGTGCTGGAAGGGTGGTATGAGGCTGTGTCCATCACCGATGCCGAAAACCTACGCATCAACGGGCTTACGCTTACCTATAAGCGGCCACCCCATACCGTCGGAGTTATCGGCGCGGTAACCGACAGCTATTTCGATATGCAGGTGGACACCGGCCGTTATGCGATGCTCGACAGCACCGTGACCGGCCGCATCCATTTCTACGATGTGTCGAAAGTACGCGTATACACCGGTGCCTGGCACGATAAAAAGGAGTGGCTCAACGATACTACCATCCGGGTATTCTCGGGGGCCAAGCCGCAGCCGGGCGACCTGTGCATTTTTAGGCATTCGGCGCACTACCGGGCGGGAATCCTCATCAAGGAATCGAAGAATATCACCCTCGCAGATGTGACCATCCACAGCCAGCCCGGTATGGGTGTGGTGGGCCACCGCAGCGAAGACATCTTCCTGCGCAACCTACAGGTCATCCCCGAACCGGGCGGTGTGGTGTCTACCAACACCGATGCCACGCACTTTACCAGTTGCAAAGGGCGTATCGTGCTTGATGCCTGCAAGTTTGGCGGGCAGGGCGATGACTGCACCAACATCCACAACTATTATTACACGCTGTACCCGGATGCCACACGCAACGGTTGGGTAGACATCGCGGTGGAGCAGGCGGATCTCCATGCACTGTCGCTGGATTTCCCCGATGTGGGCGATACGTTGTCGCTGGTGGATCGGGAATCGCTAAAGCCGGCAACCACGTATACGGTACGTGGCGTAGACACCAGCCGCGGGGAGTGGCGGGTGTCCGTGCAACTCGACCGGCCGTTTTCGGGCGACGCGGCCAGCCATTACCTCACTAACGAAACCCGCCGGCCGGCCGTCGAGATCACCAACAACACGGTGCGTAGCCATCTGGCGCGCGCTTACCTCATCAAAACCAACCGGGTACGTATCGCCGGCAATACCATCCAGCAGAGCAGCGGTACGGCCATCCAGCTTGGCGCCGAAAGCGGCTGGCGTGAAAGCGGTCCGGTGACCGACGTCGTCATCGAAAACAATTGGATCGTGGATTGTGGCTACGGCCACGGCAGGCAGACCGGCACGGCCGTGAATATCGACGTATCCGGGATCGACGGTCCACCACCACCGCTCAACAAAAACATTATCATCCGCAACAACACCATCCAAGCTACTGGAGGGCAAGCCATCTACGTGTCGGGCACGGATGGTGCTTCCGTGAGCTACAACGCCATCAGCGGCAGCGACCGCGCCGTGCTGGTGGAACACAGCGCCAACGTAACCGTACAAGGCAACGGCTCACTTCCGGTAATCATCAACGATAACAAACAGCAATGAAGAACCCAATCACTTATCTTTTTATTTTCTTATGGACCTGCTGCATGCCCGGGGGGCTTACCGCGCAGCAGCGTTGGCAAATCGATACCGACGGCGGTATTCGCTGGGACGTGGATGGCCGCGTTCCGCATTACGACCACATCGAAATGAGCGGCCAGTACCTGTCGGCCGTGTTGCGCTATGGCGTCAATGCCGACGGGTCATTCAGCCTGGAGCGTTCGCTCGTGTGGCCTATGCTGCGCACCATCCCCAACAATACCCACGCCAGCCTCATGCGGCGGTTTGGCATCGACTACGTGTCGCAGCTGCAGGTGAATGGCCGGTCGCTCAACCGCGAGACCGTCAAATCCATGCGCCTCAACGGCCTGCTTTCGGTGGTGAGCGAGCTGGGTATCGGCGATAACCCCTCCAGTACAGGCCCTGCCCTCGTGGAGCTTACCCGCACGTACTTCCCGGCGATGGACCAGCCCGTTTTCTGCGAACGCTACGCCATCAAGAATATCAGCGACCACACCATTGAGCTCGCCGTGCCCACGCAGCAGGCCGTGTACCATACCGATCCTGCCAAGGGCGTATCCGGCAGCTATACGCTGCTTGCACAGCTCCATGCGCCGCCGGGCGAGGTGCAACATCTCAAACCCGGTGAGGTTTGCTACTTCGACGTGACTATCCAAGCTTATAGCGATAACCAAGTAGCCGTGGCCGTGGATGTTGCGGCGGCCGAGCAGACGCGCACCGCTTTTGTGGACCAACTATGGTCCAAGCTGGTGTTCCATTCGCCCAACGAGACGTTGAATACCGCGTTTGCCTTTGCCAAGATCCGGGCAGCGGAAAGTATTTTCAACACTAAAGGGGGATACATGCACGGGCCGGGAGGCGAGTCGTATTACGCCGCCATCTGGGCTAACGACCAAGCCGAGTACATTAATCCGTTTTTCCCGTTCCTACATTACAATATCGGCAACGCCTCGGCGTTGAACGCCTTCCGCCATTTCGCGCGGTTCATGAATCCCGAATTCAAACCCATCCCCAGTTCCATCATCGCTGAGGGCGACGACATCTGGGCCGGTGCGGGCGACCGCGGCGATGCGGCCATGATTGCGTATGGCGCGGCACGTTATGCACTGGCACGGGCAGACCGCGATGAGGCGGAGGAACTGTGGCCGCTGATTGAGTGGTGCCTGGAGTTCTCCCGGCGTAAAATCAACGACCAGGGGGTGGTGGCATCCGACAGCGATGAGCTGGAAGGCCGCTTCCCAGCGGGCGATGCGAACCTGTGCACTTCTTCGCTGTATTACGACGCCCTGGTGTCGGCCGCTTACCTGGCAGAAGAACTGCGGTTGCCGCGCCGGGTAGCCAACGGTTACCGCAGCGAGGCGAAACGTATGCGCGCGGCCATCGAACAGCACTTCGGTGCGACGGTAGAAGGCTTTGAAACCTACCGCTACTATGCCGGCAACGACGTGTTGCGGTCGTGGATCTGCATCCCGCTCACGGTAGGCATCTACAACCGCGCACCCGGCACCATCGATGCATTGCTTTCGCCCCGCCTATGGACGAACGACGGCCTGCTCACGCAGGCCGGCACGGAAACCTTCTGGGACCGGTCTACGCTCTATGCACTGCGGGGTATCTTCGCGGCCGGCGAAATCGAAAAAGCATCGGACTACCTGGCCCATTATTCGGCCACCCGACTGCTGGGCGAGCATGTACCGTATCCCATCGAGGCGTGGCCCGAGGGGAGCCAGCGCCACCTGTCGGCGGAGAGCGCGCTGTTTTGCCGCATCTTTACAGAGGGCATCTTCGGCATCCGGCCCACCGGTTTCCAGCGCTTTTCGATGACGCCCCGGTTGCCCGATGGATGGGGCCATATGGAACTGAACAATGTGGGCGCATTCGGCGGACAGCCGTTTGATATCCGCGTGGAGCGGGCAGCAGGTAAGCTTACCGTGGCGTTGCTGCGCGGCGGAACATCATTCAAAACGTACACCTTGCAGCCGGGAGAAACGATTCAGGTGATGCTGTAAACCATGGCTAGAAACACGATAAACACCTCATTCCTGTTGAGGTGTTTTTTTATGGCCTGCGTGGCCAGCGTCATGTGTTCTTTTACGGTGTAGTAAGAGATGCCCAACTGTGCGGCAGCGTCGCGGTAGGTTAGCCCATCCAGGCGGCACATCCTGAATATCCGCTGTCGCTGCGGGGGCAGTGCCTGTATGGCTTCTTCGAGCACGGCGTCGTACTCCCGGTGCTGTAAAATCGTATCTACCGCTTGCTCCGTCGGCTCAGGCGAAGCGGTAGCCACACCTGCTTTCGCCCGTTCACGTTTGGCGATGGTGTGGAGTTCGTTGAAGACTTCATTCCGCGTAATGCGGTAGAGGTAGCCCACAAAGGGCAACTTGGGGTTTATCCGGTGGCGGGTTTCCCAGATTTTCATGAATACCGTCTGCGTCACGTCTTCGGCCAGGTCTTTATCGCGGAGGTAATGGTAGGCAAAGGCGAAGAGCTTTTTCTGGAAAACATCGTATACCACCATGAAATCTTTTCGCGAGCCGGCGCTAAGGCCAATCAAGGTTTCTTCAGCAATGAGGTTTTCCGTTTGTATCATTTCATTGTAGTCCGGCAAGCCGGACCCAGGTCAATTGGGATACCCAAAGGTACTTGTTTTGAAGACAAAATCAAAGAAAAGATCAAAACAATGAAGAAGGGCGTTGTTTTGCAGAAACATTTCGTTAAATTTGCGTGATGGAAGCAGTAGTAATTCATCCCAAAAATAAAGAACAATTGGCTGCATTAAAGGCATTTGCCAAGGCATTGAAGATGGATTTCGAGACCAAATCAACTGACAGTCCGTATCAACCTGAATTTGTAAAGCGAGTCTTGGAAGCTGACAAATCTGCAAAAAAAGGGAATGTTATCCGGATTAAAGACGCCAAAAATATATGGGCAGATATTTTATAGACGTCGAGAAAAAGGCGAAAAAGCAACTTGCTGATATCCATAAATCGGGCAATAAAGCAGACATCAAAAAAATAGATACCATCTTTGTCGAGTTGGAGGAACATCCCGAAACTGGTACGGGCAACCCTGAGCAACTCAAATATGAATTAGCAGGTTTCTGGTCAAGACGTATTAATTCAAAAGACAGACTAGTTTATAGAATCAACGAACTCGAAGTGATTGTTACCGTAGTGTCTGCTAAAGGACACTATGGCGATAAGTAATCTCTAGTAACCCTTCAAGCACCTTAGTCATGAACAGAAGAACATTCATTGCCCAATCTACCGCTGCCGCCACGGCGCTGGCCGCCACCCCTGTAATCAACGCCTTTGCGGGCGCAGACCCCTTGTACGGTCATAACGGGATGACCTATAAGCAGGTTAACGGGTGGGGCGTACTAGACAATGGCAAATATCCGGTAAACGATTGCCACGAGATGGTACAAGACCGTCGCGGGCGCCTTTTGCTGCTCACGAACGAAACGCGCAATAACGTGCTGGTGTACAATACCAGCGGCAAGCTGCTCACCAGTTGGGGCCACGATTTCCCCGGAGCTCACGGGCTCACCCTGGCCGGTGAGGGGCGGGATGAGTTCCTGCTGATTACCGATACAGCGAGGCACCAGGTGTATAAAACCACGCTGGACGGCAAGGTGCTGTGGACGCTTGACGCACCCCTTGAATCGGAGCTTTACGACAAAGCGGAATCGTTTATACCCACCGAAACCGCCGTAGCGCCGAATGGCGACATCTATGTGGCCGATGGGTATGGCAGGCAGTACATCTTCGTGTATGATGCCCAAGGGAAACTCAAAAGCTGGTTTGGCGGCAAGGGCGAGGGCGACCAATACTTCGAGACCGCCCATGGCGTGTGCATTGATCACCGTACAGATACCCCCACGTTGTTAGTTACGGATCGTCCGCGCCAATGTTTCAAACGGTTTACGCTGGCCGGCGAACTAATAGAGATCATCGCGTTGCCCGGCGCCTGCGTGTGTCGGCCGGTGATCCATGGTACCCATCTTTATTCCGCGGTATTGCGGTCGCCCGATATGGATACGGCTGGCAGCGGCTTCGTGACCATCCTGGATGAAAACAACCGCGTAGTCAGCAACATCGGCGGTACGCCGCCAGTCTATACGGGCGATGAGCTCCAACCGATGGCCCAGCAGAGCTCCTTGTTTGTGCATCCGCACGATGTATGTGTAGACCGGGACGAAAACGTGTATGTGCCGCAGTGGGCATCGGGCAAGGTGTATCCTTATAAGTTTGAGCGGGTGTCCTAAAACTTTGGATACTAAAGCAAGCCAAACTTTGGCCCAGTTTTCGCTGTAACGGAAGCGGATGGAGCAAAGTGATTTCCCGATTCGTGGCGCTTCGGGTAAAGCAAAAAAAATGTACCTTTGCCCCATTCGAACGTTACATAACATACCACTAGCGAGTAAATCGATGATGCGATACCTCATATTGCTGGCAGGGCTTTTCTGCTTAATCACCGCCCAGGCGCAAACCCAAATCCCCGATGTTTCCAAAGTACGTGTGGAGCAACTTTCCGATGAGCAGGTACTTCGCATCATTACTGAAGCGGAGAAGCGCGGGTTGAATGATGAGCAGCTCATCCAAAGCCTTGGCCAGCGCGGCATGGTCGCCGGCGAGCAGCAAAAGCTCCGTGACCGCATCACCACCGTGCGGCAGCAGAAGCTTGGTGGTACGCGGGCAAACGATATTGTCACGCCCGATGACACTGGTCGTAGCGTTACCCAAGAAGTTGACGTGGTAGAGGGTGCTTCGCAAGAGCAAGTGCAACAAGATGATACCGGCCTTGCTATCTTCGGTTCCGAGCTTTTCCGCAATAACAATATCCGGTTTGAGCCCAACCTTAATATCCCCACACCCAAAGGGTATGTCATCGGTACCGGCGATCAACTGCTGCTCGACCTTACCGGCGATAACGTAGCCAGCTACCAACTGCCCGTTTCGCAGGAAGGAACTGTCAACATCGAGTACGTCGGTATTGTATCGGTTGCCGGCCTCACCATCGAAGCCGCGAGCGACAAAATCAGGCAGCAGATGCAAGGTACCTATCCCCAGCTGCGGTCTGGTAGCACCCGGTTATCGCTCACACTTGGCGATATCCGCAGCATCAAGGTTACCCTCACGGGTTTCGTTACCCGGCCCGGTACTTATACATTGCCGTCGCTGGCGAACGTGTTCAATGCACTTTATGCCGCTGGCGGCCCATCGACCAAAGGTACCTATCGGAACATCCAGCTTATCCGTAACAACCAAGTTGTTGAGACTATCGACACGTACGACTTCCTAACCAAGGGCGTTCAACCTGGTAATGTGCGACTGGAAGCGGGCGATGTGATTCACATCCCTGTCTTTAATCGGCACGTCTCGGTAGAAGGACTGGTCAATAATCCGGGTATCTTTGAGCCGCTCCCCAATGAGTCGCTGGCCGATGTACTCGGTTTCGCCGGCGAATTCGCCCCCGAGGCATACTCCGCTAAAGTGAAGGTGCTGCAGATTACCGATCGGGAACGTAGTGTGGCCGATATCTACGCCGATGATTACGATACCTACACGCCCCAGAATGGCGACCAGTATATTGTGGAGGAAGTGCTTGATCGGTACGCCAACCGCGTAGAGATCGAAGGCGCCGTGTTCCGCCCTGGCAAGTACGCACTGACCGAGGGCCTCACGTTGCGGCAGCTCATCCAGCGCGCCGATGGCCTCAAGGAAGACGCGTTTATGGCCCGGGCATACATCAACCGATTGAAGCCCGACAATACGCAGGAGCTGATTACCGTTAACCTCAACGACCTGATGGCTGGCAACGAGCAGGCCGACCATGTGCTGCAGCGGGAAGACCGCATCATTGTCTCTTCCATTTTCGACCTGCGCGAGGAATACACCGTTTCTATCAGCGGGCAGGTACGTCGGCCGGGGCAGTTTCCTTTTGTAGAGCAGATGACCCTTGGTAGCCTCATCCAGATGAGTGGGGGGTTGGCTGAGGCAGCCAACATCGAGTATGTCGACGTGGCTCGGCGGATACGCCGTAATACGAACGTGCAAGACTCCACTACTGCCGAGCTGGTGCGCGTTAAATTCGACAATCGTGAGGAAGCTTTGCAATCCGGTTTCGTGTTAGAACCGTTTGATATGGTAAGTGTGCATACCAGCACCGGTTACCAAGTGCAACGCATGGTACGTATTGAAGGCGAGGTAAACATGCCTGGCGAATACGCGCTGCTTAAAAAGGATGAGACCATTTCCGATCTCATCCGCCGTGCAGGCGGTGTTACTGAATTTGCCTACCTGCCCGGTGCCTCGTTGCAGCGCAAGGCGTCAGATGCGATGGTGGCGCGGGGCAATAGCGCGTTGACGGGCCAAGCAAAGCGTGAATTAGCGGAGCTGGAGAGAGAAGAAGCAGAAATACAAAGTTTAGCGTTAGAGAACATTCGGCAAGATAGTGCGGCAACCAGCCTATATTTTAGTAACTACGTAGGTATCAAGTTGGATAAAATACTCGACGGCAACCGCAAATACGACATCCCGTTGGAAGACGAAGATGTCATTGTGGTACCACGGCAATTGCGCACGGTGATTGTGCGGGGGCAGGTACTCAATCCCAACCGGATTGTATATCAAAAAGGAAAATCACTAAAGTATTACATTAATCAAGCCGGTGGCTTTACCGCCGATGCGCATAAGCGGAAAACGTTTGTGCAACACGCTAATGGAGCAGTTGAAGGTTCCATTTGGGGATATCCCAAAGTGCAGCCCGGCAGTGAAATCATCGTGCCTGCCAAACCGGAGCGTGAGCCACTAAGCGTACAAGCATGGATTAGTATGGGGAGCGTAGTGACCTCGATGGCCGCTGTAGTCGTAAGTTTATTAAGGTAAGCGAGATGGGAATTGAAACGAAATACGCAACCGAAGACAACGAGGCATCAACTAGGGACTTAATTTTAAGCATCCGAAATTGGCTTCATTACTTGGTGTCAAAATGGCTTATTCTTATTGTAGTTGGTGTTTTGGGTGGGATAGTCGGTCTGGGATACGCACTCATATATCCGAAAAATTACATGGCAACTACTACCTTTGTGTTAGAAGGTGGAGATGGGAGGAGCAATCTCGCCCAATACGCTGGTATGGCAGCAATGGTGGGTATTGATTTGGGCACTAATGCTGGCGGACTCTTTGAAGGTGACAATATTCTTGAATTATATAAGTCTCGGCGAATGCTAGCGCAGACATTATTGTCCCCTACCTTTTCGGACTCAACCGAACTACTTATTGAGCGTTACATTACATTTAATAATATTAAGAAAAGTTGGGGAAAAAATCCTGAATTGTTGTCGATAGATTTCCGCCAAGACCCAAATGAACTGAACGCTACAAACCGCCGTCAACGAGACAGTATACTAACAGAATTTACAAACGTGATAAAGGAAGATTTTCTGCGTGTTGATAAACCCGATAAGAAGCTTTCTATCATTCAGGTCCAAGTGACATCTCCAGACGAAGTGTTTTCGAAAGCATTCAATGAAAACCTAGTACGACGGGTTAACGATTTCTATATACAAACGAAGACAAAGAAATCAACGGATAATATTGAGATTCTTCAACATAAGGTAGACTCGGTTAGGGCGGCAATGGAAGGTGCAATATACTCTGCGGCGAAAGTATCCGATGCTACGCCAAATCTCAATCCTACACGACAGGCGCAAAGGGTTGTACCAGCTCAAGAAGCTCAATTTTCAGCTGAATCAAACCGGGTGATGCTTACCCAGTTGCTGCAAAATCTTGAATTAACCAAAATGAATTTGTTGCAAGAACAACCGCTCATACAATTGGTCGATCAACCAGTATATCCACTAGCAGTGAATCGGGTAGGTAAGATAATGGGCATTCTAGTAGGTGGATTTCTTGCTGTGTTTTTAGTGGTTACGTTCCTCATTGTAAAAAAATGGTATCACGACGTAATGACTGAAGATGCGTAAAGAGGCTTCCCTATACGCTCTTTTTTTGCAAAAGGAAAACAAATGAGTACTTTTGTTGCTCATTACGTAGAAAGGCTAAAATACGGTTTACCGATATAGTACTAATCTCTTTGTTATCAAATGAGCACTTATACCTGTTCAGAAACCATTGATGACGCTCGTATGGCGGCTATTGGTTTAAACCATGTGGGACTTTCTTTAGCAATCATGTTTGCTAAAAAGAGACTCAAAAATACGAGGCCATCGTCCTTGCGTGGCCCACGCCATGTTCTCTGAAATAGATATTCCACGATATAAGAAAAAGAATGGGGTCGTGTTTGATGCAAAAGCAATTTCAATCGAAAATGGATCGATGCCAAGTTATAATAATAGATAATAAAATTATAAATAAATGACAAAACATCTTGTTGTCTTTGGGACACGGCCGGAGGCCATTAAAATGGCACCATTGGTTAAAGCGTTTGAGAAAAGGCATGATGGATTCGATGTGAAAGTATGCGTAACAGCACAGCACCGCGAAATGCTAGATCAAGTGCTAGAGTTTTTTGGTATCCAGCCGGATTATGATTTAGATATCATGAAGGCGAATCAAAATCTTTTTACCCTTACTGCAGATATCATCACCGCAATTAAACCGGTATTAGATGAATATCGACCCGATTATGTTTATGTGCATGGCGACACCACGACTTCTACAGCCGTTGCTCTTTCGGCCTTTTATGCTGGAGCAAAAGTATGCCATGTGGAAGCTGGTTTGCGGACATATAATAAACTTTCGCCATTCCCCGAAGAATTGAATAGGCAATTGACAGGCCGCATTGCGGATATTCATTTTGCACCTACTACTGCTTCGCGAGATAATCTCATTGATGAACGTGTACCTTCCAGCACCATCGCGGTGACTGGAAATACAGTTATCGACGCTCTGTTGTATAGTGTTGACCGTGTGGAGCAAATTGATAACCAAGAGATTGAGAAACTTAAGTCTATCATTGATCATGAAAAGGAGTTGATACTCGTCACTGGCCACCGCCGCGAAAACCATGGACAGGGCTTTATCAATATCTGCAATGCACTTAAAGAAATTGCTCACTCTCAAAATGTGCAGATTATTTATCCTGTGCACCTCAACCCCAATGTGAAGCGTCCTGTGTACGAAATTTTAGGAGACGAACCTAATATCAAACTAATCGAACCGCTTGCTTATCCCGCTTTCGTATGGTTGATGAACCGCGCCAAACTGATTATTACTGATAGTGGCGGGGTGCAAGAAGAGGCACCATCTTTAGGCAAACCAGTTTTGGTGATGCGAGACACTACCGAGCGGCCCGAGGCAGTGGAAGCAGGAACTGTGATATTGGTCGGTACCGATCAAAAAAAGATTGTATCCGAATGTAGTCGCCTTTTAAATAATACAGAAACCTATGAAGCAATGAGCGTGTTACATAACCCTTACGGTGACGGTAAAGCTTGCGAACGCATTTTATCATTCATTGCCAACCAGATTTCACCAGTTTTACAAGACTAAATAAAAAATAATTACGATGAATAAACCTCAAGTTGTTACCATTGGTTTAGGTTATATCGGCCTCCCCACTTCGGCCCTTATCGCACAGAATGAAATCTCTGTTTTAGGTGTTGACATTAATCAACATGTGGTGGAAACCATCAATGCTGGCAAGATTCACATTGTCGAACCTGAATTAGATAAAGCCGTAGCTACTGCGGTATCTAACGGATACCTGAAAGCTGATACAACGCCGATTGGTGCAGATACGTACCTTATTGTCGTACCCACACCGTTTAAAGGTGATCATGAACCGGATATTTCCTATGTGCAGGCAGCGACAGAAGCAGTCATACCTCTGTTGAAGGAAGGGGATTTATACATTATAGAATCGACTTCTCCGATAGGGACAACGGAAAAAATGCGGGATTTAATTTTTAGTAAGCGCCCTGAGCTCGAAGGAAAGATATATCTTGCTTATTGCCCCGAACGTGTACTGCCAGGTAATGTAATGTATGAATTGGTTCATAACGACCGGGTAATCGGAGGCTTAAATGAAGCTTCTACCGAAAAAGCCATTGCATTCTACTGCCAATTTGTAAAAGGCGAGTTGCATCCCACAAATGCACGAACTGCGGAGATGTGTAAGCTTACCGAGAATGCGTCCCGTGATGTTCAAATCGCTTTTGCTAATGAGCTTTCTCTGATTTGCGATAAAGCTGGAATTAACGTGTGGGAACTAATCAAATTGGCCAACAAACACCCCAGGGTAAATATACTACAACCCGGTTGTGGCGTAGGCGGGCATTGTATAGCAGTAGATCCCTATTTCATTGTTTCAGACTATCCATTGGAATCACGCATTATTGGCAAAGCACGTGAAATTAATAACCATAAGGCATTTTGGTGTGCTGAGAAAGTAAAGGAGGCTCGCAAATCTTTCCAATTGGAGCATAATCAAGAGCCGAAAATCGCACTCATGGGGTTAGCTTTTAAACCAAATATCGACGATCTAAGGGAATCTCCTGCAAAATATATTGTTCAACGGATTTTGCAAGATGCGAATGACGAGGAATATTATATCGTGGAGCCTAACGTGCAGGAGCACTCGATTTTCAAGTTCACCGACTATCAGACGGCGGTTCAGAAAGCTGATATCATCGTATTTTTAGTTGCGCACAATGAATTCAAAACGCTAGAAATAGGGAAAGGTAAAATTGTTTTAGATTTTTGTGGAATTAAAGCTTAACATGACGGGCTATTTGATAGTAAATCCGTATTAAGTATTTTTTTTGAAAATCGCTGTGTTTTTAATTAAAAATAACATCATATGATAGTTATTGACGTTTGTACAGAAGATGAAGCTGAATAAGGACTTAATAGTTTCTTTTGCAATTTACGGCTTGGGGCTTTTATGTGTGCTTTTGGCCGATTTGCATGTTTCTAGTAATTTCAGTGATTTCAAGGTAGCAGAATGGGCATTTATTAAATCAACTGTGCTTATCGTAGGCACATTTTGCCTGTTGGGATATGATCAAATTTTTATACGCGATCAGAGCTTAATTAAGAGATTTTATTTAAAGTTCTTGTTTCAAAGTTGTATTATCGCGATTCTACTAATTGTTTTGCTCATGTGTGTTAAGGGGTATATTTTTAAAAACGCAGCCCTAATATCCATATGTGTATTATTATTAGCTGTTTTATCTTATTTCTCTTCAGCATCGCGTGCTAATTTTCATCTTTGGAAATCGCAATTCTCTACGAACTTTTGGAAGATAATATTGCTTTTCGGACTTTATCTGTTTGAAGGTGTTGACGCCGTTTATTATTTTCTTTTTGCCCTAGCTATTGGCACTGCAATATCTATCCCTTTAAAAGGATTTATTCCTAATCCCGAAAATGAAACTTGCGTGAAATTGTCAGATAAAGAGGCTATTGCAATTAGCTCTGCATTTTTGCTTCATAATATGACTTTAATTTTTGCCATTTACGGAGAGCAATTTATTATCAACTTGAGTAACGATGTTGAAGCCTCATCACATTTGTTTAAGTATACGGCAGTTTTCACGCCAATTGCCCTTAGCTTAAACGGGTTTTTGGGCTTTTATTTTGCGCCTAAAGTGAGAAAGGACAATAATATGTCAATACCAAGATACTGGAAGTTTTCAAAAAATATATTGTTGTATTCTGTTTTGGTAACAATATTTTCAGCTTTTGCAGGAATTTTATATATGATATTTTATATCAATATACCTGTTGGCGATTTGGACATATTTTTGATACTTTCATTATCATTTATGTGTATCACTAGAGGGCTTTACATAACTACTTCCGTTTGCTTAGGCGTGTTTGGAGATGCTAAGGATTTACGGTCCGCTGCGGTAATCACTGGAACATGTACGCTTTTCTATTTAATTTCGATTTTTATTATTCTTTTATATTTCAAAGGCATAACAGCAGCTTGGTTTATATCTCTAGCAACACTCGGAAACTGGCTTTTAAGGTTGATTATTTCTAACAAATTTACATTCAAAACATTGAAGCGGCTTCAGTATGCTTGAAAGTAATTCCATAGATCGGATTATCATTATTGCTCCGGTTTCAGCAATTTCGAAACGACTTCGGCTATCCAAATTGGTGAAATTTATATTCTGCAAGGATGAAGTTCACAAAGGTCAAGAATTTAAGGTTATCCATAAAGGTTGGGAGAGACTTAAGGGCGAAGGTCGAGAACTAGCTTTTTTTGATAAAATTGAAAAAGACTTGATTTTAAAAGGGGGGGGGTATGGCGGAAAGGTCAAATACATGTACTTCTTATGGATGGTAAAGGTTTTTTTTTCTTGCCTTAAACTAAAAAAAGATGAAGTTATTTGGGCACTCGGATTCGAAAGCGCTTTTCCTGTTCTCATTGCCGGTTTGTTTAGAAAATTCAAAGTTGTGTTTGATGATGCTGATCGTTTTTCACTTGTTTTTAACTTTCCAAAACCAATAAGCTGGTTGATAAAGAATTTAGAAGTTTGGACTTCTCGGAAAGCTTTTCAGCACATAATACCGGGAATTGAACGTTATGATTTTACGTCAAATAAATTTTATATAATAAAAAACACGCCTAGCTTCGACGAAATAGAAGCAGCGAAAAAAATATACCAGAAAAAGCTATGGCCTAAAGCAGATTTGATTATCAATATCAACGGGCTTTTAAGTAAAGATAGGGGGTTGAATATTGCACTCCAATTATCTCGGGATTTAAAAGATTATGATATTAAATTTATCCTTGCAGGGCGGCTCGCGTGCAAGGAAGCGGACGAGCTTTCTAAACAAGGTAATGTGTATTATTTAGGTAATGTAAGTAATGCCGAGGCATTAGCTAGTTATTTCGCATCGGACCTTGTTTTGACATATTTCGACCCACGTATAAAAATTAACCAATTAGCGGAATCGAATAAATGGGGAGACGCCATTAAGACAGGGAACGGCATTATTGTTAATAGCGAAGTTCAAACCGCACAATATTTGAGAAATGCCAATGCGGCAATTTCGTTTGATTATTCGGATGGCCAAGGTTTAGCCGAGCGGCTTAAGATATTAAGTAGGAATGCAGAAGAAAAGAATCAAATTAAGAAAAACGCTGGCTTGTTGGCAAATAAATATGGATACTTTGAGGAGCAGCTGACCTTATTTTTTAGACAAAATCAACTTGATTTGAAAGGTGATTTCTAATACCTTGGTGAGGTAATTATTTATGAAGGCGCGCGAGAAATATGGAGTTATATTTATGGTGCTGGGGTACGGGTTAATAAATCTCTCGCTGCTCGACAACTCCACAAGACAAGCGTTGGCGTTCAGCTCATTTGGGGTCGCCGCGATATTTGCGTTGCCAGAGAATCTATACGATATTTTTAAACGTAGGAAGGCACAGAGTTATGGCATTGCAATTTTTGTTCTATTGTACTGTTTTTTTATTAAAGCTACTTTAGGTACATATGGGGAATACGGCGCCAATAAATACCCTTACTTGCTTATCGTGGTCATTTTAACGTTCTTTTCTTTTCCTACTCTCCTTAAAAATGACCGGGCTCTCGAACTATTTTCTAAATTGCTTTTTTATGTAAGTCTCGTATATTGTTTGTTTGCAATCTTCTATTCGAATCCTAACGAGGGAAGGAGAAGCGAGATGGGGCTTAATCCAGCCATAATGGCTAGGCTGTGTATGATTGCAGGCATATACATTGCTTCAGTTATTTATTACAAAGGTGTCAATGCCCTGCGAGTATTAATATTGTTGTTGTCGATATCAGCCGTTTTCTTTACAGCTACAAAGACACCAGTACCAGTGTTCATTGCCTCATTTTATTTTGTCACCGCGAGAAAGTTAAATCTGAAGAAAGGACTACGAATACTTTTTTTTCTAACAATAGGGTTAATAGCTTTATATCTCGTTCTTACGTACGTTGTTCCAGAACAATATTCTAGCAGAATTTTGAGTCCTGAAGGGTTGTCTTATGAAAATCAGTCGACAGAAGGCAATAGGTTACAACTTTATGGCTTAGCTTTAGCAATCATACAGGATAATTTTTGGGGAGTAGGATTTGGCGGATTTGCGAAATTCCATTCCTTTATCGTTGCGCCGCATAACTTGTTTTTGGAGGCAGCCGTTGAGATGGGAACGCTGATTGCGTTGCTGTTTTTATTGTGGTCAATGAGAGCGCTGCTGATCGTAAGAAAAATTCCATTGGAGAATGGAATATACTCCACTTTTGTGTCTATTCTGTATGTTTATTCCTTTATCAGCATGTTGTTTGCTGGTGAATTGACGATACAATCATTCTTGTTTTATTTGACAGGGACTTATTTGCTTTTTCATTATAGAAAGATGGGCACAGGGAAAAATGATGTCACAAATACTCGAAATTCACACTTAGCCACTTGAGGACAGAGGGTATTTTATGAATTCGTGAACGGAGAGTAACGATATTTTGGTGTCCTTTTTGCTTCTTCCGTTTAGAGAACGGCAATGTGATAAGAGAATTATTTAAATGAACGATAAATAGTTAAAAATGAAACGTCAAATATTAATTGGCTTGTTCTTTATATCATTTTTATCTTCTTGCTTCGGGGATAACAATGACATTGTAATTGTATCTAATAATAGAGCTTACGTAGATATTGTCGTAGAAACGGACGCCAGCGACCAAGTCAAAGATGCTGCAAAGTTTTTTCAAAGGATGGTAGAGGAAAGTACTGGAGTCAAATTAGAAATTAGAAGCCAGAAATCGAATTTGCCAGCATTGTTTATAGGGGTGGCGCCGGGATCAAATTTAGATAGTGGCACTTTGGATGAAGACGGGTTTATTCTGTCAGGTTTAGGGGATGATGATTTCGTAATAGTCGGGGGAAGTGACTGGGGAACGGAGTTTGGCGTGTATGATTTTCTTGACAGGTTTTTAGGTATTAAATGGCTTATGCCGGGAGATAAATGGACGGAGATACCAAAATCAGCCACTATTATCGTACCCAAAACAACAATAGAATCGAATCCGCATTATTTATCTAGGAGACTTGCCCCAATTAATGTTCTTGAAACCAATAGTCAGGGAGTATGGGGCCGTCACAATCGTTTACGAAACCGCATTGAATTTAATCACAATCTTTTCCGCATTTTTCCTGTTGATGAATTTGGGAAATCAAATCCGGAATTTTATCCACTAATCGGAGGGAAACGATATATCCCTAAAGATAAAAATGACCAAACTTGGCAACCCAATTTTTCTGCTAAAGGAATTGATGATGCGGCGGCCGAAAAAATAATTCGCTCCTTTGATAAGAATCCACAACTTACATCAGCTTCTTTAGCTATTAATGACTCTAAGAATTTCGACCAGTCGAAAGCGTCTGCGAGTAGAAGAAGTGGAAAAACAAACTATTTAGGTGATCAGGATGTTTCCGATGAGTATTTTTCATGGGTCAATTCAGTTGTAAGGAAAGTAAATGCTAAGTATCCTGATAAAAAATTCGGACTTCTGGCTTACAATAATTTAGCTGAGCCACCAAGTTTTGAGATTGATAAAAATGTGGTCCCCTTCATTACTTATGAACTCCTAAAATGGGTAAAACCTGAGCTTAAAAAGCAAGGACTCATAAATACCCAAAGATGGGATAACGCCGCTAATCGGGTCGGTTGGTATGATTACGTCTATGGATTCAGCTATTTGTTGCCTCGTGTATGGTTTCATCATATGAAAGATTATCTAATACTTGGAGTAGAGAATAATGTGCAATACTATGTTTCTGAACTATATCCAAATTGGGGGGAGGGACCAAAAGCTTGGTTATTGGCGAAACTATTATGGAATCCATACCAAGATGTAGATTCTTTATTAAACGAATGGTACGTAGCCGCAGTTGGGGACAAAGCGGCACCAAAGCTTAAAGATTATTATGAGATTTGGGAAAATTTTTGGACAGTCGAAGCTCCTAAAACTTCTTGGTGGACAGACAATGGTCAGTATTTAGCATTTAATAACGATAAATATTTAAGTGCAGTTACGGAACAGGATATTATTAAGTGCGATCAATTAATGCAACAAATGCAAGACTTAGCTGCAACCGATACACATAAGGCACGTGTTAATGATCTTTTAAAAGCATGGAAGTTATACAGAAGTGCCATTCTCTATTATAAAAACAACAAGAAGGTAATTGTCATAAATAGTGGAAGAACCCAAGAATCATCCTTTGAAAAATTCGCTGATGGAAGTAAATTTGAAAACGTTCTTGATTCCCTTGAAAGCGATAGCTTGCTTGAACTTGCTGTCGGTTACATTAGAAGATATTTCAATCCTCAAACCTCCAAGCTAGGGTCTCAGACATTCCTCAAGGAGAATAAAATAGACAAAGAAAAATCACTCACTGTAATGAGTAGGGTTAGTGATAGATTGGCGAAGAACGGTTCTTTTGAAGAAGGAAAAGCTGGTTGGGGCTCTTGGTTAGGTAAGACTGATAAAGGTAATTTTTCTATCTCAACGGATAAAGTTAGGTCTGGAACATCTTCATTAGTTGGTAGCAATATTAATCTAGGTAGTATCTACCAAGACTTAGCATATCAAAAGGGAAAATATATTGCAAAGTTAAGTATATTAGTTCCTGATGACAATACGTCGGGGGAGTTTAACGTTTTGATGAAAATACTCGATAATCAGAAGAAAACAGTTAAAAACCGTTACATGTCACAAGAACATACAGTTCCATTTATACCTGGTGAATGGACGGATATAGCTGTTGAGTTTGATATTGAAAGCTCAGAAAATCAATCGAATCCGTCATTAATAAGATTTCAAATCGATTTGAAAGGATTTGCCCACACAGCCGTTTTTGTGGACAACGTAGAAATTAGCAAGTACGAATAACCGTGGGAAACAAATTTCATCTTAATAACGAATATGAATAAACTAGAAATATACAAGCGACTTCCGATCTTTCTACAAAATTTAGCTTGTAGTTACGAAGGTTTTAAGTTAGCGAAGTCTAGGATGGGTGGAGGATTTCCAACTTTTTTGACCGAGTACTTAGAAAGAAATAAATGGCCATTTGAGCGACTAATAGAATATCAGAGTCTAAGATTGCAAAGAATGGTAAATCATTGCGTTGAGACAGTACCATACTACAATAGAGTTTTTAAAAAAACTGGGATTATACCGTCAGATATTAAGACCGCTGAGGACCTCAAGATTTTGCCGATCTTAACAAAGGAAGAAGTAAGACAGAATCCGAGCGAATTTATCTCATCGAAATATAAAATTGACCGTCTTGTTAAAATTCAAACAAGTGGCTCTACGGGTAGTTCACTCGTGTTGTATTACACCATTGACCAGCTCCAAGAGCAATTTGCCCTATGGTGGAAGTATAGGATTTGCATAGGTATTCCTCTTGATATGTGGTGTGCCGATTTTGGATCTAGGACGATTGTCCCAATTGAACAGACTGACTCGCCATTTTGGAGGGTTTCATCTCCATTACGGCAAGTAAAGTTCAGTGCATTTCATATTAACGAAAAGAACGCGATCGAATACTTTAACGAAATTAAGAAACGAAAGTTAACTTGGATACATGGATATCCTTCCATAGTAACGGCGTTTGCAGCGAGCTTGATTGCTAATAATCTGAGTCTTGACGGACATATAAAATATGTAACGGTAGGAGGAGAGAACATTTACGATTTTCAACGGAATATGATGTATAAAGCGTTCGGCGTCCGACCTTATAGCCATTATGGGTTAGCAGAATGCGTAGCTAATTTTTCGGAAAATTCCAACCATGAATTGATTGTGGATGAGGACTTTTCTGTGGTAGAGTTTGTGGAGAGCAATGGTACTTATAGAATTGTAGGAACGAACTTGGCCAACCTCTCTATGCCGTTATTGAGGTATGACACGAATGATATTGCGACAATAGACACTTGCTGTAGTAAAACGGGATATCGGAAGGTGCTACACGTTGATGGTAGAAATGGAGAATATGTATTACTAAAATCTGGTGGAAAAGTTGGGTCGTTGTCTGCATTGTTTACCGAAACAGATTCGATTATTGAAGCTCAAATTCATCAAAAGAAAGATTATTCATTGGATATTCGATATGTGTCAAATAGCAGCTACGAGCATATCTCAAAAGATTTAGAGGGGGTGAGAGAGAAGCTAAGAGAACGTCTAGGCGACGATATCATTTTTAATTTTATCAAAGTTGAGAAGATTGAAAGAACACAACGAGGTAAATTGCGGTATGTAGTTTCTGATTTCGAAAACTACAAGGAAATTTCAATGGGTGGAAATTAAGCGGGTGCCGATAGAGTCAGTATTTTACGGCTCACATTAGGTCTGCCAGTTAGATTGTATAAAACGACATATTATCAAGAGGTACTCTTGTCATGAACAAAAATCGAGTATGGTTGGAAATTGATTTAAATCAACTAAGATTGAATTACCGTGAGATTAAACAACATGTTTATCCAGCAAATGTTTTATGTGTCTTAAAAGCAAATGCTTATGGATTAGGTGCGCCAAGGATAGCTCGTGTATTAGCAGATGAAGGGGTCAGCGGATTTTGTGTCGCAAATTATGCTGAAGCCGAGGAATTATTAGAAATTGGCGTTCCTGTTCAAATACTAGGAGGCGTTCTTGATTATGAAATAGAAAAATCAATTTCTCGAAATATAGTGTTGGGAATAGTTGACTCCCCAACCGCGTACAGGATTAGTGAAAAAGCCATAAGTCAGAACATGGTCGCAGAGTGTCATATAAAAATTGATTCAGGAATGGGACGGCTGGGAATAATATTAGACAGGGCGGTTGATGAAATTAGGGGTTTGATTAGTCTGCCAAATATTAATTTCACCGGCTTATATTCTCATTTTTCAATGGCCTATAAGAAAAATGATGAAAGTACTTTAAAACAAGTAACCGCGTTCAATCATGTCGTTAAAGTTTTAAAGGAGGGGGGGATTAACTTCCCTAAAATTCACATCGCAAATAGCGATGCAAACAATAATTATCGGGGTCTTACTAATGTATATCCGTTTAATTATGTTAGGACGGGGATTAATCTATTAGGTTTTGTAGATGCAGAAAGCGAGAAAGTTATAAATGTTGAACCAATAATTAAGTTCAAAACTCGTTTAATAAGCTTTAAGCGAGTTTTAAAGGGTACTTCCGTTGGTTATGGACGTACATTCACATTAGTGAAAGATACCTTGATTGGGATAATTTCAATTGGATATGCTGATGGCTTTCCCTTATGTATGTCAAATACCGGGTACGTAATAATCAAAAAAAAGAAATGCCCTATTATTGGTAGGGTTTCTATGGACTACACGACAGTATCCTTAAATGGTTTTGAAGAATCCGAATTGAGTATAGGAGAAGAGGTTACTTGTATTGGAAGCGAAGACGGTAATCAAATTACTGTTGAACAATGGGCAAAAATTAAGGGTACCCATCCCTATGAAATTTTATGCTCAATTGGAGACAGGGTTGAGAGAGTTTATAATGATGAGAAACAACATGAAACAAATAATACAATCTTTTAAAACCGGAGAAACTATATTAGAAGAAGTGCCAGCCCCCCAAGCCCGTAAGGGGGCGGTGCTTATCCAAACGACTAGAAGCTTAGTGTCATTGGGGACAGAGCGAATGCTCGTAGAGTTTGGAAAATCAAACCTAATTCAGAAAGCCAGACAACAGCCGGATAAGGTTAAGCAAGTATTAGATAAGATTAAAACAGATGGTTTATTGCCTACCTTAGAGGCCGTATTTAATAAGCTGGGGGAACCTCTTCCACTAGGTTATTGCAATGTTGGCAAGGTCATAGCTGTTGGTGACGGCGTTAGTGAGTTCAAAGTCGGCGACCGGGTTGCATCAAATGGACAACATGCTGAATTTGTTTGTGTGCCGAAAAATCTGGTGACGCTAGTTCCAAAACAAGTAACGGATGAAGAGGCCACGTTTACAGTTGTAGGCTCTATCGGGCTTCAAGGCATTCGCCTATTAAAACCAACATTAGGTGAGACTGTGGTAGTTGTAGGTTTAGGCCTGATTGGACTAATTACAGCTCAACTACTTGTTGCGCATGGCTGCCAAGTGATTGGTGTGGATATCGACGAACATAAATTAGCAATTGCTAAACAATGGGGAGTAATTACTTTTAATCCAAAAAGTGGTGATGTCGTCAAATTTGTAGAAGAGCAAACAAATGGCATTGGGAGTGATGGCGTAATCATCACCGCTTCAGCAAAAAATAATGAAATCGTATCTCAAGCAGCTCGTATGTCGAGAAAGCGAGGACGCATTATACTTGTCGGAGTGGTTGGATTGCAATTGAGTAGAGCTGAATTTTATGAGAAGGAATTAACTTTTCAAGTTTCTTGTTCCTATGGGCCGGGCCGATATGATGATAGTTATGAGCAGCAAGGAGTTGATTATCCATTACCTTTTGTGCGTTGGACGGAGAAAAGAAATTTTGAGGCTGTACTTCAAGCAATTGGTTCGGGAAAGTTAAGTGTCAAGGAGTTAATAACCGAGTTGATTCCATTGGAGAATTATCTCAGTATTTACGGTGATATTAGTTCGAGTAGATCGATTGCTTCAATTTTGACGTATAAAGACACCCCAACAAAACCTGTCCATACTGTAGAAATTCGCACTCCTTCTTTCTCTGCTTCAAAGGGCGTCATTGGCATTATTGGTGCAGGAAATTTCACTAAAATGACGATGTTACCGGCATTGAAAGGTAGCGGTGTTCAACTCAAGTATATCGCTAGCCAGAGCGGAGTTTCCGGTACGGCACTTGCGCAGAAATATGGCTTTTCGCATTCGACAACCGACTATCGCGTGATATTTGAAGACGATCAGGTAGATATCGTGTTGATTACCACTCGCCATAATCAACACGCGTCAATGGTTATTGAAGCATTAAGTGCAGGGAAGCATGTTTTCGTAGAAAAACCATTGGCGCTTAATCATGAAGAGCTTAATACGGTTATCACTGCGCAACAAGCGTCTGGTAAAACTGTATCAGTTGGCTTTAATCGCCGTTTCTCACCTCATTCTGTAAAGATCAAAAGATTACTCGGTAATGCGCCGATGAACGTTGTTGCAACAATGAATGCAGGGTTTATTCCAGCAAATGTATGGGTTCATGACCCAAAGATAGGCGGCGGGAGAATCGTCGGAGAGGCTTGCCACTATATAGATTTAATTTCTTATTTCACCGGGAGTGTTGTCAAATCAGTATGTATGAATGCAATGGGTGTTAACCCTGACCAATCCACTGATAACGCTTCTATTTTACTTCGCTATGAAAATGGCTCTACCGGGGTTATCAACTACTTTGCAAATGGTTCTAAATCTTATGCAAAAGAGAGAATTGAAGTCTTTTCACAAGAACGCACTCTTATACTGGACAATTTTAGGAAGACAGAAGGATTCGGCATAAATGGGTTTTCGAAGTTGAAAACGACTCTGGATAAAGGACATAAGACTCAATTTCAGACATTAATTAAGCTGATCGAAACCGGAGGAAGTGAGCTCATTCCTTTTAGTGAGATTGTCAATACAACCAAAGCTTCTTTTGCAGCTATTGAAAGTTTAAAGACCCAAAGATGGGTTGATATAGACTAGACTGATGAATTTGAATCTTACAATTCAATTGTGTCGGAATATGGGAGCTAGATATGTTTGGTATCGAGTCCGACATGAACTTGAAATGAGGATGGGATTATTGAAGAAGAGGCATCCTACACATTTCCCAAGTATAACTAAGATTGGGTTAAACGAATGGAGAGACTTAGCATTTCATTTTTGGCCACCTGCTAAAGAAACTATATGTTACCAAAGAACCCAAGATTCCACTTTAAAGACTGAAGCAAAAAGAATCCTTGGGGGAGAACTCCTCTTTTTTAGTGCAGAATGGAAATGCCTAGGCTTAAGTTATGACTGGATAACAAATCCAACCAACGGTTACCGATATAGTATAAAAAGCCACTGGAGCGAAATACCTGATTTGTCACCGGAGACGGGAGATATAAAATACGTTTGGGAAAAATCTCGATTCTCATATCTATTGACATTAATCAGATATGATTATCATTTTAATGTTGATCTCAGTGAGTTCATTTTCTCTGAAATTGACTCATGGATTGAACATAACCCAATCAATAGAGGCCCAAATTGGCGTTGTAGCCAAGAAATTTCGCTTCGGATTTTTAACTGGTACTTTGCTCTTTCTTATTATAGAAACAGTACTTCTTTGACAGAGGAGAGGTGGAATCGTATTCAAGAGGTGATTTTTGCATCTTTGCATCATGTTTTTAATCACATCAATTTTTCCCGAATTGCGGTGCGTAACAATCATGCAATCACCGAAACTTTACTTTTAGCAGTTAGTAACATCTTGTTTCCTTTCATTGAAGAAACTAAAAAATGGTCAACCTCAGGACGAAAATGGTTTGAAAAAGAAATTGCTTATCAGATATATAATGATGGCACATTTCTACAATTTTCTATGAATTATCATAGAGTAGTTATTCAACTCTTAACTTTGGGGATAACAATAACTGAGAAGGCAAGCTTACCTTTTTCTAAGCATGTCTATGACCGGGCTTATAAGTCACTTGAATTTTTATACCAATGCTTGCAGGATGAAAGCGGCTGGTTGCCGAATTATGGTTCTAATGATGGAGCTCTTTTTTTTCCACTTTCAACGTCCGATTATCGAGATTTTCGACCCCAACTTAATTCTCTACACAAGCTATTGACAGGTGAGAATTTATTTAATGAACTGTCCAATAAAGAGGAAATACTTTGGTGGAACTTTGTCGATAACAACAAAAACTTCCTCCCGGTAAAGAAGTTTTATGGAATTAAAGAGTACTCCATTGGGGGGTATGTTATAATTCGGGATGAGAGAACGTTCACCTTTGCTAGATGCGGTTCACATAAAGATAGACCGGCACAAGCGGATAATTTGCACATTGATATTTGGGTCGATGGAAAAAATATAGCGAGGGACTCTGGATCATATAAATACAATACAACAAAGGAGGAATTGGATTATTTTATGGGATCAGCTTCTCATAACACGGTTATGGTAGGTAACCAATCTCAAATGTTAAAAGGAAGTCGATTTATTTGGTATTATTGGACACAAAAAGTATTTTCTAAAGTCGTTGAAGATGATAATTCATTTATGTTTGAAGGACAGATAAAGGCTTTCCGATTTTTGAATGAAAAAGCAGAACACTACAGAAGAATCGTTAAACTGAAGGGACAATTTAAGTGGATAATTTTCGATAGGCTTTATCATTTGGAAGGGGAAAAAAAAAGTCAGTTATGGCACATTGATGATTTTGATATTCAATTCAGGGCTATTGAAAAAGGAAGGGTGTTGCCACATGCGTCTATCCTATCGTTTAATTCCAATTATTATGGTGTTAAAGAAGAAGGGAAAGCCACCTCTTTCCAGTTTAAAGACGAAATTGAGACTCAGCTAACTTATCAACCATGAACATCCTTTTACTGCACCAATATTTTCTCGAAGACGACGACCCAGGAGGGTCAAGATGGAATGAGATGTCAAAAATATGGACCGATCATGGACACAAAGTAACGGTTATTGCGGGGATGATGCACGCAAATGGATTAGAAAAGCGACAAGAATATAAAGGGAAGTATTTTATAAAAAAGAAACAAGGAAAAATAGCAGTTCTCCGCACACATGTGTCTGAATCTTATAATAGTGGTTTTATCGGAAGACTCTGGGGATACTTTTCTTTCATGTTTTCTTCGATGTGGGCTGGCGTCTTTAAAGTCAAAGGCAAATTTGACGTAGTAATTGTAACCTCTCCACCATTGTTTGTCGGGGTAAGTGGTTATATAATTTCTCGGTTCAAGCGGATTCCCATGATTTTTGAAATTCGAGATTTGTGGCCAGAATCTGCTATTGACACGGGAGTGTTGACGAATACGTATGTTATCAAAATGGCCTACCGGTTTGAGGCTTTCATTTATCGCAAGGCAAAACTTATTAATGTGCTGACCCCGGCTTTTCAAAAAACACTACTTGAAAAAAAAAATGTGCCGACCGATAAGTTGATTATGATTCCAAATGCTGCCGATTTTTCGCTTTCTGAAGATATCTTGAGAGATTTTGATAGGAATACCTTCCGCCGAGAACATGATTTGGAAGGTAAGTTTGTCATCATCTACGTTGGTGCCCACGGAGTTGCTAATCACCTTGAGCAGTTACTTTACGCTGGCAAGAAACTTGAGGACACAAATATCTTATTTTTACTTATTGGCCAAGGCATGGAAAAAAGGCGTTTAAAGAAAATGGCGCATGATATGAACGTTATAAACGTTCGTTTTTTAGATCCTGTTCCTAAAAAGGAAGTTTTCAAATTTATAATAGCATCAGAAATAGGAGCGTCTGTTTTAAAGCGAGTAGATACTTTTAAGACGGTTTATTCCAATAAGACCTTTGATTATTTCTCCTGTAAGAAACCGATATTGATGGCAATAGACGGGGTATCAAGAGCATTGGTTGAAACGGCACAAGCAGGTACGTATGTTGAGCCAGAAAATCCAGATGCTTTCGATCGTGAAATTAGACGTTATTTAATGAATCCGGATAGGTTAGAGGAAGAAGGACACAATGGATACGTATATGCAAAAGAAAATTTTGATCGTACGGTACTTGCAAAAAGGTATTTGGAAGCGATCGGAAAAGTTCAGAACTATTAGTCATGATGTATAGAAAATTTTTCAAGCGTATGATTGATATTTTGGCTTCGTTACTCATTGTGATTTGTTTATTCCCGCTATTTTTATTTTTGTACTGTCTCGTAAAACTAGACTCTCGAGGGCCTTTCTTTTTCAAGCAAGAAAGATTAGGGTACCTTGGGAAGACGTTTAAAGTTTACAAAATAAGAACCATGATAGATAAACAAAGGAAGGTACATAAAGAAGTTTTTGTTGGTAATAGTGAGGTAACAAAAGTAGGAGGCGTACTACGACGTTTTAAAATAGACGAGATACCTCAAATTCTAAATGTACTGATAGGAGATATGTCGTTGGTGGGCCCTAGGCCAGGATTAGTTTCTCAGCTCAATGAATTGGACGAAAATGGTAAGTTTAGGCTAAATGTAAAGCCTGGATTAACAGGTTTAGCTCAAGTCAATGGTAATATTTACCTATCTTGGCCAGAACGCTGGAAATACGATAAATACTACGTAGACCATCTTTCGTTTCCGATGGATTTGAGTATTGGGTTGAAAACGATTTTAATCGTATTTAAAGGTGAAGAAAAGTTCATAAATAAGCCTGAATAATATGAAAATAGCTCTTATAGGTGCGGTATCGAGTACTCTGGCCACTTTAAATAAACTTGTTGAGCATAAAATGGAACTAATTTCTGTTTTAGGATATGAGCCAAAAGATAGTACATTAGTGAGTGGATACTCGAATTTAAGAGAAGTATGCTCAACTCATCACATTTTTTATAAACCCTTTACTAAGATCAACACCCCGGATGTCGTTCAAATCTTAAAGACCCAATCTCCAGATGTAATATTTATTGTCGGGTTATCTCAATTGGTTTCGGAAGAGATTTTGGAGTTGCCCACTTTAGGCTGTGTTGGATTTCATCCCACGAAGCTTCCTAAGGGTAGAGGAAGGGCACCGATAGCATGGTTGGTCTTGGAGGAAAGTCTGGGTGCAGCTAATTTTTTCCTGATGGGGAAAGGTGCAGATGATGGGCCGATTTTTGTCCAAAAGGACTTTGCGGTTGATATAAACGATGATGCATCTTCGATTGAAAGCAAGATTCTTTGTGCCATCGACAATTGCTTAGATAATTGGCTGCCCAAGTTAAAAGAGGGAATTTGGGAACCTGTACCTCAAGATGAAGCGCAAGCAACATATTATGAGAAGCGAGCTCCTGAAGATGGTTGGATTGATTGGACTGATAATAGTGAAAAGATTGATCGATTAATTAAAGCGTCAGCAAAGCCGCACCCGATGGCCTATTCATTTCATAATGGGAGGAAGATTTTAATAAATAGGAGCAGGCTTGAAATGCAAATGCCCATTAGGGGAGTTTCTGGGCGCATATTAAGGCTAAACAAGATTGGCGAAGCACTGGTTCAATGTGGTGACGGGCTGTTGTGGATAAGTGAGTTCATTTATGATAATGGTGACGAGGTTCAACTAAGAGTGGGACAGAAGATAGGATACTATGCTGAGTTGGAAATATATTCACTCCGTCAACGAATAATTGAATTAGAAAAAAAAATTAATAACTTATGAAGAAAGTCTTAGTACTTGCTCCTCATGCGGATGATGAGATTTTGGGTTGTGGTGCCACTATGGCACGCCATATTCAACAGGGTGATAAGGTGTGGGTAGCGGTCATGACCAACGCGAGTTCGGGTGCTCCGGAGTTGTTTTCTAAGGAAGTGGTAGATTCGATAAGGAAAGAAGCGTTGAGCGCTCATGAATATTTAGGAGTAACAGAAACTTTTTTTTATGAATACCCGGCTCCTCAATTAGAGGCTTACCCATCGTATAGAATAGCAAACTCCATTAATGAACTAATTCGCCAAAATGAAATAACTACGCTATATATTCCCTTTCGAGGAGATGCGCATAAGGACCATGCGGTTATTTTCAATGCTGCGTTGACGGCTGCCAGACCCATAAATAATTGCCCTGTAAAGGAAATTTTCGCCTACGAAACACTTTCGGAAACAGAGTGGGCAGCCCCGTTTGGTGACGACGCTTTCATACCAAACACGTTCATAGACGTAAGTGATTTTATTGACCGAAAGCTTGAAGCGATGGCATATTTTGGTTCGCAACTTAAATCAGTACCTCACCCAAGATCACTCGAGATAATTCGAAGCCTTGCGCAAGTGAGAGGCTCAACAATTGGAGTTCATTATGCCGAGGCTTTTTTTCAGCTTAGGCGAATAATTTGAAGTAAGTAACTTTCTTTTGCTAATTTGCCCCAATCTCGAAAATGCAGTTTTGTAAATGAGAAAGAAAATGTCTGGAATTGAGAAGTCACAGGTTGGAGATCGTGTCTATTTGATTGGGGCAAGCGGTCATGCAAAAGTGGTGATGGATATCGTTGGTAAAAACAAACAATTTATCACTGGTGTTTTCGATCGAAACACTGCCATCAATAAGCTCCTCGATTTCGTTGTAAAGCCGCAACCAAGTCAAAGTTGGCCGGACGATGGTTTTTATTTGGTGTGTATCGGTGATAATAAAATAAGAAAAAAGGTGGTGGAAGATTATGCTGAAAGGCTAATCTACACACAGGCCATTCATCCCTCGGCAAATGTTTCGTCTTATGCGACGATAGGTAAAGGTACTGTGGTGATGGCGGGCGTCACTATCAATCCGGATGCAAGTATAGGGAAGCACGTTATTCTAAATACCAACTGCTCTGTTGATCACGAGTGTATGATAGGTGATTTTGTCCATATCTCACCGAACGTTGCGTTAGCCGGAAATGTATCCATCGGTGAGGGAACACATGTTGGTATTGGTGCTTGTGTGATTCAGGGTATTCAGATTGGTAGATGGTGCACTGTCGGAGCTGGATCGGTCATCATCAGAGATATTCCAGACGGAGCAACAGTGGTCGGCAATCCTGGTAAAGTAATTAAAATAAAAGATTCAATATAGATGAACTCAAAAATCTGGCTCTCCTCGCCCCACATGGGCGATAAGGAGTTTGAATACGTAAAAGAAGCATTTGATACCAATTGGATTGCTCCGCTCGGACCCCACGTAAATGGGTTTGAAAAGGATATAGAAGCACGGCTAGGTGAAGGTGTTTACGTTGCCGCTTTAAGTTCCGGTACCGCTGCCCTACATCTTGCGCTCATCCAACTAGGTGTCCGGTACGGCGATGAGGTGATTTGCCAGTCTATGACGTTCTCCGCATCTGCCAACCCTATCAAATATCAGGGTGCGATTCCCGTCTTTGTGGATAGCGAATCCGACACTTGGAATATGGATCCCGATGCCTTGCGCGACGCCATCCGCGATCGCTTTTCAAAGGGTAAGAAACCTAAGGCTATCATCGTCGTCCATCTGTATGGTATGCCTGCAAAGATGGATGAAATCTTAACCGTCGCGAAGGAGTTTGATATTCCGGTTATAGAAGACGCTGCTGAAGCATTGGGATCTACTTACAAGGGGAGGGCAGCCGGGACATTTGGTGAATTCGGTATACTGTCATTTAACGGAAACAAAATTATAACCACGTCTGGCGGTGGAGCACTGGTAGCGAAGGATGAAGAAAAGATTAGATATGCACGGTTCTTAGCGACCCAAGCGCGAGATAATGCGCCGCATTACCAACACTCGCATGTGGGATATAATTACCGAATGAGCAATGTGTGTGCGGGCATTGGCCGCGGGCAAATGGGGGTCTTGACTGAGCGTGTAAACAGACGAAGAGAGATTAATCAATATTATCACGAAGTATTTAGAGCGCTGCCCGGAGTGACATTCCTTTCCGAGCCGTCGGCTGATTACTATTCAAATTTTTGGCTAACGACAATTTTGGTGGATCATCCGGAAATCACCCGTGAAGACATCCGACTGGCATTGGAAGCAGAGAACATCGAGGCCCGTCCGCTTTGGAAACCGATGCACCTTCAGCCGGTTTTTGAGGGTTGTTCATTTTATGGTGACGGTACCTCAGAGAAATTGTTTGATAAAGGCCTATGTCTGCCGTCTGGTTCTAATTTGACCAGCTGCGATTTAGAAAGGGTAGTCGATTGCATTACGAATCTATCTTGGTAAATTTGACCATGCGGGAAAGTTAAGCATGATTGCGGAGCAGAATTTTAAAGCCTCCCATCCACCAAACTACGCTCCAAACACGCCTTAGTGTCGAAAATAACGCCATTACGGCGTTTTACTTTTTGGTAATCAAACTGCAAAAACTCACGATGGGCAACAGCGACAACAATCGCATCGTAAACCACGCTTTTATCCACTTCATTTAATATATCTATGCCAAATTCGCGTTTTACCTCGTTAGCATTGGCCCAAGGGTCGTAAATATCTACTGCAAGCCCAAACTGTTTTAATTCGTGGTAAATATCGACAACCCGCGTGTTCCGGATGTCTGGGCAGTTCTCTTTAAACGTGATGCCCATGATAAGGGCCCGGGAATCTTTGATTTTGTGGTCTTTCTGAATCATCAGCTTCACCACCTTCTCAGCCACGAAGGCGCCCATGTGATCATTGACCCGGCGGCCTGATAGGATGACTTGTGGGAGGTAGCCGAGCGACTGTGCCTTATGTGCTAGATAGTAGGGGTCTACGCCGATGCAATGGCCGCCCACCAAACCAGGCTTGTATTTCAAAAAATTCCATTTTGTACCTGCTGCCTCAATGACGTCATTTGTATCGATGCCTATACGGTCGAAAATCAATGCTAGCTCGTTAACGAAGGAGATATTGACATCGCGCTGCGCATTTTCGATGGCCTTCGAAGCCTCGGCCACCTTGATGCTGGGCGCTTTATGCGTGCCCGCCTCAATGATAGAACAATACAGGTCGTCTACGCGGTCTGCGATTTCGGGCGTGGAGCCGCTGGTCACCTTCTTGATTTTCGTTAGTGTTCTGATTTTCTCGCCAGGGACGACCCGCTCGGGAGAATAACCAACAAAAAAGTCGTTGTTCAACAGGAGGCCTGAGGCCTCTTCAAGAACAGGAATGCATATCTCTTCCGTGCAGCCGGGATAAACGGTAGATTCGTAGATGACGATATCACCTTTCGTTAATACGTTACCCAGCATCTCCGACGCATTGATCAACGGCCTCAAATCGGGTGCTTTGAACTCGTCTATTGGGGTGGGTACGGTGACAATGAAAGTGTTATACGAGCGAAGGTCTTTAATGTTAGCCGAAAAGCTTAACTGTTTTATTCGGGTAACCTCTTGTAAGGCGTTTAGATCTGCCTCTTGCGTCCGGTCTATCCCTTCCTTTAAGTCAGCAATGCGTTTTTCATTGATGTCGAAGCCCAGTACATGGTACCTCTTAGCAAACTCGATAGCAAGTGGCAGGCCCACATAACCCAGTCCGATAACAGCGATACGGGCATTTGCTACGGTATTTTTTAAATGGTTATTTGTCATTTTTTGTGCACTTCATCTTAACCTCCGTGCTGTGTATTACTTCTGCCCATTCGAAAGGAATACGGCCGCGCAAAAGTACGAAAATATCACGACCCTAAGGACGGTACGCCGCGTTGCATATCGGCATCGCAGGAGATTAGGGTAGAGAGATGCTGAAATTAATCATTGGCACCGAACAGAAAAGATTCAGCTTCATCTTTAAATGCAGCTATATACTTCGAAAAGACCAACATGTTAAAAAATAACGGCACCGATAGGTTCCGATTATTTTTAATTTCGTTATCGAGGTAGTCTGCCAAATCGGACAACGACGCTACTTTTTTGGTCAATTGAAAATCCTCGTGGCTGTTATTCAACCTGACTTCCCGCTGATTGTTTTTCAGATCACTGAAATTCAAGTCAATCCTACTGATCCCGACAAACTCTGGCTTAGCGCCCTTTTCTAACCATCGATAATAACCAAGTACTTTGGTTTGCACGACTTCACTTGTAGACTTACCCCGCCGGGTACTTTCTTCCAGCAATTCCCTTTCCATCGCCTTTCTCATGGTCTTCATGAAATCCATGTCAACCACGTCATCGAAATCGCATGAACCGCTGCCCGTTGGTACAATCAGGCCACTGGACGACTGTGCCTTATGATTCTGAATCCAGAAGACAAGATAGTGGTCTTTGGTAATAGCGATGGTGCTCACACCGATATGGTTATTGAAATTGCTTTCTGATATACGCTCCAGGTAAAAGCCGTTACGTCTTTTCTTCACCGGGTTTTGGGCGGTAAAATCGGCTACGATATTCCCTGCGGCGTCCTCAATATATTTCCCAGCCACGAAGTTGGTCAGCATCGTATCGAAGTAGGTTCCCTTGTGGCATTTAATTGGCTCGCCGGGAACGATATCAGCCGATAGGCAAAATTTCTGTTCGTTGAAATAGTCCTTTTTTAATGCATTACTTTGCCGATAGCTGATTTTGAGGAAAAGACTGAGTTTATCGAAATTCTCGGCGATAAATTCCCTTACCCTTTGTTGTGTGCCTTTGCAGAATTCAAAGGCTAACCCGGTATTATTTTTTTGGGTTAAAAAGTCGTTTATACTTTGAGAATAAACGATTTTGGCCGTCTTAATGTGTTCTCTTGTCCTGTATTTATGGGCAATCAGTTGGTAATCTCCTTCGAGTTGGATTTTGCGGAAGATGATATCTTTTGAACGTATCGTCAAACTATCCAGTTTGTTATCTGTGGTAAGTCCCTTAACCAGCATGTAGGTGTCCCACAGCAACTTGCCGGCGGTAATGACCATTATGCCGATTGATGACTGGAATATCGACGAATGAAAGATGACATCATAGCTTGCGGTGCAGAATAGGATAACGTTGATCAGCGAGATAAGCCGCTTCCATTTGTTATACCTGAGGATATAGGCGTAGTAGCTAAACTTGTTTTTCATCACGTTGGCTATAGAACACGAATCGATGCAGCGTTGAGTACCATTACGTCGGTAAAGCTACTGCCAATCCCCTTCCTCAATCGCCCGGTCTCTAATCTTCATGGCATTGATCAAAGCCTCGCTCTCGTCTTTTGCCAAGGTATAGCAATACAAATCGCCACTGTCCAGTATATAGTCGTTCGCCATGGCCAGTTCAATATCTTGTTCCCTATTTCCCCTATCGATACAGATATCGCCCTCCGCGCCAAATATTATTTTGATCGGCATTCTTTCCGGGTCTGCTTCAAAATAAGGATTCAGCTCCTGTTCAAATATGACGTACTTTCTGTTCGTCTTAAATCGGTTGGTATATTGCAGGGCCTTCTCTTTACTGTCAAATACTGCTCGCGGCGGCGCTTCACTTGAGTCGTCAACGATGTAGATTTTCTGATGTGCCATAAAAATTAGTTGTTTTAAAATACCTGTAAATAATAAACCTTTCAACAAACTTCAATACGGTATTATCGAGTATGTGGCTTGCGTATAGAACAGGCGCTCTTGTGGTTTCTTACGCTTTTTGAGAATTACGATATGCTTGCTCCAACTAATTTCTCGTACCAATGGTACGAGATTTATATCTGACTGATACTCATTGTAAAATTGAGCCATTAACCATAGATTTCCTATAGAGAAACCGCCCACGCCAGGGAATTCTTTCTGGAGTTCTTTGGATAGCTTAGGCACAATACTTTTGCCCCAACCCTCTTTTTGTTTTTCAGAAATGTCCTTTCCGATATCCCAATACAGACTAATCAATTCCGTATTGACCACTTTCAGTGCGTCATACTGAGCCTTACGTATCCGTTCTTTAATTTCTGCGATGAACTGATTTTCCTGCTTGACTAACTCCATGGTTAATTTTTCCTCCCATAATACCCTTCAAACAAACTGCCCGGTTCTTTACCGATTGCCTTTTCAATCAGTAGGAGTTCATATGCTTCGGGCGAGCCAGTTCTAAAATAGATTAGTTTTATACGGCTCAACGGTATTCCCGTTTTCGCTGCAACTTCTTCGGGAGTGTTTACACTTTTTTGTTCGAATTGTGCCATAAAGTTGCCAAACTCGTTCCTCTTTGGTAGGGTGTATTCGCCTAGTGTCAAATCTAAGTCTGGGTAAATGATCGATGCAGCGTTGACAGCCGTATCACTAAAGCCGGTATATAGCTTGTAAAACTTTTTGGAAGTTAACCCCTCCCTGTCGTCGTTTTTTAGCTTGCTTAGCTCGCTCTGAGAAATAATTTTCTTTTTTAGGAATTCTTGCTCCGTCCACCCTAATTGGCCCAACTTGCGTTCGATGTACGTATACGCTTCGTGCTTGGGGGCGATAACCTCATTATTTTGGTCTCTTTTTAACATCAAAAAAAGCAATTATTCTTTTTGTTTAAATTTTATTATTTGGAATAAAGTCCTTATATTTGCTCAATGCGATTGAAGCATAGGCCATATTGGCTTTGAAATATTAATGAGTCTCGAAACTCGATTGAAGACCAAGTTCGAGGCGGTAAGTTGAAAGTCCTTTCCTTTCAAAATGCTTACATTTGCATTTTGGAGCAGGGAAAGGGCCTTGCCGTATCACTTCTGTCTTGGTCTTCAAATTGAGTGCAGGAGTGTTAGCAAGGTACCTACCCTGCTTTTTCATACCACATCTGGCGACTCGTTAACATAACCAAGAGATTATGAAAGCGAGAACCAAAAACCCACGAACCACGTTCCTCCGCAACCCCGTTGCCGGAAGCACTCGCCTGCAGACTGCGTTGCGGCTGTGCGGGGCTACATTCAATGCACTTACAAAGAACGTCATATGTGCCCCTGAATAGGGGCAGCCGAAAGATTTATCGGGCAAAAACAGGTGCAGGTATAAACCCACGCCAGCAAAGCGGCACAAGAAAAGCCGCTGGCAACTGCCCGGTATCACCGACCCTGCGCCATAAGAAAACTGCGTCGTTTGCTTAGGTGGGGAGCGGTTGTCTGCCTTCGGTCTATAAATTTTCACCCTAAAGGTAGGTGCTTAGCCCTAAATTCGCAAATTTTAGCTGGTTTTTCTTATCGGCGTTGGCGGTCGGCTTTTAGAAAGTTATTTCTTAAACCGTTAAAAACCAGCGACGAAATGAAGCAAAAATTACGCGTAGGGGAGAGGCATGCCCTATCCAAACATAAACGAAAACAAACTACAATACGATATTTCAGCCTTTTGGCTGTACTGACGAGCATGTGTTTGTATGCCGTGAAGCAGGTCTCCGCCCAAGCGGCGGAGCCTGTGGCTACGGCAGTTGCAGACATCAAGCCGTTGCAAATAGGCGATACCATTCCCGAATGGTTATGGCACCATCCCATGCAAGTGGTGAACCATCCAGCGCATAAAAGCACCATAACATTAAGCGAATACCAAAATAGAAAATTAGTCATCCTTGATTTCTGGTCTACATGGTGCAGCAGTTGCATTGTATCAATAAATAAACTTCAATCTGCCGTTGGAGATTTTCCGGGCTCATTTGCGCTGCTTCCCATTACAAAGCAGGGAAAGGATGTGGTCATTCCATTCGCTAAAAAAAGAAACTGGTCATTTGCCCTTCCAGTTGCGGACACGCTACTGCATAACATGTTTCCTCATCGGGGTATCCCGCATCTCGTTTGGTTAAAAAATAACCGGGTGATAGCCGTAACGAATTCAACATACGGAACAGCGGCTAATATCAAGCGGTTATTGGATGGTGAAGTACCGGAAGCAGTACTTTACATGAACAGGCCTGTGAAAGCCGTGGATGTCTCCAAAGGGTTGGCAGATCAGGCAGGCCACAACCACTCCGAACATATGGAGATTTTTGGATATCTGCCCCAGTTTGAAAAAACCTCCAGGGTCATGGCCAAAGAAAAAAAGGTATATATGGTAAATCTTTCCCCGAAAGAGTTGATTGCGAAAGCATATACGGGAATAATTCCACCCGGCGATAGCGATAAACTTATCTTTTCAGAACTACCGGATTCCACAGACGCTCGCTTGCACCCGGACCCTGAAATGACGGCTTATCAAAGGGACCAGTGGAAAGAAAAATATAGTATCAGTTATCACCTCTGTCTGCCAAATGCAACTTCACGGGCTGATTTATTCGACCGCATGAGAGACGACCTGAACCGATATTTCGAAACCAATGGGGGATTTTATGCTTCCATCGGCAGCAAAGAAATCACCACGTGGGTACTAAGCGGCACACCACAGGCCCATGCGATAGCGAAAGGTGGGCCCGATTCGACTTCCATCACCAACTCGCATTACGTGATCAGGAACCAATCCCTCGATCAGTTCCTTTATCATTTAAAAACAGCCAATGCGTCGTCCATACCATTTAAAAACAACAGTAAATACGACGGCAATGTAAACATCACCTTAAACACCCCATTGAAAGATTTGCCCGCCGTCCAGCGGGAACTTAAACCATACGGTCTTGTTTTGACCAGGAAATCCATAAAAACGCCTGTCATAATCGTTAAACCAACTACAAAAAAATGAGATACCCAATTCTATTCCTGTTTGTGCTTTTTTCCTATCGCCCGGCTGTTGCGCAGCTCGTTGTAAGCGGCAAGGTAGTTTCCGATCCTGGCAATGAACCTCTCGTAGGTGTGTCCGTTACCCTGAAAGGGCAACCGTCAGGAACGCTCTCGGACGTTGCGGGGACTTTCCATATCACGGTACCAAGCGATAATAGCATCCTTGTATTTTCTTTAGTAGGTTTCAAATCGAAGGAGGTCCGCGTGTCTTCAGATCACTTGCTGGTATCTTTAGCGGATTCGGTTACCACGCTGGACGAAGTAATCGTATCTACCGGTTACTATGAACTGCCCGAGGAAAGGGCAACCGGTTCTTTTACGTTTATTGATCAGGAGCTGCTTAACCGCAACCCCGCCCCGGATATCATCAGCCGATTGGAGGGCATTACCAACGGTCTGCATTTTGACAGAAGGCTGGCTGGTGCAGGTACAGCTTATGAGGATGATTTCAGTTCCCTCAGGGTAAGAGGTATCAGTACCATTCATGGAAACGAGGCCCCTTTGGTTGTGGTCGACAATTTCCCTTACGAAGGGGATATCAACAATATCAATCCTGAGGATATCAGGTCCGTAACCGTATTGAAGGATGCCGCCGCTGCGAGTATCTGGGGAGCCAGGGCTGGAAACGGTGTGATCGTACTGACTACAAAACGGGGAGCATTCAACCAACCGGTCCGGGTTTCATTCAATAGCAACGTGATAACCGGTAGTCCACCCGATTTGTATCAGAATCGTAACTATATACCCACCAAACCATTCATCGAGTTTGAACGCGAAATGTTCAACCGTGGACTTTACGGCCGGGATGCGTGGACACCGCTGACCCCCGTAGTAGATCTGCTGACCATGGCAGAAGAAGGTGCAATCAGTAATGAGGAGGTTAATTACCAGATTGGTCTACTCATGGAAAAAGATATCCGGCATGAAGCAAGTCGCCACCTTTACCAACGGCAACTCAACCAGCAATATTCCATACAGGCAACAGGCGGAAGTAACTCGCTGATGTACTTTCTGTCGGCCGGATATAATCAAAACAGGGCATCGATTGTTGGAAACGGGCAAAACCGGATCACACTGAATGCCAACAGCACATTCAAACCCCTACAGGGCTTGTCCATTTCCCTCGACCTCGGCTTTTTACAACGAAGCAGCAACCATAACGGTACCGGATTGAATAATGTCATCGGACGCTATCCTTACGCGTCCTTATGGAATGAGGATGGAACGGTTGCCACGGTTGCACGCGATTACCGCCCATCCTTCGCAGCTGACGCCGTTTCCAACGGGCTGCTGGATTGGAATTATTATCCCATGCAGGACATAGCGCTTGCCAACAATACCGCATCCGCTATTGAAAACCGGATACGTGCGGCTGCAGCCTATCAGTTGGCCCCCGGCTTGTCAATGGAAGCTAAATACCAGTATATCGGTAATAAAGGAGAAAGCCACAATCTTTACGATCCGCAGACATATTATGTGCGGGATTTAGTGAACCGGTTTACACAAGCCAATGGTCAGCAGGTCTTCCCGTATGGCAGCATACTGGATGAGGGCATCAACAGACTGGCAGCCCACTCCTTCAGGGCGCAAGCTAATTATAAAACCGAGTTTTCGGGACGGCATGCCGTCACGGCGCTCGCGGGCGCTGAAGTGAGGCAGGAAAAAACTTCCGGAGAAAGTTTCAGAATCATCGGATACAATGACGATGTACTTACTTATCAATCTGTGTTTGATTATCTGACGCGCTATGTCACGCAGCCCCGCGGCACGAGTGTGCGTTTACCTGCTCCGGCATTCAGTTTAAGTGATCTCACAGACCGCTATTTATCATATTTCAGCAATGCTTCGTATTCATTGGACAACAAGTATACACTGTCCGGAAGCATTCGTTGGGATGCCTCAAATCTATTCGGAGTGAAGATCAACCAAAAGGGAGTACCGCTGTGGTCGCTCGGCGGAAGCTGGGTGATTTCAAACGAGGCATTTTACAACACGCCTGCCATTCCATACCTGAAGGTACGCCTTACCTATGGATATAATGGCAATGTAAACAAATCGGTATCTGCATATACAACCGTCAAATATAGCAATGATACGGATACCGGCTTGCCGAGAGCTGAAATACAAACCCCGGGGAACCCGCAACTACGCTGGGAAAAGATCGGGGTTTGGAATTTTGGTGTCGATTTCAAGGCGGTAAACAACCGTTTGACGGGCAGCCTGGAATACTACCGTAAGCAGGCCTTGGATCTGCTGGGAAGCAACATCGTTTTTGATCCCACAACGGGCTATAGCCAGAGTGGATTATATTTGAATTACGCTGATATGCTTACCCGTGGCGTCGATATCACGCTTACGTCACATAACCTCACCGGCGCATTCAGGTGGCAGTCAGATTGGTTGTTTAACCATACGTCCAATATCATCACCAAGTATTTTGCCGACGAAGATCTCAACGCATTCAGGTACACAAATTCCTTTGGAACACCACCCAGGGAAGGCCTGTCAGTCGATGCGATTCTGAGTGCTCCATGGTATGGTTTGGATACCGAAACCGGAGACCCGCTGGTGATGAATAACGGGATGCTGGATAAAGACTATACGGCATTTGCAAACGGACTACGTTTTGAGGATCTGGTTGATCATGGTGTAAGCGTACCTCAGTACACGGCTGCCTTCCGCAATACGTTTGGTTGGAAAAATATGAGCGTGGGGATAAATATTACCTATAAAGGCGGATATTATTTCAGGCGGAGCTCTATCCAGTATGACAATCTATTTAGTGTAGGGGCAGGCCATATTGATTACCTGAAGCGTTGGCAGCAGCCCGGAGATGAGTTAAAAACACAGGTCCCGTCTCTTCCGGCATCAACCGTAGCAAATCGGGATGTGGTATACAGCAATTCAGCATTGCTGGTAGAGAAGGGCGACCACATTCGATTGCAGGATATCCACCTCAATTATCAGTTTGGACCGAATGTATCCTTACTTGGCCTTAAACGATTACAGCTAGCCGTATATATGACAAATTTAGGCATCCTATGGCGATCAAATAATCAGCATCTGGACCCCGATTACCCAAATGCGACGCTGTTGCCGACGCCCAGCGCAGCTTTCAGTTTGCGGGCGGAATTATAATAACCTTTAATGTTTTTCAGCTATGAATCATAACATAACTTCAAGAAGTATTTGGACAATAATAACCGTAGTCTTCGTGTTAACCTCGTGCGGGGAAGAATGGCTGGAAGTCCGTTCCGATAAAAAGCGTGTGGTGCTTCAACGCGTAAGCGATGTCCAAGCTTTGCTTGATAACTCCTCCACGATGAACGAGGCGGTAAACCCTTCATTGGGAGAAGTGAGTTCAGATCTCTACGTTATTACAGATACCCGTTATAATGCGTTAACCAATATGGAACAACGCAATGCCTATACTTGGGAAGTAGATATCTATGAAGGGGCCTCCTCCAGTAATTGGAGCAGGCCTTATCGGCAAATATTATATGCAAACTTAGCTTTGGAGGCATTAGAAACCGTGGAAGACAAAAACCGCTATCCGGATGCAGTCAACAATACAGCAGGAAGTGCACTGTTCTTTCGATCATGGGCATTTTATCAATTAGCCCAACTATTTTGTGTGCCTTTTAACGCGGAAACTGCGCGAAGTGATTTAGGTATTCCGGTCAGGTTGGATTCGGACATCAACGTGCGTTCTGTCCGGTCTTCTGTATATGACACGTACATGCAAATCAACAATGATCTTGTAAAAGCGATACCCTTGTTGCCGGAAAAGCCGCAGGTTCCAACCAGGCCTTCCAAGGCAGCCGCCTACGCATTGATGGCAAAGCTCCAACTTGAGATGGCAGACTATTCCAAAGCAGCAGCATATGCAGATTCCTGCTTGCTATTGCACGGTGCATTGATCGACTACAATACCATCGATTTGGAGAAAGCATATCCTTTTTCATTATTTAATGACGAAGTGATCTTCCATACAACAATGGTTTCTTCCGCGATGTTTAGCCGGGCATCCAACTACATGATTGATCCTGACCTGTTTAATGCTTACGATGACAACGACCTTCGTAAAGCCGCATTTTTTAAAGCAAATGGCGACGCTTGGACATTTAAAGGGAATTATACCGGAAATACCCGATATTTTTCGGGTATTGCAAGCGATGAGGTGTATTTGATAAGTGCTGAAGCCTATACGAGGAGCAGAGACTTGGAAACCGCCCGTGACCGGTTGACAACATTATTAGCCCATAGATATAGCGGGCATTCTTACGGGATACCTCCGATAAGTGATGAGGTTGGATTGATGAAGTTCATTATTAATGAACGGAAAAAGGAGCTGCTGTTCAGGGGAATCAGGTGGGCTGACTTGCGGAGGTTTAATAAAGAAAAGGAATTTGAAACGACATTATATCGCATGGTGGATGGAAGGTCTTATGAGTTACCGCCCAATGATAAGCGATATGTGCTACCTATTCCAGACGAGGTAGTTCTGCTGACGGGTATAGCTCAGAATATACGATAACACGTATTCCTATATTTACAAAATCATTGCAGCTTTTTACGCTGCAATGATTTCTTAATTATGACATTAATATTATTCCTCCTCTTGGTATCGAACGCCTGCGGTTTCCTCCCCATCGTCGTCCTCAAGGTCCGTCAAGGAAATATTGTTGACAGGGGGGGCAGTTAAGGGGCTTGCTGAAGCAAAGGCTACAGCACAAATTGGGAGTTCATCTTCGGGAGAAAGGCAAAGCTCATCATCTAAATCCCCGGGGTCAATCGGACTAGCGTTGATAGCGCCATCGGTGTGGTCAACTTTAAACCAATACAAGTCCATTCGAAGTGATTTTTCTGATAATGCAGAAAGGCCGATTCTGTCAAAAGTATTGTACTCCGTTTTCTTCCTAACCGTTTCTTTGTCTATATTCTCCACTGGTCCTGCCAAAGTGTTTGCCGCAACAAGCTCTGCCACTTCCGTTTTATCGTTCGAAACTTGAACTTTCTCCTGAGCCACGCCTACCTGCACAGCCATAAAGAATACTGCAACTGACAGTATTCCTGTGATTATGTTTTTTATCTTTTCCATAATCGTAAAAAGCATTTATTATACGGAAATGCTTACCGTTTTATAAGTTAAAAAATTGGATTTAATCTATTAATCGGCTGACCGGGCCGCCGTCTCCCAAACACCGGAATGGAAGCAAAGGTGGTGGTATGCCACCAACCGGAATGCGTTTATCCACGGCCCTGCGCCGGAACAAAGCGAACCGACGGTTACCGGTGGATATGTGGTAGATCGGCCGACTGGCCGGTCTGCTTAATGTTTCCCGCTGCTGCTCCGCGTTGCTGGAACAGTCAGACTTTATGGCTACATAACCGATAGCCTGGATAATAAGTGGTATTTTAGGGGCTGCTGAATTCATAGTAACATCCATTTATAGCAGCAAAAATACGCCAAACCCGCCCCTGCTGTTGGCAGATATCCGGCATGGGTAGTGGTAAATATTTGGCATGGGAGCGATTTGCTGTCGATTTTTGGTGGAATGATATGCAGAGCGGTTGATTAACTATTGTTTTTTACCTATCTTTGAGTAATTGTGATATGACAGTGGATATGGCACAAAATCAATTGTTAGAAAAAGTACGGAAAATACCGCCCGCTTATCAACAGGAGGTTGAGGATTTTATAGATTTTATCCTAACGAAGAAGCGTGTGCCTAGTGAGCAGAGGAAAATGCCTAGGAAAATTGGGCTCCTCAAAGGGAAGCTACAGATGGCGGATGATTTTGATGCCCCGTTAGACGACTTTAAAGATTATATGTAAGCATGGGGCAATACCTTTTGGATACACACACACTCCTATGGCTCCATGATGATAGTCCTCGACTTTCCAAATCCGCTCAATCCATTATTCTCGAATCGTCGAATGATCTCCAAGTAAGCATGGCTTCGTTTTGGGAAATTACCATTAAAAAAGCCCTTGGAAAATTAGTATTAGCCTATTCCTTAAGTGAGTTGTACGAAGCTTGTGTTGTAGGTAATATTACGGTGGTCCCTATTCAACTTTCCAACTTGATTCAGCTAGAAGGCCTTGACTTCCATCATAAGGATCCATTCGACAGGCTCATCGCGGCCACGGCAATCGATATGGGCATGCCCATAATTTCTGTTGACCCAAATATTGATAAGTATCCCGTTAAGGTGATTTGGTGATTTATTCGCGCTCCTTACCTTCTTTTCATTTCACTCGGCGCCGCCCCGAAATATTTCCGGAAAAGCTTATTGAATGCCTGCACATCTGAAAACCCCAGTTGGTAGGCCACCGCGGATACACCCAATCCGTCTTCGCTGAGCAGCCTGTAGGCGGTGTCCATCCGCTGCCGCATCAGGTAAGCTTGCAAAGACTGCCCACAATGCCTTTTGTGCATGCGGCTAAGGTGACCGGCCGTAACCCCGAAATGGTCAGCGATTTCGGCCACGGTAAGGGGCTTTCCGCCAAGCAGCAAGCTGTCTGCAATGTGGTTGCGGGCCGATAGGGCCAGCTCCAGCGTAGTCGAAACGGGCTTCCCGGCTACATCATATTCGTCGTAGAGCTGGCGCGTCAAATGGGTAATCCGCGCAATGGACCAATAGATGCTGGCGTCCATCAGCAACCCTTCCTGCATGGATAAGCTGGCCAGCGTAAGCAGGTGGCCGCGGATGGCCGCGTTGATGGGCACCGCAACCGGCTGCCGGAGGTAAGCCAACGCACCGCGGGCATACCGGCGGGTCCATCCCCAATCCAATACGAAGGCAAAAAGCAGGTGCCGCCCGGGCCGTACTCCCACCAAATGGCTGCCTGGGCCAGAAAGCACACGGAGATGTTCATCGGCAGTAAGCTGCAGCGCCACACCGCCATCATGGTCGTAGATGGCGAACGCCCCTGATAGCGGGTAAAGCCAGCGTAGGTCGCGCCTAAGGCACTCCACCCCGAACCGCAGCGGCTGCTTGGTGAATACTTCAATGAGGTAAACGTAGGCATGGCGGGCATCGTACGTCTGCATGCTTATCCACCAATCGTCGCCGCGCCAGCTCCGCTTTTGCGAATAAGGCACGTGGTAGCTGGTACCGGCAGGAAGTCGGGCAGCGACGGTTGCCCGCGGATAGTATTCGGGTATGTGAATGCGCAAAGAAGGTAACATGTGTTTGCGGTTTGTAACTTGGTTGCGAAGCGGATACGAAATACGGCGGATCACGGCGGCTTTTCGGCCGACGTACCGGCTGTATTGGTGGACGACGTGTGGCATGCCGGCGGTTCGACCATGCTGGTTGCCGCTACGCCGGTATCCCTCCGGGCCTGCTCGGACGGTTCCGGCGGCAGACAAGTTGAATCTTTCAAATACGGAAAATAAAATGCGGTAAGGTTGAGCAAGATCATCAATCCGGAAAATGCGTAAAGACCCAAGCAAAGGGCAATGCCAACATGCATCGCTACCGTAGCACCCAATACCCAGGGCCGCGCGGGCCGCCACCAAACCAATACGGCATACAAAAGCTCCAATGCGACCACACCCCAGCCGAGGACAGTCCACAGCCAAGGTGCCGGCAACAGTGCCACGCCCTGAATAATCGGCTCGCCGATGGGCTGCTGTATGGCTTTCCATAATGCTTCTCCGTTGTGCCAGGTGGCACCGATGGCTTTGTTGAGCCCGCCGAAAAAATACACGAAACAGAGATGTACTTGCAACAACCTTAGGATATACATGCCCCATCGCACATGGTAAACGGCACAATAAAAAAGCGCGGATAGCGCCAGGAAATCAAACCCATAGTTGTAAATGGGTACGGCCATGAAAAAGATGCGGTGCAGGAGCAGGAGTGCCACCGCGGCCAACCGGACCCGCCACCCGGCGATGAGCGCCACGCAAGCACCGAGGTAACTGCCAGCAAAGGCGTATACGGTCAGGCTGGCCGGCAACCCGAGGTGGCGCCCGGCTAGCAGGGAGAAGTCGTATATCGATAGGCCCCCGCCGCGCGGGTGCACGCGCAACAATTCGGCATCAAACAGGCCGGAAGCGCTGAAAAGTTGCGGTGCGTACGGCAGCAGTGGAACAAATGCCGCAAAGAGTACCGCGCCCAGCATGCGGTGATACCAGCCGTACCACGCGCCGGGTAAGCCGCGATCCACCTTATCGCTCCGTCGGTATGGAAGTAGCAATCGGCTCATCAATCAGTAGTGTCGCGTAGGCGGAACGTGTGGTGTGTAGCCGGGGCAATCCCACCACGTAGGTACGCCACCTGATGGCATGCGCTGCGTGCGCATCGGCCATACCGACGGCCGCTTGGCGGGCCAGTACCCGCGTATAGCGGATATCGAGCGTATCCGTTTCGTATAGCCGTAGCTTTTCGGGCAGCAGATGCCGCAGCGAACTGGTAAACGCGCGGTAGCGCACGGCTCCCGCCCCCCGTGCCCATCCGGGGCGCGTCAGCGTATCGCATTTTCCAGTAGCGCCGGAGCGGGCAACTACTTCGATCACGTAGGGACTGGCTACCTGCGGCGCGTAGAACCCGTAGCCGGTCGCAATGCCCGTGAAGCGCGCATAGGCGGCGATGGGTGGCGCATGGCCCATGTACCGCAAGCGGTCGAAAAAGCGGCTCGACGTAGTGGTCTCAGCCGCGGTGACTACCATCACGGACTGCCGGAACCCCACCACGTTGTACAGCACCACCATTCCGATATGAAAAATACCGACCACCCAACCAAACCGCTTCCACCAAACCATACTACCTGCGCTCGTGGCTCGCTAATACCGCAAGTAGGGCTTCGCGGCGTTCCTGTTCAGCAGTAGCGGTAAGGTAACCTCCGGCACGCAGGGGCAAAAAGAATTTCGTATCCAGACAGGGGAACCCGTCGCTATCCATTGCTCCCTCCATTCCCGTGAAGACGGGGCCGTAATTGGCGGATGTATGCGCTGGCCTCATCCATCCGGATACGGCTCCCGTCAATAACAAAACAGCCAATGCCGCCGTAAATCCATACTTTTTCGTGTTCATGATCTATTGTTTTTGTTAATAATTAGCCTAAACTAAACCATTAACTAAGGCGCATTTTTTTTATGTGATGAACTCCATGGAACGGGGGACGGGCTGGTCTTTTTTTTGGATGTTTATTCCATTTGCTTTAACTTGGTCTGCTCGAAACTATAAAACCAACAAAAAATGGGGTATTATGATCAGAGCAATTGCCATTGAAGACGACCCTTTGGCCTTAACTCAACTGGAAGACCGCTTGCGTGCCGTACCGGATATCGAGTTGGTGGCCTCATTCTCAAAAACAGCCGATGCACTGAAATTCCTGCGCGAAAACGGTGATGTAGATTTGATTTTCTGCGACATCGAATTGCCGGAAGTAAGCGGCTTGGAAGCGGCCAGATGGCTGAAGAAACACTGTACCCACCTGGTATTCGTAACCGGCCACAGCAATTACGCTTTGGACGCGTTCGGCGCATTTGTACCCTACTTCATCGTGAAACCGATTACGGCGGCCGACCTGCAGGACCTGATGGAAGAGCTCTTGGGGGCAGATCCGGAACAACACCCCATCCGGCTGAAATTCGGCAAACTGCTTTTCTACGATGGCGGTACGAAAACATATACGCCCGCCTTGCCCCACGAGGTGGTTAAACTGATCCAGGAAGGAAATTACCTGAATGTGCATATCCGAGGCCGCGATGCGCCGGTAGTGATCCGTTACACGGCAACGGAGGCGGCTTCGTTGATGGAACCGTTCGGCCTGTTTCTCCAGGTAAACCGGGGTGCCATCGTCAACCTCGATGACGTCACGCAATTCGAGCCCGACTTGGTGCATGTCGGCTCCAAGTCTTATAGCGTAGGCATCACGTACAAAGAAGCCTACCAGCAATTCGTGAAAAGGTACCAAGTGGGCAAGGGCAACGGCATTCCTTAAGGCAGCATGAGCACGCTTACAGACCGGATACCCTTTCTGGGTTACCAGTTGATCGGCTGGCTGTTGTGGGGCGCAGTGCTTTGGGCGTATATGCACAAAGCGGTAGCTCCCCATGCATTTAACGGGGTGGGCGACTGGGCCATCATGATGGGTATCCACATCGCGACGGCCAATCTGACGGCCTTTTTAGTGGGGCCGCGCGTTACCGCCCATTGCCAGAACCACCGGTACATACGCGCCATACTGACGGGAATGCTGTTTCTAGCCGGCATTATGGTATTTGCCATTGGGCTGAGCATTGCGGTGCAGGCAATGACATTTAGCATTGGCGAACACGCTCCGCCGGAACCTGAGGTGGTCAATACTTGGCAAACGCTGCTCGTATTGTTTGTCGGCGTCATATTGGGGAGCCTATACTACGCGGCATTGTGGTTGCGCCAAGCCACCCGGCTGGATAAGATACAATACGAAGCCCTTGAACGGGAGCTCCAAAGTGCCATTGACGAGCAAACGCTCGAACGCCTAAACGGCCAACTGGTGCCGCACCTGATCAATAACCTGATGGACACCCTCAATTACACCGTGAAGTGGCGGCCGCACAAGGTGCCATTCATGGTGTATGCAATTACTGAATTTACCAAGGCCTATGGCCGCTTCGGCAGGCACAGCCTTATTCCACTTGCCGACGAGCTGGCCCTGCTTGAGTTGTATATCGACGTTATCCGCATCCGTCTTGGATACGCACCCCACATAAAGATCGATGCCGCAACGACAAATGGCCGGGTGCGCTGCATCCCCATGCTGCTAGTCTTATTGGCCGAAAACATGAAAAAATATGCCGTATTGAATGACAGTGGCCAACCGGCGGTAATCTCCGTCCGGGTGAATGGGAGGCGCCTCACGGTACACAGGTCCAATAAAAAAAGCCATGCCCGGGCCGTATATAGTACGCATACCGGCCTCCAAAACCTATCAGAGCGACTCAGGCTCCTTTGGGGCGAAGATGCCTGCATGAAGGTATCGGGACTTGCCGAGACTTCGGAAATCTTTTCGGTGGACATTTGTTGCCATACCGAGCTTTTCGCTTAATTTAGCATTCGGACGACGTTTTGGTTTTATCTGCCGGCCACCTTCCGAGCGGTGGCTACGGCTGCCTTGTGGCCTGCCGGAAGCGCCCGGCAACAAGCACATGTTACTTATGAACCGCATCGTAGACCTTATTTCAGCCTTGCTGAATACCATTATAGACATTCTGAAGAAGATACTTGAACAACTCATCCGCATGGAACAAGGGGGTAACAGCGGGGTTGCCGCCTTGCAGGAACCCGGCCCGCAGCGGCCCGACCCCGACCGATTATACAGTGCAAAATATGCCGCAGATCGCATCGGTGTGGGTGAACGTACCATTTACCGGCTCACCCAACGGGGTATGTTGCCGGTGGATTCCTACGCCTTAGGCATGCGCCAGTTCCGCCATAGTGATATCGAGCGGTGCAGGCGGTATTACCGCGGGGAGTAGGGTTCGGACCGGTTTCGGACAAGCTTCGGACCGGCTTCGGACCTCCATGCTGAAAACGTATGGATTTGATTTGTACTGAGACTGGACTTGGATTGGCGGCGCCAGTAGCTGTCCAAACCAAGGCCAGTCCTGGTTTAATCGCTTCACCCTAGCCGACCCGAAGGCAATCCGAAGCCAACCCCGCCAATACCCCAAGGCCGGTCTACAGCGCCCCTGAATCCTGACAGCATTGTGCCAAGATACTGTCCGAGTCGCTCGAAATCCTGTCAATATACTGACTATCAGCTATTTAATGTTGTATATTCCCAAAGGCATACCTACGTTTGTGTCGTTGGCGTTAGGCTGTCGGCAGACAGGACGCCCACATGAGTAGAAGTTAAATCTAAAAAATTAATAACATGGCAAAATTTCTCAACGGTGCAATTGGCACCTTTTCAGGAAAAGTAGGAAGCATCATCGGTAGCAGCTGGCGCGATATCCACTACATGCGGGGCCTATCGAAAAAGCGCACCAAGCCTTTCTCCGAGGCGCAGCTGGCGCAACAACAGCGATTTAAGTTGATGGGGAAGTTTCTGCTTCCGCTGAAGGGACTATTTGAAATCGGCTACGCCAAGGTCTATATGGGCCAGTCTACGCTGTTCAATCAGGCAATGGCGAACAACCTTCCGGCAGTAACGGGCGACTACCCGGATTTCACCATTGATTACAGCAGGGTGGAATTCAGTAAAGGCAGCTTGTTGCCCCCTCGGGGCATTACGGTAGCGGCCGGTGAACATGAGGTAACGGTAAGCTGGCGCCCTTCCATTACCACATTCGAGGGCAAGGCAGACGATGATGTCTACATCCTGCTGTACGATACCGAGCTGCGGCTTTTCTACACCACCGATGAGGTCGTGCAGCGGTCGGTGGGCCAGGCCGTCATCGCGGTCGATGACGATACGGTGGGCCACTCGGCTGAAGTGTGGCTGTTCTGTGTGAGCCGCGACAGCTCGCAGATCTCCAATACGGTGTATGGCGGATCGGTGGTACTGGCGTAAAAATCCAATTTATTTTATCAATAACGGACTGGGGCGCTTGCCCCAGTTCTTTAACTAAAAATGAACAATGGCAAGATTAGCAAATTTATTGGCTTTTTCGGGCGCCTTGGGGGATATTGTGGGTTGCAATGGCCCCACGGGATTCTATATCCGCAGCCGGCCGCAACGCTCAGAAAAGGCTCCGTCGCCCAAGCAGCGCGACGCAAGAAGCAGGTTGGCAGCCGTGATGCGGTTTCTCAAACCCCTTAAGGAAATCATCTATATGGGGTTTGCCCATGCACATCCCTCGCGCTCCCGCACCACAGCGATGAATGCGGCAGCTTCCCACATGCTTAATTACGCGGTGGAAGGTTCGTATCCGGATATAACCATCAATCCGGCAGCGGTAAGGCTGAGCCGCGGCACGTTGGCACCGTTGCCCAATGCTGCATATGAACAGGTTGGATCAGCAGTTACCCTTACGTGGCATCCCATGCTACCGCGGTTCAGTGGTAATGCGGACGACCTGGTTATGGCGGTATGCTACAACCTGCAAGAGCGGTCGGTCCTTGTCGTCGAGGCCATACGCAACGATGGTTTTGCTACGCTCGACCTCGTTGAACTGCCGCTTAATAGCACCTCGTTGATTTATGTACTGGTGGCCGACAGGGATAAAAAGCAGTTCTCGAACAGCCAGTTCTTGGGAAAGGTGGAGCGATGAACAACATGCGTATCATCCGCGTGGCGGAGGGGAAGCACAGTACCCTGAGCCACTTCTACATCGGTGATCTCTTTCGTTGTTACCTGCTGGAAGACCGTGTGCGTGAGGAGAAGGTCGCGGGGCAGACCTGCATCCCTCCTGGGGAATATGGCCTTTCGCTCAACTACTGGGCAGGGATGAACATTAAGTATGCCAAGCAGTACCCGGTGCTGCACGAGGGCATGGTAGAGATTACCGAAATCCCCAACTTCCAGCTGGTGTTCTTCCATACGGGTAACACGCATACGGATACGCGTGGCTGCCCACTCACGGGGTCGTACTGGTCCCTGTTGGATGGCGACTACCAGGTGCTGGGATCGCGGGCGGCGTACGAGTTTGTGTATCCGCTTTTGGTGAGTGAGATAAGGAAAGGAAATGATCGATTGGTGATTGAAGGTGCGTTTTAGCTGTTGCAACGCGACTGGGAGAGGGTGTTTTAGCTGTTGCAACGCGACTGGGTGCAAGCACCCTAGGCCGCTTGTGCGACAGCTAAAACATTGGGGAATAAAGGAATGGGTGTAGGGTGTTTTTGACTGACGCAACGCGTCTGGATGCAAGCATCCTAGGCCGCTTGTGCGATAGTCAAAAACACGAAAGGAGAGATATAGGAAAGGCAAAGAGCAAAAAAGCAAAACATGAAAGAAACAACAAAAACAGTCGACCTGCCCGAAGCTGGGCAGACGACACTTTACGACAGGATCAAGGAAACGCTGGCGGTGGCCAGCCAGTTAATTATCGCCTCACCGGTGAAGTTACCGCCCAAGGTGGTGGTCGTGGCGCGGTACCTCGCCCTGGCACTGGGTGTGCTGGAGGCGGTGGAAAATGGCGTGCGAATGAAAGAAGGAGAGGCTGATGAAAACGACTAACACCCAGCTGGGTATCGGCACGGGCGGCGGTGCACTGCTCAGCGTGTTGGCCCAACTCGGTATGCACGACATGGTCAGAACCGCCGTGTTGGCCGCTATCGGTGCAGCGGTAAGCTTCGCTGTAACGTGGGCTTTGCAGCGATGTTTCCGAAAACAATAGCCCGCTCAGCGATGAAGCCCATTAAACCTTAACCTCAGCCCCCGCCCTGCCCGGTGGGGGCTTCTTTCAAAGATGCGCTAGCGCCTGAAACACTCCCTGGGAAAAGTTACACAGGAACCGTTACAATAATAAACTACCGCTGTTTCTTCTTTTGGCCGAGATCAGCGCGGACTTTCTGGTTTTGGCAGAATTCGTAACTTGCGCGCGTTTAGTTTTTTACAAGACCATCTTATGGAAGAGATAACCATTACGCCAGGCGGCATCGCCGAAGATCACCGCGGCCGTATCCGGTTTGTCAATGATTTTGATATGACGGCGGTGAAGCGATTTTATATCATCGAGAATAAGGACACCGAAACCATTCGTGGGTGGCGGGCACATCGGATCGAACAACGTTGGTTCTATGTGTTGGATGGTGCGTTTTCCATGAAAACGGTGAAGATTGACGATTGGAGCAAACCTTCCAGGGAATTATCGGTGGATGAAACGATTATGCGCAGTGAGGAACAGCAGGTTGTACACGTACCGGTCGGTTACGGGACGGCTTTCAAAGCACTGGAACCGGGGAGTAGGCTACTGGTGTTCGCCGACTATGGCATCGAGCACGCGAAAGACGATGATTATACATATCCAGCAGATTACTTTGTAAGGGGGGAGTTTTGAGACGGCACCGATTAAAATAAAAGTGGAATATTTTTTGCTTCTTTGTAGGCACATTGTCGACTATGCATATCAGACATTTACTTTGTAGCCTGTGCCTCTTTGCATTCCCGGTGAGTTTTTCATGGGCGCAGACACTGCCCGTGGGTAGCCCCCTGATAGAAGACTACTACCGGAGAATGCAGCTGCTGGGTAAGGTAGATTCAACCATCTCGTTCAGCGTGCGGCCGCTTACGGCCGATGCGTTGGGGAAAACCAACATATATGACCCCGACGGGGTATTGGGCGACAAAAGCTACCTGCACCGGTTCCCTGACGATGCGGGCTTCGTTCAGCTGATGCCCGCAGGATTAGATTACAACCTCAACGGCAGCTATCCCTATGGATGGAACGATGGTTCGTTGGTACCGACGCGTGGCGGCCAAGCACGCTTTTATGGGGGCATAGTAGCCAAGTATCGTTTCCTCACCCTGCAATTCCGCCCCGAGATTGTGTTCGCATCCAACGCGAAGTATGAAGGGCTGGGCAAAACGCCGGGCTACGGTTGGGCCTGGTACCATAGTATCGGCAACGTGATTGACATGCCGGAGTATTTCGGTGAGGGGGGCTATAGCCGTGCCCTACTGGGGCAGTCGAGCTTGAAAGCGACCTTTGGTGCGGTAAGTTTCGGCGTCTCTACCGAAAACCTCTATTGGGGACCAGGCCGTTACAATGCCTTGCTGATGAGTAACAACGCGCAGGGGTTTCCGCACGTTACCGTACATACCAGCAAGCCGGTGCAAACCGCTATCGGCTCGTTTGAGGGGCAACTCGTAGGCGGTAGCCTTAAGGCGTCGGGCTTCCCGCCGTCCATATCGGGCGAAAGCCAGCACCACGAGATGTACTACGTGGAGAAGCCCGACGTAAACCGTTATTTTACGGGGTTTGTGGCCAGCTACCAACCCAAATGGGTAAAGGGGCTCTCCGTGGGCATCATCCGCTCGTTTGTGGTGAATAGAGACCATATGAAGGGCGTGAGCGACTTCCTGCCCTTCTTTAAATCGAATGTGAAAGAAGCGACCTACCTCGACATGGGTGGGGTGGAACGTACCAGCAGTGAGGTGCGCGACCGTTACGGGTCGGCATTCTTCCGCTGGGTAATGCCGGCAGGCAAGCTGGAAGTGTATGGCGAATACGGGCGCAACAGCAAGGCCGAGAATGGGCGCGACTGGATGGTACAGCCTACCTACTCACGCGGCTACGTGCTGGGTTTCCGCAAGTTGGTACCGCTTGGCTTTTGGCCCGGCGACTACCTGGAGCTGGGCGCCGAAGCAACCGAACTCTCCATGAATAGCACGTACTTTGCCAAAGGGATCCGCTGGGAGTATCCCACGTGGTATACACACCCCGTGGTACGCGATGGCTATACCCACCGCGGCCAAGTGCTGGGGGCGGGTATTGGCCCGGGAAGTAATGTGCAGACCGCCAGCATCGGTTGGGTACGCGGAATAAAGCGCGTTGAGTTCTCGCTGGAACGGTATATGCATAACGAAGACTTCTTTTACATGTTTGTGGCGGATATCCGAAATTCATGGGTAGACTTCGGGTGGTCGCTCCAGGGCGAGTGGGATTTTGACGGGCTGCTGGCCTATGCGAAGATACAGCGCGTGCACAGCTACAACTACCGCCACGAGTTTTTTATGCCCGAAGGGAACACGTTCTGGAATTTTGAACCGCAAGACAAGATTAATTTTCTCATGCGATTGGGCGTCGCCTATCGGTTTTAAGCAAGCACCACGATGATCGGATACCAAGATATAAAAAGAGCCGTTACTGCGGTAGGGGTGCTGGTAATGGTGAGTAGCGCCGTGTTGCAGGCACAGACCATCACAGTAGGACTCCCCGTACTGGAAGATTACTATCGCCGGCAACAACTGCTCGGCAAGGTAGACTCTGCTATATCGTTCAGCATACGGCCCATTACGGCCCAAGCATTGGAACAACACCGATACCTGCACTACCCCGATGAAAGCCGGACCGATGTGGTTTGGCAGAGCGGTGACGGCCACGGCTTCCTGCAACTGCTGCCCGTGGTGTGGCAGAACCAGCTGAACACGGCCTACCCCTATGGGTGGAACGACGGGCCCATGATTCCCGCGCGGGGATTGCAGACCTATCTGAGTACCGGCTTTTTTGCGAAGTACCGCTGGTTGAGCATCCAGTTCCGGCCAGAACTGGTATCGGCGCAGAATCGTGTATATGAGGGGTTTGGAGGCGAAGCGGGGCCGGATAGGGCTTGGTACAACCGCATCGGTAACCGGATTGACCTGCCGGAGCGCTTTGGCAATGGCAGTTATACGAAAGCCTACTTGGGGCAAAGCAGCATCCGGCTCACGCTAGACCCCATATCGGTAGGGTTCTCCACCGAAAACCTGTGGTGGGGCCCGGGGTTGCATAACGCGATCCTGATGAGCAATACCGCGCCTGGATTTGGCCACGTAACGCTGAATACGTCCAAGCCCATTAAGACCTATATTGGCTCGTTCGAGTTTCAAATCGTAGGGGGGCACCTCGAGAAATCGGGCTATCCGCCATCGCTCCTTGGTGATACGGCAACCCATCACCAGTACCAACGAACGAAACCGGAAGGCTGGCGGTACCTATCGGGCATCAACCTCACCTACCAGCCGAAATGGACGCCGGGCCTGTCCTTCGGGTTTATCCGCACCTATAACACCAATCAGAAAGACATGGGGCGCGGAATGAAATATTATGCACCGTTTTTGGAGGCCTTCAGTAAATCGAAGGTGGAGACAGATAGCAATAGCAACAATCACATTCCGCGCGACCAGATGCTTTCGTTCTATTTCCGGTACGTAGTGCCCAAAGCCAACGTGGAATTTTATGGTGAATACGCCAAGAACGACCACAACTGGGATAAACGCGACGGGATGGGGCAGATAGACCATACCCGGGCGTACACGTTCGGGTTGCGTAAACTGACACCGCTGCATAACCGCTGGGGCGGATACCTGCAATTGGCAGGCGAAGTGACCCAGGTGGCCGTAACCAATACGCGGGCGATACGGTCGGCAGCACCCTGGTATGTGCATGGTGGTGTTGCCGATGGCTACACCAACCGCGGACAGCTGCTGGGTGCAGGCATCGGCCCGGGGGGCAACAGCCAAACCGTGCAGGCCGGCTGGGTAGATGGGTTGAAACAACTGGGCCTACAGGTGCAGCGCTTGGTACACAACGAAGATTTTGCGATAACAAACGTGCACGACTTCCGCCGCAACTGGGTGGATGCGAGCATAGCGGGCTATGGCTCGTGGGACTACAAGCAGTTTATCTTCAACGCGCACCTGCAGTACATCCACGCCTACAATTACCAGTACAATTTCCAGGCAGCGCAAGACAATAGCGATTACTGGGGCTTCGACCCGCAGGATAAGAATAACTTGCACCTGAAATTCGGAGTGATGTACCGGTTTTAGGGGTGAGGAAGGGGTATAATGGTTCAAGGTAAGTTTTTACTGCAAAGATGGGCCTTTTCAAACCGGGGCTCGCTTTATACCCTCGGTACAGACTATTTTTCTTATTGTCAACGCTTTACGAAAAACAAGATTGTTGGTAGGAAGGGAGCTGGTAAATAGAGGCGGCTTTTATACTACTTCTTTTTGAAATGCCTAGTATTTGAAATCAACCGTTTGCCCTGATGCACAGTTAATATATTCACCCGGATCTCCCACGTCTAATATTGAAATAGGTATTACACCGGGCGGCATCGCCGAAGATCACCGCGGCGGTATCCGGTTTGTCAATGACGAATGCCGACAATTCTCCCATTGCTAGTGGATGATATCTTCCATTTGTAATGGAAGATTATTATATTTGTGCTGAAAGTAATTATAACCAACATGTTGCGTCAAGAAGAATTGAAGGTCATCCTAGATGAACAGCAGGTGTCTTTCTATCAAAAGAAAGACCTAATTGCGCGGAATGCGATGGATTCTATACAGGTAACTTATTGGATGACATCTTGGTGCGGGATATCGCAGTGCGACATGCTGTTCGCGATGTTGTCTCACTGAAGCAATTGGCCGTATATTTACTGTCCAATGTCGGTACGCTTGTATCGGCTAACAAGTTCGCCGGGTTGTTTGGCATCAAATCCAGCACCACGATTCTCGAATATTTCAATTACTTCGCTGATGCGTACCTCTTAGAATTTGTACCCCAATTTAATTACTCCCTAAAATCACAGGCACGCAACCCCAAAAAGGTCTATGCGATTGACAACGGCTTGGTTGATGCTGTAGCCACCTCGGCTAGCCGAAACCTCGGCCACAGGCTTGAAAACGCTGTATATCTCCATTTGCGTACACGTTATTCGGAAATCTATTATTTTAAGGAGAAAGGCGAATGTGATTTCGTAGCCTTCGAAAAGGGACAGATCAAGCAAGCTATACAAGTTTGCTATCACGTAAATGACACTAATTTCAAGCGCGAATATGACGGGCTATTACAAGCACTCGATTACTTCAACCTTGATAATGGCCTGATCGTCACAGCAGATCAAAGTGACCGATTCGAAGCGGCAGGTAGGGAAATTGAGATGGTACCTGCACATCGTTTTTTTGAATCTGTCGTTTAAACCAGTCAATCTTGAGGGGAATTGCCGGGGCACGAAACAAATCTGCTTTCCAGCGGGCAAACATGAATCAAAAATAGCTGATGCGACACATCATCTTTTGACGCTGAAACCCCACAAAATGAAATTAATTAAGCTGTCGGGAGGTTTATATCATCAATTATTCAATGATTTCTCATACTTTTAGAGCTGTAAAGTTGTCATATAGCATGGAACTAAAAATATCGGTTACGAGTTTTAAGAGCAACATCAATCAAATGAATAACACGAAGAGAAAGAATATGAGAACAACACAATTTTTGGTAATGGCATTATCCGCGTTGGTTTTTGCTTTCGCGGGATGCTCAAAAGATAGTGACGATAACGGTATACCAGACAACGGTTTGACCGCGGAACAACTGAAAGCGGAAATCCTGGGGAAGTGGACGTTTACTTCCGGTATTTCCTTGCAATCAGGACTGGCCAAGCAATCAACAAAAAAACCACGGTTTGCAGGGTTACGTAACAACATAGCAGAAGCCCCTCGGCAAGGAGCTACAAGTGGCTTTATTGAATTTTTGGCAGACGGTACCTTTTTTATCCTCGATGCACAGGGTAACTTCTTCGCGGGCGATTATACCACAAAAGCAGGACAGGTCATTGACCTTTCGGATTTTGGTTCCATTAAGGAAATCAGGATTAAGGATGGGGGCCTAGATTGCACGATTACCTACACCCGTTTAGGCCAAAATCACACATTGGAAATCCATGCGGACAAAGCGGCAGACATTCCCGCTGGTGAACGCACAACACTCCTTTGCCGGACATGGGAAGTGGAACGTATTATAGCGGGTTGGGATGAGCAAGAACTCGCACAGGAGGGCGTTGCGAGAATAACAGCAACATTTTCACCGTCTGGAACCTATGTTTTCCGGTTTTTCCGTGCAAATGGTGATTTGGTCCTCGCCGAGGCTGAATATTGGAAATGGCATCCAACAGATACCAATAGATTTGTGTATTGGACAACGGAAGATGTAGGCCAGATTGATAATGACGAGAATGCTGTGCGGATACTAAAACTCACGCAATCGCAACTGGAAGTGGCCTCATATGACGGAGATGACGTAAATACCCACCTGGTGTTCAAAGCATCCAATAACTAAATCATGAATAGAACCGGGGGTTGAGCCCTCTAGCGAATTACCGGTGGATGAAACGATTATGCCAAGTGAGGATCAACGGGTCGCGCACGTGCCCGTAGGTTTCGGGACTGCTTTCCAAGCGCTGGAGCCGGGGAGTAGGCTGCTCGTGTTTGCTGATTATGGCATCGAGCATGCAAAGAACGATGACTACACGTATCCAGCAACCCGGATACATGGTTCCCAAATTTCACAAGATTATGCAAAAATCGGTATTGTACAGTAGCCTAGCCGTCGCGCTATGTGCTATTCAGCTGGTATTAGGATGCTTATCGGCGTATGGGCAAAAGCCCAACGTGATTGTTATACTGGCCGACGATTTGGGCTGGGCGGACCTCCCGATATATGGCAACACATTCAATGAAGCGCCTAACCTTAGTCGGTTAGCCGAGCGGGGCATGACATTCAGCAATGCCTATGCCGCGGCACCGGTATGTTCGCCCACGAGAGCAAGCATAATGTCTGGCCAATACCCTGCCCGCGTAGGGGTTATTGATTTTATACCGGGCCATTGGCGGCCTTATGAAAAGGTCATTGTCCCCACCAATAAAACACAATTTCTGCCCGGCGAGATTACGACCATGGGTGAGATGATGAAAGCTGCGGGCTATACGAACGGCTATTTTGGGAAATGGCATCTCGGGTTTCAGCAAGGGTGCCATCCGTTCGACCAAGGCTTTGATGAGGCATACTGCGCCGATGGTGGCTTTTATAACCCGAAATTTACGCCCGCCCTCGAACCTCCGCCCCAAGGGCGCTTTTCCGATATCATTACGGATATGGGGGTCGATTTCATCCAGCGCAACAGCGATAGCCCATTCTTTCTCTTTCTAGGACATTACGATGTACATGTACAGCTTAATGCCGATAAGCCACTCATCGAGAAATACCTGGAGAAGATGCCGGCAGCGGGCTATCCAAGCAATGCGGTGTATGCTGCGATGATCGAACACCTCGATAACAGCGTCGGAAGGGTGATAGAGACCCTCGATTCCCTTGGCCTATCGGACAATACCTTGATCGTATTTTATTCCGACAACGGTGGGCTTAACCGTCGCTTCGATCGGATTCCACTGCTCGATAAGGCTGTGGAGCACTTCTATGAAGGCGATAGCTTGCAGTACGTCGCCTCCTCCAATGCACCCCTGAGCGGAGAGAAAGGGTCGTTGTACGAAGGTGGAATACGGGTGCCGTTGATTATTTCTTGGCCTGAGAAAGTGCTCTGCGGCACGGAATCCGATGCAATGGTCACGTCTCCAGACCTCTACGCCACGCTGGGAGACCTGGTAGGTGCGCCGCTGCCTGCCAAACAGGAAATGGATGGGATAAGCCTTAGGCGCACCTTGCTAACCGGTAAGGAACCGGCTGGCCGAACGCTTTTCTGGCATTACCCCGTTTATCACCACAGCACGCCTGCTTCCGCGGTAAGAAAAGGTGATTGGAAGCTTATCGAATTTTATGAAGATAACAGCATCGAATTGTATAACCTGAAAAAGGATATCGGGGAAACCGAAAACCTAGCGGGCAAACGAAAAAGAAAAGCCACTGAATTGAGATCGTTGCTGCACGAGTGGCGCCGGGCCGTAGCGGCCGAGCTGCCCGTAGCCAATCCCGCATTTGATGCGGCAAGAAGGGAGCAATGGGGGATACACCCCGATAGGAAATGAATATTGAACATCTGATGGTCAATGGTTTATTGGTTGTATAAGCTAAATTAGTTCACCTGGAATACTGTTGATGAACAGGTTTGCAGTTTGGCTGCCGACCGTTGGTCCTTGGCAGACAAATCCGATTTAGACGTAAGGTTAGCTTTTGTGTTTAAAATCCATTAATTTGCACGATCGGATGGACAAAAAGGCATACCAAGATAAACGGGATGAAAACGTACTGCTCAGTAGGCTGCAGCGGGGCGACCGGGTTGCGTTTTCAGAACTGTACAACCGTTTTGCCGACTTCCTATTGGCTTATGCTTATAAGGTGACCCAGGATGAAGACGAAGCGAAAGACATCGTCCAAGCCATCTTTGTCAACCTTTGGACGAATCGGGAACAGCTAGCCATTCATGGACCGTTCTTCAACTACCTGTTGAAAAGTGTCCGTTACGGGTTCTATAAATCAATCCGCCACAAACATGTGGTCAGTAAATACGAAGACGACCTGCGACAATACCTCAGGGAGGAACGGGACACGACCGATGAGTACATCCAGGAAAAAGAGTTGATGCAGCGGTTGGAACGGCTGGCCGAAAGTTTCCCGGATACGATGGGCAAGGTGTTCGTGATGACCTACTTCCAGCAACTAAGTCCAGCGGAGATTGCCGAACAGCTGAACATTTCCGTACGAACGGTGCAGAACTTGCTCAGCCAGGCAGGAAAGCGCGCACGGCTTAGCATCGGGCTGGCCCTGGCATTGTCGATACTCGCTATGCAATATGCTGATAGCCAATTGAATGATGGGAAAAGTGAAAAAAATGCCCATATGGGCGTGAAAAAATAGGCGGATAGGGTTCATGATTATAGGGGGGTGAATTAATGCCCGGCAATATCATGGATGAGCCCAGAACACTTATTGACAAATACCTGGCCGGAAAATGTACCGCCGAAGAGCGCGCGCAGTTACTGGCCCATTTCAATCGCTATTTCGATCAACAACGGGATGTGCTCACCCCTGACGCGCTCAGTAAGCTAAATCAGCTCACTTGGAAGGCTATTGATGAACAGGTTTGCAGTTTGGAAAACACTGCCCCAGCAAATAAAAGCCAGTTGTCTAAGGCTCCTCGCCGGGTACTTCGCTGGCTCCCATATGCGGCAGCCATCCTATTGGCTGTTACCGCCACCTGGTATATTTTCCCTGACCGTAAGACCGATGCCGAGGATGCAATGTCGACGGTGGACATCGCCCCGGGTGGCAACAGGGCTACGCTTATCCTCGCCAATGGAAGAACCATCGATCTGAGTGAAGCCCAAACGGGAATTGTAGTGGATCATAACGGCATTGTGTATGAAGGGGAAGCCGTCGCAATTGCTTCCCTGAACCCAACCGACATACATGAACTCCGGTTGACGACGCCTAACGGCGGAACCTATCAGGTGACGCTCCCCGATGGTACCAGCGTTTGGCTCAACGCAGCATCGACGCTGACCTATCCCTCGGTTTTCAGTGAACACGAGCGAATCGTTACCCTGTCGGGTGAAGGATATTTCGAAGTCGCCCCAGATGCCGATACGCCATTCAAGGTGCGGAGTATGGGCCAGCTGGTAGAAGTGCTAGGCACCACGTTCAACATCTCGGCATACCCTGACGAAAACGAAACCAGCACCACGTTGGTAGAAGGTAGTGTTCGCATAACATCATCTGGCAAAGCGAGAGGCGAAATTTCCCTGCTGCTCTCACCGTCGGAAAAAGCCACACTTAAAAGTGGCCTGCTTTCTAAACGGGCTGTCGACATCGACAGCGACGTGGCCTGGCGCAAGGGGTTGTTTGCATTCCGGTCCGAACGCTTGGAAAGCATTATCCGCAAGGTGGCGCGTTGGTATGATGTCGATGTGGAATTGCGCGGTGATATCAGTGACCATACCTTCACCGGCACGGTTTCACGATATGAAAACATCAGCGGCGTGCTGGAAACGCTGGCCCTGACAGGCCTCCTTTCATTCGAAATGGAAGAAGGCAAACTGGTTGTCAAATCTAAATAATGTTAAACCCAATTAATAATTAACCGATATGTGGAAATATACCTGATAAAAAACCGGAGCTGAAAAGTGGTATGCCGAGCAACGAAAACGGAATCCCGGGTCGAGTCAGGATTCCGCCATGCGTTCTGGTGAGTACCCGTCGTATGTAAACGAGTTAGAATCGCTAACCAAAACAATCAAATGTATAAAAATTTCATAAATATTGATTTATGCCTGCGGATGCGTGGCATAAAAAGAACCTTGTTGCTGATGAATCTGACTGTCGTCTTGCTAACTGCCAGCTTGCTCCAAGCACTGGCTATGGGCACGATCGCACAAACCGTTACGCTCTCGGAAACGAATACGCCGTTGGTAAGCGTACTGGATAAGGTAGCCAAGCAGAGCGGCTATTATTTCCTCTACAGCGATGCCAGCATGCACATGGCTACGGCAGTGACGATCGAACTGAAAAATGAACCGCTGGAACGGGCCTTGCAACACCTTTTTAAACGGCAACCGTTTGACTATGCCATTAAGGGGAAAACCATCGTTATCAAGTCCCGCTCGGCGGGGCCCGGCACCGGGAGCGAATGGGCATCGTCCGTACAGCCTTACCAGATCAACGGCACCGTGACAGACGAAAAGGGGCTGCCGATTGCGGGGGTGACCGTCAGCGTGAAAGGTACCGCAGTTTTCACCACAACCGATGAGAATGGGAGGTACACCATTTCGATCGCTGGAGCGAACGGCGCGCTGGTGTATTCTAGCGTCGGATATGGTAAAGCGGAGCGCGCCGTGGGCCAGTCGCAGGTTCTCGACGTTACCCTCCAAGCGGTCGTTTCCGATCTGGACGAAGTAGTCGTGGTGGGTTACGGCACGGCCCGGAGAGGTGATCTAACAGGAGCCATCTCATCGGTTAAGTCGGCTGTTTTCGAACAGTCGCGGCAAAGCTCCTTCATCAATAACATCCAGGGGCGCGTGGCGGGCCTGCAGATCAGTACGGGAACCGGCGAGCCGGGCTCGGGATCGAAAATCCTCATCCGCGGGGCAAATTCGCTGGTAGGGGATAGCCGGCCACTAATTGTGATCGACGGTATCCCGGTAAACGAAAGTGAAGCACCGGTAGCTAACTCGCGTTTCGGCGCCAACGCACAACGTGATCCGCTCAGCTCGATCAACCCGGCCGATATCATATCGGTGGATGTGCTGAAAGACGCTTCATCAACCGCTATCTACGGTGCAAGGGGAGCCAATGGTGTCATCCTAGTAACCACGCGGCAAGGACAGGCAGGAGCGGCCAAGATATCGTACGACGGGCGTTTCTCGCTTTCCCACACCGCCGTACGGATGGATATGCTTGGCCCCGAAGATTGGATAGACTACCGCAAGGACTGGGTATTGTTCCCGGATGAAAAGAATATCATCTATGGCTACTTCAGTGATTGGTTGTTTTTCGAGAACCCTTCAGAAATCGAGCCATCCAAGAAAATTCCCCGCGACGTATATGCGTTTGCACAATACGATTGGCAGGATGAGATGTATCGCGATGTGGCCAATGGCTCGGCACATACCGTATCGGTGAGCGGCGGATCGGAGTCGACCAAGTTTTACGGGAGTCTGGGCTACAACAAAGAAGAAGGGCTGTTCATCAACAACGGATATTCGCGGTTAAACGGCCGCTTGCGCCTCGACCACACCAAAGACCGCCTTTCGTTATCGCTGGGCTTAAACGGCACCTATTCCAGCTACGAAGGCGCAGTCCAATCAGGCGATGGGTATGCCAATATCGGGGTGCTGCAAACGGCAATCGTCTCCCGGCCGCTGGTTTTTGAAAACCCCTTGGCCGTGAGTACCCAAGGTGGCTGGCGTAAGCCGACCGACAACCTCAAGTACGTGGACCGGAATATCGGAACGCCTAATTTGTCGTCCAACCTGGTAGTCAATTACCGGCTGCTCGATGGGCTGTACCTCGGCAACACGCTCAGCGGCAGTATGGTCACATCAAAGGTAAATGAATACTACAGCAAGAAAACCCCTTGGGGTTATTACCTGGGTGGCCGGGGTGCGATTTCGGGTAGCGACTGGTATGGATGGACAAATTTCACGACACTGAGTTACGAGCGGGTATTCGCCGACCAGTCGAGACTCAATGCGTTGGGCGTTTTTGAAATCAGCGGAAGCAGGTATGAGCACCATCATATTGTAAAAAGCGGCTTTGCCGATGAATCGACCGGCATCCACGATATTGGGAAAGGCGAAGAGCTGCAGTCCGCCGGTTCCGGAGCAGGCCTCAACAACCGGCTGTCTTACCTGGGCCGGCTCAATTATAACATCAAAGACCGCTACTTATTCACCACCAGCCTGCGGATCGACGGCTCCGACCGCTTCGGCGGAGACCAGCGTTATGGCCTCTTTCCCTCTGCCGCATTTGCCTGGCGGCTATCCGAAGAAGCTTTTTTGGATAAACAATGGTTGGACGACCTGAAGTTAAGGGTCAGCTACGGTGCTACCGGCAACTCAAATATCCCCGAATTCAGGTATATGGCGCGCATGGGTAACGTTTTCTACGACGATAAACTAGGGATGGTACCGGTTTCATTGCCCAATCCGGACCTGAAATGGGAAACCACCATACAATATAATGCGGGCCTTGATGCCGCCTTATTCGACAACCGCCTGCGGGTGAACGTGGACCTGTATGAAAAGCGCACCACCGATATGCTGTACAATGCCATCGTTCCCGCGCAAAGCGGCTTCAAAACCCAGTGGCAGAACCTGGGTGAGGTGAGCAACAGGGGCGTGGAGGTATTGCTGGCCACCACCAATATGCGCAAGGATAGATTTGTCTGGGAAACCACGTTGATCTTCAGCCTGAACAGGAATAAAGTGTTGCGCATCGCAGACGAGCTGACCACCGCTCCGATCGGTGCCGGGGTATCTACTACATCCTACATCAAGCAAAACGTGGTGGGCCGGATCATGGTGGGCCAGCCCATTGGGGTGATGTATGGCTACCAGCTGGAAGGTATCTACCAACTGGATGATTTTTCCGGCTGGCAGGACCGCACCGGAACCTTCGAGCCCAACGACCCCGAAATGCCCTGGCAGCTGCGCAACTGGGTGCTGAAGGACGGTGTAACCAACGCGGGCAACCTTGGACGGTTGCGCCCGGGTACGTTCAAATTCCGCAATAGCGACGGCTCGGCCGATCAGCTGATTACGGAGGATGATAAGGTCATCATCGGGAACAGCCAACCCCGCTTTTATGGTGGCTTGGGCAATAACTTCAGCATGGGGCCCGTGGAGCTTTCGGTTTTCCTGAACTATAGCCTGGGCGGCAAGATCTTCAATTCCACCCGCTTTGAGCTCGAAGGTGCGATGCCGGGCGAGTACTTCAATATCACACGTGATTTCTGGGAAAACCGATGGACTCCCCAAAACCCGACGAACCGATATCCGGCGTACAGCGATGAAAACAATTACAATGCCCTGGCTTCGTTACCCAACTCGTATTACGTCGAAGACGCTTCATACGTACGCCTCCAGACCGTTTCATTATCCTATATGCTGCCTTCCGCGCTGACCGGTAAGGCAGGTATCGGCTCGGCAAAAGTATATTATTCGGGAAATAACCTATACACGTTTACGAAGTACTCCGGAATGTCGCCCGAAATCGATTCGGGTAATCCGTTGCTACAGAATTTTGACACCATCGGGTATCCCCGGGCTGCAACACATGCCCTGGGTATTATGGTTACATTTTAAATTCAAAGAGGTAATATGAAAACGCTATATAAATTCTTATTGGCCGGTCTTACAGGGCTTTCCATGTCCTGCTCGGACTACCTGGATACCAAGCCGATTTCTTTCACAACCATCGATAATTTCTATCAAACGCCTGAAGATATCGAGATTGCCCTGCGCGGTGCGTACGGTAGGCTGGTAAACAGTTATGCCGTCAATGCGCGCGCAGGTATCTTCTTCGTTGGCGATATCGGCACCGATGAACTGATCGGCAACCCGTATTCGACACCGGATGCGGCGAGTAACATGGACCAGTTTATTTTTGGCCGTGTCGTGAAGACGAACCTCATGGCACGCGACCTGTGGGAAGAAATGTACCGCAGCCTGTACGGCTTAAACCTGTTGCTCGACAAGCTCGATGCGGTGCCCATGGATGAGGACAGGAAGGCGCAGGTGCAGGCCGAAGCCACGTTTCTGCGTGGATGGCACTACCTGTATCTGGGGATGGTTTACGGAGGCGTACCGGTTTACACCGGTGTACCGCACGAAAAAGATAGGGGGCGCGACCCACTTCAACGGGTGATGGAACAGGCGATGGCCGATCTGCAATATGCCTATGAACACTTGGACGACCGCCGTGTGCCGGGTGTGGCCAATCGGTGGACCGCATCGGGCTACCTGATCAAACTGTATTGTTACTTGGCTTCGAGTAAGAAGTTTGATGTGGGGCAGTCACTCGGTTTCCCGCTGAATTCGTTTGATTGGGTTGACGTGGACGGCTGTTATGCCACCGCCCGGCAGCTGGCCGACGAGCTCATCACGACCAGCGGTTATAAGCTCACCGCTGATTACCGGTCGTTGTTCATCGAAGGTTCTACGACGCAGCAAGCCGAAGAAATTCTTTTTACCATCCTACCTTCGCGCGGCAACAAGACCGGTTTTGCCCCGACATACTACCATTTTCCGGTGGGCTACTACGGTGGTGGTTGGGGCACATGCCGCCCTACCCAAGAGGTATACGACCGCTACGATACGCTGTATGACGCACGGGTTCACTGGGTGGTGGGAGGGCTCGCCACGGATCCGGGTACCGAGACCATCGACGGCACCGAGTACGTGAAGCCGCTACCGCTCAATCTTTCCAACGGCGTAGCTTATGATGGCGATTATAATGGCACCAAATTCCGCCCGGTCAGTGCCGCCGTGAGGAATACGGATTTTTATTTCGGATACTATCCCCTGCTGCGCCTGGCCGATATTTATTTGCTCAATGCCGAAGCGACGGCCCATTTCGATGGCGACGAGGCCGGCCGCGAGATGCTCAAAGCGGTACGCCACCGGGCACTGATTGCTTCGCGTACCGACGACGTCGGTACCCTGCAAGCGGCTTATCGGCGGTCGGACTTCATCCAGGAACTGCTCGACGAACGGTCGCGCGAGCTCTGTTTCGAGCAGCAGCGTAAATTCGATCTCGTCCGTTTCGGCCGCTATGTGTCAACCATCAAGGGAATCTCCACCACCCGGGGCGTGTGGAATGCTTTGAGCGCACGCATATTGGTCGACAACATTTCTGAATCGAAAATCTGGCTCCCCATCCCCGAAGAAGATGAAATCAGCAACCCGAATCTGTTACCGAATAATCCGGGGTATTAATTTAACCTTTCAAACATGACGACCAAGAAAAATCATATCACTTTTTATGCCATCGCCGGGCTACTACTCTCCGTTGCGGCATGGTCTTGCGGCAATAGCAAAGAGGCGAGTCTCGCCGAAGGGACCGAAACCCCGGTGAAGGTAGGCGCCTGGTATTTCGGCGGTTGGAGTTTCCCACCGGATGAAAATGGCCACACGTTTCACATCAGCCCTACGCTCACCACAGCATACAGGGACCGTGAGCCGGCTTGGGGATGGCGCGAGGACGTACCCGGCGTGATGGAACAGCAAATCAACTATGCTGCGGATGCGGGCTTGGATTTCTGGGGCTTCTGCTGGTACGACAACACCTTGCGGCCCGAAGACGCGGAACTGATGGATAACCTCAACACCGCGCTGGAGTTGTTCATGAATGCCAATAACCGCGATCGGCTTGATTTCTTTCTATTATCCTGTTTCCCCGTATCACCGGTCAATTGGGAACAGGTGTGCGATCGCACGATTGCCTATTTTGATGAGCCCAATTATCTCCGGGTGGATGGCAAGCCCGTCATCGCATTTTTCAATTTCGATGAGATGGTGAATGGACTGGGGGGTACGGAAGGCGTCAAATCCGCGTTGGTACGGTTCCGGGAGAAAGCATTGGAAGCGGGGCATAGGGAGGTCCTCATCGGTGCCCGTACCTTCCCGCGGCCGCAGGATCCCACCTACCAGGAAACCTACCGCTCCTGTGGGTTTGACTTCCTCACCACCTACAACAACTCGGATGATGGCCGGAAGCATGCAGGCAGCCATCCGTTTGACGCATTACTGGAAGGTGACCGGGCATCGTGGACGGGTATTACCGACCACACGCCCCTACCTTTCCTGCCGGTCGTAGGCACAGGCTATGACATGCGCCCTTGGGCACAGGATCATCCCACATTGCCTGCCTCGGATTATTGGTACACCGGGGTGACCCCCACGAAGATCGCCGAACACCTGGAAGCCGGTATCCGGTGGGTAAAAGAGCACCGCGCCAAAACACTGGGCGAAATGATCGTGCTCTATGCCTGGAACGAAAATGGCGAAGGTGCGTGGCTCACGCCCACCAAAGCGGAAGGAACGGCTCGTCTCGATCAGATCAGGCAGGTAATCGAGCGGGAGGCTGCCACAAACAATAAATAGCACGGATATGTGGTTCAACTGTTTTATAATCATAGCCGTTTGGCTATCTGCCCTGAACTTATCCGGGTCTGGAAATCACAGGCCAACGGCCGAGCCGCTGCGGGTGGTTGTTCTGGGCAACAGCATCGTTGCGCACCCGCCGGCCGAAGAGCTGGGGTGGCTGGGCAACTGGGGCATGGCCGCGTCTGTACGTGACAGCGACTTTGTGCATCGGCTGGAACGCCGCCTGCACGAGATGAATCCGCAAGGGACACTCGAGTATGGGAGTGTTTCCGGCTTTGAACGCGAATACCGGCACTTTGATCTGGATCTGCTGGCCAATTATCGCAACGCCGATATACTGGTGGTCAAGATTTCAGAAAATGTCGACCCCGATTCATTGGGCGAACGGCAATTCCTGCGGCATTACGGGCAGCTCATCGATTACCTGGCGCCGGATAACCGTACCGCAGTCGTCATCTGTGACGGCTTCTGGCCAAGTCCGGTAAATGATACCATACGCCATTTCGCCCGGCAGCGCGGATTTGATTTTGTACAGCTACATGACCTGTACACCAGCGATTCCACGAATTCGGCCCGGGGGCTGTTTGCGCATGAGGGTGTGGCCAACCACCCGTCGGATCGCGGCATGGCACACATCGCTGACCGCATATGGCAAAAGTTAGCCCCACATATCCGGCAACGTCAATTAATAACTAAAAACCAACTAAGCAATGAATAAAATCATTAAATGGAGTGCATATTCGCTCCTCTGGCTCGTCGTTTTCCAGTCGTGTGATACGATGGACGTTAGGGATTTCCATACCGTAACGTTCTATTCAAACGGCGGCACCAACCTGGCGCCGGCCAAGGTACACAGCGGTGAACGCCTTCCCAAAAGCCGCGTTTACCCCGATCCGATCGTAAGCGACGGCGGAACCTTTATGGGCTGGTATGCGGATGCAGACCTGGAGGAGCCCTATGATTTCAACCAGCCGGTTGTGGGCGATATCGCGCTATATGCCAAATGGTATTATAACACTTTTACCGTTCGTTTTGTCATGAACGGTGCCCCGGATATCCCGGAAAAGGAAGTCAGGGAAGGCTTTACGGTCAACGTTGAGCCACCCACGTATCCCGACCATATCTTCGCGGGCTGGCACGTCGACGAATCATTGACGACGTTGTATGACCTGGACGCACCGGTAACCGAAGCACTTACGCTCTACGCACGCTGGGTGATGCCTTCACCGTCGTCCTGGTTTGTTGTCGACGATGGTGTCTTGGTGCAATGTACGCCGCCGGATGGTGCCGAGGTGGTGGTCATCCCCGAGGGTGTTACCACCATACCCGATTGGTTCGTGTTGGCCAATGGACTAAATGAGGCTGGAAAGCCTGGCTTCCCAGCCGGTAAAGACATTCGCGAATTTATCCTGCCGCAATCCCTGGAGAACATTGGTTTCGGTGCGTTTAAGTTTGCGGCGATCAACCGGATCGAGATTCCACCCAAGGTACGCGAGCTGTTGCCGGTTACGTTTGACGGGTGCGATCAATTGACCAGCTTCACGTTTGCGCCGGGGAGCCAGTTGGAGCGTCTGGTGGATAACGCCAGCAATGAAGCGATTATCAGCGCGCCGGCGCTGACGGAGATCACCTTCCCGCCCTCGCTCCGGTTTGTGGGGAAGTACACCCTGGCAGGCTCTCAGGCACTCCAGACGGTGACGTTTGAGCGCGCGGAATCGCCCGTTATTTTCGATGGGTCGCTTCCCGGCGGTGGCGTCTGGCTGTTCGGTGGCCATTTCCCGGGCAAAATACGGATGCCGCTTGCCGTTGTCGATGGCTTTGTCAGTGAAATGAGAAAAGTGATGCAGGATTACGAATTTGATAACATGAGTGCAATAGTGGAAGGATATTAAGCTATAAAATCGTTAAAAAAGACAACGAGGGCGGGGTATATCCCGCCTTCGCTGCTGAATCGATTACGGTTCCGGTTCACCCTTTTCGGGGCTGTAGCACCCGTGGCCACTACTGTGGCGACTCTTAATGACGAAAATATTGGCGCTTATATTCAATCGGCGTAAATCCCACGATCCGCTTAAAATGCCGGAAGAAGTTCGACCGGTTACTGAATCCACATTCGAAACAGATAGCCTCGGTTGTATAATGCCGATCTTCGATTAACATGCGCTTGGCGTGGCTAATCCGCACTTCAATCAAAAAATCCTTGAATGTCTTCTTGGTCATCATTTTGAAGTACCTGCAAAATGAGGTTAGGCTGAGGTGCGCGACGGCAGCGATTTCGGGCAGCGAAATCTCTTCACGGTAGTGCGACAAGATGTATTGGTAAACGGCATTGATGCGATGGGCTTCTTCGAGATTGACGTGGCGCGTTGTCCACCCCATAGAAATCTGGGTAAGCTCGCTACTATTGGCTAGTATGTGCACCATATTGACAATCAACATTAATCGGTCCAATCCTTCTACAGACACCGACTTCTGCATGAGATCGACCACCTGTTTTTTTGTTTTTCCGTGTACGACAAACCCAAACTTAGCCCGTTCAAACAGCGAATGGATGGCAGCCGACTCCCGTTTTAGCATAAAATCCTTACCCATGAAATCGGGAAGAAATTGTACCACGATCGCTTCGGCGGTAATCTCCGGATTGCCCAAAAAATACTTTTGGTTACATCGCCACATGTGCGGTAAGTTTTCGCCGAGCAGCAGCAATTCACCCGCATCAAAACTGCTGATGTTGTCGCCAACAAAGCGTACACCTTTGCCACGGATAATGTAATGTAGCTCAATCTCGGGATGATAATGCCATATTGTTCCCAGATTGGGCAGGGTATGTTGCCTGCTCAGGTAAGGGTATTCTGCGTTGCGCGGCACGAGGTGGAAGTATGGCTTCATAATTCGTCAGTTCATTGGAAATGCAATGATACTAAAAAGTGTATACGTTTACAACGTGCCTATGCCGGGAGGATGACGAATGTTTATTATGTAAACTATTGATAAATAGTGGATTGTTTTTAATCGGGGTCATTGCGGGCGCACGGTGGCTTTTGCAACATGGCAAATGAGTATACATAGATGCTAAACAGTTGAACAATAATCCATATTGAATGGCGGTTATTTGTACTGCGATAGCCAATTGACTGATTTTATATACCGGCATATTGATTTATGAAATACCATGAGCCGAAAGCTATTTGCCGATTTGTTTTTTATAACGTATTGACCATCAAAATTATCAAAAGATATGGCAACTAAACATTTACTCGCTTTTTTGAGATGTCTGCAAAAATACCGCATTGCAGTCGCTTTAACGGTGATGTCCATGGTGATATTGGGCTGCGAAAAGCAAACATCAACAGCACCAAACCCGTACGACATTCCGCACGATGCCAGCAAGCCGCTCGAAGTTAGTGCAATTGGTCCTGAAAGCGGTGGCTACGGCACGCGGGTCGTCATCAGCGGTTCCAACTTTGGAAATGACCCGGACAAAATCAACGTTTATTTCAACGAAAAGAAAGCATTGATCTTGGGGGTGCAGAATAACGCCATCTATGCGATGTGCCCCAAACAGCCGGGAGACCATTCCACCATCAAAGTGACGGTGGAGGGGAACGGCAGCAGTCAGCCTAAAGAAGCTGAATTGACAAACACGCAATTCCGTTACCTCCTGAGGTCATCGGTTACGACGGTCGCTGGGGTTTTTGGTAAAAACCAAGCGATAGACGGACCGGCTTTGGAAGCTTCTTTTCAGCGTCCAGCGAAAGTGGCGGCCGATGAGGATGGCAGCAACATCATCGTAGTGGATGACCAGGCACACAAAATACGGTTGCTCTCTTTGAAAGATAATAAAGTCGTTACCGTTGCTTCGGTTTCCAATCCGTTTGCTTGTGTATTCAATACCCAATACGATAAGTGTTTTGTGGGGATAAGGGCAGCGAATAGACGACCGGAGCTTTTCGCCGTATTATCGAAGGAAAACAACTACATGACCCCGGTGATGGTGTATGATCAGAAGGATGATAACGGTAACTACATATTGGGCAACACGGATATGTTGAATATCGCCGCCGATGACCAATACGTATACATGATGTCGCTGCATGGTCAAAAATTGATTCGGGTAGACCAAAAAAGTGGAAAGGTAGAACTTATCGGCCAAAACCTCGACATTCCGGGTATTTCCAACCTCGCCTTTAACCCGATGGACCGGAAGATATATGCGATATCGGAGGTAACAGGGCGGTTAAACCGATTTGATCCATTTCATGTCCCCGCAGGGAGAACGACGCCTTGGATTACCAATAACGAAGTTGAATACGTGTTGGGAAATGGCATTGGTTCTGCAATCGAGGGATTTGGTGAACAGGTACGCTCTCCTTGTGCAGGGATTACTGCAGACCGGGATGGCAATCTGTACGGGGCAGATTTCACTAATCACGTCATTTGGAAATTCGATGTGAATGCACGCAGCGCCACGATATTTGCGGGAACACCCGGGGTACAAGGATATAAGGACGGTAAACCTGCCGAAGCGATATTGGGGCGCCCATTAGGTGCAACGGTAACCGCCGATGGCATTGTATATCTGGGGGAAACCACCAACTTTTTGATACGCTGCGTATCTATCCAATAATTCAACCTGATAATCAGTATAACGTTATGATGGAATATAAATCTATGGAATACCTGAAGAAGCTGTTCGCACTGCTTTTGGGTGTCATCATGAGTATGACTGTTTTTTCCCAAACAGCCATAAAGGTAACGGGCGTAGTAACCAATACGGAAAACGAAGTAATCTCGGGTGTAAGTATCCTTTCCAAAAACCAGCAGGGAACGGCTACTTTCAGCAACACGGAGGGAAAATACGAAATCACCGTGGATCCCGAATCGGGGCTTATCTTTTCTTATGTGGGGTACAAAACGCAGGAAATAGCCACGGGAAAGGCTGCCGGTCAGGTAATCAATGTGGTCATGGAGCCTAGCGAAGAGCAGCTGGAGGAGGTGACCATCGTAGGCTACGGCACGCAACGGAAGGTTAGTGTCATCGGTGCTATTTCGACCGTTAAACCGAAAGAACTCCAATCCGGAGCGGTAACATCGGTGACCAATGCATTGGCTGGCCGTGTATCTGGATTGATCGGCGTACAGAGCAGCGGTGAGCCAGGTGACGATGTATCGGAGTTTTGGATCCGCGGCATCAGTACATTTGGTGGGGGAGCCAGTGCGCTGGTATTGATCGACGGTATCGACCGTGGTGCCGGGGCCTTAAGCCAGTTAGCCCCAGAGGATATCGAGAGTTTTTCAATCCTGAAAGACGCTTCTGCCACAGCGGTATACGGTGCAAGGGGAGCTAATGGGGTTATCATCATCAATACGAGGCGTGGCCAGGAAGGCAGAATATCCATCAATGCCAATGTAAAGACCATGATGGAGTACCTACCGCGCCTCCCGGCATACTTGGGGGCTTATGACTATGCCAGTCTCGCTAACGAAGCCCGGACCGTTCGGGGAGACCGATCTGTATATTCACCGGAAATATTTGACATCATCAAATATAACATGGACCCCGACCTGTACCCCGACGTCAATTGGCAAGACGTGATCTTAAAGGACCATACCTACGGTGCCCAAGGAAATGTCAATATTTCGGGCGGTGGTAAACTGGCCCGTTATTACATGAGTGGCTTTTACCGCACCAATGATGCCATTTACAACCAAACCGGGATGGAACGTTACAATTCCAATGTGCGCCGAAACCAGTATTCATTCCGTAGCAATATCGATGTAGACGTGACCAAATCGACGCAGGTCTCTCTCCTGATTTCTGCAACGTTGGTTGACCAGAACCGCCCGGGCATTGGAACTACCGCCAACATTTGGCAGGCGCAGGCCAACCTCACCCCGCTGCTGGTGCCGATCAGATATTCCAATGGCCAATTCCCATCGTATGGGTCGGGCATCAACACCTCGCCCATCGTCCAGCTTAATGAAACCGGCTTTCTTACCAACCGCGATAACCGGATTGAGTCAGTAGTGAAAATCGAGCAGGATTTGAGCAAATGGCTGGATGGGTTGAAAGTGGCGGGGCTGGTATCTTTTGATCTTTTCAATAACCATTTGACCTCGCGGACTAAAATGCCTGATTTGTACCATGCGGTCGACCGTAGCTGGGCTACCGGCGAGCTGCTTACCGAAAGGGTATTAACACAGACGCCGATGAAATTCGCCACGTCTTCATACGGTACCCGTACCGCGTATGTGGAGGCCAAAGCGGAATACAACAAAGCCATTCAGGATATACACCGGCTTGGGTTGCTATTCCTCTACCAGCAGCGCGATAATCAACGAACAGACGTAAGCGATGAACTGTTATCGATACCCAAGCGAAATCAGGGGATAGCGGGGCGCCTTACGTACTCTTTTGACGATATCTACTTCATCGAGGGTAATTTTGGCTATAACGGTTCAGAAAATTTCCCCAAAGGCCAGCGTTTCGGATTTTTCCCATCGATCGCATTGGGTTATGCCATCTCGAATTATGAATTCGTGCAATCGCGGTTTCCGTTTATCGATATGTTAAAACTGAGGTATTCCTATGGCCTGGTGGGTAATGACCAGATTACCCGGAACGGGGCGGATGTGCGCTTTCCATACCTCACCACCGTAAACACGGAAGCCCGGGGATATGCGTTTGGCGACATTGCTTCGCAGGTACCGGGTGTGAGCGAAGACGTGCTTGGCTCAAGCGGTTTGGTATGGGAAAGTGCTGTAAAACAGAACCTCGGTCTCGACCTGCAAATGTGGAATGCTTTCAGCTTGACGGTGGACGCGTTCATGGACCGCCGCGACAACATTTTCATGGTAAGACAGACCTTGCCGGGAATGATGGGTATCAATTCGGTCGTATGGGGCAATGTGGGCAGAATGAAAAGCTGGGGAATGGACGGGACAGCTTCCTATTCCCGTAGGATTGGGGAGTTTGACATTGAAGCACGGGGTAACCTGACCGTTACACGGGATCGAATAGTAGATTATGATGAACCGCCCGTACGGTACCCGTATCTGGCCAATAAGGGATCCAGTAATGGCGTAACACGCGGGTTGATTGCGCTTGGATTGTTTAAAGATGAGGCAGACATCAGCAACAGTCCGAGCCAGTTCGGCACGGTGCTTCCCGGCGACATCAAGTATCAGGATGTCAATGGCGATGGTGTTATCGATAGCTACGATATTGTACCTATCGGCAACTCACGCATCCCGAAGGTTCAGTATGGTTTTGCCGGAAGCGTATCGTGGAAGGGGATTGATTTCAACGTGTTTTTCCGGGGGCAGGGTAAGGCCGACTTTTTCCGGGGAGGCATTGGTTATTATCCCTTTTCGGGGGGCGAAACGGGCAACGTGCTCAGCATCGTCAATGACCCTAGGAACCGGTGGGTACCCATGGAATATGCTGTGGCGCATGGCATTGACCCGTCCTTGGCTGAAAATCCTGACGCCCGGTTTCCACGCCTTACCTATGGTGAGAATATCAATAACAACCGGCCCTCCACCTTCTGGTTGGCAGATGCCAGTTTCCTGCGGTTGAAAACATTGGAAATTGGGTACAGTTTTCCGCGAGCGTGGGTTGAGCGAATAGCCGCCAGCTCCTTCCGGATCTCTGCAATAGGTGATAACCTTTATTTATGGGACAAGGTAAAGTATTCAGACCCCGAACAGGCGAGCAGTAACGGGGCCGTTTACCCGCTGACGCGCTCGTGGTCGCTGGTGTTGCAACTTTCGTTTTAAACCGTAAGCTATCTCATTATGATACGAAATTATATAAAATCAACCAAGAGGAAATTGGTGTTCTTTGCATCGGGCATGTTAATGGCAGTGAGTGTGCTCTTTCATTCCTGTTCAAATTTCCTTGATATCGATCCTTATATCACCGACTTGTTTACCCTGGATACTGTTTTTGCCAAACGGGTCTATACCGAAAGGTACTTGAACAACGTATATTCTTATTTGGTGGACAATGGTACGTCCTTGGGCAGTGGTTCCATGTCAATGCCCTATCCGTTCATTTCCGATGAAGGCAGTGTGGCCTATAAGCGGGGACTGAGTGAATCGCATAACCACAATTTTTTTACGAACAACGAGATGACACCTGAGCTGTTGAATAATTTCAACCGATGGGGGGCTTTCTATGAAGGTATCCGGCGAGCGAATACGTTTATTTCGCGGGTAAATGAATGCAAGGAAGCTACCGAGATCGAACGCATTGAATGGACAGGCGAAGCCTTGTTTATAAAGGCCTCGATTTATTTTGAACTCATGCTGGCGTGGGGGCCGGTGCCGATTGTGCCAGACGTGCCCTACGGCCTGGACACCCCGCTTGACGAGCTTATGACAGAGCGGAATACCTGGGACGAATGCAGCGATTACGTGTGTGGTCTACTAGAGGAAGCCATTCAGTGGCTCCCCGAGCAAGTGATGGATAACTCGAACATGGGGCGGGCCACCAAAAATGCGGCGAGGGCATTGTTATCGCGTGTTACGCTGTATACTGCAAGCCCATTGTTCAATGGGCAGAATGCGGAGTTTTCCGGATGGCGGAACGAGGCGGGCGTACCTTACCTCAATCCGCAAAGAGACTTAGAGAAATGGGCAAAGGCCGCGGCAGCCGCCAAACGTTTGGTTGATCTTAAACCCAACGACCTCTATACGGTGGCTAGCATGAACAATACCCCATCGCTGCCGCCTAACGTGGAAAGTGCTCCTTTTCCGAATGGTGCCGGCGGCATAGATCACTTCCATTCGTACGCTGATATGTTTAATGGGGAAAGCACGAATGTTTCAGAAAATGTTGAGGTGCTTTTCAGTCGCCAATCTTCCGATGTCAACACATTTGCCCGTTATATGGCTCCACACGTCATAAACGGATACGCTACATTTTTCGTTCCCCAGGATATGGTGGATGCATACTACATGGCCGATGGGCGCACAATTGATCAAGCGAGTGCCGAGTACCCCTATGAAGCGGGCTTCACCAGCAATGAAATCACGTGGTCGGGCGAAAAAAACAGCAATGGGTTTACGCTTCTCGGCGGAACCTACAAATGGTACGCCAATCGGGAAATGCGCTTTTATGCCAGTATCGGGTTCAATAATTCATGGTATCCCTCTACATCCACTCCACCGCAGAACGTGGATAACCGGGATGGGAAAACCGCCAAATTCTATGCCGATGGTAAGAGTGGTAAGGACTATGCACAAGCCGGATCGGGATTCACAGGTATCGAGTACCCGATGACCGGATATGTACCCCGCAAATTTATCCATTACGAAGACTCGTGGATGGAAAGCGGCCGGCGGAAATATAAATACAACATTGTGTACCGCATGGCTGAAATTTACCTGAACTATGTGGAAGCCATGAACGAACTGGAAGGTACGCATACGATTGGCGAGATTACCGTGTTTCGGGATGAAGCCGAAATGCGCCGCTGCTTTAACCTCATTCGTTACCGGGCGGGTTTGCCCGGAATCACTGCCTTGGAAACCGCTGACCGGCAGAAAATGCGGGAACTAATTGAGCGCGAGCGGCAGTTGGAGATGGCTTGGGAAAACAGGCGCTACTTTGACCTGCGGCGGAACAAAAGAGCCGCCGTATTCGAAAATCGGCCGGTGCGCGGATTGAATATCAGTGCCCGGGAAGCCGAGCGCGATCAATTTTACAACATCATCCAGGTGCGGGAGCTGCCCTACCTGTATAAAGTTTTCACGGATCGCCAGACCTTTTGGCCTATCCCGAAAGCAGAGATTGACAAGAATCCAAAACTGGACCAAATGCAGGGTTACTAACCTTTCGATAACCATAGTTAATTCTCAAAATGAAAGTACATCATATGATCAGGCTCACCTTACTTTTCTTATCGGGCATAATGCTTCACTCATCGTGCACGGAAAAAGTTGATTTTGGCGAGCAGTATAAAAAGACCGTTTATATGGTAAACAGCAATAATCTGTTGTATCAATCTGCGCACCATTATGGCCAGGAGAATGTGGCTGTTTTATCCGTATATTGCGCTTCGTCGCAACCGATAACTGAGGATGTGATCGTACAACTTAAGTTCGACCCTTTCTCGCTCGATTCGCTCAATGACATCCGGTCGTTAAGCGACCCGGACTATACGGTGCGCGAGCTACTTCCCGAAGGTCATTATGAACTTCCTGAAACCCTATCGGTCACCATCAAGGCAGGTAACCAATACGGAACCATAGCGATTCCGATTCGTACCGAAGGGCTCGATCCCTTTATACCCTATGCCTTACCCTTTTCCATCGTATCGAACAGTGCGGCGTACGATATTAATCCGCAATTGCGATCCATCGTTTATGAGCCGTTTATGGTAAACGGTTATTCAGGTGATTATACCGGCATCTCTTCCGAAACGGAAACGGTTTCACGTACCATCCAACCGCAATTGAAAGCGTTGTCTGCAAATACGGTGCTCTTGCCGATCCATAACTTGCCCGGCGATCTGAAAAAACTAGAAACGAACTTTATGGTACTGACGATCGCACCCGATGGCACCACGGTTTCCATAACGCCTTATGGGAATGCAGATGTGGTTGATTTGGGGGGGAATTATTACGACAGCGCACGCCAACATTTTGAGTTGCACTATCAATTTACCGATGGTTCGGGTAATACCTTTAGCATAAGCGAAAGTATCTCCCATATAAATGCACCAGTTAGTGAAGAAGAGGAACTATTATAAATACCCCCATCAAACAATTATATCGGTTATGAACAAATTGATTATTTTTTTCTGTGTTGTTTTCGTACTTCCTTGTCTTGCTCAAAACGACCGTGATCTTCGTAAAGTGCGGAACCTCAAGCATGAGGCTAAGTTTCAGAAAATGAGTGCTGCAGAATTGAAGGATTATGAAACCAAACTCATGCGACAGGTTGCCGACCTGGCCTTAATACCGCCCGAAATCAACACGTCGCCACTTCCGGAATACGACTATGATACGCAGCATTATGTCATGTCGCTCACCATCGAACGTACACCAGGTGGCCGTATTTGGCTGGCATGGATCGGTGAATGTGACTGCCCCAGTTCATACTTGTTGGCGGCTTCCAGTGACGACAATGGAGAGACCTGGTCCAAGCCCCGGCTGGTCATCGATGGGCGCTCATCGGCTATTCCCATACAACGGACAGTTATTATTGGTAATTTTTGGACCGATCCAACAGGGAAACTCTGGTTGTTTTTCGACCAGACCCTCAACCACTTTGACGGTAGGGGTGGGCTGTGGGCGATTACCAGCGACAATCCAGACGATGAAAACCCGGTATGGTCTGCGCCGAAACGCATATCGCACGGTGCAATGTTGAGTAAGCCTACCGTGCTTTCTACCGGGGAGTGGGTGTTGCCATCCTACTTGTTGCAGAACGAGGGCTTCGGCCCGTTCAAAGGAACGTTCCCGGAGCTCGATCCGTACCGGGGGGTAAATGTACTGGTGTCTACAGACCAAGGGGAAAGTTGGAAATTACGGGGTATACGTACCTTCCCGAATCCGGACTGGCACGAAGCCATGATCGTGGAAAAGAACGATGGCCAATTGTGGATGACGGCACGGACACGAAAAGGCATCATGGAGTCTTTTTCGCCCGACAAGGGGTACACGTGGTCTGAGCCTGATTTTACCGCGGCTGATATCCAGCACCCCAGTTCGCGTTTCTTTGTCAGGCGATTATCTTCGGGCCGACTCTTATTGATCAAAAACGGCGCTGCGTTGCATAAACACGAGGGCCGCAATCAGTTTAGCGCTTGGCTTTCGGAAGATGATGGTAAGACTTGGAAAGGCGGATTGGTTATTGATGATCGCAATAAAGTAACCTATCCGGATGGATTTGAGGCACCGGACGGCACCATCTATATTACGTACGACCATAACCGCGGGCCCGGTGAAATAGCGCTCGCGAAGTTCACCGAAGCCGATATCCTTGCAGGTCGGCTTGTCAGCCCTCAATCCAAACTGAAGATGACTGCTGTTCGACCGCTGAAAAAAAAGAAATAAAGTTGGTATTTGTTAATTAAGGATTCACCCATGGGAGACCAAATTTAAAATCGTACATGAAAAAGAAGCTAGGCACACTGTTGCTGTTAACCAGCGTCTTGTTGATGGGCTTCGCCCAACCGGCCCGTCAAGGCGACACGCTTTACAATGGGATTATCTTGCCCGAACAGTGGCCTCCCAAAGACCGTAATCCCCGTTCGGCTGTACCGATGGATGTCCCCTATCTTACTAATCCGCCGGCGGTCATCAATATCGACGTGGGGCGGCAACTATTCGTAGACGATTTTCTCATCGATAAAACCGACTTGGTACGGACTTACCACCAAGCTAAGAAGCACCCGCTGAACCCGGTTTTTAAGGCGGAGACCGTCCATGAAAAGGTTCCCGAAGGTTCTCCCGAGCCAGGCTATCACGACGTTACCTACCTGGGGCATGGTGGCGTGTTCTACGATTACGGCGACCGGATTTTTAAAATGTTCTATACCGCCGGCTGGCGGGGTGGATTGGCGATGGCCACCAGCACCGATTTGTTGAACTGGGACCGCCCGGACCTCGGGATGGTCGACCAAAATATCATCTTGCCTCCAGGCTGGCTTTACGCCGGTGGAGATAATGCCGTTTGGATCGACAACCAGGCTGTCAACCCGAATGAAAAGTATAAGGCGCTCATCGAGCGGGGTGGGCATCTAAAAGACGGGACGAGCCACACGTTACATGTGTCGCGCGATGGGCGCATTTGGTCGCAGGGGCGACTGGCCCAAAGCGCTGGAGACTACTGTTCATTTTTTCATAACCCATTTCGCGACAAATGGGTGTATAGCATAAAAAAGGGTGGATTGGGCCGCGCCCGGTGGTACCACGAAAGCGATAGATTCCTGGAGGGACGCGATTGGGATAACGCTGTCTTTTGGTTAAATGCTGATTCCCTAGACGAGCCAGATCCGGGCGTTGGCGACCCAGCCCAACTCTATAGCCTCAATGCGGTTGCGTATGAAAGCTTGATGATTGGCGAGTTTTACATCCACTTGGGCCCCGACAACCGGATTGCACACCAAGGCAAGTTCCCTAAGATTACCGAGTTGAAGGTTGGCTTCAGCCGGGACGGCTTCCATTGGCACCGGCCGGATCGCCGCCCGTTTATCAATGCTACACGGAAAGAGGGCGATTGGGATCGTGCCTACCTACATGGTACCATGGGCGTGTTTTTAGTCAAGGGTGATGAGCTATGGTTCCCTTATTGCGGTTATTCCGGCATCGCCAGTGATGGGTCGCGTGGTATCTATACCGGTGCAAGTATTGGAATGGCCACGTTACGCCGGGATGGGTTTGCCTCGATGGATGCAGGCCGGAAAAAAGGGTCATTGCTGACGAGGCCGCTTGTCTTTAACGGCAACCACCTGTTCGTCAATGTAGATTGCCCCGACGGTGAGCTTCGTATAGCTGTGCTAGACGAGCATGGGCGTGTTTTAAAGGGGTTTTCGGAAAAGGAATGCACGCCGATACAAATCAACAAAACGCTGTACAAGGTGTCATGGGATAGCGGCGAGGACTTGTCGGCATTCAACGGCAAACCAATAAAGTTTCGTTTTCAGCTAACCAACGGCAAATTGTATTCCTTTTGGGTGAGCCCCGACCAAAGTGGCGCAAGTTACGGTTATGTCGGAGCAGGTGGGCCCGGATATGGGGGAGTACTGGATGATAAAGGAATTCATGCTTATTGATTTTTTATAAAACTATCATGTTTGGAGGTGAATTAATCTGATCGCTTCATTGCCGTTAAAAACAAATTATTCGAATGAAAAACGGACTAAATATCTTTGTAAACCTGTATCCAGTTTGGATTATCAGTAGTTCTTTTCTAGGTTACGTGTATCCACCAGCGTTCGCTTGGTTTTCGGGGTATTGGATGGTGGGAGCATTAGCGTTGGTTATGCTCGGCATGGGCCTTACCTTACACGTGAATGACTTCAAAGAGCTTACTAAAATGCCCTTTGCCGTTATTTTGGGAGCGATGTTACAGTATACCGTCATGCCATTTTCTGCTTATTTCATCGGTAAGTGGCTGCAACTCGAACCCGCTTTAGCCGTTGGGCTCATCATTGTGGGGTGTTGTCCGGGGGGTACAGCATCCAACGTAATCACGTACTTAGCACGGGGCCATCTGGCGTTATCCATCATCATGACTACGGTATCCACCATGCTTGCCATTGTAGCTACGCCGTTATTATGCCAGCTGTTGGCTGGCCAATACGTGCCTGTCGACGCTTTGGGGTTATTTTATACCACCGTACAGGTTGTACTGATTCCGGTAGCGTTGGGCGTATTCATTAATTACAGATTCCCCGATTTTGGGAAAAAGGTTTCGCTGGCCGGTCCCGTTGTTTCGGTGTGGGCTATTGTTTTCATTGCTGGAAGCATCGTTGCCCAAAGCGCTGGAACCATAGCAGACAACGCTTTGAAACTATTTATCGCAGCTGGTCTGCTCCATATCGCTGGCTTTATTTTGGGTTACCTATTTACATGGATATTCCGGTACAACCCGGCTATATGCCGTACGGTATCCATCGAAGTTGGCATGCAGAACGGAGGTCTGGCGGCCGTTCTGGCAAAGCGTAATTTCCCCATGGAACCCCTGTCAGCGGTTCCTGCCGTTTTCAGCAGCGTGATGCAGACCTTGATTGGCGGTTTATTAGCCGCCTATTGGCGCTGGCAGACGGCCCCCAACCGAAAAAGTAAAAAGGAAATTCCAATGGACCGAGACCTACAGGAACCTTGATAATTTTAGCGCATACACATTACATGGCAAGCAGAAAAGCAGTTTACTACTGGAAATCAGATCGGCCCTACACGCTAGGTAACACACATAATACGTCGGCAGATGAACACCGGATTATTGAAAAGCAACTGGAGGAATATTTAACCACTAACTATCGAAAAGACCTGAAGAGCCTCTCGGTTGCGGGTGGACAGGGTAATCACGTCACCTATTTGGCCGTTTACCCGGATGCGCGTTACTTTGTTAGACTAGAGAATGGCCCTGAGAAAGATGACTATATGATTATCGAGTCGGCTATCTTGACGCAGGTTAAGGCGCTGGGCGTGCCATCGCCAGACGTGTACCTGACAGACACTTCGAGATCGAAGGTACCCTTTGCTATCCAGGTAATGGAGTGTATTGCTGAGCAAGATCTCAACGTGCTGGAAAAGGCAGGCTTGTTAGATACAGTGGGCATTGCATCCGACATCGGCCGGAATATCGCGATATGGCAGTCCATTACCCCTGAAAAATATGGGCTTTTCAATTCGATTGCGTTGGAACAGTCTGGCAAGCTCGAAGGCTACCACGACACCTATGCTCAATACTTTTTTCTCAATTGGGATGTTCATCTCGATTTTCTGTGTACTTCGGAATTCATTGATGCACAATTACGCCGTGAGCTACAGGAGGTCGTAAGCCTGTCGAGCAGGCTGTTGAATCTAGCTGACGGATGTCTTGTACATAAAGACTTAGCATTATGGAACATCTTAGGTAATAATGAGTGCGGAATCAAGGCGTTCATCGACTGGGATGATGCGGTATCGGGCGATCCCACGGACGACCTATCGCTCTTAGGTTGTTTCCATTCTGGAGAAGTCGTTCTAGCGGCGGTGAGTGGTTATCAACAGGTTCGACCCCTTCCGGTCGATTTCGAACGCCGATTTTGGCTTCATTTACTTCGCAATATCATTTTCAAATCGGTCATACGTGTGAAAGGCAATTATTTTGATAAGTCGGACAAGTTTTTCTTGAACAACCCAGGGCATAAAAGCCTGAAGCGGTTCACTATCGACCGGATTCACGCCGCATGCGATGGCCTAAAGGGTAACAAGTCAATTTCATCCTTATGAAGAAGTCAAAGCAATTTTTAGATCAGCCGATTTGCTGGGGTACCTGGATAAGTACCGGATCGCCCGTTGTCGCCGAACTGGCAAGTCAATATCCGTTCGACTGGCTACTTATCGATTTTGAGCATGGAGCCGTCTCAGACGCCACCCTACCGGAAATTTTACGGGGTATTTCCCATCACCCTCATCTATCGGTGATCATTCGTGTGCCAGATTTTCAACCGTCACTGATTTCCAAGGCTTTAGATTGGGGTGCAGACGGTATCATGCTTCCCCATGTCCGTTCCGCCCAAGATGCGGCTCGGTGTGTGGCTGCAATGCGTTATCCACCACGGGGCAAGCGGGGATATTCGTCGTCGGTGCGAGCCTACGGTTACGGCGTCGCTCCACCTACTGTTCCATCAGATATTCAGCCCCTGTTATTTGCTCAAATCGAAGATTTAGAAGGTGTTAACCAAGCGCAAGCCATTGCGGCGGTAGACGGGGTAGATGTGTTGTTCGTTGGTCCAGCAGATCTCAAAATGGCGCTGGAAGCATCCGATGCGGAAGAAAAACCAACATACGGCGATGCCTTACAACGCGTCAGCGATGCCGCCAACGCCTATGGAAAACGTTCAGGCATTCTTGTGCGCGACCAAGGATCGTTACCGCAATTGCTCGCGTGTGGTTATACATGTATCGCCATTGATTCAGATATCGCAATTTTGCGTGCAGGATATGAGCGATTGATTTCAGCACGGCGTAGTTAAAATTAACCTAAATCTTTTCGATTATAACGGTGATCTCCACCATGCTTCGAATGCGAATCTTTGACATCGCAATTTGCGATGTCAAAGAAAGGATGAGGTGGACGAGAACGCTCCAATATATATTTACGGAGGATGGGGTGCTATTGAAAAAACGTAAATTCGCCGGTACGTTGTGTCCCGTTAGAAACCTCATAAATTGCTGTATGATGTCGGTTGCTTCGCTTAGCTTTCATCCGCTTGCCGTCTGCATTGATAACCCGAACACGGGCATTGCTTTTTTCTGGAATTCCCACTACGATATCCATGTCATCCCGTTCGCCGCTTACCGAATAAGTAATCCGCGTGAAAGTCGCCTCATAGTCGATGTGTAAATCTAGGCGGTTCCCGTTGGGCAATAGGAGTCGTTCAAGCGAAATCGTTTCGCCAACCAAAGATGTGTCAAGATTTGGCCTAATGCGGATCGTCTTTTTCCTTTGGTCGAAATCGACGCCAAAAATCTTCTCGACGAGGATTTGAATATATTGCGCAGCGGACCAAGCGTACCGCTGTACACCATGGCCGCTCCCATCCGTCGGGTTGACGAATTCGGTATAATTGTTATTGAACATACGAACCGTTTTCAATGCCAGGTAAGCGGATAGGTCGTACCGGCCGATGTCTTCCAGCCCTTGGATAATGACCTCGTTTCTCAAACTCCAAACACTTCCTGACCAAGCCGGAGCACCGTCATATGCGCCCTTGGTCTCCGTATAGATGGGTGCAGTCTTGGCTACGCTCGTAACCGCATATTTTGACCAATTGAAATGGGCATCATCCGTAAGCAAATCAACCATCCGGCTAATTCTTTCTCGGGGTGCAATATGCATGCGCAAAGGATCAAAGGTATAACATATCAAGATGCTGTCTCGCTTTTTATCTTTTACATGGTACGCATAATAGGCGCCTTTAGCCTCGTCCCACATATACCGGTTTATGGCCGAGCGAAGCTCCATTTGATACGTGGTATAACGATCGTAATCCTCCGCGCGGCCGAGGTCTTTCGCCAGTGCAGCCACGATATGGCAAGCAAGAACCATTTCAACGTTTAGATCCACCTGTGCCACAACTTTCAGTTGATTTTCTACCGGAGGGAAAGACTCTTCAAATACACCCGTGATCAGTCCGGTTTCGACGTCTCTCCGTGCATCGGAAAACCACCATTCCAGATATGATCTTAACATCGTGTACACGGATAATTTAAGTTCCGCGTCTTCTGATTGTTTAAGTACCGCGTCGGCCGCCTGAAATAGTTTGGGTAGCGAACTACAGACCGGGTAATTTGGCACTTTATCATGCCCGTAGAGCGGAATCCGCCCATCGTCTTTCTGGACACTGGAAAAGCCCCTGAGCATGTTTTCCGAAAAACGTTGATCGACCCATTTGGTTGCATGTAGACTGAGTGAGGCATCAAGCTGCCACCAACACCCACCGTAATGCCCACCGGGCGCTATAAAGGGCTGACTGAAGCCGAATCTAGGCTCTTCGGTAACCAAGCATTCTCTCAATACATTGAACGCATCGTTGAAATCGGCTTGAGAGATACCCGGAAAACTAATTTTTGGAATGACATCGCGGTCGTTTATTGTAATGATTGGCTGGCTAAAGCAGAGCCAGGGTAACATACAAAGAATGAACAAAACAAAGATATTTTTGAAACTCATAATTCCGCTTTTTATAACAATCGTTGAACCGTTGGGTACTGTTGCTACGATATATGCGCAACAGTTTTAGTACGGCGGCGTTCCCATAACCGTACGAAAACCTCCTGCACGATTTCTTCCGCAAGCGCTTTGTCACGGCAATAGTTGTAAGCTATCGCTAATAATTTGCGAATATAATGCTGATAGATCTGCGTGAATGCCTGATGATCATCATTTTTGAGCCGTAATAAAACCTGCTTTTCATCTAATTTCGCAGGAATTTTAGTATTCATTTAGGTACATCTCGTTGGTTATGACAAACAAAGATAGTTAAAAGATCGGTATTTGATATTTCTTAAGGCAGGACAGCGCGTGATGGGCGGAGCTTTCAAAGCTAACCAATTATAAACTTAAATTATTAAAAAACAAATTTTACTAACTGACTACACAGGGCAAACGCATTAAAAATTCAAGAGCAACATCAAATAGTTAAGATCCCAAGCGGCGATATTCTTTTTCCTTCTGATACTGAAGCAATCAGATATTCAGCCCTTGTTGTTTGCTCAAATCGAAGATTTAGAGGGTATTAACCAAGCGCAAGCCATTGCGGCGGTAGACGGGGTAGATGTGTTGTTCGTTGGTCCAGCAGATCTCAAAATGGCGTTGGAAGCATCCGATGCGGAAGAAAAACCAACATACGGCGATGCCTTACAACGCGTCAGCGATGCCGCCAACGCCCATGGAAAACGTTCAGGCATTCTTGTGCGCGACCAAGGATCGTTACCGCAATTGCTCGCGTGTGGTTATACTGTATGGCCATTGACTCAGATATCGCAATTTTGCGCACCGGGTACGAACGGGCGATTTCAACATTTTTCACGTTTTCCGAGCGGCGAGCAAAATAGGGTGCAATACAACTAGCGCGGTATGCGTCCCGGCTACGTTTGCTAAATTTGGCTACTTTTTTTTATCTTGTTGGGATTTAAAAAAAGGAAAACGATGAGATTGCTGATATGTTCGATGTTGATAGGGGCCGGTCTTTGGCTGGGTCCCGTCGCAGCTGGCGCACAAGACGAACCTAGGGCTGATACCACGGCCGCTGTTTCCGAGCAATCGGAGAGTCTGCGTAATCTGCTGGAACAGCAACGGCTAGATTCCATCAAACGCAAGGAGCTGGAAAATCGGCTCCTGTCAATCGAGTTGGGCGATCGCCGTGAAAAGCAACGGTTGCTGGAAGAGATCAATCTATTGAAAAGCCGCGATTCGATTATCCTGGCACAGCGGAAACAGAAAGTTGATTCCCTGCGTGCACTGAACCAGGGGGTGCCTATCGTGCCTTTCAGGGATACCGTCTTCATCATATATACCAGCTTAGGTAGCTACTCGGCAAAGGAGAGAGCGGCAGCCGTAGAGTCCCGCATCAAGGCGCTGGCTAACAATTATGAGTTTGGTGTTGACTCGCTGCAGTTGGAAGAACAGGAAAACCATTTCCTGGTGCGTTGGCGAGACCAGATGGTGGTGAGCGTGAACGACCAGGATGCGCTGTGGATGAATACGGATGTAGCGTCGCTTGCAGACCATTACTTAGCCGCGATCAAGGAGTCCATTGCAACATACCGCGACGAGACGAGCATGAAGAGGGTCTTGATGGGGGTGTTGCAGGCGGTGTTGATTGTTCTCGTCGTTTTCCTGCTGATCAAAGGAATCACTAGGCTAGCTGGGTTTGTGAAGCGGAAGGCGCTGGCCGCCAAGCAAACCTGGTTTAAGGGCATCCGGATGCGTGGCTATGAACTGGTTTCGGCAAACCGACAGGTGAAGGCGGCTTGGATCATCATCGATATCGCGAAGTGGCTGTTGATTCTAGCCCTAATTTACCTGGCCTTGCCCCTACTATTCAACCTCTTCCCGGCAACCCGTGGCTACGCGCCCGTTTTGCTGGGTTATTTCCTTGCGCCGATTAAAGAAATTGGCTTAGCAGCGGTGGATTATTTCCCCGACCTGATAACCATTGCGGTCATCTGTTTCATGTTCCGTTATTTCTTGAAGCTGCTGAAGTTTTTCGCCCACGAGCTCCAAAATGGTGCACTCACCGTACCGGGCTTCTACGCCGATTGGGCAATGCCTACCTACCAAATTCTGCGCGTATTGTTGCTCGCTTTCATGGTTATCGTTATTTTTCCTTATTTGCCCGGATCCGAATCGCCCATATTCAAAGGGGTGTCTGTTTTCATCGGCGTACTGTTCACATTCGGCTCTGCCGGAGCGCTAAGCAATATCGTGGCTGGGTTGGTGTTGACCTACATGCGCTCGTTTACTGTGGGCGACCGTGTGAAAATCGGTGAGGTAACGGGGGATATTATTGAAAAGTCGTTGCTGGTTACGCGTATAAGGACGGTCAAGAACGAAGTGATTTCGGTGCCCAACTCCCAGGTGATGAACAGCCATACCATCAATTACAGCATGGATGCACCCGAGAAAGGACTGATCATCCATACCAATATTACCATGGGTTACGACATCACGTGGCAGCGCGTGCATGAGTTGGCCACCCGGGCCGCCGCTAAGGTGGAACTGTTGGAATCTGACCCTGCGCCGTTTGTGTTGCAGAGCAGCCTGGACGATTTTTATGTGACCTATCAAGTGAATGCCTATACAAAAAGCCCAAATAAACAGGCAATTATTTATTCGGAATTGCATAAGCACTTGTTGGATGAATTCCATGGCGCGGGTATCGAGCTGTTGTCGCCGCACTTTAGGGCGGTACGTGCCAATGATACCAGAGAGATGCCGGATCAGGGGTGATAGACGTTGCAGCTCTCAATGCAAGAGACAGCGCTGATCCACGATTACATGGATGTAGACGTACGAGCCGTTTGGAGTGTGCCATAGCCCAAAGGTTGATTGAACAAGAACGTACCAAGGTATATTCCCGAAAAGCTATGGCCAGCCAGAAAGATGAAGAAAAACGGTCTTGATAACACGATGATTGCCGATATACTGGAATTGCCGATTGAGGAGATCGAGAAACTGTAGCGGGATACGCCGATGTTATTGGTCGATGTTGCCGAGAATCTTTACATAAATTTCGTTTTAATTCCGTCGGGCAATTGCATAAAACTCGCACCGATAACTTTCAATGCACCATTAACGCGTTTCCATACCCTAAAATAACGAAATTTACCTGCTATTGGTGTCCCTGCCACTTTTCCCTTCGCGGTCATCGTTACAATGGACAGTGCCGTGTCGTCCACTATTTTAATGTCGTTGATATCGGTTGAAGCATCTTCAATTATCATTGTTTTCGCTCGATGTGCAGCGAGGTCCATTTCTTTCGTTACAATCTCACCTGTTGGAGCAATTGCGATCAGATCATCGTGCAGGAGCTGGTCAAGTACATCCACATCACTGGCACATTGTGCCGAAAAGAGCTTGTTCTCCGCTATAATTATGTCATCTCTGTTAATTTTTGTTTTTGCCATGTTCGTTTGTTACGTTGTGCTCAATTTCCGAATCCACAACTTTTCCGCTAAGCTATAAAACACAAAGTATATTTCGGCTTGCCGTAAGACAAGTTTTTATTTTTTAAGGTTCGACAGCAATTGTTAATAACCACCGCTTCATAACCTGTCGTTTCGGTGGACTCCCGCCAATCGACCGAAGATGATGCGCGCTTAAATGCGGGTATTGAGCCATCCATAAGCGTATGACCCGGCGGAAGCCCCAAAGCTACGTAAGCGTCTTTCAGGTGGCTGAGAGACACAGCTAGCGGAGCTGCATTAGAAACTCCCGGATGGTGAGGTGGATAATACCTTGGTAGGTATTCCCCGAAAAGGAATCGTTGGATACCACATACTTGGGGTAATTATCGTCTATTTTAAGGAGATTCCCAAACTCACGGGTAATGGTCTCTTGTTCCACTAGGCTGAGCGCCACCTGGACATATACCTTTTCGCCACGGCGCTCACCCATGAAATCGATTTCTAGGGCTTGCAAGGTCCCCACCTTTACCGAATATCTGCAAAACGTTAAATGGTTGTAAACAACGTTTTCCAGTAACTTGCCCCGGTCAGCAGCCGTATACCCGCTTATGGCATTGCGTATCCCTGTGTTTTCAAAATAGTATTTGTTGCCTATCTCAAAAACGCGCTTGCCAATCAGGTCATACCGTCCCACCTCGTGGATGATGAATGCACTGGCCAGGTAGGAAACGTATTGCTGTATTTGATTAGGTGCGAGGTTAACTCGCTGCGATTTAAGGAAATCACTGATTCGTTTAGCAGAGAAGAGGCTGCCGATTTGCCCGGCAAGAAACTGGATCAATTTTTCCAGAAACTGGGTGTTGCGGATGTTGAATCGGCTTACCACGTCGCGGTACACGATGGTGGAATACACACCCTTGATGTATTCAAACGCATGATCCGCTAAAGGAAGGTTGACCAAGTAGGGTAATCCCCCGAAACGCATATATAGCTCTAAATGGGTGTCTTCATCAGTGAGGCCGTGGAAACGCAGAAACTCCGGATAGGATAAGCTATATACGGTAAACTCAATATAGCGCCCACTTAAGTAGGTGGCGAGTTCGCCAGAAAGCATGGTCGCATTACTACCCGTAATGTAAAGGTCATTCTCCGTGCTTAGCAACAGTGATCGCAGTGCTTTTTCAAAATTTTCAATATCCTGTATCTCGTCGATAAAGATGTAATTGCGCTGGTCTTTGCGTAGTTGGGCCGTTACAAAATCGTTCAAGTCGTTCGCATTCCGGATTGCATCAAAACGTAGGTCTTCTTTGTTGATATAGATAACGGAGGCCGAGGGTTCTTGCTGAAGAATATGCTGCATTAATTGGAAGAGAAGGTAACTCTTGCCTACCCGGCGTTGGCCGGTTAACACTTTGATTAGATTTTGGCCAACAAATGGTAATACCTGTTGCAGATAATGGTCGCGTGGGATGATATTTGCAGGGACTTCCATTTTAATTATACTTTAAATTCTATGCAAATATATAAGAGTTATAATTATGATTATAATTTATTGAGTTAATTTGTTGATGACTTTCGTTGTATTATCTGGTATCGGGGATTCCCGAGTTCAAGACATTTCTCGTCGTTTTCCTGCTGATAAAAGGGACCGCTAGGCTGGCCGGGTTTGTAAAATAGATAAACTTCCGAAACGCCGGGTTTCGAAACAGTCAGTTCCGAAACCTGTGTTTCTATTAGACAAACGTAATTAAAAATAGAATCAATGCAAAGTATTAAATCCGGCCCTGATAGGTCAGCGCGGTATCCGGCGTTTTTTAGAAAGCACCTGAAGGATAGGCACAATAGCGACCACAACAAGTGGGAATGAGAAAATCAGGATCGGATTTTTGGCAAACAGTGTAAACGTGTCTTCCTCGCACATATACTGAAAAATATTGATGACCAAAGCCACAATTTCCAATACCAAAACGATACTGACCAACAGTACGCTTTCCATGTTATCATTCACAAACATGGAAAACGAGAGGTTAACGTGATACAAAACGCCCAGGAAACCGAAGATTAAAAATAGGGAAACCAGTATGAAGAAATAGATTTCCCAGTAATTTTCCTGATAATCGGCCACTAAGACGGGTGATACGCTGTCCATCGTGAATTCGGTCAGGTTGGCTTCACGTATATCCCAACTTCCGGGGAAATAGCGGGCAATGTAATAGTGGCTGCGCAGTTGCGCGATAAAACCCGGCGTCAACGAGTCACGCTCGATGAGCTGCAATGGCAGCAAATAATCCCGCGTGGTGCTGTCGCCTGCTAACTTGGGGCCAGCATCGTGTGCGTCTGCCCGCTCCTGCAAATAGGCCGTAAAATCCCCGGAAAACAACGCAACATGCGAACACTCAATCGCCAACGCATAGAGCACGTCGTGGTGCTTTACCAGATCGCCGGCGTGAGACAATACCAAATCGAGCTGAACATCACGTTCGAACTTGAATGATGTGCTCGCGTCCATCAACACACGGACGGACTTCATGAACTGCACAAGCTCCCTTTTACGCTTGTAGTTATACTCAGGGAGAAAGATGAGTAGGCGCTGCGGACCCTCCAGTTGTTTCAATTCGTTAAACATGGCCACCAAGGCCCGTTTAATCAATACCGTGTCGCGCAGAAAGAGTTCCGTCTGCAACCGATCGTCCACCCGGAACATCACCGTCTTCTGCCAATTATGCACTAATGAATCGGGCACGCGGGAGCGTACTTCGGGGCGTTCGCTGTCCGGATTCAAGTAGACCTCGCTGACCACGAACGTTGGCGAAAGCTGCTGCAACTTATCGTTTCTGACAAAAAAATTGTAAAAAAGCCGATAATTGGCGGGGTCTGCCTTTTTAATGGAATCCAATTTGGTTTGGTAAAGATCGACGTCTTGGAGCAGGAGGCTCAGCTGAAAATCCTCTCCGAAGTGACCTTTCAGGAATTCTTCGAAGCGATGGACGTAAATGGTGTCACGTACGGTGTCCCGGGGCAGTTCCTGAATCCGTTCAAAAATCTCTTCGGTTTCCATGTAAAACTTCGGAAACTCTTCGTCTTCCGGCAAGAAGATGTACACGGTATCCCGTCCATTATCCTGCGCCATTGTACTTAACGGCAATACCATGCCCCAGCATAACATGACCAACAAAACAAGCCTAATTTTCATGGGGACGACGTTTAAAAATCCACTAATTTACCTTCCTTTTCTTCTTCCTTGCGGATACCATCTTTAAGAATCTGCAAGGTTAACTGCGGCTTTTCCATACCGTGCAAGCGGATGGCGCAGTGTTGAATAACATTGACCATTGTGCCCCCGGAGAGCTCCACCTCCGCCACTTCATGGAGGAAGTCAGCATCGTGTCCCACCAGCCACTCCGGTGGCAACATCCGCTGCCACAAGGTGTAGCGCAACCGGCTATCGGGTAGTGGGAAATGGAGCACCTGCTGGAAACGGCGGAGGAAAGCCTGGTCGAGGTTGTCTTTTAAGTTGGTGGCCAACACAACCACGCCGGGGAAACTCTCTACGCGTTGCAGCAGGTAAGCAACCTCTTGGTTGGCATACCGGTCGTTAGACGACTGGGTTTCCGTCCGTTTACCGAAAAGGGCGTCCGCTTCGTCAAAAAACAAGATCCAATGCCGGTTTACCGCGCGATCGAAAACTTTTGCAAGGTTCTTCTCCGTCTCACCGATGTATTTCGACACCACCATAGACAGGTCTATGCGGTAAACTTCCATGCTGTGCCGCTTGCCCAATAAGGTGGCAGCCATGGTCTTCCCTGTGCCGGGAGGACCGTAAAAAAGGCAGCGGTATCCCGGTTTAATAAGCGCATCTAATCCCCATCGCGCTCGGATGGTGTGCCCGTTTTCCAGCCAAGCGGAAATATCATCCAGGCTCTTTTTAAGCTGCTGCGTAACGATCAGGTCTTCCCATTGAAGGGCCGTACGCAGGGGTGCTGCCGGAAAATCTGACGACCACGACGCTACGGCTCCCACCGCCCCGGTTTGCAGCACCTGCTGTAAAAACCAGCCCGACACCACGAGCCGCCCACTCAAAAAAGGCTCGCCTCGCTCTTGGCCTTCCAGGGCGAGCACATCGCGTGTTACAAATACGTGGTCATCGGCCAACATCCGGTATAGCCGTCGCTTACGGGGGTCGTCACCATACCCCAACAGGAATGCGGCGGTTTCGCCGGTGGGAAGAAAGCCGGTATGCCGTATGCCTTTCCAACCGCCAAATTCAGTATACGGCCGGTCCAGGTTTTTATTACGCACAAAAAAGAGGTCGAGCTCTTTGGGGGCAAGGTGCGGCATCAGGGCCAGCAACAGCAGAATGTGCTCGTCCATATCCAGCGGTCTCCCCAATAGGGTGGCAAAAGGGCTCTCTTCGGGCATGCCGAAGTTTTCTTCAATCGGCAACGTGCGCTCCTGCTCGAAGTAATCCGCAAATGCGGCATGTACCACTTGCCTGAAAAAATTAATCCACGCTTCCATTATGTGTTACGTTTTTTGCGTTTATCTTTAACCTGCCTGCGCAATACAATGACGAAAGGTACCCGCTCGCTTTTGCTGTTGGCCAGGTAACCATCAATGGCCTGCTCCAGCGCGGCCAGCCGCTCATCGTCCGGACGCTCGTGGTATCGTTCCAACGCTTGGTCAATTAGCGTTATTTTTTTCCGCTTCGTTTCCTGTCCCAGAAAACGAGACTTCGTTGTGGTCGCGGTGATAAATCGTTCCAGGCTCATCAGCGGCGCCTCACGGGCCGTAGGAGTGGGGCCCGCATCGGGAACGGCAGCATCCGCCTCGCTGACCATGGTTTCGAGGGTGTCCAAATCAGGCATTTTCAAGTTGCAAAGGGCCTCTTCCTGATCGTCTAGCAGCTGAACCTCATCGGCAATGCCTTCCTGGAGTTTATCGGGGTTAAGGGCCACCAGCGTTTCCAGCGCCCGGGATACGCGATCGATGCCAGTCTCCACCTCATCGAGGGTGGCCCCGCATTGCTCCAGTTTTTCCCACAGCTTATCCAGCTTGCTGGCCTTATTGAATGCCGCCATCCGCTCGTTGATATCCGGCGCTTCCAGGTTTTCGGGCCGCATAAAATACGCCAGTTTCTTGTCCATCGTCGTGATGTATTGCTTCCTCAGTTTTTCAAAACGCTGGTCCGCTTTCACACGCTGCTCTTCCATTTCCCTCAGCCGTGCCGCCTTGATGGCCCGTTCTTCGCTCAATAACGCCCTCCGCTCGTCACCGCTTCCGTAAATGTAGCGGTCTGACCGTAGCATGACATCTACATCCTGCCCCTCCTTGGTCACGATGGGCACCTTTGTTGCGCTGCTGGTATCCAACATGGGCTTCTCGGCCATCGAGCTCACCAGCTTATCATCTTCCAGGCTTTTCTCGCCCAGCTGTCCGTCCATCCGGTAATGGCCCAGCACCCATTCTGCTGCTGTAAATTCGTACAGCTTTTTCTCAAAAAAGTAAAGGGCTTTGGCCTTGATGACAATCCCTACGGCGGCCTTCGCCTCCGCTTCGATCTTATATCGGGCCATCAATGGCGCTTCCTTGGCAAACGACTTCCGTTCCCGGTCCCATCGGGCAGCTCCGGATATATCGGCTTGGGCATCTGCCGTTGCCGACCCTTCGGCAAAAGCCCCTGCGCTGAGGGCAATGAGCGCTTGGCTGCCCGCCTGTACACCCAGCTCCAACCGCAAAGCCACCCTGCCATGGATGCCTACCCCTCCTGTTACACCCCACACGCCATCTTTGCCCTTGGCAGCAACACCCAGTGCCAGTCCCAACGACGCTTCGGCACCTGCCGACCCGTAAACCTCCAAGCCCGGCACCACCGGATAGGCTATGCTAACCGATAGCGGTAGGGCACCGGCAAAATCGGCGAGCGAAAACGTCTTCTCGCCCTTGAGCGCTGCTTCCAGCTGCTTGAAATCGACCGACCCGCTGATGCCCAATGCGTTGAACGACAGCGGCGGTATGTCGGGCTCGAATTTGCCGATGCGAAACCCTTCGGACGAAAACCCGACATCGTATACCGTAAACCCGATGCCACTGACCGGAAGGAAGTCGAAAATCCCCGAATTGAACCCCGATATCAGCTTGCCGGCATCCGCTTCGGCCGTGCGGTCGCCGTTCAGGTGGAGGCGCAGTCCGGCTTCAGCCACCGAAAAACCGGCGTTACCAACCGTCGCATTCTTCACGTCGACGCTGAATACGGAGGTGCGAAGCTGGAGGCTTTCCACCGATGCAGAGAGGTCATTTTCCGCAAACGTTACCCGAATATTCTCCGCGTTGGCACTCACTTCGGGATGCTGCACATCCACCACTACACTGGCCTGGGCGGTGATGGTATACCCGTCGCCCGCTTTCTCCACGTCGAATCGCGTACCGTTTAACATCAGCCCTTCAATGATCTTCAGTTGCTCGGGCCCTACTACCGAAGCATTGGTGAACTGCACACCATCCTTGCCGATTACGACATTTGATATGCTCCCTTGCACGTCCACCGATGGCAAGAGGAGATCGGCTTTTTCCATGCCGAACTGCCGCTTTTTGTGATCGTATGTAATGCCTTTTGCCGAAATACTGAACGTATCGTACGCTACACGAAATTCGCCGCCCGAGAGTTCGATTATCGGCTCTCCGGCCTCCGTATCATAGCCGATATGGAACTTACCCGTGGCGTCTACGTGTTTGAAATCAATCTTGGGCGTTGCTTCCGCATCGATCACGGCGTGCTTGCCATCGGCTTTTACCGTGCCCTTTACATCGTTCAGGGTGACGTGGTCGCCGGCGAGTTTGATGGCTTGGTTCGCTTTAAAGCCGCCTTCGCCTACCACTTGGTCGTTATTGATGACCAGCTCGTTGATGAAACCCGTTAAATCGAAACCGATGGCTTTATTGAAATTGATTGCCGCATCGCGGAGTAAAAAGCCCTTACCCTTGTCGAACGAAGCTTCGCCGACAGTGACCGTGCCGGTGGATTCTTTGAAATTCTTCAAAGCGCCATGCATAAAAGTCCCATCCCGATCCAGTTCAAGCGAGAGTTGTCCCGTGGCAGCCCAACGGAACAAGTTGATCGTTGCCTGGCCGGCAAACGTCATGCCCTCTCGTCGGTCGTACGAAGCCTTCATGCCCGACAAGGCAATGGTATCGCTGAATACCCCGAATTTGCCCAGGGCAAAGCGGGCGTGGTCTACCCCCTCATTGGTTGCCCTTAAAAACGTCATCTCCAGCTTCTGGACTTCAAACAATTTAGGCACCGCCACATTATCCAGGATGTTAATGGTCTCGTCGAGTTCCATGATTGCGCCGCCTGACCAAGGAAATATCAAGGTAAGCCGCCCGTCTTCACCGAGGCTTTTTTGCACGCCGAACATCCGCATACCGAAAGCGAAGTCGGCATGCAGTCCCCCTTCCCGCTGTTGTTTACCCTCCTCCGTGGTTTTGGCCAGTTTGAACCCTTTCACTTCCACCCAGATAATCCGTAGGTCGATCTTGGCTAGTGATGCTTTGTCGTCCGCCTGGTCAGCAGTTGCACCAGCCGATTCCGCTTTTGGTTCATCGCCTTCCTCGGCCGTAGACCACCATGAATTATATAAACCCTTTCCGACTTGCCAAATACTGGAAATCGGATTATTGGCCGCTTTGATAAACCATTTCAGTTTATCCACGGCTTGGACCACCATCGTATTTTTGACCGACCGGTCCGCGTCTACCAACAAGCCTTCGAAATACGAAAATGCACTGCTGGGAAGCGCATACATCACTTTGCCGGTGATGAACAATACCCCGGTGCGTACAGGGGCGGGTAAGCTGTCCCAGATTGTCACCGCTGTAGACAAGGCATTGGTAAATCCGGTCAGCTTGTCGACCGCCATGCGGTAGGATTCGAAAGATCGCAGCATATCCAGCGCCCGGCGATCGGAATAAGCGAGGATAGCCGTCAGTCCAAACTCGCTGAAATACTTCCACAGCACTTGTTTGGCAACCGAGCCGAAAAGGCCATCACCGTCTTTCAATAACGCTTGCTCATCGATGGAGGCCGACTGCAAACCCTGTTCGTTTCGTTGTTCCGGAATTCGTTCCCGCTGGAAAATGCCTTGTCCATGGTCGGCCAACAGCGTTGCCATGTCCGCTTGCCGGTCCGACGATGGCTCGGGGTCTATAGGTATGGTTTTGTCCCGTTCGTTAGCTGTTGTCTTCATACTAGCGCCATTTAACCCAAAGCCCTTGTTTCATCCATCGAAAACGGATGACACTGAAATCCCAGGGCAACGAATCCAAAAGCATGTCGTAGGCTTTTCCTTCGACGTGCAGATTCCGTTTGTCCTCGTTATCCGCTGTTAGTCGACCGCCTCGCTGCAGGAACGCTTGCCGCAACGCTTCGACCGTAGAAGTATTCAATTTTTTCCAGTGCTGCAACACCGCCGCCAGCAGCCCGTCGGCCAACGCCGTTTCCTTTTCGGACAGGTCGATATGCCGGGGGATTGGTATGCCGGTTTGGAAACCACACAGCAATTTATCCAGCGATGCCGCGTATTCGGGGAATGGCCGGATGCCGTACACCAGGTACTGCATCAAGAAGATGGCCCGTACTTGATGGTCGCGATCGATGAAACCGCCGCCACCGTTTTCGAGGTAGCCCGCTTGGGCGAACAATTTCGGCAGGAACGGAGCTAAGATCACCAGGCCTGCATTATCTACGAAGGTGGGCTCGCCCGCTTGATCTGCCATGGCCAGCGCCACGGATTTCTCCAGGGCATCGGTAGATAGGCCCGTTGCGTCCAATGGCATCCTGTTGGCCACACCGGCCAAGAGGGGTATAGTGCTGGATAGTTCCAAGAGGGCCTGCAACAGCTCTTGGCTCTGCCGTTTCGCTACTGCGGCTTTCCACAGCATGGCGATCCACTCCCATAAGGCGGTTTGCTGATTGTAAAGATGGGGATGGCGGATGATATTTGCCAATAACTGCACCCACTTTGCACGGTCGTACGACAGCCCTGCAATCGTCTTTAGGCGACGATATACCGTAAGCTCTGCGGCGATCAGTTCCTCCAACAACGCATAGGGCAAACCGTCGATCGCAGCACCGCGCCGGTTGAGGGCGGTGCGGAGTAGGGCTGCTTCGGCCGTGCCGTACACCTTTGCAAATCGTTCGTACATCCGCTGCCGCGCCATGCGTTGGTTCGCTATGGAGTGCTGTTCGCCGTGAATCGCTGAGATGGCGGCAAACAAGTCGAAAGGCACCCGGGATCGAACACTATCCAACCCTTCGTACAGCGCGCTTACGAGCGTTTCGAAAGCGATGTGGTAATGTGCGGCCAAACCGCGGATGATACGCCACACGATTGCTTTCTTGTTGAACACCTGGTGCTGGGTTTCCAACATCGTTTGGTAAATGAAAATCCATTTTACCGCACGGAAGTCCGTATCGCCAATCAGTGCACCGGCGCGATGCTGCCCTAGCGCAGCCAACCGATCGGCATACGCCATCAAGAAGGTGGCGTGGTTGGGGTACATCAGCGTAACCAAGCGGTGGTGTTGTTCTTCGGTGAAATCCTGCGCTAGGTGGCGCAGGCGATGGATATTGCCGAATATTCGATTCCAATGGGAGGGGTTGTCAACCAACAGGCTATCAGCTGTGCCTCCTGGCTGTATTACACCCGATGAGGCCGAAAATGTACCCACCCACTCGTCCAATACTTGCTTAAGCCGTACGTTTGCATCAACATTGCCCATTGTACCGTGCAACCACTGCACAACCACCTGTACATCGAGGTTATACCGGGCCGAAATACCCGATAACACGTCGTGGACGAAATAACGGTGGTTGAATCCCCCCATGGCGTAGGGTGTGAGCAGTGGGAAAATAATTTCCCATTTCAGCAGCCTGAATGCAGCACCTGCGCGGCGACCTATGATGGCACTGCGCTGTTTGTCCAACAGCGTGGCGTAATCGATGACGAACGACGCCTCCGGCGGCGTCTCCATGACCATATGCACCAGCGAATGAACATCCGGTTCGGCCATACCCCGGATAAAATGCCTAGTGGATTCCGCCGTGGCCAGCATGCGGAGCAACATGGCCCGGTGCGGGTAGTCGGCGGGTCCCGGTGTGGCTACGGCTTCGGCACGTATCGCTCCAAGCAACGATACAAGCTCGGCGGAAATACTGCCCACGTGACTGAAACGGCCGATGTCGACGGTCAGCTCATCGACCAGCGCTGCATAATTGGTATTGTATTGCCCCGCAAGCCGGGCTATAGTCCATTTCAGAAAGCTTTTCTTATCGAAATACGAGCGCCGGTCGGTAAGTACATAAGCGAGGATCACCTGCCAAGCCGCTATCCGGAATGCCTCACCAGTTACCGCTGTTGCCGGCTTTTCTTGGTGTGTCTTCGTCAGGGTCTTGACGTATTGCCGTAAGAAGTCGCGTGCCGTGGGATGGATCAATGCCACGCTGTCTAGCAGCTGGTCGTCCGTAAACTGCGCGGCCAACCGTTGCCGCAACGAAGAGACGTGCCCCATCCGCACCAAAAAATCTTTGAACGCCAACGCATGGTGCGTCAGCACGTGGCGGAACATTTCATTGATGTCGCGTACGCGCGATGCCAAGTGCCAGGGCAGGCGCCCGGTCATCAGGAAGGTACACCATCCTTCAAACCAATCCGCGTGTTCGGTGCGCTGTTCCAGCGAAACATGGCCATGAGGCGTGTCGAACAACGACGCCAGTGCTTGGCGCAGTGCCTCGCGGAAGCGATGCGGGTATTCCCGCTGAAACTCCATGTCGGTCAGCGTACCTACATCTACGGTCAGCGAAGGTACATGTACCACGATTCCCGCTTCCTGATAGATCCGAAGCTCCTCGTCGATAATCTCCGGCAGCAGTTCCCCAATCAGTTGGTCGCAGCGGTGGTTGAAGAGTTGGCCAAACGCCGGATCGTCGGTTTTCATCGCTATGCGCAGTACATCCACTTGGTTCATAGGTACCTCCTCAATAGCGTTGAACCTTGTATCACGGCAGCTACCTGGCTCGTCCGCCAGCCTTCCTTCCACCGGAAATATTCCACATCCATCGCCTCCATCTGTTTCACGGACAGCCATGTGAAACGGACAAGCATATGCGCGGGGAGGCGTTGTTTCCACCAGTTCTCCAGCCACGCTTTTCCCTGTATGCCCTGCCATGCTGCGGGCAGCGCGACCGAAATGGTCAGTTGGTCTTCCGGGGGTAAGCCACGCTCGTTGAGCAACAAGGTGTGCTCGATGACGTAACACGCGTAATATCGGCTCTGGAAATAGCGAAGGTAACGTTGCAGGGCATTGGCCAGTTCCACCATCCGGGATCCCGATGGTGATTCCATGATGCCTACCCATTGTTTTTGCGATGCCAGCACCAAACACAAGGTGTAGCGCCCGTTGTGTTCAATAAGGCGGTAATGCTCCAATTCGGTGCCCGCTTGCAGGTACGATTCAAACAAAAAGCCCTGTTTGATGAGCCCCACGTATTTGGCACATTCCTGTTCGGACCACCGTTCGTCGGGAAGTGCAATATGCTTTATCTTAAACACCCGGCTACCTTTCGGTGCAGCCACCAGCATGGGGTCGAGGTTAAAACGCTTGGCGAACGCATCATCGTCTAGCAGGCGTACAGATAAACCTTCCAACCGTACACCGAGAGGGCGTTCCTCATCCGGTTCGAGGTTGAGCAATGCGTTGAAATAGCCCTTGATGGGCAGCACCGTATGGCCATCGAGATCCATCCCTTGCATGCGCCGCTGTTGCCAGAAGGGCAGTCGTTCGGTGATACGGAAGAACGCGTCGGCGAGTTGGTCTTCGGGGTATCCATACCGCAGCAGTGCCAAGGTGGGCTCCACCGCTTCGCCATAGCTGGCGCAACGCCATTTCGCGAACGCAAGGCGCTGTTCACTCATGCCCTTATCGTCAAAAACTACCGCTTGCCGGCGTTTATCGTCGTCAAGGATGTGGTCGAGTTCCGGGATGTCCACATCGGCCGTAAACGTTGGCGGTTGATAAGGCATTTTTCCGATGAGTGCCGGGATGGCACGGAGTTGCTGGTCGGCACTCGACAAGAGGTAGTCGGACAGCAGCATATACGCTTTCAGCTGGAGGATAGCTGCTTCATGCTGGCTGTCCAGCCGGTTGGGCATCCCTTCGGCACCCAAGCCATACAGCTGGGGCATATCGAACTGCATCGAGCGAAACGGTTTTTCCGGTAAATGGACGTGCGTTTCCGCAATCGGTGCACCGCTGGTGAAGCCGGCCATTGGGTCGGCAACCGTGATGCGGTCCCTTTCAATGGATGCAACCACGCGAACATGGCGCATCAACTGTCCCAGTAGCCGTTTCTGCCGGAAAAAAGTGCGCACTTGTGCTTCCAACTGGCCAGCTTGATGCCCATTGCCGGCAACGACTTCCACCACATGGCCCCCATTTTCCATGGTGATACGGCAATCGGTCACACCAGCTATCTGCTCAACAACCAGGCGTTCCTGGTCGGCGGCTGTAACCACACTCGCTGCAAACAGGGCCTCGCCGTTGTGCAGTCCCAGCTTGGCGAAATCGATACGGCCCTGGTCGTCGTGGGGCAGGAAGCTGCCGAAGTCGAGCGCCAATCGGTATTGCAGGTCAAACAATCCGTAAGCCCACACATCCATGATGGTCACCCCCGGGTCGTGCGCATTGAAATCTGTCCAGCGCTGACCTGCCAACTCCTGTACCTTGTGCAGCAAGTGTTCGTTGAGCAACGTATATGGGTGGTCGGAAACCGGCTTTCTACGGATGGACATGATCGTTGTTATCAGCTATAATATCGTAGGTTTTATCATTCTGGGGTTATCCCACAAACTGGTGATATGGTAGGTGATCATCTCATCGCCATCGTATCGGAACAAGGTTCTCAGCTGCAGTCTGCACTTGAATGTGCCTTTAACGGGTAGCCACCGGATCGCAAGCCGGTTGCCGAAAATACCGAAGTGCGATCGGGTTTTCCTGATTTTCCGTTGACTGCCGAAGCAATGCATGGCCAGTGCATGCAGTAAAGCGTACCGTCCTTTATCTCGCTGGGCACAGCCAGCGGCTACCTGAAACATCCAACAGCCTTCGCTTTCCACGGTGTCGTCATCAAGGATGTCATGCCATCGACCGTCGGCTGGCACCTGTCCCGACAGGAAAGCACCTTTGGTGCCTCTAACGTGCAATTGACCATGTACGAATACATCGCCTTTGCTGTACTTTCCCAAGGGATCGTCCGTATGTTTGAGCGTTAAGGCCACTTTACCGCCGGCATTGCCTTCTTTATGCCGTATCAACAGGTCGTGGTTTTCGCGGCTCACGGCGATCTCCCAAATGGGGTGGTCGTCACCGGGTTTGGCATACGTAGAAATCACCACGCCGTGTTCGGTCTGCGGCGCCAAGCCGATACCGATTTCCGGCGAATGCGCGAAAAAACCGTCGTCGAGGGTGTTCAGACTCGAATCGATCAGGTCTTCGAATGCGCGTTCGGTGGGCCGGCGTCCGTGCTTGAAGTAGTCTTTGAGTGTCGCTCTATTCCTCCTCGCCATAGATTACAAAATTGTGGTCAATACTCATTTCGTCAATACCAAAATGCGGATTCAATTCATGGCCGATTACGTGCCGCTGCGCGGTGGTAAGCACGGCATGGCGCATGGATGGCCGTACCTCCTGCGTTGGTTTATCGTACCGTTTGAGGCGGTAGTCGCTCGTGCCTCCGCGAATCAGCTGGAACACGGTAAATACGATGTCTTTCACATAGGCGATACGCATGGCGGCGTCCAGTTGGCTAAGCCGAAACGTGTGCCCCAGGTCTGGAACCTGGTCGGTTTCCTTCCAGGGTGCGATAACGGCATTGATCTGTTTCTTGATTTCCTCATGTACCAGTGCCTCGTCGGCGCCGGGCGTAACTACCACCCGTGCCCGCACGATGATTTCCTCGTATACCGGATTAATCACGTCAACCCTTACTACTCCTTGCGGCATGCGCGGGACCAAGAGTTGGTAAATGTCCAACAGCCGGTTAGCCACACAATAGGGATAGGTGCCCGTGGTTGCGCTATACCGTTTTGGAAACACGACCAGGGTGATTACCCCGGGCCGGGTGGCACCGTTGCCATCATTGGCCGTGATGTCGTAACTATCGAGGCAACACACCGCTGCAATGTCTGCAAAATGCTGTAGTACCAACCGTTCGAAATCACGGGGTGTCACTGCTTTTCCCCGATGCGCAATATGTTCGGCAACCCGCGTTAGCTTATCGCTGTCGGTTTCCCTATCGGTACGTCCGAAAAAGGGGACCACCTGCCGTACACCGGAAATACCGGGCACGCGGCAGTTCGTTAGCTGGAAACCGTCGGGCAATGTCGTATCCATCGCCGACGAATCACGCCGTACCAACGTTACATTCGATACAATCCGTTTCAACAACGGCATGCTTTGCGGATTCTTAACCACGGAGACACATAGCCATACCCGCCCCTGGTCATCGCGTACCCGCTCGTCGGGAATATCTTCAAAACGAAGCACGACCAACCCGTTGACCAGGAAGTTGCGTGTGGTATTGGTACGTACTACACCGATTGGCAACGGTTCCCAGTGGTAACCATTCCCCCAGTACCAGGCCACCTCGGGCAGTTCCAGCAAACCGACGTTCTTCTGTTCGGGCACGAGATCGATAAACAGCTGGAGTTCGGAGTGTGCCCGCACGTGGTCTATTTCCAACATGAGGTTAAATGCGTTGGGCACATTGTATACAAAGGCAACAGGTTCGTTGTCTTTGCGTGGAAACACCTGTTTGGCGCCGAAAGGATAGATGTGCCGCAGCACCCCTTTACCCGCCGATCCCGCGTGCGACAGGTTGATTTCATCTTTTGCCGTGTAGGATAACAGCATGCGCTCTACCAGCGGCGAAATGGGGGGATTGAGTGCATCCACTTTCTTTCGCTTCGCCACGTTTTTAATCATGTTTTCAGTAAACAGCTGGCGGTATCGCCGGTTTCCGAATCCCATGTCGGGTTTATCGAGCACAAAACTGATAAACCCCCGCTTGGATCGTGTACCATAGTGGTATTCACTTTCGGGCACCTCCACGGGCAGCATATCGGCTACCGGTATGCCGTTCAGGTGCGTTTCTGTCGCCAACCGGCCGGTGGGAAGTGGCGTGGGACGCCCGGTTTTGTCAGTGCCCATAAACAGGTAAATCGGGTGTTGTGTAGGGATGGTCCGCCAGCGGTAATCCGCCAGGTATCGGGCTTGCAGTTGGAAGGAAAGGTTGTCTATGGGTAATTTGTACCCTTTATAATATGCGGATAGCCCCCCGCTATCGGTGGGCAACTGCTGCCACGTGATGGACAAGCCGATAGCTTGTGTATTCTTCACAGCCATCTCGTAGTTGCCAACGGCAAACCAGGCGCCCTTTTCGTTGGTTAGCCCAAAGGGTGAGAAAGATACGGCATTATCCACCCGGCCGAGCTCATTATACAGCTGCAGGTTGGTGATGCCTTCTACCCGGGTTTGGATGGTAATCTTGGCCAGGTGGAACTGTTCCAACCAGATCAATGGATATAGCCATGCGTTTCGGTTAAGCAAAATTTTCAGTGCCGGATGATGGGTGTCTTGCCCATGTAATTCGTGCGTACACGGTATCGTCTCCGAGAAATCCTCCGGAAGGTCAAATTTGATAACAAACGCTAGCTGGTCAGGGTGGCGCTCCAAGACGTAAGTCGCCACCGGTGTCCACCCGTCGGCGGTGCTGATCTCGAGGTAGAAAATATAGCCAAAAACCTTTTCTAGGTCCAGTTTTCTTGCCAGCGCGTTGCGTTCGTTGTCCGAACCCATATTTTTGGTGAGCACGTGCATCAGCCAACCGTCATGTCCCCAAGGGTTTCGATTGCCCACGACTTTTTCCGACTCGAAGGTCATATCAACATGGCGCAATCCTTCACGCAGTAGCAATGCCGGCGATTCCACCTGCAGACCCACGGGATGCTTCACTTCGACGGTAGCTGTTTTACCGTATGTCGAAGATTCCGCATTACGATGTGTCAGATCGGCCACCATCAAAGCTGTGGGTGCTTTAAGTACATTGGCCGGAAAGACGTTTCGCTCGCTGTTCAAATACACCTTGAACATCCGCTTCAACGCGATGTCGCTCAACTGCGTTGGCTCTAGGGTGTGGAATGCCACCCCCCCGTGCTTACGGCTTGAACCGGTTATCCGGGTTTCCTTCGGAACGACCAGCGGACCCGGTACTTGTTTGATGAATTGGACATACGTATGGTCCGGTGTTGCGGGCAATGTGTTCACATGCAGTACGCGGTCCGCATACCAAGCGGGGAATGCGCTCCAGCGCCCGTTGAAATTGTTGAGTAAGCTGTGTAAACGTTGCAGCGTGGCATAGATAAGCGCCTGCGAGGGCTCCATATTGCCGTTTGGCGAAAAGTCGCTCAGGGCATCGTCCGCGGCAAGTTTCCGTAAACCATCCAGCAATTGGTCGAAATATACGGGTTGCTGCTGTTGGGTATCGTGGTCGGTGTATTTCAGGAATGAGGCAAACGCCAACAGCCGGTCGAGCAGCGCCCGTTCGTCTGCCTGTACCGGTTGAAATAAACCGATAAGCGCTTCCCAGGCCTGCCTATCCTGTTGTCGAGATCCCTGATAATTTCCGTTGCTCACTTAATCGTTCTTTCTTTCAAGTAAAATGGAAATACGAAATTGCTTCGGCTGTTGGTTTTTTTTACCACGTAATGCAGCGCAATGGAGACGTGGTTTTCCGCCTCGTCTAGTAAGGCGATGACGACCTCTTCCAATGTAATCCGGGGCTCGTGGTTCAACACGGCTTGCCGGATGCTGTCTTCCATCAGCGATCGCGTTGTCAGATCCATGCCATGGAACACCCATCGGTCCAGTACATGGCCGTATTCCCACCGGTATACCCGCTGCCCCACCGGTGTGGCAAACAGGATATGTAAGCTCTGCCGGATGTCGGCTTCGCCGGACACCATTTCCACGCCCGTTTCCCACCGGTTGTGGATAAATCGTGGGGGGAAGGCCCATCCGCTTCCCAGATATGGCTTTTTATCTTCCATTACTAACCTCCTATGATGACGGTGGGTAGCCCCACAATAACGGCACCCCCATGGGCACACGTGTCGCCCTGCCGGACCGCTGGCCGGCCGCCGATCATGACGGTAGCCGATCCTTTCACGATCGTATCGGGTGGGCCCACACAGGTACACATATCGCCAACAACGGCCGCCGGAAGGTTGCCAATTAATACCGTCGGTACACCGGGGCCCACAATGGGCCCGCCGACATGCGGTACGGGCGGTACACCCGGTGTCACCATCGGGCAACTGTGCATATCCGTTATACGTGCTGCTAACGCCATATTAATTGATCATAACCATCGCTCCCTTTACCACGGTCTGCCCCGCTGCGGATAGTTCAGCGCTGGCGTTCCCTTTTACCGTAGCTGATGTATCTGCCTTTATCGCTACATTGGAACCGGAAAGGGCAGCGCCAGCGGTTCCTTTCAGCTGCAATTGTCCTTGTGCTTCCATCGTGATGTTTCCTTTCGTGGCAATCTGGATATCTTTTTGCGCATCCAACCGGATGCCGCCATCGGAGAGCGAAAGTTTATTGCCGTTCATGTCGGCAACCGACACCGATTTATCTTTATCACTTGCCCGGATGGTAATTCCTCCGGGGGTAGCTACATTAACGGCACACTGGTCGTCATCTAGCGTAACCGTGATGCCCGACTTGGTTTTGATGCCGTGGATGTCATTTTCCTGCTTTAGCTCTTCGGGGCGCACGCGCTTGCTACTATACAAGCTCCCCAGTATAATGGGGTGTGATGGGTCGCCATGCTGGAAGCCCACCACCACTTCGTCACCCACATCGGGTACGTTCAATGCTCCGTAACCATTTCCTGCCCAGCTTCCGGCCAGCCGCGCCCACACCTGTTTTGCCGGTTGGTCGATCATCGGCAACTGGATGGCTACCCGGAATTCATTTTTCGGGTCGTCGACTAGCTTAACCACCACGCCGACATGTAATCCGGCAACTCCCTCCATATCGGACATCGAAAATCGGCCGCTAGCCACGTTCTCATCCTGCGGGAGTCCCAACGTTACCTGTGTAAGCCATCCATCGTTGTTTACCGTATGCCACACGCCGCCCACGTACCCGTTGCCATTGAATTTCATGCCCATACCTGCCAGTTCTAACAGCTGCCCCGGTTGGATGTGTGCCGAACCGACAAAGGTGCATGTACCCCGGATGCGGGCAAGTCCCTGACGCAGCTTCCGGGCGTCGGCTTCTTGTTGCATCCGCTGCTCATCAGCCACCTGCGCCGCAACGGTATGAACCGCCTGACCGGCAACAGCCTCCAACTTGGCGATATCCATATCTCCCTGGTCGTTCAACGTCGCCGATTCGGCCGAGACGCTCAACACCGATTGGTTGACCGGGTCCCAAGCCCTTACCACCACATCCGCTGACTGGTCCATTGCCGTCCACTCGGCATCGAAAGCTACCATATCCACGCCATAGGTTACCACCAGCGCCGGCGCACCCGCTACGTCGGGAGGCTTAACGGAAATGGACGTTCCGTTGGTAATCAGCACCCAGCCCTGTGCATCTGCGCAGCGGCGAATAAAATCCCAGTCGTTCTGGAAATACTGAACCACCCGCTCGTGGACGACAGTGCCAGACGCCACGTTGGCCTCGAGTTTGTAGTTGCCGATGACCTGTTCAATAATATCGCCGTCAGACATGTCTTCGTAGCAATCCTGCCGGTTACCCTGCGTCATTGGGTAAGCAAGGTCACGGCATTCCACGGCGAGCTTGATGCCTTCGGTACCGTCTACATTCAATTGGAGGGCCGTAACCATCCCTTCAAAAATCGAATCCTCGTCGTCGCCGTACCCCGCGGAAACGGCTATCGCCTTCCCCGGCTCGAACACAGGCCCGTCTGCCACGGAAATCTGCCCCCATTCGGTATCGCGCACATGCAATACCAGCGCTGCTTTTCCTATCCGATTGACTGCGTTATGAACATCCAATGCCACCAACTGGTAATCTGCGGGCATCGGTTCACCTTCAACATACACGGTAACGCGCAATACGCCATCCTTGTTATATGCCGGAGAACGAGCCATCAGCGTACCAATGGGGGAAAGAGCACCCTTGTGCCCGGTTCGACATGCCGTATGCTTGGGAGGCCGTTAACTGCCGCCACATCCATGCTGTACGACATGTCCCCGTAGATTTCCTGGCACCATGAGGCGATGGTTTCGCCCGTTTTGAGTTCGACCACCCTGGACAGGTCGGGCGATTCCAGCCCGGCCTTTTTTGCGGCTTCTTTTGGATCGGCCACGGCCTTGAAGGAAAAGCTCACCTTCACCCGCAACGGATTCCCATCTGGAGCGAACAAGGTGTATTGATACCCGAGCGAGTCGAGCATACCTTTAAACACAAACGTTCCCCAACTCACCACCAGGAAATTGGGCTGGTGGATTTCGCCGTTGATTAAATAGATGACTTCCTCGATGCGCCGGATTTCTTGTTGGATATCCCGTGCCCCTGGAACAGCTCCGGTAGCGTCTATGATGGTATCAAACGATAGCGTTTCTGCTACATGGCTCAGGTAGCCCATCGACTGTTGCTGCACATTGATCGGGTTGGCCTCTTCCATCTTCAGCCCCTTTTTCAGGTCGATCTGGTTGGGGTTTACCTGCACGGAAAACGATTTTCCCGTTGGTTTCTTATACAGCTGGTCGGCAAACGCTTCCACAGCCAATTTGGTCAACTCACCCATATCATCGCTCCCATCTCCATTTTTCGTGTTTCAACCGCTGTCGCGATAGCTCTTTCGCCACCGCTTCCCGTATTTGTTTCATCCACTCGGTTGACGTCTCGGACGAGGTCTGTTTACGCTCCACCGTTGTTTTTACCACAATTTCTTTAATGATAATGGGCATACCTATTTCTCCTGTTTAATCATACTATACGCCAATACCAATTCGCTTATGGCCAGCTCATTTTTTTGGGCATCCAGTTTATCGGTGCTCCATTTCACCGGATAAGCATTCAGGCAGCGCCAGAGGTGCAGTGTTTGTCCTGTTTCGTCGAGCAGATGCACCAGTACGTCGCTGGTCTGAATACGTTCACTACGGTCGCCGTTAATGACCTTCGCCACCCAGTCGACCAAGGAAGCACCGGTCTCACCGGACTTTCTCGGCAACACCGCACGTCGTAAGGTCAAGCGGCCGGCTTTCACGCTTTTAGGAAGGTGATAGGCCAACTCATTGGCGCCGCCCTCGTGCCACGTATCCACATCCAGTTCCATTTCCAAACCGGTTACCGATTGGAATGGAATGGATTCGGTAACCGGTCCGTTTTGGAATTCCACATGGAAATAGAAAGCCACGGGCAGCGCCCAAGGGTCGCCTACCGCCATGGTCCTATCCGTTTGCGATGGTAATGCCTTCGTGAGCTACTTCCAGAGTTTCCACGGCCACTTCATTGCCGTCCGATTTCAGGTCGGTGCCCGTCACTTTAGTTGGCCATGCATTGTTGAGGGTCCAGCTCATCGTGGGGTTGCCTTCTTCATCGAGCAGATTGATGACGACGGTCTTGCGTTCGATGGTATTCATCTTAATGGCATTGAACCAATCCCAGAAGGTGTTATCGCCCTTGAATACTCCTTTCTTGAGCGTCACATTACTCGATTTCTTGATGCCTGGCATCTTGATGGTTGAAAATTCCTTGCTGTTGCCATGGCGGTATTCGATAACCTGGGCTTCAATGTCCAAACCGGATACTTCCTGGAAAGATACTTCCTGATCCGCTATTTTCACTTGGAAATAAAATTTCGGCAACGGCCATACGTTGTCTTGTGCTTCTCCTGCCATAATATGTTTTTCTCAGTGTTAAAAATGCTATAATAAAAAGCTATTGACTATCTACCCCTCCTGCAGCTGTTGCTGGAAGGTGATTTCGATAAATTCAGCCGGCCGTACCACTGCGATATTGACCGTGATGCGCATGATTCCTTCGAGCACATCGTTGGGTGTCATGGTTTCGCCCAGCCCCACACTCACGTTGAAGGCTTCCTCGGGCGATGCGCCCATCAGGCCACCCCGCTTCCATATGCCGGTGAGGAAACTGGCAATCATGCTTCTTACACTTACCCACGTACTGGCATTATTGGCTTCAAATACGTATGCCCGTGCGGCGTTCTTGATGGATTCTTCGAGCATGATGACGGTGCGCCGCACGTTGATGTATCGCCAATCGAGCGAGTTTCCGTCGAGCGTCCGCGCGCCCCATACCTTGATTCCCTCACCCACGAATGCCCGGATGGCATTGATTGCTTTGCCGCTAAGCGGTACGTTGAGGTCTTCCTGTTTCGCGTGCGAAATATTGACGGTCGGACTGGTTACGCCCACCACGCCCACATTTGCCGGTGCTTTCCATACGCCTTTGGTGTTATCCACCAGTGTGTACACGCCGGCTATAGCAGCCGAAGGGGGGAGCAGGTTCAGGTGGTTTTTCATTGATCGCAGCACATCCTGATACACGTTGCTCACCTGGAACAAGATTTTATGTGCTGTAACTGCGGGCAGGGTACCCTGCGCTACCGGCTCTGTCTCGGCTTTATCAGCCTCCGCTTTGCCTTCTTTGGCCTCTGCCTTACCTGCTTTTGCAGCACCTTTCGTTTGGATAACGTCAAAAATGGCCTTCAGTTCGTCCGATTGGCGCGCCTCCGGCATCTCAGCCTCCAGCAGCGTACGCAATGCCGCCGGGTTTGCCAGGTTGCGGAACGACAGGTCGCCGTCTTGCACAATGCTGGTGTTCAACCACGGGTAGTATGCCGCCCCGAAATCGAGGAAATCGCTGGTAACACCCTCACGGAAGCGTTTCACCGCTTCTTCTTCCGCTTCTGCCTGCGGCACGTCGAGGATGGCAAACCGTGAGCGCATGTCGTAACCACAGTGGTTCAATACCGCGTTTTGGATATCGAAGCAATCCGCTGCAGGAAGGTTTACCCCTTCGGGCACAACAACCATGGTTGGCTCCGGCTCGCTAATTAGGGCATTAATGCCATTTTGGAAGTTGTCTTTTTTCAGGTCGGTTTGGTAATCGCCCACCGACACGATGTAGCATTGTCCACCGCCGTTGGCAAAAAACAGCACCATGTTGTAATACAGGGTGTACTTTTTGGTTTGGGTCAACCGGTATCCTTTGCCGCCCGTGGTCAGGTCGGGCGTCGTACCCTGCGCTGCCTCTTCCAAGTTGAACTCCGCCATGGAGGGGCCGCCGAAAAACGCTTGGAATTCTGCCATTGACGCAATCCGGGTAGGCTTATTCAGCAACGTCTTGTTTCCGTTGGCTGCTTTTTCTGTATACCCGACAAATGCAGGTATCGCCGTGGCCACTTCGACCACCGAATTGGGGAATGCGCTCTTTTCGACCACATATACCCCGGGAGTTTTCATTGTAGACATATATCAATCATTAAACATTAGTTAACAATAACAATAGCTCGAAACGGTATCGCGCTTCAATACAGAGTGCGATGTCGGTGAAGGCAGCGTCAAGTGACGGCAGAAGCGCTCCATCCCGTCTACCTCTTCCCATAGGCCCACCCGGAAGGGATACATCTGCTTCAACGGCAATGCATCGGCTGTTTGCACACGCCATGCTTTTCGATTGACCCCTTTAACGTCAACCCATTCGCCTTCTGTGAAGCGGATGGCATCGCGTGCTTCCTTCACGAGAAAGCGTGCTTGGCTATTTTCCGCTGTATTTTTGGGAAACACCAGGAATTCCCAAAAGCGGCAAACCGGTTCTAACTGAACGGTAATGGAGCATGGTAAATCACCTTCGGGCGCCGCTGGGCAGGTGAGTATAGCCCATACACCACCTTTCCGATGAATAGACAGGTTGGTAGGGTAAGGCGCTGCCACGCTCGCGCCATCGCCCATGACGAAATATTGGTCTGGAAAAGCGGGCGACAATTGAAATGAAATATCCAATCCGGCTGGCACAGTTTGTCGGCCATCGGCTTCGCGGATGACCACCCACAGGTTGTTTCCCTGCGCTTTCACCAGTAACCGGTATTTCGTGAGTATCTCTGCGGTATTGCCGGTGGGTAGCAAGTCGAACCGGAAGTTTGCCGTATCGAAGTAGGGGTGTTGCACACCGATGGTGTGCGTAATTTCGTAGTGCGTCATGGCTCGGTACTTCCAGCGCCACCTCCGCCGGCCTTGGTTGCAGTGTCGTGTCCTTCGACACTTGCTGAAATATTCACAATTTCGCCGCTTTCGATGGTTAATAGTCGAATGCGTGCCAACACGGACGGTTGGTAGGATACGCCCAGCATACCCCAAAGGCTCGCTTGGTCAGCATACGATAAATTGACCGGTTCAATGGCGTATCGAGCTCCCGATTCGGGCACCACAAAAGAGGTATGACGTTGCAGAAAAAGCAAGATCGCTGACAACACCCGCACAGCTTCGCCGTATTGCTTTTCCTTGAATAGGACCGCAAATAGAATATGCGCGTTAACTAACCATTTGGGCGCAGTGCCCAATTGGCTATTGCCTGCCGCTTGTCGTTCAAAACGAATGCCAGCGGCGGTTTCTCGTTCCAGCCCCACGATGCTTACGCTTACGCGGTTATCCGCGTTATCTGCCTCAACTTGGATAGGGGCAAGCTGCACGATATCCGTGGATAACGTGAAGGTAACACGTAAAAAGTCGTTCAGTTGCTCAACGAGCGCGCGGAGTGTCTGGTAGATCATCGCATCCAGGTAGATTAAAATTTGTTGGTTAATTAGTAAACGCCTCGTAAAGGTAAGTGGGGATAGCGAAATTTTAATTCGCCATCGGAAAACCTTGGCGCAGCGGTTTGACGTGGCCGGTTTCATGGCCAGAATCTATCTACATCCGTTGCATTTTATGCAGTATATTCCTTAAACACGAACGCTCATGTTCACTGAGATCGGCTTTCCAACGATTCTTTATCCGTTCCACGACTTCGATTTCATGCACAGAAAACCGGGAATACTGAAAGGTGTAAGTGTTGTCGTGGTAATAGTAGGCTTTGCGTGAGGCACAATAAGATATCGGGGCGAAAATACCCAAGAACTGGTCGTATCGCATGGCTTGTAAATCCAATTGTATGGTTCTCATCGTCACGCTGAAGCCGAGTAGTTCTTCGCAGGCGGCGACGACTTCGGACGTTCTGACAAACTCCTTGGTTGATAGCAATTGATGTATCAACTGGTAACGGGCTAATGAAAATTTATTCAACGGCATGATACGACGCCTTCAACAACACGCCAAATGCCATGCGATGGCTTTTTCGAATATATTGGCAAAGGCAGCAATAGATGTTTTTAAAAGTTAATCACCGTCTTAAAGCAGACGAGTAACAAACTTAGGTAAATTATTGATATTTTGTTGGTTTTTTTGGTATCAATAAAATCGATATGCTAGTTATTGATAATTTTTCTTGTTTTTTTGGGGTATCAATGAAATCGCTACACGAAGTTTGTGTTTATAATTGCGTTGAAATAAAAAGCGAATTTATTCGCAATAATCTGCTTTCATCGGTACTCATGATTGCCTCGCAGTTATCGATCTACTCGACCGCCACTGAAGGGCAACCAAAGCCCGGCGGGGATAGGACAGGGGGTTTGAGGAACGGCGAAGTCATATTGGTTGGCTATTCGGTTGAGGCATAAAGAAAGCCCCGAAACGGGGAGGATCGGGGCTTTCAAAACTAACCAATTATAAACCTATTATGAAAAGACAAATTTTACTAACTGCATATATAACGCATATCGCCCCGTTTTGTTATAACGAATTTGTTAAGAGAATGTTAAATAGACAATGCCGTGACGAAGAGGCCTAAAAAAGAGAAACCCGTCACCTTGTAAGTAACGGGTCTCCGCCCCAATGGGGTTAGGGGCTATCAACCTAAACCTAGTACAATAACGGAAAAGCGTGGAGTTTGTTTTACGTCTGTGTAACTTTTTTCATTATGAGCCTGTACCGGGGTTGATTAGGCTATTATTTACCTAGTTTCTTATCGTTCACTGATAGGTATACGCTTATATCTGCCGCTTCCTGTATTGTCAATGGTATGTGTCGAGGCGAGGGCATAATACTTGTATTCAGGTGCCGCTTACTGGCTACAGCAGAGCCATCGATAACATACTGCTTTCCGTACGTGTCCATTACGGTGACAACCGGACCGTCCGACAGCAGGAGCCCGTAAAGCGCCGCCCCATTCTTCAACAGCACCAAGTACGGTTCCGTCCCAAAGGCCACTGCTGCTGCGGGATGGATGATACCATCGAGTATTGCCTTCCGATCAAACCGGGTGTGGATATTGGTCAAATCGGGTCCGATTTCTTGGCCTACGGCACCTATTTTGTGGCATACCACACAGTTGGCTACGAATAATGATTTCCCCCTATCGGGATCTACTGAAAGTTTCATGGCATCGTCGATATCATACGTTTCGGTATCGCCGCCATCGAAATAATGGGCAACCAATGCATTGAAGTTTCTATCATTGTTTGCCAACACCTGATCTTTCAGCTTGGCTTTTAAAGGAGGCTCCAGCAATCCGGCTGCGGCGAGATCTATCAAGTACAGTTTGCCCGTTTGGTTCCCTACCAATTGTTGGGCTGCTTCCATTTTTTCTTCTGCACTGGCATTTTCCTTTTTGAACTGTTGGTAGTGGGCGAGCGCTTCGGGTTGCGCTTCCAGTAGTTTATCCATGGGCGATTGCCAATCGCCCAGGTATTCGTTCCAGTCATTCGTTTTGCGGAACTGTAACCACCATTGTGCCAAAGCGGCAAGCTCCCCATCGACCACCGCCGCCAGTTCACGCATCGATGTCGCCGCCACTTTCGTGGGGATAAAACCGAGAGCCACCATCGCTTTTTTCCGATCATCCAGGCTGAGCTTTTCGTTTAGCACCCTTTGCTTCAGCGCGGGTGCGGCCACATCGGGATGCAGCTCCCATGTAATGGCAGCAAAAGCCTCGGGCCACTCCTCCGGTTCTGGATTCCCGAAGTGGGCCCTCAAGGCGGCGTAGGCTTCCTGTTCCTTACCTTCCAGTGCTATACCCAGCGCGTTTAGATAAGCTCGATCCACGCCATCGAAGCCCTCAGCTAGTTTCAAGATAGTGGATCGGCTCTGTTCAAAGGGTAAATCGCGCAATGCGATAAGAACCTCCCTCCTTACAGCGGGAGATGTATCGCCCGCCAGCTTTTCGGCATAGACAAGCAATTGCCCTTCATTGGCCTGCCTCAGCGCCCTGAAAGCAGTCAATCGTATCTCCGGGTCCTTATCTTCGAGCAAGCCGACTGTTTTACGAATACCTTCTTGGCCCAGCTGTGCCAGCAGCCAAACTGTCCGAGCACGATGATAGGGATTGCCCGATTCAAGTAGCTTTGCCAGCTCCGGCAAGATAACCGGTCCCTGTGCTTTCAACCGCTCGAACCCTTGGTTGCGAACATTGATAGCCGGACTGAGGAGCGCTTCGATTTGGCCGGAAGTCTGCTCCAGATTGATGCTCGGTTTAACAAGTTTCTTGCCTTTCGGTGCGATTCGATAAATCCGCCCATATCCAATGGAATCCATCATTTGGTGCCCGCCTACAATAGGGTCGTACCAATCCGCCACATAAATGGCGCCATCTGTCCCGATAGCAGCATCACTCGGCCGAAACCATTTCTTTGTGTTTTCGTCTACATTGTTCCAACGATAGAATTCGTCGTCGATGCCGGTGGAGGAAATGAAGGGCTTACCGTTTGACAAATCATAACCAGCGCCCGTGAGTTGGGGCTGAAAGCCGAAAATGGCATTTCGTCCCGCGTCCGCACTTAATAGCAACCCACGGTAATGCTCACCAAGGGCATCGCTTTCATTCACCACGATACCGGTAGGTGCACCAGCACCGTACACTTTGCCGACGGGCATCACCCCCGGGTCTTCCTGATGCCAATGTGCCGTCTGTAGCGATTGTCCCGGCCGCCGGTCGGCACGCCAGGTCCGTATCCCGGTTTCGCTAAAAAAGCCTGCATTTCCCCCTTCCATTATCCAGCTTACCCGGCAGGCATCCACTTCATCATCGTTGTCGTTTTGCCACATGTTGCCGTACGAATCTACCGCTACTTCGTACGAATTGCGGAAATTATGGCCCAGCACCTCCATTCCCGTACCATCGGGATTTATCCGGAATACCAGCCCACCGGTCCACACCTTGCCATCATCACTTTGCTGGGCAGGTACATTTTCTTGGTTGTAGGGCGATCCGCCGGTATATACGCTTCCTGAGCGAAGTGTCCATCCACTTTTATCGGTAACGATGTGTGGTCCGGCATTGCCCATGTTAACGTACCATTTGCCATCGGGGCCGGCTATTCCGGCATGTAGCCCGTGGTCGTGATCTAAACCACCGAATCCGGTCAGGAACACTTCCTTACGATCTGGCACATCATCGCCGTCGTCATCCGTGTATATAATCACCGAAGGCGAGCAGGAAACAATCACTTTGTTCCCGATTACGGCTATGCCCAATGGGGACACCAGATCCTCATCTTGTACAAACACTTTAGCGCTGTCTGCTATTCCATCGCCATCGGTATCTTCCAAGATAAGCACACGGTCCCCGGTAGGGTGTGAAAGACGGCCCGTCGTGTCATTATTAAAGTCGCGGTAATTAACCGCTTCGGTTACCCAAATCCTTCCGCGGATATCCACATCGATATTCGTTGGGTTATATAACATAGGAGATTCTGCCCATACCGTGGCTTCAAGGTCGTCTGGAACGAACAATTTCGGCTCGGCTTTTTGGCCGTCACCCGAGTTGCATGCGCTCCAAACACCGATTAAACATACCGTTGTAATGCTTAAATAAATCCTGTTCATTATCGTTGAAGTGTTTGTTTTGATCATAAAAAACTAAAGGTGATTTATCAGCTGAACACTGACCTGATATAACTAACATTTGCCGGATAAGCTTCTTCCACACCCATTCCGGCAGGCACCCCTCCTTCCAAAACAACCCACCCTTCATACCCTATTTCGTCAAGTGTGTTCCGCACGCTCGGAAAATCTATTTTTCCCTTTCCAAGCAACGCACCGTTTTCCTTTGCATGGACTTCACAAATGTATCGCGTACCTAGCTGCCTCATTTCCCCGTAAATATCATATCCCATTTCGGTAGCATTTGCCACATCGTAATATACCTGCACATGTGTTGAGCCAACTTCTTCGATAATTGCTAGAAGTTGGTCTGCACTGAGCCAAGACTCGATACCTAGGACCACATCTTTCTTTTCGGCCTTTGGAGCAACTTTCTTCAGCCGCCTTACCACTTCCCTTATACCAGCCTCGTCACCGTTGATGTCACCTTTTCCGAAAAAGGCCAGCAAAACAACTCCGCAGCCCATCGCATTTGCCACGTCGATGCTTAAGTCGACCCATTCTTCCGTTTCGGGCTCCGATTTATAGGGTACATTATTTAACTCGCCAATCGCTAGGCTCGATATGTCCACACCGTTTGCTGACGCTGCTTGCAGATAGGCTTTTCTTACGGCCTTTTCGCGTAGGTGCATATTGTTCTGCACCGTACCTAAGCTTACTTGCACCCCGTCCAGTCCGAGTGTTTTTGCCAATGCAAGCGCGCTGACTTCACTCTGTTTGCTGATAGACCAGTCACATACGCTGATGCGATACTTCCGTTTATTTCCAGATATGGCCGACTGCCAGGAGTTGCCTATCGCAATCACTCCGGTGGCAGTTACGATTTTTTTCAGTACTGCTCTTCTATTAAGCGAATAAGCATTCATAAGCTATTGAGACCTACGGTAAGCGACACGAATAAATTGGTTTACTGCAGTCAAAGATAAAAGAAAAATACAAATACCCCAGCTTAGCCCAAACTCTTGATCGGATGGTCGAAGACCGTGTTTCCACCGATGATTGGGACGTTGAGAACGGTACTTTTCCTGGCTCCGGCTTGATGCCTGAAAGATTTTGGATGTAACAGTTAACTTTTTATCTTTGGTCTAACTCATGTAAACTAATGTTAATTGTAATGGATCGGCTAACTAAATTCAATGTAAGAAATGGAATAGCATACGTGCCTGAATTTTTACTGTTGATCGGCGGGTTGTTTTGCCTGGTGGGCGAATGGTTGGGCGCAGCGACCATTAACGGAATAATGGTTTTTGGAGTCTTGACGATTGTGACGCTGTTGCTATGGCAGAATAGGTACCTTGCCCTTGCTATCGCTGTAATATTGGGTGCTGTTAGTGTATTTTTCACGCTCGCGATATTTGCCGAATACAGTGAATTCCCCCCGGGTAGCAGTGATGCGTGGCAGTTATTGGCCGGTATGTTGATATTCGGATCGCTTCTCGGAATTTCATTGATCATGCCCAGAAAGTATTTTAGGTAGAGTTAATTTCTTGATCCGAGAATTTGCCTATTTCGTTCTTGTCGAGTTTTTCCAATTCGATTATTGTACAGCCATCATAAAAGGCGCCTAAATTGTACCCATCTGAATTGGACGTGGGTTCTGAGCCAAAAAAGTCTTATCTTTAAGCCATCAGACTGTATGTATCCAGTTGATAGACATCCATGGCCCAAAACGCCATGTCGAGCAGGTGAACTCCCCGGTCGGTCATCAGCCCACCGCCAAAATCTCAAAAAAGTCGTCAGCTGCCATATGGGAAACATCAGCGCACGGACAGGAGGAGCGGCACTATGCTATGATGATGATAAGCAATCGTTCAATAATACGGCGGCGGATGCTTATATCCAACCGCTATACCGGGAGCCGTGGGTTTTTCCCATTGTGTGAGGTTGGTTGTACTTGGCCGCAATAATCGAATTTAATGAAAAGGGTGGTCGCGTAAAAAATCGAAAATGAGTAGAAAAGCAATTCGTTCCTTTTCCCGTAGGGATTTTATGAAATTTGGAACCGCATTAGCAGGTGTTGTTGCGCTACATCCGATGATATCCATTCCGGCTTCCGGGTATAAAACTCCAGCAGGACCCGCAGCCCTGCCCCTTCACCACTTCCCCAACCCGCTTTATGCTTTTGTTTGGCGTAACTGGGGGTTGGTGCCGCGTCAACGAATGGCAAGTACGGTGGGGGCTACCGAAAACCAATTGTCGGCCCTGGCGTCGGCTATGGGATTGCCGTATGCGCCAGTAGTCTCGGCCGACCAATGGGAGCGGAGCTATCTGACGATAATCCGGCGCAATTGGCATTTATTGCCTACGGAACAATTACTCCGATTGCTTGGCTGGGACCAAACTCGGCTAGACTTTACGCTGAAAGAAGATGATTTTTTCTTTGTCAAACTCGGAAACTTGAAACCCGATTGCCACCCAATCGATTATCAGCGCCAGGTGCTTACTGATGATCCGGCTCTTACTTACTTGCAACGTGTAATAAGTGAAGAATTTCCCGGAGGGCAGCCCCCGCAGGAGGAACCTTATTTCCAGTTTGTGCGTGATCTCTCCTCCCCCGGCAAACATCGGAATATGTTACCATCGGCACCTGGTTTCAGCCCACGGATCGCCTACCCCTATTTTGCATTGATGGGAGACCCACTGATCAGTGGTGCTGCCGATTCCTATCCGGATGGTTACTTGGCAAAGATGGCTGCTTCGGGGGTGGATCATATATGGATGCACATTGTGCTTACCAAGCTGACTCCATTCCCTTGGGATCCGGCGCAGAGCCAGCATTGGGAGACGCGGTTGGCTAACCTAGAGAAACTCACCGAAAAGTGTAGGAAACATGGAATTGGTATTTATTTATACCTCAACGAACCCCGTAACCAGGACGAAGCATTTTTTAGAAAGCACCCCCACCTAAGGGGGCACGGCAACTCGTTATGCACCAGTGTGGCAGAAGTTCGTAATTACCTGCGAGACTCTATCGCATTGATTATGGAAAAAGCACCTGCACTTGCGGGGTTCTTTTCAATCACAGCTTCCGAAAACTCTACTAACTGTTGGTCTCACTACCATGGACATGCTTGCCCTCGTTGCAGTACGCTTGGACCGGCGAAAGTGATTGCAGAATTGAATAATTGCTACTTGGAAGGCATTCGAATAGGATTGGAGCGAGCGAAGGCGTCAACGCTGGTACAGGCGCCTCGGCTCATTGTATGGGATTGGGGCTGGCCGACGGATTGGGCTGAAGGAATCATTTCCCGATTGGACAAATCGGATTCGGCGTTTATGAGCGTTAGCGAGTGGGATTTAACTATCGAGCGGGGTGGAGTTTCCAGCCAGGTTGGTGAGTATTCCATATCGGCCATAGGGCCAGGACCGCGGGCGTTGAAACATTGGCAGATTGCATTGGATAATGAAATACCCGTTGTCGCAAAAATTCAGGCAAACAATAGTTGGGAACTTGGAGCAGTACCCTATATTCCCGCGTTGTATAATGTGGCAGAGCATGTTGCCAATCTACGGGAAACCGGTGTAACAGGGTTAATGCTTGGATGGAGCCTTGGCGGATACCCATCGCCGAATCTCGAGGTGGCCTCTTTGTTGGGAAGCAATAAAGAACTGGGTCCTGAAGAGGCAATTGAGAGCGTTGCCAAAAGCAGATATGGGGCGTTTGCAGGTGACGTAACGACGGCTTGGCGTAAGTATAGTAATGCATTTCGAGAATTTCCATATAACGGTAGCTTGGTTTACTATGCGCCGATGCAATCAGGTCCTTCCAACTTGTTGTGGCCCAATCCCACAGGGTATTCGGCCACCATGGTCGGGATTGCATACGACCATTTGGAAAGCTGGAGGGCTGTTTATCCCGTAGATGTATTTATCCGTCAGCTGAGGCTCGTAGCATCTGAATTTGAAGCCGCAACAGAAGATTTGAAACAAGCGACGGGGTACGCTAGTAACGGCAAATCGAGGATTTTACAGAAAGACATTAACATTGCGGAAACCGTTGCCTGCCATTATGCCAGTGCAGCAAACCAGGCTGAATTCATTCAATTGAGAGACCAGTTGCTGAGGGAAGCACCCGATAATAACCATATAATAAAGCAACGTATTGAGCAGTTACTTCGTGAGGAAATCACTTTAGCCAAACGAATGTCGGCACTTCAGCGGAAAGATTCCAGATTGGGTTACGAAGCCTCTAACCATTATTTCTATGTGCCGTCCGATCTTGATGAGAAGGTGCTTAATTGCAGGTATTTGTTGGATCGATGGCTGCCGACGTTGTAACAGGTATAAACTATTAAAATATGCGGTACGAATTAATGTTTCCCTCCCATGATTAAGGAAGCATTATGGAAATAAACCTGTTGTTTTGGCGTTGCTTACTAACCTTTCATTCAAACTCGAAGCCCGCTAATTGCACTATTATCTTCAGCGCACGATAGTGAACGTTACCGGATTTTAAGTATACTTGCTATTTCCGAGAAAGATGCGGTTATAATGAATAATACAGCTTTCCTTTATAAATCGACTATGGATAATTAGTTTTCTACAATATGCGGCTATTCATTACGTTGCTTTTTTCCATGCTGGCGTTTGCGGGATGTCAGGCGCCCAAACCTTTTTCGGAAGCCGACTGGGCGTATCCCGGCGGTACCGCTGGGCAGACTAAATATTCTCCGTTGGATCAGATCAACACAACCAATGTGGCCGATTTGGAAGTGGCGTGGGTTTTCCATTCCGGGGTGAAAGTTGGGAACGTACAAATGAACCCCCTCATTGTAGATGGCGCGGTTTACATCACCACGCCATTGCAGGAGGTGATTGCAGTGGACGGCGTAACCGGCGAACAAATTTGGCGGTTTAACCCGGCCAGGGAAGGTGAGCAGTTCGGCGGGATCAATAGGGGGATTTCTTTCTGGCGGAAGAAAGGTGAACGTGATCGGCTGTTTTTTACGAGCGGTGGTTTCCTAAATGCGATTTATGCAGCGGACGGATCGCCGGTGCCTGAGTTTGGAAACCAAGGCCGCATTTCGTTGAACGATGATTTAGTAAAGCCAGCTGAACAAATGGGGATAACGTCCCCCGGCGCCCCGGTTGTATATGGTGACCTCGTAATTGTGGGGGCCATGACGTGGTCCTCGCCAGCGAATGTAAGTGCATTTAATGTGTATACCGGTAAGCGTGAGTGGATTTTCCATACCATACCGCAGCCCGGCGAGCATGGGTATGAGAGCTGGGGAGCGAAAGATTTTTGGAAAACGGGCGCGGGTGTAAATGTATGGGGTGGTTTGAGTGTCGACATCGAAAATGGCATGATATATTTTGCTACGGGCCAGCCAAAAGATGATTTCTACCGACCCGATAACGAAGGGGAACAGCTTTTCGGCAACTCCATTGTGGCGTTGGATGCTAAAACCGGCGAAAGGGTGTGGCATTACCAGGCCATCCACCACGATTTGTGGGATCTTGACCTGCCCTGTGCGCCCATACTGACTACCCTTCGTAAAGATGGAAAGCCAATTCTGGGTGTGGTGCAGCTGACGAAAACAGGCCATGTGCTCCTATTCAATCGGCTTACCGGTGAGCTGTTGTCGGAGGTGGAAGAGCGACCGGTGCCGACCAGTACATTGGCCGGCCAATATGCCTACCCCACGCAGCCGTTCGTGAAATGGCCGGAGCCTTTTTCTAAACAGGTGGTCACGGCTGACGACTTGACGGATATCAGCGAAGAGGCGCACGTTTATGCACGTGAACGGTTCAATAATGCCGATGCGGGGTGGTATATCCCCCCTTCTACCAAAGGTATTATCTATTACGGCATACACGGTGGCGCCGAATGGGGCGGTGGTGCTTACGATCCGATGGATGGTATGATGTATGTCAACTCAAACGAACTAGCCTGGCACATCACGATGCAGGATGTCAATAACCATGGGCCGGAAGCGGGGGCCCCGAAAGGTACTAGCGAACATGGTGGGCACCGGCTTTTCCTAGCCAGTGGATGTGCAAGCTGCCATGGCGCCGATCGCCAAGGATTGGGGGGGACGCCCGTATTACGGAATCTCTCGGAGAAATATACGCAAAAGGATGTTGCGGATATTATCAAGAAAGGGAAGGGCACCATGCCACCATTTGCCCACCTACCGGAGGATGATGTGCAACTGATTGCATCTTACCTGCTTGATATGGAAGCAGCAGGCGAGAAACAGAAAAAAGAAGGCGTAAAACCATACTACAATTCGATGGGGTACGTCAAATTTCTCGATCAGCAAGGGTATCCGGCTACTAAACCGCCATGGGGGACGTTGAATGCGATTGATCTCGAATCAGGTAAGATTAAATGGAAGGTGCCTTTGGGCGAATATCCAGAGTTGACCGCAAAAGGGATACCGTTAACCGGGACGGAAAATTTCGGGGGTAGTATCGTCACCGCCGGTGGGTTGGTTTTTGTGGGGGCTACGCGCGATGAACGCTTCCGGGCGTTCGATAAAAATACCGGCGCGATTTTGTGGGAAACGAAGCTGCCATTCGGTGGATTTGCCGTACCCAGCACATACAGCATAGGTGGAAAACAATATGTAATCATCCCCGCCACCGGAGGCGGAAAATTGGGCACCACTACCGGCGACGCCTACGTGGCATTTACCTTGCCCGATCGTTTATTGCAAAAATGACGATATACTTTTTAAAATAACTTTATAATACGAAGTGAAATGAGCCGATTAATGATTGCTGTGGTGGTTGCCGCCTTAACATTGCTCGCTGGCTGCGACGTACTGAAAAATAAAACAGTTAAGGATGTATTTGTTAAACAGAACCTCGTTGCTTGGTGTGTTGTTCCCTTTGATGCGAAACAGCGTGGGCCTAAAGAGCGGGCACAAATGCTGTCCGACCTTGGTATCACCAAACTGGCCTACGACTGGCGGGAAGAGCACATCCCCACGTTTGATGAGGAATGGCACGCACTGAATAAACACGGCATCGAATTAACCGCTTTTTGGATGATGTCTGGCGATAACCCCCAGGATGATCGGTACATCCGGGAAATATTCGATTTTTTGGAACGAAATAAGGTTTCGACACAGATTTGGCTGTTGATGGGCGAGTGGCCAGGTTTCAGTGACTTTAGTCAAAGGGATAAAGTGATGGCAATGAGTAAACCCATTGCATACATCGCGGACCGGGCCAAGGAACTTGACTGCCAGGTGGCGCTTTACAACCACGGCGGTTGGTTTGGTGAACCGGAGAACCAACTTGAAATCATTGAAGAAGTAAATCGTAAAAACGTGGGCATTGTTTATAACTTCCATCATGCCCGTATGCACCATGATCGGTTTTCGACGTTCTTCCCTAAAATAGTACCCCACCTTTTTGCGTTGAATATCGCAGGGCTGAAAGCAGGTATTACCGACCGTTTTTTCCGGACCGGCCAAGGCGATTTGGAAAAGGAGATGATTAAGCAAGTGTGGAAAAGTAACTACCGCGGGCCAATTGGTATTATCAACCATGACACGAATGTAGACGCTGAAAAAGGACTGTCTGAAGAAATCGATGGACTTAAACGCATACTCAAAGAAATCGGAAATGAGCGCGCGTTAGCCACTTACTAGTCCACAGATCGGTTATTCCATAACGATTGCTTGCTGGACATTTGCGGAGTAGGGCTCACACGCTAGCCGCTAGGAAAAGGGTCACAAAGCTCGTTCTTAAGCTGCGTAAAGAACTTCAGTGAGAACTGAAAAACAGGACTCATGATAAATGTGTAAAGAAAGGTAACGAAGAATACGGGCCCTCCCAGCAGGTATCCCACGAGCAACACGAAACATTCGACGATAATGCGCGCCCGGCTGACCGAAAGGCCTGTTCGCTTCGCCATAGAAAGCATAAAGCCGTCGCGGGGTCCAGCACCTATTCCGCCCGATACGTATAGGCCACCTCCGGTACCTACAATCACGATTCCTACCAGTAGCCACAGGTAATCTGTCCAGGTGAAAGTGGGTGCAGGCAAAATATCCAACCAAAGAAAGAAGTCTAGAATGGGTCCTATAAGCAAGGCGTTCAGAAAGGTCCCGAGGTTGACGTACTTGCGACTTACAAACAGAGAGACCGTTATTAATATAAAACCAATGATAACTGTCCAAGTGCCTATCGAGAGTCCGAAACGCTCAAAAAGCGCAATATTCAGCACGTCCCAAGGATGTAGGCCCAGATGCTGCATTTTTACGGAAATGGCGACCCCCAGCCCGAAACACACCAATCCTAAAAAGAAAAAGCTATAGCGAATCAGCCAGTTGTGCAGGCTGTCTTTCCCGAGAAGACTTTCCATATGGGCGCAAAAATACGGTGCAGGATATGAAACGTGTATCACCGCAATATCATTTTCGTAAGCTATGCATCATCACAAGTATGCAATGCGGATACCAATACGGTTATTTGACTTGCAGTAAATATTCTAAAAGCGCACCGAAGTCCTCTTCCGAAAGGGTATGCCTGAATTGATCCGGCATCAATGTGTAGGGCGAAGGTGTATACGAAGCCATGTCTTTTTTTGCAATTTTAAATTCCTTTCCGCTGATGTCTGCAAAAACCATCACCTCACCTTCGGTCCGGCGGTACAATCCCGATTGTTGCTTCCCGTTGGCAAGGGTGATGTTATAGGTGCGGAATGATTCTGAAATATTCCGGTTGGGATCCAGTATCTTTTCCGTGAGCGCCTGTACGCCCCAATTGCCGATTCCGTCAAGTTGCGGTCCGATTAGACTGCCAGTGCCTCCTATTTGGTGGCAGATGGCACAGTGTGTCTCAAATAAAGCGTGTCCATTTTCCACTCTTTGCCCTGTTGCTTCGAAACGTGCAATCCGGTCCTCGATCAATTGCTTTCGTGTTTCCCGCTCATCTTTCCCCTGAGCCAGTACCTGCTTGATTCGCGTATGCTGGTTGGCCTGGGCCTTTGCATCCAACAGTTCTTTCACCTTGAATTCAGCGAGCAGGTCGGCAGGGGCGTGGCCAGCTGCTATGGACTGCAGCAACAAATCGATACCCGCAGGCGATGCGGCCAATGCCGTGGTTGCTGCCAGTTGGACTGGTCGAGCGCTGCCTTCCATGCCCTGTGCAAGAAATTGTAGCGCTTGTGTTCCGGGCAGCTGCGCTAAGGTAGGTGCCAGCCGCTCCCGCAGCAGCGCAGGTTCGGCTTTATCCAAGAAAACGTTACCAAGCAGTTTGGCATCGTCTTTTTCCGGCATGTTGGCCAGCGCATGGGCTGCTGCCAGCCGCGTATCAGGATTTACCCACGGCGTTCGGAATATTTCGACCAAGCTGCCCCGCAATTCCTCTATTTTCAAACTGCCGGCAATGTCGGCTGCCCGTTGCCGTTGTAAGTCGATATCCGATGGGGTATATGGTGGCATTTCTACCACAGCAGGTTCTAATTTCCCGATGCCGATAGAGCCGGTTTCCGAGCTATCCACCACTTCGATATATCCCATCTTCCCTTCCTGTGCACGCAAATCCAGTGTAGTTGATTTAATGAGATCCGCGAATTCCATTTTCGTGTGCGCCGGCTGTTCCATCCGGTACTCGGCAACCAACCGATGGCCATCAGCCAGCCGTATGCGCACCACGTTTTTCGAAGTGCCGACTTTTTCCTCCGTGTTGTGCACATCGTTATCAAATACGTTCATGTGCAGTTCGGCAGGTAGCTTGAAGGGCTTTGTGTAGAGTGTGGCCCGAGGCTTGTAGCCATTGCGCTCGCTCAGGTAGATCCGGAAAGCGGGTGCAACATTCGTTAGGAATTCATCAGACACCGCCCAGGGGCTCAAGTCATCTGGTCGGCTGTCCAGCGGTTTGCTCCGCCAAACATCGTCTTCGATGGGAACATTATTCAGGAAATGATGGGAAAGTTGAGCGCCCCATGCCCGGAGTGCCGGGACAGTAGCCATGCCTCGCTGGGCAATTCCTTCCTGTATGTTCAGGAATAGTGAAAGCTGTGCCTGCTTATCATTGGCAAATTTTTCAGTGATAATGGGCACCACCTGTGCCAACTGTGCGGCCTGCGCATACCGCCCCACAAACGCCAAGTTTTTTTGCAGCGCGTCAAGTGGCATATCGTGGTGAAGCAGGTAATCGAGTACAAACGTAGCTGCCGCTGGCGATTCCACATCGCGCATTGCCAATGCAATGGTAGCTCGTTTGGTCTCGTCCCATTGCATCCCGACAACCTGCTCGGCTACCCCTATTCCCCGCAGGTTGTTGCGGATAGCCAATAGCGCCGTGTATTTCAAGTGTGAATCTTCGGCAGGGCAGTTGGTATGCAACGCGAGTAAGGGGTCTACATGCGTAACATCGGGAAAGCGGCTGAGCACTTCTGCAGCGGTGCGCTGGATAAACGGATCACGATCAGTAAGTGCAGCCAATACGCGGTGCTGCTGTGCGTCGGTAAGTGCTTCCGATTCAGCCAATATGCGCAACGCGTGCTGACGGACTATACCGTCGTCATGTTGCAAGGCCTCCTTAAGTGTATGTTCGGGCAAACGCTTCAGGCGGTGCAATACCCATAGGGCATGGATATAACCTGTAGGTGCCGAATCTGTAGCCGATACCCGATCAAGCGCGGGCTCCACAGCTTGATCTTTAACAACTTCAACGAGTCGGTCTGCCACCTTTAACCGTACGGACAGATGCGGATGGTCAAGCGCCGCAATCAATTCGCTTACATCCGCCGTAGCCCAGTTCTTAACCGGGACGGTACCCTTATCCTTGCCTGTATAAGTAATCTTCCATATGCGGCCGCTTAGCCGGTCACGTCCGGGGTGATCCAGCGCTACTTCGTAGTGGCCGATGATGCGATTATAAAAATCGGCCACATATAACGATCCATCCGGCCCGGTTTTGATATCCACCGGACGAAACCAAGGGTCTTCGCTGGTTAGAAATGGCTCTTCCTTTTGTGCGATGGGCGTCGTACCCTGATAGGTCACCGTATTGCGGTCGATGCGACAGGTTACCACGTCGCCCGTGAAGAAACTGTTCCGATAAGCCTGCGGGAACTGTTGGTCGGTATAGTAAACCAACCCCGAAAGCGCTGTGGAGCCCAGCTCGTAACTCATCATTTCGGGCGCATAGCCAATGGCCGGGTCTTTACGTCCCCATTGCGGGTAGTCGCCGCCTGGCACCAGCTGAAATATGGGTTTGCTGTGGCAATCTACGGAATACAGATAGCCCCGTTCATCCAACGCCGAACCAAACGGGTTGATACGCCCATTGGTGGTTTGTTCCGCGCGGCTGCCATCCAAGCGGAAACGGAACGTATTGCCTGAGACCATTCTGATGGAGTCGCCATCGGTGCCGGCAATGGTGGAAATATTGGTGAAACCATGGCAGGCATGGATCCATCCGTCATACCCGCGAATGAAATTATTGACCATGCCATGGGTATCATTAAATCCGAATGGCCCCACCAGTATGTCTTTTTTTTCGGCGACGCCATCATGGTCATGATCCCAAAAGCGGTAGATATTGGGGATGCTGAACCCCACCGCCCCATCGGCAACGGGCATGATACCGATAGGAATATTTAGGCTATCATCGAAATGCGTGAATACGTCCGCTTTTCCGTCGCCATCGCTGTCTTCCAAAATGGTAATGCGATCTTTTCCGGCACCAGGGCCCGCAGCAACTGGGTATTCCGATGACTGTGTGACCCACAGACGTCCCTGGTCATCGAACTCCATGTTGATTGGTTTAGTGATATCCGGTTCCGAGGCAAACAAGGTTATTTCAAAACCGGGCGGAAGCTTGAATCCTGCCATCTCCGCTTCCGGTGTCTGAAACGCTGTGGTCCTTACGTGGTCGGCGAATTTGTCCGATGCCTCGTTGCTAGGGTTTCCGCACGCCAATGGTAACATGCAAGCGCAGTACAGGCTAATGCTACCTATTGCGGTTTTATATATTAATCTTTCCTTTTCCATAATGGCAGGTCATAAACGGTAATTTGTGAGATGCGATTCTCGTGTAAGCCAAAAGTAGGCAATCGTCAAAAAAAGGCAACCCGCACCGTCCTGACTGCCGGGATGACGATGGTGAAATGTCGGCCGCTTTTTTAATAAAAAGGTTGACCAACCATCAGCGGGATTTTAAAAAACGAAATGAAAGGAAACTGTTTACTGATTGTTGTACATTGATCGAAATCGCTGGATTAATTTCAACAACAGCTCCTGGTGATTGGTGTCCTTAGCCCATTGCGGCAAGCGATTGGCCAGGCTATGGTTTTTAAGTGGTAAGCCATTCTGCTCGCGTTTGCAGTCGGCGATATATTGTTCAATCACGGTAAGGTGCGCGAGATTATAAGCCCATAAGGTGCCGTGGGGCGTCTCGATAACGTACCATAAACGGAAGCCGAAAAAGGGATCACAGGTGGTATTCAACAACAGCATGCGTCCGCGTACTGCCCGGCCTTTGCTGTTCACAAACGCCGTAAGTTTCGGTGTGTTGCCGTACTTCACAGCGTAACCACACGTTGCGCATGAAAAATGTACATGTTCTTCATATTGTGCAACCGAAGCGTCCATACGTGCGCCGACAACCGTGGCTTGGTGCCCGCATTTGGGACAAACTACATCTATTTTCTCTGTGAAGTCGCTGTTGCGAACTGTGTAAGCATTTACGTTCATACAAGGGATACCGATTGTGCCGCATGGTCGAAAAGTTGCCAACTGCACGCGAGCAAAGATATTGCTAACCTGTATGCTTGTAAATACTTAGTGCAGGGTATTTTGATGTTTCAGATTTAACATTATCTTCGCACGGTGAGTTAACATTGCGCAACCTATGAGCGACCAATTAGATTTACAGCTTCACGGACTTTCCAAGAGCCTAAAACGGGGCGAGATGCACGTACCAGACTTCGGCGAGATCGCTCCGGCATCGGTGATGCTGCAGGACCTTGATGGTTTCCAGCCCATCGGCTGCTCCTATATGAATAATTGGGGGCTTGAGCGTTTGGGTACTTCCTTAGCCGAAGTCAATGCAATGGGTGAAAGTTATTACGAAAAATTTTTCGACCCGGAAGAATTGATGCCTATATTCCTGGGGATGGGCAACTACTTGGCAAAAGGTGATTTTGACCAACAATACAATTTTTTCCAGCGCGTAAAACTAGATGGCGATAGTGACTATACCTGGTTTTACACCGTTTGTAAACTGATCCAACTCGGCAGGGCCAATAATGGGGAGAATAACAAACTCGTACTATTGTCTTCGCCGGTTGTCGGCATGGGCAATGTGATAGCTCGTGTGACCAAGACGCTTGACCAGGATTCTTATATCCGTAAGCATTATCGGAAATTTTCCGAACTGACATCGCGCGAAAAGCAGATTATCGCCCTTCTCGCAAATGGACATTCGTCTGCAGAGATTGCCGATATGCTATTCATCGCGCTGCATACCGTATCGACGCACCGCAGGAACATCATCCGCAAAATCGAATGCCGGACGTTTGCCGAACTACTCCGGTTTGCAATGGCCTTTGATTTGGTTTGAGATACCCACAATTGTCGGGTTTCTTTATACTTTTGGCCCAGCATAAATTCTGGTAATTAAAAAACACATGATGAGATTCCTTGCTGTGGTACTCCTTCTTTTCGTTGGTGTATTATGCCGGGCGCAAGAAGAAAGAACCGCTGTTGTTACTTTTGAAGACGCATATAAACGGATATATCCTATCACCAAGCTCGATACAGCGCGCTTAGAAATCGATGGGAAACTCGACGAAGGGGTCTGGCAGCACACCGGAGTATGGTCGGAGAAATTTTCACAGGTTATCCCGTTCGAACGAGTACACACGGATTCATGGACCCGCATGAAGATTTTCTACGACGACCGGTATATTTACGTTGGCGTATACTGTAAGGATGTACATCCTGAAACGATGAACGCATTTATAGGCAATCGGGACGACAACAGCAACGGCGACCTAATTAGTATCGCTTTCGATACCTACCACGATTACCGAGTGGCACCGGAATTTAACATCAACCTTGGCGGAAATAAAACAGACCTGACGGTAACCGACAAACTTTCCGTAAACCTTAGCTGGAATGCGGTGTGGGAAGGGCGCACACACATCAACCTACCGGATTCGAGTTGGACAGCTGAATTACGCATCCCGTTCAGCCAGTTGAGGTATAACCAAAAAGATATGGATGGCATTTGGGGATTACACGTAAGGCGGATTATACGGCGGAACAATGAAGTTCAGAATTGGAGTCTGATTCCCATCAAAAACAACGGTCACGTCTTTTCTTTTGGCGAAATGCATGGCATGACCGATTTACCCAAGCCTAGGGGAGTGGAGTTCGCGCCTTATGCGATGGGTAAGCTTAGCGTTGAGCCCCGCATACCCCATAGCCCATTCCAGCAAGGGAGCCAGTGGCGGGCCAGTGCCGGGCTTGACGCAAAAGTTGCGCTTCAGGACTTTACGTTGGACCTAACTTTCAACCCCGACTATGGTCAAGTGGAGGTCGATCCTTCGGTAATGAACCTGTCTGCCTATGAAGTGTTTTACGATGAAAAACGACCGTTCTTTTTGGAGGGCAAGCATATTTTGGAGTTCGGAAACAACAACGACGGGATGATGTTCTATTCTCGCCGAATTGGCGCGATGCCATCGTATCAGCCCCGCAACATAGACCAAATGGAGCACTTTGCCAGTACCCCTACGTTTATTCCGATTATCGGCGCATTGAAATTGACGGGAACAAACCGAAAAGGACTCACGGTAGGGCTGTTGGAGAGTGTTACTGCCCAAACCTCATCTAAAGTATCTCGCAATGGCGTGTACGACAGGGAAGTAACCGAACCGCTGACCAATTATACCGTTGCACGAATACAGAAAAACTGGGATGGCAATACGCTATTGGGTGGTATGATTACCGCCGTAAACAGGCATCTCACCAAAGAACACCTGCATGAAGAGTTGGTAGGAAACGCATTCACCGCAGGAGTGGATATCACTCACTACTTCGTAAACCGTCTTTACTATATCGATGCAAAGGGCATGGTCAGCACCTTGCATGGTTCTCCGGCGGCCCTATTTAAAACAAAAACAAATGCCGTTCATTATTTTCATAGAGAATCCGGGGCCGGCTACCTGGACCTCAACTCCGGCAGCCGCTCGATGCAAGGAACGGGCGGTTATGTAAAGGTTGGGAAAAAAGGAAATGCACAATGGAATTTCTCCCAGCTATTCAGCTGGTCGTCGCCGGGGTTTGACCTCAACGATGTCGGGTACATGAAGCAATCGGACTATAAGCTGAACGAAACGGAAATTGCCTTCCGGAAAACGGATCCTTGGGGACCGTTCCGGTTTGCAGGGATCAACCTGACACAGAAGAATATTTGGAATTATGGCGGCGACGCGATCAATAATGACGTGGCGCTGCGTTGGCGGAGCCTGAGCATTGCCCACCGCATCGAAATGGACGTGAAAGAAACCTTTAGTTGGAACACGGTGGATAGCCGCCGACTGCGGGGCGGACCGGATTTGCGGTATAATGCGAACTTCGAAACCAATGTGAGTCTTAGTACAGACCGCGCGAAGCGCGTGGTGTACAAGCTAGTTTATGACGGCAGGCATTACCTTGCCGAAGAGACTGGCTATAATCAGATACATCCGGGGGTCATTTTCCGTATCGGGAATCACATGCGCTTGGCCGGACAATTCGATTATGCTTGGAATAAAGACAACCTGCAGTATGTAAGTAGCATTCCGTCGACGGATTCAGATGGCGAGATAACGTATGTAATGGGCCTGATGAAGCAACAGACCTACGGCCTAACATTAAATATGCAGATCAACGTCACCCCGGATGTTTCCATCCAATATTACGGGTCACCGTTTACCTCCGTAGCGAAATACAATGACTTTAAATTGGCGGCAGATACACGGTCGCCCATATATGCCGAACGGTTTCGACCCCTAGCCGATGGTCAGCTGGCTTTCGATAATCCAGATTTTAGTTTCAACGAACTCCGCTCTAATCTAGTGGCTCGCTGGGAGTACCTTCCGGGTTCAACGCTTTACCTGGTGTGGCAGCACAATCGGTCTAATCAAGATAACATATACCAACCAGGGTGGGAAAGTAACCTCGATCGAATGCTTGGCCTCCCGGCCACCAATGCATTCATGGTGAAAGTAAACTATTGGTTTAGCCGTTGAGCGTTTTAATCCGCTCCTCGCCCCCCATGAAATTCGCTAGCAAGAACCGAAATTGCATCCAAATAATTCAACGCAACCGATTGATTAAAGATAAAAATGCTATTTTTGCTCGCGTTGATTTATTGAAAAACGTTAACTAAATAAGCACTATGTGTGGAATCGTTGGCTATACCGGCCGGAATCAAGCCTATCCCATTCTGATTAACGGATTGAAAAAATTGGAATACCGGGGTTATGACAGCGCAGGCGTGGCGCTGCATACCGGTAACCACCTCGCGATATATAAGAAGCAGGGGATGGTGGCGGCATTGGAAGAATTTGCCGGCACAACACCCGCCCTATCCACCACTGGCATTGGTCACACCCGCTGGGCTACGCACGGCGAGCCGTCGGACCGGAATGCGCACCCACACCTCTCCAAATCGGGTAAAATTGCGATGATCCACAACGGTATCATCGAAAATTATGCACAGCTCAAAGACGAGTTGCTCAAAAAAGGTTATACATTCCATAGTGATACCGACTCGGAAGTGCTGCTCAATTTTATTGAAGACATCAAGCTAAACAACGAATGTTCGCTGGAAGAGGCGGTTCGGATAGCGCTGAAAAGAGTATCGGGTGCTTATGTGATCTTGCTCATCGAAACCGACCACCCCGACACGATTATTGCTGCCCGTAAGGGAAGTCCACTCGTGATTGGTGTGGGTAAAGACGAACATTTTCTGGGCTCGGACGCCTCGCCCATGTTAGCCTATACCAAAGAGGTGGTATATATCAATGATTACGAACTCGCCATTGTTCGGCCCGATGAATTGATTCTGAAAAATTTGGGTAATGAGCGCATCACGCCTTTTGTACAGAAGCTGGATCTCGAACTGGCAGCGATTGAAAAAGGTAACTTCGAGCATTTTATGCTGAAGGAAATTCATGAACAGCCAAAGACAATACGAGATTCGCTGCGCGGCAGGCTTAATGCTGAAGACGGGAAAATCACGCTGAGTGGGTTGGACAAGATTGCGGATAAGCTGCGTGCTGCCAACCGCATTGTCATCGTGTCTTGCGGTACCAGCTGGCATGCGGGCTTAGTGGGTGAATATCTCATCGAAGAGCTCTGTCGACTGAACGTGGAAGTGGAGTATGCCTCGGAGTTCCGCTACCGCAACCCGGTGGTATCGGCTAACGATGTAATCTTCGCGATATCGCAAAGCGGCGAAACGGCCGATACCCTTGTGGCGCTCGAAAATGCCAAACAACAGGGGGCCACCATCTTTGGCATCGTCAACGTGGTGGGCTCATCTATCGCCCGGATCACCGATGCGGGTGCATATACTCACGCCGGGCCTGAAATTGGTGTAGCCAGCACCAAAGCCTTCACTGCGCAGCTTGCCGTATTGCAGTTGATTGCACTTAAGTTGGCTGAAATTCGCGGTACCATTTCAAGCGAGTTATTTCATACGCTGCTGAAAGAACTGGATGCAGTGCCTGCCAAGGTGGAGTGGATCATCGAGCATCAGTTGGAAAACATCAAAGAGATCGCTGAACGGTACCAATACGCACAAAGCTTCCTGTTTTTGGGTCGGGGTTATAACTTCCCCATCGCGCTGGAAGGGGCGTTGAAGCTGAAAGAAATTTCGTATATCCATGCAGAGGGATATCCGGCGGCTGAGATGAAACATGGTCCCATTGCCCTGGTAGATGACCAATTGCCGGTGGTCTTTGTGGCTACGCGGGATGCCTACCACGAGAAAATTGTAAGCAACATTCAGGAAATCCACGCGCGAAAAGGCAATGTGCTGGCGGTGGTATCCGAAGGTGATAATTCGGTGGCCGGCCTTGCCCAGGCGGTGATGGTGGTGCCCCAAGCACACGAAGTGATTGCACCGCTCCTTTCGGTTATTCCCTTGCAACTGTTGTCGTATTATATCGGCGTGGCGCGTGGCCTAGACGTGGATAAGCCACGGAACCTCGCGAAATCGGTTACGGTGGAGTAGGGGATATTGGCGGCCTTACGTTTTTTCTCGATGTAGCCTTGCTATAACCAGAGCCGGCGGTGCCGGCTTTGATGATGAGGGCCGTTTCCACTACTTGTAACGCGTCCGATATTCCCGCGGACTAATCCCCATTTCATGCACAAACGACTTCGAAAAGTGGAACGCATCATAATAACCCAGTTTGAACGCAATCTCCTTAATTTTTAAATCGGAGAATTGTAGGAGCGAACATGATGCGAGTGATTGGTGTCGGCTTAATCGCAGCTGCCTATGCGGGCAGTTGGTGGTGTTGAGGAAAAATTCCAACCAAAAATATGGGCAAAAGGCTCGTAGCATGCCGATTATTGTGTAGCTTTGGGTTTGCCCTGTCGTTGAAAGAAAATACGATCAGTTCATCAACGGACTAACGGTGCTAACCAGTAAACGGAAAGAATCGCGAGATGTTGAAAAAAATAGGTGTATATAGCGTAATCGGCACAGCCATACTGCTTATCGGGTTCTTTAGCTTGCGGCGCGAAAAGCGGGTTGATTTCAGTGCAGACGTGAAACCTATCCTCAACAAGCATTGTATCAGTTGCCACGGCGGTGTAAAGAAAAATAGCGGCTTCAGTCTGCTATTCGAGGAGGAGGCTTTCGCCTCAACGGAATCCGGAGAACCGGCCATCAAGCGGGGCGATGCGGCCCATAGCAATTTTATTAAGCGGCTTAATGAAGATGATCCGGAACTTCGGATGCCTTACAATGCGCCGCCACTTAGTGAAGAGGAAATCGATGTGTTGACACGGTGGGTGAACGAAGGGGCGGAATGGGGGGCGCATTGGGCGTATGACCTGCCCGAATCGGTACCCGTACCCAAGCCCCGTTTTTCATTCGGGGGTCTATTGGGCGGTGGTGGAAGCCGATTCCCTAGCAACATTGATTACTTTATCAAGGAGAAACACAACGAAAGAGGTATCGGCTTTTCGCCTGAAGCAGAAAGGGAAACGTTGTTGCGGCGCTTGCACCTCGACATCACAGGCCTGCCGCCTACACCGGAACAGGTGGAAGCTTTCGTCGGCGATGCTCGCAAAAATGCATACGAACTCCGCGTGGATAGCCTGCTCGCATCCCCGCATTTTGGTGAGCGGTGGGCGGCATGGTGGTTGGACTTGGCAAGGTACGCCGATACCAAGGGCTATGAGAAAGACAATGGGCGTGAGATGTGGGCCTATCGCGATTGGGTGATCAAGGCCTTCAATACTAATATGCCGTTTGACCAATTCACCATTGAACAACTTGCTGGCGATTTATTGCCGGAACCGACCAAAGATCAGCTGATTGCAACCGCTTTCCATCGCAATACGATGAATAACGATGAGGGGGGCACGGACGACGAGGAATTTCGCGTGGCGGCCGTAGTAGACCGGGTTAACACCACCTACCAGGTGTGGATGAGTACCACGTTTGAGTGTGTGCAGTGCCATAGCCACACCTACGACCCCATCAAATTTGAAGAATACTATAAGTCGTATGCTTTTTTTAATAACACGCGCGACGAAGACACCTTCGGCGAGCACCCGAAGCTACGGCTATACGGTGCCGCAGAGCAACGACGGATAGACAGTATCGAAACGTGGTTGGCACAATATGCCACGCCCGAACAGTTGGCATCGGCCGACCTGTTTCTTACTACGCTGGAACCGAAATACCATGCGCATTATTGCGACTCGTTGGAGAATGGTGCGTTGGCGGACACCAAATGGCTGGCTATGCGTAGTGGCGGCACAGCCCGGATGAAAGCGATTACGCTGGATGGGAAGGACGCGTTTTACCTGAGTTATTTTGGGGCGGCCCCAAACGCGCGAATGGAGATACGTGTAGATCATCCTACCGGACAGGTGCTGGTTGATTTTACCATACCGCCCACACAGGGTAGTCAAGTCGTTATGGTTCCCATGCAGCCCATCACAGGAATCCACGATCTGTATCTGACGTTCCGGAACCCGTCGATTTCGGGTGAACAGGCCGTAGCGATGGTCGAATGGATGGCCTTCCGACCCCGGTTGGCGGGGGCCGAAGATCCGGCTTATGAAGAAAAAGTGGCCGATTTCATACAGTTGCTGAATCACCAACCACCTGCAATACCGATTATGGTTGAGAACCCCCCGGATATGATGCGTAAAACCCATGTCTTCGAGCGAGGCAACTGGATGGTGCACGGAGACGTAGTGGAGCCGGCCGTGCCCGAGGCGCTGAACGATTTCCCCGAGGGTGCCCCCAACAACCGGCTTGGGTTTGCCCAATGGGTAGTGAGCAAGGACAACCCGCTCACTGCCCGTACGGTGGTGAACCGCCTCTGGGCACAGCTGTTCGGCCGCGGGCTCGTGGAGCCGTTGGGTGATATGGGGACCCAAAGTACACCGCCCATACACCGCGAACTGCTCGATTGGTTGGCACTGGAGTTTATGCACGGCATGGATTGGCACATAAAGGACCTTCTGAAGGAGATGGTGATGGCGAAGACCTACCGGCAGTCGTCTACGATTGCCGATGGGGCTATGGAAGCCGACCCGGCGAATGAATATTATGCCCGGGGGCCGCGGTTTCGCCTCGGAGCAGAGCAAATCCGCGATCAGTCGCTGGCCGTTAGTGGGCTATTGAGCGACAAGATGTACGGTCCCAGCGTCATGCCTCATCAACCCGAAGGGGTATGGATGACCGTGTACAGTGGGGCAACCTGGCGGAAAAGCGAGGGGGAAGATCAATATCGTCGGGGGGTATACACATTTATCAAGCGTACAAGTCCCTACCCGTCGTTCGTTACGTTTGATGGGTCTAGCCGCGAGGTGTGCGTGGTAGATCGGATACGGACCAATACGCCGTTACAGGCATTGACCACACTCAACGACCCCGTATACCTCGAAGCGGCGTACCACCTAGGAAAGCGGATGGCTGCCGTCGCTGACGATGGAATCGACAACGGGATCACGCTAGGCTACCGGCTGGCTATGCAGCGGGATCTGGCCGAGGAGAAAAAGGAAGCTTTGCGCAAGCTTTACGACGAGGCATACACCTACTACTCGACTCATGCCGAGGCATTGGTACAGTTTAACAGTGATTTCCGTGCGACCGAGCAGGGCGACGTCCGCGTGGCTGCTTTTTCAGTAGTGGCAAATGCCCTAATCAATTTGGATGAATTCTTAACGAAATCATAATAGCTATGGATATCGATAAGTTGGCGAAAGAAGCACAGCAATATCAATTACAGTCGGTAACCCGGCGGCATTTCCTACGGGAATGCGTGGCCGGCATCGGCGGTATGGCGCTGGGATATATGTTGGGTGGATGTGCATCGCGACCCGATGGCCAACGGGCCGTGGGTATGGCGCTTGATTCGATGAACCCGATGGCGCCGCGGGCGCCTCATTTCGCTGCCAAGGCAAAGCGCGTCATCTATTTGCACATGGCGGGTGCGCCGTCGCAGCTGGAACTGTTTGATTACAAGCCGGAACTCCAAAAACTACATAACCAACTGTGCCCCGAATCCCTGCTGGCAGGCAAGAAATTCGCCTTCATACGGGGAGTACCCAAGATGCTAGGTCCGCAAGCGCTATTTAAACAGCATGGTCAGAGCGGCGCATGGATTTCTGATTACCTGCCCCATTTCAGTAAAGTAGCAGATGAGGTGAGTTTCCTGAAAGCGATGCATACCGAGCAGTTCAACCATGGACCGGCCCAGCTTTTTATGCATACCGGCCACGCACGTTTGGGCCGGCCCAGTATGGGGTCGTGGGTAACCTACGGTCTCGGTACGGAAAACAGCAACCTGCCGGGGTTCGTGGTACTGACGTCGGGCGGGAAAACGCCCGATGCAGGGAAAAGCGTGTGGGGCAGCGGTTTTTTGCCGTCGGTATATCAAGGGGTACAATGCCGATCGAAAGGCGACCCCGTTTTGTATATCAGCGATCCGGATGGAATGGGCAGGGATTTGAAGAGACAAACTATTGATGCTATCAATGCCGTGAACCAGGAAGAATACAACAGCTATGGCGACCCGGAAACGTTGGCACGCATTGAACAGTACGAAATGGCTTTTAACATGCAGGTGGCCGTACCCGAAGTGATGGACATCGAAAGCGAGCCCGAATACATTCACGAACTCTACGGCACACAGCCCGGAAAGGAGTCGTTTGCCAACAACTGCTTGCTGGCCCGGAAGCTGGTGGAACAAGGGGTACGCTTCGTGCAGTTGTTCGACTGGGGCTGGGATAGCCACGGGACCAACGCCAGAGACTCCATCGATATCGGTTTTAGGGATAAATGCAAGGAAATAGACCGGCCCATGACGGCGCTGCTGCTTGACCTGAAGCAGCGCGGCTTATTGGACGAAACGCTTGTGGTGTGGGGAGGCGAGTTTGGGCGCACGCCTATGCAGGAAAACCGCGACGATAAAGATATGCCATTCCTCGGGCGTGATCATCACACTGACGCGTATACCGTTTGGCTGGCGGGCGGTGGAATAAAACCCGGCGTGAGCTATGGTGAAACGGATGAAATCGGTTTTGCAGGCATCGGTGGACGTACGTCGGTACACGATCTCCATGCCACCATGCTGTATCTGATGGGCTTTGACCACGAGCGCATGACTTACGAGTTTCAGGGACGGCCCTTCCGGCTTACCGATGTGGAGGGAGAATTAATCAGCGCCATTGTTTAATTGAGACCTACTGAACGATGAAGAAAAAACAGCAAAGCGGGGATAGGCGCTGTACAGAGCACCCCGTGGCCAATCGGTGGCCGATAAACAAGTACATGTTTAAACGGCTTAAAGCGAGGCATAACCAATAATGGAAAACGGAGGGGATCTGATCTTGTTCTTTGGTCGGTGGCATCCGTTACTGGTACACTTGCCCATAGGCATACTGTTGGTGTCGTTTATTATCGCTTGGGTTTCCAAGCGCGAGGTGTACGCCGGACTTCGCCCGGCCGTACCCTTTACCCTGCTCGTGGGGGCGATATCTGCCGTGTTGGCCAGTGTATTGGGGCTGTTGCTTGCCAGCTATGGCGGCTATGACACCCGCACATTGGATTTCCATCAATGGTTCGGTATTGCGGTGGCTTTGCTGAGCGTACTTGTGTGGTGGCTTTACAGCAAGGGTACCGAACTGCGTGCTGGCGTACGGTTGTTGGTAAAGGGGAGACTTTTGATTTTCAGCATATTGATGGTGTTGCTGTGTGTAACCGGCCATTACGGGGGAACACTGACCCACGGAAAGGGGTATTTGACCGAGGCGATGCCGCCCGCGCTCGGCAAACTACTCGGTGTGGAGCAAGAAGAGGAGCCATTTGTGATTAAAAATGTACAGGCTGCGGCGGTGTATGACGGATTAATCCAGTCCATTTTGGCCCGGCGTTGCCAAACTTGTCATGGAGCAACCAAGCAAGAAGGTGGGCTGGCATTGCATCAACAGGCGAGCCTATTGACCGGAGGTGACGGCGGCACCGTAGTGGTGCCCGGCGAGCTTGATGAAAGTGAGCTCTATCGCCGGCTGACGCTCCCCACGGGTGATGAGGAACGCATGCCGCCGAAAGGCCGCACGCCGATAACACCCAATGAAATTGCCTTAATTGGTTGGTGGATTGAAAATGGGGCACCATTTGATGGCCATGTTGCCGATGTAGAGCAGTCGGTTGAAATTGCCGCCATATTGGCGGGGTTGGAAGCGGGAAATGCCGAGCAAGCGATGCCTGAAGCGCCGCCGCTCAATCAGGATGCGGTACAACAGCTTGCAGCGCGGGGCATTAAGGTGATGCCGATTGCGCAGGGCAGCAACTATGTGATGGTAAGTGCAATCAACGCACCGGACTTCCATGATGCCGATGCCGCATTATTGGTTGGCCTCAAAGAAAACGTCATACAGCTTCAACTGGGCCGTACAGCGATTACCGATGCGGGCATGATCCATATTGGTGAACTGGCCACGTTGCAGAAACTACACTTGGAGCACACGGCTGTGACTGACGAGGGCCTCAAAGCGTTGGTCGCATGCCAGCAACTGCAATACCTCAACCTGTCATCGACCGCCGTAGGAAACAAGGGGGTCGGCTACCTGAAAGCGTTGCCTGCATTGACGCACGTTTATTTTTTTGGAACCGACGTCACAAATGAAGCGATTACCGATATGCAGCTAGCGAAACCTACACTGGTTATCGATATCGGCGGTTATGTGTTGCCGATATCTTAATCAACGTACCTAATTGCACTTCGTCAGAATCTCTTTCGCAAGAGCAACGGTAATGGGGAGCGTGGTTGCTGCTTCGGCACTGAGCTTGGTTCGGAGCGAAAAAGAAGCCGTACCCGCTAGTACGTTCAACTCAAGACCATATTGCCCCCAGCTCCAGTAGGCCCGGTCGCCCAGTTGATCTAGCCGTTTGTAATTGAAGTTCAGTCTGGCATCCAAGAGCTTATTGGCTTGCTCCAGCCCTGCCGGATCACCGGCATATTGGCGCTCCAGATTTTCGCGCATTTCCTTTACCTCGGCATCGGACAGCTCTCGGTATTCGATGTCGAATAGGTCGATGACAGACTGCTGGCTATACAGTTCGAGTTCCTTTGCGTTATAAAAGTGCAGCTGAGTGAACTCCACCCGGTTTTGGTCGGGCACCATAAACTTCTGGCCCAATAACTCCATTTCCACATCGGGACGGTTGCTGTTCCACGAATAAGTAGCGTTTCCGTACTGGCCCTTTATGCTGCTGACATCGAGTTTGTAGCTTGCTTCGTCGATAGTTATATGTTTGTTCACATCGGCCTTTGTCAACATCTTTTCGTATTGATAATCGAAGTTTTGAAAACACGAGCCGAACTTGTCGTTCCATGTCGGTCCGGAATCGTCTTTTGAGCAGGCGGCCAGCAGGCCGGTAGCAATGAACAAAATGTGTACTTTTTTCATGATCTTGTGAGGTTTTTGTTTAAAAGGAGTGAATAGCTGCTTAGCGCCTGAAGGCACTCAACAGCATACTGCCTTGCAATTTATCTTTATCGTCGTACGTATCTTGCCTGATGACACCAATGCCGGGGGCAAACCAGAGGTATTCCGTGCCACCGTCAAGCACTTTGTCCATTCCCATGACTTTCATGCGGGTATGGCGGCGGCCGCTGATTTTTATGCATTCGAATTGACCCGCGGGGGTCTGAATGGTTTCTTTAGCTTCCACTTTTCTTCCCGAAAGGGTGGAGGTGATTTCCAAGGTCATCTGTGGTGCAGGGCTCGTCTTGATGGTGACTTCCGCATCGGGCAGGTACTGGCCTGCATAAAAGGCGTCCGGAAAGACCAGAAACGCGTCATCGAAACTGATTTCGGTGGTCTTTACGGTGTTTTCAAAGGCCGAAGTGTCGATACCCGCCTGGCCTGACTGCGCTAGGGCCTGCTTCATGAGGGAACCGAAATCCATATAGAGGTTGCCACCGCTACACACCATTTTGAGGTCGAAGCTGTGGCCGCTTTCGCCGGATGAACGGACCAGTGCAATTGTCCCTTCGCCGGTCGTTTGGACCTCGGTGACGGTCATCCGTGTTTGGTTAATGAGCTTAGCATTCGCATCATGATAGGTAAACTCTATCATGGCGTCTTCACGGAACCAGATGAAATCGGCACAGCTGCCCCCGGCCATCAGCATGACCGATCCTTCTCCCGGCGATGCTTCCCGTACCGGCTCGCTTTCCACAGTTGTGTTCCCATCGCGGGTAGCTTCCTTTGCAACCTCCTTATGGGCCTTATTCGTACTTGCTGGCTGGTTCAGTGCATTGTCGAGGGGTTTGTCCGTTTCCTTGTCGGCTTTATCCAGCACTTTGTCGATGCTGCGGTCTACCTTCCGCTCCACCCGTTCGTTCAGCTTCTTTTCAACTTTGTTGCCCAACTTTTTAAGCACCTGAGCTTGGGCGGCGGGGGCCGCAGCCAAGCTCAGGGCAATCAGGGCGATCCATGCTTTCATTGCCTTTCCCTAAAAACCGAACCCGTTCCGTACGGAGAATTTACCATCGGTAATCACGACTTCACCGGCGCCCCCCGAGCCATCGTTTTTCACCCCAGTTAGGGTCATGTTGAAGGTACCCTGTAGTTTCGTAAAACCTTTGCCGGAAATACCTGGAATGCCGTTTTGATTGCCGATGGCATAATCGGTGATGGTGAGTTTGCCAACTGTTTTATCTGCATCGACAATACCGTATGTGTTGCCCGCCTGGGTACCGATACCAACCTGATAAAGGGCATAGACTGTGGGCTGTCCTTCCATATCGCTTTCTTCAGCAACCACATCGTAGGTGCCTTTGGGGCTATTGAATTGGGCGCCTGTCATTCCCATGTAAATGTGGAAGGCGTCGCCGGCCTCTTCGTCATCGGTGAATCCTTCGGCAGTAAAAAAGCCTGTAATTCCAACGAGATAATAGTCGTTCTCGGGCTCGTACGCCGTAAATACAAAGGCCGACCCCGCTTCTTTTCGGTCACCATTAACGTTCATGCTCATTGAGCCGGGTTTAAGCAAGTCGCCGGGACCGCTGTCGTTTTTTTTGCAGGAGGTGGCTGTGATGGCCAGCAACAGTAACGTTGTAATCAGATAGTTGAGTTTCATCAGTAGTTTATGATATGAAAATGTTTAACAATTGGACGCAGGCGATTACAGGCGATTAGTTAAGCTGGAAGTTGTACGCTACTTTGGCTGCAACGAAATCCAGGCTACCACCAGATCCGGATACCCCTTGGAAACGGAGGCCGAGGTCCCAATTGCCCATTAGGTAGCCGCCGCCAATGCCGTAGCCGAGGTGGGTTGCGGATGTGCTTCCTGCGAGATTACCGATACCGAAATCGTCGTCTTTAAATTTGATGGATGTGCGTACGACAGTGAGTCCCAGTTGCCCTTCAGCATAAAGGTTGCCAAACCGATGGCGGTAGCCGGGTAGGAACGGGATAAGTGCCGTAGAGCCAGAGACTAAATCACTGTCGTCTTTCATGCCGAAGCGCAGGAAGCCCAACGTAAGGGTAATTTGGCCAGCGTCGCTGATGCCGTACAAGCCCTTGGCCGATGCTCCGATGCCGATGCCGTAGCCTTCGCCGAAGTTTCCGAGAGGCAGGCCGATATCCACGCCGGCGCCGATGTGGATGCCGCCTTTTTGTGCCGATGCCGTGAAGTACGTGCAGGTGATGAATGTGATAATGAATACGAGTTTTTTCATGGCGTTAATAAAATTTAGTTAATATAATTACGATACAAAAGGACACTAAATAAACCCCTGTGACAATAGTGGGTGAGTATATGCTAGCTATTAGGGAGAAAAGTGTAGGTCCGGGTTAGAATTGGCAAATCTGGGTTATTGCGGAGTGTACAGAAATTAGATACTTGCTGATTAGGGCCGAATGCTCACTGCAATGGGCGATTTGGTAACTGACTCTTCCATAAATATTATTAAAGCCTATATTTATAGATTTTACGGATTAGACGAATACGGATATGGTCAGATGTATACCTAAGATAGCATGCGGGAATTGACCGAATTACCGCATCGCACGGACATCGTACATCAATCGGACGTTGCCGGATTGCTTTTTTGCGGCGCTGTAGCCGTGCTGATATTTTTTGTTTCAATACTGTATTTCAAGAACAGGGAACGGATTTACCTTTTTTATACCTTGTTCCTCCTTTGTTCGTTGGTGTATGGTTTTATCAATATCAAAGCCTCCACCTGGATCGGTGAGCTATTTGGTAATTATTTCTATGCCAACAGGCGCATTATTGAGCCCATCACCTTGCTGGCGTTCAGTGCGTATATTTTCTTTACGGTAGAGCTAATTGACATTGGCAACCAAAGCCGGCGTGTGGCCCAGGCCTTTTATATATGGGCGGTAGCCTGCGTAGTCTATGCGATTGCGTACTATGCGTTATACCCGATAATCATCGCCTATACGTCGTACATCTTTATGACAGTGCGCGTGATTATCTTCTCGTTGAGCACCTATTTTATCATATGGATTATCAGACATATCCAGTCGCCCGTAAAGGGCCCGTTTGTGCTGGGCAGCTTGGCCTATTTTATTGGTTCGATTGTAGCGTCGGTGCGGTTCTCGTTTAGTGATTTGCCCCTGCCGGGACTCTATGCCGCCACGGCGCCTACATATTTTGAAGCGGGTATTCTTGTGGAAACGCTTTTCTTCGCGCTTGCACTGGGACAGCGGTTCGTCCACTTGGTCGAGGAAAAACAGGTGGCTCAAGCAAAGCACATTGAGCAGCTCAATGAGAACCGCTTGTTGGTAAGCGAGATGAATAAGCGGCTTGAAAAGAAAGTGAAATCACGAGAGGAGGAAATCATCCGGACACAAGAAAACTTGAATAAAGAGGAGAAGAAGCGGCTGAAAGCAGAGTTTGATATTGAAATGGCAAAATCGGAAATGCTGACCCGTACGCTGCAGATCAATCCGCACTTCCTGTTTAACTGCCTTAACTCCATAACTTATCTGATCCAAAGCGACCAAAACAAAATTGCGATCGAGTATCTTGTCGTGTTCAGCCGGTTTATCCGCATGGTGCTGGAAAACTCCCGGAAACAGGTGATTCCCATCCAAGAGGAACTGAGCCTTATCGAAAAGTACCTGAAGCTCGAAAAGAATAGGTTCGACAATGATTTTTCATATTCAATTAGCGGCGCAAACAACCCGCTGCTGCAGGGGGTGATGGTACCGCCCATGCTCTTCCATCCTGCGGTGGAAAATGCCGTGTGGCACGGATTGATGAATAGCCCAAAGAAGAACAAGGAAATTACGGTAGTCGTAACAGCAGGTGACAACCAGCTTGCCATCACAATTACCGATAACGGGGCGGGACCTGGAAATAGCGACCAAAAGAAGACAACCGACAAGCAGTTGGGCATTTCTTTGACCAACGAGCGGATCAAGTTATTCAATTACAGTTTCGACGATAAAATTGATTTCAAATTGATCGAATTCAATGATGGCAGGCGGGCAGGAACAAAAGCGGAATTTATAATCACTTTAGCCCAAAAGTAATCACCTTTTGCCGCGTAACTACTATGGACGTAACGAAATATATAGCCTTGTCCTTTATATTAATAACGAGTGTAACATCCGGAATCGACCGGGGTGCCCTGTCGGATAGCTTGTTGGATAGTCTACAACGGTTGCTGCAGCACGAGCAAAACGACTCGGTGCGTGTAGAACTGCAGATTAAGCTGTCGCGGCAGCGGCACCGAACCAGCCACAATGAAGACGATTGCCTCGGTGTAGCCGCAGCCGCTATGAAAAAGGCGGCAACACTCGATAACATACTCTTGTATGCTAAGAGCATGGACAACCTAGGGCTGCTTTACCGCTATCATCAGCACTATGCGAAAGCCCTGCCGCTGCACATGAAGGCATTTGATTTGATCGAAAATGAAGATACGCCCTCGTTGAGCAAGATGATTTTTGCCAATAATGCGGGGGTGGCAGCACGTCATAATGGCGACAACGATATCGCGGTGAACTATTATCTGAAGTCTTTAGTTATTGCCGAACGCGCTGGAGACAAGAAGAATATGGAAATTGCCTCCAATGGTCTCGGAATAGCATTAATGAGTTTGCCGGGTAAAAGCGAGGAAGCTCTGGCCTATCTGCATCGAGCCCTTCAGATTGCGAAAGACGCAGGCAACACGTTAGGGCAAGCGATGAATTACCTCTCTATCGGCGGATATTACGATGAGATAGGACAGCACGGGAAAGCCCGGAAATATTTTCGTGAGCTGGAGCTCTTGAACGGGGACCTAGGCGATGAAAACGGCATGGGCATTACCTTCCAAGCTATCGGTAACAGTTTCCTGAAGGAGGGCAGTGACCTGACTGCGGCACAGTTCTACCTCCAGCGGGCCCGGCAACGTTTTGAGAAAGTGGGCAATGAAATTGGCGTGGCCCAAGTGCTTTATGGCCTTGGCGATATTCATTTTAGGAGCCAGCGATTGACGCAGGCGCTGGTGTATTTTCGGCAGGCTATGGATGTGGGTGTCCGGTTAAACAACAAGCACTTGATTAAGGAGAGTGCCGAGATCATATCACGTATCTACGAAGACCAGCACAATCCTGTTGACGCGCTGGAGTACTACAAAGTAGCCCAATTGTATAAAGATAGCCTAGCCCTTATTGAACAGGAAACAGCAATCGCAGCCATTAAAACCCGTTATGATTTTGAAAGTAAGGAGACGGAAATCGAGTTGCTCACCAAGGATAAATTGCTTCAAAAAGCGCAGTTGAGAAGCAGTATGCTCATCATTTACCTGATGTCAGGACTACTGATTTTGTTGCTGGGGCTGATTTTCTTTCAGGTGCGGATACGACGGATGCGAAAGAAAGCCACCGCCCTTATTGAAGCACAGAAGCGCGACAAACTGAAAGCGCAGTACGAAAAGAGCGTGATGGAAGCAGAAATGATCGCTACACGCATGCAGGTGAATCCACATTTTATGTTTAACAGCCTCACGGCCATCAAATACATGATTCAAAGTAATGAAAATGCCAAAGCGATGGCGTATTTGGTTACATTCAGTCGGTTTATCCGGAACGTGCTGGAAACCTCCGAAGAGCCGGTACTTACGGTGGCGGCTGAGTTGCAACTGCTGGGGCATTTCCTCAAGCTGGAGGAAAATCGCTTTGACGGTGACTTCAGCTACCGTATCACCGATGAAGTTGAGCATTGGGCTGATAGGAAAGCTATACCTGCACTGCTGTTGCAACCGTTTGTGGAAAATGCCATCTGGCATGGCTTGCTGCCCAGCGAGCGGCGATACAAGCGCATCGCTATTAGCGCCCGATCGGATATCACGGGTATAGTGATAGTCATTGAAGACAATGGGGTGGGATTTGTACCAAAAGCGCCGTCGGTCGATGGCCATACCAGTATGGGGCACAGTATAACAAATAAGCGTATTGAGCTGTATAACAGTAGTTTTTCGGACCACATCAACTGGCGCATCGAGCCGATGACAGATGTGAATGGGAACCTATCCGGTACGCGTGTGGAGCTTATCATACGTATCGATGCCTGCAGCTTCGACCGCCGAGAACCTGCTATACCCCTGATTGTTTAAATGATTACCGACACCACTTGAAATAGAATCTATGTTTAAGATTGCCCTAATAGATGATGAACAGCATTGTGTGAAAAGCCTACTTTTACATATCAATCATCTATTCCCCGATTTTGAGGTGGTATTTCACAGTACCAAACCTCGTGAAGCGATTAAGACCTTGCAGGAAACGGCGGTTGACCTCTTGTTTTTGGATGTAGAGATGCCCGGAATAAGCGGATTTGAATTATTGGATCAATTTGAGCAGCCGCCTTTCGACGTGATTTTTACCACGGCTTACAGTCAATATGCCATCCAGGCGTTTAAAGTACGGGCGGTGGACTACTTGCTAAAGCCCGTAGACGAAAGGGAGCTGATGGATGCGGTGATGGGCTGGCGGGAGCGGCGCGAATTGGAACAGGATAACAATCAAATCAGCGCCTTGCTCGACAGCCTCAAGAAGGATGGTCTGTTGGGCAACAAGGTGGCGGTGCCCATCCTGGATGGTTTTGAGTTTATCGACGTAAAGACCATTTTGTACTGCCAAAGTGAGAACAATTATACCAACATCCATTTCGAATCGGGTAAGACATTGTTGATTAGCAAAACGCTCAAGGAGTTTGAAAAAGTGATGGAAAAGTTTCTCTTCATCCGTACCCATCAATCGTATTTAATCAATCCGCAGTATATGCGGAAATATGTACGCAACGATGGCGGGTACATCGTGCTGGTGAATGGGAAGGAAATTCCAGTAAGTGCCTCGCGCAAGCGGCTGATTGTTGGATTGTTTGAAGCAATAAAAAGATAATAACAAAAAAATAAAACAGTAACTTCGTTGTTATAATGTGCCAGTTATGACATTGAGTCTCCTATTGAAACAAACGGCCATGATTATCTTGGGTGTCGTCATTTCGTTGCCGATCGCCGTGCAGGCCGATCCCTTGGATAGCCTGGAACGGCTGTTGACGAATGCGCCTATAGACTCAGCTTACGTGAAGACGCAACTTGAGCTATCGCGGCTGTACCACCGCCAAGCGCATCATGGCGATCGCTGTATGGTGGAGGCAACCCGAGCAGTGCAGCACGCGGTCGATCTGGGCGATACCTATCTTTATGCTAGGGCGCTGGACAACCTCGGATTGCTCTACCGTTACCATCAATACTATGCACAGGCGGTGCCCCTACACCGGAAAGCTTTCGATCTCACGGAAAACCTCGGCATCCCGCCGCTGAGTAAAATGATTTTTGCTAATAACACCGGGGTGGCGGCTCGCCATAACGGCAATTTCGATGTATCGGTTGCGTATTACCTGAAAGCATTGGCTATTGCCGAAAAAGAGCAGGACAACAAGAACCGGGAAATCGCTAACAACGGACTGGGTATTGCGCTGATGAGCATACCTGGGCGCCAGGAGGAGGCATTGGAACACCTGCGGCAGGCGTTGGAAATTGCAAAGGCGTCCGGCAACACGCTGGGGCAGGCGATGAATTATCTTTCGATAGGAAGCTATTACGATGAGGTTGGGAATCATCAGCGTGCGCGCGAATACCTCGCCGAGCTGCAGCGGTTGAATGAGGAAATGGACGACAAGAAAGGCATTGCCATCACTTTGGAAGCCTTTGGCAACAGCTATCTGACAGAAGGGGGAAACCAGCAAATGGCGAAAGCTTATTTTGAGCGCTCACTATCATTGTATGAGGAGCTGGGCAACGTACTTGGGCAGGCTACCGTGGTGAGTAGTATTGGCGACGTTTTTCGGCAGAATGGCCAGCTGAACCAAGCGTTGGAGGCTTATGTGCGAGCGTACGCGGTCGGCAAGGAACTGGAGCACTATGCCATGCTGCAACACAGCGCGGCGGCGATATCAGCAACCTACGAGCAGCAAGGTGACAATAAGCAAGCCTTGGTTTATTTCCGGATCGCCCAACAGTATAAAGACAGCTTGGCCTTACACGACCAACAGGTTGCAATTTCGGCGATCAAACAGCAATATGATTTGGAGAGCAAGGAGGCTGAAATCGAGTTACTCACCAAAGATAAGCAGTTGACAGAAGCCAAGCTGAACACCCGAAACGTAATCATCTTTGCGATGGTAGGGTTGCTGGCCGTGGTGGCTGGTTTCACGTTTTTCAAGCTCCGCATGCGGCGGTTGAAAATGCGGTCGGACGAATTGATTAAGCAGCAGAAAGACGCCCACCTGAAGGCGCTGTATGAGCGGAACCTCATGGAGGCCGAAATCATCGCTACGCGGATGCAGATCAATCCGCACTTCATGTTCAACTGCTTGGGCTCAATCCGTTTTTTGGTGGAGCAGCGAGAATATGAACGCGCGCTCAACTACCTCGTCCATTTCAGCCGCTTTATTCGCCGGGTGCTGGAAATTTCGCACCGGCCGGTGCACCGTGTATGCGATGAGTTGATGTTGCTCGACCAATACCTAAAGCTGGAAAAAAACCGCTTTGATGGTGAATTTACGTACGATATTGTCAACGAAATGGAAGAATGGGAGCACCGCGATGTCATCCCCGCCCTGTTGCTGCAACCCTTTGTAGAGAACGCGATCTGCCATGGCCTGGCGCCCTCCAAACGGGCGTATAAGCACCTCCGGATTGTGGCCACATCGGGCCGGTCGGCCATCCAGCTTACCGTTGAGGATAACGGGGTGGGGCTGGGAGAGCCGGCTATGGAGCCTAAAGAACACAAAAGCATGGGGCATCGGATTACCGACAAGCGAATAGACCTATTTAACAAGAGCTACCGTGACCATATCCAGTGGTATATCGAAAACCGGATCGCGCCAGATGGGATGATAGAAGGCACCCGCGCCCATATTGCCATTCTTATCGAAGATACGCAGGTAACCGAAATGCGGCGTGAAGTATCTTAGTTAGCCCGTCATTTCCGAACGATTTTTTACATCCTTTTAGTTAGCATGAGGCCTTAATTTATGGTAAAGTGCGAGCCAGCACGGTGTACTTAAGGTTGGAGGAATCCCTAAAAACTACACAAACGATTGCGTTAATTACACAAACGATTGCGTTTCCTAGTGGCTTGCATCCGACTGGATTTATCGCTACAATTGTTCTCAACAGCTACTGATTTAACCAAAGGAAAGTTTTTAAACTGGAAAACTGACTGTGAGAGGATACAGTAATTAGCACGTAAGAAATGGCTGCAGTTTGCAATAGGATAGTGAGATGGGCCTACCTTAAAGTTTGTTTAGTTATAACCTATTTAACATGATGAAATATCGAACTAGTATGAAACAGTTACTTCTTTTTGGTTGGGTGGTTTGTTTTGTATTAACGGCTACTACTATGGCCAATGCGGCCCCGCCGACGAGCGAAGCACCCGATATGCAGCAAGATGACATCGAGGTGCGGGGAACGGTCTCCGACTCGACCGGATTCAAACTTCAGGGTGTGAGTGTAAACCTCAAGAATAACCAATCAATAGCTACACAGACCGATGCAAACGGGCGGTTCATTCTAACAGTAAAACGGGGCTCGACGCTTGTGTTTAGTTATATCGGCTATTTGACGCGGGAGATTGAAGTAACCAGCGAGGTGATCGATTTGGTGCTTAAGGTTGATGAGATGGGCTTGGAGGAAGTGGTTGTGGTGGCATTTGGCCAGCAGAAAAAACAAAGTGTGGTCGGCGCACAGGCCACTGTAAAGCCTAAGGATTTGAAAGTACCCGTACGGGATTTAACTACCGCTATTGCCGGACGGCTGGCCGGTGTAGTAGCTACGCAACGCGGAGGTGGTCCAGGGGGCGACGCTGCAAGCTTATTCATCCGGGGTGTGGGTACGTTTGCATCCAGCCCGCAAGGGCCCCTGTTAGTCGTTGACGGCGTGCCGGACAGAGCGATCAATAACATAGACCCCGAGGACATTGAAAGTTTCACGGTTTTGAAGGATGCTACAGCTACCGCGGTATACGGTACACGCGGTGCGAACGGCGTAATCCTAATCTATACAAAGAAGGGTAAGGTAGGGAAACCTCAAATCAATGTCGAATTGAATCAAGCCGTCAATGAGTTTACGTTTTTACCTAATTTCATCGATGGACCCACCTTTATGGAGCTATTCAACGAAGGGTTGGAAATGAGGGGTCGCACAGCTTATTATAGCGACGAAATCATCGCAAAGCACGCTAGTGGTGAGGACCCGGATTTATACCCCAATGTAAACTGGTACAACACCCTTTTCGACAAATATGGAAGCAATAACCGGGCTACACTCAACGTAAATGGAGGTTCGGAGAATGCTACCTATTACATATCAGCCGGCTACTTCGGCGAAGTTGGCCAATTTAAACGGGACAATGTGCAGACCTATAACTCTACCCTGCGATTAGATCGCTTCAACTTCACGAGCAACGTCGATGTTAACGTAACCAAAACAACCAAATTGGAATTAGGGGTGAACGGCTTTATCACCAACTTAAATCGGCCGTCGTATGGCGTCAATACAATTTTCGACTTAGCCACTGCATCAGCACCCCACATCATCCCGCCACGTTACTCAAATGGCCAGTGGCCGCAGTTAAAGGGTACCTTGCAAAGCCCCTATATGGCATTGACTCAATCGGGTATTACCAACTCGTATGACAACACGGTGCGGTCTAATCTCCGTGTAACGCAACAACTGGATATGCTGGTGGATGGATTGAGCGCAACAGGTATGTTCGCCTTTGATGTGAACATCAACAACAATCTGACCCGAGGGCGCACGTTGCAGACGTATTGGGCGCTGGGTAGGGATGAAAATGACGAGCTGATTACCGAGATATCCGAAACCGGCACAAATGCACTGAATTTCGGGCTCTCCAGATACGGTGACCGGCGCTATTACACCGAGGGCGCAGTCAACTACGCGTCACGGTTCGGTATGCACGATGTATCGGGCATGCTCTTGTTCAATCAATCGGATTTCAGCGATGCTTCTAGTAGGGTGGGCACGTATACTGCGGCAATCCCCTACCGGCAACGGAATTTCGTGGGCCGAGCCAATTATGGTTACAACGACCGCTATTATGCTGAGGCCAATTTTTCGTATTCGGGTTCCGATAATTTCGTACCGAGCGAGCGTTACGGGTTCTTTCCGTCTTTCGGCATCGGGTGGGTCGTATCTAACGAAGGCTTTTTTGAACCCGTCAGCGACGTGATTCAGCATTTCAAATTGCGGTATACATACGGCCTGTCGGGCAACGCGGCGGTAGACGACCCGAACCTGCGGTTTCTCTACCTCACCACCATCGGCGAGGGCGGCGGCTATACATTTGGCGTACCTGGATCTACCCGCGGCTATACTGGTTACTACGAGTCGAGGATTGGTGGAAATGTACGCTGGGAAACATCTTACCGGCAGAATCTGGGTGTAGAGCTCAACTTCTTGCAAAATAACCTACAACTGATTGTCGAACTCTTCAAGGAGAGACGGGAGAATATATTACTGCCCAACTACGTTATTCCCTACGCCTCGGGATTCACCGTAGGCAACATCCCGTACAACAACATCGGTATCACCAACAATAAGGGAATAGATGTAACACTGGATTACAACAAATCCTGGTCTCCAAAAAGCTTCTTTTCATTCAGGGGTACCTTTAACTACAACCAAAACTTGGCAGTATTTGACGGACTCCCACCGTGGCGATATCCTTACTTAGACCGGATCGGCCAACGCATCAGCCAACGCTTCGGCTATATCGCTACCGGCTTGTTCCAGAGCGAGTCGGAGATTGAAAATGCGGCCAGCCAAACCGGTGATGTGCGTGTGGGTGATATCCGCTACAAAGATTTAAACGGGGATGGGCTTATCACCGGAGATGACCAAACTGCTATTGGTTACGGCGATATCCCTCGTATGGTATACGGGCTAAGCTTCGGTGGCGGATTTGCTGGGTTCGACGTAAGCCTGTTTTTCCAGGGTGTGGGCCAGGTTGATTTCAACTATGCCGGCGGTTATGGTACCACGCCATTCTCACAGGGCGCTACCTACGGTAATATGTATAAGTATGTGTTGGACCGGTGGACGCCGGACAACCCCGACCCACGTCCGTTTTACCCGAGATTGTCGACCAATCAGGACCAAACCACCAACTACTACACGAGCACATGGTGGATAAAGCGGGCAGATTATTTACGGCTCAAGCAAGCAGAAATTGGCTATACACTTACGGACAACGCGTTTTTGCAGCGACTCGCTATCCAACAGATTAGGATTTTCACCAACGGCACTAATCTGCTGACGTTTTCTCCCTGGGAATTCTGGGATCCTGAACTCGGCGACGGCCGTGGCGTAGCCTATCCGAATATCACCACCTATAACGTAGGTATACGCGTCAATTTCCAATAATGGTTGAACAAAATCGACAAGTAGAAATGATGGAAAGAAACATAATATACAGCAGTTGCTCGGGGTGGAAAAAACCGGGTGTTAGGCACCTCGTGTTGATACTGTGTAGCATAACAGTACTACTCTTACCCTCGGGGTGCAATAAAGATTATTTTAACACGCAGCCGGATAATATCGTATCCATCGATGAAATTTTTGCCAACCGTGGTCAGACCGAACGTTGGTGGGCGGGGCTGTTTACCAACATTCCCGACCCCTGGGACCAACCCTATGGTATGCCCTATTCGCTTAGCTCGGATGAAATGGATGCCAGTAACTGGACGAACCCACCTATCAATAGTGGTGGAAGGGGTTCTTTCGCATTCGAAGCACATTATGAGCGGATCCGGTTGGCGACGATATTTCTAGAAAATGTGGATCGTAACCAAGAAATCCTAGCGCTGGAAAACGGTGCCCAGCAGATTACCTGGTATAAGGCAGAAGCCCGTTTTCTCCGGGCCTACTATTATTGGCGAATGATGAAGAATATGGGGCCCGTAGTCATCATGCCTACGACGTCATCAAGTCCTGAAGATAATTTCCAGATTCCACGCAGTACCTGGGATGACTGCGTGACGTTCATTTTGAGCGAAATGGCCGAAGCCAAAAAGGACCTTCCCACAGACTATTATCTTTCAGGCACCAGCACGGTAGACGGAACGCAGGTTGGCCGCATCAACCAGCAGATTGTCGCAGCGGTGGAGTCGCAGGTGCTGCTCTTCCATGCGAGTCCGCTATTTAACGGCAACACCGAACTGGGTGATTTCAGAAACCTTGATGGAACGCAGTTGTTCAACCAATCGTACGATGCTTCGCGCTGGGCACAGGCTGCCCAAGCGGCGAAGGCCGCCATCGACATTGCCGAATCGAACGGGAAACACTTATATAAGGTGTCGGATGCAGATCCCTTCCGGGCAGCCTACTTGTCGTCGCGCAACCTGTTCTGGGATGGTTGGTCATCAGAGGGGATCTGGCTGAGGCCATCGGCCGCAAACTGGAACTGGGAGATCCATGCATCGCCTCGTTCTACACAAGGCACTGCTTACAACGGCCTCGCAGTATTGCAGGCGCTGGTCGATGATTTTCGCATGGTTGATGGTTCTTCCATCGAAGACAGCGATGACTATCAGGAAGACAGTTACGTCACGGAAGGAACTCCCTACTACGTAAGCGGCACCAATATGATGTACGTTAACCGTGAACCCCGATTTTATGCGTATGTGACTTTCAACGGCTCAGTGAGCCCTGTAACGCCTAAAACCGGAGAAAACAATGCTCGTGTGGAATTTTTTAATACCGGTTCATCGGGTAAGAACGGTGCGCCGCGCGATTGGCCGAAGACAGGATATACCGCCCGGAAAAACATCCACCCCACATTTAGTGTAAACCCCGGCATCAATGTGGATCGCCCTGCCATGATTATCCGGTTGGCTGAGCTGTATCTCAACTACGCCGAGGCCCTCAATGAATCGGACCCCGGAAATCCGGACGTACTGACGTATTTGAATGCCGTACGCACGCGCGGAGGAATATCTGCATTGGGCACGGACCTTTCGCAGTCCGAACTGCGGGAAGCTATCCGGCTGGAGCGACGTTTGGAATTGTGTTATGAAGGGCACCGCTACTTCGACGTGCGACGCTGGAAAATACCCGATCTGCCCGGCTCGAACCAAGGCGGCGAGTTTGAAGGGATGAATATGGATGCGGGCACATACCTGTCTGACCCGGCTTACCATACCCGTGTGGTTGCATTACGGCGCGCACTGTGGCAACGGCGCTTCTATTTTATGCCCTATGGCCAAAACGAAATGGATAGGAACAAGCAACTGGTGCAATTTCCCGGATATTAAGCTTGTACCAATCAGGGACTGATATTGACGTACGTATCGTTTAAAAACAATTCGAAATGCATAGAAAAAATATAATACATATCGTTGCCTGTTGCATCACGATGTCGATCGTGACCGGCTGCGAAGAAAAAGTAGCCCCTTACGAACAGTTAACTGATGACAAGACAGGTGCCCAAGTATACATTGCGAAAGCCGTTGACGGTATGCATGACCTCACTGTTTTTCCTTATGTGGATGAGCGTGTGTTTACTTTTGGTGTTAGTTTCGGAGCCCTAGGCCTACCCGGCACCGAAATCGCGGTGAAGTTGACAGAAGATGTCGAAGCTTTTGACAGCCTGAATATTGTGCGGGAACTTAATGGGTTGGAACCCTATGAGCGGTTTCCTGTTGAGGCGTATAACATCGACAAAATGGATGTTCGGATACCGAAAGGCGAAGTTTCTTCCGAGCTGATTTCGGTAACTTATTATCCGGAGGCGTTCGAGAGTGACAAGGATTATTTGTTACCCCTTTCGATTATAGATGCCTCCGACTACGCCTTGCTGCCCTCCGGAAAAACGCTCTTTTTGATCGCCCCGAAATTGGAAGCACGACCCGCAAATACCAAGGGATGGGTGGCTAGTGCGTCCAGCGCCCAGGATAACGGGCAGGAAAATACCGGTTTGGCATCGGCTTTACTGGATGGCGACCTCAATACCATTTGGCACTCCAGATACAATCCGGCGTTGGATCCATTCCCCCACGTAATCGACATCGATATGCTGTCGTTGACCTACGTAACCAAGGTAGCATTGGCGCCGCGCACCGACAACCCGAACGGCCCGACGAGGTTCAAATTGGAAGGAAGCATAGATGGAACTTCTTGGGATGATCTCACTGGTGAGCAGTCGTTTAATCCAGCAAATTCGAACTATCAGGAATATCCCATCGAGCCCCAAGACCTGAGGTATCTGCGGCTGACGATATTAGACGGGATGCAAGCCTCAGGGATCGCATTCCTCGCGGAGTTTGTGGTCTATTCGTATTAGTCCGAACGATAAGTTTGTATTCATTGCTGGTGCGATAAGCTGAAAGATACCGACCATTGCTCGCTTTCTAAGACAAAACATAGTTGAGCTTCGCTTATTTTTTACGTACCTTTGTCCGCGTTTTACGACAGTGGGCATAAGTGATATTTTAACGAAATTTGGCCAGAGCAACTCGGTAACGGCACTGGCGAAGGCCTTGCAAGGCAAAAACCCGAACATTCACCTCAAAGGACTGATCGGGTCGGCTGATGCGATGGTGGCCGTGGCATGCTACCAACTGCAAGAACGTCCACTTGTATTCGTAATGCCCACCCATGAGGAGGCTGCCTATTTCCTGAGCGACTTGGAGGGGCTGCTTGACAAGCAGGTGCTCTTTTTCCCAGCCTCCTACCGCAAGGCATTCGACTTTACCCAGACCGATAGTGCCCACGTGTTGCAGCGGGCGGAAGCGCTGAGCACACTCAACCATGCGAGCGAGCTACCCAAGATGGTGGTGACTTACCCAGAGGCACTGGCGGAAAAAGTAATCAACCGCAGCGACCTGGAGAAAAATACGCTCGAGATCACCCAACGGGCCAACCTCGATATCGATTTCATCAATGAATTTTTGCAAGAATATGAGTTTGAACGGGTAGATTTCGTCTATGAGCCCGGGCAGTATGCGATCCGTGGGGGTATAGTGGATATCTTTTCCTTCTCTAACGACCTGCCTTACCGTATCGAGTTTTTTGGCAACGATATCGAAAGCATCCGTACGTTCGACATCGAAAGCCAACTGTCGGTAAGCAACATCCACACGGTAACCATCGTACCCAACGTGCAGGCCAAGTTCCTGACGGAAGGAAACATTGCACTGCTGGAGTACATTCCCGCCGACGCGGTGATCTGGTTTGAGGATGTGCAGTTTACGCTCGACATCATTGCTCGGGGCTATAAGAAGGCTACCGAGCTGTGGCGTGCCCTGCCACAGGAGGATAAGCAGCAGAACCCCGAATGGGTAGACCCGAAGTATAACTTCATCGACGACAAGAACCTTTCAGCGATATTGCATGATTTCGCGGTGGTGGAATTCGGCAAGCAGTTTCTGTACAAAGCGGATCATACCATCGTGTTTGACCAGCGCCCGCAGCCCTCGTTCAATAAGGACTTCAGTCTGCTGATACACAACTTCAAGGAGAATGAAAAGGCCGGTATCGAGAATTGTGTTTTCAGCGATTCGCCCCGACAGATTGAACGGCTCATCACCATCCTTGACGACATGGACAAGTCGGTCTCCTTTACACCTATACACACGGCCCTTCGCGAAGGCTTTGCCGATTTGGCCCTTGGTGTAGCATGCTATACCGACCATCAAGTGTTTGACCGCTATTACAAATACAAACGGAAGAAAGGATACGAGCGGTCGCAGGCCATTACGTTGAAGGAACTGCGCGAGCTGAAACCGGGAGACTATATTACCCACATCGACCACGGCATCGGTAAATATGCCGGCCTGGAAAAAGTGGAGGTAAACGGCAAGATACAGGAGTCTATCCGTTTGGTTTATGCCGATAACGACCTGCTCTACGTAAACATCAATTCGCTCAATCGCATCTCGAAATATACAGGCAAAGATGGCGTGGCACCCAAGATGAACAAGCTGGGTACCGACGCGTGGGATAAGTTGAAAAAAACCACTAAAAAAAAAGTTAAGGACATTGCGCGCGACCTGATTAAGCTCTACGCGAAGCGGAAGGCACAAACAGGCAATGCATTCAGCCCCGATACCTACCTGCAAACCGAATTGGAGGCTTCGTTCATCTACGAGGACACGCCCGACCAGGAAAAGGCAACGCACGATGTGAAACAGGATATGGAGTCGCCTCATCCCATGGACCGCCTCGTGTGTGGCGATGTGGGTTTCGGCAAAACGGAGGTGGCTATCCGTGCAGCATTCAAAGCGGTAACGGATAGCAAACAGGTGGCCGTACTAGTGCCTACCACCATCCTGGCCATGCAACATCACCGCACCTTCATGGAGCGCCTAAAAGGCTTCCCGTGCAATATCGATTACATCAACCGGTTTAAAACCAACAAACAGATAAAAGAGACGCTGGCCCGGCTGGCCGAGGGGAAACTGGATATCATCATCGGAACGCACCGCCTGGTGAGCAAAGACGTGAAGTTCAAAGACCTCGGCCTGATGATTGTGGATGAGGAGCAGAAGTTTGGTGTGGGGGTGAAGGAAAAACTCAAGCAGTTGCGTGCCAATGTAGATGTGCTCACGCTGACTGCCACGCCGATACCGCGTACGCTGCATTTCTCATTGATGGGCGCACGAGACCTCAGCATCATCAATACGCCGCCACCAAACCGGCAGCCGGTACAGACGGAATTGCACGTTTTTAACGAAACGCTGATCCAAGAAGCAGTAACCTATGAGATAGATCGCAGTGGGCAGGTATTCTTTATCCACAACCGCGTTGCCGACTTGCCACAACTGGGCAACTTGATTATGAAGCTGGTGCCGCATGCACGTGTGGGCGTGGCCCACGGTCAGCTTGAGGGCGAAGCCCTTGAGGATGTGATGCTCAAGTTTGTGAACCACGAATATGACGTGCTGGTAGCCACTACCATTATCGAAGCTGGGCTCGACATCCCCAACGCAAATACCATTATCATCAACCACGCCCACATGTTTGGGTTGAGCGACCTTCACCAAATGCGGGGCCGTGTAGGGCGCTCCAACAAGAAGGCCTTTTGCTACCTGTTGAGTCCGCCATTATCTACGCTCACTGCCGAAGCGTATAAGCGACTTAATGCCATTGAGGAGTTTTCGGAGTTGGGCAGCGGCTTCAACGTGGCCATGCGCGACCTCGATATCCGTGGTAGTGGCAACCTGCTGGGGGCGGAGCAGAGTGGCTTCATCGCCGAGATCGGCTTTGAGATGTACCACAAAATATTGGATGAAGCCATCCAGGAGCTGAAAGACGACGAGTTCTCGGCGCTTTTCACCGATGTAAAGCCGCGGGAGTTTGTGTCGTTCACACAAATTGATACCGATCTGGAGGTACTCATCCCCGACGAATACGTAACCAACGTGGCTGAGCGGTATAACCTTTACAACGACATTTCCAAGTTGGAAAACGAGGCGCAGCTCGATGCCTTCCGACAGTCGTTGCGCGACCGGTTTGGTCCGATACCGCCGCAAGTCGAGGAGCTGCTGAATACACTGCGACTGCAGTGGCTGGGCAAGGAAATCGGCTTCGAAAAGGTATCCTTCAAGAAAAATGTGCTCCGCGGCTACTTTGCCACCAATCCGGCCTATTTCGAGAGTGAACGCTTCGGTAAAATCCTGCAGTTTGTGCAGCAGAACCCCACCATCTGTAACCTCAAAGAGGTGAAAGGATCACTGCGCATTGCCTTTGAGCGGGTACCAGATATCCAGCACGCCATTGCTATTTTGGGTGATATGGCGGGGTGATGGCAGCTAGTTCACCGCGGGCAACAGCGAATATTCCTTGCCGTACTCCAGCATCTGACCGTAGAAATCTGCGACATATTCCAGCTTCACATTGGTGATTTCGCCGTTTTCTTCAATGGCGGTAAGCCGCGGTTGCACGAAGCCCTTGTAAGGTTTGAGGTTGAGCTTGGCGTAACGTGCCAACACCTCGTCGTGCAGTTCGCGATTGACTTTCACGCCGTAGGTTTCTACGAGATTCTTACCAGACTCGTAATCGCCTTCCGATTTGATACGTTGGATTTCACGGAGTAGCTCGCCGAACAGCGTGCGCAACTTTTCATAGTCGTTTACTTGCACGTAGGTTTTGCCATCGATTTTCTCAAACGATACCACATTATCCGCTTTGCCTTTTTCATATACCCAGTACGCATTGAGTGCACGGTTGCGCATATGCGCTTCCTCAATCTGGTCGCCCGGCTTGATGCGCGTAAGCTGGGTCATCAGGCCATTCATGAGGTAACTATCGTACTCGGCCTTGCCCGCTTCCAGCGATGGCATGACGCCGATATCGATCAACTTCGGATCGAGGATATAGTACAGGGCTACCAGGTCGGCCCGCGCTTCTTCCAAGCAGGAAGCATAGCTTTTGAGTGTCTTGTCCGTCGTGCCCACGCTGGGGTTGATCTGGCCGGAAGCATGGCCGATGCATTCGTGCATATCGGTATGGAGGTCGCTGGCTAGGTTGCCGTATTTTTTCATACGATTCAGCTTGGCCGTATCGGCCACGAATTCTTCGAGGAAGCCGCTATTGGCGCTGCTCTCGTTGTAGGCGTGCACAATGTTGCTGAGTGATACCGACTTGGAGCCGTATTCTTTGCGTAGCCAGTCTGAATTGGGGAGGTTGATGCCAATGGGTGTGCTGGGCGTTGCGTCGCCCGCCTCGGCAATGACCGTAATGGCCTTGGCGCTGATGCCTTTCACTTCTTTTTTCTTATGCTCAGGCATGAGTGGCGAGTTGTCTTCAAACCATTGAGCCTCATCGGCGATGGCCTTGATGCGTTTGGTGCTTTCGAGGTCTTTCAGCGAGAGTACGGCTTCGTAGCTGCCCTTGATACCCATGGCATCATTATACACTTCGATGAAGCCGTTGGCGAAATCGATGGTACCGGTGGTATCCTGCACCCATGCCTTATTGTATTCATCCCACGTGTGGAGGTCGCCCGTGCGGTAGTAGTCTGCCAATAAGGTTAGTGCCTGCTGTTGGGTGGGATTCTCCGCCAAAGGGATAGCTTTTTCGAGCCAGGAGATAATCTGGTCGATAGCAGTGCCGTACATGCCACCTGATTTCCAGGTTTGCTCGGTGACTTTGCCGTCTACTTTCACTACCTTGCTGTTGAGGCCCCATTCGGGGTCGTGGCCCGTATCTGGGAACGTGCTGTAGAAGGCTTCGACTTCTTGCTGGGTCACGCCTTCATAAAAGTTATTGGACGATTGTGCCACATGGTCGATGCCTTCGGTAAGATTGACCATTTTGGGGTTTATCGTGGGATCGAAGATGACCGGCTGGATGCGGTCGATGAATGCGGCAACACTTTCGCCTTCGAGCAGCGGAAGGGCTGCCGAATCGCACGCCTGTACCACACCGGCAAAGTATTCGGGCCTGCACGCTGGCACAAACTTATCGTTGGAATAATGGTGGTGAGCACCGTTGCTGAACCAGAAGCGGCCCGCATAGGTTTTGAACTTTTCCCACTCGTCGCCGCTTTTGTCCGTTTCGGGGCTGTTGAAAATAGCCTCCAGTGTTTTGCGGATGGTCAGGTTGTCTTTGCCACGCTGGTCGTAAATGATGTCGCGGCCCGATAGTGCAGCTTGGTAGAGGTAATAAGCCAGCTTTTTCTGCTGGAGGGTGAGCGCATCGAATCCTGGCACCTCGTAGCGCAGGATTTCGAGATCGGCAAATGCGTCGACCGCGACGGGCGATGCGTGTCCATCCGTTGCCGTGTCGCTTTGGGGCGACTGGCACGACTGGGATAGGGTAGCTAAGGCTACAGAACTAGCAATGAGCATTGTGATTTTGGTAGGTAAAATTTTCATGATTGAAACATTCATTTAGTGCATGGTATCATGGCCGAATTGGTGCTCGGTCTCTGCAAAGGAAATAAAATAAAACCGAAAACCATTCTTTTGTTTAGTTTCGCGGTGAAATTGTGGCTTTAAAAGTGAGGTGAAAAGTTCGATTCAACAGGCGGGTCATGTGGTTGCCGGCACCGTGTTTGCCATCTTATGGGCGTCGGCATCGGCGGCGACGAAGATCGGCCTGCTATCCGCACAACCCTTTATCATTGCCATTGCACGGTTCGCGGTGGCCGCCACGATAATGCTGGTAATTGCACACGTCGTAATGGGACAGCGGCTGCCCAAGGGGCGGGCACTTTGGAAGCGATTGGCAACCTACGGTTTCCTTAACGTAGGCCTCTACCTCGGCTTGTATGTGGTGGCCATGCAGGAAGTGTCAGCCGGGTTGGGTGCCTTGTTCGTGGCGACCAACCCGGTGCTTATTGCCGTGATGGGCGCGCTATGGTATAAGCAACCCGTGGGCGGGAGCACGGTCGTGAGTTTCATACTATGTATTGCGGGCATGTTGCTGGCGTCGTATCCGTTATTGGGTGAGAGTTACGCCACACCGCGCGGCCTTACTGTTCTATTCCTCAGTATGTTGTCTTACTCGGCCGGGTCGATTTATTTTGCCAGGCAGGATTGGGGCAGGCTGCACATCCTCACCATCAACGGCTGGCAAACGCTAATCGGCGGATTATGCGTGTTGCCGTTCGCCTATTTTTTTTACAACGGTTCGGCCAACACATTCGATGGGAAGTTTTGGGGTGCAGTGCTGTGGCTGGCCATTGCTGTGTCGGTCATTGCGGTGCTTCTTTGGTTGTATTTGTTGCGAGATAATCCCGTTAAGGCATCCGCGTGGTTATTTCTCTGCCCCATTGCGGGCTTTGCCATCGCGGCTGTGCTGATGGGCGAGCCGCTTTCTTGGCATACCTTTGCAGGTGTACTGCTCGTTATAGTGGGCCTGTATATCGTGCAACGGCGGCGTGCAGCAGCCAGCTGACTTGTTACCTTTGTATATAGCCGCACCACAGTGGGAACCACTTGGCTGTTGGATTAATCGGGGGGATTAATTTTTTTGCCTAAGTTTGTGTGGTTGCAAAACAACCCTTTCAAATTTCACATAACATGAGTCATATAGAAACCGATTTAATCCACGCGGGCAAGTCGTTTAACGACACGAAGGCCGTTGTGCCGCCCATTTACCAATCGTCAACGTACTACGCATCGGCCGATGCTGAGGCATACATGGCGGCGGCTACCGACGCCAGGTACCCCTATTTTTATCACCGCCATGGCAACCCGGTAAGTAGCCAGGCGGCCGAGGTAGTGGCCGGTTTGGAAGGTACCGAAGCGGCATTGCTCACGGCTACAGGTATGGCGGCCATCAGCACGGCCATCCTCACGATTGTGAAGGCGGGCGACCATGTAGTCGCCCAGTATTCGCACTATTCGGCGGCAAGCATTCTGCTGAAGGAGCTGCTGCCCCAGTTTGGTGTGACGGTGTCTTTCTTTGATCAAGGGGATAATTCATCGCTCAAGGAGGCGCTGCGCGATACAACGACCTTGATTTACCTCGAAACGCCCTCCAACCCTAATTTGGCTGTAACCGATTTGGCATATGTGAGCAATGTGGCTCGGCAGCGCGGCATTACCACCATCTGTGACAATACCTTCGCCAGCCCCATTAACCAGCGGCCGGGCGACTTCGGTATCGACATTATTGTGCATAGTGCTACCAAGTACCTCGGGGGTCACAGCGACCTCACTGCGGGCGTAGTCTGCGGAACCGAGGAAATGGTGAACAAGGCATGGAAGAAATTGCTGTCGCTGGGGGGTGCGCTGGCACCGTTTGACGCGTGGTTGCTGCTGCGCGGCCTCCGTACGTTATCCCTCCGCGTGAACCAGATCAATGCTAATGCGTTGGCACTGGCCCAATGGCTGGAGAATCACCCCATCATTGCGCACGTGGGGTACTGTGGCCTGCCCTCACACCCGCAACATGAGTTGGCAAGGACGCAGATGAAAGGCTTTACGGGCATGCTCTGCGTGGAAGTGGCGGGTACCGATGAACGCCAGCAATTTACGCGGGCACAGACAGTATTGAACCGCCTGAATATCTTTGCCAATGCGGCGAGCTTGGGCGGTGTGGAATCGTTAGCGGTGCACCCGGCCAGCATGTGGGGGCTGCACCATTCGCCAGAACAGAAGCTGAAGGCGGGTATCAACGACGGCATGTTGCGCATCTCGGTGGGCATCGAACATATTGACGATTTAGTCGGCGATTTCGAACAGGCGCTGACAGGACTTTAAAAGGAGAGACTGCTCAACCCTAATCAATCGTTTCTTTTTGCTACACAGTTTACTTAAGCTTACATGCCGACACTAATAGAAAATGAACAGCAACTAATCGGTGAGATTGCAAGAGGCAATGAAAAGGTGCTTGAAGATCTCTATGTCTCCAATAAGGCGAAGTTTTTGGGATATGCGAAAGGGATGTTGCAAGATTCCGCGGCTTTGGAAGATATCTATCAGGATGCCATCATCGCTTTTTACGAAAACGTACGGGTGGGGAAGGTGACAACATTGAAAAGTAGCATTTCAACGTACATTATCAGTATAGGCAAATTTATGCTCTTTCGCTATCTTCGGAATCGGAAAATGACAACTCATTTGAAGGCTTTTGAAGACCAGGAATTAGACAGGGTATTTTCCGACTATATCGAAACGATTTCGGATGAGGACGAAACGATTAAGTTTTTTCAAAATGCTATCGACAAGCTGGGCGAGCCGTGTGCCACGTTGTTGAAGTTGTTTTATTATGAAGATAAAGGGAACACCGATATTATGGAACTATTGGGGTATGCCAACACCGATGTGGTGAAAAGCCAGAAATACAGGTGCATGCAAAGTTTGAAACTCATCGTGAAAAAATTATATCGAAATGCGTGAAGAAAAAGATGCACTAATCGATGCCTACCTAAAAGGTCGGTTAGACGAGGAAGGGCGTCGTAGCGTGGAACGTCTGGTTGCGGAAGACGCTTCGTTTCGAGAGGAGATCAGGTTTAGGCAGCAAGCGACAAAGGCGTTTGCACGAAATGAATACAAGCGGTTAAAGTCGCGTCTGCAGCAGCTATCCATGGAAGCCGAACCTTCCACGACACCCATTTTTAGAGACGGTAGTCGGCGAAGGTGGTGGTATGCCGCTGCTTCCATCACGTTGATTGGTGTAATAAGTTTGGTTTTCTGGATGCAACAACCCGCGCGTACGGCTACGGAACTATATTCAGCTTATTTTGACCCCTATCCGAATATCGCCGCACCTATAGTACGGGAGGCTAGCGAAAGTCATCCAAGCATAGCCGCCTATGCCTACTATGAGCAGGGAGATTACCGAAGAGCTTATGAACTGTTTGGAGAATTAATCAAGCGTGGTGAAGCGGATGCCGACGCCTCGTTTTACCAAGCCTTATCCGCAATGTCATTAAACCGGGATCAGGAAGCCCTGATGTTGTTGTCTGCATACATGGACTCGGCTAGCCCGAAGCTCATGCGCCAAGCACAATGGTATTCGGCGCTAGCTCGTATGAAAGTTGGCGAAACACAGGAAGCTGTCGCGCTACTGGAACATTTGTCAGCATCAAAGGGCTACAAACAAAACGAAGCTAAGGTATTGAGAAGCGAATTGAAACCGTGATGCTGCGTTTTTAATGCAGGCGCGTCCGGCTAAGCTTTCTGCCCACGTAAATACATCCGCCCAGCAAGATAGCACCCAAAACTGCCCAGTATGCCCAAGCTGTATGGGTGTGGATTGGGCCAGTATTACCGGATACGACGAGCCCAGCCCAATAATAAGGATGCCGTAATTCGGATTCAAATTCAGTTTTTTTGAGGTACTCTTTTTTTGCCATGGCTAGTGCCATATGCTTAGCTTGGTTTTCCTTCAATCCCCGATAAAAGCCAACCATGATTTCGCTCGTACTATTGTCAGGTAATTGCCAAAGCCCCATGACGAGGCTAGGTACACCCGCATAGGTGAATGCCTTTGCCAAACTCTGCACGCCTTCGCCTTTTTGGAGTGGACCGTGCCCGGTATTACAGGCGCTGAGAACTGCCAATCTTGCTTGTAATTTCATCCCATACAATTCATAAGCATGCAGTCGGCTTCGGTCTGCAAAAAGGAAATGGGATTGCTCACCATTTTGGTCATCCACTTGGGCATGCATAGCCAGGTGTAACAGTCCGTATTTGGGGGCCTGATTCCAGAATACAGATTTAACGACCGTATCACCTTGATGGACTTCCCCGCTGAATAAATTGGATAGCGCAGCCGCTTCGGTTGCTGTGCCAGGTAAGTGGATTAAATCTTCGCCACGGGTACCTGCTGCTACCCCCGCCGACGCGTAATGCGGAGCAAAGGCAGCAAATGCTTTGTTAGGGAAGCCGGTAGGTCTATCTTGAACGAACCAAAGTGGCAAGGAGGCTGCATAGCTGGGCGTATGGTTGAGCACGAGGAAACCGTTAGGATCGCCCGTGCTTGTCAAGGCTTCGAAGGGAACGTAATGCAAGATACCATCCGGTATAATGACGAGTTGGTTTGCCAGTTGAGGTCGCAATTCCGCGGGCAATAACACATCGTGCAAGGTTTTGGCCGATGAGTAGTAGGCCTCATCTCGTTGCTTCAACAGGTTAATGGTATGCTCGGCCAGCTTTGTCAAGGTAGATGATGTGCCCAATGGATAAAGTGCTAGACCACGGCGATGGATATGGATGAGGTAGGCTGCGGAATCGGTGACCACATACCGTAAAATTGATTGGTTGCGTAGCTTTCGCTGGATAGCAGAAGCTGTGATCAGGCCGTCGTTCCATTGATTGTATGTGGGGTGTAAGGCCAAAATCGTGGCTTCAACTTGCTGCAGCGCTCTTTCTTCTTGATGAAGCAAGGATGTGATACGATCAACGTCTGTGCCTAAGATACTATCGTTTTCGGCTTCATACAATTGGCTCTTGTAATGCACGATGAGACGGCGATGGGTTTCTTCTTGATTATGCAGGGAGTCTGGAATAGGTGCCGAGCCTGTTGGGGTGTTTTTAAGGAATTTTTTCCAGCTATGGCGACTCTGGTTATACTCCAATATGCTGATAAGCTCCGATAATTTTTTTTCGTTCGGGGCCAATACCTGGCTTTCCAATAAACCATGTTGGATGGCCGATAGCAGCTCAGCTAATGTTTCATTGTAAATTCCGCCGAGATAATAGGTGTCCAGCATTTCGGCGGCCCGCGTAAACAGGTTCCGCGCTGCCACTAAGTCGGAAGCAGCGCCCGTGGTGCGGTAGAAGCCCAGGTAATGGTGACCTGCCGTACTCAACGCGGCGATGTAATTACGGCTCACTTTGCCCGCGAAATCGTCCTGGCTGATTTTTTGTGGGGATTTTCCCAGATCGTCCAACCCTGTTAACTGGCTAAGAACCTGCTCGGTATGGTGTCTCACCTGTGCGAAATCATTTGTTTTACTTGCAATTTGGGCGGCAAGGGTGTGGAAGTCGGGGAGGTTGGCTGCATTGCGACTTGTGGAAATCGCCCTGTCTATATGTTCCTTTGCGTTTGCGTAATCTCCCGTGGCCATTAACGACTTGGCCATTTTGGCATGCGTTTGTGATTGCGGCGCCCCATACCGGTGGGTCTCCTTGAGATCAAGGGCCCGCTGGAAGTAGCGGATGGCAAGGGTGTCTGCTCCTCGCTCTGCATATTCGCTGCCGATGTCTGCATAGCCGCTCTCGAGGTATTCGAGCCGTTCGTCGGTTTGCTGCGGACCAATTTGGCGTAGCAATTGAACGATGGAATCGAGGTAGCTGTTTGTTCGGGTGACATCTCCTTTTCGAGCATAAAGTTTTATGCTCTTACTCCACAGACTTAGCCGTATCGTCACATTTTCGTGGTTTTGTTTATTGGGGATAAGCCTATTGTTTTTGCCCCATTGGCCACCTTTGTTGAGGTGGAGTTGGCGCATCTTGGCCAACAGGCTTTCCGCTTCGTCCACTTGTCCGTATTTCATAAGCCAATGGAGGAGATTGCCATATGCCGTACTGAGGTAGCTTTGATCTTCCAAATCAATATTTTCCCAAATATTGGCGGCTTCGCGATAGGCTTCGTACTCCTTATTGGCTAAGCCAACTGCTCCATAGTTGTATGCCAGGTTGTTATAACCCAGCGCTACTTCATTGTCCAGGCGGCCGTTATAACGGATATACAGCTCAATGGATCGTTGGTAGTTTTCAATGGCTTGTGGGTAATTGCCAATCTTATTGCTGATATAGGCAACGTCATGAACGGAAGAGATATACGCCAAAGGTGGATCATCATCGAGGAAACTGCGCAATCGTACACAATGCTCGGCAATGGGAAGAGCCTCCCGCCATCGGCCATTGTAACCAAGAAAATGGTAGTAGGTATTGAGAAAGGTGGATTGGCGTGACGTATCCAATTGGGAGGCCGGTAATAGCGGATAGGCTTCTTCAAAGAACGGAATGCCTTCCTTATCATAATTGAAAGTGAGCCCCTTGCCATAAAGAAGGCGGAATCGTAACATTTGCTTAACCGTGTCCGGCGAATTTCCGGCGCTAGCGACGGCTTGTTCCCAAAAAGGTATCGCTTCATCAAAATGCCTGATTTGCTGTAGGGAGTCGGCGATAGTTGCCGCCTGTTTCCATTGAGATTCCTGCGATTCTGTGGTGGATACCAGCGCCGTTGCGAAGCAAGTTATCAATAGGGGTAAGGATCGGTAGATGATGGAACGCATATGTTGCTGCTGAGTTAGTGTGACGATGTTTGCAAATATAGGGCAATGCATTTATTTGATGATACACCAAATTAGGTATTATGCTGTCATTTTGATTTTTCTGTTTACCTCGGTATGCATGTTTTGCACTAACCGGATAATATAACAAAATAATTAATTGGATTGACATGAAAAAACAAGTTCCTCTTATGAAAAAATCAGTATTATCAAGTTTCCTACTATTGGTCTGTGTGGCGTTCGCTCAGGCGCAACAACCTATAAACGTAGGTTTATTCGGTGGTTACGGCACTAAAATTGAAAAGCCAGCCATCGGTGTGATCGGCGAAATCGGCATTATCGAGAAGCTGGCCATTGCGCCATCGCTTGCCTATTATTTTCTGGAGAAAAACGAATTTGCAAAAACCTCGTTCTGGGAGTTCAACGCCAACGCCCATTATTTCCTGATGGACGGCGGGCCGCTCAGCGTCTATGGATTGGCGGGATTGAATGTCGCACGGTCTTCTGTATCATTTGATTTGGGCGATACCGGGATGGACTTCGGAGGCCTGGGAGGCAGTAGCAGCAAAGTAGGCCTTAACATCGGTGGTGGTGCAACCCTCGATTTTGGTTCCAAAATTCTTCCTTTTGCCGAATTGAAATATACCATCGCCGGTACCGAGCAGTTGGGTGTTTTCCTTGGTGTGAAATACAATATCCGTTAACAAATAAGTACAAAAATAAAAAGCCATGAAAAAAACATTCACATTTTTTAGCGTATGGGTCATTGTCGTGCTAAGCGCTTGCGGCAAGAAAGACAACCCGATACCCGATGCGAACAACAGCAGCTATGAATTTAAATTCCTGAGCGGGCCACTCGCCGGGCAGGAGTATAAGGCCGGCGGGTTGTCTGCGGAACAAGCGATAGCCTTGTTTGTACAGGAACCCGGAACCAATACGAGGGGGATTAGTCTCCAATTACTGCATGGCGATTTTACGTTTGCCATGGCGTTGGGGCTAGACCAAAATGACCAGCCGCTTCCTTTTGTGCTAGACGGTGCGGACACGGGGACGAAAGCGGCCTTTTACTTGAACGAAGGCGGGAGTCAATACGTGTTCGGTTCCGTGGGTGGCAACCTATCGATCAGCAAACTAAAGCGGCTAACGGGCGGGGCGAATGGCAATGGCGGTTTGGCAACGTTTGAATTGAGCTTTGAAAATGCAACGTTCTACGATGCCGTGGCCGCTGGCGACAACATCGACGTGCCGGTAGCGATTAGTGGTAAAATAGTTATCCGTTAAAAAAAAGATGATGAAGAAAATTACGTTCCTATTGCTTGCCACCACTTTACTGGCCTGCGGCAAAAAAGATAATCCGAACCCAGAGGGTCCGGGCGCAGCAACCGAAATCTGGTATCCCGAAAAGTCGCAACCCGGCGTGTTCAAGGTGCCTGATGCACTGAAAAATCATAATAACGATTACGCCAAGCAGACTCATGCGGGGATTGCGGAACTGGAAGATTTGATTAGCGCTTACAATGCCTATTTTCTGGCTCCGGAGGGGACTAAAAACACGTCACTTACGCTGGCGCTTGGTTACCAGTATGACTACCTAGTCGACGGTCACACCGTTAAATATATGTATGGCGATTTCAGCAGTACGCATCGTGTTTTTGAGCTTGAGGTAGTCAATTCAACAGGGGGGCGTATCGTTTTTATCTCAGGAAGTTGGTGGGAAAACTGGAATGCCGAGGACGGGAGAACGGAAAACGGCAGGCACTATGGGCAAATGAGGTATGAAGTTGGTGAAGGCGACAGTAAACAAGCCAAAGAATTTTCCTGGATCGACGACGGAGGCGGTGATTACCGGGTATCCTTCAATATTTGGAAACCCGGTGGGGGCGGTGGTCTTGCCGCCAAATACGAGTACACCTTCAACGCCGATCGATCCGGAAAGTCAATGTATCAGGCCGAACTGCCCGAAGGCGGGTACGCACACTATCAAGCAGCTTGGATGAGCAACGGTTCCGGGGCAATCACCTTTGGCGAAGGAGGAAATGCCAAGAAACATGAATGGTAAGCTATCAACTATAGAGCACATTTTCATGGTGGACCGAAAAGGTACAGGAGCCTGGAATGGGGGAATGTACCCTTCGGTTTCTTTCATGGGAACGTTCCGATGAAGTCGAATCTTTAAATTTGATACTCCTATGAAAAAGCGAATAATAAATGGCGCGATACTATTGTTAATCTTGACGATGTCGTCGTGTAAGAAGGGTGACACCGGACCGCAGGGGCCTCCAGGTGTTGCAGGAGAGCGGGGAACTTCTGGTAGCAGTGGACCGGCAGGAAAGGATGGAAACTTGATACTGAATGGCACAGGGACGCCTGCTGATGGACTGGGTTCAGCGGGCGACTATTACCTGAATACCGCAAATTCGACGCTTTATGGTCCGAAGACCGATGGAGGATGGGGGAAACCCACCAGCTTACAGGGACCGCGTGGCGCTACAGGTGCGCAGGGGCCGAAGGGAGATCGCGGTGAGACGGGTGCTAGGGGACCTACGGGCGCTCAAGGCCCCAAAGGTGATGCCGGCGCAACCGGCCCCCGTGGCACTACAGGTGCGCAGGGGCCGAAGGGCGAAAAGGGTGATGCCGGATCGCAAATACTCAGTGGCACGGTATCGCCTACTACCGAGATAGGCCGCAATGGCGATTATTATTTCCATACCACCACCGGTGCATTGTTCGGGCCTAAATCCGACGCCGGGTGGGGTGCGGGTATTGTTTTGCGGGGTGTTCAAGGCCCTAAAGGTGATAAGGGAGATAGGGGTGACCTAGGTCCTCAAGGGGAGCGTGGGCCTAAAGGTGACCAAGGCGATACAGGCACGGCCAATGTTATTTATTCTGAATGGATAAGAGCGGAGTGGGATTTCCAGAATTCGCGTTCTCGCTCGTTGACGATCAATGGTATCCAAGCACTGCAAAACCCGGAAAAAAGTAGCGTGCATTTATATATGAGGTTCGGGGTACAAAATGCCAATTACGCGTTGCCCTATACTGAATTTTGGAATGATGGAAATGTAACCACGGATTACACCTTCGGACGAAATTACATTAATGCGCGGATTATAGGTACGGGCGTGAATATCGATCCGTTTCAATATAACGAAATTTACTTTCGGTACATCATTATTCCCGGTGGGATAGCCGCATCTGCAAAGACTAACCGTATTGATTTAAACAGCTTGGATGCTGTATCAAACGCATTCAACATTCCGATGATGTAAACCAAATTGTAAATCAAAATAGAATTTTATCACCATGAAATATAATACCAACATTATTTTAGTCTCTGTTTTTAGCTTAGTCCTATTGTTAGGAACTTTCATTTCTGCCGAAGCGCAGATTTGGAAAAACATGGGAAAAAAAATCGAAAAGAAAGTGGAACAGAAAGCTAGCCAACGAATTGAGCGAAAGATTGATAAGGCGATCGATAAGGGACTTGACAAAGTGGAGGAAACGCCCGGTGAAATCGCTAAGTCTGAGAAGGATGGAAAAACGAAAGGCCAGCCTCAAAAAAAAGGAAAAGACGCTAATAGGGAATCCCGTGCGGGCGAAGCTGAGGGCTTGCCACTAGGTAACGCTGACACTTCTACTGCTAGTTTGCAGCGGTACAGCAAATTCAGCTTTGTGCCGGGTGAGGAAATCATCGCTTTCGATGATTTTTCCCAGGACGCGGTAGGTGATTTACCCGCTTCTTGGATAAGTACCGGCACTTCCGAAATAGTTAACTTCGAGGGAATGGAGGGGAACTGGGTATGGTTCAACAAGACCACAGGAAATTTCATTCCCGAATATTTGCGGGATTTCCCGGAAAACTTCACCCTTGAGTTTGACCTGATGTACGATTTCGCATTTGGCACATATAGCAACGCACGACTGCTAGCGCTGGTGTTTTCTGATATTGCCAATCCTGAAGCTAAGATGGACTGGACAGGCACCCCCGGATACTTCTTTCTCCAAAAATTGGCTGACAATTACACGGGGATTGAGTTCTCCGGAATCGGGAGCGATGGCGGGCCCTTCATTACGGGTAGGAAAGCCGTAGCTGCGGACAAATCCCTCAACTACTCGACACCGTATAAAGCTGGCCTGTTAATCAACTCCGACGGTATAAATGTGCCGATCCGTATCTCCATCGCACGGATGGGTAGGCGGCTACAGGTTTTTGCCAATGAAGAGAAGGTGTTGGACTTAACAAATGCCTTTGAAAAGACCGCGGAGTTGACGAGCGCTCGATTTTTTGTAAACAACAATACGGATTCCGATAATTATTACCTAAGCAATATCCGTTATGCCGTTGGTAAGCCTGATACGCGTAATAAACTGCTTTCTTCGGGTACGTTTACGACCTCGGCAATTACTTTCAGCTCAGGATCGGCACATATCAAACCGGAATCCTACGGGATATTGAAGGAAATAGCCGATGCACTGAAGTCGGAACCCGGGAAATCCGTCACCATTATTGGCCATACTGATAGCGACGGGGCTGAGGATTTAAACCAACGGCTTTCAGAGCAGCGGGCAGAGGCCGTGAAACAAGCCTTGGTGCAGGAGTTCGCGGTGAGCAATGGAATGGTTGCGGAGGGGAAGGGCGAAAGCACACCCGTAGCAGATAATGTAACAGTAGTTGGTAAAGCGAAGAATCGCCGAGTGGAGTTTTTAATCAACTAAACCGACTCGGGAATGCTGATTGAAGGGTGATTTTGTTATTAAGTTAATATAGCGCCGCACTTTTTGGTACCATATGATTAGCTTTGTTGGTCATATGAGGCGAGGCGGCAAATATTTATTAAAGCTCAACCAATGGCGGATCCAACGGTTATCAAACCGGAATTTTCTGGTTATTCTTTCCGTTGTGGTTGGTATTATTGGCGGCCTCGCGGCAGCGGCACTGAAAGGCCTCACACATTCCATCGCATCCTTTTTGCAGGACGGAGTACAATGGGAATACAAATATTACCTGTACCTTTTTTTTCCACTGGTGGGCATCCTGCTTAGCGTGGTTTACGTAAGGCGGTTTATCAAAAGCAAACACATGGCGCACGGTATGACCCCAATTATGTATGCCATATCACGTAAATCGAGCAAGCTCGAACCCCACAACATGTATTCGCAGATCATTACCAGTGCACTGACCATTGGGTTTGGTGGGTCGGCCGGGTTGGAAGCACCCATTGCGAACAGCGGCTCGGCAATTGGCTCTAACATCGGCCGTGTGTTCGGGCTAAATTACCGCGAGGTGACCCTGTTGCTGGCATGCGGCGCCGCGGCCGGTATTGCCGGGGCGTTTAACAGCCCTGTGGCGGGGATGATTTTCGCGATAGAAATCCTCCTGCCCGAATTTTCGATACCGGCATTCATCCCGTTACTCATGTCGGCAGCGACGGCTTCCGTGATATCGCGTTTGCTGTACAGCGAGCCACTGTTCCACCTGCTTACCGACGATTGGGACCTGAACGCGCTGTTTTTCTATGTGATGCTCGCGGTCGTTGTCGGCTTGTTTTCTATCTATTTCGCGAAACTGAGTACTGCAGTGAACGGATGGTTTGCGCGCATCGCCAACCCATACCGAAAAGTGTGGTTGAGTGGACTGCTATTGGGGTTACTCATTTTCCTTTTCCCCGCGCTATATGGCGAGGGGTATTTGGCCATCCAACAGATTCTGGACGGGAATCACCGTGCACTGCTTGAAAACAGCATCTTTTCGGAATACAGTTCTTACGGTTATTTGATCGTTTGCTATGCAATTATTACGGTATTTGCCAAATCGTTTGCTTCGCTTGTAACACTCAACAGCGGGGGCAATGGCGGCATATTCGGGCCCACGGTAGTGATGGGTGGTTTATTGGGCTTTGCCTTTGCCTACGGATTAAACTTGACGGGGTGGGTAACCCTTGATGTTGCTAATTTTTCCGTGGCGGGAATGGCGGCTGCGTTAAGTGGCATCATGCACGCACCCCTTACGGGTATTTTCCTGAGTGCTGAAATAACCGGCGGCTACGCCCTCATGGTGCCGTTGATGATCGTAACATCCATTGCCTACCTCATCAACCGCAGTGTTATGAAACACTCCATCTATACCAAGGCATTGGCAGAAAAGGGGGATTTACTTACTCATGAAGACAAAGATCGTACGGTGCTGAGCATGATGAAGCTCCGCTACGTGCTGGAAACGAACTTCACGATCCTCCACCCGTGGGAGAAACCGGCAGATAGGCGGTATGACATCATCCATACGAAGCGGAATATTTTTCCGGTGGTGGATGACGGGGGTAAGCTGATGGGAATCATTTACAGCGAGCGTTTATTTGAGATCCTGTTGGGCGAAACGAATGAGGGAGACAAAGCGATTGCGGATTTGGTGCAGAAGCCCGTGGATACGGTGCAGATGGGAGCTAACATGGAGGTGGTGATGAACAAGATGAACCGCGAAGACATCTGGATTCTGCCAGTGGTAGACCAAGATGGGAAATACATGGGCTTTGTCTCTAAATCGGCTGTTTTTAACAAATACCGGGCGCTGTTGATGCGGCAGGCCGATTACCTCGGGTAAATAGACCGGCAGCAAGCGTCGGGGTTGTTAACATTAACTTAATATTAACACAACGGTTAATACACATTAACTTTACATTTTTGGGGCCGTTATCCGTAATTGGAAATTACTATGGAATACATGTTGTTTATTATTGCGGTACTGCTCGTGTTGGCTATTGCGGATTTGATTGTAGGTGTCAGTAACGATGCTGTCAATTTTCTGAATTCAGCCATCGGGAGCAAAGTAACGACCTACCGGAATATTATCCTTATTGCAGCGGCCGGTATATTGGTTGGGTGTTTTTTTTCGAGCGGTATGATGGAAATTGCCCGGAAAGGGATTTTTCAGCCGCAACATTTCACCTTTGATAAGGTGATGTGGATATTCCTCGCCGTGATGCTCGCCGATATCGTATTGCTTGATATTTTTAACTCGTTAGGCCTCCCTACTTCGACCACAGTCTCCATCGTATTCGAGTTGCTCGGTGCTTCGATGATTATGGGCTTTCTATTTGCGGCCGAGAAAGGGGAGTCAATCGGTGAGGTAATGAAATACATCAATACCGATAGCACGTTTTCAATCGTTTCAGGCATATTTCTTTCTATTTTGATTGCCTTTACCGCGGGAGTGATTGTACAGTTCATCATGCGCTCCGCATTTACTTTTCAATACGAGAAGCGATTGAAAAGCCTTGGTGTCCTTTTCTCCGGAATCGGCATAGTCGTCATTATCTATTTTTTATTGATTAAGGGGCTGAAGGGAACCAACTTGTTGGAGGGGGAGTGGGTAAACCACATAAATAATAATATCGTGACGGTTATGCTGGCGATTTTGGCCGTTGCGATAGGACTTTGCTATCTGCTCCAGCGCCAGTTCGGTATAAACCCACTCAAGATTGTCGTGCTGGCCGGAACCTTTTCCTTGGCGATGGCATTTGCTGGAAACGACCTGGTGAACTTCATCGGTGTACCGATTACGGGCTTGCTGGCCTACCAGAACTGGGTGGGGAGTGGTGTGGCGGCCGATGCGCTGTACCAGGACTACTTAGCGAATAGCGACATCATCGTACCGAATTACATGCTAGGCATAGCAGGGGCGGTGATGGCGCTGACCTTGTGGTTGAGCGCGAAGGCGAAGAAGGTGACTGAGACCGAAATCAACCTCGGCAAGCAGGGCGATGACGGCAGCGACGAGCGGTTTAAACCAAACAACATTTCGCGACGGGTGGTAAAGACCGCCATGATGTTGGGCAATGTGTTTGATGCGGTAATACCGCGCAACGTTAAGCGTCGTTACAACCTGAGCTTTGAACGGGATAAACTGCAAAAGGCAACGCAGGTGGGGGAAGACGCGCCGGCATTTGATTTGGTTAGGGCAGGCACCAACTTGATATTGGCGAGTATATTGATTGCGTGGGCCACCTCGCAGAAGTTGCCGCTATCGACCACCTACGTGACCTTTATGGTGGCCATGGGTACCTCATTGGCCGATAAGGCCTGGGGCCGTGAATCGGCGGTTTACCGGGTTACGGGTGTACTCAGCGTAATCGGGGGGTGGTTCATCACGGCATTGATTGCGTTTTCGGTAGCCGGCTTATTTGTGTTTGTGATTTACCAAGGGGTGGTCGCTACGGCGGTGCTGATGGGTATTGTACTCGCTTACATCATCATTTCAAACATTACTTTCTCTAAAAAGGAACAGAAATCAAAGATCGAAAAGAGCAGGCTCAGCTTATTGGAAGAGCCCGACCTCGACGTATACATCCGCAGCAAGAACATGTTGGTAACGATGATCATCGAAATCTCTGGCCACTACGGTACGGTGCTAAACGGCATCCGTAGTGGCGACGCTTCAGCCATCAAGAAGACGGACAAGGAGCTGATGGACCTCATTAAGTACTCATACAAACTGAAGCGGAACAGCCTCCGGGCCATCCGGAAACTCGGGGCTGCCGACCGCCGCTCGGCTGAGGTGATTGTACATGGCTCCGATCTGATACAGGATATGCTCCAATCGGCCAAGTTCCTGAGTGCTGAAAGTCTTCAGTATATCGAGAACCTACATGAACCTCTGGCCAGTGGATTTATCGATACGCTAGAGGTACTGGCAGGTAAAATGGACAAGTTCTTCCGGTTGGCTACCAATGAACTCAATGAAGAGGATGGGCCGGATGTACCACTGCTTCGCTTGAGCCGCAATGAGATCCGCGAGTTTATCAATACCCATTTCGGGAATGAGCTGGACATCATCCGCCGTAAGGATATTGGCAGTAAGCAAGCATTGCTGCAAACCAGTATTTTCCTGCAGAGCCGCGACATACAGGCGGTGCTTTTCCGAATTTGTAAGCTCTACGGACGGTTTGAGAATTGAGGCCCGTGCCTTCTGGAATGAAGCTGCGCAATGTTGTTGGTGATTGATTTGCGATTTTGAAGTATTAATCGTAATATTGCAATGTAATAGTGAGGTACAATGGGTATTACCAGATCAGAAATATTCAATGAACAGCAGAATAGGCTGGCGGTTACGCTGAAAGCATTGGCACATCCAGCCCGGATTGCTATCCTGCAGTATATCATCAAGCAGAATGCCTGTATCTGCAACGACTTGGTACAGGAACTCGGCCTAGCGCAGGCCACGATTTCGCAACATCTCCGGGAGCTTAAGAATATCGGCATTATCAAGGGAAACATCGAGGGCACCAGCGTTTGCTACTGCATCGATGAAGGTATATGGCAGTCCGTGAAAAGCGAACTTGACGCCTTCTTTTCACAGGATGTAGCCGGGGAGAAGTGCTGCTGATTTTTTTGGATTTATATATCGTAATAATGCATTATAACAATACTGATAAAATTAAATCGGAAATATAACTTTTAATACCATGAGACTATCTGCAATAAAGCAACTGCTTCCCGAACTGGACAACATGAAATTCCAACTGGAAGACGGCACATTCGTACCTGAACACTTCCATGTAACCGAGGTCGGTATGGTCACCAAGGATTTCATTGACTGCGGCGGCGTGATCCGCCACGAAAAGGTAGTCAACTTCCAGCTTTGGAATGCCGATGATTACGAGCACCGACTGAAACCCGGCAAGCTACGCCGCATTATCCAGCTGTCAGAAGAAAAACTGGGTTTGGAGGATGCCGAAATCGAGGTGGAATACCAAAGCACCACCATTGGGAAATACGATTTGGATTTCAATGGGCAGCATTTTGTGTTAAGGAACAAAGCAACTGCTTGCCTGGCGCAGGATGCGTGCGGCACTCCGGTTGCCGTTTCTCCTTGCTGCACACCAAATGAAGGTTGCTGCTGATATGGAAAAAAAGAAGATATTGGTGCTCTGCACAGGCAACAGTTGCCGGAGCCAGTTGGCTGAGGGCTACCTGCGGCATTTCGCCGGGGGCCGCGCGGAGGTTTACAGTGCGGGCATTGAGACACACGGTGTGCATCCCAAAGCCATAGCGGTGATGGCGGAAGATGGGGTCGATATTTCCCACCACACCTCAAACCATGTGGATGAGTATGATGGAATTGCTTTCGATTACGTAATCACGGTGTGTGACAATGCAAAAGAGAGCTGTCCGGTGTTTCCAACACGGGCAAAAAAATTCCATCATAATTTCCCCGATCCGGCAAAGGCGCAGGGAACGCCCGAAGAAGTGATGGACCAGTTCCGAAGCGTGAGGGACATGATTAGAGATTACGCCGATAAATTCGTAAAAGAGGTGGTTGGCCAGCGTTAAGCCAAAAGGATGTCGCTTTACTGTTTACGATCGTGGTTATGTTCAGCTTGAAAGGTGAGCTGATCGTACAGATTCCCATGGATGTTGTGCGCATCGCCATCCCGCTGGCCATTTACTTTGCTGTCATGTTCGTTTTCAGTTTCATCATGGGTAAGCGCATAGGTGCCGATTATTCCAAGAATACGGCAATCGCATTCACCGCTACCGGAAACAACTTTGAGCTTGCCATTGCGGTGGCTATCGGCGTCTTCGGCATCAACAGCGGGCAGGCTTTCGCGGGGGTCATTGGTCCTTTGGTGGAGGTCCCCGCATTGATCGCGCTGGTAAATCTTGCCTTCTGGTTCAGGAATAAATATTACAAAACCGATGTGTTGTCGCAATAATGCCCACAATTTCCCTTCCAACCTCGCTACCTTGGCTTCGAGTTCGGCGATGTATTCCACCAAAGATGCTGTCGGGTTCATAACTCCATTTATTTTAAAGGGTGTGGAGCAATTTTAAGTATAATGCCCTTTCAAAGAAAAGACATATACAATATCACCGCGCACCTGATATACATAACGGTGTTCACGGTTTATGCGTCTTGACCATTTTCCTGAATATTTATGTTTGAGCGGCTCGGGCTTGCCGGAATGCACGTTGGGTGAATTCTATTTCCATAACTCGTCCAGTGTCATTTTCACTGTACGACCCGCCTTGATATCCTCTTCGCCTTCCTGCATTTTCGCAACAAAATCAGCATTGTAAGTTGTTTTGCTTTCTTCAAAATCAACCTTTAGGGCTTTCAATACGGCCTTGATTGCCGTTAGCTTCTCGCTACTGTCCGGATGCACGATTAAATATCCCATAGTTCAAAATTACTAAATATTCCTTACCTATTCGCCGCGTTCCTTTTTGGCAAGTGTATTTCTATTGCTTTTCTAATAACCCCCTGAGGTACGTAATCTCTTTATCTTTAAAAATTAAGCTAAAATTTTTATCTTTACGCATGGCCGATTCAAAAGAACCTAAAATAGGCAGATTCATCGATCCACTTACGGACTGGGGCTTCCGTTATCTTTTTGGGCAGGAACCCAACAAGGAGATCTTGAAAGCGTTTCTCAACGACCTTTTCCAAGGAGAGAAGCATATTGTAGATCTCGAATATGCGCCTAATGAACACGATGGTGATGATGACAAGGACAAACGTGTTGTATTCGACCTGCATTGCCGCGGCGATAACGGGGAATATTTCATCATTGAGATGCAGCGTATCCGTCAGGATTTCTTCAAGGACAGGGCGCTGTTTTACATCTCGCGGCTCATCCAGCGGTTGCTGAAAAAGGGCAAAGAATCCAACAATTATGAACTGCCTGAAGTTTACTTCATCGGCATTCTGGAGTTCCCTATGGATGTGGATGAACAGGGCAGGTATTTCCACGATATTGCCTTAGTGGAAAAGACGTCAGGAAAAGTTTTTCATTATAACATTAATTGTTCTTTAGCGACATAATGGAGCATTCATGCATTTTGTTTAACAGCTGCATGAATGGTTTACAATAAACTGGGTTTTAAATTTCTTGAATTGCCTAACTTTGCAAAGGAAGAAGGTGATCTGCTTACAGATACGGATAAGTGGATGTATCTGTTGAAGCATATGAGCACGCTGGATAAGGTTCCGACATTTTTGGATAAGCGGGTTTTTCAGCTTATCTTTAAGATATCGGAAGTAGCAAAATTAAGAAAAGAGGAACGTATGGCATACGAAGCAAGTTTAAAAGCTAAATGGGATACGCAGAATGCGTTTAACGCGGTACGGAGGGAAGCGAGGGAAGCAGGGAAGGAAGAAGCTGGTTTCCAATTTGTAAAAAACTTACTGTTCAACACCGATTTCGATGATGTAAAAATTGCGGAATTGGCATCCGTTTCTTTGAGTTTTGTGCAGAAAGTTAAAGCTGAATTGAAAGTCAAGTAGAATCAGGAATAAATAGAACCATACGGGAATACAACAGAGCCATACCTTCACCGGTGTGGCTTTTCTTATTTCGGCAACGGTTCCGGTCTCGTTGCAGCGGGTTCATGAGCAGCCAGGGCATCCTTTCCAGTTTGTGTTGTGTAATATCTTTGCCCGGGATCGTTGGGATTCGCTAAATTTGTCATCGTCATCCAGCCTGTGGACTCTCCTTTCAGGAAATCCAGCATGTTTTCAAAACGCGGTGTCTTGGAGTTGAGGCCGACTTTCTTTAGCAGCTCACGCTTAGATAATGGGGACCACCCCGCCACAAGTATGTTGTGCATATCCTTTATATCGTCATCATCGAAACTGTATGCTTTTGCTTCGTCAGAGACCAGTTTAACTTGGTGCCTAAGTTGGTCAATCAAGTGATTGGTACTCTTCTCGGCCAGCGCGTTTTCCTCGTCGGACCGTCCAAGTGCTAGAAAATCTTTGTTGAATACGTCTTCATCTTTCAGGCCGTGGGCTGCCGCATTGTCAAGCAGCGTTGTGACTTTCATCCCTACAGAACCAGCTTCATATCTCCCATACATCCCTCTGTTGAGCTTCTTTGCGTTTGCGAATTTTTCGTAGCTGGTATATCCTGCATTTTTTCTGAGCTTTTGAAAAGCGTTTCCTATCGCTTTTCTCAGTTTTAAATGTAGCGGATTTTCCTGTTTTTTCTTGCTTTCAGTTGATTTGTTCTCCATATATAAATCAACCTCGAATTAAAACATCATACAACTCGAAAAAACGAGCTATTGTTATTTGTTTATATCAGCTATTGTTTTTATAATTGCATTATCAAATTATTTGTAGATATTTTATGATTAAAAATTAGTTAAGTAAATATTATTAAGTATAGGGTATAATTAAAGAGTCTCACTTCCCTCATTGCCTAACAATGTTTTCGAACGGTGAGAGCGATAGATTATGCCTGCATCTCTTAATGTGCTACCTTTGTGGCTTTAAGAATGTGGGCGCTATCGTTTCTGCTGAGTTCAACGGTGTTAGGCCCGGAGGGATAAGGCAAGGCGGAGCGCCCCTTCTTTATTTAAGTGAGACTCGCTAAACAAGCGAGCAATGACAACCAAGCCCAGAGCCAATACATCCAACATACTACCAGCTTCCCGAAGCGGGGCAAATACCCGATGCGCGTTTACCGCGTATGACCGCTTGTACCCCAAGAAGCCGAAGAAACCAATATAGCTTTCATTATTCACGCTTTTCTGCAGTTTCAGATTGCCGAAAAAGCCGGATTAATAATCAAATCACGAATTGAATTATGAAACAAAATGAAGCAAAAATTACGCTTAGGGGATCACTATGCCCTAACCAAACATAAACCGAAACACCATTATATACGATACATCAGCCTAATGGCTGTACTGATGAGCATGTGTTTGTATGCCGTGAAGCAGGTCTCCGCCCAGCAGGCGGAGCCTGCGGCTACGGCAGTTGCAGAAATCAAACCGCTGCAAATCGGCGACACCATCCCCGAATGGCTTTGGCACCATCCGTTGCAAGTGGTAAACCATTCGCCCATTGGCGGAAGAGATACGGTCACGCTCGATGATTACCGGGGGAAACTAATCATCCTTGATTTCTGGGCTACATGGTGCAGTCCCTGCATTGCATCCATAGAAAAGCTTTCTGCCATCCAACAAAGATACCCTGGTAAAGTCGCGTTGATTCCCATAGCTTCCCACGAGGCCATTGATAACCAATCACTGGCCAACTTCATGAAAAGTAAGAACTGGCCTGTTGCATCGGTAATAGACCGAGATAAGTTCTTTTTCGACGGGGTATTCCGCAATGGTGAGAGAAACGGCATACCGTATGTGGTTTGGATAAAAGATGGAAGAGTTGCCGCAAAGCCAAAGATTGCCTACGTGACCGAAGAGAACATCCTACGGTTTTATGAGGGCGAACCCGTGGATATCGAGATGAAATCTGGGAATGTAGGAGCCATTGACCGCTCAAAATCGCTGTTCCTGCCTGACAATGGTTTCACAAAAGTATACCAACGCCTTTCGCCATATTCTGCGATTGGCGGATACATTCCTAATTATGGCACCGGGCGCAAGATGGAGATCAGCACGCAGGATGATACCGTCGCGGTAATTTCCATAAACCGGACCCTTGAAGACCTGATATTCGATGCGTTCTCGACCGCTATCATGCCAAAGTTGGATAAAACAAATGGCATCTACTGGTGCATAGACTCCGGATTAAGAAAGAGATTGTTCGCGGACCGCCCGGGATACGATAAAACAAACGATCTCCAGCATTATTTAAGGCGGATGAAATGGCTTGAAGAAAACACATACAGTTATAATCTCAGGGTCCCGGACGATACTCCGCAAAGGGAAGTATTCAAAATGGCCAGACGTGATATCACGATGTTTTTTAAAAAACATCTCGGCGTTGATATCGCGGTTGAACCGGCGATGAAGCACCGGTATGCGGTATTAAAAACCATCGGAAGCCCTCAGGAAACGCTGGCACTATTGAACGCAAACGACGAAGGCCGGCGGCTGGTGGACACACCGTCGCATTATCAGCGGCAACATTTCGAACAGGTTTTCTTAAAGGAAATATACAACAGATTATCGCCGTTGACCATCAATGCGGTTATAGACAGTACGGGTATTCCGTCGGGTACCTTCGTCTGTTTCGACCTGCCAAATGATACGTGCGGTGACGACAATGTCATTGTTAACGCACTTAAACGCTATAGACTCTCTCTTTCAATCCGCGAGACCTACGTACCCGTGATCACAGTCAGGCAGTCAACGCAGAACAATTTAGAGAAATGCTTATGAAACCAATATATTTAACTATTATCTTCGTGATTGTCTTAACGGCTACCGCAGCAGCGCAACCATACCAAGGGCGGGTGCTGGCATCCGACACAAAGCTCCCGTTAGCGGGAGTCAATATAGAAAGTACAAATAGCGGACGGATAGACGTCTCGGATTCCAACGGATACTTCCATATAGCAATCCAACATCAGGCAGACACCTTTATCGCGAAACATCTTGGCTACGAAAGCCAAGAATTTACGCTGGCTGCCATGGGCAAGTCCCTTACGTTATACCTGACCCTGTCGTCAGCCGTATTGCAGGAAGTCATTGTCAATACCGGTTACTACGAAATACCCCGCGAAAGGGCTACCGGCTCATTTGCGCATATAGACCAACAAACACTCAGTAGGAGTGCAAGCACAAATATTTTGGATCGGCTGGAAGGGGTGACCAATGGGTTGCAATTCGATCGAAGTTTGGTAACCGGAGAGAACGCCGGTTCTGCTGCGCCACGTTTGCGCGTAAGGGGGCTTTCAACTATTGAAGCCGGGTCTGACCCCCTCGTTATCGTGGATAATTTCCCTTATGACGGGAACATCTCAACCATAAATCCAAATGATGTAGAAAGTGTAACCGTCCTCAAAGACGCCGCATCAGCTTCGATCTGGGGTGCACGTGCTGGAAACGGTGTTATCGTCATCAATACAAAAAAAGGACGCCGCAACCAGCCCTTCACCGTAAACCTTGTCGCGAATACCTCTTTTTTGGAGAGCCCGGACTTGTTTTACTCACGCAATTTTCTCCCCTCCGAGACGGTGATGAAAATCCAGGAAGAGTTTTTTTCCAAAGGCGGGTACGTGGAGGATGAATCTATATACCTCCCACTGTATGTGGAAATGCTAATCAAAAAACGGGATGGTCTTATTACTGACGAGGCATTCGATTATATGCGTAACCAGTATCGTCAAGCCGACCTGAGACAGCAAGCGCGCAGCTATCTATACCAGACCGGGTTGACGCAGCAATATGCGGTAAATGGTAGTGGCGGCGGTGAGCGATACACCTATTATCTGGCCGGTAATTATGACAATAACAAAGGGAATGTTATCGGCAATTCAAGCAGGCGGGTAAACGTGAACATGCGGAATGAATTCAAGATAAATAAAAAAATCTCCATAGAAGCCGGAATCTGGTACACGTCCAAATCCGCAGTAAACAACGGACTGACCTATACGGCGATTGGTAATGGCGCAACCGAGCCTTATCTTTTGTTAGCGGATGAACAAGGCATTCCTTTACCGACGGGTTATTATTCTAGACGGTTCTCCTATTCGGAAAACGCGATTGAAAAGGGATTGGTGAATTGGCAGTATTATCCGCTTGAAGAAATGGAATTGCGCAATCGGATAAGTGATGACAGGGAAGTGAGGGTGACCAGTGGCTTCAACTACAGAATTTTGAATTGGCTGGATGTAAAGGCCAATTACAGGTTCCTGTCAGGTCAATCCGGGGGAAGCAACTACTATGATCCAGGGAGTTTCTATGTCAGGGATTTGATCAACAGATTCACGCAGCCCGATGGCAGACAGGTTATTCCCCACGGTGGAATAAACGACGTCATGCCAAACAATGCATATTCCACCCATTCCGGTAGGGTGTTGCTCAATCAGGAACGGGAATGGAGCGGTTCACATCGCCTGTCGGCGTTGGCCGGGATCGAGTTATCCGAGCATCGGATATCGCAAACACCCGGCTTGAGGCTATATAATTTCAGTAACGATTTCCTGGGTGGAACCCAGGCGTTCGATTTTACGACATGGTATCCGGTATTGCCCCGTGGAAGTGCCAGGGTCGAGAGTGGTCAGGGTAGCGTGGAAAGGAGACTTAATAGGAATCTTTCTTACTTTTCAAATGCAGCATACACCTATCTGGACCGTTATATCATTTCCAGTAGTGTAAGGTGGGACGGCAGCAACCTACTGGGGGTGAAAACGAATCAGCGGGGTACAGTCCTGTGGTCTTCGGGCGTGAGTTGGCGTATCGATGAAGAGAAATTCTACAATAAAGATGGGATATTTCCCCGTTTACGCTTAAAAGCGACCTACGGGAGTGGCGGAATTATCGATAAATCGCAGGGGCACTACCCAACCGTTTCCTTCCGGATCAATTCGGATACCGGTTTACCGTATGCTGATCTGCTCCATCCCGGCAATCCGAGTTTGAGATGGGAAACGGTTAATACATTGAACCTTGCAGCGGAGTGGGGGATGAAAGAGGAGCGCCTTTCGGGGAGCGTAGAGTGGTATAACAAAGATGCAAAAGACCTGCTGGGAAGTTTCATGATCGATCCTACGACAGGTGCCGGCCCGAACTATCGACGCAATTACGCCAGTATGCGTACACGTGGCCTTGATCTGCAGATCAGCAGCCTGAATATCAGGAAAGCAGGGTTTCATTGGAAAAGTGTTGTGATGGTGAATTATTCGTCCAACAAAATAGTATCCTACGACACCCCGGAAAGTGCAAATGTATTCGATTATTTCTTTCTCAATGGCAGGCCTCCGGTTGTCGGACGTTCCTTGGACGCGATTTATGCATTTCCGTGGTATGGTCTTAACGGAAATACCGGGCTACCGGACCTTCCCGGTTACGAAGACGGAAATGTAGACTACGACGAGCATATTCTGAATTTCGACCCTAACGATTTATCGTTGATGGGCGTCGGGGTGCCGCCTTTGTTTGGCTCGCTCCGAAATGATTTCTCGTTTAAAGGATTCGACTTGAGTGCGATGATTTCCTTTAGCCAAGGCGGGTTGTTTAGGAGAACGTCCATGGTGCCCGGGGGAGAATACTTAACTACGCCAAGATACCACCAGGACTACTTCAGGCGTTGGCAGGAACCGGGAGACGAAGCATTCACGGATGTCCCGGCCCGGGTGGAGCGTTACCATGCAAATCTTGCTGATTTTTATACCTATTCCGAAGTACTGGTGGAAAGCAGTGACCATATCCGGTTGCGCGATATTAATCTCAGTTATACAATAGACGGGAAAAAGGTGGGAGCATTATCCTTCCAAAGCCTCCGCTTAACCATAAATGCCCAAAACCTTGGAATCCTTTGGCGGAAGAACCGAAGTGGCGTAAACCCACTATATCCCAATGCGGAATTTCCGGCCCAGCGATCAGTCACTCTGGGCTTTCAATTGACATTATAAAGTTTGACAATGAAGAATTTAATTTATCTAATCGTCTCGGTTGCTCTCTCCGGTTGCGGTTCAGCATTTTTGGATGTGCGCCCGAACCAAGGCCAGCGCATTCCGAAAAGTATCGCTGACTATAACGCGATGATGGACAACACTTCGCTACTGAATACGTTTTCTTCCCACTCGCTTGGAATGATAGGTTCGGATGAGTATTTCATGCTGGACACGCGATATGACGCATTTCCGGTAGGCAGTGCTACCAATTACATGAAAAGGGCTTATACTTGGGAAAAAACCATTTATGAAGGCGGGGAAATCGTTACGGATTGGTCGCGCGGATATAGCAGGATTTTGCAATGTAACATTGTTCTGGATGGGTTGTTGAAAATGGATGCCAGTAAAAAGGAAAATGAGCTATGGCGCCAGGCGAAAGGTAACGCACTATTTTTCCGTGCGTTAAACTATTACTGGCTCGCCCAATTGTACTGTGACCCGTACCTCGCAGATTCGGCGCCCCAAGCGTTGGGGTTGCCACTCCGTGTGGAGGCCGATGTTACCATTTCCGTTGCTCGCTCTACAGTGGAAGAAACCTACAGACGCATCGTCAATGACCTGCTGGAGGCCGAATCTTTGCTTCTGGAGCTTCCGGACAATATGTACCAAGCGTCAAAATGTGCTGTTTTTGCACTTTTAGCAAAAACATATATGCAAATGGGGCGCTATGATGATGGTCTGATTGCTGCATCCCGAAGCCTATCAATTAAGCGGAATTTGATAAATTTCAATCACTTGGATCTGGATGTACGATACGTATTTCCCGCGAACGGAGAAGGGAATCCGGAGATTATTATGTTTACATCTGCCACGAACATGACGCCGTTAACGACTGCACGGCAATGTGTGGACACGGCACTTTTTGCTTCATATGGGGATAACGACCTTCGGAAAACAGCATATTTTCATCACAACTCCGACGGCAGGATTCTATTCAAGGGAAGCTACGTGGGAAATCCGGCATTTTTCACGGGTCTGGCGGTCGATGAAGTTATCCTCAACAGGGCTGAATGCAGTGCCCGCCTGGGGGATTTTGAAGGAGCAAAAGCGGACATGCAATATCTACTTGATCATCGGATTGACGATGTGCTGGACCAAAAGATGCCAAAAATCAATAATGATAACCTCTTGGACCTGATTGTTAGCGAACGGCGGAAAGAGCTTGTGCTGCGCGGCACCCGATGGGAAGATTTGCGCCGTTTTAACAACGAGGGGGTATTCAGGGAAAAAGTCGAGCGACGCATTCACGATACGACCTATGAACTGCTGCCCGGTTCCAAACGTTACACATGGCCATTGCCCGTAGAAGCTATTGCGGCGGGTAAGTATGAGCAGAACAGCCGTTGACAAAGGGTGGATAGCGCAAAGACTTCGTTGAGATGAAGTTCTTCGGTTTCAATGTAAGCTTCGCTGGACCAAAAAATCCCCAAAATCGCAATCTATAAGAGATTGGATTTTGGGGATACTAACGGCATTGACCATCGTTATATATCGGGTTGCCTTGCATAACCCAGAGAGGCCTTGCTCGTTACAACGGAGCTGCCGGGATGGGCAGTCAGCGCATCTTGAACAGAGCCGGAGGTTATGTTGGGAGCTGTCGTTCCGGGAAATTCAATCAACACTGTGCAGAAATCACCCTCATTGTCAAGCTGCGCACACCCCTCACTATCGTATTCTTCCGGCTCGTCCGATAGTCCTGTAATCATTTGATTACTCGGGTTACTAGATGCGGTTGCATCGAGACTATACCATTGCTGAACAGTCTGAACGTGCGTCTTATTACTGGTAATCGATGGTAAACTCCTCACCCAATCGGGGTCAGCTTTGGTTATCGCGGCTACTACCGTGTCCAGATTGATGTCTACCGTTTCCAACTGAGCCTTTTCAATGGTTGGGCCAACCGTTGTTTCCGTGGCGTAAGATGCCAAGCTTACACCGCCTACCAATGCGCCAAACAATACTACTTTGCTAGCCTGCTCCGCGACTTTTTTGATTACTATAGATAAAATACCCATAATCTTTGCCGGCATTATAACGGAAATGCCGCCCGTTTTAAGTTAAAAAACATGTATTGGTCAGTCGGTCAACGGCCGAACTCGCCGCCGTTCCCCAAGCAGCTGGCCGGGGAGAATCGGTATCCTCAAACGATTCCCGGAAATAGGATGCACGGCCCTACGCCGGAACAACGCGTACCTGCAATCGTGGACAAATCTGTTGATCGCTCCGAAGGGCAGGCGGGGATTGCGGAATAGCATCCGTAGCGGAACACTAATGCTGAAGGCGATCAGCTGGACGAAGCGGAAAGTATGCTCGGTGGACAGCGCCAAATGTTTGCGTATACGCATCAGGTAGTACCTGTGGACCTGCGCTCGCCACTGCCTTACTTTCGTTTTTATCCGTTTGACCTGTACCTTCCAGCGTCCTGCCAACAGAATTTCCGCACCGCCATCACCGCGCTGCTGCCTGGGCAGCTTGGGGCCCGGGTGGTATATATCAGCACCTCTCGCCGTGCTTAGCGTCCCCTGCGATGGCTCCGGTGTCAAAGTTGCCAGCACCGCCGATTTGCGCAGGGAAGGGGTGTTACTTATCCGGGGCACCCCACCCGAGCGGCCATCGCTTGGCTGCGGGGGATCCGCAGCGTAAAAACCGGTGTTCCCCTTGCCACATATCGTATGTATGAAAAACCAGTGCATAACGTTTATTTCTTTTGGTTAGGGCAATACTTTCCCATCGGTCACTTTATCAAGTAATGCCCTATGAATTAATTAGTTATTTGATTTATTTCTTTGCTTTTTCCGGTTTGTTTTCCGTCCTTTGTGTTAATCCAAACTTCATTTTTTTACTACCTCGCTCTACTAAGTAACTAGCCCAAAGGCGGGTTATGTACCATACGGATTTTCACTTTTTTGTCTAATTTTTTATAAATGGCTGATACATAGACGTATTTATTTTCAATAGAATAGGTCATTTGGTCTTAAAGCAGATCAGGACATGGATAAACCTAAAGGAAACAACATTACGCTGTTCCGGCAGCTGGGGGAGCACTCCGAAACGGCCTTCGATAAACTGTACGATATCTATGCGGGCAGGTTGTTGGTGTTCATCGGCACGTACCTCTCTTTCGAAACCGAACCAGCGGAAGACGTGCTGGCGGAGGTGATGGAAGCACTGTGGATTCAGCGGGAACAGATTGCCACCAAAACAGACCCGGAGCGATGGATGTATAAGATAGCCAAAAACCGCGCCCTGGAAATGCGTAAAGTGCTCATCAGGCATCGGTATGAGGCCCTGGATGAATACCCCGGGCTGGTGAGCGACATGCTCACGGACAGCAAGCTGGAAGGGGATGAACTGGAAGGGTTGGTGTGGGAGGCACTGGAAGGGTTGACGCCCACCGAACGGGAGGTATTCGAGTGCAAGTGGCTGGAGGGGCTAACGAGTGCAGCGATTGCCAAAAGGCATGGTGTAATCGAACAGACGGTGAATAACCAGATGACCGCGGCTAGAAAGAAAATCGGCGAGTACTTGGCAGAACACCTGGACCCGGACGATATAGGATGACTAAAAAGGAGCAACCAATGATTCACAACGTAGATTACGTAAAGGGGCTGATGCGGAAGCGTTTCGAGGGAACGATTTCGCCCATGGAGTCTGCCCTGCTCCGGGCGGCGCACCGGATGTACGACGAGGGGGAATGGCTGCGCATGACAGCCCAAGCGCTGGAAGAGATGGACCACGCAACCGAAGGCGGGCTGCCCAAGGGTACCCCGCTGGACCTCCCCGCGATACGGCGCGAAGTGGATAGAAAGCGGCGGGGTGCCGCCCGGTCTAAGGCTTGGGCGAGGGTGGCCGTCGCGGCCATGCTCCTTGCCGTATTAGGGTGGGGAATAAAGAAATACTGGGAGGACCACCTCGGTCCGCTACGGGTGTACGGCGATTGCACCCCGGCGGTGGATGGGACGATTCCCGGCACCGGTTTCGAAGGGACGGTAGCCTATGGTGATGCCCCACCCGTTGCCATCGGCACCGCGGTATGGGGGCACATCGGAACGGTCGGTAACCTATCCATAGACCGGGATACATCCGGCGTGGTCGTTATCAGCAAGGGCCGCGAAGCGGCGCCGAGCGGCGCTGGGATGCTCCCCGTCATCCGGGTATCCACTGGGAAAGGCGAACAACTGGGGGTCCGGCTACCGGATGGAACCCGGGTAAGGCTGAACGAGGGTGCTGTACTGAGCTATTCCCCCGGGGGGGGAGAGTCGGCAGCTCCTGCTGTTGGGGTCAGCGGGGTAGCGTTTGTGCAGGTGCCACGGCAGGAGAACAGCGGACAGGTCGGCATCGGGACCGGGAACAGCTGGATATACACCGGAAAGGCAGATTTCGTGGTGGCCACCGCGGAGGAACGAACCGGAATCACATTGCTGGATGGTGGGTTGAGAGCCGTGTCACGGCGGGAAAAGAAGGAAAGGTCCTTACAGGTGCCGGGAGATCGGGTCAGTATCGAGAACGGGCGTGCACTCGATGGCACTCCCACAGACATCGTGGTGACCATGCATAGCGACCGGGTTGCTGATGCGCTGCAATGGGCACGGGCAATAAAAGAGTACCGCGATGTACCTTTGGATGATTTTATACGGGAGAATGCGGGCAGGTTCCACATCCGGTTCAAAGATTTAAACTGCCTGCCCAAAGGGAAACACATCAGCGCAGCCTTGTGTTACCGGGCTTCTGTGGATGATTTCCTGGCCGTCATAGAGAAACATGGGGTCTTGGTATATGAAGAAAACGGCCAATATACACTCTGCGACCCGAAAACAGGTAAACGATGGTCGCGCTCCACGGCTATCGCACACGTGGCGGATGGAGATGGCTGTACCCAATGTGGTCGGTTTCATTGATTTTACGGGGTAAATAAATTTCGTTATAAGCTATGTTTTTGCTGGGCCCGTTGCCGCCAAAAACTCGACGAAGTGACTTTGGGAAGTCGCCGAAGCCATTTTTTAAACGGCTGTGGTCGTTTTTTATTTGACTACGGTGACTTTGGGAAATGACCGTGGTCGTTTTAGGTGAATTTAAACAAAAAAGCCGCCTCGCCTGCGGCGAGACGGCTTGCTGCGCAGCGTGAGTGGATAGCCCGCTACTGGTTTTTCTTAAAAGTTAAGCCTTCCAGTTGCAGTGCAACCCGCTTACCGGGGCTGAACAGCAGACGTCGACTGGTGATGTTACCTGACGTGACGTCATCTGCGACTTCGCTCCCCTCACTGCTCCAGCTCAGGCGGAACGAGCCGAGATTGCCGAGCCGGACGATGTAACCCTGCGAAATGTTACGCGGGATTTCACGCACCAAGCTCTGCAGTACGGCATAAATATCGGATTCCGTAAGCGATGACGCGTACGAGATGTCTGTCGCCAGGTTCTCGAGGGTGATTTCGCCCGAGTGAACCGGGCGGGGGTAAAACTTCTTCGGTGCATCCGGGTCGCCCGGTTTACCGATTTCCAAAACGTTGAATTTAATTGCCATGTTTTTACTTTTTTTAAAACATTAAACCATAGAATAATACTCCGTGCCGCGGGCGGTACCCTTCCCTTGGCATTACAAAGTTGCGGAACCTGTCGAGAAGGCGTGTCGGAATTGGCGGCTTTGGCGGGATTGACGGAATTGGCGGTTTTGTCGCGCACAAAAAAAACCGCCTCACTCACTGAGATGTTCTTTGATAGCTTATGAAATCGTTGGCGGTGAGCGGTGACTTCAGCCCATAGTTACAGAAATATCACCACAACCATCAATGTCACTACCAGCGCTGTTATAAAAAAGGCAATGGCTCCAAAGGTTTCCAACAGCCCCATAGTATACATAACGGCTACGATAGCCCCAAAAACAATCAGCGATTGGGTTGTCAGCTTTAATGTGCTTTTTTTGTATTGCCCATTGCGGATATGTTTAAATGATGCTTGATATAAAAATAATATGGGTGCATCAATTCCTACTGATTAATAAATACGGGTGTTTTTGGCTGATGAATAATGGCTTTCGCAAGGCTCTTGTGAGCCAGTTTTTCAAAAAAGCTCCTTCCGCCAATCAAGGTTAGGACCGTCAATGTGGCTCCAAGCCTGTCAATAGTTTCATTGACAATATCAACACTTTCTTTACCGTGAACTAACTGGGTTGCCAGCCCGCTAAAGCCGGTTGTACCTTCCAGCTCAGCCTTCCATCGATCTAATTTCTCTTGGCCTACATCTGTTGGCGGCCCATTTTCTTCATGTATATGTACGAGTGTACATTGCTTAATAAGACGACCGAATAGGGAATTCAGACTTTTCCATGTATCCTTATCCCCGTCTTGGTAATCGGTAAAAAAAACAATATTTCCCAAACCGTTAAAAAGTGTATTGGACGGTATAATTAGTAAGGGTGCGATAGCTGCTTTGGCTAAATCATAGGTATTGCTCCCAAGCATCCCCATTTTCAATCCCGATGCACCGTGTGTACCCATCACGATGAGTTCGGTATGATCGGCCATTGTAAAATCACTTATCGCCTCAACCAAACCGGCTTTAACTTCGCCTGAAGAAATATCCGGCTTTTCGGCAAGCGGCCCCAGCGACTGTAAAAAACTCTCCATACCTTTTTGGGCTCCTAGCGTGGCTCGTTTCTCATCGGTTTGGTTTGCTAGATCGCTTTGGAAGGCCGAACGAAAGGACATATATGCATGGAGGATATGAACATTGTACCCTGTTTTTTCTGCCAGTTTAATTGCGTATTGCGTTGCTGTTAATGCATTATTCGAAAAATCCGTAGGTACTACTATTGTTTTCTTCATTTGATGATATGTTTGTAATGTGATAAGTTTTGCACATAATGATCGTTGAGGAAATCTTCGATCTGTTTTTTGACCGTATGTCTATTGCTATCGATCCAAATCATATGCCCCCAGGGATTTTCAATTAACCTTAGGTTTGCACTTGGAATATGGTCGTTTGCATGAATGGCGTGCTTTATCGGAACATTGCGGTCAAACTTACTGTGAAGAATGAGTGTCGGGCAAGAAACCCTGCTTATTAACCCATCATTAGAGACCTGTTTGATGTCGTTCAGGAAGCCATGCCCTGAGCAATAATGTAGCATGGCGTCCCTCAGCCTGACCGATTCTCTATAAGTGATCTCGTGTCTTTTCACGGTGGAGAACTGGCTAAAAAATAACTTAGCCAGTGCCTTAGGCGCGTCTCTTGCAATAACATATACCAACGCCCAAACGAGCCATTGAAGGTAGGGGTGAAATAAAACCTCGGCTACCCGATAAGTTTTATCATTTTTCTCGAGCCACTTCGTGCTGACTGCCGATGCGAGAATCATCTTTTTTACCCGATCTTTATACAGTGCTGCAAAAGTGATTGCTGAAGGGCCGCCCGCTGAGGTCCCGTAAACGATGGTTTGTTGAATGCCCAATTGATCTAAAAACCTAGCGAAGAGATGCGCTGTCGCTTCTGGAGATTCGTTATTTTTAAGCGATGTTTTGCCATAACCTGGTCGGGACGGGGTGATGAGCCGATACGTCAACGGGTCGAATCCTAAATGCGGTAGCCTATCTAAGCAATTGGAATGCCCCCCGTGAAAAAAAAGAACAGGCTCGCCCGTTCCGTAATCCGTATATTCTACCATACCCATCGGAGTCTGGATGAATTTCACCTTAAGGTCCGTAAGCTGACGACGTCTTAAGTTCATCATGTTGAGCGTGCATTATTTTCCTCAATGGGTAATGGCTTTGCCTGTTTCCTGGCAATCATTGCAAGCGTAAACGCACCGATCAGTCCGGATAATAACGATGCTACCAATACGGAGAATTTGGCTTCTGCCATCAACAGTTCTTGCCCGGCAAATGAAAGTAACGCGATGAAAATGGACATGGTGAAGCCGATACCTGCCAACAATCCCACACCTACGATATGCATCCAGGAGGCTTTGTCGGGCAAGGTACACACGCGCAGTTTGACGGCTATCCAGGAGATGAGTGTAATGCCCATGGGCTTGCCGATGAGTAACCCAAGTATGATACCCAACCCAAGCGGGGTGAACAGCCCATGGAACATCTCCTGCTGGAACCGGATATTGGTGTTGGCTAGGGCAAATACGGGCATGATGAGGAAGTTGACGGGTTTCACCAATATATGCTCCAATTTTTCAAGCGGTGACTCCTTGGCATCAGGTGTGGTTGGCAAGGTCATAGCTACCAACACGCCGGCGATAGTTGCATGTATACCCGAGTGATGGATGAAGTACCAGATAAAAACGCCGGGTACCAGATACATGTAGAGGCTCTTGACTCCAAAACGATTGAAACCCAGTAGCACAATGAAAAGCCCTCCGGCATAGAGCAAATAATTGAAGTGCAAATCGGATGTGTAAAAAACCGCAATGACCAATATCGCCACGAGATCGTCAACTATGGCCAATGCGGCCAGGAAAATTTTGAGGGACACCGGAACTTTTTTACCCAGCATGGTGATGATAGCGATGGCGAAAGCAATATCGGTAGCCATCGGGATACCCCACCCCGCGGCTGTTGTTGTTCCTGAATTAAATAGGGCATATATCGAAGCTGGCACAAGCACTCCGCCAACCGCGGCGAATATGGGGAGTGCTGCTTTCTTTGGCGAGGATAATTCGCCTTCTACCAATTCGCGCTTGATTTCTAATCCTACCATGAGAAAGAAAATGGCCATTAGCCCATCGTTGATCCACAGCAGCACGGAATACCGAAGGTGTAGTTGCTCCGTGTGGATGCCGAGTTCGGTGGCCAGGAGTCGCTCGAAATGGACGCCGAGCGGCGAATTGGCGATAAGCAGGGAAACCACTACACAAAATAATAGGATAACGCCCCCCGCTGATCCGGATTTAAGAAACTCACGAAAAGGCGCTAGATTTATCAGTTTATTCATACCGATAAAAATACCAAATCGCGTAACTAAAATCAGAATCCCACGAACTTCTTTATAAAATCTTTATACCTGAGTTTCTAACTTTGCAGTAAAATTACTCCGAACTTGGTAGCGGTGAAACTTCGTTCCTTTTGGCAATTTTTAATCGGAACAGCATCGATTGCTTTTCTGGCCCTGGGTTGTTACGCTTTGGGAGATGCCGTGGACCAATGGGCAGTAGCGCTGATTCTGCTGGCCGCGGTGTCGGTGCTAGCCGTATTGTTCGATATCATACCTGTGCTGGCTGCCGCATTGCTTAGTGCACTGCTGCTCAATATTTTTTTCATTGATCCGGTCCCGAATTATAAAATTTACGACACGGAAAGTGTGCTTTTATTTTTCGTCTACCTTTTCATTGCGCTGGTTAATGCCGTGCTTACAAACCGACTGCGAAAACAGGAAAAAAAGATACGTGACCGGGAAGAAAAGGCAAAAACGATTAAACTGTATAACACGCTGCTCAATTCATTGTCGCACGAACTGAAAACACCGATTGCCACGATTATCGGTGGCATAGACACCCTGAAGGAAATTGATGCGGAAATTCTTCCAGAACAGCGGATGGAGCTACTTGCCGAAATAGAAACGGCAGGTAACCGTCTTAATAGGCAGGTAGAGAACTTAATGAATATGAGCAGGCTGGAAACAGGCACATTGAAACTCAAACGGGATTGGTGCGACGTTAACGAACTGATTTTTTTGGTCATTCAGAAGCTCCCCGTTGAAGATACAAGCCGTATCCGCTTTGAACCCGATGATACCTTGCCATTGGTTAAGTTAGATGGCGGCTTGATAGAAACAGCGGTGTATGCATTGGTGCATAATGCCACCCGGTACACCCCGAAGCAGATGCCAATTGAAATAGCAACTTCTTATGAAGGAAACATGTTGTTGATCGATGTGTCGGATAGCGGGAAAGGTATACCCGAATCGGAGAAGCAGCACTTGTTCGAGAAATTTTATCGACTTCCCAACTCAGGGACAGGCGGCTCCGGACTGGGCCTTTCCATCGCTAAGGGCTTTGTAGAAGCTCATGGTGGGACGGTTAACGTCGCCAACCGGCCTCAAGGCGGTGCGTTGTTCTGTATCACGTTACCAGCAGAAGTTCCCAAATTGTAAGCGTAAGCACATGAACAAGCCCACGGTATTGATTATTGACGATGAACCCCAGATACGGAAGCTTTTAGAAATCAATCTTTCGAGCAAGGGATATGCCGTCAGACAAGCCGAATCGGGGAAAGAGGGTTTACTGTTAGCTTCCAGTCACTTTCCGGATGCGATTCTACTGGATTTGGGCTTGCCAGACCTCGATGGCCATGAAGTGCTTAGGCGACTCCGTGAGTGGTATAATCGGGCTATTGTGATACTATCGGTACAGAATGGCGAAGCCGATATCATCAACGCGCTAGAAAATGGTGCGAACGACTACCTGACCAAGCCGTTCCGTGTAGGGGAATTGCTGGCCAGGTTGAAATCCGCCATTCGTCACAGTGATTCAAGCATCGTTGTCCAAACGGTCGAGACGGGGAACCTGGAAATCGATCTCATGGCAAGGGTTGTCAGGCGGGCAGGTGAAATCCAAAAACTTACGTCAACTGAATACAGCTTGTTAGCGTTGCTTGCCCGTAACGAAGGACGGGTGCTTACCCATCAATTCCTGCTGAAAGAGGTGTGGGGTATCAGCTTCCAATCGGAAACCCAATATTTGCGGGTATTCATTGCCCAGATCAGGAAAAAGATTGAAGATGACCCAAACCGTCCAACCCATATCATTACCGAGAGCGGCGTGGGTTACCGGTTTCAATAGAAGAAGTAAAGATTGTACAAATAATGAAACAGCATTTCCATGCCCATCCGCTTACAGCTGCTGGCCTGCTCGTGGCACTGGGCATTATCTACGGCGATATCGGCACTTCTCCACTTTACGTTTTCAAAGCGATTATCGGACAGGAAGCCATCAGCCCGGACCTGGTATATGGTGGATTATCCTGTATCTTTTGGACATTGACACTGCAAACGACCGTCAAATACGTCATTATCACCCTACGAGCCGACAATAAGGGCGAGGGTGGTATTCTCTCCCTGTTTTCATTAGTAAGAAAACGGGGTCGCTGGGTGGTATTTCCGGCTATGCTTGGCGGCGCTGCCCTGTTGGCAGATGGAATGATCACACCTGCCATTACCATTTCCTCAGCCGTTGAAGGACTGGATATCTTTTTCCCGAGTCTGCAGACCGTGCCGATTGTGCTGGTTATCGTCGTTGTACTTTTTTCCGTTCAACGCTTCGGTACCGCCATTGTAGGCAGGCTGTTCGGCCCTGTGATGTTTCTTTGGTTCTCGATGCTGGCCGTACTTGGGCTCATCCATCTCTTGGGTGATGTGGCTGTCTTAAAAGCCGTAAGTCCGCATTACGCCATTCAGACCGTTATTTCTCATCCCGATGCACTCTTAATCATCGGTGCCGTTTTCCTTTGTACTACAGGTGCCGAAGCACTGTATTCGGATCTGGGCCATTGTGGCCTCAAAAACATCCGGATTTCATGGATATTCGTGAAGCTATGTTTGCTATTGAATTATTTTGGACAGGGGGCATGGCTGTTGGGGCACGAAGGCACCACACTCGACGGCGGCAATCCGTTTTACAATGTGATGCCTGCATGGTTCTTGCCATATGGGATCTCAATCGCAACGATTGCGGCCATCATTGCCAGCCAAGCGATGGTTTCGGGCGCGTTCACGTTAGTATCCGAGGCCGTCCGCTTAAACTTATGGCCAAAGGTACGGATTGTCCATCCCAATATGCTGAAAGGACAGCTTTACGTGCCGTCTGTAAACTGGATTTTGTTAATCGGTTGTATACTGGTCATCTTGGTATTCCGCGAATCCGCTAGGATGGAGGCCGCGTATGGATTGGCCATTAATATCAGTTTTATTGTAACCACCACGCTGATGACCGTATTTTTGTTGCAGAAGCGTATTCCGAAAGTGCTTGCAGTGTGCTTTTTGATATTTTACCTCATCATAGAGGTTACTTTTTTCATTGGTAATGTCTCTAAATTCTCCCATGGAGGATGGCTTACGCTACTCATTACGGCAGTCATATTCACTGTGATGCTTTGCTGGTGGTGGGCCCGTAAGATCAAGAACCGGCATACCCGGTTCGTCGCAATCGAGAAATACCTGCCCATCATCTCAGAAATCGGCACGGATAAATCCATTCCATTGTATGCCTCTCAGCTGGTTTACCTTACCAGTGCAAACTTCGATTCTGAGATTGAGGAGAGTATTATTTATTCAATCATTAGGAAAAAACCTAAACGGGCTGACGTTTATTGGTTGGTGCACGTGGATGTCACAGACTCGCCTTACACCGGTAAATATGAGGTTACGCACCTGGTTCAGGGTAAGATAATTCGGATCGATTTCCGCTTGGGTTTCCGTGACGAGCAGCGCATCAGCGTACTTTTCCGTGAAGTTGTCCAGAACCTCGTTGCAAATGGCGAGGTAAACATCAAAAGTAACTTCGAAACGTTGAGGCGGTATAAATTAGACGGTGATTTCCGGTTTGTCGTACTGGAGCGGGTGTTGTCTGGTTCTTCGGATTTCAGCTTTTCCGATCGGATAGTGCTGGATTTATACAGTGTATTACGGAGGTTCAGCCTTTCGGAGGAAAAAGGATTCGGTTTGGATTCCAGCTTCGTAACAGTGGAAAGGGTTCCGTTGACGGTTCCTGCTCAACCCCAACCGGGGAGGCTAAAGCGAGTTGATTGAGCAACGACCAAAATTAACCTTGCTAAGTGTTTAATAGGCTCTATACAAACGCAGCGAGAAGGGGGGCGTTTAGAAAAAATTGGTTCTTAATAAAACATGTATGGAAAACTAAAAGTGCTTAGCGATGTTTGTTAAGCCGAGCAATGCAGCTATGAAACCTTCATGATTTATTCAACTGCATAGGGGAGTGAATAAATATGATAGCTTCGCCGCAAAAAAACGCCAAATTATACAAAGATGAAAATCAGCGATATCATCCGGAAGTTTAACATCAAGTCTGAACAGGAACCGCACGACATCATTCACGAAACCGTGGAAAAAGGGATTTACTTTAAAGGTACAAACCTCTGGATATTAATTTTTGCCATCCTGATTGCGTGCGTTGGCCTCAATGTCAATTCAACGGCAGTTATCATCGGTGCCATGTTGATTTCCCCACTGATGGGACCTATACTCGGAATGGGATATAGTTTGGCGACCTACGATTTTGCCCTGCTGCGTAGATCGCTGACCAATTTCGGGTTCGCTGTTCTTGCGGGATTATCGGCTTCTACCTTGTACTTTTTGATAACGCCGATATCTGAAGCGCATTCCGAATTGCTGGCCCGGACCAGTCCAAACATCTATGACGTTATCATTGCATTGGTGGGCGGTTTGGCAGGTATCGTGGCGATATCCAGCAAACAAAAGGGAAATGTTATTCCCGGCGTGGCCATCGCAACGGCATTGATGCCGCCACTGTGCACCGCCGGCTATGGGTTGGCAAACGGAGCGTGGACTTACTTCTTCGGTGCTATTTACTTGTTTACCATCAATACGGTGTTCATCGGCGTAGCAACGTTGATTACTGCACGTTTCCTGAAATTCCCAATTTGGCACCCCGCGGAAGAGGGATTACGGAAATCGGCGAACCGCTGGGTGAGTTTCATCGTGACCGTAACCGTGGTACCTAGTATATATTTTGGTTTCGTACTGGTACAGCAAGAGCAGTTTGTCCAAGAGGCGAATGCGTTCATTCGCAATGACACATACATTGAGGGGGATTACTTGCTGCGATCAGAGGTGGATCCATCCAAGAAAACAATTCGCTTGGTTTACGGAGGAAGGCTGATTCCTGAATCGGTAAAAGAAGAAGTAGCTGCTAAAACGCGGTATTATCGGCTTGCCGATGCCTCGGTAACCATCCAACAAGGTTTTTCAATAGATGAGTCGGACGATAAGATTGTGCTGATGGATCGGCAGCAGGCTGAAATAAACAGACTCCGTCAGGACTTGGAAAAAAGCCTGCATATACAGGATAGTTTACGGGCACAACGGGAACTTGGCCAGCAATTGCTCAGGGAATTAAAGCCTTTGTTTCCCGAAGTTGTTGCTTGCGGAACGGCGGAACAGGTTATATTCGGCGATTCGTCACACACCGCGAGCTATCCAAGCCTTTTCGTCGGCACCGATGACCTCGAGAAAACAAGCGAGCAACGCAAACGGATTGAAGACTGGTTTAGGTCTAGGCTAGCCGTAGATTCGGTGAAAGTATATATCGAACCTACACGCTAGGGGAGATTTCCTCTTACTATTCTTCTGTCCCTGCCTTTTCCCAAAAATATGCGCGTTTTATACCATGGTGAGCCGGATTGAAATTGGGGTCTTTTCCCTCCCGTCTTTGCTTTCGGTAATCTTTAAGCGCGCGCAAAGCAGGTTTGCGTAGAAGAAGAATCGCTATTAGGTTTAACCATGCCATCATACCGACCCCAATATCGCCCAATTTCCAGGCGACCTCAGCTGTTCGGATGGTGCCATAAAATGTCGCTGCCAAAATCATTATACGTAGTGCCCAAACAGCCCATTTGTGGCGACCTTTTCGATCGATATAACTCAAGTTAGTTTCGGCCATATAGTAGTAAGCCAAAATGGTTGTAAATGCAAAGAAAAGCAAGGCAATGGCTACGGCTGGCGCGCCGAGAAGCGGGAAATGGTGCGCAATAGCCTGTTGGGTGTAAGCAGGGCCAATCTCGGTGTCGGGCAAATGCTGCACAACATAGTCCCCATTCGGGTGATAAACGTTAAAGCTTCCCGTGAACAAAATCATCAATGCAGTCGCTGTACACACAAACAGTGTGTCGACGTAGACGGAGAATGCTTGTACCAAACCTTGCTTCGCCGGATGGCTCACTTCAGCGGCGGCGGCGGCGTGCGGTGCGGTTCCTTGTCCGGCCTCGTTTGAATAGATACCACGCTTTACCCCCCACGCGATAGCCATGCCGATCATCCCACTAAAAGCAGGCTCAAAATCAAACGCAGAGCGGATAATAAGGCCGAAGACGGCAGGAATCTCCTTTATATTCAGTCCGATAATGACAATTGCCAAAAGGATGTACCCTCCGGCCATAAAAGGGACAACTACCTGGGCCACCTTTGCTATGCGCTTAATGCCACCGATGATGATAAGCCCCAGTAGGACAACCAGACCAATGCCCGTATAATGTACCGGTATTGAAAAGGCATTATCGCTGCTTAAGGCAATGCTATTGCTTTGCACACCCGGGAGGAATAGAGCCGTGCTCAGAATCGTTGCAATTGCGAAAACAATACCATACCACTTCACCCCCAATCCTTTTTCGATATAAAATGCCGGTCCGCCACGGTATTGTCCGTCTTTGACCTCCTTGTAAATTTGGCCGAGCGTAGCTTCCACAAAGGCAGAAGCACTACCTAAGAATGCGATGAGCCACATCCAAAAAACAGCTCCTGGACCACCCATCGCAATGGCGGTAGCTACACCGGCAATATTGCCGGTACCAATGCGACCAGAAAGTGCAAGGGCAAATGCTTGAAACGAAGATACGCCCTTCTTCGATGCCGAACCTCCTACCAGAAGTTTGACCATACTTTTTAGGTTCGTCAACTGCAAAAAACGGGTGGCAATCGAAAAGTAGATGCCTGCTGCTAAACATAAAAAGACCAGGGCATCGCTCCAGATGATTTCGTATAACGTTTCTATCGTTTCCTCCATTCGTCAGCAGTTTATCATTCGTTGGGACGGATGGTCGCTAATATACAAATTCTTACAGGTGGGGGCGCCAATGTGGATTGATAAGATAACAGTAACCCTTAGCGGTCACTATCCATTGCGAGCATGTGCAATCTCGTTTCGCACCTCATCAAACTCACGTTTAATATCGTCAGACACTGGCTTGGTTAGCAGCGAAACCACAATTACGGTGAGAAAACTGAGTAGGAAGCCAGGAATGATCTCATATACATCTTTGTAGCCATGAGGCAGGAACACCCAAAGCAATACCGTGGCACCACCTACTACCATACCAGATAAAGCACCGGCCGCCGTGATACGCTTCCACAACAACGATAAAATAATCAATGGGCCAAAGGCGGCGCCAAAGCCTGCCCAAGCATTTCCGACTAGGCCGAGAATGCTTTCTTTTGGATTCAGTGCGAGGATAAAAGCGACTACCGCTACGACAAGAACTGACACACGGCTCATGATGAGCATGTTCTTGGCCGTTGCATGCTTGTTGAAGAATGTTTTGTAGATGTCTTCCGTCATTGAACTCGAAGTGACAAGTAGTTGGGATGATATCGTACTCATTACCGCAGCCAAGATAGCTGAAAGTAGGAATCCGCCGATGAGTGGATGAAAAAGCGCTTTGGATAGGTAGATAAATATCGTTTCGGCGAGTTCACGGGATTCATCGAACTCCGCCATGGTTTCGGTATCGAATTGCTGAAGATAGGCGATTCCAAAGAATCCGAGAAACAACGCACCCAATACGGTACCGATCATCCACGTCATTCCAATATGCCGTGCTCTTTTGATATCGCGAACGCTGTCGATCGCCATAAACCGAACCAAAATATGGGGCTGCCCGAAGTAGCCAAGGCCCCATGCCAGTAGGGAAATAACGGATATCGTAGTCGTTCCTCGCCACAAATCCATGTAGTTGACATTTTTTGCACGAATCGTTTCCATGGCGTCACCCACTCCGCCTACCTGGAAGATGACAACGGTAGGTATCAAGAGCAAAGCAACGACCATGATGCTGCCTTGTACAGCATCCGTTAAACTAACGGCCATAAAGCCGCCAATAAATGTGTAGAAGACCACGACCAACGAAGTAACCCATAGGCCGATGTTGTAGTCCATGCCGAAAGCTGATTCAAATAATCGTCCACCCGATACCATACCGGCGGACGTATATAACGTGAAAAAAACCAGTATGAAAACGGAAGACACCAACTTCAGCAGCTGTGATTTATCGTGAAACCGGTTTTCGAAAAAGACGGGCAGCGTTATGGCATTTTTGGCTACCTCGGTGTATACGCGTAGACGGGGAGCCACAATGAGGTAGTTGAGGAACGCACCAATCGTCAGCCCAATAGCGAGCCATGAACCAGCCAGCCCCATCATGTATATGGCGCCCGGCAGTCCCATCAATAACCACCCACTCATGTCAGATGCGCCGGCGGATAGGGCGGTTACAAACGGTCCCATTTTACGGCCGCCGATTAAAAACTCTTCCGAATTGCTGGTTGATTTCCGGTATCCGTATATACCGATTAGAATCATGAGCACTACATATAGACCGATGGCAATTAATTCATAAGTGTTCATAGGCTTTTTGTCTTAAATTTTATATGCTTATAGTTTTAAAAGTCTTATCTGCTCTGCCTTGCAGGCTATGAACCTTAAAAAAGGGAAAGCGGTCTAAGAAATCCGATACGCTTACTGCCAGAAAAAAGCAGGCAGCGCTTGGGTTGATCACATCAGTATACTACGGTGGCGATACGCCTAACCGAATCCAAGTCTGATACGATGTTGTTGTAAAGGTAGAAAAAATTCAGTGAGCTATATAATGGGGCGTAGTGTTTCGGCTATGTATAGATTAAAATAATTAAGATGTTAAAATATATATACAAGTCTTCCTCTTCCAGAGGGGTAAGCGCTACGGCTGGCAATTGCTTTTAACTGTAGCGCATTTATGATAGCGGCTGTAGATGCGGTATTGTTGAAATAGATAAAGACTTCCTTAAAACCAACTTGGTTTACCTGATGATAAAGGGTTTCAACTTCCTCTTCGGTATATGCTGAGTGAAATAGCTGCGGGTTGCCATGCATCCGTATATAACCAATGGATGTGGTCTGTTGGATTGCGGTGGGTAGGTAAGGGTAATTCACATTGCAGAAAGTAACATTATTTTCGCTCAGCTTTGTTATAACATCGTCGCACCACCAGCTTTCATGCCTGAATTCCACTACATTTTTGAAGTTAGGGTCCATTGCGTGGACAACCGATGTCAACCGATCGTCATTAAAACTGAAACTTGGCGGCAGCTGCCAGAGAATGCAAGCTAATTTATCCTTGAAGCCTTCTTTGCTTATCAAGTAAAATTCTTCTATTTCTCGTTTACACCCTTCCAGTCTTTTAATGTGTGTAATTATTTTAGGAACCTTAACGCTAAAACGAAAATCGTCCGGAACACTGCCTGACCACGACAACAAATTTTGCACGGTCGGGAATCGGTAAAATGTCCCATTGAACTCATAAGTGTTGAAATGTTTGGAATAGTAATCAAACCACTTTTTTTTGGGGAGTTCATTGGGATAAAACAGGTTCTTCCAAGAAGACGTGGCATAACTTGAGCATCCGATATATAATTTGTCGCGTTTCATACATATAAGTCTTGGCAATTTGTACAAAAGAAACTCCGTCGTTTTTTGTTTCCCGTATATTTTTTATGAAGCGGCAGGTTACATCGGAAGCACGTCTTTTTTGTATGCGCTAGCCAATGTTTTTTAAGTACACCGGCTTTCTTATACGCTAAAAATTCAAAACTGTACTGTCTCGATTGCTCAATAATCGCTTCAAGCTCACTGTGGGGTATTTTACCGACAACACTTTCTGGATGCACATGGACACGATATAATACCTCATTCTTAATGATGTTCCCAACGCCCGAGAAAATATGCTGTTCAAGGAGCGCATCGCAGATCAGCGTGCCCGACACGTCACGAAGCTTATCCAGCGCCGCGCTTCCACTCCACGCTGCATTCATCACATCGGCTGACCAGTCATAATGCGAGTCGATGTCACCCGCTAGTATTTTTACAGAAGCGGTATAGAAATTGAGTATTCCATTTGAAAAAACTAGCCCGAGTCGTAAAGGGGTGGTTTTTGTTTCATTTATCCGGTACGTACCAAAAAGCAGGAAATGGATTCGGAAAGTAAATCCTTCAAAGCACAGCAGTAAATGTTTACCCCAAGTCCTTACGTCCAAAAGCTTTTCATTCTCTGCGCGGTTAATATCTATTTTTGAATTACCCGCAACGGCGAGAATCCGTTCTCCTATAAAGGGCGAAATCTGCTCCTTAGCGATGATTATACTTGGTCCTTCTGGCATAATTAAAAATCAGGAAGCTTGTTACAACTCAAGTAATAACTGACTAGCAACGGTTTAGTTTTTAACAAAATAGAATCTTAGGACCGCATCTTATTGCCTCCCCGTCATTGGGTTTTTGCGGTGAGTAAAATCAAAAAACGACGAGTGCAACTGTTACTGTCCAAAAATGGGTGAATAGTCTCGAATTGATAATGAATTAATGCAATTTTTAATAAATCAGGAAAAAGTACTTTTTTCATTATGGGCGAATTTTTCCAGGCTATTCGTTATTCTGGAGCAGAAGTATAGACAGGAAAGATAAAGGCATCGTCGTTGATACTTGCGCGACCAATCCAATTTTGATTGCTTTTTATTGGCACAAAAAAGGAGACAACCTGTATTTGGTGTCTCCTTAAGTAGCCCGTAGGGGAATCGAACCCCTGTTTCAAGAATGAAAATCTTGCGTCCTAACCCCTAGACGAACGGGCCTTTTTTTCAATTTCGAAAAACGCGTTCTTGTTTTTCGGTCTGCAAAGATAGAAGTATTTCGATTCGTTCCAAAGAAAAATAATAAAATTTAGTCTTTAGTTGCCTGCCTCTTTACCGAGCGCGAATGAATACCTCTTCTCTCATCATTTCCTGCCGATTTGCACCAGTGGTTTTATGTTCGCGGATCGTCGTGTCTACCCCTGAAAAGCCGTTGGTCAGCAGCAACTCCTGTGCGGCCTCAGGCGTATAGAGCGTGAACCCATAAGCCGTAAATGGAAGTTGCTCCATAAAGGCACGGCTGGCGATCGCCAAGCAAAATGTACCGCCCGGCTTCAGCATACGTCGGACCTCAGCGAGCTGTATGTCAGGATTTTCCCAAAAGTAAAGCGTGTTGACGGTAAGTATGTTATCAAATGACTGATTCGGGAATGGGAACGTCAGCCCGTCTGTCCATTCAAAACGCACGCGGCCGGTGCTGATGTGATGTTTGTTGATTTCCCGGGCTTCTTTAACCATCGTTTCAGACCTATCTACGCCGGTGTACCAAATACCGTGGCCTTTGGATAGTACATACGCTGCGAAGCTCCCATTTCCAGGGCCGATTTCCAGCACCTGCGCGCCCGGTTGGTAGGCCATGAGATCGATGGCATGGCGTGTCATATCGCCGTTGCTCACGTTCATGTGTGCTGCGGTTTCGATGCCAGCTTCGCCTTCCGGTTTAGCGAGTTGTGCTGCCACGGCCTTGAAATCGATGGGTTTGTCCATGATGTTTATCGTTTGTCTACACTGTATCTGCCGGGGCCCACGAAAGCAAGGCCGATGAAGACCACACCGATTTCGATGGCATGTGATGCGCCCTTGAGCCCATCGCCCCGGTCCAGATGGGAGAGGGTCGCAACAAGCATGGTAAAGGCAAGAGCGATAGCCATGGGCCGGAAAAACAAGCCGAGTAGAAGGCAGACGCCCCCCACGGTCTCAGCCAGGGCCGCCAGCAATCCCCAAAATACGGGCAGAAAGGTGATGCCCAAGTTACCCATCGCGCTGCCCACGCCTTCCCATCGATCGGGGCCACCCAATAATTTGGGATAACCGTGCATCACAAACATGATGCCCAGACCAAGACGTATAAGTAGCAATCCGGTGTTTTTAAATTTGCTCAACGATGATAGTGCCGCCATTTTTTGATTGGTGATATTTATGCAACCTGTGTTAATTCCGCGCAAATTGATTTATCTTTGCCATGTTTGCAAGCAATGGAGTTACATTTTTCTGTAAAATTGCATTACTTTCCCACTAAATAACTGATATACATTGAGTAATACAGATTTACCTTTTAAACGTTATACAATTACTTCGGCATTGCCTTATGCCAATGGTCCGCTGCACATCGGCCACTTGGCAGGTGCCTATATCCCGGCCGATATTTACGTGCGCTTTCTGCGCCTGAATGAACGGGATGTGGTCTACGTGTGTGGCTCGGACGAGCATGGTGCTGCCATTACCATCAAGGCGAAAAAGGAAGGGACAACACCGCAGGCGATTATCGACCAATACCATGCCCAAATCAAAGCCAGCTTCGAACAATTCGGAATCTCGTTTGATATTTACCACCGGACGTCTGAGCGGATACATCATGAGCTTTCGCAGGAGTTTTTCCTCAATTTGTACGAGAAAGGTGAGTTTACCGAACAGGTAACCGAGCAGTATTACGACGAGGAGTACCACCAGTTTTTGGCCGATAGGTACATTACGGGTACCTGCCCCAATTGTAAGAGCGAGGGCGCCTATGGTGACCAGTGTGAGAAATGCGGCACATCACTCAATCCGACGGATCTGATTAATCCCATTTCGACGCTAAGTGGGAAGCCGCCGGTGCTCCGTGAAACTAAACATTGGTATCTACCGCTAGACAAATACCAGCCCTGGCTGGAAAAGTGGTTGCTCGAAGGCAAAAAGGATGTGCTGAAACCGAACGTTTATGGGCAATGCCGCTCATGGCTAAAGTCAGGCCTGCAACCGCGGTCAATGACACGTGATCTGGACTGGGGTGTGGATGTACCGCTTGATGATGCAGCGGGCAAGAAACTGTATGTATGGCTCGATGCGCCTATCGGCTATATCTCGGCGACGAAGCAATGGGCATTGGATACGGGCAACGATTGGGAAAAATACTGGAAAAAGCAGGCCGATTCGGCCGATGATGCCTGTCTGATCCATTTCATTGGGAAGGATAACATCGTGTTCCACTGCATCACGTTCCCGAGTATCCTGCACGCGCATGGCGAATATATCCTACCGGAGAACGTGCCAGCCAATGAATTCCTCAACCTGGAGGGCGACAAACTGTCGACCTCACGCAACCACGCCGTGTGGCTGCATGAGTACCTGGAGGAGTTTCCGGGAAAAGAAGACGAACTGCGTTACGTGCTTACGTCCATCCTGCCAGAGACATCAGATAGCGAATTCACCTGGCGCGATTTCCAAGCGCGGATTAATAATGAATTGGTGGCCATTTTTGGCAATTTCATCAATCGCGTGTTGGTGCTTTCGCATAAGTATTTCGATGGCAAGGTGATGCCGGCAACCGGCCCGACCGATACTGATCGCTTTATTTTCTCGGAACTGGAACGCTATCCGAAACATATCGCTACATCGATCGCCCACTTCCGCTTCCGCGAGGCGTTGGCACAATTCATGAACGTTGCTCGCCTAGGTAACAAGTATTTGGCCGATGCCGAGCCATGGAAGGTGATTAAAACTGATGAGGAGCGCGTAAAGACGGTATTGAACGTCGGGTTGCAAATAGCAGCGAATTTGGCTGTGCTTGCACAGCCCTTCCTGCCCAATACCGCACGGCGAATGGCCGAAATGCTGCGCTTGGAGAACGTCGGATGGAAGAATGCGGGAAGCAGCACGTTGCTGCCGGCCGGGCATCAATTAGGGCAGCCACAGTTGCTCTTCGAGAAAATCACCGACGAGCAGGTTAATGCACAGCTTGCCAAGCTATCCCAGGCAAAGGTAGACAATGGAACACCTGCCACGGCCTTGGCCGAAGCAAAAGAGCCCATAGAATTCACCGATTTTGTAAAAATGGATATCCGTACCGGCGAAATCCTCGCTGCCGAGAAAGTGGCTAAGACCAAAAAGTTGCTGAAGCTGACGATTGATACTGGTATTGACCAGCGCACGGTGGTGTCTGGTATTGCCGAGTTTTTCGCGCCTGAAGAAATTATAGGCAAGCAGGTGGCCATTCTGGTGAACCTGGAGCCACGTGAAATCAAAGGGATCGTATCACAGGGCATGATTCTGATGGCAGAGGATGCGGATGGCCGGCTCGACTTCGTATCACCGCAGACGGCCATGCGGCCGGGTAGCGTGATTCGGTAGGAGTAGGGCAATGGCTTCTTTGGCGGCCTTTACATCGTGCACCCGCAGGATGTGTACCCCCTTCATGAGCAGTACCGTATTGAGTACCGTCGTGCCGTTGAGTGCGTCGTCGGGCTTAATGCCCAATTTTTTGTAGATCATGGATTTACGGGAGATGGCGCCAAGTATTGGTAGTCCGTGCATATGCAATGTTTCCAACCGATTAAGCAGTTCGTAGTTCTGTTCCAGTGTTTTCGCAAATCCAAAGCCGGGGTCCAAGATAATGTCGCGTACGCCCAATTGACGTAAGGCAGCCACTTGCTTGCCGAAGAATAGGCTCACTTCACTGGTTATGTCGTCGTAATCAGTTAACCGTTGCATGGTGTCGGGAGTACCCCGCATGTGCATCAGGATATAAGGTGCCTGCAGCTCGGCAACGGTCGCGAACATCTCGTCATCGAGGGTCCCGCCAGAAATGTCATTTATGATTTGCGCGCCTGCCGCGATGCTTGAACGCGCCACCCCTGCACGGAACGTGTCGACGGAGATGACCGCTTCGGGGAATCGATGGATAATGGCTTCAATGGCCGGTAATAGACGCCCGGATTCTTCAGCTGCGCTCACATTGGCCGCACCGGGCCGCGAAGAGTAAGCCCCGATGTCGATGATATCGGCACCGGCGGCAAGCAGCTGTTCGGCTTGCGCCAACGCAGCCGGCACTGTATAGTGGCGCCCACCATCGTAAAAAGAATCGGGCGTGATATTCAATATACCCATCACCTTCGGTGTGGAAAGATCGATCAATTTGCCGCCTGCATTCATCCTATCGCACTACCACTACACCGTCGGCAAGGATGTTGATGTCTACCTTGGGCACTGTTATTTTGGCGATTTCTTCGGCGTCTTTACCTGCGTCTTCGGCAAAGTGCTGCTGTTGGGCTACCGAAATCTCCCGTACGTTGGCCTGACCTTCGAGCACGACCGTTTTGCCCACGATATCCTGCGGCATAAAAAAACTGTAATCCTTAAACCGAACCAAAATGGGGTCGCCTTCGCCTTCGCGCGAGACACGGATGAAACAGCCTTTCTTTTTGCAGACTTCCACCACCTTGCCCGTTACCTTACCGGTATAAGAGGCATCGGTGCAGAGGTTAGCTTCCAGCTGCTGTACATTGATGGCGCCCGTGATTGTGATCGCCTTGCCGTACTGCACCCCCGGCTGGGCGGAGGGAATTTCGTTTTGGGCCTTCGATGCCATCATGGAACAGCACAGAGCAACAAGGGTGAATGCAATCTTGTTCATATCCTGTTGTTTTTATCGATATGCAAACTTAGCTAATTTCCGCGATTTACAGCGCTGCTTTCCGCAACAGCCTCAACGGCGTATGAACGAAAATCGGCCACCCGGCTCTAGCTTCATCACAATGGATGCCGCGCCGGGCCGCGTATCGTCCTGGCCGTAGTTTACTACATAATCTACGCCATCGATGATGGTTTGGTCGACCTCGCTGAAGGTGGCCGGTGCCGGTAGGCCACTTAAGTTGGCCGATGTGGATACGATGGGCTTCCGGAACCGCTGGAGTAACGCCGAGCAGAATGGGTGCTGCACGATACGGATGCCGATACTGCCGTCTTCCGCCAAGAGGTTGGGTGCTAAATTTTTGGCACTTGAATAGACGATGGTAAGCGGGCGTTCCGTATATTCAATGAGTTGATAGGCGACCTCGGGCACTTCCTGTACATAACTTTGGAGCTTATGGTCGCTATCGAGCAGAATAATCAGACTCTTGGTGTGGTCGCGCCCTTTGAGCCGGAATACCCGGTCTACCGCTTCTGGATTGGTCGCATCGCAGCCAATACCCCAAATGGTATCGGTCGGATATAGGATTAGCCCACCGTTCCGTAGGGTTTCGAGGGCCCGATTGATGTCTGTTTGTTTAACGTCGTCGCTATTCATGCTTGTTGAACCATGGGCAGTAACGTCTTCTACACCGCCACATGGTGTTCGCGCAGTGCGTCGTTGAGCGAAGTTTTCTTATCGGTCGATTCCTTACGTTTGCCGATAATGAGGGCACAGGGAACCTGGTAAGCGCCGGCGGAGAATGTTTTGGTGTAGGAACCGGGGATCACTACGGACCTTGCCGGCACAATCCCCTTGTATTCGATCGGTTCGGCACCACTGACGTCGATGATTTTGGTGGATGCCGTGAGTACCACATTGGCACCGAGGACAGCTTCTGCTTCGACGTGCACACCCTCTACCACGATAGCCCTCGACCCAACAAAGACATTGTCTTCGATAATAACCGGCGCAGCTTGGACGGGCTCTAACACGCCGCCAATACCCACACCCCCACTCAGGTGTACATGTTTGCCGATTTGCGCGCATGATCCTACCGTCGCCCAAGTATCTACCATGGTGCCTTCATCTACGTATGCCCCGATATTTACATATGAGGGCATCATGATGACACCTTTGGCCAAATAAGCGCCGTACCGTGCGATGCCATGCGGCACCACGCGCACACCCAACTCTTTATAATTGGTTTTCAGTTTCATTTTGTCGTGGAATACGAACGGGCCTGTGGCCACTTCTTCCATTTGCCGGATGGGGAAATAGAGGATAACTGCTTTTTTAATCCAGTCGTTTACATGCCAACGGGAACCGATGGGTTCGGCTACCCGCAGCTCGCCTCTATCCAACCGTTGGATGACGGCCTCAATCGCTTCCCGGTATTCCTTGTATTCCAAAAATTGCCGATTCTCCCAGGCGCCTTCAACCAGTCCTTTTAATTCTTTAATCATATCGAGCTGTGTATCGAAAGTTGTTCGCAAAGAAAGCAAATTCTTGCGACTTACTTTAGACGGTGTTGTAAAATCTTTTTTATCTAAACCACATTTTGGCTAAGTTTGCTGTAATGGCGGAAGTGGAAAAACTACGTGTAGACAAATACCTGTGGGCTATCCGTGTGTTCAAGACACGGAGCTTGGCAACGGAGGCATGCAAGGCCGGCCGCGTAAAACTCGATGGGAGGAGTGTAAAGCCTTCAGCAGTAGTGAAGATGGGTGACAGCTATCACATCCAGAAAGGGCTGGAAAAGAAAGTACTCCGGGTTACTGGCCTACTCGAAAAACGCGTCGATGCCAAGACCGCGGCTGCGTTCTACGAAGACATTACACCGGTGGAGGAGACCTATAGCTACAAATCGATGGGTCGGGCATCGGTGCCGACAAGAGACCGCGGTGCAGGTAGGCCCACCAAAAAAGACCGTCGGGAAATCGATAGCTTGCAAAACGACTGGTGGGACGAAGACTAAGGTTTACTGAATTTCTGCCCCTCGATATGCACCAATGCTGCGGCGATTGGGTAGGTGATGCTTGTCGCTGTATCACTGCTGGTGAAGCGGGTGGGCAATATTAAACCGCTGCCGATAGCTTTATAGTTGCCAATGGAATACCCATCGGTTCCATCGTTGGGCCACCACTGGTGTATCCGGCCCGTTTGTGAATCGATGTATAGTTGACCCGTTACGGCCGCCTCAAAGCTGGTGTGTTTGTTTTCGAGGCTGACTACCGTAAACCGTTGGGAGTCGACCAGTTTCTCGCCGGCTATGCGGTAGGAAACCTGGTCCCCTTCTAAAATAGTAGGTAGGAATAGAAGCTGGGCATCTTTGTTGAACTCTTCGGTGATTTCCGTAATGATATCGTCCGTAGTGCGCGGGTTTTCAAGTTTTACGTTATTAATGTAGACTGTACCCGTGCTCGTTTCAACATTGAACAGCACAGTAATGACTTCATCATCCGTAGTAACGCCGTCAAAACGGCAATTTCCCGTTTGTTTGTCCCAAAGGTATTTCCGCTCACCCTGCGCAAAGGAACGGTGTCCCCCCGCGCAGCTGAACATAAAATACCGGGCATTTTGCCAATTTTCCCGCCCTCCTACGGCTTCCCAGAGTTTATCCACCAGGTTGTCTTCCGTGGGCGACGGCGTAACCTGTCCGCTCACGGCAGTTACGCTACACCATAAGGCAATAAGTAGGTTTAGTTTGAATTTGACAGCACGTTGCATCATCTTTATCATTCTTGTTTTTCAGCGAGACATACGTGGCAGCTGAAAATGCGGAAGGCATTAATGACCGCAAATAAGATTACTTATATGACCGAAGGTAACAATTACCGGAGCCGTTTTGTTTTCGGATACGTATTGTAGGCCGGGCAGGTCTTCGGTGAGCAGGACTGCAATGAAAATGAAACGACCGTAAATAACGCGATGCCGATGATGAATATCCTTTTCATGATGATCAGTTGTTATTGCTGGTCACACGGGCACTTAACTGTGCCATCTGAATAGCAGTGATAGCAGCCTCTTCACCTTTGTTGCCGTGTTTCCCACCCGCCCTGTCCAGCGCTTGCTGCAGGGTGTCAGTTGTTAGAACGCCGAAGATAGCTGGTTTATTGTGCTTCAGCGCAACATGGGTGATGCCGTGGGCAACAGCGCTGCAGATAAAATCGAAATGCTTGGTTTCTCCTTGGATAACACAACCAAGGCATATCACCGCATCCAATTGCTGGTTGCGGAAAAGAATGTCTGCTCCACCAGTGAGCTCGTAACTACCCGGTACGTGGACAATTTGGATATTGTCATCAATTGCACCATGTTTTATCAAGGCCTCATACGCACCGTCCAACAGTGGGCCGGTCACCTCGGCATTCCATTGTGAAACAACAATGCCAAATCGGTACGGGGCAGCTGATGCGACTTCGATATGGGAGAAATCTGAGAGATTTTTATGGTGACTTGCCATAACCGATCAAACAAAAGGTTACAATTGCGCTTCTGCCCGCGCGATGTAACTTTCAATAGCGGTAGCCTCGTGGCTTTCCGGATAATCAGATTGGATGCGCTTATACGCAGCAACCGCATTTTTAAAATCGTTTTGCGCCTCATATACCAAGCCTAACTTTTTAAGCAATAGTGGAGAGGTAAATGCGTTCGCATTTTTTTCCGCGGCTTTTTGGTAGAATGAAGCAGCCTTTTTATAATCTTTCAACTCGGAGTAGGCATCGCCGAGCAGGCCGATAACCAGCGGATCGAGTATGACACTACCCGTATTGGTATATTTTTCCAACGCGTTAATCGCTTCTTGATAATTGCCTTGACGAAGGTAAAGACCACCTAGATAGGCATTGGCAATGTTTGCGGATTTGGTGTTTTCATATTCCGTTGCTATTTCCTTAAAACCGGGATATGAACCATCGCCATCAATGGCACGCTGCTGCAGGGAGTCGATAGTAGCGTACGTTTCTGCCTTGAAAAGCTGGTTAGCGGCTGTTTCCGCACGCGGGGCGAGGTAAAAGCGCTGGTAGCCTATATAAAGTAACACCAATACGACAATACCACCAATGATAAATACCAAGCTCTTTTGGTTTTCTTGTATGAAACTGCCGCCTGCCGTATGTTTTGCGCCGGTCGATACCGCTGCCTTATGTTTTTGATTGTTTGACATTTCTGTTTTTAAATTCGGACTGCAAAAATACACTTTTACAACTTATATCCAAGTGCTTTTTACAAGGGTAAGTCAAACACCGATACCATTTTTATGTTTTTGGTCGAGTTCTTCGTAAACGGAGTTATTACTTTTGAATTCAGGAACGAGCTCTTTCATTTTCAAAACGATCTCTCGCTCGTTTTGGTTCTTTGTTAAGTTGATCAGTGCGGCGATTTGCGCCTCTACATGCCCAAAATCATATTCCCTTACTTTAGCCACCATGATTTTGTGGTGATGAGTAGGCAGGGTATTCTCCAAGTCGTTGAGTAATTCCTCATATAATTTCTCGCCGGGCCGAAGTCCCGAGTATTCGATGGAGATGTCTTTATTCGGCACGAGGCCCGAAAGTTTAATCATTTTGGTTGCCAATTCGACAATCTTCACCGACTTGCCCATATCGAACACATATATTTCTCCACCTTTGCCCATCGAGCCGGCCTCCAACACCAATTGACAGGCCTCGGGGATGGTCATGAAATACCGTGTGATTTCGGGGTGGGTAACCGTCACCGGACCACCCTTTTCAATTTGAGCCTTAAATCGGGGAATCACCGAGCCGTTTGAACCCAGCACATTACCAAACCGGGTAGTGATAAACCGTGTATTGGCACTTTTAGTGCTCCCATTGAATGTGGCTCGTTTTTGTGAGAGGTAATTGAAATAGGTTTGCACATAGATTTCGGCGATACGCTTGGAGGCGCCCATCACATTGGTGGGATTGACCGCCTTGTCTGTAGATATCATCACGAAATTTTCCGCCCCATGGGCCACCGCCAAACGTGCGATTAATCGGGTACCCATGATATTGGTACGGACCGCTTCCACGGGGTGGTTTTCCATCATCGGCACGTGCTTGTACGCCGCTGCATGGTATACATAATGAGGTTTGAATGTTTTGAATAACGCTTCCATCCGGTCCTCGTCGCGTATATCCCCGATGAATGCGTGGTATACCTGGTTTTTCTGCAGATCTTCAAGTTCTAATTGGAGCTCGTGCAATGGGGTTTCCGCTTGGTCATTGAGAATAATCATTTGGGGGCTGTATTTGCCCAATTGCCGGGCAATTTCGCTGCCGATGGATCCTGCGGCTCCCGTGACCAATATCCGCTTGCCGGCAAGTTGCTGCTGGATGGATAAATTGTTTATTTTAATGGGTTCACGCTCAAGCAAATCTTCGATACGCAACTTCTGGATTTGATTGGGGGTCAACTCACCATTGATCAGTCGGTGTACCGGAGGCATTGTTAATACGTTGATGTTGCGCTCCAGACAAAGGTCGACGATGTTTGCTTTTTTCTCTATCGGTATATTGTGGGAGGAAATGATGAGCTCATCGACTTTGCCCTGCACGATGAGCTGTTCGAAATAGTCGGTATGATAAATATGTACACCATCAATGATTTTTCCGACTTTATGTAAGTTATCGTCGATAAAACCAACAACCACATTTTCGGCGTTATGATCGTGATCAAGGGTCCGTTTGGCAGCAATGCCCAAATCGCCAGCGCCATAAATGACCGTTTGTTTTCGCGTAGATTTCAGGTTTTTGATGTAAAGAAAAAACAGTTTTACGGTAGATCGATAGGTAATCAGCAGCAGGAAGCTCATCAAACCGTACGCAATCAACAAACTGTTGGACATTAATGGTGGTCGATTGAGTGCGATTAGGATGGTGTTGACTAGAAACAACCCGGCTATGCATAGCGACACGGACGAGAGGATACGTACCGAGTCTAACGCGCTGGTATAGCGAACGATGCCGGCGTACATCTTCAGCCGGTAAAATATCAGGGCGCTTACGGCCAGAACCACCAGTAGCGTCCGACTGAAATCGGTAGAATTAATAGCGTTATAAGCAAACCGGTTTAATAGCAGGTAGGCAAAAAATAATGCTATCGCACTACAGCCTAAGTCTAGCGTAAAGATAATCCAGCGGGGGACAATATTGAATCTGTCAAACATCCAGTGTGATTAACGTGTAGCGTTACTTATGTCGCCATACTATAAATGCGCTCCAAATATAGGTATTTTCTATTATCAAACAAGAGCACGTATATTTTAAGTCGTTCTCGTCAAGCAAGTTGGGCGCCTGATTTTGCTCATTCCTACATAATTAACCCTCAATTTATTAAAAGTTTGATTATTTTCGCATGATGAACCCTAATTTTATTGATAAAGTGAGTGCATCATGAGTGAGCTATCGAAGTTGGCGCGTCAGGCGTTGCTGCAACCGCAGGAGGCGATGCTTGGAACAGGAAAGAAGAAAGACAGCCTTTACATTGGCATACCCAAAGAAATCAGTTTCCAGGAGAACCGCGTCCCGTTGACGCCGCTCTCCGTCGCATTGCTCGTTGAATATGGCCATGAGGTCGTGCTAGAAAGCGGTGCCGGTGCCGCCGCCAACTTTCTGGATCATCATTACAGCGAACAAGGCGCGCGCATTGTGCACGACAAAGAGGAAGTGTACCGAGCGGATATCATCATCAAAATAGCACCACCGACCCTCGAAGAGGTCGCTATGATGCGCAACGGACAGGTACTGCTTTCATCGCAGCAACCGTCATTGATGAGTATCGACCTGCTCCATGCGCTTATGAAGAAGAAAGTCACAGCGCTTTCCTACGAGTATTTGCGTGACGAGGGCAACACATTGACCGTGGTGCGTGCCATGAGTGAGATCGTGGGCGCAACATCCGTGCTGATCGCTGCCGAATACCTGAGCAATGTTTTCGACGGGAAAGGGTTGATGCTGGGTGGGGTTACCGGCGTGCCGCCCACGGAGATGGTAATCCTGGGTGCCGGTACGGTAGGTGAATTTGCTGCCCGAACCGCCATCGCGTTGGGTGCACAGGTAAAAGTATTCGATAGTTCGGTCTACCGCTTACGCCGTTTACAGAATAATGTAGGAAGCCGTGTATTTACATCTGTGGTGCAGCCCATCGTGCTTCGCAAGGCAGTAATTGGCTGTGACGTGGTAATCGGCGCCATAAGGGCAACCCATGGCCGCAGCCCGTGCATCATCAGCGAAGAAACGGTGTCGAGGATGAAACCAAATTCGGTGTTGATAGATATCAGTATCGACCAAGGGGGGTGTTTCGAGACGTCGGAGATCACCAACCACGAATCGCCGGTGTTTCGAAAGTACGAGGTGATCCATTACTGTGTGCCCAACGTGGCGTCGCGTGTGGCGCGGACAGCAACTTATGCGTTAACCAACATTTTCACACCCATATTATTGGATATCGGTGAAATGGGAGGCATCATGAACCTCATCTGGGCCAAACCCGGTGTACGAAATGCCATCTACCTATACCAGGGACACCTCACCAACAAGGATATGGCCAACAAGTTTAATTTGACCCCCAAGGATCTTGACCTGCTGGTCGTATCCAACCACTAAATGAAAGCCAATGCAATACGTAAAATGGATTTGTTGTGTAACCTTGTTAACGATGAGCACATTGGTTGCATATAGCCAAAAAGAGATGGCGCTGTATGACATGGAAGTGCCCAATAGCAAAGCCTTTTCAATGGACTATGTGCAAACCACCGACGATAACGGCATTACGCGCGTAACAGGGGTGACCAACCCCACGCTGATAGCCTATTTTCCACCAAAAGACGTGGTCAATACAGGGAAAGCAGTCATTATCTGCCCCGGCGGCGGGTACGCCATATTGGCCATTTCTCATGAAGGACTTGATGTAGCCAAACTGCTTGCTGCGAAAGGCATCAGTGCATTCGTGCTCAAGTACCGGCTGCCGAAGGATGAGATCATGGTGGATAAGCGCATTGGCCCCTTGCAGGATGCGCAGCGGGCCATCCAGCTGGTGCGCGAGCGGGCTTCCGAATGGGGGATAGCCGAAAACCAGATCGGTATTGCTGGGTTTTCGGCAGGTGGCCACTTGGCAGCCACTCTGTCCACTCATTATAGCGATGCGTTAATTGCCAATCCGCAACATACCTCCCTACGCCCCGATTTCTCATTGCTGGTCTATCCAGTCATCAGCTTGCAAACGCAATTGACCCACGGTGGGTCTCGGACCAACCTGTTGGGTAGCAACCCCAGCACGGATGATGTGACGCTGTTTTCAAACGAACTTCAGGTGACGGCCGACACGCCCCCGGCTTTTCTGGTCCATGCCGAAGATGATCAGGCGGTGCCCATTGCCAACAGCGAAGCGTACGTGGCGGCACTCCAGCGGCATGGTATTGCCGTTAAGCTCCTCACTTATCCCGAAGGTGGGCATGGTTTCGGTCTCAACAATAAAACGACAACGGATAAGTGGTTCGATCATTTCTTAGACTGGTTATCCAACCATTGATGCCACTGGTGTGGCCAGCCGATGGCCGTTGTCCAAACGGAATCGCCTGGAAGCCGGACCGCGGGGAGCGGCCAGCTATCCAGTGATTCACAAACACACATTGATTCTAATAGACGCAGGTCGGGGAGAAATGTTGCACGTGAATAAAAAAAGAAACTAAGCGCTCATCAGCCAATAAATAAAAAATAGATGAAATCCCTAATTTTGCACCATGCAACAGTTTTTGCGTACGCGTATTGCTCCCACACCCAGTGGCTATCTGCATTTGGGCAATGTGTTGTCATTCGCAATTACTGCGGTGCTGGCCCGGCAATCGGGAGCCCGAATTATGCTACGCATCGATGACCTCGACCGCGAAAGGGTACGGGCAGATTATGTGGCAGATATCTTCGATACCTTAACCTACCTTGGGATAGCTTGGGATGAAGGGCCAATGGATTATGATGCATACGAGGCAACCTATTCGCAAGTGCATCGTTTGGGATTATATCGGAATGCGTTGGAGCAATTGCGCACACAGGGCGCAGTTTATGCCTGCGATTGTTCGCGCACGTTGGTACAGCGTCACCATCCCAGTGGTGTATACACCGGGAGGTGCAAGCATCGCGGTCTGCCATTGGATGGCAAAGGTTACTGTTGGCGTATCGATACGGATAAAGCCGACCTTCCGGAGCACGTAAACCATTTTATCGTTCGAAAAAAAGATGGGATGCCGGCCTACCAGCTGACATCGTTGGTAGACGACGTGCACTTCGGTGTAGACTTGGTCGTGCGGGGACAGGATTTGTGGGATTCGACGAGGGCACAGCTATTTTTGGCCAATGAATTGGGATATAAGCGTTTTTGCGAAGCATCATTCGTGCACCACGCGCTATTGAAAGCGGGGGCAGGTGAAAAACTATCCAAATCGGCGGGAGCTACTTCCATCCGCTACCTACGCAACAAAGCGTATTCAAGAACGGATATTTACCGGTCGATTGGCGAAATGGCGGGGTTGCCACGACCGATTTCCACCTGGGAAGACCTCATGCCACTAGTATCCGTATTTATCCTTCCAATTGGATCGTAGCTTTTCCCTTAGTTTCTCTTCGGCGGGGTTCCTGCCGGGATCGTAGAGTTTGGTGCCACTTAACCCTTCTGGCATAAATTCCTGGTCGACAAAGTTTCCCTCATAGGCATGGGCATATTGGTAATCTTTGCCATAATCCAATTGCTTCATCAGTTTGGTTGGGGCGTTTCGTATCGGTAGTGGTACCGGTAAATCACCGGTCTTTCGCACCAATGCCTGGGCCTTATTGATGGCTTCGTAAGAAGCGTTGCTTTTGGCTGAGGAGGCCAAGTAGGTAACGGTTTGCGAAAGGATGATGCGCGACTCCGGCCAACCGATTACATTAACGGCCTGAAAGCAATTGTTGGCCAGCAGCAATGCATTGGGGTTGGCGTTGCCGACGTCTTCCGAAGCGAGGATGAGCAGCCGACGTGCGATGAACAACGGATCTTCGCCACCTTCAATCATGCGAGCCAGCCAGTAAACCGCAGCGTTGGGGTCGCTGCCGCGAATCGATTTGATGAAAGCCGATATGATGTCATAGTGCTGCTCGCCCGTCTTATCGTAACGCGCCATGTTCTGCTGGACCTGCTTAAGCACCAGGTCGTTGGTAATCTCGAGGGGATCGCCCCCGGCCGAGTTAACGACCAACTCAAGGATGTTGAGTAGTTTGCGGGCATCGCCACCCGATAGCCTGAGCAGCGCCCCGTGCTCCTTGATCGTAACAGGTAAATCGCGGAGGTATTCATCTTCTTTCAGCGCTTTGTCTATTAAACTCACCAGCTCCGCTTCCGTGAGATGTTCTAACACATACACCTGGCAACGCGAAAGCAAAGCAGAGATGACTTCGAAAGAGGGGTTTTCCGTGGTGGCCCCGATTAAGGTTACAAGTCCACGCTCAACCGCGCCGAGGAGAGAGTCTTGTTGCGACTTTGAAAACCGGTGGATCTCATCGATGAATAGGATTGGCTGCTCCTGTTGGAAATTACGGAGTTGTGTAGCCTTATCGATGACTTCACGTACGTCTTTCACTCCCGAGTTGATCGCGCTCAGGCTAAAAAACGGGCGGTTCAATTGTGTTGAAATAATCGATGCGAGTGTTGTTTTACCCACACCCGGCGGGCCCCACAAGATCATCGAAGGGATATTTTGCCGTAGGATGGCTTGATAAAGCACAGCGTCTTTGCCGATGATATGTTGTTGCCCTACATAATCGGCAATCGTCGTGGGGCGCATCCGCTCTGCTAATGGAATTTTTGTTGCCATGATTCTTAGCAAAAATAAGTGGATTTATGTTATATAGCGAAAAAATAAGGAACAATTTTTGTATCTTGGTGCGCTGATTGGAAGGATATATGAAGGTAACACAGCCGCTGTGGCGCTTTTCGGCATGCTTTGGCTTCTTTTTATGGGGTATTTTTACAGGTGTCTTTGCCCAAGAAACTGTCGATTTTTCAGGCGTCATAACCAAATATGACAGTACGTTTTCGGGGATAGGTCCGGAGGTTTATTTCCTTCCGCCACCAAAAACGGAGGCAGAGTTATTGGACGACCGGTACGAGGAGAAAGAAGTGGATTCTGCATTGGTTGATGAATACGTACAGCGGATGCAATACTATCACCGATTGGAAATGACCGGCAATGGTGATGTAGCAGCGAAATACGTTCCCATTGGCGAATCACAGGTGGCCAGTGTAGAAGGTAGGTTGCTGATGGCGGTCGATTACAATGTGGCAAGCAATAACCTCAATGCGTTGGCCGATATTCAGAACCGATTAGCCATGGAATACGTTGCTGTCGGGACAGTCAATTTTGCCGTGGAGTTTTTTGAAAAGGCCATACGGGCCAAGCAAGCGGTAAACAACATGGCAGATTGGGGAACCATTACGCATAACCTCGCCGTGGCTTATGAATACCTGGGGCAATTGGATAAGGCCTATACGTTGCGGGAGCAGTTGTATGAGCGGGCGGTACAAAGTCGTGATAATCGAGATCAGGCGAACGCGTTAATGGAACTGGCATTGATCAAAGCCAAGAAGGGTGTGTGGAACGAAGCCGAGCGCGACATCATCCGGAAAGTCGTGCCCCTGTTTCGCCGGGTACGGGATGAGGCAGGCCGGGCTTCGGCATATAGCACATTGGCGACCATCTATACACTTCAACATAGATACCCCGAAGCACAATGGTTTTTGGTGCAGGCCAAGACGATTGTCGACCGCGAGGGCATCAGCGATCAGCTACCCGAAATCATGTTCAACCTTGCGGAAACAAAGAAATATGCGGGGAACCCACGGGTGGCTATCGAAGAGTATAAAGTGGCCAGCGACCTGGCCAAAAAAGACCACCGGATTGGTATGCAATTGGCCATACAAGATGCGCTTGGCAACCTATACCATGAGGCAGGCGACTATGACGGTGCCGCACTTGCCCTCAATCAGTATGACATGCTGAAGAATATATTGTTCAAGGGCGTAACGCCACTCGACAATTGATTAAGAGGAAAGCGTATACTTGTAACAAACCGAAGTCAAACACATCAGATGACAATTAGGTAATAAAGATAATTGGATTTTTAGTTACATTTAGCAACTTTAGTAATGTGGGATTGTGGCTAGCCACAATCAGGAAAAGGGGATAGAATTACCAGTATGGAGAATATGTTGAAGAAAGTTTTTTTTGCGTTGTTTGTGGTGGCCATAGCGGCTTGCGGGTCGAAGCCGCGGGTCAATTTGGACGCGGAGGTAGGTGCTTTGCAGCCTACAGCTCAGCATGCAGTGATTGCAAAGGATGTGGTGGGATTATTTGAATCGGTGAGCTATAAAAAAGTGCCTTTCAACGATTCCATTTCGTCTATCATTTTCGATAATTTAATTAAATCGGTAGACCAAGGCAAGAATTACCTCCTGCAATCGGATATCGATGAATTTGAGCAGTATCGGAATACATTAGCCCAGGATTTCCGCGAAGGGGACCTCAGTGCGGCGTACCATATATTTAATGTATACCTGGAGCGCTACCTAGGGCGATTGGATTATGCCATTGGGCAGGTAGCAACAGCGCACGACTTTTCGGTCGACGAAGTGTATGTTTACAATAGGGAAGATGCAAACTGGTTTGCATCGGAGGCCGAGGCGGACGAACAGTGGCGCAAGCGCGTTAAGTACGATTTGCTTAACCTTCGTATCAGCGGGGATGGTAGCGATTCGACAGCGGCCAAGCAACAGGAAACGCTGACCAACCGCTATAAAAACCTGATTTCGATGGCTAAAAAAACTGATAACAACGAGGCTTTTCAGGTCATCATGGCGGCATTAACTGATGCTATTGACCCGCATACTAGCTACTTTAACCCGTACTTTGCACAACGGTTTAACGAGGAGATGGCTAACACGTTTGAAGGTATTGGAGCACGGTTAACCATCGAAAATGAAGTGGTAAAAGTGGCGGATGTTATCGTGGGTGGTCCGGTGTATCGCGAGAAGGCGCTGCAGATCGACGACCGCATTATTGGCGTTGCACAGGGAGAAGATGGTGAGTTTGAAGATATTATTGGCTGGAAGCTAGACCATGCTGTCACGAAAATCAAAGGCCCCAAGGGCACGGTGGTACGGTTGAAAGTGATTCCTGCAGGCCAGGAGCTCACTGCCGAGCCGAAAATCGTGTCCCTCACACGCGACCGAGTGGTTATCGAAGACGAGTCTGCCAAGCGTGAGATTAAAGAAGTGGTGGGCGATGACGGGAACACCTATCGTGTGGGCATTATCAGTCTACCTAAATTCTATATAGATTTCGATGCATATCGTAGGAACGACCCGAACTATAAAAGCACCACCCGTGATGTACGGCTGCTGCTCGATTCGCTCAAACAGGAAAATGTGGATGCGGTGGTAATGGACCTACGATTTAATGGAGGTGGTTCGCTACAGGAGTCCATTGAATTGACGGGGCTATTTATCGACAATGGCCCGGTGGTGCAGGTGCGCGACACGCGCGACCGTATCGAAGTGAATAGCGATCGTGAGGAAGGGGTGGCCTGGGATGGTCCTTTGGGCGTGATCATTAATCGGTTCAGTGCTTCTGCATCTGAGATATTTGCCGCTGCCATACAAGATTATGGCCGTGGGATTGTATTGGGCTCGCAATCATATGGTAAGGGAACGGTGCAATCGGCCATTGACATGAGCCGCGTAATCAGCCCGACCGACCGTCTGCTACTTAAGGCGCGGACCAGTGATGCGGACGGATTACCGGCCGGAGCGCCCCAATTCGGTCAGATTAATATTACGCTGGCCAAGTTTTATCGGATTACCGGTAGTAGTACCCAGCATAAGGGCGTAGAGCCGGATATCGTGTTCCCGTCGATGTATGCCGCTGATAAATATGGTGAAAGTTCGGAGCCGTCTGCCTTGCCGTGGGACCGGATTTCGGCTACTGATTTCGCACCGGTTGCCGATTTGAGCCCGGTGATTAGTCAATTGGCGACGAAACACCAAACACGCATGAATGATTCCCCTGCTTTCGGGTTTTTATTGGAGGACATCGAGACGATGAGGAAACAGGAAACCGAAACCAGTGTTACCCTTGTGGAAGAACGGCTCAAAAAGGAACGTGAAGAGAGCCGTTTGAAAAGAAAAGGACGGACTGAGGCGCTGCAGCAGTTGCAGATAAATCTACCGCTCGGTGGTGCGGCTACCGCCGTGGATGAAGGGCTCGATTTTATCCAAGAGGAGAGCTTGGCGGTGATGGCCGACTACGTAGCGTTGGAAAGGAAATAGTTCCTACTGCCGACGGCTTTATCGGTTCCCGCTGTGGTTCTTCCTGCTCGCTTTCCTTTTAAAGCAGCCTTTTTAAAACATCGCTGGGAAGTTCGCCGTATTTATTTTTGAATGCGGTTGTAAAATGCTGTACGTGCTGGTAGTTGATCAACGAAGCGACTTCGGAAACTGTGTATCGTCGTGAGGCAAGCATCCGATAGGCGTATTGAAGTTTCTGTTGCCGCACATAAGTCATAACCGGTAGGCCCACATTCGCTTTAAATGTTGTTTTTAGCTTGGTCGGACTGAGGCCCGCCCTGGTTGACAGTTGAGGTAAGGTAACCGGCTCCGTAACGTGCTGATCAATCCATTCCTTAAGTCTAGCGATGGTGCTGGTATCATCTAAATTGCTGGATAAACGGGTAAGTTGCCGTTCGGATTTCCTACTCACATCATCGGCCACCAACAAGATGAGTTCGGCTAGTTTATTTTGAATATAAACCGATTGCAGCCGTTCGGAAACCGTCGAACGGATGATTTCGTTGATGCAACGTAGCATGGCCGCCGTAATGCCCTGCGCCCGTTCGTGTAGCAAGCACGGCGATCGACTGCTTACACCAGAGATAAAATACACCATAATACCTTCCTGCTGGCCAAGTAACCCCCTGAGATAATCCAATGTCATCATCACATCCAAGCATTTACGCGAGCGTGGATAGTAAAGCTGCCCACGGATGTAGGGCATGTAAATACCATTATAATGACTGCCGGGAATCAGCACCTCGATAGATGATGGGGTATTTATCTTGGGAACGAACTCGGAATGCCCTTCCACCTCAAATTGGAGCTTAAGGGCCCCTTCTGGATGAATAACACGAAGAAAAGTCGGTTTGTGAATATCAATTTCGCGATAAATGGCCTCAATACCGTCAAACTTCATTTGCTTTTCTTTGATGTTCAATTCGGCAATTTCGTTAACGTACAGCACATGTGTGTCCCTGTCGTACGTGGAGCCGTTGTTGTAGTCGGCCAGTGTAACGATGGATTTTTCGTTTGTGGATGTGTCCAAAATCGGCAATGTTTTTTGTCCGTATTCGTAATTAAAATGCAATAATAAGAAATATTTTTGCAGCTGTTTAGAATCAGTATAAATAATATGCTTGCCGGCTTCGCGACCATTGGTTTACTTAGCCAATATTTAAAGCAAATCATGCGAATGAAGACATTGTTGTCAGTTCTATTCTTTTTTTGCCCTATAGGGTATGCGCTTTATGGACAATCCACCGTAGGTGGCACCATCGCTGACGAGACCGGGCGGGGGGTGCCACTCGCAACGGTTGAAGTGTTGAGCCTACCGGACAGTACAGTCGCTACAACAACCACAACGGATGAGCACGGCCATTTTGAAATACTGGTCAAGCCAGCTACCTATGTGTTTCGGGTTTCATTTTTAGGGTATAAAACATATAAGGGACCTACTACACCGGTAGCAGCTGGTGTACATGATTTGGGTGTTTTGCGCCTCGAAGTGGAAGATCTCTTGCTCGGCGAAGTGGTCATCAACCGCCAGCACCGCTTGGTGGAGCAACGCAGCGACCGCATGGTCGTTAATGTCGAAAACAGTATGCTGTCTGATGGGATGACCGCCTTGGAGATCCTACAGCGCGCGCCGGGTGTCCGGGTAGACGACGATGGCAACATCAGCATGCGCGGCAAAACGGGCGTTGGTGTGTTAATCAACGGTAAGCTTTCCCACCTTTCTGATAAGGAATTGGCCGTACTGTTGAAGGGCACCCAGTCATCGTCTATCAAAAGCATCGAACTCATCACCAATCCGTCTGCGAAATTCGATGCCGCGGGAAATGCAGGGCTTATTAACCTGGTGATGAAGCGTGAAAATCGCATCGGTGTCAATGGTACCGCGCATACATTCGCAGCCGCCGGGCGCAAAGAGCGATATGGCGGCGGATTGAGCCTTAACGCCCGTCACGACCGGTTCAACGCCATCACCAGCTACAATTATGGCTACCGGGGTGAGCGCGAGTACCGGTCGTTTACCCGGCAGTTTAACCACCCTACCCATCCGGATTCAAACAAGGTCTCCGAACAATACTCGGCCACCGATGAACCCTTGACTACACACAACGCAAAACTTGGTTTGGATTACGACCTCAATGACGGGTTGACACTGGGCGCTCTGTGGACAGGCAGTTTCGGCACATACGACAACCTCAGTACCGGATACAACAACATTGCTTTCAGCGACGGCCGCCCGGTGTCGGATGCCCGCACCGACAACCAGCATACCAGCAGTTGGAATACACAGGGTGTCAATCTTAGCATACTGCATAAGATCGGCGACAAAGGGGATGAGCTTTCCGCCGATGTAGGCTATACCTACGCCGACTATTCGGCTGACCAGTTTCTCGTGTCTGATTTTAGGCCTACGCCTTTTCAGCCCGTATTTGTTTCACAAAGGCGCGGAAAAACGCCGTCCGTCACAGATGTGCTCGTTGGCAAGGCGGACTACGTTCACCAATTAGGAAATACAATGAAGCTCGAAGCCGGATGGAAAAGCAGCTGGATTGACGCCGATAACAACGCATTGAATGATACACTGCGCAACGATGCGTGGATTCCAGATGCAGGAACGAGCAACCATTTCAGATACGAGGAGCAGATCCATGCAGGCTATATCAACTACAACATGGAGCGGGAGCGTTGGAATTTATTGGCCGGGTTGCGGATAGAACACACCCGTACGGTTGGCCACCAATTAACGAGCGGTGAGGCTACCCAACGGAAATATACCCAACTATTCCCCAGCTTTTCGCTGGCGTACAAACCCAGTGACCAGCGTACCATCCAGCTTTCCTATAGCCGGCGCATCCAGCGTCCGGACTATGACGACCTCAATCCGTTCCGCTATTACGTCGATGCATTTGTGTTTTGGGAGGGCAACCCCTATCTGCAGCCCGAGTTGGCTCACGCCTTCGAGCTGAATACCGTGTTCGGCGGGATATTTAGTATATCGGCATATTATACCTATGTAAACGATGTGATGACCAGCGTACTCACCCAGCTTCCCGAGCAGAATGTCACGATACGCAGCATACACAATATCGATGGTTTTCAGAATATGGGTATCAATGTCAACGCCTCTTTCAAACCTGCAACGTTCTGGACCAGTATCAATAACGTAAATGGCTACAACAACCGGTACCACGGAACCTTCAATGGTGAGGCAATAGACAACACACAGTGGTCTGCCACATTCAATTCCATCAATACGTTCTCATTCGGCCGTGGATGGGATGCAGAAGTGCTTGGAGAATACCATACACCGAGTGTAGACGGCGTGCTGGAGCTCAATGCATATGGTACGGTAGCAGCCGGTTTGATGAAGAAACTGGTACACGATCGGTTAACGTTCAAACTCGCAGCTACCGATTTGTTCCGCACCATGGATTACAGTCCACGTTCTGTAGTAGACGGGGTAGTGATGCAACAGCGGTTCAATCTGGATTCGCGCGTGGTGACGTTCTCTGTCGGTTTCCGTTTCGGCCGCGAAATCAAAACACGCGAGCACCGTTCGGGTGCCGAAGCCGAGCAACAGCGCATAAGGGGTTAACTACAAGCTTGTAGCCGCTACATGGTGTCGTTCATCAACGTATCATTGGCTGGCGGTACCGGCTCCACATACGTTGTGTCCGTGTCTTGCTGTTGGTTGTTTCCAGTGTTGTTACATGCAGCCAGAAAAACGGTTGCGGCCAAAATTGCGAAAAGCATTTTAATCGTCTTCATTTGTGTAAATTTTGTTTAACGATGAATTTGCATTATTTTTTGTTTGTCGTAATAGCAACAACCGGCGCTACATTTAGTTTTAAATAGTCGCACGATTTCAGACCCAGCAATGATTTTACGTTTTCGAGCTTCCGATAAGCAGGATTTTCCCGGTAAGGGAAAATCCTGCTCTCTTGTGCGGAATGCAGGTCTACTCATTGTTCCGCAGCCTGCCTTCGGCGTCGCACCCGGCATTTTCATTTTCGCCAAGGGCCATCGCAAAGTAAGAAGTTTCATCGCGGTCTAGCTTCACGCTGAAGCTGTCGTACCGATAGAAATCCTTTTCTGCAGATGTGATATAAGTGGTACCGCTCAACACGTTGGTGGCATTGTTGTATTGCATTTCGGCCGAAACCGCCAGTTGCGATCCATCGTAGTCAACGCCTGTTCCAGTCACTTCGAAGATAGCATCGTCCGAAGTCGGGAACTCTAGCGTAAGCATAATAGCATCAGCTTCCTGGTCGTTGCACCGCAGGAAGAGGGACCAATTACCACTGATTTCCGCATTGATGCGCGTAATGGCGTACGGTTTGCTTTGGCCGAACCAATACGGATCATTCAGTTGCAAGCGCCTTACCCCGCGGGTTTCCCCTCGGTTTTTGGCGCAGTCTTCGGCGTTCGCACCGGCGGCCCCGTTCGATTGGAAGACAGCCAGTTTGCCATCGCTGTTTTTAAGGATGACGCCGATGTGGGTGGCCACGCCACTGCTGTTGGTCCAGTAAATAATGTCGCCAGCTTCGAAATTGGCCGTGGGGATGGCGCCCAGATCTTCCACCTTCACCTTATCGAGCGAGGAAATGGCCGATTTGATTGCTTTCTGCAAGACGTCTGGCTGGCGTTGCGTATTGGCAGGCCCCTTTACGATCGGCACCCCGGCCTCGGTGAAGAGCTGGTAAATGAATCCCGAACAGTCGAGTCCATAGATTGCCTCCTCGCAGGCCGTTCCACCTCCTGGAGGCACTTGCCGCTTGGTGTGGTCTTTTGATCCCCACGAGTAGGCCAGCCCGTTCTGGGCAGGCTTTCCGTCACCCTCGGCAGCGAACTGGTGCTTGCTGCGGTCGGTGAGGTTAAGTGCAACCGCCGCCAACCGCGCAATCAATAAGTTGCGTGCATCCTGAGGCCCTAGGTCATTGTAGGCATTGGTTTCGGCACCCATCCATTTTTCCCCGAACGGCCGGTCCACCTCGTTGAGGTAATCTGCGAGGATTTCGCCGTTGGGCAGTACTACCGTCGTGGCGCTGAAGTCGGTAGCTTCCGGAATGTTGTCCAGGATTTGCACTTCAGCTGGCGAAAGCGCTTCCGGATCGGAAATTGTACCAGGTTCTTCTTTCGGGTCTTTCTGGCAGGAATTGAATGTAAAGAGGAGGGCGAAGGCCATCCAGATCATGGATCTTTTCATTTTGTGTTTGTTAAGCGTTTATAAATAATATGATTGTCGTTGGAAAATTGCTCATTCATAATACTGGATGGCGACTAGCCGGAATCCCTCCTTCCCCCGGTGGAACACCAGGTCCTTGGGCCGTTCGGGGTTATGGGTCATCAGCAGAAAATCGTCGGGGCCGATGATGTCGCCGAATTCGCCGTGCTGTGCATCATGGCCCCTGAACCGGTCTGCGGCGACGGCAGCAATGGTATGTTTGTCGATAATATCGTCATAGTGCTCCACGAATTGCTCCGCCGATGCACAGGTCAACGACTGGCTTGGATCATAGATATCGTTATAGTAATCTTCGAACGGGAAGGCTACCAGCTCAGCCACCTGCTGGCGATCATCCGCCAGCACTGCCGCCTTGAATGGTACCCAAAACGCTGCGAAAGCTTCCGCTGTCGTTTCGGTCGCAGCCGAACTATCGGCCGGCACAACCGTGTCTTCCGTAACCGCGTGTGGTTGGCTGCGATCGTTCTGGCTGCCGCCGCGTTGCGGACCGCAACCAGCCAGGAATAACGCGGACAGGGCCAGCAGTGAAAATCTGATCATCATGGCCCAAAGATAGTGCAGTAAACCGCGGGTTAAAATACCGAATAGTAGGTATTTAGTCGCCCATAGTCATTCTTTTTACCACATTGTCCAGTCGCTTCACCACTAGGTTAAGATAAATACGGGTATCCGGATGGCGCTCTTGCACGTTTTTCAATAGCAACCGATATGAGTGAAGTGCCGTGTTATTGGCGGCTATTCCATCCACTACGGAGATATAGAGCTCGATGTCGTTGTCCACTTTTTTTACGTAAACGTATTTTGTCACCTCGTCGTCCAAGAACCCAGCTAACCGCAAGCTGTATGCGATGCGATCAACCTCATTCTCCGGTATATTCGCTTTATCAAAGCTGACCTCATGTTGCATGGAGCCATACGTCTTTGACGTCACGTTAGCGTTTGTTATGATACCTATAAGTAATACGGTACCAAACAATACAACCAAGCTGATCACCAGGCTAACCAGCCCAACGCCTATCGTCCGCTTCCAGCTATACACTTTCCCGCCAGCATCGATATGGGCCGCAATGCGTCCGCCTTGGAATCGGTTTACCAGTGCATATGCGATTGTCGTATATATGAGTGGGATGAGAGAGTTCGGGATCTTTTCTAGTGCAGGTATCACAAAGTGGCTTCCAAATATGACCACTGCAGATAATATAGTGGCTACCCATGTTATGCGCAATTTGTCATGCTGCCTGAAGGCTTTGTAGTTCTCGGCTATAAGATATCCGATGGCCAATGGCCCACCCAGAAATGAGGCCAGTGCCAATTCCTTATCCGTATAAATCCGTTCTGTGGTTACCTCCATGTTTAGCAGGCTTCGGGTATTTCGTTGTGCAAAATATTAATCATAACGGTTTAACTCAGGGCATTCCAAAAACCAAAACATCAGATTACTTCAGGCCCAAGTCACATTGGTTTTGATAAAGGTAACTAGTTTGCGCCCAACATCCAAATCCAACAGGAACGTCGGTCGATTAATATTCTTTTTGTCGATCACCACAGATACACACCTTATATTGAGTGTTGCCATAAACGAGCAATGGTCAAAAAGGATATTCTTTCTAATTTGTACCCCATATTTTCCATAGTAAGGGTTTTTGTCTGTTGCAAACTCTTTGCTGTAGAACTCTTCCTTTATCGGGAAACCGTATTTTTCTTTAAGAAATTTTCTGAACCCGACAATCGCATTATAATTGTCTTTCCAGTGGGTTTCATGCATATATAGGCACGACAGTACAAACAATTCTGACGAATAGACCGGATAGCCGTCATCTCCCGATTCATCAAAGTAAGCTATAAACATCCGGTTTAGTTTTTTGTATTAATTAACAGTCACAACTCACTTTCCCACCACCGGCCGTGGTCCATCTCCGTAGAAGAAATCGAAAAGTTGGCTTGGGTTTAAACCAAAGGTCTTGGGTTGCACGAAACAATGGTGGCAATTACCACTCTTTCGGCAATCCCACTGTTTTCAGGATGTGGTTGGTCTTATCGACTTTGTCCTTGAACAAATCTATTTTGCGGTATTTGTTCAGGCTTTTGTTGGTGGTAAAATCAACCTTTCTCTTTTTATCCGCTACCTTATTTTTCTTTGGCATGCTCATAATTACAAAGTTACGTTTTTTTCCGCTTTACAAGAAATGCTTCGTAGCTTGCTTTTTTGTTAAAGGATTCCCATCTTTTAGCCTTCAAGCCATATACCGCAAAGTCTTTTTCAATCGCCTCTAGGTTGTTCGATATACCCATCTGGTAGAGCCGTGTTCTGGCTTTGGTGCTACCCGCAGCAATGATGGAGGCATCGGGGTACTTGTCGGTAAAATGATAGACAGTGGCGGCGACTGTTGACAAGACTTTCTGACTATCACCATTATTCGTGACCACTAAATCGTTCACCTCACTGGTATCTTGATCTTTATCCCCGAAGCCCAAGTTATATAAGTTTTTAAGATTGGTTTCCGAATACTTGACGATTTTGTGTACATTCCCTTTAGAGCCGATGCTCACAAACTCATACACCGTATTTTTTTCGTCAACCTCAATATGATATCTGTCATCAATCATAGGTTAGGTAATTCTCGTTGGCTTCCGCGCTAATTAAATCGGCTCTACTTTGTAATCTCGCAAATCGTTTCGGCGCCATCCTCACATTCGGGGCTCGGTCCTTGTTCATAAAAATCAGGATTGATTGCTTCCAGCTCCGTAGAACCAGTAAAGTGCCAAGTCTGATTTAGAACTTTCTGCTCTGGTGTTGGTTTGTCGGGTATGGCAAAAAGCAAATTGCCACCTATGAGACTCAAAACACCAATGCTCATCATCGTTAACGCAGCGATGCGTAATCGCTTATTCTTAATTAACGTCATAACGTTATAGGCATTTATTATTTCGGAAATGCTTACCGTTTAAATTTAAAAAAGTGACTATTAGTTACTCGGGTCATCGGCCGGACTCACTTTCGTTCCCCCTGAACTGGTTGGGGGAAATCGGTATTCGCGAACGATTCCCGGAAATTTAGCTAGCACGGCCCTACGCCGAAATACCGCAAACCTACAATCATGCACGAATCGGGTGATCGCTTCGAAGGGTAGCGCAGGCCCGAGGCGGTATACATCAGTACATATCGCCGCCTCGATAAGAGCGTGGTGCTGGGGAAATGCAGTATGGGAATCGGTGCTCCCCTTGTTATATCTAGTATATGTTACCTGCTTCATGAAAGCAAAGGTAGGGCAGGCCGGCGGGGTACCTTTGACTTATCTGATATGAGAATTCTTGATTTATTTGATACTGAGTAGTACCTACATGATTGTAAATAACAACAATGTTAATCCAGACCTACTTATGGAGTCAGCAACAATCATGTTTTCCAGTCTTTATCCCGATCTTAATAACTTATAAGATATGCTTTTTGCCGGTGCCCCGAACCGTGCCTTATAGGCCCGGCTGAAATAAGCAGGTGTCCAGCCGAGATACCGGGCCACCCTGCCGGGTCGGTCGCCTTCCTGCAGCAGTTGAACCGCCAGTTCCAGTTTCTGCCGCGTGATGTAGCTGCCGATTGTTTCACCGTGGTGCGTTTTGAATAGCCTGCGTGCGTAGACGGCCGAAATCCGGAATTGTTTTATTAAGCTGGATGAAAGCGGCCTGTTGGAACAACTGGCCAAGAACCTGCCTGAAATCATTGCCTTTATCCGTCGAACTTTTCCTCCCGAAGAGGCTAAACTCTTCTTGCCCGATGTCATCGATTACCTGGGTATCAGCCCACAAATGTATTACCGCAAGGTAGCCCAAGGCAAGCTGACGCCCCGCAAGTGGGAAGGCCCGGATTTTTTCTACCGGCGCGATCTGGAGAAAGGGCGCATGGAGAGTAAGCGCCGCGGCCGGATCTGATTGCCGATCGGAATGGGTCCGGGATGGGCTATACCGTTGTCCCGCCCTGCTTCGGGTGCTGTTCGACTCGTGTTCGGCCGGTTGCCGAACGCCTGCCGAAGGTTTGTCGAAGGCGTGTCGAACCTTTCTCGAAGGATCCCCGAACGATTGTCGAAGCGCAGTCGAAGGCGACTCGAACAACTGTCGAACAACTGTCGAAGGAATGGCAGCGATTGGCAGTAATCTGTGCCGATTGCTGCCAATCACTGCCAAAAGTTTGCCCTGGCGGTGTCCTTTCTCGAACCGATGAAGTGGATACTCAACCCGGGCTTTTTTCTCACATTCGAATTCCTTATGTTTGTATATGAACACGTGCCTGAAGGACATGACTAGACCGATACTGGCGGCCATTTTTATAGGTACGTGCCTCGCCTTCGGAACCGTTGGCCAGGCGCAGGAAATCCAACGCATCGGCTCCCCCTTGGTGCAGCAGTATACGAAGTCGGACTACAAAGCGGGTAACCAGAATTGGGCAGTAGCCACAGGCAAAAATGGCATCATGTATGTCGCCAACGCGGATGGACTGCTGGTGTTTGACGGCCAGTATTGGACGCTGCACCCGCTGCCTAATAAGAGCACGGTTCGGAGCGTTGCGGTAGACAGTACGGGCCGTATCTACACCGGTGGCCTGGGCGAGTTTGGTTATTGGGAGGATGCGGGCTACGAGCAGATGCGCTATCAATCGATCAGTCAATTGCTCGACAAAGAGCAACGGGCGCGCGACGAGGTGTGGAAGATCATCGTAGACGGTGATCGTGTACTCTTCCAAACGTTTTCTACGATATATAGCTATGAAGATAACAGCCTACACCCCATACGGGGCGGTGGCCAACCTTTTCTTTTCCTGCACCAGGTGCGCAACCGTATCTTTATCGAGTTGATCCCTTCCGGCCTCCATGAGCTGACCGGCGATAAACTGGTGCCGCTTAAAGATAAGGATGTGTTGCACGGAGCAAATATCCTGACCATGCTGCCGTTTGGTACCGACGATGTACTGATAGGTACCTCCAAATCGGGATTGTATCTCATGGATAGTACGGCGACCATCCGCAAGTGGGATAATGCAGGCGAAGGGGTGCTGCGGGCTGCGCAGCTCAATAACGGACTGAAGGTGCAAGACCACTACTACGCGTTCGGCACCATCCTACAGGGGGTGGTCGTGATTGATGAGTCCGGCCATATCGTACAGCATGTTCACAAGGGGAATGGCCTGCAGAACAATACCGTGCTTGGTATGCACTTGGACCACCAGCGGAACATCTGGGTAGGGCTCGACAATGGGGTAGACCGGATCGAAATCAACGCGCCATTGTATTATTATGCGGACAATACCGGCAGCATTGGCACTGTGTATGCAGCGCGTATTTTCCAGGGCAACATTTACCTCGGTACCAACCAGGGGTTGTTTTACAGTCCTTGGGCGGCTAGTGATGGTTACCACCCATTTTCCTTTTCCTTGGTGGCGGGCTCGCAGGGCCAAGTATGGGACCTCACCGTGGTGGATGGCGAGCTTTTATGTGGCCATAACGATGGCACATTTAACGTGTCGGGCAATCAGATCGTGAAACTATCGCCCGTTACCGGTGGCTGGACACTGCGGCGGGCGGCCGGACGGCCGAATACGCTGCTGCAGGGTACGTATACCGGGTTGGCCGTTTTTGACCGCACGGCTCAGGGATGGCAGTTTTCGAACCGCTTGGGCGGGTACAACGATCCTACCCAGTTTATCGTGCCGGTATCGGCCACCGAGGTGTGGGCAAGCGGCTACAAGGGATTGCGCCACCTTACCCTGGATGAAGGGTTAACGCAGGTCGACGACATCCAGGTGTATGATACCATCAGCGGATTGCCACCGAGTACGTTCGTCAATGTGCTGGAGCTGGCGGGTAGCCCGGTTTTTGCTACCGACAGCGGTTTTTACCGCCATGACGAAATCACGGACAAGTTCTATCCGTACGATCAGTTGAACGGACAGCTTGGCTCGTTCGCGTTTTCAAATCAAATTATCCATGCCGATAGTAATCGGTACTGGTTTATCAACCGCGCGCGTATCGCGTTGGTTTATTTCGGCCCAAAAGGGGACGTACAGGTAGACTCTACCCGCTTTGCAACCCTCAACGGACGGATGATGAAATTTTATGAAAGCATCAACCGGGTGGGGAATGAGTTCTACCTAATCAGCCTCGACGATGGCTTTGCCATCTATCAAGCCACTGATACCGCCGCAGCCAAAAAGCAAGACCTCCCTTCGCCGCTCATTCGGGCGATGAATAACATCACCGATAGTCTTTTAGACAGGTGGTATACCATAGGCACGAACCCGGAGATACCCAATCGGCATAATAATATCCGCATCAGCTATGCCTTGCCCTGGTATAGCGCTATACCGGTGCAGTACCAGTTTTACCTCGAAGGCTATTCGCGTACCTGGTCGGAATGGAGCGAGGCTGCCCAGAAGGAGTTTACCAACCTGAAACGCGGAAGCTATACATTTAAGGTGCGGGCAAGGACGGCAGATGGCACCGTATCGGATATCGCCGAATTACGGTTTACCATTATGCCTCCTTGGTGGCTATCATGGGGTGCTTGGGTGTTGTATATCCTGCTTTTCGTGGCTGTGCTGATAGCCGGTCGTGGCTGGTATCGGCGGAAAATCAGAAAACACCGGGAGCTTATACAGGCTAATATGGCCAAGAAGCAACGCGAATTGCTGGCGAAGGAAGCCGAGGAAAATGAACAACGACTGGTGAAGCTGAAGAACGAGCAGTTGGAACGGGAGCTGGCTAGCAAAAACCGCCAACTGGCCAACACGACCATGAGTATTGTCTACAAGAATGAACTATTGGACAATGTGCACGACGAACTGCTGCAACTGCACGACAATGAGGGGCGGAAACTATCGAACGAACAGCTCCGTAAAATCAACAAAATCATAGAGGATGCGCGGAGCGATGAGCGCGACTGGCACGTTTTCGAGAAGAGTTTCAACGAAGCGCACGAGAACTTCTTCAAAAAGCTCAAAGCAGACTATCCGGAGCTGGTGCCCAACGACATGAAGCTTTGCGCTTACCTGCGCATGAACATGAGCAGCAAGGAGATTGCCTCGCTGCTCAATATTACCACGCGCGGGGTGGAGATTAGGCGGTATCGGCTACGGAAGAAACTGAACCTGACCCCCAATAAAAACTTGACCGAGTTCCTCATGGAAGTCTGAACGCGCGTACCGTTGTTTTTTCGTTTTGCGCGATTATCGTTTGTAATTCGAAGCAACTTTGTCTAAGTTTGCGCCATATTATATGATAGATTATGGCCAAAGCTTCAGATGTAAAAAGTGGTAATATCCTGCGGTTCAATGGTGAATTGGTGTCCGTAGAAGAGTATATCCATCGAACCCCCGGCAACTTGCGGGCATTCTACCAAGCCAAGATGCGCAATGTGAAGACCGGAAAACTCGTAGAATACCGTTTCCGTACCGATGAAGAAGTCGAGATTGCACGTGTCGAAACCAGCGACTATCAATACCTCTATGAAGACGGTGATATGTTCGTGGTGATGGACAATAACTCATTCGAGCAATTCAACATTCCCAAGCAGCTATTCGGTGACTCGGCACGTTTTTTGAAAGAAGGTATGCAGGTACTGGTGGCCATGGAGAGCGAAGAGCCGATTATGGCACAGGCACCGACAACGGTGGAACTGGAAGTGACGTATACGGAACCCGCGGTAAAAGGAGACACCTCAACCAATGCACTGAAAAGTGCAACCGTTGAAACGGGGGTGGAGATCAAGGTGCCGCTTTTTGTCAACCAGGGGGATAAAGTGAAAATAGACACCCGTTCCGGTGGTTATGTGGAACGTGTGAAATAACATATTTTAAATTTTAGGTTTAGGTTGATTAGTCGGTCTTGGGGCTCTCCGCTTCAAGGCCGATTTTTTTTCCGTTAATTAAATTTTACTACCTTGCGGATGTGGATAACCAAATATAACTTTTTTATAACACGTCATTTTCAATCAATGGAAGCCTCAATTAAAAACTACCCCATGCGCAGTCGAATCCGGGCGATCGTTTGTACATGCCTGCTCTTTTTAGGTTCGTTTTCTTTCTCTTGGAGCCAGGAAGACCCTGCCGACCTATTTGTTGGCGTTTGGGAATTGGTGGAGGTGTCGAATATAGCGGGGTCCATGGTTAAAGTGCACCCGGGCAACTATAAAATTTTCGGGACCGATGGAAGTTATCACTTCATGCGGGTCTTTCCCCAAGGAGCATCTTATGTGCAGGAAGGTACGTTTGCCGTGCAATCCGATAGCGTTTATTTAGAACGCATAAATTGGGCGTTAATTAAACAAGTGGAAGGGAAAGCGCATAGACTTACCTACCGGTTGAATGAAAACGGGACAATTTCCATTGAAGGGGTAGGTGAAATTCCTTTCCGGGAAACCTGGCGGAGAGTTGCCAATTATAATACTACATCCGCGGCCAATTAACCGGTATACCACAGCGATTCGTCTAATGCACTTATTGACAAAGCAAGAACTGCGCAAAGTATACCGCGAAAGGCGAGTTGGCCTTTCGGCTGAGGAGTTCCAGGAATTGAATGAGCGGTTGGTGGCGCAGATGGGGTCTTTGGTCTTACATCCCAGTTGCACCGTGCATCTTTTCCTCCCCATTGCCGGCAACAAAGAACCCGATACTTATGCGATTGCCAACTGGTTGCGGCAACAATATCCCGGCATGCGCCTGGTACTCCCCAAAACCGAACGGACGAGTCACCGGATGAGCCATTTGGTATGGGATGCCGAGACCAGGTTGGTGCCCAACCATTGGGGCATACCCGAGCCCGAGGCGGGAATTGCAGTGCGTCCACACGACATCGACGCGGTATTTTTACCTTTGCTGGCCTTTGATGAATACGGACACCGGGTTGGTTACGGTAAGGGCTTTTACGACCGGTTTCTGGCGGAATGCCGCCCCACAACCAAGAAAATCGGGCTATCGTTGTTTGAAGCCGTGGAAACCATCGCCGACGTCTCTACACACGACGTGGCCATGGACCAGTGCATTACACCTACCCGAATATGGACATTTAATACAGCACCCTGAATTTTATCGTGTTATCGATCTGCCGGAGTTGCCGCAGCAATTGCTTATCGTATTGCGTATCCACGTCGGTTACCGCGTAGCCGATATCGCCTTTGGTCATCAGGAACTGGGCAACGATGTTGATGCGGTTTTCGGCGAACACCTGGTTGATCTGCGCCATGACACCCGGTACGTTGCGGTGGATATGCAGTAGCCGATGGGCTTTATCCATTTTGGGCAAGGGCAGATTGGGGAAATTGCGACTGAGATACGTATCGCCTTTATTGATAAAATCAGCCATGCGGCGGGGAATGAACTCCCCATTCCGCTTCTTATCTTTTTTATCGTCAAACAGCACAATACCCTTCTCATTGCAGATATCGCGGTTTACACGGTACTTGCTGTCGCCAAGGTAGCCGATGGTTTTGAGTTTGTCTGCCCTGGTCAACTGCTCATCAGCCAGTGTGACATCCTTGCCCAGCAGCAACATCCCAACGTCTTTGACGTATTTCTCTTCGAATGTTGGTTTGATACGGATGGAAAAACCATCCCGCTTTAGGATGTGTGCGGCAATCTCCGGCACATCACCCACGATGAGGCAGAGGATGCGGTTTTTGGGATATGATATGGCGCGTGGTAGGTCGTTTACATAAAGGAACTCATCAAAGCTGGGGGTTACGTGGTCCGCTTTTTCGGATACGCTTTTCCGTTCGATGTTTTCGGTAAAGGCGAAGAAACGCTCGATCAGCCCAGACTCTTTCAGCTGGAAGTCGGAATAGCCATCACCAATGCCGTAGATTTTGCCGGGCAGTTGCAGTTGCTGTAGGAGCTTTACCTTGCCCCCTTCTTCAGACAGCGGGTTGCCCTCGTCATATCCGGTGATGTTGCCGGCCTCATCAAACGTAAACGTGTTGGCATAGACATTTTCTTTCTTGATATGGTAAGGAATGACTACGGGGAAGATAAATTCCTTGAACCCGCCCGAAACAATCAAAACGCTATCTGCATTCTTCTTGAAGAATTCCTTGTTCCGTGAAAAAGACCGTGAGACCTTCTTTTTCAGTACCCAGATTAATTTGGCGAGATGCTCACGGTTGGCTTCCAGTAATTTAACGCGCGCAGCAAGGCTTTCGCGGAACGACAGTTGGCCATTCATTGACAGGTTGGTAAGGCGCTCGATCTCTTCATATACCAGCTCCTTGGCCGGGTGGTTTGCCAGTGAAATACGGGCCAATTCGTCTAATGCCTCCACCTGCGTGAAGGTGCTGTCAAAATCAATGATGTAATAGTTGTTCAAAGTATGTTGTTATTTCAGTGTTGTACAAATTTCGCGTAGCGTGTCATCTATCGGCTTAAATGCCATGCCGGTGGCGGCGACCACCTTGCGGTTTGAAAAACGCAGTCGCTGGCGGGCCGATTTGGCGGTTTCGCGGGTAATGAGTGGGCGCTCGCCGGTAAACATGGCCAGCAGGCCAGCGGCGCGCCAGGCGATGCTCAGCATCCACGGTTTGGCCCGGTGCTTGGGCGCAGGCCTACCCAGATGGTTGCTGCATCGTGCCAGGAGTTCCCGGTATGTCATGTTTACGTTGCTCAGCAGGAAGCGTTGCCCGATTATGGCGGGGTTGTCCATGAGCAGCACCATCGCTTTGGCGGTATCTTCCACATCAATAAGGCCTACGGACCCGTCGGGGTAGAAATTGAGCCCTTTACGAAGCATCGCGAAAATCGCTCCGCTGGTGTCGCTGCCTTCAGACCGCGCCGATGGACCAATGATGAGTGCCGGGTTTACGATAAGGGCGTCCAGCCCTTCGGCAATTCCCCGCCATACCTCCATCTCACCTTCGTGCTTGGCCACCGCGTAGCCGGGCTGGCTGGATGAATATTCCCACAGATCGTCTTCGGTTGCTTCTTCGTTATGCTTTGGCTGTCCAATCGCAGCGATGGAACTGACATGCAGCAGCCGTGCGCGGTGTTGCAAAGCCAGGTTGACCACATTGGCCGTGCCGGCCACGTTCACCGTCATCAACCGTTGCCGGTCCGCAACATGGTACGATATCATGCCTGCACAATGGTAAACCTTCGATATGCCAATAAACGCATCGCTCAACGCAAAGAAATCATTGATGTCGGCATCTACCCAGGTAAGTGCCGGTAGGTCGATGAGTTCCTCTGGGATAATCGACTTAGCCCGTTTGGTAGCCCGGACCGCCACACCCGAAGCGAGTAATCGTTTGATGAGTATCGAACCAAGAAAACCTGTTCCGCCTGTTACTAAAACCACCGTCTCAGCATAGTTTGATAATAATGCTTTCATCTGTTCCTTTTTACCTTCAGTTGTCAGATGGAGCCTTTGATGATTAATCCGCCAACTGGCGGAGCCCTGTGCGCTTAACGATTATGTTAATCATGTCGGGTTCAAAAGTAAGGTAATAAATGGATATTTCCGCTACAAAAAGCGTTCTTAAGGCAGTGCATAGATCGATAAATTTGCTTTTTATGGGCAAATTTAGCTAAGTTTGCCAAACAACAAACAACTATCATGTCCTTATCGGTTTTCTTTTCACCTGTTTCCTCCAAGGCTTTCACGCCCGACACGGGGTTCTTCCGGTCGCAGATCGGGGCGTCCGTGCGGTTGTTCGATCAGCATTTTCCAGACCTGGACGGTGAGAAGCCGGATTTGGCGTTGTTTGGCGTGCTGGACGACCGGATGGCCAACGGTAACCAAGGGTGTGCCGACGGCGCCGACGCCGTACGGAACTACCTGTATGGACTCTATCAGGGTGATTATACGTTACGGTTGGCCGACCTCGGCAACATCCGGGCAGGGGAGACCGTAACCGATACCTATGCCGCCGTGAAAACCGTTTGTGAGGAACTGATCAAATCGGGTATCGTTCCCGTCATCATCGGCGGTGGGCAGGACATCACGTATGCGCAGTACCTGGCGTATGAGAAGCTGGAGCAACGGGTAGACGTGGCGATTGTTGATTCGCGATTTGACATTGATCAAGAGCAGACGGAGAGCGCCCCCCTGAACGCGCAGACGTATATCAACCACATCATCCTGCACGAGCCGGACTACCTCTTTAACCTGACCAACCTGGCTTACCAGACCTACTTCGTGAGCAAAGAGTCCATTGCCATGTATGATAAGCTCTATTTCAACGCTGTACGGCTGGGTATGATGGCCGGCCAAGTGGGCCAGGTGGAGCCCATTATCCGTTCGGCCGATATGCTAAGCTTCGATATGAGCGCCATCAGGCATTCGGACGCACCCGGTAGTGCTCATGCATCGGCCAACGGGCTGTTCGGTGACGAAGCCTGTCAGGTTTGCCGGTATGCGGGGATGAGCGACAAGCTTACGTCCATTGGTTTTTATGAGTATAACCCGGCGCTCGACAGCCGCGGGCAAACGGCGATGCTCTTGGCCCAGATGATCTGGTATTTCCTCGACGGGTTCTACAACCGCAAACACGATGCACCACTCGTGCCGAAGTCGGCCTACATTACTTACCGCACAAGCGTACATAATGACGCCTATGAATTGGTCTTTGTGAAGAGCAAGAAATCTGACAGGTGGTGGATGCAGGTGCCTTACTCAGGCACGAAGTCGGTCAACGAGCGGTACCACCTGGTGCCTTGCCGTTATGAGGACTATCAGACTGCCGTTGCGGGCGAAATGCCGGATTTGTGGTGGAAAACGCACCAAAAATTGATTTAATGCCGGTGTGCCTAGGGAGTGGGGTAGTCTCCACTACCCAAACACGGCCTGAAATACCTCTTCTACGCGCGCCACGGGCTTGATGGCTATTTGGTATTTACTGCGTTCCAACCCTTTGGTATTGTATTTCGAAAGATAAATAGTCTCGAATCCGAGTTTTTCGGCTTCGGCTATCCGCTGCTCGATCCGGTTTACGGCCCGTATTTCACCGGAAAGGCCCACTTCGCCGGCAAAGGCCACCGTAGTGGGCACGGCGATGTCTTGCTGGGAAGAGATAATGGCCATGATGACCGCCAGGTCGATTGCGGGATCTTCTACCCGTAAACCCCCTGCAATATTGAGGAAAACATCCTGCGCGCTAAGCCGGAAGCCAAATCGCTTTTCGAGAACGGCGAGCAACATATTCATCCGTCTGGTATCGAACCCCGTAGACGAACGTTGGGGTGTACCGTATGCCGAATTGCTTACCAATGCCTGTACTTCAATCAACATCGGCCGTAGCCCTTCCAATAGCACGGCTATAGCAGTTCCGCTGGTGCCGTCTTCGCGCTGCGAAAGGAGAATCTCAGAAGGATTGCTCACTTCGCGCAGGCCAGAGCCCTGCATTTCATATATGCCGAGCTCGGCGGCCGATCCGAACCGGTTTTTCACCGCCCGTAGGATGCGATAGGCGTGGTGGCGGTCGCCCTCAAACTGCAATACGGTGTCTACCATGTGTTCCAGCACTTTGGGACCGGCAATACTACCGTCTTTGGTGATGTGGCCAACAATGAACACCGGTATATCGGTTTCCTTGGCAAAGCGGAGAAGCTCGGCAGTACATTCGCGCACCTGCGATACGCTGCCAGGTGCCGAGTCGACGTGCGGCGAATGCAGCGTTTGGATGGAGTCGACGATCATCACGTCGGGAGCGACCGATTGGACTTGGGCGAAGATGTTTGCCGTTACCGTTTCGGTAAGGATGTAGCAGTTGGCCCGCGATGCCTGGGCAATCCGTTCTGCCCGCATTTTGAGCTGCTGCTCGCTTTCCTCGCCCGAGACATATAAGGTCTTCGCGTTCATGGTGAGCGCGAGCTGTAGCATGAGCGTGGATTTGCCGATGCCCGGTTCGCCACCGATAAGCACCAGGGATCCGCGGACGATGCCGCCACCCAATACCCGGTTCAATTCCCGATCGGGCGTAACCAGCCGGTTTTCGGCCACCTGCTCGATTTCATGTATCACGGCCGCCTTGCGCGACTGCTTTTTGGTGTCCGGGGCGGTACGCCAATCGGGTGTCCGGGAGCTTGGGCGTATAATCACCTCCTCTACAAACGTATTCCATTCATTGCAGGAGGGGCACTTGCCGAGCCACTTGGCCGATTCATATCCGCAGTTTTGGCAGAAGAAGGATGTCTTTGTTTTAGCCATTGTTAATTTACTTGAGCCGCCATCACACGGAGCACATTTTCGCCCAGGATTTTGCGGACCTCGGATTCGGTGTACCCCCGTTGCAGCAGGCCCGCGGTGAGGTTGGGGAAATCGCTGCAATCATCGAGCCCGATGGGGGTGGAGGATATCCCGTCGAAATCGCTGCCGATGCCTACGTGGTCTATGCCCGCGGTCTTCACCATATAATCGATGTGGTCAAGCAACAACGGCAGGGGCGGGCGGAGCTGTTCTTTCGCGGCAGGGGGTAGCCGGCGGAATTTACCGTCGCTTGAGCGTTTTACGCTGTCATCGACCGAGACGTACTTGTCATATAATCGATTGATTTTCGTGTAATGCATGGGATCCAGGAAACCCGAATAGAAATTAAGGCAGATGACGCCGCCGTTTTCGGCGACAGCTTTGATCTGATCGTCCTGCAAATTGCGCGGATGCGCCATCAGCGCGTAGGCGTTGCTGTGCGACACGAGCACGGGTTTGCTGGTTGTTTTTATCACATCGAAAAAAGTCTGCCTGCCCACGTGCGAGAGGTCTACCATCATGCCCAGTTCATTCATCCTGCGGATAACCAGGCGCCCAAAATCGGTCAGGCCCTGATGTTTGAGTTTCTTGGCGTTCCGGCTCTCATCCGTGGCGGAGGTCGCCCATTCCGTGCTGTTGTTCCAGGTAAGGGTGAGGTAACGTGCACCACGGGCAAATAAGCTATCCAGGTAATCTATTCGACCCTCGATCATGTGGCCCCCCTCCACACCGATCACTGCGGCAATCTTCCCTTGTCCGGTAATGATCCGTATGTCGGTGGTAGTCTTTGCAAGGGCGATTTCTGCGGGATTATTTTGAATGACCTGCATCAAGCCGTCAATCTGCTTATTGGCGTAAGCGAACGCCGTGCCTTTGCCATACTTTTCATTGCACCATACAGCGAAAACCTGGACATCAATACCCCCTTCTTTGATCCGCGGAAGGTCGGTGTGGCCGGTGTTGATCCGTTTGCCGATGTCTTTGCCACGCATGACCGACTGGTAGAGGACGTCGTTATGTGTGTCTATAACAAGTGCTGACGCATGGATGCGTTGGGTGTCTTGCGCATGTAGTCTGCCTGTGCAGCAGGCAACGGCGATGAGTAGCACGGCTTTATTCATAGCGAACTTATTTGTTCCGGACCGCTTCGTAGATCCGATCTTGGATGCGGCTGCGGACGTTCAACTCATACAGTTTGGTGCTTACCACCGGATGTACGCGGTTGGAAAGGAAGATATAAATCAGTTGCTCCTCTGGGTCTATCCATATGCAGGTACCCGTATAGCCCGTATGGCCGAATGTAGCCGGCGATGCGAACTTGGACGGGTATGCTTTGCTCGTGTCGGGGTCGCCGCGGTCGAACCCTAAGCCCCGTCTGCTTGTTGCCGATTGCTTGGACGTGAACAGGTCTACCGTTTCCGGTTTGAAATACCGATCGCCCCCATATTCGCCCCGATTGAGTAGCAGCTGCCCGTAAATGGCCAAGTCGTTTGCCGTGGCGAAGAGGCCCGCATGGCCGGCAATGCCACCGGCCATACCCGCACCTTGGTCGTGCACATAGCCCTGGAGCAAGGTTTTCCGGAAAGTTTTATCGTCTTCTGTGGGTACGATACGTGCTTTCGGGAAACGCTGCCTGGGAAGGTATCCGGCCGTTTGCATGCCCAACGGGCGATAAAATTCCTGCTGGATATAGTCTTGTATGGGTATACCCGTTTGGTGTTCGGCCACTTCCTTCATCACGTACATGCTGATATCGCTATATACATATTTTCTGGTGGGATTGAGTTTCGACTGTAGCATGATGGGCCACATCACCTCTTCATAATACTGCGTGCGGATGTAGCATCCATCGGCGACTTTTACGGCGTATGCTGCCGAAGAGTCGGTACTGAGGTCACCCGGCTTGAGTTTCCGGTAAAAGGGAATATACGGAATGAAGCCGGCCTCGTGGAGCATGACGTCCCGCAACACGGTGCCGTTCTTGTTGGTTTCCTGTGCCTGCAGGAGGTAATGACCCATGGTGCTGTCGAGGTTGACGATACCACGCTCGGTAAGGCGCATGATGGTAGGCGTTGTCGCCGTAATTTTCGTTATGGAGGCCATATCGAAAATATCGGAGATTTTCGTTGGCTCCGCCTGCTCATAGGTATGGTATCCGTATGACTTTTCAAAGATCACCTTGCCACTTTTGACGGCCATGACCACGCCTCCGGGAATAGCCCGTTCGCGGATGGCTTCGTTCATGATGTGATCAATATCGGTTTCCAGTTGTACCTGGTCGATACCGAGCGTCGCTGCATCGGTATAGGTCAATCGAGTTTGTGCAGTGGTGTAACCCGCGCCGATGGTATACCGCGGTGAGAACGATTGCGGCAACTTTGCCGTACATGCAAGGCCACCGAAAAGGGACATTGCGGCATCGGCTGCCGATGCTTCGGTTTTTTCGGGGCTCCATAAAATGGGGAAGCGGAGAAAGTCCAGCTCTTTTAAGGCGGTACCATTGCCGAAAACCGCGAGTATGACTTCTTTGCCTACGGCTTGTGTGGTGATAAACTGCATGAGCCGGCGATCGGATAGGTCTTCGGCGGACAATACGGCAATAATGGTATTGTAAAACTTGATGTTTTCATCGAGGTGTAGGTAGCTATCGGCTTGCACCGGTATCGCAAAGCGGTCTACAGGTGCGTAGCGGCTAATTTGTTCGCCAAAGGCGGTGGATAGCGACGCATCGAGGCGGGTGATGAGTGCCGTTTGCCGTTCGGCGAGGTCCCGCAGTGGAATCACATGAGCTTGGTTGTTGAGTAAGACGGCCTGGTTTATTCTTGCGTGGGTTGGGAGTTGTGCGTATAGCGCCGCATTGGTGTATATGCATACCGTAAAAACGCATAGCAGCGTAATAATTTTTCTCATGGTAGACGAATATCGGTAATTTGCATAAAAAATAGCTATCTCTTGTGTTTTTTATGATTTTTGTAGTTCATTTACCCATAGCTGATGTTTCAAGTAAACGCTTCTTTTTATCGGTTTCTCTCGGCATTGCAGGATAGGCTTACGCTTGCATTTAGTTTAAAGGCGCTTTCAGAAAAGGCGTGTTTGCTGTACCCGGAAGGTGAGGGTATTCGTATAGTTTACTACCGGTGCGGTGCTGGGCAGCGCATCCCGGTAGCAGGTGATGGCCGGTGTGTGCACGTCGATGAAGACACCTGGATTACAAAACCCGATATTTTGCTCAGCCGCATTGCCGCATTGATGGGGCAGGCACAGCGTATCCATGCGCGGGATACCGTGGCGGCACGGATTGAAAAACACGTAACGCTGTCTTTTTTGCAAGAGCATCACTTGCAGGTGGCATTGGCGGGCAAATACCGCTACGGACTTTACCACGGTGGCGAGCTGGTCGCGGCAGCGGTGTTCAGCGGTGGCCGGCGCATGGCCGGCAAACCAATCGACTACCGCTCTTACGAACTGCTCCGCTTCTGCCACAAACAGGGTGTACATGTTGTGGGGGGCTTCAGTAAGCTGCTTGATGCTTTCCAACGCGACTTCGATCTCGGCGATATCATGACGTATGCCGACAAGGATTGGTCGGACGGCAACAGCTACCGCAAGTTGGGATTTGCGATGGTGGGCGAAACCGCACCGCAGCTATTCTGGGTTGACCCGCGCACGATGCAACGTTATTACGAACGTACGCTGCCCCCGGAAATCCGTACGGTACCTGCCGATGAGCGCGTAGCCGCGGGGTATGTGACGGTTTACAACAGCGGGAGTATGAAGTATATTTTTAGTATATTCGACGGATTTTAACTGAGCTATTGAACTTTTTAATGTAGAAAAACAGATGAACAGAAAACTTCGCATGGGTATGGTAGGCGGGGGAAAAGATGCCTTCATCGGTGCCGTGCACCGTATTGCAGCCAATATGGACGGACTGGTGGAACTGGTATGCGGTGCATTTAGCATCAACCCCGATATTGCGCGTGAATCAGGAAAAGCGCTTTTCATTCCCGAAGACCGGGTTTACCTGACGTTCCAAGAGATGATTGAAAAGGAAAGCCAACTTCCGGAAGGCGAACGTATGGATTTTGTGACGATCGTAACACCCAATTTCGTCCACTTCGAACCCGCAAAATTGGCCTTAGAGAATGGGTTTAACGTGGTTATTGAAAAGCCGATGACCTTCACGCTCGAAGAAGCCAAGGAACTCAAGGAAATCGTGGATCGTACCGGTAACATATTGTGTCTTACCCATACGTACAGTGGCTACCCCATGGTGAAGCAGGCCAAAGCGATGATCAAGGAGGGTGTGCTCGGAAAAATCAGGAAAGTGGTGGTGGAGTATCCGCAGGGCTGGTTGAGCCGGCTTTCCGAGCGCGAGGGAAATGCCCAAGCCGCTTGGCGTACAGATCCGAAAAAATCGGGGAAAAGCGGTTCGATGGGAGATATCGGAACCCATGCGGCCCACTTGGCCGAATACGTGACGGGTTTAGCAATTTCCGAGCTTTGTGCCGACTTGTCGACCTTGGTTGAAGGACGCCTATTGGATGACGATGGCAATGTGTTGCTGCGCTTTGATAATGGCGCACGGGGGGTACTGGTGGCTTCCCAGATTTCCGCCGGCGAAGAGAACGCATTGCGCATCCGTGTGTATGGCGAAAAAGGAGGTATCGACTGGGCTCAGGAAGACCCCAATAATCTTATCGTGAAGATGCTCGACCAGCCGCGTCAATATATCCGTACGGGCAACGGCTATGCGGCACCCTATACGCTCAGTAGTTTTGCGGTACACAATACACGCGTGCCATCCGGTCACCCCGAAGGATTATTGGAAGCGTTCGGTAATATTTACCGGAATTTTGCGCTCACGGTTTCTGCAAAACTCAACGGCGAGACACCCACTGCCGAGATGCTGGATTTTCCGCAGGTTGATGAGGGGGTGCGGGGGATGGCGTTTATCGAAAACGTCGTAGCTAGCAACAACTCCTTCGAAAAGTGGACTAAATTCGTGGTGTGAAGGACACACCCGATCTCATCGTGATTCTTGGCCCCACCGCCTCCGGGAAAACACGGTTGGCGGTGGAGGTGGCCAAGCGGATTGATGGGGCGATTATCAGTGCCGATTCCCGACAGGTGTACCGTGGTATGGACCTCGGCACAGGCAAAGACCTCGAAATCTACGGGGATATTCCCTATTTCTTAATCGATATCCGGGAAGCCGGAGACACGTATGATGTAAGCCAATTCCGGAAAAATTTCCATGAGGCCCTCGATGGTATTAGGCAGCAGGGAAAACGGCCTATACTGTGTGGTGGTACCGGATTATATATCCAGTCGGTGCTGCAGCGATTTGACTACAGCGAGGTGCCGGTGGATATAGCCCAGCGCAACGAACTGGAAACACTGGAAATCGACGTGCTTCGCGATCGGTTGAAGCAGTTGCCTAGTCCACCCGGTTTTAACGCCGACACAAGCACTAAGAAACGACTTATCCGGGCAATAGCGATCTGTACGTGGTGTCAGCACCATGCGCTGCCTTCCGACGGTTGTGCCCCCATCCCTGCCGTACTTTTTGGTATAAACCCGGCAGTGGAAGTGCGCCGGCAACGCATCACCGACCGGCTTCGCGTGCGGATTGACCAAGGGCTCATCGAAGAGGTAAGGGAGCTATTGCAAAAGGGCATACCGCCTGAGCGGCTGGTCTATTACGGGTTGGAGTATAAGTATGTAACCCGCTACCTCTTGGGGGAGCTGGATTACGAAACATTTTTTGCGCGGCTCAATACCGAGATACATCGTTTTGCCAAACGGCAGATGACGTATTTCCGGAAGATGGAAAAGGATGGGCTAGAAATACATTGGTTGGCCAACGGGCCGATAGATGATATGGCCACCGAGGTGGTGGCCATATCTGCTATAATTTGATCTCTACCTCTTTGCCATTGAAGAAATGGAACTCGGTGAGGAAGTATGAAGTAACCGGTTTTAGCTTTATCCAGCGCCCGAATTTAAAATACCACTTCACCCGCCGCGAAATAAAGCCCGATTTGAGGTAGGTGTAAATATACGGGTGGATACAGAGGGTGATGTCCTTTTCGTTTTGCTCTTGTAAGATGAAGCTCAGGTTGTTTTCAATATCATCCATCAAAACGATGCTTGAGCGTATCTCACCGGTGCCATCACAAGCGGGGCATTTCTCATTGGTGACGATGCTCATTTCAGGGCGTACCCGTTGCCGCGTGATCTGTACCAAGCCGAATTTGCTCGGTGGTAGGATGGTGTGCCGCGCACGGTCGGTCGCCATGCATTGTTTGAGGTAGGCGTGCAGCTCCTTGCGGTTGGCCGGCTTATGCATATCGATAAAATCGATAACCACGATACCACCCATATCGCGAAGACGGAGTTGGCGGGCAATTTCTTTGGCCGCCTCCATGTTTACCTGCAGTGCGTTCTCCTCCTGGTTTTCTTTGTTGGCCGTCCGGTTGCCACTATTCACATCGATGACGTGTAGGGCTTCCGTATGCTCAATGACCAGGTAAGCACCTCCATGCAGGTTGACCGTTTTGCCAAAAGCGGCCTTGATTTGCCGCTCAACACCGAAATGCTCAAAAATCGGCTCACGGTGTTTATACAGCTTGACGATTTTTTCCAGATCGGGCGAAATTTCCTGCACATAAGAACGGGTCTCTTCGTAGATGGCCTGTTCGTTGACATAGATATGCGAAAACTCATCGGTGAGGATGTCGCGCAAGATGGTCGACGTCCGATCCATCTCGCCAAGTACCTTTTGCGATGGCTCGGCCGCTCGCAGGCGACTGGTGAGCACTTCCCATTTCGAAATAAGATCCAATAAATCCTTTTGCAGTTCGGCAACCCCTTTCCCTTCGGAAACGGTCCGTATAATCACGCCGAAATTCGTAGGCTTGATGCTTTCTACGATTTTTTTCAGCCTATTGCGCTCCGTGTTGCCTTTGATGCGCTTTGAAATGGATACCGCACTTGAAAACGGGACGAGTACAACGTACCTCCCGGCAATAGACAGATCTGAACTTAACCGAGGTCCCTTGGTAGAAATAGGTTCCTTGGCTATCTGAACAGGCAACAGCATATTCCGGGTAAGTACCTCGGATATTTTGCCGGCCTTGTTGATGTCCTTTTCTAATCTTAAACTATCGAGCAGTTTCTCTTTGTAACTGCCTTTCTTTACCAATTTGGTGAGCTTGATGAGCGATTGGACCTGGGGGCCCAGGTCGAGGTAATGGAGGAACGCATCCTTCGAATAGCCAACATCCACAAAGGCAGCATTAAGGCCGGGCATGATTTTCTTTATCCTACCCAGGTAAATGTCACCTACCGCATAGTTGTTATTAATTTGTTCCTTATTGAGCTCTACAAGCTGTTTGTCTTGAAGTAAAGCGATAGTGACCCCCCTCTCGGGGGCCGAATCGATAATTAACTCCTTTACCAACAGCTATTCCTTTTGCAAAGCAGGCAATTATCGGGAACCTAAAAAAGAATGTTCCCATGGTCATTTGCGAAAGGATAATAACCTGCTTTGAATGAAAAATAAAAAACGTTTTATCCATATCCCGCTAGTCTCCCGGGAACAATTTGTAAGGGCAGAGTTCTGTTGTGGATGCACAGATTGGTGCTACCACGCTCATTTATATACCCTATGCCGGAAGCAGGATCATGTGAGGCAAGGTTATTTTTTCTTGTGCCTGTTTTTTCTTAAACGTTTTTTACGTTTGTGGGTAGCCATTTTGTGTCTTTTTCTTTTTTTTCCGCTTGGCATAGCTTAAAATTTTTTAAATGAATAAAATTAAAATGATTATTTACTCAATTCATCAATTTTACGATTGATAAATTGGGTCAGGGTCGGATCGGCCGCCAGATCCCTGCTTTTTTCAAAAGCAGCGATGGCTTCGCGATTCAACCCGATGTTTTCATAACTTGTTGCCAGATAAAAATAGGATTCGGCGTCGGGCTGTTGGGATACAACCGTGTTAAACCGATCGATAGCAAGGTCAAACTGGCGTGACTGCATGGAAAATAAGCCTAAACTTTTGTTAGCCCCAACGTGTGATGGCTGCACACTCACCACCTCCCGAAGCAGTGCGATACCGGGCATTGGGTTTTTCGATCCAGTTACGTACGCACTGCCCAGGCCCACCTTGGCATCCAGGTTGGTCGAATCCAATGCCAATGCGTTTTCATATGCATTGATGGCATAATCGTTGAGGACACCCGCTGTCAGCGTGTCTTGGAGGTTGGCGTAAGCCGCACGGTATGCATCACCAGCGTTGAGCCAATCATCAAACTGGCCATCGAGTTTTGCCAACTCTTCGTAGATGAAACCCAGTGGAGCCGTCTTGTTCACATCGTCCCATTTGATGGCGAGCTGCTGCAGCAGAGTACGCTTCTCCGTGTCGCTGGCACGTTGCAGCTCAGCCTCGATAGCCGATATTTCCTGGATGATACTCGGGTTAAGCCCTTCTTTGGCTTTTTGCGATACGGATTCAAGGGTAATTTGCGGCCCGGTAGCGGTGCTCGAAGCAGCCTTGTCTTCATTGACCAAACCTTTGATGGGCTGGGCCAATAAAAACCCCATCAATACGACGATGGATGTGATGGCGACTACCTGTTTGGTTCGTTGCTGCATGTGGATACCCGTGTTTGCCGCTTGCGCGCAAAAATTACTTATTGCCAGTTTTTACCTTCTCAACAAAGGTCTTAGCCGGTTTGAATGTTGGCACATAGTGCGCAGGGATAATGATGGCGGTGTTTTTTGAAATATTGCGAGCTGTCTTTTCTGCCCTTTTCTTTACGACAAAACTGCCGAAACCCCGTACATAAACATTCTCGCCCCCAACCATCGCGTTTTTGACAACTTTGAAGAATGCCTCAACCGTTTCTTGAACATCTACTTTCTCCAGTCCGGTTTTGTTTGCGATTTCTGCTATAATTTCTGCCTTAGTCATATCTATAATTTTTGTAATTAATTATTTTTCAATACATAAGCCCTTCCAATGTTGGGGATGCAAAAGTATCGCTTTAAAACGACATCTTAAAATAATTTTGTTAAATTTTTGTAAATGCGTCAGTTACGGCTTATTCATGTTGGTTCCCCTACAACGTTTTCGTGAATTTTTATGTGAAAACGTATCTCTATTCAATCCATTTTTGACTAATATTGGGGATTAAAATACACAATAGACCTTATTTCTTAAAACTATGGACGGAATACAACAGTTTTCTTTAGCCGGTAAAGTGATTGTGATTACAGGCGCGACAGGAGTTCTGGGCGAATCGTTCGCTTTGGCTACCGCAGCGGCAGGTGCTAAAGTGGCGGTGTTGGGTCGTAACAAGGAACGGGCGGATGCTCGGGTTGCGGCGATAAAGCGTAACGGTGGCGACGCCATTGCCGTGATTACGGATGTATTGGATGAACAGGCTGTACACCAGGCTAAGGACCAGATATTGGACGCTTGGGGCACAATAGATGGGCTGGTGAATGCGGCGGGAGGGAATATCCCGGGGGCAACGATTGGCCCCGACCAAAATCTTTTTGATACCAAAATTGCCGATACACAGAAAGCCGTTGAATTAAATCTCTTTGGTACGGTTATCCCTACGCACGTTTTCGGCCGGATAATCGCAGAGAAGGGGAAAGGATCTATTGTAAATATTTCGTCGTTGGCCGCCCAACAAGCCATTACCCGTGTAATGGGGTATAATATGGCCAAATGTGCAATTGAGGGCTACACCAAGTGGATGGCCGTCGAGTTGGCCCAGCGTTATGGCGATAAAGTGCGGGTGAATGGCATCGCCCCCGGGGTGTTCCTTACCGAACAGAACCGCACGTTGCTGACCAACCCCAATGGGTCTTATACCGACCGCGCACAGCGGTTCGTGAACAATACGGCATTCGGACGGCTGGGCGACCCGGCTGAACTCACCGGTACGTTAATCTTCTTGCTAAGCGATGCGTCGGGCTTTATTTCGGGTGAAACCATATTGGTGGATGGTGGATTCAACGCCTGGAGTGGGGTGTAGCTATTTAGTAGTTAGTAATTAGTATCTAGTGGTTCGTATTGCACATTGAGGCGAACGGGTTTAGCCTGCCGGGAGCAACAGCATGCAAAAAGCACAGCGCAAAAAGCAGAAGGCAAAATAAAAGACATGACAAAAAAACTTGAACAGACGTGGCGGTGGTACGGTCCTGCCGATACGGTTTCATTGCAGGATATCAAACAAGCGGGGGCAACCGGGATTGTAACGGCGCTGCACCACATTCCCCATGGCGACGTGTGGCCGTTGGAAGACATACGCGAGCGGAAAGCGATTATCGAAGCTGCCGGACTGACATGGAGCGTCGTGGAAAGTGTAGCAGTGCACGAGGCTATAAAAACCCGGCGGGCCGATGCGGAGCGGTACCTAGACAATTATCGGCAGAGCCTACGGAACCTTGCTGTTGCGGGAATAAAAACGGTCTGCTATAATTTTATGCCGGTATTGGATTGGACACGCACCCAACTCGATCTGGAGATGAAAGACGGCTCTAAAGCATTGTATTTTGATTGGAATGATTTGGCAGTTTTCGACCTGTTTGTATTGAAAAGGGAAGGGGCCGAACAGGATTATCCGGAAGCTGTGAGGGTGGAGGCCAAGAAACGGTATGAAGCCTATTCCCCACAGGCGATCGAGCTCCTCAACAGCAATGTGTTGATGGGGATACCGGGCGAGCGCAGTATTGAACTGGATGAATTACGGGAAAGTATCCGCGAATATGCGACCATTGGCTTCGATGGCCTGCGTGAGAACCTGATTTGGTTCCTGTCTGCTATTGCCGATGTATGCGAGGAAGAAGGTATCCGGATGACCATCCATCCGGATGACCCCCCTTATCCAATTCTCGGGTTACCGCGGATTGCGAGCAACAAGGAAGACCTTTTGTATATTATCCGTTCGCTGGACCGGCCCTTCAACGGCATCTGCTTCTGTACAGGGTCACTGGGTGCGGGTAAGGGCAATGACCTTCCCGATATATTCGATGCAGTGAAGTCACGCGTCTATTTCGCGCACCTGCGCAACGTGAAAAAGGATAGCCTGGGGAATTTTTACGAGGCCGATCATCTCGACGGCGACGTTGATATGTATACGGTGATGAAGGCATTGGTCGCCGAAAACCAACAGCGTGGCGAAGCGATACCGTTCCGGCCGGACCATGGGCACCAGATGCTCGACGACATGGACAAGATTACCGCTCCGGGGTATTCGGCCATCGGGCGCCTGCGCGGCTTGGCGGAGCTTCGGGGACTGGAGTTAGGAATAATGGGACAGTAATCAGATCACTATACACATGGCTTATTTTCTTCACGACGATTTCCTGCTTCAGTCGAAACATGCCGTACGGCTTTACCACGAGTACGTTAAAGAACTACCCATCATCGATTACCATTCGCACCTTCCTCCCGATGGTATTGCGTCTGATGGGAAATTCGAAAACCTAACGCGTATCTGGCTCGCGGGCGACCACTATAAATGGCGCGCACTGCGTGTGCTGGGTACCGAGGAGCAATACATAACCGGTACGGCAACCGACCGGGAGAAATTCCGCAAGTGGGCCGAGGCGGTTCCCTACACGTTGCGCAATCCGCTGTACCATTGGACCCACATGGAACTCAAGAACCCATTCGGCATCACCGAGCTGTTGGGACCTGGGAATGCGGACCGGATTTTCGATACGGCCTCGGCACAATTGCAAACATCGGCGTTTTCACCCCGGGGGTTGTTGACGCATTTCGGCGTGGAAATGGTAGGGACGACCGATGATCCTGTGGATGACCTGCGCCACCACCAAGCCATTGCCGGCTCGGGTTTTGGAACAAAGGTGTTGCCAACGTTCAGGCCGGATAAGGTGTTCCAACTGAGCAAGGGTGACGACTATCGCCGCTATATCGATCAATTGCAGGCGAGCAGCGGCGTGGCCATCGTTGATTTGGATACCCTATTGGATGCCTTGTGGAACCGACTGTATTATTTCCATAGCCATGGCTGCCGCATTGCCGACCATGGCCTCAACAGCCTTCCTCGTGAAGTGGATACAAGTCTTTCATTGGACGAAGTGTTTAAACTGGTGCTTGCGGGCGATGATGCCCTGGCGGCTGAACATGAGGAGGCATTTACCTTTTTGGTGCTTTCTGAATTGTGCAAATTGTATCACGACAAAGGATGGGTGCAGCAATTCCACCTCGGTCCGCTTCGGAATACCAATAGCCGGAAATTGCGGGAGCTCGGCGCCGATACCGGATACGACTCTATCGGCGATTTCCAGCAGGCACAGTCCATGCAGCATTTTTTCAATACGTTGGAGGAAGAAGGCCGTTTGGCCAAAACCGTGGTATACAACCTCAACCCCGCAGATAACGCCGTTTTTGCCGCCATGATGGGGAATTTCCAGGCGGAAGGGACCAAAGGCAAGATGCAGTTTGGTTCGGGCTGGTGGTTTCTGGACCAGCTCGATGGCATGACCCAACAACTGAATACCTTGTCGAACATCGGATTGATCAGTTGTTTCGTGGGGATGCTGACCGATTCACGCAGCTTCCTGTCGTACTCGAGGCATGAATATTTCCGACGGTTGCTATGCAACCTCTTCGCCGAAGATATGAACAAGGGCCTGCTGCCGGATGATATCGATTGGACAGGCAAAGTGATACAAGATATTTGCTACCACAACGCCAAGCAGTATTTCAACTTATAATTTTGGGGCGCCCATCGTCCGGAACGCCTCATCGAGGCTTTCGAAGATGGCGCGCTTGGTCTTTTCCAGCTCGACCTTCGTGTGCGCTGCGGAAACAAATCCTACTTCGTAGCCCGAAGGCCCCAGGTATACGCCGCGGTTGAGCAATTCGCGATGGAATGCCTTATAGTATTCCATGCTACTGTGATCGATATCGCTGGCAGCCAGGATGGTCTCTTTGTCGGTAAAAGCAAACCAAAAAATCGAGCCGATCTGGAAAACCTTGAACCGGTAGTTTTTGGCGGAAGCATAGCGTTGTATCGCTTCGACGAACTCCGTGGTCTTCGTGTGGAGGTTTTTATAGAAATTACCGCTTTTAAGTACCGTGAGCTGTGCGATTCCCGCAGCCATGGCTACGGGATTGCCCGATAGGGTTCCAGCTTGGTAAACGGCGCCCTCGGGCGATATGTGGCCCATCAGCGCGGCCGATGCGCCATAGGCACCCACGGGCATACCCCCGCCGATAATTTTGCCATAAGTGACGATATCCGGATGCACGTCGTAATGGGCCGCTGCGCCTTCAAACCCAAGGCGGAACCCGGTAATGACCTCATCAAAGATAAGCAGCGCTTGATGCTGGTGGGTAATTTCGCGTAGGAAGTGGATGTATTCCCGGTCTTGGATAAGCAGTCCGTTGTTTGCCGGTACCCCCTCAATGATGACCGCTGCGATTTGCCCCTCGAATTGGGCGAACGCCGTTTCCACAGCGCTCCGGTCATTCAGTGGAATAACGATAGTTTCGTCGGCAAATGCTTTGGGAACCCCGGCGGAAGAGGTCTCGCCGAATGTGACCAGCCCCGAACCCGCCTTCACCAGCAGTGAATCGGAGTGGCCGTGATAGCATCCTTCGAATTTGATGATTTTATCGCGCCCGGTATACCCCCTGGCCAGCCGGATGGCCGACATGACGGCCTCGGTACCGGAGCTGACGAACCGGATTTTCTCGATGTATCTGTTGTGTTCGAGGATGAGCTCGGCGAGTTCGTTCTCCAATGCTGTGGGCGCACCGAAACTTAAGCCTTTTTCGAGGGTTTGGGTTACTTTTTCCCTTATTTTGGGATGGTTGTGGCCCAATATCAATGGTCCCCAGGAACAGCAGAAATCAATGAATTTGTTGCCATCGGCGTCCCATAGGTAACAGCCATCGCCCCGTTCGATAAACAACGGCGTACCATAAACCGATTTGAATGCCCGTACGGGCGAGTTGACGCCTCCAGGAAAATACCGTTGGGCCCGTTCAAATAATTCGGCTGATTTTTCACGTACAATATCGTTTCTTTTGCCCGACGGGGGCTGAGGTTCATCACTTCCGCCGAAGGCTTTCTTCAATGCGTCTAACATCTTTATTAACTATCAACTATCAACTATCAATTATCAATCCGTTTAGAGCCACTTATTTTCCAGTACTTCCTTGGCATGGTAGGTGAGGATGGCGGTGGCTCCTGCCCGGCGGATTCCCGTAAGGACTTCCATTGTTGCCCGGCGCTCATCGAGCCAGCCATTGCGGGCTGAGGCTTTAACCATAGCATACTCACCACTGACGTTATAAGCTGCTATAGGAAGGTCAAAACCATCACGCAGTAGCTTGATAACATCCAGGTAGGCGAGTGCCGGCTTTACCATCAAGAAGTCCGCCCCTTCTTGGGTGTCCAATTCCGCTTCGATCAACGCTTCGCGCTGATTGGCGGGATCCATTTGGTACGATTTCTTGTCGCCGTGTTTCGGTGCTGAGTTGAGGGCGTCGCGGAAAGGGCCATAAAAGGCGCTGGCGTATTTGGCGGTATACGACATCAATGATACCTTGGTGAAGCCGTTTTCGTCTAGCACATTACGGATGTAACCGATCCGTCCATCCATCATGTCTGATGGCGCAATGATATCGGCACCTGCTTGGGCATGCGCCAGTGCCATCTGGCCCAAGATGATCAATGTTTCGTCATTCAGCACTTCGCCGTTTTCCACCAGACCGTCATGCCCGTCGCTACTGTAGGGGTCCATGGCTACATCGGTGATGACACACGCTTCTGGGAAACGTTGTTTCACTTCGGCGATGGCACGGAGGTACAAACTGCCTTTCCTCGTGCTTTCGGTTGCGTACTTGTCTTTGAGTGATTCATCGATATTGGGAAACAAATCGAATGCATGCAGCCCAAGTTCCATGCAGTGCTCCACCTCGCGGAGTAGGTTGTCTACCGTATACCGGTAAATACCGGGCATGGAGGAGACCTCTGTTTTAACGTTGTTGCCATCGATAATAAACAAGGGAAATATCAGGTTTGACGCCGTGATGTGCGTTTCCTGCACCATATCCCGTATCACCGCTGATTTGCGGTTTCTTCTTGGTCGTATTAGCATGCTATATTAATTGGAAATCCCTCGAAATCATATATGGTATCATCAACAAAGCGGCTAGTAATCCAACCCGAATACCGCTTCGGCAAGACCGATTTCGTCGGGTGAGTACGGGAGTGTGTATGGCAGTCCGAATTCTTCGATTTTCCGACCTGTAGACCGCCCGATACAGATAATCTGTTGGCCCGGGTCGACCAGGTTATCTACGAAATAGGCCTCCACATTTGAGGGGCTGGTGAAAATCAATACATCGGCGTTCGACTTGGACACGTTGGTATCGATGCGCGTCTGATATACCGGTAGATTGATTACTTTAGTATCTGCCGTTAGTGACTTTTGGATGGTTTCCAGAGAATCTTTGGCACGGGGAATCAGCACGGTGGTGCCATCGGCAATTTTGGCAAACTCTTCGGCGATTTCCTCCATGTTGATGCCCAGCCTTTCTCCGGAAAACTCCGGGGCATGGCCAAACTGCCTGAGCATCTCTTCGGAGCCACGCCCGATAACCGCAAATTTCGTTCGTTTACTCAGCCGCGGTTCGAGTTTAAAGAAGTTTTCGATGCCATTTTTACTACCAAAAAACACCCAGTCGACATACTTGAGAATATAGGGGTCTAGCTTATTAATCATGGGGAAAATGCGGATCAGTGAGCGACCCTCCACCTTAATGTCGTGTTTGGCCATGGCACGATGGAAATAGCTGGCTTCGGATAAGTCGCGCGTGATGAATACATGGCCCGGCAGTTTCCGCGTTTTGTCGAATTTATTGGCGATCCGTTCGGCCAGCCCGTCCGTGTGTTCGGCGGTGAGGTAGAGGCGGTCGGGAAACTCTTCGCTATCTTCGGCGTTGGAGGTCCATACTTCATACAAATCGCCCTGTTTACGGCAGTAACAACCCAACGGCGCATGGCACCCTGCATCGAAAAGGTTCAGCACTTTGCGTTCAACGGCAATGGTATCTGCCACGGCAGCGTTGTGTATGGACTGCAGTACGTCCGCGAGTTGCGTGTCGTTTTCACGGATCTGCACCGCTAAGACCCCTTGTGCCGGGGCAGGTATGATTTCCACCGGTGGGAGTTCTTCGACATGGAAGTCGCTGAGGTCAACATTGACGCGGGTAATCCCCGCTTTGGCAAGCATGATGGCATCAAAATTCTCGTCGCGGAGTTTCTGAATGCGGCTCAGTACATTCCCACGGAGGTCATCGAACTCCAAATCCGGGCGCATGGCCAACAACTGCGCTTTCCGGCGGTTTGAAGAAGTACCTACGATGGCGTTGTGTTTAAGTGCTAGACGTTTCTTCAGGTCTACACAGTCTTTATGGATGATGAGCAACTCCGACGGGTCTTCACGGGCGGTAACGGCTGCGATGGTGAGGCCAGGGGGGTGTACTGTGGGGAGATCCTTGTGTGAATGGACAGCGAGGTCGATACCTCCATTTAATAGCTCTTCTTCCAATTCTTTGGTAAAGAACCCTTTTCCTTCCAGTTTGTCCAGCCGTAAATGCTGCACAATGTCGCCCTGTGTCTTGATGACTTTGAGTGCTGCATCCACGCCGATTTCGGCCAGTCGGTCTTTGACGTAATTGGCCTGCCATAAGGCCAGCTCACTTCCACGGGTGCCAATAATGAGCGTGCGGTCTACCAATTTTGTTAGGGTAGGGGCCGTTTTAGTCAGGGGTTCATCTGTTAGCATACACAAACTTAGCTAAATTATTGATGTTTTTTAATATCTTTCTGGTATCAATGAAATCACGACGCTGTGTTCGGGGATCTCTTCGCTGCCATTAAGAGCCTTTTAAGTTTGCGAAACTTAACGAATATAAGGCGTTATCCGAACGGATAAGTTAAAAGATTGTACGTTTCGGGTAACGACGAGGCACTAATGGATGTCCGAATGGTTTGTCTTAACCAAAATATCCTTGGCCATCACCATGGGTACTTTGATGTATTTTTTTTCCATATAGTCCATTACTTTTTCGAGCACAGCCCTCGAATTGGCATCCAACGCACCTACTTCGGTGGCGAATACCTCATTGAGTGCAAAAGAACGTATTTCTTTTACTTTCTCGGGTACTTCGCGCATAGCCAGTTCCACGCGGCGTTGCTTGAGTAGCGGAAGGAATTCGCGGATGTTGTCGGCGATGATTTGTTCCGCATGGACTAATTCATCATAACGCTCCTGCAAGTTTTTGGAAGCGATTGCCTGTAGACCGCTTACTTCTATATAGTGTACCGGATACTCCTCCAATACTTCGGGATGGACATCGTTGGGGATGGCTAAATCGACGACAACCTTCCTGTCGGTCTCGCCATTGAGGAGCGATTGGTAGCGTGTGTTATCGATAATCGCTTCGGGCGACCCGGTACAGGTGATCAGGATGTCAAATCCACCCTTGTAATGGGGAAGTTCGCTCAATGGGTACGCTTCAGCATTCAATTCGGCGCTCAGTGCTCGTGCATTCTCCAAGGTGCGGTTAAATATCACGAAATTCGAAAAACGGTGTTTCAAAAGGTACTTAGCGATGTTTTGGTTGGTTTCCCCCGCGCCGATAATGAGAATACGTGGGTTGTCTTCCAATTTGATTTCACGCAATTTGCGATAAGCCAGCGAAACCACGGAAACCGGATTGCGGGATATGCGCGTATGTGTATATACCTCTTTTGCTGTTTTTACTAGCCGATCCATAACCAACCGAAGGAAATCGCCCGTAAAACCGCTCTTGCGGCAACGCTCATAGGCCCTACGCACCTGTGCTAGGATTTCCTTTTCGCCTACAACCAAACTTTCCAATGAACACGACATCCGGAGCAGGTGGTTCAAGGCGTCGATACCCTCGTAGGTGTTTACCTGGCCCAAGAAACACTCCAGTTGTGCTGAAGGAACACAGAAGTTGAGCTTGTGCATGAATTCCTTGATGAACGTGGGCGTTAATTCATGTGCACCATAGAACACAAATTCAACGCGATTGCAAGTACCCACATAAAAAATTTCGGGAATGTCAAAGCTATTCTTCAGGGTAATCAGTCGACTCTCCAACTCTTCGTTGCAAATCACAAGGTTTCCTAAATCCTTAAGATCCACATGTTTGTGGGTAAATGCTATGACTTTAAGATTCTTCAAGGCTGTACTATGCTCCCTTAATTTCGGAAACAAAAGTACAACATCTCCTATCTGACCACTGTCAGAACTGTGTAAAACACAGATATTTAGAATGGTTATAAATTAGGCAGGTTGCCTTATTGGTAAAAAACATGTTAGACTGCGCTTTCGGTGTTAAAATAGTTGCCATTGCAAGTCGATTGCAATACCTTAGCGGCCACGTATGAAACCGGTTCCATCTGGCCGTTGAAGATGAAAATATAGTAGATGAAAATTAGTGAAAAACCATTGTTCAGAAATAGCCTTTTCTTCTTATTAATCATTGCCATCATCGGTGCATCGTGCACCTCGGCCGAAAAGAAGCGTGCCCGTGTAGAGCGGAAACAACACGAGCTCGACAGTATTGCGCTGGTGTATGACCCGGTGAAGGCTGACGATCGATTGGACGCATTCATGCAACGGTTGCACCGCAGGTCCGGTTTTAACGGGAATGTGTTGATTGCAAAAAAAGGGAAAATCCTCTACCAAAACGCTTTTGGGTGGGCTGATTACCTGATGAAGGACAGCTTGGAGATTGCGTCTCAGTTTGAATTGGCATCGGTATCAAAGCCGCTCACCGCTACGGGAATACTCCGGTTGATGGAGGAAGGTAAGATTAGGTTGGACCAGACGGTAGATGAGTTTTTCCCGGATTTCCCCTACCCGGATGTGACCATCAAGTTGTTGCTTACCCATCGATCCGGGCTAACGAACTACCTTTATTTTACAGATAAGCAAGAGATTTGGCCCGACAAGCGAAAGGGGATGTCCAACGCGGAGGTGATGGCGCTGTTGGCAAAGCACAAACCCGCGAAATATGCGAACCCCGATGTACGGTTTTTCTATAACAATACCAATTACATGGTGCTGGCGTCGATTATCGAAAAGGTGACCGGCCAGGATTTTGCCGTGTACATGAAAGAAAATGTGTTTGCGCCCGCGGGTATGAAGCATACCGCGGTGTACTCCAAGGCTGTGTACGAAAAGATTCCCAATGGTGTCGTGGGCCACGACAAGGTGTGGCGCCGCTCGGTGGTACAGAATTTTCAGGATGGTCCCGTTGGCGATAAAGGCATATATAGCACCGTCCAAGACCTGTACCTGTTTGACCGGGCATTACGCGAGGGCCGTTTGCTTAAGCCCGAAACGCTCGACTCGGCTTACGCCGGATATAGCAAGCCCACCAAAAGCGTATTCAATTACGGTTTTGGGTGGCGTACCTACGAGACGGATAAACAACGGGTTGTATACCATACCGGCTGGTGGCATGGCTTCCGGAACATCTACGTTCGAGACCTAACCAACGATGTTACGATTGTGCTCCTTGCAAATCTGGCCAACGGCAGCCTACTCCATTTGGACGAGCTTTACCAGCTACTGGATATGCCGGTGATCCGTCAGGGAGCTTATTCGTCCGAGGGAGAATATATGGCAAAATAGTGGTGTTATTTTCTTCAACTATTGTCCGTAACTTTGCAATATATGGCCATGGGAAAAAAGAAAACATTGATTTTGGGCGCCACGACCAATCCGGGCAGGTATGCTTATTTAGCGGCCCACCGGTTGGTTGCGGCCGGGCACGATATTGTAAACATCGGAATAAAGAAGGGGGAGTCCGCGGGGTGGAAATACAACATGCAGGGGATGTTATTGCGGGTGTCGATACGGTGACCCTCTACATCGGTCCGCAGCGGCAGCCCGAATATTACGACTACATCCTAGCGACCCAACCCAAACGTATCATTTTCAATCCGGGCACGGAAAACCCCGAACTGGAAGCTTTAGCGCAACAGCAGGGGATCGAGGTGGTGCGCGCATGTACCTTGGTGATGTTGAGTACCGGGCAGTACTGATGGCTGGCTAGGCCATCTCCGGTAACACTTTTTCATACGCTCGTCGGCGGCTTCCCCGGAAATATACTTCGCCGCAATAGGTGTAACCCATCGATTCAAAAATCCGCAACATGGCGGGGTTGTCGTAATTCGTGTCTGCTTTGATACTTTGTATGTTGTTGCTTGCGGCGAACGCTTCGATGTGTTCTATCATTTTCCGCGCTAGCCCTTGCCCGAGGTGGGCTTTGGAAATCGCAACACGGTGGAATACGACGAAATCACCATTGGTAAGCCATTCGCCTTCGATAGCGGCATACGCTGGTTCATCATTGATCATGAGGGCACAATAACCGGCAATAGTTTCGCCATCGGCCAGTACACATCCGGCACCTTTATCGATATCATGACGCAAAACCTCGGGGTTGGGGTAGCCATCCTGCCACTGCTCGCTACCCGCCTCTTTTCGCCGGGCAATCGCGTGTTGGATGATTTCCCATATTTGGGGCAGTTCGTGGGGCTGCGCTTTTCTAAACGTGTACATCCGACCTCCTCATTTTAATACCGATCCAAGCGCTGTCTAACCTGATTCCTTCGGCTGCAACGGCTAATTCAGTGGACTGCAGTAGCGTATCGCTTGCTGGCCACAGCCCAACCGATAAAAATCTAATTTTCTTCATACCTTACTTTTATACCTTACTTAAAGATAGCGATTCAAAGTTTCGCACGCCAACTCATCCCGGCTACAGCGCCGGCTTCAGTCCCTCCCATTTCACAACCCAAGACCCGTCATCCGGAAATCCGGGGGCATTGGTATCGGGGCCCCCATCCCATCCGGCCGCCATCATGGCCACGGCGTATAACAGTCCGCCATTGCCCGGAAAATAAGGAAACGGCGCACGGCAACCACCCACCAATCCATGCTCATCAAACAAAAACGCGGGGTATTCCAGTAGGTAGTCTACTGCCTGTTCCGACCGTCCCAGCCTTGCTGCCGACATGGCCAGCATCGGGAAATCCCAGCCCCATGTTTCGTGAAGTTTCCATTCGCGGTGTACCCGTTCAAGCGTCCTGCCCATTGTTGGAACATCCACGCCATCTCCCGGTAGCATACCGAACGCCCCGATCAGCGCCGGATGTTCCCAGTTATACCGCGTCCACATGTTTTCGATTCCCTCGTAAGTAACATACACCCCGTCTTCAATCGGCAACGGTGAAAGCTTATTCAACACGTCATCCCATTTTTCGTCCCGCGGCATATTCATCCGCTCTTTCCAAACCTGCGCGGTACGCAGGCCGAATTGCCAGTAAGACAGTTCAAATGTAGGGTTGACGGTTGTGCGGGGATCGGTGTTCTCCGAAACAATATAAACGGGAGGTCCGAGTACGTAACGATCTTTCGCCGCATCGTAATGGGCGAAATCAGCCATAAACGCGGCCGATTCAAACACGACATCACGCCATTTATCGAGTGTGGCCTGCGTAGGATGCAAACGGTAGTCCAGTTCGGCGAAAAAAATCGGATGGGGCTGCTGCCAGATCAGCGTCGCATGGATGGGATGTGGCCAATCCCGGTCCAGATATGCTGTACATTTCGGCCAGCGTGCGCCTTTGTAACCCTGCTTTTCCGCACGCACCCTTGAGGTGGGCAAAAAATCAGGGTAAACATGCAGGCTTCTATCAAATAGCGGCCAACGATCCCACAGGGCAAAGTGGGCGCCGTGCCACCAGATCATCTCAAAATGAAAACGTCCGTACCAACCGTTATTAACCAGACCGCTCTCCTGCGGTGGCCAGCTACCGGCCTCGTTTACCTTCATTACGTACTGTGATAACACCAGCCGGCGTTCTAGCTCTTTCCAGCGGGGATCCGTACTTGCCGACAGGTCGATGGCTGCACCAGACATCCAGTATGCCTTCCACGATGTTATGGAGGATCGCTGGCATTCCGAAAAATTCAATCGGGTCTCCACAGTAGGATCATCACTAAACGCAAAAACAAACTCCAGGGTATTCCCCGATTCGGGCACCAACTGGAACGCATGTTTGTCTACCTTTTGAAATGTTGCTTCCGTCATCCAGTTTACGGAAACCCCACAATCGGTATCGTCCAACGTGCGCTCAAGGCGTACGAATTTTTTTTCGGTGAAAACCCATTCCGTGGTATGTGCATTGGGCTGATCGAATGTACTGTTTACTTGCTGACTCCCGTCCGGATAGGGAAAAGAAAAGGCAACTGCAATCTGCCCGCTTTCTACCAGTCTGGAGGTAATCTGCACACCCACGGCATCCTTTTCGCCGTGGCTCAATGTCACTACCCGAACAGGAGTCCCTTCCAATTCGAAGGTGCTGGTGATTGTGCCTGTCCACAGATCCGTTTCCTGCCGGGTATTCGCCAAATCTCCCAACGTGGCAAGGCTGCCATCTGATTTTTTCAATACCAACCCGATCCGACCCAGGTTGAGCGAATGGGGATTGCCGGCCAGCCACGCCGACAATTCCGGATGATCTTCATCCCAGTCGTCATAGCGGACCTGCCGACCATACGTGTCCCACATTTTCCCATTAAAATCTTTGATGTCAAGGCCCTCGGGGAGTGGAAAACTATGCCATCCCCAATGCGACATCGTGGCATGTGTGGTGAACGACTGAAGGCCGGTGATATCCACGCCGAATGCAAACTCTCCATTACCGACCTGTGCCGGGCTCCACGGATTATTTTTTTCTGTGATGATTCGATGGCGACCTACCAGCTTCTCACGGTCTATCTTGCCATTGCTGGAACTGAGTAATAGCACCCAAAGTCCTGACAGTAAAAAAAGGTTTTTTGTCCAAGTCACGGAATGTTGGTAACACTTCTTCATTATTAGATTTCTTAATAACCCTCGTTTTGTTCTTGCGAATTTAAGCTTTTTTACCGCTGCACGAGGAATCGCGTGCAGCTATTGCAAAGTCATTATGGCTAATGATGCCGGGTTAGTAGCCGCAGCGCGCTTTACCAAGGTGCATTTGCTTTTTCCACCAAAATAACGTTGCTTTGGCAGCAAGCTGATTATACGAAATGACACCGAAAAAACCGAAATCGGAAAACAGCATCGTGGACATTGCCAAGGTATTGGGGATATCTCCGGCTACTGTTTCAAGGGCACTTAATAATAATCCACGGATCAGTGAGGCTACGCGCCAGCGGGTGAAGGCGATGGCTAAGGAAATGGGTTATCGGCACAACAGCATGGCGTCCTCGTTGCGCAACCGCCGCTCCAACATCATCGGGCTGATTGTGCCTCGGATATCCATGTATTTCCATGTGTTTTTCATCACTTCGCTGCAACGGCAGCTTCAGGCGGCGGGATACAACCTGATGATCTGCCAGTCCAATGATTCGGTAAGCATGGAGAAGGAGTTGGCGAATACGTTGTATTCGGCCCGGGTGGATGCATTGGTCGTATCGCTCGCACTGTATACGGAAGATATTGCTCATTTCGATGGATTCCTCCAGCAGGGCATACCACTGGTGTTTTACGATCGGGTGCCCTTGGGAGCGAATACGCCGGCCTATATTGTCAAAGGCGATGATTACCGTGGTGGGCTGTTGGCAGGCAACCATTTGATGCAGGCGGGTTGCCGGAGGATTGCGTACATCAGCGGTCCGCAGACCTGCAGCATCTATAAGGAGCGCACACATGGGTTTACAGATGCGCTAGCTAAAGAGGGCGTGTCGCTGCGGGATGAATGGATTTACCATCAGGAACTGACGGCAGAAAACGCCTGGAGCAGCTTACGTAGGATATTTGATGGTACCAACCAACCCGACGGGCTCTTCGCGGCGAACGACACCACGGCTATTGCTGCTGTGGAGTTTGCCCGAGAGCGCGGTATCCGGATTCCTGAAGACTTAAAGATAATCGGTTACTCAAACGACCCGAGGGCGGCCATCATCTCTCCCGCCATCACATCGATTGAACAATACCCGAACGCTATGGCCGACAAAGTAGCACAGACGCTTATTGATGCCTTGCAAGGCGTTCCCAATCGGTCAAACACGGCTACGCTGGCTGAACCTCTGGTGTGCCCTGTTGATTTGGTAAGACGGATGACGACCTAAATTCGGCTGCATGTGAAGCACCGCGGGTGGGTGTATGTAGTAGGAAGACGGCATTTTGCCGAGGAACCATGGGGAAAACTGTGGGAAAGACACCGCAAAGAAGGGATGGGAAAGTGCATGAATATGGAAAACAAAAAAATAATTTACTAACTGTTTGATACTTACTGTAAGTTTCCTATCTTTGCCGTCCCTTTTGAGGGGATGGTATGTCTTGAGCGAAGCCCTACTGCTTCGATGGACGTTAATAGATTAATAGAAACATGTCTGGAATTATTGGAAAAAAAGTAGGAATGACCAGCATTTTTGATGCGGACGGGAAGAATATCCCATGTACCGTAATCGAAGCTGGCCCGTGCGTGGTAACGCAGATACGCACGGAAGAAAAGGATGGGTATTCCGCGGTTCAGCTCGCTTTTGATGAAGCAAAAGAGAAGAACACGACGGCTCCTTTGAAAGGGCATTTCGCCAAAGCGAAAACGACGCCCAAGCGTAAATTGGTAGAATTTAAAACCTTTCCCGACGAAAAGCAACTCGGTGAATTGGTGACGGTTTCTATTTTTGAAGAAGGCGAGTACATTGATGTGGTCGGCACTTCGAAAGGAAAAGGTTTCCAAGGGGTAATGAAGCGCCACGGTTTCGGCGGTGTTGGTGGGGCTACCCACGGTCAGCACAACCGCCTGCGCGCACCCGGTTCATTGGGAGCGTCATCTTGGCCGTCGCGTGTATTCAAAGGAACGCGTATGGCTGGCCGTACAGGGGGCGATCGTGTGAAGGTTCAGAACCTGCAGGTGCTGAAAGTTTACGAAGAGCAAAACCTGCTCGTGGTGAGTGGTTCCATCCCCGGAGCCAAAGGTTCTTACGTAATCGTAGATAAATAAGGAGATGGAAGTTAACGTTTTAAATATATCAGGTAAAGAAACAGGTGCCAAGGTGCAACTTCCTGAGTCGGTATTTGGGGTAGAACCCAATGACCATGCGATTTATCTGGATGTGAAGCAATACCTGGCTAACCAACGCCAGGGAACGCATAAATCCAAGCAACGTAACGAGATTGCCGGTTCGACCCGCAAGCTCCACAAACAAAAGGGAACCGGTGGTGCCCGTGCAGGGAGCATCAAATCTCCATTGTTCAATGGCGGTGGCCGTATTTTCGGTCCGCAGCCGCGCGACTATAGTTTCAAACTGAACAAGAAGCTTAAATCTTTGGCGCGTAAATCAGCGTTGAGCTACAAAGCCAAAGAGAATAATATCGTGGTATTGGACGAGGTCAATTTCGATAGCATCAAAACCAAGAACTATGTGAGCTTGGTGAACAGCCTGAACGTGGCTGGCGAGAAGACCTTATTGGTACTACCCGTTCAAAACAACAACGTTTATTTATCAAGCAGGAACCTCAAGAAAACAAAGGTGATTACCGCCAATGAATTGAACACGTACGACGTGTTGAATGCGGGCAAACTTTTGCTGACTACGGATGCTGTTAAAACATTGGAGGAGGCACTTGCCAAGTAACATGGAAATTATCAAAAAGCCCATATTGACCGAAAAAGCATCGCTGCTCACCGAGAAGCTGAACCGCTATGCATTTAAGGTGGATCCCAAGGCAAACAAGATACAAATCAAACAAGCTGTGGAACAGATGTTTGGCGTGACCGTTCTGGCCGTGAACACGATTGTGGTTGCCGGCAAAGCCAAGAACCGCTATACCAAAGCTGGATTTGTTTCCGGGAGGACCCCGAAGTACAAGAAAGCCATCATCACGATTAAGGATGGCGAAACGATTGACTTTTACAGTACGATATAATAAGAGATGGCAGTTAAAAGATTCAAACCGGTTACCCCTGGCACTCGCTTCAGAGTAGGCGGAGACTATTCCGATATTACCACCAACGTTCCTGAAAAGTCGTTGGTCGTAAAGATCAAGAAGTCCGGCGGGCGGAACAATTCCGGTAAAATGACGATGCGTTACCTCGGTGGGGGACATAAAAAAGCATACCGACTGATTGACTTCAAACGCGATAAGAAAGACGTTCCCGCAAAAGTTGCCACCATAGAATACGACCCCAATCGTACGGCGCGTATTGCACTTCTGCATTATGTAGATGGCGAAAAGCGTTACATCATTGCGCCTGAGGGGCTCAAAGTCGGACAGACGATTGTTTCCGGCGATTCGGTAGCGCCTGAAATTGGCAACACATTGCCGCTGGCGGTGATTCCGTTGGGTTCTATTATCCACAATATCGAGTTGAACCCGGGGCAGGGTGGTACCATCGCCCGTAGCGCGGGTACATATGCCCAGCTTTCGGCTCGCGACAGTAAATATGCCATCATCAAGTTGCCTTCTGGCGAGACACGCATGATTTTGGCTACTTGCTTGGCCACCATCGGATCGGTGTCAAATGCCGAGAAAGCCAATGAGGTATTAGGTAAAGCCGGGCGGAAGCGCCACTTGGGCCGCAGGCCCCGTGTACGTGGTGTAGCCATGAACCCTGTCGATCACCCGATGGGTGGTGGTGAAGGCCGGTCATCCGGTGGTCACCCGCGTTCGCGCAAGGGACTGTTGGCCAAAGGCTACAAGACCCGCAGTAAAAAGAAAGCATCGAATCGTTACATTATTGAGAAAAGGAAGAAATAGTGGCTCGTTCAATTAAAAAAGGTCCTTATATCGACCACAACTTAGAAAGAAAAGTTCTTTCTATG
>NZ_DATMFT010000017.1:0-146413 GCF_035556095.1 Parapedobacter sp. | reverse complement strand
AACCCGCAACAACCCCAAAATGGCTGTCCAGATGGCTGACTACTGGGTGCTGCTGCATCAGATACATGGATTGCCCATCAAGCAGTATGTGCTGTATGTAGGGCACGAGCCGCTGTCTATGCCCAATAAGCTGGAGCAACCTGATTTCAATTTCCGATATACACTGCTATCATTTTCCGATTTACCTTACGATATGTTTATCGACTCGGAACAACCGGAAATCAAGATGCTGGCCTTATTGGGGAATTTAAAGGAAGCCGACCCATTTAACCTAACGGAAGATATTGTAAAGACTATTGATGCATTGCCCGAGCCGGTGAGCAGCAAGGAGAGTCGGCTGATGCAGTTGCGGATATTAATACAATTACGTAAATTTACACCACAATTGGAGGTAGCTATGTTGAAAGCAGCGACATTTTTTAAAGAAGAAAAGGACCCGTTCTACAAAAGGGGGCAGGCAAAAGAACGAGCGAAAGCGGAAGCTGAAAAGCGAAAAATAGCGTTAGAATTTAAAAATCTTGGCGTTTCAATTGCAGATATTGCCAAAGGCACTGGTCTTTCTGTGGAGGAAATAGAAAAACTGAAATGACGGTTTAGGTCATTGTCAATAACAATATTTAGCCATCCCTAGGGGATGGCTTTTTTTGTCAGCTTCAAAACCTTTTTTCTCCGTTGCGGTAAAGTAGGGACGACAGGCTATAGATATATGCTTGATTTTTCTTTCGACATCCATTTTGGATAGAAACAATAAAGTAACCTGCTGCTGATAAGTATATCCACTGAAAGCGTTTCTCATGATTCAGTATTGAAAAAAGTTATTTTCATAGGGGGTCCGTGAACGAGCATCATCATTCAATCTCTTCTACCAAATAAGCTATTATCGATATTCCTGCACCATCAGCCATAAAATTGATTGTCTTCTTGCCGGATTGTTGATTATTAATACGCATAATTTCGATATACCGTTTTCGCTTCTTGAAAGGTATTGATTTATGTTCTTCCAAGATTTCTTCAGCAGTGAGAATATATTTGGCTATTAACGTTTGTATAAAGTCTTTCAGTCGCTTTTCAGAAAGGTGCTTAGAACTTACTTTCGTCTGATAAAGCATGTTCAAATGTTCGCTACATTCGATTTTCCAATATTGTTTCAGCATACACGTTTTATTTACAATTGAAGTTTTCCCCTTTTTATGTAAATGGATGATCATTCTTCATGCAAAATATGTTCATCCCTAAATGCATCACTCTGTCTTTAAATAGTTCAAAATTGGAAGTTTTGGGCCCCCAATATATTTCCCTCAAATATGATTTATCATCACTATGAAAAGGGAGATAGTCAATATACATCCTATTATTGTCACTCGTTAATTTTACATGTTGGTTTTTGATTAGGGGCTCAACTTGTATTATTCTGCATTCTTGTTCTTCTTTGAAGTCATAGTGCTTAACTAAATAACGAAGATGGATTAACAGCATTGGAATTATTTTAAAGATTTCCTTTCGTTGGTCATCATTATCTTTAATCTTATCATACAAGATTGAAATTTTATCATTCAAATTGATTAACGAATCTTCGACTTTTCTCGTTAATTCATTGATAAATTTCAGGTAATTGTCAACCTTTTCATCTAAAGCTGATCTTTCTACTCCTATGTTCTCCCGATAAAATACGCAAGCCTCTTTGTGTCCCAAAGAAATTACCCGCCTAGATAATGGGTCAATGTATATACAGCGGAATAAAGGTTGTTTGGTCGTCTCTTTTGTTGCAAGGTTGTCTGTAAGAGGAGTGGTTAATCCTTTATTTAAATCCGCATTATCGGCGAAATACTCAAATGAAAGAATCAGACTGACCCCACTTCCTTCTATGTTATTATTTTTCCCATAAAGTCTAAACTGATTCAAGCTGTCAGGGTTAAAGGTAAAGCTTCCGACAAATGCCTGATAAATATTAGGGGAATAAGCGCCTGTAAAACCTAAAAAATTCAATAGCGGGTATCCTTCTTTTGGATCATTAGCTGTAGTGACCGAATTCAGTCTAAATTGAGAATTTTGAAAAATTAACGCATTAGCCGTATCTTGTGTTGTATAGTGTGCAAAACTAAATTCCTCCGGACGTGAGGCACCCAATAAAGCAACAGTTTCTAATGACATCTTATAGATATTCAAATAGTCCTCTCGGGAAACTAAACTGTCATTTACTGTCTGGGTGAAGAAATTGTCCATGTTAATCATTCCGATAAGTATTTGGTCTCTTTCTTCTTTTGATAATTCTATTGCTCCAGTACTCAATGAAATCATAACGTCGACGGTAGATAAGTCTGCACGATACAAAAAATATCCAACATCCTGAAAGGTGCCGAACGATTCATCCCCGGACTTGATGAGAGATATTAATATATCTGCTTTATTCCCCCAAAATCTTAAAACCTTTGGATTGATGGAGACAGCCTTTTCAATATAATTCCAGGCTGTTAAATAATCAGATTGACTATGGTATAGTATTGCTGAATTATTAAGAGCATAGGCATTGGAAGGATTTAGTGAAATTGAATCATCTAATGCTTTTCTTGCTTCAAGTATATTTTTGTTTAAAAAATAGGCGTAGCCTAAATTGCTGTGATATACACTATTTGAACTATTCATTCCAATCAAAGTCCTGAAAATCTCAATTGCTGATGGAAGGTCCTCATGGTGTATATATAATAGGCCTTTGGTGTTGAGAGCACTTTCATTTTTATTATTTAAACTCAAAGCTCTCTCAACGTACAGTTCTGCTTTATGATGGTCTTCAATAGTGTAGAAGAAATATGCAAGTTGAGAATAGGCAAGTTCGTTCCCCTCAAGTTGTTCCGCTTTATTAAAGTACTTTTTAGCATGTTCATTGTCATCAATTTGAAGATAATAAGTCCCCAAGCATCCCCAACTTTCAGATTTACTATCGTCAATTTTCAAAGACTCATCAAAACAAAGTTTGGCTTCAGGAACTCTATTGAGTTTCATTAAGCAACAGCCTTTGGAATTTAGGGCTTTCCAGTTCCTTTGATTTATAGACAAGACTTTTTCAAAACACTCAAGAGCATCTTCAAATTTACCCACTTTAAAGAAGCTTTCCCCTTCTTGTATAAACAAGTTTGATTTATCATTTTTTTTCTCTGTGACTTTCGTCATAATATGGTTTTTTATTGGCTATAAGCATGATGTTTCAGTTGATAGATCTCTCAGAGTGGCACAAAACGAACCGTAATAGCAATTTTATTAAAAAACTGTGGTCAATCATATGTGTTGATTAGATGTCGATTCGATAGAAGATAGCGTCTAACGTGTCTGGTTGTAGTACCCAAGTGTTTACTCATAAGAAAGAGGCACTATTATTTCAGGCGCCCCAGTATAAATTGTCTAACTGATTCGTCCTCATTGCCAAGCGCTCTAACCCAAGTATTTGTAATTTTATTGTATTTGTAAATATCTAAAACTGGAAATATTGTGTCACCCTTTTCATTTGTATAGTTACCCTTTACGCATATGTAAATGTGAGAAAAATCATAGGTAAATGGGGTTAGGCTATATAATATGCTTTTCCCTGTCTCATAGGTGAGTGTTATCCCGTCGGGAAAATCATGGTCAAAATCTGAAATCAGAGAGAAGCCTTCTTCCTCTTTAAGAATCACCGCACTTTTCAATTTGACATTGTAGGCGTTTGCGTTGGTCCCCGCACAATAAGGTATAATAAAATGAGCTGTTTTATCATCTTTTTTAGTTACCGATATCCCTTTATGACACAGGTCAATTATTGGTTTTATTTTTGTTTCATTTTTTGCGTCTAATTTTTTTTGATAGTAATAGGCGCCCAGTCCACCCAGCGCTGTCATAATTATTCCGGTCGCGGTGGCTATGTGAGATAAATTTAACAGCGTTTGGTAAGTCATGTGTTGATTTGATGGAAGTATGTAGTCTTAAATAATCTGCGAGACAAGTTGCAGTAGTTTAACTCCTAAATTTTAAAGCCAAATTCCCACTCATTTCAGGCCCAGGCTGCACATTGGTTTCGTTAAAGGTAAAAAAATTGAGAGGGATATGCAAATGATGATTTAAAATAATTCTTATCCCTTCGTGATTTAATAATTATTTAAATCATGTCGGGTTCATAATTTAGGTTTATAATTGGTTAGTTAGTAAAGCCCCGATTCTCCCCGTTTCGGGGCTTTCTTTGAAACATTTGCACCCTATACCTACTATTCAATTGGCTTCACTTTATAAGCCTTCATCGCACTTTTAACTTGGCTCTCTTCTGTTGTGCCAGGATACAAAAAGTAACTCGGCGCCCAAATGCTAACATCAACTAATGTAGCGGTTCTTGATGTTTGAAGTTGCCAGCCAACATAAGACACTTTACTGAATGTATTGTTTAACTTCCGTATTAATCATTTCATCTTCATCTGTCACTTGGATTTACGAATCTATTATTTTTTATCCGTTTATCCTGTGCCACAGTTCGCGTTACAATCGTCCAACGTCCGTGATTCTGAAAACAAGTAACCGGCCTCTTCGAGTTCAATATAAGGCTGATTCCTAAAGCCGAAGTTTGGCAAGTCGCTTGCGATTTCTTCTGCCAAAAGTTTGAGCACTAAAAGTAGAGCTAAAAGCAACTTATTAGATCTGACTTTTATGTCTGTATGCCTTGAGAGAAAGAAGCTATAGATAACAATAAAAACATTGCCAACTATTTTGACAATAAAAACATTGCCAAATGAAAAATAACATCGCTGCAGGGCTTTCTCCATTCAACCCAGAGCGTGTAGTTGGCTAGATTCGCCCGGTCATGCCATTAAGCGTGTGGCGAAACGTGTTGCTAAGGGGGGCACCACATCCCAGACGAAGTTGTAAAGCGGCGATATTACCGAGGGTTGAAGAATCTCATCCAATTATATACGCCGGTATGTGGCAGATGGCTGGTATTCGACAACATGGATATCGAGCCGCTGTTGGTTGCTAAATGCATCGAATTTGGAGAAGCCGTGTTAAATGATGAAATTTGGTCAATCATTAAGCAAATAAGCCATGGCAATTAACCCTAATACAGTTATCTCGCCCGAGACCCCCTTCGCTGATAAAGTGTTGTATGGCCTGCGTAGAGCGTTGCGGAAATTGGTAGAGGAATCTGCTGCCAATGGAGAGAGCCTCGTCATCAAGCGTGATGGTGAAATCAAAGAGGTAGCCGCTAAAGATTTGCTTAAAGCCTTACCCAAAGAAGGCATTCATGAATAGGTGACGTTGTCTCCGTTTCTCATATTTTTTTAAAATGGCCCTCGTCGGTAAGAAGTCTTAACAAATTAATTGCAACAAAACGGTGTCCCTATCCTCCCCGTTTCGGGGTTTTCTAGTGGCTGTCGTTATATCCAATCCAAAAAGCTATTTTTGCCGAAAATTTTGAAGGTACACTTTTTGTTTTTACCTTGCGTAGGTAAGCAGGCCCGACTAAGCGCTTCATCCCATGAATCAAGATCTCATGCTTCGGTTATTCCGCTCCATTGAAGGAGAACCCACAGACGATATCGTCAAAGTGGCCGATGCAATCATTGATTCAGAGCGTAAAAAAGGCCATAGCAAATTGGCTGATAGACTAAACGGTATTTTGCGCCGTAACGTACAGTCTACGCAATCCCTTAAGGGTGAGCTTACCAACATCTTCGGCAGCACAATTGCCATCCCAACCGATAAACGGAAAAACATCCCACTTGCCGTCGAAGTTCCCCGCGAGCAATTACGGCACGAAATGGTACTGCCCACAGAAGTGGAGGGGAAAATCAGCCGTATCGAGAAAGAGTACGTAGCCCGCGAGCGTTTGGCACATTTCGGGCTGAAACCCAAACGGCGGATCCTCTTGCATGGTGCACCCGGCTGCGGTAAGAGTATGAGTGCTGAGCGAATCGCTTGGAATACCGGACTTCCGTTTCTAAAGGTCCGATTCGAGGCGGTGATATCATCTTATCTGGGCGAGTCGGCCAATAACCTCAAGAGTTTATTCGATGCCATCCGGAATTATCCTTGTGTACTACTACTGGACGAATTCGATTTTATCGGGAAATCTCGCGAGACCAAGCAAGATGTAGGTGAGATGCATCGGGTAGTCAATATCCTGCTCAATGTATTAGAAGACTACGAAGGGCCGGGTATCGTTATCGCCACCACCAACTTAGAAGGAACCCTTGATAAAGCCCTGTTTAGGCGGTTCGACGACATTGTCGAATTACCTAAACCTGGCAATGAAGAAATCGGTCGCATCCTACAACATACCTTGGGAAGCATCAATGTTTCAAAAGAGGTGCAATGGAGTGAGTTGGCTAGCGTGCTGTCCGGTTATTCTGCGGCTTTGGTAGTTAAAATTGCATTGGATGCAGCCAAGCTGGCTATTTTGTCTGGGAAAGACAAAATTGAAAAACCGCATTTTAAACAATCCATCCACGACAACAAGCATTATAAGATGTAACATGTATACAAATTCATTTAAACGAACTAACCTATAATACCAAACCTAAGAACTTATGCCAGAATTTCCACATCTTCCGTTACGAGAAGCGTTAATAGGGGATTTTAAGTTTAGGGCCGGATTCAGGACCAAAGCGTCCCACGAGACCACGCAATGTAACCTCGAGAATAAAGCGGCACATGGTGCCCACCTCTCCGCTAAAGTTGATGAGATCGCTTTGTTTCCGCAAGACTTTAAATTGCAGCAGCATATTGAGTAAACCACTATGGCCAAAGGAACCGATTTAGAAAACGAGATAAAAATTGCGCAGCTCGATAAGCTGCTTGCGGAAAAAGAAAAGATTTTTGCAGAAAAAAGAATAATAGATCTAGAGTACCAAGAGAACCTTAAGAAAAGCAACAAATATCAGCAATGGAAACAGATTATAGTTACGGCACTTATCTGGGTAGCTGGCACCGGCTTCTATATCACTTATGGGATACTTCCGGCAGTAAATTACAACAATGAAATGCTGAAACTGAACAATGCAAAAACCAGTCGATTACTTTTTGAAAAGCAACGTCAGATTGAAGAGGATTCGACAAAGATTGAGTTACAAATTAGACATAATGATTCTGTAACTCTTTTATTAAATAGACAGGTTGCGCTATTTGATACGTTAAACAATACGAGGGGCCAGCTTTATTCCGCCTTAGAACGGCATGTGGCTTTTTTTGGAGCAAACAAAAATGGGTTAGGGGATGATATTGAGGCTGGGCTGTATGAGAGCGTCAATAAAATAAGCTCTCTCGTCGACACAATAAAATCCCTCGAGAATAAAATCCCTTTAGAGTTCAAGGTTGATGATCTTTGGTTTGACCAAGTGGCCAATGAGATCATAGAATTAGTGAATAATTTTCGGACTTCGGAAGGTAAAAGTTCGCTCAAGTTCGACCCTTCATTGCAACAGAGTGCATATACGCACGCTCAAGAGATGGCATTGGGGAAGGTTCAATTTGGCCACGGTAACATTTCTGGACGACTCACCGAAACAAAACTTAACGATAAATTGGTTTATTATGGGGAAAATGTAGCTATGGGTAACCTAACTCCCAAACAGGTTGTCAGTCGTTGGATTAAATCACGGAGCCAAAGAGAAAATATGCTAAGGGATTATAATATTGTAGGCGTGGGAATCAGTGGCAGTGATAGCGAATATTTCTTCGTGCTTTTATTGGGAAAGGTTTAAGGTTGCGAACTGTCGGACGGCTCCCTCCGAAAATATAAATCATACCGAAAAATATTGAATGTTGCTGCTTTTAAACTATTATTGTAACTTGTCGGCTTTATCGGTGCAACTGCCGAGGGCGGTTGCTTGCGCACCCGTAAGACCAATTATGAAACAGCTACCTTCGGATTTGAGGGGATTGAAATGTGACAGAGAGGGCCATTAGTTCCGAAAATTTTTAATGCATACATGGCAGATAAAAAGTCAAGAAACTATTCTGGGCCCACTATAAAGAGGTTATATGCATTATCGGGAAATAGCTGTGCTTTTCCGGGTTGCGATGTTGCGTTTTTGAATCAAGAGGATGATACCAACTTTTCCAATATTTGTCATATTGAAGACGCCAACCGCAGCATACATAAGTCGGATCGGTATAACCCTAGTATGACCAGTGCGCAAAGAGCGCATTACAATAATCTGATCTTGCTTTGTGCCAATCATCATATCGAAACAAATGACCCCGATAAATATACAGTAGCCGTCTTGAAGGAAATGAAGAGACAGCATGAAACGAAGGTATTACAGATGATGGCTGGCAAGAACTTAATCTCAAAGAATCATTCCGTGTTGAGTAGTGTGGTTGGGAGTCTAGGAGCAAGACTCTATGATGATATGAGTGCAGAGGACCCTTTTTCTGCGCCCAATCCAGCGGAGAAAATACTGTATAACAACGTGGTGCGATACCAACCTATCATAGAAGAATATAGGGTCTACCAAGGCAGACTAAACAAAATCTATGAAGAGATAGAAAATCAAGGCTCTACCCGAAAGGAATTGGTGTTGCGAAATATAAAAATCGCATATTTGCAAGAGCGGATAAAATATAAAGACATTGAAGAAATTCGCGCGAATGCGGACGATATTATCGAAGGCGTGCGAGAGAAGATGTGGAACATCATGGAAAACAGTGGCAATACCAATGAACATTTGCCCATCGAAGCTGTACAAATCAGCCTTTATGTCGTTTTGGTAGACGCTTTTATGCGCTGTAGTATTTTAGAAGAACCGCCCAAGGTATGATTGTCAATAAAAATACCAACCCCGAAAGAGATTTGTACTACCTGGGGGGCAAGGTAATTGAGCTATTAGACAATTCGGAGAAAACCGAATTTGATTATCTCGAACTGTATAATAGTATGCACACGGCACACGGTATTTCCATCAATTTGTTTACTTTGGTATTAGATTGGCTGTTTATATTGGGCGTTCTCAAAAATGGTAAAAAGGGAGCGGTAGAAAAATGTTTTTAAGAAGGTTGCTTATAGAAAATAGAAGCGGGATCATCCGTAATATTTCCTTTCGAAAAGGAATCAACCTCATCGTGGACGAAACTCCGGATACCAATTCCCAACAGACCACCGGCAATAATGTAGGGAAGACCACTGTATTGCGATTGATCGACTATTGTTTGGGTTCCAGAGGAGATAATATTTACAAGGATACCGAGTTTTCCGGTCAGCCCAATACCAATGTAGAAAACTTCTTGACGGATACCGAAGTTTTGATCACCATCGAATTAATCGAAGATTGGAATATTGAAGGTGCCGAGACCATTATCATACAACGCAACTTTTTAAAATCAAGTCATAAGATTCAGCGTATCAATGGAGAAGATTTTACGGATGATAAGAAGTTTGATGCCGAGCTAAAGCGACTTGTCTTTAAGACGGAAGTAGATAAACCTACTTTTAGGCAAATTATATCCAAAAACGTCCGCATTGATAAGGACCGGATGAATAATATCGTGCGCGCTTTAGGAGGCTTCGTCCGGAACGAAGTATATGAGGCTTTGTATTTGTTTTGGCTAGGCGTTCCTACGGATAGGGCAGAAGAGAAACGCCGGCTCAGTGATGAGAAACTCAGGGAAACCACCTTTCGGAGAAGACTGAAAAAGGAGGGTGAGCTTCCATTGATCGAGCAGAAGTTGGCATTTCACAACGACAAGATCGCAGAGCTGGAGGTGAGTAAGCAAAATTTTAATCTCAACGAAAATTACCACGAGGATATCGCTCAGCTCAATCAGGTCAAATATGCACTCAATCGAGCTTCTACCAATATCGGCCAGTTGGAAGTAAGAAAAGACCTTATTCTGGAAAGCAAGAATGACCTGGAACAGGAGCATACCGATATCAATACCAGTCAGATTAAGAGTCTGTATAAAAAGGCCAATGCGCTGATCCCTGATATTCAGGTCACTTTTGAAGAGACTTTGAAGTTTCACAACGATCTGATTTCAGAGAAACTGGACTATATCACCAGAGAGTTGCCAGCGTTGGATGAAAAGTTGGCTGGCTCGACAGCCGAACTGAATAGATTGCGTAATCAGGAATACCAATTGACGGAGAAGATTCGGAAATCTGGAGTAGCCGAAGACTTGGAAAAGATCGTCACGGAACTGAATAAACAGTATGAGCGCAAAGGGGCTCTCGAAGAGCAAAAACGTCTTTGGCAGATATCTAATCAAAAGCTACATCAGATAGAAAGTGACTTAAAGTTCGTCAATGCGGATATCACGTCTAATGACGAATTGATAAAAAGTAGGATTACGCTATTCAATAAGTATTTTACCAAGATGTCTGAAATACTTTACGATGAGCATTATATCCTCACTTACGCACAAAAAGCCACCACCTACGACCTCAGCGTTACCAATATCGAGGGCAATCCAAGTACCGGCAAGAAGAAAGGGCAAATCGCCGCTTTCGATTTTGCCTATATACAGTTTGCCGATGATCTGGATATTAGTTGTCTACACTTTGTCTTGCACGACCAGTTGGAAAATATCCATGACAACCAATTGACCACTTTGGTTCAGGTAGCGAATAGTATCAACGGTCAGTATATCGTACCTATTCTGCGTGACAAGATTCCGGCTCATATCGACATTAGCCAATATGAGGTGCTCTCATTGTCTCAAGCGGATAAGTTGTTCAGGGTATAGTGATACCTGTAAATTTTAATTGCTAAATTCATACTCTATTTCATAAACCCCTTTTTGTAATGGTACATTTAATTGCATAGACTTAATTCCCAAATGGAAGTCATGTTTAGTTCCTGTTCTTACGAATACATTGATTTCGATTCCGTCAGAAGGATTAGTTACTATTTCATAAGAACTCTTCAGTGGAGGATTGATAAACGGAGTTTCAAACTTTCCTACTACGTGTCCCTTATAAGACTCTTCTGCAACCAATATTTTTAACAATCCCGTTTTAAGTTCGGTAGTGTCGGTAAGAATATGATGTTCCAAAATAGAAGCATGGTTTTTATGAACTGAATATCTTTCTTCATCAACATACTCCTTGACTTCATCAACCGTTGATGTTTTAGCTTGCCGAATTTCTAGGAAAGTTTGAAAATCTATTATGGAGATCGATTTTCCTCCAGTTACACGTCTAAATTCGTCCAACAATTCGATTCGTGGTGAGATAGCTGTGTCCTGCTCCCTATAGAACCAATCATTATGGCTTTCGTTCGTGACAAAAATTATATCAGACTTATGATCTCTCCCAATCTCCAGCGTGGTTTGCCAGACAATTAAATCACCTATGCCGTTGTCCAATTTCTTTCGATCTTGCTTTTTAAAACCAGGTGGGATCTCATGGTCAAATCGATGTTCTAGTCGTTTCTCAATTTCACTCTGATCCTCCTTCAATTCAATTATTAATTCTTTCGTAAAAATCTCCTGGTACATTTGAGTCACTGGATCTAGCCACTTCCATTCTTTCAGCTTTTTAGATAGCGATTCTAACTTTTCTCTGTAAGTTTGCTTTAAGGCATTAATTCGTGACTCGGCTTCCTTTAATGCCAAGTAGTCTTCATCGGCTTCAAATATGGGAAACTTTTCAAAGCGAATCTCAGACCTATTTAATCGTTGCTGCGACTCTACAATCTTGTTGTATGCTTCGGCCAGTTTTTTACCGCGATTCTTCGCAAATTCACGTGCTACTCGTGCGGGAATAAGAAGTCTTCCCGTCGTTTTAAGCTCCGTGAATATTTTTCGGAAATCGTCTACCGACTCTTTGCTTGTAAAATATGGAGTTAATAACACCATAGTATCAAAGACAAAAATTGCATTACCATTCAATTCAGACAGAGATTTATATCTAAACTGAAATACAGCGTCAGCGTCAGGAAATACTTTTTCTAGATAGAATTTGTCCATAATGACGTACTTTAAATAGTCCAGGGTTATATAGTTTCATGTTACGGAACTGTAGAGAGTGCAGGACTTTAACACAATTGCCTGCCTTTAGATTTATAATCCCGTCACCGGCCTTGGTCCATCGCCGTAAAAGTAGTCAAAAAGCTGGCTAGGGTTTAGGCCGAAGGCTTTCGCTAGGCCGTAGACTTCGAAGGCATATAAATCTGGAAGTAATTTGTTTTTTACCCTACTAAATCTTGCGCCATCAATAAGCGATGCGTCCGAAACTTCCGAATCGGTTCGAGTATAAGGCACAAGAAATTTTGCCAACTTGCTTTCGTCCCCATCCAAATCCTTTAATGGTGTTGGCTCCAAGTCGGAAAAAAGCACACTGCATGCATCGGCTATATCTACCTCCAGTTTTTTTAAGATGGTATAAAATACATTTCCAAAGAGTTCTCCCCCTTGAGATGCTATGATATCTTGAATTTCATCTCTAATTGGCTCTCGTTTATGTTTGTTTTTGTATCGCCCTTTTAGGATTTCGTCGACATACCGCCTAAACACTGTAACAATATTTGATTTATAATCAGGCATTTGAATTAAAATATGAATTAATTTTTTCTTTATAAGTTGTAAATAGCTATATTTGAATCACAATCAGTTTTAATCTGATTTGAGTCCCGTCACCGAAAGCGACTACTTTGACGACGCGGGACCGAAGGGGGGAACCCATGCCCACCTATTTTTTGTATCTTTGCAAGAAATAAGGGGTGGGCCCCTTTCGGAAACTGTGTCAAGGTTGTTTAGTCGCGCCTCGGTGGCAGTGGAAGAAAGGGGCCTGCCCATAATATATAGCAGAACCTATTCCATTGGACTCGTTTACGTAATCATATGAACTATGACAACGAGCATCACCAGACCACCAATGTACGTAACCCGCAATTCATTTGCTGAAAGCATTGCAATGTGCGATGCCCAACCGGTACATGCCCAATCCTTACAACCTATTTCAAAAAACGTGAAGCGCCGCCCTGTATAAAGCATCCGAAAATATCGCAACCCATAGGAAGTTCAGGCGGGCAATAAAAAAGCCTACCCTGAATACAGGGTACAGCCCCATCTTCTTTGGTTGCTACCTAACCCCAATGCTGACAGAAAAACCCGTTTTTAGTTCAGGTTGGAGAAGGTGTCTGTTTTCGGCAATAATTCGCAATGCTAAATGTAGGCGCTTTTTCTTATACCTGCAAATAAATAACCGGAAATCTTCGGCATTGGTGGTTGGTTTTAGAGAGTTAGTTTTTCTTAAACCGTTAAAGACCAATGATAAATGAAGCAAAAATTACGCTTAGGGAGTTACTATGCCCTAACAAAACATAAACTTAAACAATTCAAAATACGATACATCAGCCTATTGGCTGCACTAACGATCATGTGTTTGTATGCCCGCGCACAGCGCCCCGAGCCATCGGGGCCTGCGCTGTCGGGCATTGTCACCGATACCACGGGCACCGCTATCCGAGGAGCCACCATCACCATCCGGGGCACGAACACCAAAGCCATCACCGAACGCAATGGCCGTTTCAGCATCCATGCGCCAAAGGGCTCCGGCACGCTCGTCGTCAGCTACCTGGGCCACCAAACCATCAATGAACCGTTTGACGGCAGGGCCGGGGAGTTCCGTTTTGTCCTCATACCTACGGAGAACATGCTGGAAGAAGTGGAAGTCTCTACCGGCTACCAGACCATTCCTAAGGAAAGGGCCACAGGGAGTTTTGACTTCATTGACAATAAGCTGTTCAATAGGATGCCCGGAAGGGACATCGTATCGCGATTGGAAGGTATAGCCGTGGGGGTCGATTTTGTAAAACAGACCAATTCTTTCCAATATTATTCCGCACGTGCCGCTCCCATCGGTCAAATGAGCATCCGTGGGATAAGCACGCTCTACAGTGCCAAGCAGCCGCTTGTCGTCGTCGACAATTTTGCGTACGATGGTAATATCCACGACCTGAATCCCAACGATGTGGAAAGCGTTACGTTGCTGAAAGATGCCGCTGCCTCTTCCATCTGGGGCGCTAGGGCAGGAAATGGGGTAATTGTTGTGAAGACAAAAAAGGGGAAACTGGATCAGCCCCTGCGTGTATCGCTGAACAGCAATGTGGCGGCGGTGGAGAAGCCGGATCTCTTCTACCTGCCAGATCTGACCCCCTCCGAGCACATCGATGTAGAATTGGATCTTTTCGATAGGGGCCACTACGATTCCAGGATAAACAATACCAGCACTTTTCCATGGATGACCCCGGTATTGGAAATTCTGGCGAGCCAGCGGGAAGGGAAAATATCGGATGCGGAAGCAAAAGCACGTATCGATCAATTAAGAACGCACGATGTCAGAAATGATTTTCTACGATACGTATATCGTACCCAGATTAATCAACAGTACGCATTAAACATCTCCGGTGGCAGCACCAAACATTCATTCAGGGCGGCTGCCGGATACGATGCGGAGATGAGCCGTATACAAGTGGGTGGCTTGAAAAGGTTTACGGTGAAGATGGATCATATGTTTCAGCCCATAGACCGTTTGCAGGTTAGGGCGTCAGTCTTTTACGTGCAAAATAGGGTTTCTGACGTGGGCGATGCGTTTTATCCGGAATACAACCGCTATAGAGTCGAAACGGGATATCAGTATGCCAGGCTAGTAGATGACGCCGGAAATCCTGCGGTAGCCGAGTGGGGAAGACGTTCAAGCTACCTCGATACCTTAGCCGGAGGGCGACTGCTCGACTGGAAGTACCGACCGCTGGATGAGTTACAGCATAGTCGCTACTCAGGCAAAGGAAGCAACGTGGTATTCAATATTGAAACGGACTATACCCTCATTCCATCCCTGAAGGCTTCCGTACAGTACAGGTACGAACGGGGTGAACAGAACAACTTTAAATACTACGACCAGGAATCATTTTTTACGAGAAACCAAATCAATACGTTTACCCATTTGGAGGGTGGTGAATTGGTCAGGGCGATTCCACTGGGCGGTTTGATGATAGACTTCAGCAACTATACGTATGCCAACCAATTGCGTACACAGCTCGACTTTAACAAATCGTTTGCGCTCCACAGTATCTCAGCAATTGCCGGGTGGGAAGTCCGCGACCGGGTGAGTAGCGAAAATGGCGCAACCAAATACGGCTACGACGAGGAATTGCTCACTTACAAGCCCGTTGACTTCCAAAATTTCTACCGGTATTTCCACGGAGGTAGCGGCATTATTCCCGACTATGTGCAATTGCGGGGATACCAGAACAGGTATTTGTCTTATTTTTTCAACGCTGCATACTCGTTTGCCCAACATGCCACATTCTCAGTCAGCGCACGCAAAGACGCTTCGAACATCTTCGGAGCAAATAAAAACCAGGCTGGTACTCCCCTATGGTCCGTCGGCGGAAGCTGGAACATACACAAGGCAGATTTTTACAACCTCGACTGGCTTCCTCAATTGAAACTACGCACCACGTTCGGCTACAGTGGCAATATGTATAGCAGTATATCCGCATTTCCAACGATTTCGTACGCGTCTTCGGTAAACAGTGTCACGAAACAAGGCTATGCATCCATCGGAACGCCCCCTAATCCCGACCTTGGATGGGAGAAATCAGAGATATGGAACATTGGACTCGACTTTGCAACCAAGCAGCGACGCATCCACGGTTCCCTCGAATACTACCGGCGCACATCAACAGACGTGATTGCACAGGGGCCAATCGATCCTACGACGGGATTTCTCAATCTCCGGTACAACAGTGCCAACCTGTTAAGTAAAGGTATTGATTTGAGTATTGGTGCGTCACCGGTAAAAACAAGTGCTTTTGAGTGGAATACTACGGCCAATATCGCCTATAGCCGAAGCGTGGTTACCGATTACCTGTTTAAGATGAACCGTTCGAGGGACTATGTGCCAAATGCCACGTCTACAAATCCACTGGAAGGGAAAGACGTCAATGCGGTCTTTGCTTACAGGTGGGGTGGACTGGATGCCGAAACCGGCGCGCCACTCGGTATCATTGACGGCGAAAAAACGGACAATTACACGCAGATAGTTAACGCTCCCGTGGAATCAGCAGCATTTATGGGCTCTTCCCTCCCCCTTTATTTTGGAAGTTGGCGCAACGCCATCACCTATAGGAACATAAGTTTGTCCTTTAACATGCTGTTTCGCCTGAAATACTATTTTAGACGGGAAAGCCTCAACTACTATAATCTGGTTAACTACCGGGTAGGGCACCCGGATTTCCAAAACCGCTGGCAGAGACCAGGCGATGAATTGCATACGCAAGTGCCTGCATTCATTTATCCGGTAAATTCAAACCGGGATGAATTCTACAATTATTCAGAGATAAATGTGGGCAGAGCAGACCATATCCGTTTACAGGACATATCGCTGTCGTATTCGCTCACAACTAAGACGATGCTTCGTCGTATTCGCTTGTATGCAACTGCCCAGAATCTCGGAGTTATTTGGCGTGCAAACAACTGGAATCTGGAGCCGGATACGGGTAGTGGGACACCGCTTCCGTTGGTGACGACGTTCGGATTCAGTGCAGATTTCTAAAATGATCAGTTAGCTTACAAAAATGGAAAATTTCAAAACGTTAATAACGATGGTTCGGGTCGTTAAGATAGCTCTTATATTGCCTCTTTTTTTCGGTTGTGGCCCCTCATACCTCGATGTTAGGCCAGACAAGCAGATGCGGGTGCCCAATACCGTAGCAGATTGCATGGCGTTACTGAACGACTATGCAACCATGAATACCCGGTACCCCAGTATCGGTGAGGCGGCGAGCGACAATCATTACCTGCCGGATGCACGGTTCAATGCACAGGATGTGTTCGAACGGGAAAATTATTGCTGGCTGCCGCAGGCAAACCACCGGGTGGCCGAATGGTATTATCCTTATCGGGTAGTGTTTAATGCAAATATGGTGCTGGAGGTGCTGAAAGGCCGGGCATCAACTGAAACTGACTATGACCTGGCGAAAGGAACGGCGCTGTTCTTCCGTGCTTATGCATTCTTCCATCTCGCCCAGGTATTTGCCGCACCTTATACGTATGGGCAAACAGAAAACTACCCGGGAGTTCCCCTTCGGCTTGATCCGGCAGTTAGCACCCCTTCCGAAAGAAGCAGTCTGGCAGATACCTACGGGCGGGTCATAGACGACCTCACGCTGGCGGCTTCGGTATTGCCGGAAACCGTACCGGTAAAGACGTTGCCCAGCAAAGCGGCGGCTTATGCCATGTTGGCGAGGGTTTACCTCACCATTCAGGATTACGAACATGCCTTGCAGTTTGCGAACCAGGCACTCCGGCTACAAAACGATCTGCTCGATTTCAGTCTTTTAAATACATCTTCCAACGTACCCATCCCCCGGTTCAACGCCGAGGTCGTCTTCCATTCCCTATTGCAATCGAATCCGATATTTGCAACGGCTAATTGCTTGGTCGACTCGAACCTTGTGCGGGAATATGAGGAAGGCGATCTAAGGAAAAAGGTGTTTTTCAGGGAGAATGCAAATGGAACCCATACGTTCAAAGGAAGTTACGACGGGACGTTCACAAATATTGTGTTTAATGGGCTAACCACCAGCGAGCTCTATTTGATCAGTGCAGAGTGCGATGCCAGATTGGGAAACGTCGACCGTGCGATGGCGAATCTGAAAACATTAATTGCTTCGCGCTGGGATAACTCCAAACCTTTGCCCCGTTACCTTCTAGAAGATGATGGAGATATGTTGCGGATTGTCATTAACGAACGGAGGAAAGAACTTGTGCTCCGCGGTCAACGGTGGACAGACCTGCGGCGCCTCAATATGAATTCCGCTTTTGCCAGCGTGCTGAAGCGAAATGTTGAGGGCATACAATATGAATTACCACCCAATGACCTGAGGTACACATTGCTTATTCCAGACGATGTGATGAATAGAACGAACATGATGCAGAACCCACGTTAATAATAATGGCATGACGAAAATAAAAATTATCTTATTGGTTGCGTGTTATGCGCTTTGTGCCAATGTGTTTTCAGCGGAGGACTCCCTGAAAACCAAACCGCTCGGAATAGGAGGAACGTTACCAAACTTCCTTGTCGGAAAATCCATCAGTCACGATTTGACTGATACATATAGCCACGATTACAACGACAAGTTGCTCATTGTCGATTTTTGGGATACGTTTTGCGGGGCGTGCATAGCGAGCATGCCGAAACTGGACTCCCTTCAGGACCTTTTCGGAGACCAAATAAAAATCCTGTCAGTCACTTATCAAAAAGAAGATATTGTGCGTAAATTTATTCAGAAAAATCATATCGGCAGGAATTATTCGTTACCGATCATCATCGAAGACACCGCGTGGCGCTCCCTCTTTCCACATCAATTGCTTCCGCACGTTGTGTGGATTCATAAAGGGGTTGTAAAAGCAATCACAAGCTCGGGATATGTGACTAAAGCAAATATACAGTCCGTATTAGACGGATCGCCCATGGAATTGCCAATAAAAAATGATTTCGTTGAATTTGATTACAGTGCGCCTTTTGACAGCAATGCGTCTTTACTGAGAATTACCTTGGATGGCTTCAAGCCCAATGCGGAAACGAAATGGGGAATTACCAGGGATTCCGTGCAGGGCTATTCGCGGTACTATTTTGTCAATTACGAAATCCCTAAGCTTTATGATGTTCTTTGGTACCAAATCACACCAAAAGACTTTCCTTTCCTACCGAATAGGGTTTCCATAGAGACGGAAGAACAGCGATTGGAGCAGTTCCAATACGACAAAGCATATGGCTCTCGAGATCAATGGATTCAAGAGCATAATGTGTCGCTTGAAGTAGTGCTATCAGATAGCTATAGAGAAACCCAACCATGGAGACGGATAGTGCATGTATTGGATGCAGCGTTGGGCGTGAACGGGCGTTACGAGAAACGTAATACCGTATGTCTGGTGCTTAAAAAAAGCCAGAAGAAAAAAGCCAATCAAAATCAAAAACTTTTATCCGGACAAGAGGTGCGGATGAAGGATATCAAGTTCGTGTTTGACTATCAAAAAACGTATCCACCGGTAATAGATGAAACAGGTTTTGCGGGCAAGATTACAATTCCTTCGTGGGACAATGATTTGGATAAACTGCGAACATCGCTGCAATATTATGGTTTCGATATTGTCCGGGAGGAAAGGGAAGTGGAAATTCTCGTTATTAGCGATAGATAAAGTAAAACCCCGGAGCAAGCGCTTGCTTCGGGGGTATTATCTATTTAACCTCTTTTATCGGTTACGGATTTGGATCTACCCGTAGCTGAACATTCGGTTGATTTGTACGGGTGTGCAATGCTTCTATCATTGCATCCTTTAACGCATCGTCGATTACAGGTTGCGAACTGGTGTCCTCTTCGGCCTCAATCGCACAAATCTGGTCACTACCCGATGCACAGGTCGGTAAACCCGGCAGGGCGGTGTAATCACCCGGATCGGTCGGCGTTCCCGTGTTCGATAAACTGAACCATTTAGTTGCCATACCTAAATACCTCCTTTCATTTAAAATTTTTGAAGCGGAGCAGTTTCCAGGAAGCTTCCTACTATCCGCAGCATGCTCCTCCGATTCAATAAGACCAAGGTAGGGGATATGCCGTGCGTGGATTGTACCAAATGGTACCGGTTTTCTGTACCATTTGGTACACGGTGGTCGGGGAGGAAAGTTACCTCCAAGTTTTTGCTTCTTTTTTTATGTATCGACTAAGCTGGGTTCTTGATATGTTGATGTGCATCGCCTGGATGTGGTGGGGTAACCGATGCAATAAGGGGTGGTGGCGCTCACGAAACCGCTTGAACCGTTGTTCCGCGGGCATGCCCAAGAATCGGCCGAGCTGGTTGAGGGAACGCTGCTGCCGGCGTGCCGCGGCTTCTACGGCAGCATTTACCTGTCCGTGCGCGCCCATGAGTTGCTTCAGGGCAGGGTAGGGGATGGCGAGTACCCCGCCCGGTTCCAATGCTTGCAAACTGGCGAACCGTTCGTCTGCATACAGCAGGCTTTCGCCCTGGAAGATCAATTCGTGTGGCCGGTGGATAGCGATGCCTCGTTCCTCCCCCGTATCGGCATAATGGAAATAGCTGTGCGATAGGGCATGTTCGAAAAGATACGCCTGGCCGTCCCGATAAGGGCCGGTGATTTCGAAGTGCTCATACTTGATCACTTCGTAACGGTTGCCCGCTTGCGCGAAATCGGCCGTGACGGGATGGTCCGGGCCGAACGCTAAGCCCAAGCCCGGCCAAAGATACCGGCTGATAAGCTGCCGCTTCAATATAGGATCGTTGGCCAGGCGTTTCATTTGGTGGAGGGTTAACTCAGCACACCATTTGCGTAAGCTTTGGCGACAAGGTGGGTCCTATCGCGCGCTTCAAACCGCTCCCGCATCCGGCTCAGGTGGTCACGAACCGTCGTTATGGAGATTTTCAACGCCACCGCGATTTCCTCGTCGGTATGGCCCGTCGCCAGCTGTTTCAGAATCTCCAGCTGCCGCGGTGTTACCGTTTCCAGACCCGGTTCTATCCACCCGAACTTAGCACTTCGGATGAGCGATGGTGATATGTATTCGTTCAGGTATTTACCGGTATCGGCCAATTCGCAGATGGCATCGATCAATTCCTGCGAGGAACAGCTTTTATTGACGAATGCGCGGACACCTAAACGTAGGAAACTTTTTGCGGTTTCGATGTTGTTGACCGCGGTATAAACCAATACATGGATACTTGGGTGATGCTTGGCGAGCCACTCCGTAGCCGCATAGCCATCCATGTCGGGCATGATTACATCCATGATTACCACATCGGGAAGCGGATCACACGTTTTAAGTCGGTGTTGCATTTCGCTGCTGTCTGACGCTGTGAACACCACATGGATGCGCTCGGCGTGTTGCCTGAGGTAGTCAGCGGTGTATTCGGTCGTGGAAACGTGGTCATCCACGATGGCTACGTGGATGGTTGGTGATGTGTTTGTAAGCATGATTTTCTGGTTGTTTTTTTAAGGGGATTTACCGCAGGTTTTTACGGGATAGGCCAGGCTCACCCGAATAAGGGTGCCGTTACCCGGAGCGCTGTCAATGGTGAGTTCTGCCCCGATTGCCGTTACCCTTGACCGAAGGATTTCCAGACCCCTCGAAGTTGATTTTTGGGGTACTGACGGATTGAAACCCACGCCGTTGTCGCAAATAATGATTTCCAGCGCATATGGTGCGGATTCCTTGAAGCCAACGGTGATTCTTGAGGCCTTGGCGTGTTTCACGGCATTGCCAAGTGCCTCCTGGGTAATCCGGTATAACTCGAGAACGGTTTCGTCGGGCAGTTGGTCCGTAGATATATCATCCGCGCGGACATCGATTTTCAACCCACGCTTTTTCTCGAGGTGTGAAACGAACTGCTTGATGGCGTGGAGCAGGCCGGCCTCAATGACACGCTTACCATCCAGTAGCAATCCCACGTTCTGCAGTTCTTCAATGCTCTCCAATACGAGATTGCGGGCCGTAGTGAGCAGATTGCTGGGCGTGGGTTCATTACGGTTGTTGGCATGGATGTAGTCGGCTAGCAATTTGCTCGCAAATGCAAGCTGGTTCTGCACATCGTCGTGCAGCGCTTCCGAAAGGCGCTTGGTAACCCGGTCCGATTCGGCCAGCCGGCCCGCCCGTACCTGGTCGGCAGTCAGCGAGCGGACGCGGTTGTACATCACGGTGAATAATACCAGCATCACCCAGAACATCACGCACAATAATGTGCCGAGAATGATGACACCGGTCAGCGTCTGTTTTGATACCTGCACATAATTGAGTATATCCATAAACCGTACAATAAGAGGATGAAAAATGCATAGATCACTGCGTACATCGAAGTATTGCCAATGGCTAATGCTTTACTGAGTAAAAGTTCGGCGATGAGGCTGGTAGCCAAGGTACCGAAATAAAAGGAAGCCATGGCGGCCATCCAAACCGTCGGAGCATGCCGGTACAGCGGCATGGGTTGCAATGGCGACCGCGCCAGCCGGAAGATGTAACCGATAAAGGCACCGATGAAGGAAACATTCATCAGCATGATGGTGTATGTGCTATAATCGTTTAACCCACTGGCTAAAAACCGCTCGGTAGCGTAGCAGCAAATAAAGAGTAGTACCCATCCTTTCCAGAGAACGGGTGCGAGGCCATAAGGCCTGCACACCCGGTAAATAAAATAACTGATAAACGTGCCTTCAATCAGGATATAAAGGTTATAAACCCAGTTGCTGGGTTGTTGAACGATGCGGCCAAGATAGAAGCCGGCCGTTTCAGTGACGACCACCACGAACAAATACCAAGGGAACAACGCCCAATGCCGTTCCGGATCGTGCCGCAGCCGCAGCCACGCCACTACAAAGCAGGCCAGTTCAATCAGCATATTGACAATGGCTAATTGCACGCTGCTGATGTTTCAGGGTCAAACAATGACGGGTCATCCCAGCAATCCGGGCAACACACGTTGCCTCGATTGATGATGAAGCCGGCCTTTTCACTCTTGGCAACCACACCGCCCTCACTGAAGTAATCGCGGTGATAGTGCTGCCCATTCGCTACGCTATCCCGGGTGGATACCAACAACAACGTATTGTAACCCCAATACCGCTTTGGCGGTACATAAGAACCGTCCCGAACTTGCGAGTAATCGTCATCGTAAGCCGCAAAGTAAAACCGTATGCCGTCGCCGCCTTCGGCCTCGACCTGTGCAGCCAGGGATTTCATCAATTCCACGCTAAACCATATCGCACGGCTGTTGGGTAGGGAGTCCTGCCCACGGGTCACATAGCCAGCATGTGATGCATAATTGGCCACCATACGGCGAGCTTCTTCATACGGAACGGTCACCGAATCCGGAACGGCTAGATTGGATGGGTGCATGTTGTGTTTGCTTACAGCTTGCCCACAGCTAGCGAGCAAACCAATTCCGATGGCATAAAGTAACTGATTTCTCATGATAATATAAAATTGGTACGGTGTAAAATTAAATGTTACTGCCGCTGGCAAGACCCTTATAAATGATGGTTTTGTATATGCTCCAGCCGTTTAACTTTGCCTTGCACATAGATGTGCCGGACATCTATCCGTCAACAAACATATACCGAATACGGAAATCAATTAGAAACACTGAAAGGAAATCTTATGGAAAATAATGCTTATTTATCGTACCCCAATAAGGGGAAAGGCATAGCCGACGTTATTGTGCCTTTGTTGAATCTGCTTGTCGAATTACTCAAGCGTCTATTGGCCGGTTTGGGCAATCCCGCCCAACGGCATGGGCTGTTATACCCCGAAGAGGTGATGGAGATGCTGCGCATCACGGACCGCACATTGCGCCGCTACAACGATCAGGGCACGCTATGTCCGTTGCGCATCGGCGGGAAAAGCTATTACCTGATGGCTGATATCATCGAAGCGGGGCGGGGTAGCACCCCCAGTTGACAATCACCTTGCGACAATTTGAAAAAACCCGCCGCCTTCCGGTACCGGCGGGTTTTTTTGTGTGCTATCCCGCGTAAACCTGTTTTATGCCCCGCTTGTACTCGGCCTGTAATCGGCTTGGGTGTCTCGATGGGGCTTAGGCGGGTCTTGGCCGGAACTTGGACGGCCGGCACGCTTCCGATCCCCGTTTAAATCCCGTCTGAGCCCCGTCCAGGTTCCGACCAAGCATACAGCACGGATAAAAGGGCATTCGGGAGCATATATGCCGATGTGTTGCGGACATTTCAGGACAACGCCGGACAGTTCCGGGCACCTGCGGACATGGGCTGGGTTTCCCGTATGCAATGCCCGATGTTTGCCATGCCGGTAGCGGAAATCCGCGGTATCCGCCCCGGCATATGGTTTAATCAAAAAATAGAAATAACATGGCAAAATTCATAAACGGTGCCATCGGCACCTTCTCCGGAAAAGTGGGGAGCATCATCGGCAGCAGTTGGCGCAGCATCCCCTACATGCGAGGGCTGAGCAAGAAGCGCACGAAGCCTTTCAGTGAAGCCCAGTTGGCGCAACAGCAGCGATTCGGACTCATGGGCGAATTCCTGCTTCCCCTGAAAGGACTGCTCGAGATCGGGCTGGCCAACGTGGACGATTCACGGGCCACGATCTTTAACAGGGCCATGGCGCTCAACCTGCCGGCCGTGACCGGCACATATCCCGATTTCGCGATCGACTATGCACAGGTCAAATTCAGTAAAGGGGCACTGCCACCACTGCGCAACGCCACGGTGACGCTAGACCCCGACGTGGTTACCGTAAACTGGAACCCGTCGGTGCGCCGCTTTACGGGCCACGGCGACGATGAGGTGTACGTGCTACTGCACGACCATACCCAAAACCTCTTCTATACATCCGATACCGTTGAGCTGCGCTCGGCAGGGACGGTGGAAATCCCGCTCGACGAAGGTATGGCCGGCAATGAGGCAGACATCTGGGTGTTTGCCGTGGGCCGGGAGGGATGGGTATCGGCCACCATCCATTTGGGGTCGCATACGTTGGTATAAGTGCCCATACACATGGCAGTAAACAATTGAAGTTTCACGACCGGGGCGGAGTTCGCCGCCCCGGTTTTTAAAACACATAGACATGGCAAAATTAATCGACTTGTTCACCTTCTCGGGCAGGGTAGGTGACGTCGTGGCCTGCAAGGGCACCACGGGCTACTACCTACGGAGCCGGCCGCGGAAATCATCCAAACCGCCGACGGCCAAGCAACTGGAAGCCCGGGCGAAACTGGCGATGGCGATGGATTTCCTCACGCCACTGCGCGAAATCGTATACCTCGGTTTTTCAAACAAAACCAACGGGAGGAATAAAACGGGTTCGTTGAACCGTGCGGTATCCCACCTCACGCGCTACGCCATTGTTGGGCAATATCCCGATATCGCCATTAATCCGGCGGAGGTTAGGCTAAGCCAGGGGGGCCTCTCACGGCTCTTGGGGGCTACTATTTCGTCGTACACGGACGGACAGCTGCGGGTTTCGTGGAATACCGGTGCACCCCAAAGCCTGGCCTTCGGCGATGACCGGGTTTTTGTGCTGGCTTACCAGGAGTCTACCAAACACCTGTTGGTGGGCGAAAGCCATCGCCATACAGGTTCCGCCTCGGTGGATATATCGGCAGAACCCGCCGGCAGCGAATGGCTGGTATATGCTTTTGTGGCCGAGCGTAACCTCGCCCGGTTTTCAGACAGCCAGTTCTTGGGGAAAATAAGGATCGAAGATGAGTAAGCAAATTGAAATCAGACGCGTGGCCGAGGGGAAGCACAGTACCCTCAGCCACCTCTACATCGGCGGCCTTTTCTGCTGCTATCTGTTGGAAGACCGTGTCCGTGAGGAGAAGGTCGCGGGGATGACCTGTATCCCCGAAGGCGAATATGGCCTCTCGCTCAACCATTGGTCGGGCATGAACACCAGGTATGCCAAGCGCTTCCCGAAGCTGCACGAGGGCATGGTGGAGATTACCGAAATACCCAGCTTCCAGCTGGTGTTTATCCATATCGGAAACTACCATACGGAAACGGCGGGATGCCCGCTCACGGGGTCGTATTGGCAACGGCTGGATGGAGATTACCAAGTGATGGGCTCGGAAGCGGCGTATAAGTACGTGTACCCGCTGTTGGTGGAAGAGATTCAGCAAGGAAATACCAGGCTGGTCGTGGAAAATGAGGTAGGGTTTTAGGATGATCGCAAAAGCGGCCTGGCGTAGGGAGTATGCAGACGCGTTGCGATAAGCCAAAACAGAAAACTTAAAAAATATGCAAGAAACAACAAAAACAGTCGATCTCCCCAAAGAGCGGGAGACGACACTTTACGACAGGATCAAGGAAACGCTGGCGTTGGCCAGCCAACTCATCATTGCCTCGCCGGTGAAGCTGCCGCCCAAGGTGGTGGTCGTGGCGCGTTACCTCGCCCTGGCACTCGGGGTGCTGGAGGCGGTGGAAGGCGGCGTACGAAACGAGGAAGGAGCTGCCGATGAAAACGACTAACGCCCGGCTCGGCATCGGCACAGGCGGCGGCACGCTACTGAGCGTATTGGCCCAGCTGGGCATACACGACGTGGTGAAAACTGCTGTACTGGCCGCCATCGGCGCGGCGGTGAGTTTCGCGGTAAGCTGGCTGCTGCAGCGCTGCACGCGGAGGCGTTAGCTAAAAGGAAGCGTTGGCCAAACAGGCACTTCCGATTAGGGGGTGCCTGTTTTTTTTTGGGCGCCACGCGCTATGAAGTAATAGCAAGTAAGCGGTCGCGCACCAACAGGCAGGCGCCTATAACGCCGGCCTTTTGCCCCAGTTTAGAGATGATCATCTGCGAATCGTTGTTGACCAAGCTAAGCGAGTATTTGTTCAACGCATTTTTAATGGGCAACCGGATGTAATCGCCCGTTGATGCTAGTGCGCCGCCAAGGATGATCAATTCGGGATTGAAGAGGTTAACCAACGTGGCCATGCCCTTGCCGATCTTTTCGCCGGCTTCGGTAATGAGCTCGATGGCTAAGGTGTCGTCATTATTAGCGGCCTCGATGATGTCTTCCAATTTGATCTCTTCCGGCGACGGACGTTTATTTGTGACGATGCTAGTTGCCCCTTTATTGAGTCGCTCCTTGAATATCCGGGTGATCGCTTCTCCCGAAGCTTCCGTTTCCAGACAGCCTTTTTTTCCGCAGTGGCAGAGGATTTCGTTGTTGAATGTCGGTATGTGTCCGAGCTCGCCCGCAAAGCCGGATTTGCCGTAATAGAGTTGCCCATTTACCATAATACCCATACCGATGCCGTGGTCCAGATTCACAAAAAGCACATCTTTTTCTTCACGTACCGCTCCGCTGCAGAATTCGCCATAAGCCATGGCCCGTGAATCATTTTCCAGGAAGGTATGGATACCTATAGACGCCTCTATGATTTTGCTTAGTGGGTCTTCGTGGAAGTTAAAGAAACTGTAGCTGTATCCTGTTTTGTAATTGATGCGCCCACCTAGGTTAACGCCGATTCCGAGTACTTTCTCCCGTTCCACGGAACTTGTTTTAATGAAATCTTCGATGATCGCACATAACGCTTGCAATGAATCTTCGGTATTGTTCAATGCATATGGGATTCCCTGTCGAGTCTTTATCAGGTTGCGCTTGAAATCCATAAGGCCGATGTTTACCTGGAAGTTTTTCACCTCCACACCGACAAAGAATGCTGAATCGGGCTCCAGACCATACAAATTTGGCCTGCGGCCGACACCCGAATCTGATTTTCCATAGTCCTTGGCCAGCCCATCGGCAATGAGTCCGTTAACGAGGTCGCTTATCTTCGGTATACTCGCGTTGAGCTCTTTACTAAGGTCAGCAAGCGTTGTGGTCCCCTCATTTGCGAAATGGGCCAGTATCTGTTTTTTGAGTCGCACATTTTTGAAGGCCACACCTGAAAGTTCGGCCCCGTGCAGTTCGTCAAAGAAAGTCGTTGTCATTGGATATGTATTACCTTCGGTATGCAAATATAGGCTTTTTTAAAAAAATTAAAAATTGACAATAGGAGCGCCGTTAAATAACCCTATTTTTCCTGTCGGGGAAACTTCATCGGTTATTCTGACGGAGCAATCGCCATTTATTAACGAAATAAATTAATAAAACGTAAGTAATTAAAAAAATAATTTAAAATTAATTTGGATTATTAAAATATATATTTTTATTTAGCAGTCATAAATTATAAGCCATATTCATTATTGTGAACTGGAAAAATATGACAAATGCTGATGCGCTGGCGGACTTATATAAACGCCAATTGTTAACCGATGTAATTCCTTTTTGGTTGTCTAATTCGCTCGATAACGAGTATGGAGGTTATTTCACCTGCTTGGATGAGGCAGGTTGTGTTTATGATACTGATAAATTCATTTGGCTGCAGGCCCGGCAAGTTTGGACATTGGCGATGCTTTATAATACCGTTGAAAAGCGGCCAGCATGGCTTGAGGCAGCACTGGTCGGTGCTAATTTCCTCGAAGCCCATGGTACGGATGGCGAGGGAAACTGGTATTTCGCCCTAAACCGGGAAGGCAAGCCCTTGGTGCAGCCGTATAACATCTTTTCAGACTGTTTTGCGGCGATGGCTTTCGGGCAGTTATATAAAGCTACGGGACAAGACAGCTACGCAGCACTTGCAAAAGCCACGTTTCATAATATCTTGAAACGCCGGTCCGATCCAAAGGGAAAATACAATAAGCAATATCCGGATACACGGCCATTGCAGAATTTTGCACTGCCCATGATTCTATGTAACCTGGTACTCGAGATCGAACACTTGATTGAACCGAGTCTGGTGGACGACACCATCCGCTACGGTATCCAAGCCGTTATGGATACGTTCTACCAACAAGGACTCAGTGTTGTTCTGGAGAACGTTACCGCTGATGGCCGGTTTTCCGATTCGTTTGAAGGTCGGCTGGTTAATCCCGGCCACGGTTTAGAAGCGATGTGGTTTGTAATGGATCTTGCCAAACGCATCGGTGACACCGCATTGGTGAAGAAAGCTACCGACATCGCCGTACAGCTTGTCGAATATGGCTGGGATAGAAAGCATGGTGGCATCTTTTACTTCCTGGATGTAAAAGGGAAGCCGATGCAGCAATTGGAGTGGGACCAAAAACTGTGGTGGGTACATATCGAGGCAATGATTGCCTTTGCAAAAGGATACCTGCATACCGGCGATGAGCGGTGTGCCCGGTGGTTCAATAAACTTCATGACTACACGTGGTCCCATTTTCCGGATGCGGAAGGCGGCGAATGGTACGGTTACCTCAATCGCCGCGGCGAGGTGCTCCTTCCGCTGAAAGGTGGTAAATGGAAAGGGTGTTTCCATGTGCCGCGGGGATTGTTTCAGCTGTGGAAAACGATGGAGGCCATTTCGGCGAAGCAACAGGCTGTGGTAATATAAGAAAACGGATATGGCGATCACAACGATAAATGATCCGATAACGGGCGATACCAACGGACGGCGCTACACACCGGCGCTGATTGCATTGGCTGTGCTGTATTTCATGATGGGGTTCATCACCTGCTTGAACGACACGTTGGTGCCATTTTTTAAAACCGGGTTCACGCTAAACTACGCGGAGTCGTCGTTAGTGCAATTCTACTTCTTCCTCACTTATGCGGTAATGTCCATCCCCGCCGGAAGGATTGTCGAGAAGGTCGGTTATAAACGAGGAATGGTATTCGGTTTTGCGATAGCTGGGGTGGGAGCATTGTTGTTTTTTCCGGCCGCTTTATTACATCAGTACGCCCTTTTCCTTGGTGCTTTGTTTGTGCTTGCTATTGGAATAGTACTATTGCAGGTAGCGGCAAATCCATATATTACCTTGCTTGGAAAGCCCGAAACTGCCTCGTCGCGGCTCACGCTGATACAAGGTGTGGGTTCCATCGGTACTACGGTAGCCCCTCTTTTCGGGGCCCACTTTATCCTGTCCAGGTTATCCGAATCCAATGCATCGAGCGATGCTGTCAGTATACCCTACTTGGCAATAGGTGGAGTCTTGTTTCTCATCGCATTGCTGGTTTCTTTGCTCTCCTTGCCAAAGATTAGCAATCATGTGACGCGGTTGTCGCCCACGGATGGTCCGGCTCAACGGGGAATTTTCTCGTTCCGCAACTTAAATTTTGGCCTTGTGGGCATATTCATGTATGTGGGTGCCGAGGTTGCTATTGGTACGTTCCTCACCAATTATGTTGCAGACCGGCTGCATATCGAAGAGCACCGGGCTAATAATTACGTGGCTTTTTATTGGGGCGGAATGTTGATTGGAAGATTGATTGGAGCGATGGTGCTCAAAAGCGTCAAGTCACCTATCGTACTCCGTTGGGTAGGTGGGGCTTCCGTTGCATTGATTATACTTTCCATTGTATCCTCGGGTTATGTAGCCGTTTGGAGCATGGTCGGCGTCGGATTATGCAATGCCGTTATGTTTGCTATTATATTCTCACTTTCGATTCAAGGGTTAGGAGCTTACACTACCCGGGCGTCTGGTTTACTTTCTTCCGCAATCGTGGGCGGTGCCGTGATTCCTTATCTACAGGGATTGTTAATCGATCGTTTCGATTGGGGTGTTTCCTTTTGCTTACCCCTTATTTGTTATCTATATATCGTGTATTTTGCCATAGATGGCTTTAAAACTAACCAGATGAATCCAACATAGCCAATTTTATACCAGATTAACTAACGTCAAATTATGAAACAATGTCACTATGCGACACAATTACAGACACATTGGGTGTGCAGAGCGATCCTGGCACCTGCCGGTACTAATCTTAAAATTAAAAATTATGGAATATAATTCTAAATCAGCGAGCTCCGGGCTCCAAAAACGCTGGCATTTCACGGTTTTAGCGCTACTTTTACCGATGTTGCTACCCCTAGAATCCCTGCCTCTCCCGATACATATATTGGGACACCATGGCGGCGCAAATAATCCTCACCAAGAAGTAATCAGCGGAGTGGTCACCGACGACGCAAACCTTCCTCTCGAGGGGGTTACAGTTACCGTTATAAACACAGGCGTGAGTTCAGCGACTACCGTTGAGGGAACTTATTCGATTGTTGCAGCAGCGGGAGATACACTCCGTTTTTCTGCCGTTGGATATTCGCCAGCAGAAATCGAGGTCGGCAACCGCACCGTAATTAACGTCACATTGCAGAGCGACCAATCTGCTTTGGAAGAAGTGGTTATCGTTGGATACGGTACACAGAAGAAATCGACGTTAACAGGTGCTATTGCCTCCATTTCAACCAAAGAGATCAAACAGAGCCCTGCTGCCAACTTGGCCGTTACGCTAGCGGGAAGGCTACCTGGTTTGACAGCTATTCAACGGAGTGGGGAACCGGGCCGAGATCTTACACAGTTATTTGTTCGGGGGCAAGGGACAATCAATGCCCAAAATCCCATTATTTTGGTTGATGGCATAGAACGCGACCTCACTTATATTGATCCGAATGAGATTGAATCGATAACGATTTTGAAAGATGCCTCCTCTACGGCAATTTTTGGTGTACGTGGTGCAAATGGCGTCATCTTGGTAACGACCAAACGAGGGACATCTGACGTTCCCGAAATCAGTTTTACCACCGAGGTAAGCGCGCAGGATTTTCCTCGATTTCCATCGCTCGTCAGTTCATATGATTACGCACGAACTAGAAACTTGATGCAGAGAAACGACGGAATGGGGGATGCCTTTTCCGAAGAAATATTGGAGCACTATCGGTTGGGTGACGATCCAGTCCGCTTCCCAAACACGGACTGGAAAGGTATTTTGTTACGTGACTACTCAACACAGCAACGCTATAACTTCAATGTCTCGGGCGCTGGCCAGCGCGTCAATTATTTCGTGAACGCAGGGTATTTAAACCAGGGTGGGATGTTTAACACCGAAGAAGATTTGAGTTATAATCCTTCATTTAAATTAGACCGGTACAATTTCCGATCGAATGTGGATATCCGATTGACGAAATCGTTGAAGGCCATGTTAAATTTGGGTGGGTATCTGGAAAAGCAGAATATGCCCGCGGGAATCTACAATGACTTAGATTTTCTGTCCGATGTTTCTCCGGCCTTACACATCCTGGCACAACTAACGGTTGACCAAAACGCGACCGTGCCGGGACCGCTTACTCCCGAAGGAGAGGTTGTTACTTGGCAGGGAGGGTTTTATCCACCATATGGTTCACTGAATCGATCGGGGTATGTCCAACAAACCAGAAACAACATCATGGCAACTTTTGGGTTGGAGCAAGATTTGAATTGGTTTGTCGAGGGATTGTCTGCAAAAGCTTGGATGTCTTTTGATTCGAAGACCACAAATAACATGATGGCTAACCGGGAGTATCTGAAATTAGTGCAAATAATTGAGCCTACAGCAGACGGAGGCTATACAGTCCGTTTCCAGAATATGGGTGACAGTAAAACAACGCCGCTATCCCTGTCTGGTGCGCGGTATTTTACAACGTTATCGAATTTTCAGGGTTACCTGAACTATGCTAATTCGGTAGGAAAACATAATTTCACAGGGTTATTGATGTATCAACAGCAAAAAAACATCATCGACGCACAGCTTCCTTATAATCTTCGTGGCATATCCAATCGCATTACGTATGGATATGATTCAAGGTACTTCGCCGAGTTCAATATGGGATATAACGGGTCGGAACAGTTCAAAAAGGGCCGTCGGTTTGGCTTCTTTCCCGCATTCTCCGTAGCATGGATGATTTCAAATGAAAGCTTCATGGATGATGTCTCCTTCTTGAATAACTTGAAAGTCCGTGCTTCCTACGGCCGAGTCGGTAATGACCGGATCGGGTCAAGGCGCTTTCTTTACCTGGATGATGTACAGGTTGGCGGTGGCGGCTATTCATCCAGTCTTGGACTTGGGCAACGTGTCACTACCAGGCTGTTAAAGAATGAGGCACTCCAATGGGAGGTTGCTAACAAGGTGAATGTAGGGGTAGACCTAAAAGTTTTCAATGCCATTGATGTCACGGTTGATGTTTATCAGGAGCGAAGGGATAACATCCTGCGCAACCGGGGAACGATTCCGGTGCTTAACGGGCTGCCTACATCTGTATTGCCTCCAGTTAACATTGGGGTGGTAGAAAATAAAGGATACGAGATTGAATTGAATTATAAAAAGGCAATAAATTCAGATTTATCTATTTTGGGAAAACTGAATTTAAACTACGCCACCAATCGACAGGTTTTCGCCGACGAACCTTTATTGGATGAGTCGTTTGCTTATCAATACCGTCAAACGGGTTTTCGTATCGGTCAGAATTTCGGATACCTTGTCGATCGTTACTTCACTGATGAGGAAGATATAGCGAATTCACCGAAGCAAAATATCTCGGGTCACGAGCCGCGGCCCGGTGATTTTAAGTATGTGGACGTCAATAATGACAACGTAATTGATGAAAAGGATGTTTCCCCAATTGGGTATTCCAGTGTGCCGGAATATCAATTTGGAGTAGCACTGAATGTTGTCTATAAGGCCGTTGATGTAAGTGTGCTGCTTCAAGGCGTTTCTAACGTCTCGCAGTATTACGGGGGCTGGGGTGTCTTTTCTACTGGGCATAATAATTTTCGCGAGCGTCATCTCGAAAGTTGGACGGAAGAACGTGTCGCTAATGGGGATCCAATTCGGTACCCTAGATTAACCACACAAACGAATCCAAACGAAATCCAAAACTCGTTCTTTATTAATGATGGCAGTTATTTGCGCATAAAGAATGTTGAAGTTGGTTATACGTTTCCGCAGCTATGGTCTAAAAAAATCGGAGCGAAGAATTTGCGTCTATATGCCAATGGTTTGAACCTCGTAACGTGGGATCGGTTGCCGGTAAACGACTTTGATCCGGAGGTAACTTCCATATTTACATATCCGATTACTCGAATGTTTAATTTCGGTGTCAACTTTATTTTTTAAATTATGAAAAAGATTATAATTTGGGGATTTTCATGCTTGTTTTTCCTGTCATGTACTAATGATCCCTTGGATATCACTCCCGACGGGAGAATGTCAATCGATGACGTATTCGCAAGTGAAATACAGGCAGAAGCTTATCTAAACACCGTATACTTGTCGGTACCAACCTACTTTGTTCATTACGCTGGTTGGTCGTGGTTAGCTGGTCTTACCGATGAGGCAAGAGACAGTGAAACAGGAAATCAGCCATCTATGGCATCCTCGTGGGTTATTGGTAGTTTGACGCCTAGCTACAACCCTATAGCGCAACCCGGCAGTTCGGGTAGAGGGCAGGATCGGTATACCACGTTTTGGCAAGGAATTAGGGACGCGAATGTGTTTTTATCTTACATAGATGGCGTCAGTTATGCAAATGAGGAAAAAAAGCAGCGACAGGTCAGCGAGGCAAAACTGCTGAGAGCTTTCTTTTACTTTGAACTCATCAAGCAGTTTGGGCCGATGCCTATTGTGACCGAACCCTTCACTCCTGCTTTTGATTATACACAACTGACGCGCCCTAGTTTTCAGCAATGTATAGACTTCATCGTAGACGAATGTAACCAAGTGATAGCTAGCCCGGATCTTCCCATTAGGATTACGATAGGAAACGAGCGGGGGAGGTTTAGTAAGGCTGTGGCGTTTATACTAAAATCACAATCGTTACTGTACAATGCAAGTCCATTGTGGAATCCAGAGAATTCGATAGAAAAATGGAGCGCTGCTGCGTCCGCCGCAAAAGAAGGACTCGACGCTTTACTAGCTGGCGGACAGTATCGTCTTGCTGATGATTACAGTGATTATTTTCTAAATGCGTCCGACATAAACGTATCTCCCCGAGATCGGGAGACGATTTTCGAAATAAAAGACGGTGATATCCCACTTACAACCACCGGACTGCCCAGCAAAGTCGGTTCGTGGATGATCGGTAGTGTTCCATCACAGGAGCTCGTGGATAGTTATGATATGAAAAGCACGGGGATGCCTGCAATATTGGGATATGAGGACGCGGATCACCTTATTCCTAGCGTTAATACTGATTCAGGATATGATGAGGCGAATCCATATGTTGACCGAGACCCTCGGTTTTATGCGACGGTATGGTACAACGGCGCAGCTTATGACAATATCAACGGCAAAGTCCATGTAGTAGAGACCTTTGTCGGAGGTGCGGATCAACTAATCAAGTCAGCTCCAAATCGGATAAACACGCACACCGGTTATTATTTGCGTAAGTTTATCGACCCATCGTTGGCCATTAACCAAATGTCAGCGGCAAAATTCAAGAAGTACCGTTTGGCTGAATTGTATTTGAATTTTGCTGAAGCCGAAAATGAGGTTAACGGGCCGACAAACGAAGTGTATGAAGCCATCAATACCATTCGTAATCGGGCCGATATGCCTGATCTTCCGGCAGCGTTAGACCGTGAATCGATGCGGAACAGAATACGACGGGAAAGACGTGTGGAATTGGTTTGGGAAGAGCACCGATTCTGGGATGTCAGGAGATGGAAGATCCTCGACCAAACCGACAAGCTCGTTACGGGGATGGAAATCAGGCAGACTGGAGCAGGGAAAGTCAATATATCCAACGCTGGGTTCGAAGATGGTAATCAAGGATGGACGCTACAAGGAGAGGCTACTGTACAAACCGATGACAGCTACGCAGGTAGCGCAGCAATAGCAATGCCGAATGGGGGCCATGTTTTTCGGAAAGTGAACGTGACCCCTAATACGGATTATATGCTGAGTGTCTGGGTAAAGGCAACGGCGGAATGGGGGCTTGTGGGCGTTCGGGAGCATGGCGATAGTGAGACAAACGCTTTGCAGTCCGCTGGTGGCGGTTGGGTGCAGAAGACGGTTCGTTTTACGACGGGACCGACTGCCGAAACAGCGACAATTTTCAGTTGGTGGCCGGGAGGGTCTGCCGGGTTTGTTGATGATTTTGAGCTAACGCGCGTTGCTAATGGCGGCGAAACGTCAGAATTCTCCTATAATCGTTTTGTCGTAGAACGAAGGAACGCTTGGCAGGATAAATTTTTAATTTTTCCGATACCTATTACAGATGCGTCTATCATTCCTGATTTCCGACTTAACCAGAATCCAGGGTGGTAATATCATTTGAGTGTTAAACAGAAAAAATAACAATTATGAAAAATGGGCTATCACTTTTTACGAGTATAGGGCTAGTGGCAATGATCGGAATGGTGATCTGTTGCAGCAACAACGTCGTTCCACCAAATACAGTGGATAAAAAAGATGGTGATAAAGAACGGAGTATCGATGTTTTGCGGATGATTTACGCCATAGCGGAAGAAGAGGAAATGAAGGTAATGGCAGATTTGAATATGGGGGGAGGTATGCTTTACAAGAAACATACCGTAGATGATGTTACAGCCCAATACGCCACCTATATCCCTAAATTCCATAAGAGGTATGGTGAGTATGCTTCATTTTGGGGCTGGTATATCAACAATGAGCTCACGTTACAGCCGCCGCTAGAAACTGAAATTTCGGGATTTTGGCGGGCGATATGGAAGTCTGCCGTCGACGAATGTAAGAAAGTAGCACCGGAAAGTGTCGTAACGATATCGCCGTTCTATATCATGGATAGGGATAAGCATCGGGGTTTCGATTTTCTTGAGCCCATTGAATACGAACAATGGTGGGCGAAGACGTTGTCCCATACCGGAATTGATATTCTGATGCTCCAGGACTCGGGCGCGGAACACCTAAGTTTTTTTTCGTTGGAGGATCGGCGACCTTTTTTCCAAGCATTTAAAAACGCCTGTGACCAGGCGGGAAGCGAATTGTGGCTGAACGTGGAAAGTGGTGAAATTGATGCAGATAGCTGGGATGAAGCTGTAACGATGGAGCAAAGCAAAACACAGGAATGGGTGTACACGCCCACTGAGTGGCTCGCTCAGAAGTTGGAATTAGCCGCGGAATACGGAGAGCGCATCATCAATTGGGGGTATTATCCGTTTATGACCCCCACGGCAAGTGCTGGGCCATTCCTATTTAGTGTAGATGGTATTGAAATACCGACTAACTTACGGGCTGAAAGCTATTCGTCTTACCGACAATATTATGAAGGCATCAAAGATCGTGGCATACAACCCGGTTCGCTGACCAAGCCGCTTATGCGGGGTACGCTATGGTGGCTGCCAGTCATGTATGAAGGATGGTCTGAGGAGGCGATTGAGAAAACAATCAGGGAACAGATAGCGGACCAAAAAGCCCTCGGGTTTGATATGTTATGGATTGTAAATGCCCCCGCTAATATGGAGTGGGCCATCGGGAAAGAAAAGTAAACCGTACCATCAAGACATGCAAGTGGCTTATCACAAGATCGCGTTGTGCTTTTTCTTGGCAGTTGCTCACCATATAGCGGTAGCAGCGAGTATCGGCGTTTCGAATTTAACCGTCGAGTCCATGACTACGGCACTCGGCATCGATGCAAAAAAACCCGGTTTGTCGTGGCAAATCACAGGGAATGAACGGGGCATATATCAATCTGCCTATCAAATACTGGTATCGTCATCCCAGGCGTTACTGGACGATAACATAGGCGATTTATGGGATAGTGGCAAGATTGCCTCATCGCAGTCGCTGGATATCCGGTACGAAGGAAAAGAACTAGTCTCCAGGCAACGGTGCTACTGGAAGGTCCGGGTGTGGGATGATAAAGGCCATACAAGTACATACAGTAAGCCGCACACTTGGGAAATCGGGCTGCTCGACGATTCCGATTGGCAGGCCCAATGGATTAGTGCACCTAAGGTCCAAAACTGGGAAGCATTTGCCGGGAATCGCGAGCGAGGTAAGCTGGATACCTTGATGAATGCGGCTCCCATGTTCAGAAAGGAATTTTCAGTGGGCGCGCACGTTGCTCAAGCACGCCTCTACATCAGCGGCATCGGTTATAATGAAACGTATATCAACGGGCAGAAGGTTGGTGACCATGTCCTTGATCCTGCATTCACCCGCTACGACAAAACGGTATTATATCAAACATACGATGTATCCCATTTATTGAACAATGGGAAAAACGCGCTAGGGGCAATACTTGGAAACGGCTGGTATAATATGCCCACGCGGACAATCTGGGCATTTGATCAGGCGGGGTGGCGAGCTCGACCGGCTCTTTTGGCACAGCTAGAAATCACATACCTGGACGGCACGGTGGATGTGATAAAAAGTGACGGAACATGGGAAACGGGCCGGGGGCCAATTTATTTTAACAGCGTTTTTCAAGGGGAGTATTATGATGCCCGCAGTGCGAAGCCTCACTGGAACCGAGTGGGATTTGAGGACGGTGGATGGTCATCCGCTGAATTGGTCGTGGGGCCGCTAGGGAGATTAAAACCCCAGCTGATGCCACCCATAAGAGAGCTGTCCGAAATTAAACCGATAGCGATGACCGAGCCAATACCGGGGCACCGCGTATATGATCTGGGAAAGAATATTTCCGGCTACGTCCGCTTGAAAATCACCGCTCCGGCTGGGACTGAAGTTGCGATAAAATATGGGGAGCGACTTACCCCTGATGGACTCGTTGATCAGGAGCATATCGGAATGTACGCTTACGACGCTCCTTTTCAGACGGATAAATATATCGCCGCAGGTACGGACGAGGACATTTGGAGCCCTCGGTTTACGTATCACGGTTTCCAATATATGGAAGTCACAGGCCTGTCTGAAGGTGTCGCTGACGCCATCATTACCGCGATGGTGGTACACACGGATTTCAGCCCAGTAGGTTCTTTCAACACGTCCAGCCCGTTGCTGAATACCATACATGCGAATACACAGAATTCCTTCCTCACCAATTTCCACGGCTATCCGGAGGATTGTCCCCATCGGGAAAAGAACGGATGGATGGGTGATGCACACCTCGCGGCTGAGATGGCTTTTTATAATTATGATGTGGCCCACGGCTATACAAAGTGGCTTGCAGACATTGCCGATGAACAGCGACCGTCGGGTGAGGTGCCGGGCATTGTCCCCACTGCTGGATGGGGGTACTTCTTCGGCAATGGCCCCGCGTGGGATTGTTCGCTATTTTTAATTCCTTGGTATACTTACTTATATACCGGAGACGTTTCGATCATTGAAAAGCAGTATCCATCAATTCGGCGTTATATCGACTTCCTTGCTACCAAGGCAAATGAGCACCACATCGTAGCTTGGGGGCTGGGCGACTGGTGCCCGGCAAAGACGGAAACCCCCGCTGAGATTACGTCGACAGCATACTATTTCAAAGGTGCCGAAATCCTCTCGAAAATGGCAACATTACTTGGCGACTCCGACGCTGCGACCCAATATGCGCGATTAGCAGCGGACATTAAAACTTCGTTCAATCGGCAATTTTATCGCGGGAATGGGATTTATGGAAATGGGAGTCAAACCGCACTATCTTGTGCCGTGTATCAGGGATTAGCCGGTGAGTACTTGACCGAAACAGTTGATGCATTGGTTAATTTGGTCAAAAACAACAACTATCACTTGGACTGCGGGATTTTGGGTACCAAATACCTTATTAATGCGTTGTTGGATAATGGCCATGCCGATGTTGCATACCGGATTGTAAGTAAGCGGACTTATCCTAGCTGGGGCTATTGGGTAGAACAAGGGGCCACCACTTTATGGGAACGGTGGGACGGGGAAAATTCGAGAAACCATCCGTTTTTTGGCGATGTGGGTGCTTGGTTTTATAAGGCGCTGGGCGGGTTACGTATTGACGAAGACCGCCCGGGTTTCAAGCACGTGAATTTGAACCCTATTTTTCCGGAGGATCTCGATTGGGTAGACGTACATCATGAATCCCGCTATGGAAACATTAAATCGTCTTGGAAGCGGGAGGGAAAGCATATTCACTGGGAAGTGAAAATCCCGAATAATACGACGGCCACGGTTTTCCTGCCTCTGGGCAGACAAGGAGAAGTGCGAGAGGGTGGGAAAGCGATTCGACAAAGCACAGCTCGCATCAACATTATTCGAGAAACTGACGATATGAAAGTAATAGACCTGACGTCGGGGGAGTATACCTTTACCTTCGTCAGCCATCAAGATTGAATAGCAATTCGAGGTAATAGTACCGTGCGCAGTACGAACAAGATAACCCATTAGCAAAAAATCGAAATAATGAAGAGTATTAAATACACCGTCATCTCCCTGATCGTCTTGTCCATATGTGCGTCCTGTATAACTACAGCAGAAAATAACGAGCCGGATATTTTAGAAATAATATATACGGTTGCCGATAAAAAGGGTATGAGGGTAATAAGTGATTTAAATATGTCGGGCGGCGATTGGTATGGAAAGATCAGTGCTGATAGTTTGGTAACGAAAACCAAAAAGTATGTATCGGCGTATCATGAACAATACGGTCAACACCCCTCTTTTTGGGGATGGTATTTGAACAACGAGATCAATCCGATTAAAGTTACTGAAACGGAAAAATCTGTTTTTTGGCGAAAAGTATGGAAGTCTATAGTTGATGAATGCCATCGTGTCCGACCAGGGAGTATGGTCACTATTTCCCCCTTCTTCTTGCTGGATAAAGACGAACTACGTGGGTACGAGTACCTGGAGCCTTTTGAATATGAGCAATGGTGGTCAGCCACGCTCGAAGAGACCGGTATAGATATCCTGATGCTACAGGATTCAGGAGCAGAGCATCTTTCATTTTACACCTTAGCCGAAAGGGAGCCGTTTTTTGCTGCATTCTCAAGAGCTTGCGAAAGTGCAGGAACTAAATTCTGGTTAAATGTAGAGACCGGGCAGGCAGATGTTAACGATTGGTCTGAGGCGCTGGCTATGGAGAAGGAAAAACATCGACCTAAAAAATGGCGGGTATTTACGGAAATAAACTGGTTATCACAGAAGCTTGAGCTTGCTTCAAAGTACGGTGAGAGCATCGTTAACTGGGGCTATTATCCACTTATGAACCCAACTGAAGAAGTAGTGGGTGCATACTTAAATGATGTGGGTGGTTCGCCAATAGATCACAAAGATCGCTTGGAAGCCTATGAGTCATATAAAACGTATTATGAAACAGTCCCTAATGAAATACAACCCGGTCGTAAGACCAGACCAGTTATGCAGGGCACCTTATGGTACATTCCTTTAAATTATTCAGGCTTGTCAAGAAAGCAGTTGGAAAAGGTGATAGAACAACAAATAGAGCAACAACAAGCGATTGGTTTTGATTTGCTATGGTTGTGTAATACCCCTGCTAATATGGAACGGGCGCTAGCACAACAACGTACCGACGGGGTTCAATATTCCCAGATAAAATAATTCGGCTATGATCACAAGAAGAGCGTTCATTCAGCAATCGGCAATGGCTGGCGTCGCCTTAAGCCTACCAGAATCCTTAGCTGTTTTTACAAATAATGACACTTTTGGTTACCGATCCCCATTCTTCAAAATCCAGCTAGAAAAGAACCGACCCGTATTTACTTTTTTCTCGACAGACAGTCTGGGTGGTGGTATGCTATCGGTCAATACCATTTTAGGAACGAATCCGTCTGAGCAGAACGCCTATGAAGGTCGTATCGAACGGGATAGCATTGCCTATTTTTCAAAAACAAAACGGTCGGATATTCCCCTGTGGAAGTGCAGCGCATTGCCACGGTCGTTTTCGCTGCAGACACAATGGAATGAAAACAACGAATATGCTTTACCTTTTACAATCACTTTTGCGCAGAAAGTGAACTATTGTACGGTACTGGGGATAATGGAAGAAAAAAATGTAATGCAATTTCCCTGCGTATTGCATTTTCCAGGTATGGGAAGTTTTCGTGTATACTGTGATAATCCTTCCGTCACATTGTTGTATGATGCCTACAGGTATACCGGTAATCCTTTTGTAAAGCTTTCTTTTCCCGCGGCTGATGAGCGCTATAAAGAAATCACCTATTCGTTTGAATCGGTTGCTATTTATCCCGAGTTGGATATGATCCGCAATGATACCCGGTTTGATGGGTTCAGGCGCAACTTCATTAATATTTTCCAAATGAATCCGCGGATTTATTCCCTGGCAAATAATTCTGCCAGTGACGCGTGTACCTTTACGCTTTATTTATATGCAGAGATGGCACAGCATACTCCGGAGCTGGTGGAAGGGGTGTCTGCGATGGATTTGGTGCGTACTTCGCTGAACCGGTATTTCGGCGGAATGAAAGGATATGGTGAGGTGGGATACATGAATAAGGCAGGAGGATGGCAGAGTGAGTATGATTCCTGCGATTCGGCTCCCGCTGTGATCATGGCTGCCTGCAACTATATTATGCATACGGGGGATTTGGACTGGGGCCGGGCAAATTATAAGCATATCCGGGATTGGGCGACCAAAATGATCGCTACCGATAGAAATAACGATGGAATCATAGAGTATGGATTATCCGGTAATTCGGGCAGTTGGAATGGTATAAAGCGGCCTGCAAACTGGTGGGACACCATTGGTTTCGGACACGATGATGCGTATTCAAATGCCCTCGCATATCGTTCCTGTGTATTGTTGGCAAAACTCGCACATCTGTTAGAAAAGACAGCGGATGATCAGTATTTCAGCGCTTTTGCCGCCAAGCTTAAGGCGAATTATTTTAACAGCTTTTATAACCCGGAAACTGGAGTGCTGGCAGGATGGAGAAGTGAGGATGGCCGCTTGCATGATTATTATTTTGTTTTTGTAAATAGTGTAGCAATCAGCTATGGGCTTATTGAAGAAAAAAAAGGGGTAGAGATCATGAGACGGATACTTGATAAAATGAAAACGGTAGGATTTACAGATTTTGGGTTAGGGCTGCCTGGGAATTTATTGCCCATTCCAAAGGAAGATTATACAGATACCGACAAGAGGTTTGGGTATGGGGCATTTCAGGTTTACGAAAATGGTGGTGCAACAGGGTGCTATGCCTATTATACGATCCATGCTCTTTATAAATTGGGTATGAAAAGGGAGGCAGAGATGATCTTGATGCCTATGTTGGAAAGCTATAAAAAAGGGAATTTCCAGGGACATTGTCCGGGTAGTGACATGACGAAGGACTGGAAATCATGGGATGGGGAGTGCTGGGGATATGAAGGCTTTCTGGTAGATAATTTCCTTACCTTGCTAGCTGTAATTGATCAAAAAAATAGTTGATGATCATGTGTAACTGCCACCAGCCGAACCGGCGATGATCGGGTACGGGAAGGGTTCTTCCACAGGTTTCCGACGGTTGGTCCGCTAACTCACCTAAAGATTAATTTAAGTAAACAAAAATAATGTCGTTCGAGTTTAAAGCTCCTGCCATTCTTCTCTTAGTAGCATCCGTCTTGATGATTGCTCCCTCTTGCAAAAACAATGGAAAAAATGAATCAACAACCGCTCCCGATAGCACCCGCTATACGCGCACGGTGCTTGCCGAAGGGCTCGATGAGCCGATGCAGATGGTCATCCTCCCGGGCAATGACGTGCTGTTCGTGGAGCGCAAGGGCGGGGTGCGATTATACAAAGATGCTACAAAGGAACTCCGCGCCGTGGCCAATTTCGAGGTGTTCAGCGGTATCGAAGACGGACTGCTGGGGGTTGTTGCCGATCCGGATTACGAGAAGAACCACTGGCTGTATTTCTACTACGCGGTGGCGGGTGAGCAGGCAGTGAGCAGGCTATCGCGGATGGAGTTCCGGAACGATAGCCTACTGCGGTCGACGGAAACGGTGATCTTGGAAATCCCCACGCAGCGTATCTACTGCTGCCATTCAGCGGGATACCTCAAGTTTGATCGGGCAGGTAATCTCTACCTGTCCACGGGCGACAATACCAACGCCGAAGAAACAGCGGGGTATACGCCGGTGGATGAGCGCCCGGGGAGGGAGCTTTCAGACGATCAGGCTACAGCCTCCAACACCAATGACCTCAGGGGGAAAATCCTGCGGATCAAGCCTCTCCCCGGCGGGGGATATGCGATACCGGAAGGTAACCTGTTTCCAAAGGGCACGGCGGGCGCGCGACCGGAAATCTATGTGATGGGCGCACGTAACCCTTATCGCTATAGCATTGACGACGAAACGGGCTATCTGTATTTTGGGGATGTCGGTCCGGATACGGAAATGAAGGCTTCTGATGGAGAGCTGATGAGCTTTGACGAGATCAATCAGGTGCGAGAACCGGGATACTACGGCTGGCCATATTTCCTAGGCAACAACCAGATCTTCGGCAAATACGATTACGCGACGGGGGAACTCGGTCCCGGCAAGGATCCATCGAAGCCGATGAACGAATCGCCCAACAACACCGGATTGAAGGAGCTGCCGCCGGCTAAGCCGGCGATGATTTGGTACGGGAAAAATAACTCAACATACTTTCCGCAGGTGGGCAATGGAGGAGCTACGGCAATGGCGGGGCCTGTCTACTACAGCAAACATTTCAAGAAGGCACCATATAAACTTTCCGATTATTACGATGGGAAGCTTTTCATCTACGAATGGATTCGTGGGTGGGTCATGGCGGTAAGTTTTGATGAAAGCGGAAATTTGAAGGGAATGGAGCCGTTTCTGGAACACTGGAACTTTGATGCACCCGTAGACATGCAATTTGCATCGGATGGGGCCATTTATATGCTGGAGTACGGAACGAACTGGTTCTCCAAGAATACCAATGCTCGCTTGGTTCGGATTGAATATGCGGAGGGAAACCGAAGGCCGGTCGCCTCCATTGAGATGGATAAGCAATATGGAGCGGCACCACTGACGGTAAAACTATCGGCCGGTGGATCCATTGACCATGACGAGGGAGACAAGCTGTCTTTCCGTTGGCGTGTGGAAGGCGAAAACAAGCAGGGTGAGACCGTTTCCCATACGTTTACTAAGCCAGGGATTTACGATGTGGAGTTGACCGTAAGCGATGGAGAGGGCGGTGAAGGAACCACTTCCAATCGGATTTACGTAGGCAATACGCCGCCGGAGGTCCACATCCATACTTCAGCCAATCGCAGTTTTTATTGGGATGGCAGTACACTGGATTATGCGGTGGAGGCAAGTGATAGGGAAGACAGTGTATCCGTAGCGGATGTGTCGCTGGCGTTCGGGTATATACCCAATGGTAAAGATGCCGCATTGGTATTAAGTGGCGGACAGGATCCGAGCAGCCTGCGTTACCTGAAAGGGCAGCAGCTGATTGCCAGCCTGGACTGCAAGTCCTGCCATTCCATCGACAAAGAATCGGTAGGCCCCACTTATCAGGCTGTGGCAGCCCGCTATAGGGGTACCCCGGGGGCGGAGGGGCTACTAGTTAACAAAATAATCGATGGCGGTAGCGGCAACTGGGGAGAGCGGGCAATGTCGCCACACCCCGAATTAGCGGAGGAGGATGCACGGGAAATGGTCCGCTATATCCTGTCACTCGGTGCAGGGCAGCAGCAGTTGGCACCCCAAGGCGTATTACGGCTTGATAGCCATAGTGGGAGAGACGCCGATGGCGTGTACCTGTTTAGTGCCCGTTATACGGACCACGGGGCGAACGGAATCCCACCTTTGAACGGACATGATCACATTCTACTGCGCAACCCGTTGCTTCAAGCGGAAGATTTCGATGCTGGCAATGTGCGGATTGCTACAGTTACTACGGCCTTTATGTCGTATGTGTACGGAATCCAGAATGGAAGTTACCTTTCTTTCCGGGACATTGACCTGACGCATGTGCGACGGATCGGCTATCGGGCGCAGGCCAGCGGTGCTGGAGGTACGATTGAGGTGCATCTGGATAGTATCGGCGGACCGGTGGTTTCCCGTTTGGAAATACCTGCAGGTAATTTCAGCGGTGCTGAAAATGGCTGGAAAGAGGTGATGGGATCGGTGGACGAAACCCATGATGTGCACGACCTCTACGTTGTGTTTGTAAATGGTGATGCGGGAGATAAGGCGCTGTTTAGCATCGATTGGCTGAAATTTTATAACCGTTAGACGGGGCCTTTATGTCGATATCGCTGCGAGCCCGCCTCTCACTAGCCATGTTCCTGGAATTTTTTACCTGGGGCGCGTGGTACGTGACGCTGGGAACCTATCTATTCGAACAACTAGGTGCAAGCGCTGTACAGGTGGGCTCAGCTTATGCCAACTTTTCTATTGCCGCGGCGTTGTCTCCAGTATTTGTGGGGCTCGTGGCCGACCGTTATTTCGCAGCACAACGGGTGCTCGGCGTGCTGCATCTGTTGGGAGCGGGGATATTGGTTATGTTGGCGCGGGCTGACGATTATGGTGCGTTCTGGTGGCTGCTGCTATTGTATTCGCTGCTGTACGCACCCACGATGGCCCTGATGAATTCCGTTACGTTCCGGCAACTCAAAGACGCGGGCAGGGAATTTCCGCTTATCCGGGTGTTTGGTACGGCCGGTTGGATCATTGCCGGACTGTTGTTGGGTTATCTCGGTATCGAAAGCAGTGCTTCCCTGTTTTACATGGCTGCTGGCGCGTCGGCGATACTGGGCTTAGTGAGCTTTACACTTCCCGACACACCTCCGGACCGGACAGGGAACGCAAGCTTAGGTTCCGTGTTGGGGAAGGAGGCGCTGGTGCTATTCAAGCAGCGATCCTTTTTGGTCTTCTTTCTTTCATCGCTAGCAATCTGTATTCCGCTATCTTTTTATTATAGTTTTGCCAATCCCTTCTTGAATGATCTGGGTATCTCGAATGCGGCCGGAAAGATGACTTTAGGACAACTTTCGGAATTTCTATTTTTGCTCGTTATACCTTTTGCTTTCAAGCGCTTTGGTATCAAAGTGATTTTAATCATGGGGATTATCGCATGGATTGTCCGCTATATACTGTTTGCGTTTGGTGATGCCGATAGTGGGATGGGATTGTTGTATTTAGGTATCCTGCTGCATGGGATATGCTACGATTTCTTTTTTGTGTCCGGCCAGATCTATGTGGACCGCGTGGCTGGTGACCGGATCCGTAATTCTGCGCAGGGATTGATTACCTTTGCAACGTATGGAATAGGTATGCTGATTGGTTCGTACATCTCGGGATTGATTACCGAATGGTTTATGTTGCCGGAAGGGTCGGCCATGCAGTTCAATTGGCAAGGGGTTTGGCTGGTTCCGGCGGGTATCGCTGCCGTGGTGCTGGTTGTATTCTTGGTCTCGTTCCGAGACCAACCGGTGAAGGAGCGGGAGGGTTAGCAACAGATGTTGCCAAAAAATGCATAAGAAATAAGCAAAGGAAAAAAGAAATGAAACAAACTGGTAGTAAGGTGCGTGTACTGGTCGTAGGTTGTGGCAACATGGGCGCGTCGCACGCGCAGGCCTATCACGATATGGATGGATTTGAGATCTGCGGGCTGGTTGCCAGGGGCGTCAGCAAGGAGCAGTTAAACGAGCGGTTGGGAGGTGGCTATCCATGCTACAGCGACTATACCACGGCGTTGCAGGCTGCCAAGCCTGATGCGGTATGCATCTCGACGTATCCAGACACCCACGAGGAATACGCTATTATGGCGATGGAGCACGGCTGCCATGTATTCATCGAGAAGCCATTGGCAGACACGGTCGAGGGAGCAGAACGGGTGGCTGAAGCCGCGAGGCGTACGGGCAAGAAGTTGGTGGTAGGCTATATCCTACGCTACCACCCATCTTGGCAGCACTTCGTGAAATTGGGCGGACAATTGGGTAAGCCGCTGGTGATGCGGATGAACCTCAACCAGCAGAGCCATGGCCGGATGTGGGATGTGCACCGCAACCTGATGAAAAGCTTGAGCCCCATTGTCGATTGTGGGGTGCACTACATCGATGTGATGTGCCAGATGACCGGGAGCAAACCCGTTCAGGTCAATGCTATCGGTGCCAGACTAACGGACGATATTCCGGAAGACAATTATAACTACGGGCAACTGCAAATCCGATTCGAAGATGGTTCTGTGGGGTGGTACGAGGCTGGGTGGGGACCAATGATCAGTGAAACTGCCTTTTTCATTAAAGATGTGATTGGCCCGAAGGGCTCGGTTTCCATCGTAGCAAAGGAGGCCGGTGCAATAGGCCATTCCGACAATGTCTCGGCCCACACCAAAACAGAGTCGTTGCGGGTACACCATGCGGCAATCGATGGTAACAACGATTTTGTGAAAGCCGATGAGTGGATAGACCTTGCTGATGAACCAGACCACCAGGAACTATGCAACCGTGAACAACGGTTTTTCCTTGAAGCTATACACACGGACCTGGACTTGGAGGAGCTGACCCGACATGCTATCGATAGTCTGCGGATAGCCATAGCCTGCGACGAGTCGGTAAAAACAGGCAAACCGGTATACCTCTGATACCGTGTTTGCCGATTTATAACATCACTTCTTCTGCTGCTCGTCCAATATGGCGTATATATTGACGGCTATCGGGTCGGGCATGATAAACATTCCGCCATAATTTCCCGTGATACTGTTGTGGGTGTCTGGGTACGTGTAGTCAAATGCCCCTTTTTGGTAGTCTTCAAAGGTGGAAGGCACGTTATGTGGCCGCCAGCTGTCGTCGGTATGTACCACCATCCATTCAATAGCGGCCACGGTAATCCCTTTGTGGAATTGCCGCCAATCAATCTCAGGGTCCACATCGCCCCACTGGATCCCGCGCTCGGTGAGGTCACGGAATACGGAGAGCACTTCCCATTGTACGTGGTCGCGAACCCAATTCGCGAAATACCAGTCGCTCGAAGACAGTACCGGCTTCGTATTGTACATCATACTGTGGTGGCTCATCGGTTGCCATAAGTGTGTAAATGGGATGATGGATCGCATCCAATAGATAGCCTTTTCTTTATAACGTTCATCATCAAAAACCTTATACCCCTCATAATAGGCCACCGCGGCATGCCCGGCTGCTAGCAAATTCGCGGCATGCAATGGCGTCTCCCAGAAGTCGCCACCTTCGGGTCGCATCATATCCATGGCATATTCCAGCGCTTTCCGTGCGGCATCCCGATAAACATCGTCGCCGGTCGTTTCGGCGATATCGAGCAGGTTTAAAGCGGGTAAGATGACGATGTCTAAAGCGGTGTCAAATTCCCGTCCCATGGGCTCCACGAAAGACGTCGCCACAATGAAATCGTCTTTTCGATAATGCCGTCCATGGGGATCGAAATAGAACGATCCATCTTCACGTTGGATTTCCAGCAACTCATCGCCATGTTTGCGCTGCGCGTCCAGGCGATCCTGCTCGCTACCCGGCTGCTTACGTTGCTGGTAACACCAATCCATTTTGGCCCGTAGTTCTTTTGCCAATTTACTGCCTTTATGTTGGTTTACATAGCGCTCAAGAAAGCCGGGTACACCCGTGCCGATCTGGTTTTTCTGAGGGATGCCGAAGCCCTTCCCTTCATGCCAGAAATGGGTATTGTATGCATTTGCGATGAGGTCCAAGGTTTCCTCGAAGCCCCACTTTGGTGCGGGTGGTTCGGGAAGCTCATTCCGCTTTACCCAATCGGTCACTACATCCAGGCTGTTTCCCTCACTCAGCCAGATTTCAGCGTCGAAATTAATTTGTTGCCCAACCCGTAACTCAAGCGGTAGCGATGAATACACTTCATTTTCGTGGCCCTCCACGGTCGCGTCCGGTATCATCAAGCCCATCAGGTTGTTGTTCATGCGGTCTACGAAATTGGGTGTCGCAAATACCGGTTGCGGGATGTGGGACCGATAGTTGAACCAACGGGTTACTATTTGAGTCGGTTTCCACGACAATCCAATACCTGTACCTTCATGGCTCAGCGCCATCAAGGGAATGGTTACTTGATTCGGGTGCGGAGCCACGCGAAGGGCCCAGGGGTCCTTGAAATAATCGGTTCCACTGGACCATTCATTATCGATGGTCCACTCCACACCGGGAAATATAGAGTCGTCTTTTTCTATCCCGAAAGATCCTTCACCGACCTTAAGCCATGGCCCACGGATGTATTGTGCGTAGTAATTTCCGGTGGCGGTCAACCTGTGTTTTACCTGCACCACGGGTTTGTCGGCAGCCAATGTAATGGTTACCTCGCCCACCAATGCCGGCTCGGTAAATGGGTATTTCATCCATTCCTCGAACGACGTGCCCTGCAATTTTTCGCGCACTACAATCGATCTCACTTCAAAATGGATGGATTCGCCCTCCGGCCCGGATGTCCGCCGGAAAGTGTCTGCGGTAAGTCGCATGGGGATGTCCTGATCCCGGAGCATGATCTCCCCCAAATGGTCCAGTACAGCCATCGTTTTACCGGATGCGGTTGATAGCTCGCCCCAGGCCCATCCATCTATCCGTTTAAAGATTTTCAACGTGGCGAAAGCGTTTTCCAATACCGTTGATTCGCCGGTATAGCTCGTCCGCTTATAGGTAGGTTCCGCATCATTTTGGGCGGCGGCCTGTTGGGCCTTCAGGGAAAAAACGATGAAAACGAAAAATGCAGCGGCGATGAGTAAGGCGGAATTGCTTGTACCTTTTTCCATGGTTAAATCTTTTAGTGTTTAATCGATAGCATGGAGGTGTCCGATACCTCCGTCTGTTCGAGGAAGCTCAAACTTAGTCCAACAAACGGGTTATGGCAACCTGTACCATCCCGTTTTCGCAGTGGGGAGCACCAAATTCCTTATTCGTTCCGGAGGCTATTTACGGGATTCGCCACCGCGGCTTTTATTGCTTGATAACTGATTGTCAGTAGCGATATGAAAATGGATAACACGCCGGCCAGTACGAATACCCACCATGCGATATCTACGCGATACGTATAGCCGGATAACCATTTGCTCATCGCATACCATGCTATGGGAGACGCAATTAAGAATGAAATCAGCACGAGTTTCAAAAAGTCCTTGGACAATAGGGCTGTTACGTTAAACACCGAAGCACCGAGCACCTTCCGCACCCCTACTTCCTTGATCCGGCTTTCCGCCGTGAAGGTAGCCAGCCCGAACAAGCCCAAGCAGGAAATGAAAATGGTCAAGCCTGCAAACAATGCGGCCAGCGTGCCCACCCGTTGTTCTTCCTGGAATTTGCGGGCATAGACCTCGTCTACAAAATGGTAGCTAAACGGGTATTGCGGGTTATGTGCTTTGAATATCTGCTCGGTCAGCATGAGATTATGCTGCGTAGTGTTGGCCGGGTTTAACCTGAGGTGCATGGTGGTAAACCAAGATGCCGGTCCGAAAACTACTAACTGTTGTACGTTGTCATAGGGCGATTCATAGATAAAATCCTTCACCACGCCCACCACGCGCCAGTCTTCGCCATCGGCCTTCAGGATGGTGTTCAACGGGTCTTCGAGGTGCATCATCTTCACAGCCGTTTCGTTGAGCACAATGGATAACGAGTCGCCAGGGTAGTTGTATATATCGATATCCCTGCCCATCTTTAAGGTGGCGCCCATTGTTTTGACAAAGTTGGCATCAGCGGCCATCCGGATAAAATCGATGCGTTTGTCTTCTTCGGTGCTGCCCGTCCAGCTCCAGCCCCAGCTGTCGCTGTAACGGGTGGTGATGGGGCTCATCGACTTGGTTACTGCTATGACCGCTCCCTTGCTGATCAACTCGTCGCGGATAAGCGGGTACTTGTTTTGGATGTCGCCTTCCATCGCGATGTACACCAGATCATTGCGGTTGTAACCACTGTCTCTCGACTGGGCATGTTTGATTTGCTGCGATACGATAATGGTGCTGATGATGAGAATGGTGGCAAAGCTGAACTGTACCACTACGAGCACCTTGCGGGGGCTTACGGCCGCACCACTACGCTTGAAAAGGCCTTTCAGCACGCTGACGGGTTTGAAAGCCGATAGGTAGAATGCCGGATAGCTGCCAGCAAGAAGGCCGCAGATGGCGATGAAGGCGAGCGACAAAAGCCAGAACACCGGGTTGCCGAAGGCGATATGCAGCGACTTGCCCACGAGGTTGCCAAAGGCGGGCAGGGCCAATACGACGGCAATCAACGCGAAAATGAAAGCAATGCACGCCAAGAGGATACTTTCGCCAAGGAACTGGCCAACCAGCAGTCGCTTTTGTGCGCCGACTACCTTGCGGATGCCCACTTCTTTCGCCCTTTTTTCACTCCGGGCCGTGCTGAGGTTCATGAAATTGATGCAGGCGATGACGAGGATCAATGCGGCGATGACAGCGAACAGTCGAACCATTTCAATGCGCCCACCGGTATAGTGGCCGTTTTCTTGTTTGGAGTATAGCCAGGCTTCCGTAATTGGTTGGGTAAATACCTCACGCTTACTATATAAGGGGTTGTCGGCGAGGTGGTCTTTGGTGATGGTTTTGATTTTTTGGTCAAAAGCGGGATGCGATACGCCCTCTTTCAGCAAAACGTAGGTTTGCAGGGTATTGTTTGACCAGGAGCTATCGCGCCAGCCGAGGTTGACGCTGTAGTTCCACGGCAGCAGGTAATCGAAGTCGAACCGGGTATTGCTGGGTAGGTCGGCCATGACACCCGTTACGGTAAACTGGTCGTTACTGTCTATTTTGATGATTTGGCCCATGGCATCGGCATCGCCGAACAGTGAGGTGGCCAGTTTTTCGGTTAAGATAATGTTGTGGGGTTCATTTAAAGCCGTAATGGGGTCGCCCTGTTTAAGCGGGAAGCTGAACATGGTGAGGAACCCCGGATCGGTAAAGGCACCCGAGTGCTTTTGCTTGTTGTCACCGACGGAAAATAAGAAGGTGTTGCCGGCATCAACCCGTACGGCGTCTTCCACTTCGGGATAGTCTTGCTTGAGGGAGGATGCCATGATATTTGGCGTCCAGTTCCACGCATTGACCATGCCTTCGTTGACATCCCGGTTGTTTGCGATGTAGATGCGATGTTTCTTTTCGTGGAATTGATCATGGCTTACCTCGTTCGCTATCCAGATGAGGATGAGCATGCACGAGGCCATGCCCACGCTCAACCCGAGGATATTGATGAAGGAGTATACTTTGTTCCGTACGAGGTTGCGCCAGGCAATTTTCAGATAGTTCTTTATCATTGTTGCTATCGTTATGGGTGTTGAGCGCGCAATCAGTTGCTTATATTGAGCTCTTGCACCCGATCATACGTTTCATAGCTTGAAGTCACTACTTTATCGCCCGGTTCCAGTCCGCTGATGACTTCATAATAGTCCGGATTTTGGCGGCCGAGCTGTACATCCACGCGGTAGGCTGTTTTTCCATCTTCGGTAAGTTTAAATACCCAGTTGCCCCCGGTTTGCTGATAGAAGCCGCCTTTGGCAAGCAGGATAGCCTTTGTTTCGTCACTGAGGGCGAGACGGATTTGCAGCGTCTGGCCGCGGCGGATGCCTTCGGGTACCTCGTTTATGAACTCCATATCCACCTGGAAGCGCCCGCTAGTCACTTGAGTATACACTTTCTTGATGACGAGTTTATAGCTTTTTCCCGCGAAGGTGAATTCCCCTTCAAGGTCGGGATAGATACGGGAAATATAGTGCTCGTCAATATCGGCCCGCACCTTGAAACCGGTGAGTACATCGATCTGGCCGAGGCGTTCACCAGGGTTTTTACTTTGCCCGATTTCTGCGTCGAACGAAGTGAGCTGCCCCTCAACCGGGGCCCTCAAAATAAGGTCGCCCACCTTACGCCGCATCAATTCGAGTGCAGACATCCCGCTGGCATACAATTGTTTGTTTTGTTCGAGTGTTTGGGCGCTGCGGATAGAGTCCTGTGCAATGTTTTCGCGGGTGAGCTTGATGCGCTCCACCTGATAATCGTAATTGTTTTTCGCCTGCAGGTATTCCTGTTTGCCCACGGCCTTCTTTTTATAGAGGGTTTCATTGAGATCGTAGACCCGCTTAGCTTCTTTCAGCGCATTTTCTGCATCCGCCATCTGGTTGCGGTTAGCGATGGATGTTTGCTGTGCGGCCGTCTGGGCGATCTGCATCTGGGTGAGGTTGTTGTATACCTGCGTTTCCTGCGTAACCAAACTCAATTCGAGGTCTGTATTGGAGAGCCGCATGATGGGGTCTCCCTTTTTGAGCCTGGCACCATCTTCCACAAACTTCTCTTCCACCCGGCCACCAACTGATGCGTCAAGAAAGATGCTGGTGATCGGCAATACGGTGCCATTCACTGGAATAAATTCGCGGAAAGAATCTTCCCTTACTTCGGCTATGGTGATTCGCTCGGCATTCACGTTGAGCCGGGCGTTGCCGGAGGTAAAGTAATAGCTGGCAAATATAAGTGCTAAGATAGCCGCCCCACCGGCTACTAACGTAATACGTTTACTGTTCCATCGTTTTTTGGGTAGTGCTCTATCCATTTTCTTTTCTAGACCATGACTTGCCGCCCACCACTGGGCACTGGCCATTACCTATATAATGACGTGCCAAAAATATAACTGGCTTTTACGCAGGTTTTTGTGATGTATTACAAAATCAAACTGTTCGATATCGAACACTTAATGTGCGGTAGCGGACAGCGTTTACAGTGCATCGACCAGTTTTTCGAAGGCCATCCCACGCGATGCTTTCAAAAGCACCAATGCGTTTTGAATAGGCTGCTGCGTGAGGGCATCCTTCGCCGCCGCAGTGGTTTCATAAAATTCGGCCCCGGCTTGCTGCCGGTGCTCGTAAAACGCTTTCCCCACGAATAGTGTACGAACTGCTTGTACCAAAAGGGCCGCTTCCACCACTTTGCGGTGTTCTTCATGCGTGTCGTCGCCCATTTCAAACATATCGCCGAGTACAACGACTTTCTGGTCTGCATGCAATGTGCGCAGATTTTCAAGTGCGGCCGCCATGCTGCTGGCATTGGCGTTGTAATAATCGCAGATGAGGGTGTTGTGTTCTGTCTTGGTGAGTTGTGACCGGTTGTTGGTGGGTGTGTATTCGCTTATTCCGCGATTGATGTATTCCGGTGGTACGCCAAAATGTCGGGCAATGGAGATGGCCGCAAGGATATTTTCGGTGTTGTAAGCGCCCGTCAGTTGGGTATGGACGGCGTGATGGCCATCACTGTCGGGTGTGGTCCATTGGATATGCAATAATGGGTCCGCTGAAATCAGTTCGCCCGAAACGCTGTTTTCCGGTGAAAAGCCGTAGGTAACCAGTTGTTGCCCCGACCGGGCTGCTGCCATTTCGCGGAGCGTGGGATTGTCATTTTGCAGGAACAGCGTACCCCTTTGTGCCGCTAGGAAATCATACAGTTCACCTTTTGCTTTCTTGACGCCCTCGAAGTTTCCAAACCCTTCCAAATGCGCTCGGCCGACATTCGTGATGAGTCCATGCGTGGGGCGGGCAATCTCGCAGAGGAACGCGATTTCGCCCACATGGTTGGCCCCCATCTCGATAATCGCGATTTCCGTCTGCGGGGAAATTGAAAGGACGGATAATGGCACGCCGATGTGGTTGTTCAGGTTGCCCTTGGTGGCATACGTATGGAATTGCTGCGACAATACGGCCTGGATTAGTTCTTTGGTTGTTGTTTTGCCATTGGTGCCGGTAATGCCAATTACCGGTATCTGGAGCTGGCTGCGATGATAGCGAGCTAACGCTTGGAGCGCAATAAGTACATCGGAGACATACAGATAGCGTTCGTCACCGTCGGCCTGTGGCTCATCGACGATGGCATAGCTGGCGCCCTTTTCGAGCGCTTGCGCTGCAAATCGATTGCCATTGAAGCGCTCGCCTTTCAAGGCAAAAAAGAGACTGTTGGGTTGTATATTGCGGGTATCTGTGCTGATAGCCGGATATTTACGGAAATAAGGATACAATGACGCAGCTTCCATTATGCAAGTTTAGGGAAAAAGTTTGGGTTAAGAAATTCGACTGTTTTGCTTATCCTTGCTTTACTAAAAGTAAACCAACTTAATACAAATGGGAAAGACTACTGGTATGTTAGCTATTTTCGGGTACCCTATACGGTTTAAAAATAGATTGAAGCGATGCGCCGGCGCATTTTGCGTATGCATTTTATTTATGGACAGCATAGGTTTGTCTGCTGCGCATGGGCAACAACAGCCGCGGTTGAAGGTGACTTCGCCAATGAAAGACAGTAGTGTTGTAGCCGATACGCCGGCATATTTCCGTGGAATTGCCGATCCTTCGGGGGCCTTGTTCCTCAATGGTGTCGAAGTGCCGGTTTACAACACAGGCGTGTTTGCTGCGCCATTGCCGTTACAGGAAGGGGCCAACGAATTCCAAGTATGGCATGTGTCGGGTGCCGACACCTTGCGCAAACGGATGGTGGTGGTCTTTGAAAAGCCGGCTCCGCTACAACCTACGGCGGGTTTTTCCATTGAATATGTTCGGATATTGCCCGGGGGAGATTGTTGGTTACAACCCGGCGACCCTTTGCAGGTGGAGATGAAAGCAACGCCGGGCATGGAAGCTACTTTTTACAAAGGTATTCCCCTTTTTGAAGTTGACACAACAGCGGTGGGTGTGGCCGGTATCTACCGTGGCGAATACATCGTCAACCCGTCGGATAGCCTTGCCGATTCATCAGTGTCGTTTTACCTTCGCGACAAATCCAACCAAAAAACGGTTACCGCAGCCAGTACCCAACGGATTACAGTACTGAACCAGCCGCATGTATTAACGGGGCTCACCACGAGCGGCCACGCGCCATTGTACTATGGGCTCGGGTCCGACCGGCTGGGAGGGGCCAAAATGGGCTTTCTTGATAGTTTGGTCAAGCTGGAGATAACCGGCCGGACGAACGACATGTACCGGGTGCGGCTTTCTGAGCAGGCACAGGCTTACATTCCCGTGGATAATGTGCGCCTGCAGCAGGGTGCATATTTCCGCCCTTATTCGCTGACAGGAAGCTGGTCGGTAACGTCAGACAGCACGTTTGACTTTGTGCGCATCGGTTTGGACGAGCGGCTCCCTTACACCCATGTGGTGCAGCAACACCCCACCCGCATTGTGGTCGATATTTACGGGGCCGTTTCAAACAGCAACTGGATCACACAGAAAGAAGGCCTTGTGGCTATCGAGAACGTGTGGTATGAGCAAATAAATAAAGAAGTCTTCCGCGTATTCATCGAATTGAAGGACAAGCAGCTGTGGGGATATCAGGTAGGTTATGAAGGCAACCGACTGGTTATCCGGGTGAAGCCACAGCCCAGTACGCTCGACTTGCAGGGTTTTACCATCGCTGTGGATGCCGGCCACGGGGGCAGCAACCGGGGAGCGTCGGGCATGACGGGTGTGGTGGAGAAAGACCTCAACCTGGCGATGGCGTTGAAGCTGAAAGCCGCGTTTGAACGGGCAGGCAGTGCGGTGATCATGACCCGTACGCGCGACCAGTCGGTCAATAATAGCTACCGGTTGCGCAGGTTCCGGGAATCAGACGCGGATCTGTTGATCAGTATCCATTGCAATTCTTCCCGCAATCCGATGGTACAAGGTGTCTCCACCTACTACCGCCACCATGCTTATCGCCCACTGTCGCAATATATCCTCACAGAAATGCGGAAACTTGGGCTTGCCGATTTCGGCAATGTGGGCGGATTTAATTTCACGCTGAACGCGCCTACTGAATTACCTACGGCACTGGTGGAGGTGGGGTTCCTTTCCAATCCGGCCGATGAAGAGCGGTTGCTTGACCCGCAATTCCACGATGAGGTGGCCGGAAGTATTGTGGATGGCGTGAGCCGATTTCTAAGCGAGGTAAGTAGTCGGTAAACGATGGTGCGCGGTCAGCATCTTTGGTGACAACCTTGGCTGGGTTTGATAATGAAAGCTGGATTAAAGCCTGTATTCCGTATTGGATGCAGGCTTTTTTGTAGTATCTGAAATCTGTATATATGCGCATAAAGTCGCAATTCTACGATTAGTAATAATGTCTTATATTTTTTATTCAGTTGTAAAACAATTGCTTGGAAATAGGTGTTAAACTGTAAATGTTGTCTGTTTGCATGTTTATTTAAAAAAACATGCAAAAACATGCAATTATTTAAAATATATTACTTAACATTGTATATCCAATTTTAGTATAAACCTTATTACGCGGAATATGAATTTTCTTTCGGCTACTGAGAACAGCGTAAAATATTGGCGGTTTTTCGCTTTGGTGTTGCTTCCCCTGGTATCTGCATGGTCATGTGGTGGCAATGCGCAACACCGCGATAGCGATGCTGCTGATAGCATTCAGGAACTCACGATACGTACCGGTGCCGAGCAGCTCGACCGGTATTTGCCTTTGCTTGCCGATAAGAAGGTAGGGATGATGGGCAATCAGACCTCGGTAGTGGGCGGGCGCCACCTTGTGGATGTGCTGCTGGAAGAAGGTGTGGACCTTCAGTTTGCCTTTGCGCCCGAACATGGTTTTCGGGGCGATATTGAACGGGGCGAGAAGGTTGCCAATGACATCGATCAGCAAACGGGCTTGCCATTGCACTCATTATATGGCAAGAATGAAAAGGCTGACTCCATCGTTGCGTCCGTCGATGTGATGTTGTTTGACCTTCAAGATGTGGGAGCGCGGTTTTATACTTACATTACATCGATGCATCGTGTGATGCAGCTGTGCGTGAGCAACGGAACAAAATTGATTGTGTTGGACCGTCCAAATCCCAACGGCGACCAAGTGGATGGACCGGTTCGTAAAGACGATAAATTCAAATCGAATGTAAGCTACCACAAGATCGCAATGATCCATGGACTTACCGTGGGTGAATTGGCCAAAATGATCAATGGCGAAGGGTGGCTCGATGATGGTGCCCAGTGTGACCTGGAGGTCGTCCCCGTGCAAAATTACGACCACAGCACGCCTTATGAGCTGCCGGTTATTCCGTCGCCCAGTCTGCCAAACCAACTATCGGTGCGCCTATATATGTCGTTATGCCTGTTTGAAGGAACAGACATCAGCGTGGGCCGTGGTACGGATTGGCCCTTCCAAGTACTGGGCTACCCCGATCCAGTGTTCGGCGAGTTCACATTCACGCCCGGCACACGCCCCGGCATGGCCGCACATGTAGAGCAGCAGGGCAAGGAATGCTATGGGCTGGACTTTCGCGGGCTAGACCCCCAAGAGCAGATCTTTACGCTCAAGTACCTGATCGATTTCTACGAGAAGGCGCCGTTTAAGGATACGTTTTTCTCGCGTCCGGAGTTTTTCGACAAGTTAGCGGGCACGGACGAACTGCGCAAGCAGATCATTGCTGGGCAAACCGAAACGGAAATCCGGGATTCCTGGGCAGCCGACTTAGCCGCATACAAAGCCATGCGTAAGCACTATTTATTATACCCGGATTTCGAATAACTTTTTCATACCTAATTATATCGCATTAACTAACTAAACGCTTAAGAAAATGAGAAAATCAGTACGATTCTCGATGATGATTGCGTTGAGCGTGATGCTTTGGGCCTTCGGTTCAACCGGAGCGAAAGCGATGCTCGACCGTTCGGGAGCAACGGACGCAATGCCAGCAAGCCCATCTGATGCGGCGATGCAGCAGACGGTTAGGGGAACGGTAACGGGACCGGAAGGGCCGTTGCCGGGTGTCAGTGTTACGGTAGTCGGCAGCCAAGCAGCCACAAGTACCGACGAAAATGGTGATTTTTCGATTTCCGCCGCCATGGGCAGTACACTGCGCTTTTCCATGATTGGCTTTGCATCGCAAGATGTGGAAGTGACTTCCACCGCCATTACGGTGACCCTGCAGGCTGCCGATCGCAGCATTGATGAAGTGGTTGTTGTGGGCTATGGCACACAACGACGGGGCAACCTTACCGGTGCGGTATCCACCATCAGTGCTAAGGAAAACCTGGAGGCGCGTCCGATTGCAGATGTGGGCCGAGCTATCCAAGGAGCAGCGCCGGGATTAAGCATCACGATTCCCAGCGGGGAAGTCGGTTCAGACCCCGTTATCCGCATCCGTGGCCAATTTGCGTCTTTCGAAGGCGGTGCGGCACCTTTAATCCTATTGGATAATGTGGAGATTCCGAGTATCCAAGTGATCAATCCGAATGATGTGGAGTCAATCACTGTGCTAAAGGACGCTGCCGCATCGTCGATCTATGGTGCAAAGGCTGCCTTTGGTGTGATTTTGATTACCACGAAAACAGGTGCCGGAAGCGACCGGATAAACGTCAACTATACGAATAACTTCGCTTTCCAGAATCCGTGGAAGCGGTTTGAGATGGCCGATGTAAATTCCTTGCGGTATACGGTTGAAGCATTTGAACGCGTCGGCGGCCCGCAGTATGCGGGTGCCTTCTATCGGGTGGACCGCGACAGCTACGAAGAAGCGGTCCGATGGAAAGAAAAGTACGGCAACACCATCGGCCCGGGCGATCCCACCGTATTCGGTCGCGACTGGTACGTTGATCCGGGCGACCCGACGTTGAAATACGGTTACCGTACCTATGATCCCTACGAATACATGATCCGTGAGTGGGCACCCACACAGCAACATAACCTGTCGGTGGGTGGAACGACAGGAAAAACGTCGTTCAATATCGGGCTTGCCGCTATCGATCAAAGCGGTATGCTTAAACCCGCGAAGGAAGATAGCTTCAGCCGGTATAACGGGTCGCTGCGGGTCACTAGCGATGTCAGTAAGTATGTCACCGTGAGAGGTGGAGCCATTTTCACACGCCGCAACAAGCAATATCCCTATGCCACCAACTCAACAACGGCCGACCCATGGTTATACCTTTACCGCTGGGCGCCAACGTACCCCTTAGGCAACGACGAATATGGCAACCCCATCCGTAGCCCGGAGAGCGAAGTCCGCGCCGCCAATACGGCGAGCCTGTTGCGCAATTACATCAACCTCAATGCAGGAACGACCGTAAACATCACCGACAATTGGAAAGTTGACCTGGACTACAGTTTCTCCAACGAGGAGTTCCTTTGGAACCGACCGGGCACCAAGTATACAGCCGCAGACTCGTGGTCGGCAGCTGCCCAACGCTTCGATGAAGCAGGCAATCCGGTCTACGTAGATGCCACGGGGGCAGTAGTGCCAGCTACTGCACCAGACGCGATGCTTGCATACGACCTGAATTACCGGCGGTATACCTCCGATGGAAGCAATCCGGATCATTTTAGCCGCGAAGCGGCCAACCAATATAAGCATACAGTCAATGTGGTTACCACATACGACCTGAACCTTGATGGCGGCCACGATTTCGGCTTCCTATTGGGATTAAACCGGGTAACCGACGATATCCAATCACAATGGTCGCACCGCACAAACCTAATTGACATTGTCAATCCACAGTTCGCTTATGCCATCGGTACGCAGACCAGCGGTGGGGATGCCTTTTGGGAAGCCCAGTTGGGTTACTTTGGCCGGGTGAACTATGCCTATAAAAACAGGTACCTGCTGGAAGCAAACCTGCGGTACGATGGTTCTTCGAAATTCCCCACGGATCTGAAGTGGCGTTGGTTTCCCTCGTTTTCTGCGGGATGGGTGCTCAGTGAGGAAGCCTTTATGGAAGGTACGCAGTCCTGGCTCGACCTCGCCAAGTTCCGTGGGTCGTGGGGCTCGATCGGCGATCAGACGGTTCCCAACTCGCTGTACGTTGCGACGATGGATCCAAGCCAAACCACATGGATCGATGCAACCGGGGAGCGCACCTATTTTGTGGGTACTCCGGCAGCAGTTTCGGCATCGATTACTTGGCAGGATATCACCACCCTTAACCTGGGTATAGATACCCGTTTCTTTAGTAATCGATTGGGGTTGACTTTTGACTGGTACCAGCGAGATACCGAAAATATGATTGTTCCCGGTGCCGGGGTACCGACAACCTTCGGCACAGGCGCACCGAAAGGCAACTTCGGGTCCCTGCGCACGCAGGGTTGGGAGCTGGCGGTCGACTTTAACCACCGGTTTGATAACGGATTGGGTGTCAGCTTCAGGGGTAACATATCAGACGCCAAATCCACGATCATGAAGTACGGAACAACGCAAAGTGTAAACAGCTGGTATGTCGGTCGAACCTACGGCGACATTTGGGGTTACCGGACGGATAGGCTGTATCAAGAGGATGACTTCGAATTGGATGAGAATGACAACCTCATTGAGATCACATTGACAGAGGCGGAGAGTGTGCGCAACGCGGGTGAAAAAGCCTGGAAGCTGAAACCGGGGCCAAATGGTGAGAAGCCAGTCTACCAGAATTACTTGGAAAACAGTGCGAATTTCCGGTTTGGCCCAGGCGACGTCAAGTTTGTTGACGTGAACGGCGACGGTGAACTTGATGCAGGGAGCAATCTGATCGACGACCATGGCGACCGCGAAATTATCGGTAATTTCACCCCACGCTATGAATATGGGTTGCGCTTGGGTGCCGATTATAAAGGCGTCGACTTTTCGGTATTCCTACAGGGCGTAGGGAGCCGGCAGATGTGGGGCGATGGTTTTTTGGTCATACCAGGCTACAACTCGTCAGACGGGGCCATGCCCGCCGCGATTGCCGACAATTATTGGAACGAAGACAACCTGAATGCGTTCTATCCACGGGCATACAATAATCTGGGGAGTGGAAACGCAAACAACATGCAAATACAAGACCGCTACCTTTTGGACATGTCGTACCTTCGTGTGAAGAACATCACGCTGGGTTATTCACTGCCAGCGAACTTATTAACCCCGATCCACGTGTCGTCGTTCCGGGTGTATGCATCGCTGGAAAATATCCTTACGTTCGACAACCTGAATGGCTTGCCCATAGACCCCGAGGAGATCTCCGGTTATTCGATATGGAATTCCACGAATTATAATTTGGGCAGGTCCGGCGTGGGGACACCCACATTCAAAAGTGTATCATTTGGTGTACAACTCAACTTTTAGAAAACATGAAACGCAATCTCATTATATCCGGTGCAATTGGTGTGCTAGCAACAGGCCTGTTGGTTTCTTCCTGTAATAAACAAGTCCTGGATCGTCCGCAGCTAACCAGCTTCGTAGACGATGAATTCTGGCGGAATGAGACGGACATCCGTTTGTTTGCCAACGGCTTTTATAGTCATTATTTTGTAGGATACAATAATACCTGGGGCGTTGATTATGCGCCTGTGAGGGGATACACATTTTCGGATGACCTGACCAGCGTAGGCGTTCAGAGCCATTTCGAAAACAGCGTGCCCACGAGCCGCGGTTCAACCAGCGAAAGCACGAACGGTACTTGGATGACGCAGTATGGCGGGCCGACATGGAACTTCGCATGGGTGCGCAAGGCAAATATTTTCATTGACCGGCTGCAGAATGTAGCACAGTCAAATCTTGATCCCGAGGCTTATAACCACTGGCTTGCTGTCGCCCGCTTTTTTCGCGGAAGTGAATACAGCCGATTGGTTAGTGTGTTTGGGGATATTCCGTATTACGACGAGGTCATCAGCGATTCGGACTGGGACCAATTGTATAAGGACCGTGATGACAGGGGGCTCGTGATGGATAATGTGTATGATGATTTCCAGTTTGTATTGAGCAATATCCGTGTAAATGACGGCACGAATGTGCTTGACAGGAATGTTGCCGCCGCATTTATCTCCCGCTTCATGTTGTTTGAGGGGACGTTTCAGCATTACCACGGGTTGGACGCTGCTCGTGCCACAAAGTATTTGGAACTTGCTAGGGATGCCGCAGAGATCGTAATGAACAGCGGAGATTTCAGTTTTTCGAGCGACTTCAAAAGCTTGTTTTCATCGGATGACCTCGCTGGAAACGGAGAAGTCATCATGGCACGGTATTACGACGCAGCGTTGTCCATTACACACCACATCACCTCCTATAACAACGGAACCGAGACGATGCCCGGAAATGCGAACCTGGTGTTGATTAAATCGTTTATCTGTAACGATGGCAACGTGTGGCAGAACTCGTCGGTTGCTGATGCCGATGATTTTTCGGCAAGCCAGCTTGCCATTACCCGCGATCCACGCTTTGAAGCAACATTTGTCGACAGGCCCATGGCCACGTCATCTACCCTGTTGTACAATTTCAAGCATGCACCGCGGGAAGCGTTGGATTACATCGGTAAGGCCTACCCACCTGAATGGGGTAGCAATACCAACACAACCGACGCCCCGGTGATCCGTTTGGCGGAGGTTGTACTGAATTGGGTGGAGGCAAAGGCCGTGCTGGCAGCGCACTTGGGGGGATCGGCGGTTACGCAAGACGACTTGGACCGATCCGTGAACGCCATTCGCAGCCGTCCGCTAGACGATGCTGCCATTGAAAAAGGGGTAAAGAAAACGGCTCCATTGATGTTATCAGCACTTCCCAGCGATCCCGATCGGGATGCCGATGTGCCTGCGCTGATTTGGGAAATCCGCCGCGAGCGACGCATGGAGTTTTTCTCTGAATTTGCACGGCTACACGATATCAAGCGGTGGAAGAAAATAAATTATATGGATTATAGCACAAATCCGGATTATTTCTTGGGAATTTGGGTTAATTTTCCGGCGGAAATGCCAGCCTACTTGAGCGAGGCCCGGGAAGGTACGCTGCAGGTAAAAAAGGAAGATGGTACTATTGTGACCTACAACGGGTCGAACGGCAGTGAAATGGTCGGTTTCTATGTAGTGACCAATGCCTCCAACCGCAATGCATTCACCGATCGGGTATACATGGCTCCTATCGGCGAAACTCAAATCGTTGAGTATGGGGAGCTAGGTTATACCCTGACCCAAACGACAGGTTGGGACTAACACCGGTGCGTCCGTACCGATTTGATTGATATAATTGGGGTCGCCCTGGTAAGGGCGACCTTATTAAACGAGTACATGACGGTTTATAAACGATTTTACCTATTAAAACCAATAGCGCTATTGAAGGTGCTGGTGCTCTTTACGGCATTGGCCATAAATGCCCAGCCCTTTCAATTTGCGCACGTTACCGATACGCACGTGGGCAGCGCAACCGGCGCGGACGACCTGCGGCGCACGGTAGCCGACATCAATGCCAACTCCAACCTCGACTTCGTCATTCTTTCGGGCGATGTCACCGAATTCGGTTCGGATGAGGAGCTGCGGCTGGCCAAGCAAATCTTGGACAGCCTATCCATCCCGTGGTACGTCATTCCGGGCAACCACGATACCAACTGGTCCGAAAGTGGGGGCAATAGCTTCCGTGAGGTGTTCGGTGGCGAAACGTTCGCTTTCGAGCATAAAGGCTATTTCTTCGTGGGTACCAACTCGGGCCCCAATATGCGCATGAGCCCGGGGCAGGTGCCCCGCGAAAATTTGGTGTGGATGGACTCACTCTTTGCCGCACATCCCGACGTCGATATGCCGCTTATTTATGTAAACCATTATCCGCAAGACTCGTCGCTCAACAACTGGTTCGAGGCGCTCGACCGCGTAAAAACGCGCAATGTACAGCTCTTTTTCTGTGGCCACGGCCACCAGAATCAGCAATATGATTTCGAGGGCATCCCCAGTATCATGGGGCGCTCCAACCTGCGGGCCAAAGACCGCGTAGGTGGTTACAACATCGTTACCGTAGGCAACGGCCAAGCCATCTACCAGGAATGCAATCCGGGCGTAGGTACCCAACCCGCATGGGCAACCATTCCCTTGGTAAACCACAATTTTGCCGCGGAGCGCCGCTATTATGACCGGCCCAGTTACGATGTGAATACGCGGCATGCCGCTGTGCGCGAAGTATGGTCGTTCCAAGATGATAGCGATATCGGTGCCGGGCTGGCAGCCTATAGGCAGCTGGTGATTACCGCCAATACCGCTGGTCAGGTATATGCGCTCGATGCACAGACGGGCCGCAAGGTGTGGACTTTCCAAACGGGCGGCAAGGTATACGCTACCCCCGCAGTATGGAAAAACTATGTGGTAGTGGGCTCTACTGACCGCCATATCTATGGCTTGGATGCCAAGACGGGCAAGCAGCGGTGGCGGTATGTCGCCGAAAAAGCCGTGCTGGGCTCCCCGTTGGTACACAAAGGCGTTGCCTACATCGGTGCTTCCGACGGGGTGTTCCGTGCCATCGATATCAAGTCGGGCCAGCTGCGCTGGTCGTTCGATGCCGTCAAAGGCTACGTGTCCGGCAAACCGCTCCTGTATAACAACACCCTGTATTTTGGTTCGTGGGGCAACGGCTTCTACGCGCTCGACCCGGCCAATGGCCAGCTGAAGTGGGCATGGTCTAACGGCGCTTCCAGCCGCATGCTCTCGCCTGCAGCCTGCTATCCCGTGGGGGCCAATGACCGCGTGTTTATCGTGGCGCCCGATCGGTATATGACCGCATTGGATGCGCGCACCGGCGCAGAAGTGTGGCGCAAGAAAATCGACAGCATCCGTGTCCGCGAATCCATGGGCTTATCCGAAGACGGCAAGCTTGTGTATGTGAAAACGATGGACGGCCAGGTTTTGGGCGTATCCACTACGGCCGATACCATGCAGATCGACTGGAGGTCGGCCCTGCAGCTTCCCTACGAGCTTACGCCCTCGGCCATCACGGCCAATGATGGCCAAGTGTTCGTGCCCAGCCATTCCGGCTTGGTGAGTGGCATCGACGCTGCCAGCGGCAAGGTGTCATGGCAGTATAAACTATCCAATGCCATGGTGAACCCCATGCTTTCGCTCAAGCAACAGCGGCTGATGGCCAGCACCATGGACGGCAAGGTGGTCTGCCTAGCGTATGGCGACCCCGAAAGGCGGGCTTGGATCCGTATCAACCAGCTGGGCTATACGCCCCAGGGCATCAAAGTAGCCGTACTGGGAAGCAAGGGCAAGGCCGGCTACCGTAAGTTCTCGGTTGTAGATGCGCAAACCGGCCACCCCGTATTTACCGGACGTACAGGCAAGAACTTCGGGGCCTACGGGCCGTTCCGTACATCCTACCGGCTTGACTTTTCGGCCCACATCGATACGGGTACCTATTACCTTGAGGTGGATGGCGCGCGGTCGCCAAAATTCCGCATTGCGCCCGATGTGTATGATGGCGCGGCCGACTTCGCCCTGCGCTACATGCGGCAGCAACGCACGCTGTTCAATCCGTTCCTACGGGATAGCTGCCATACGCACGACGGGTTCACGCTGTATGCCGCTAGCGCTGGGCTGCCCGATAGTACGCACATCGATGTGGCCGGCGGCTGGCACGATGCGTCCGACTATTTGCAGTATTCCACCACGTCGGCCAATGCGACCTATCACCTGCTGGCGGCGTATCGCGATTTCCCTGATGTATTCCAAGACCTCAAGCAAGCTAACGGCCTGGATGGCAGTAACAACGTGGCCGACGTGCTCGATGAAGCCAAATGGGGGCTGGACTGGCTGCTGAAAATGCATCCTGAACCCCACCTACTATTCAACCAGATTGCCGACGATAGGGACCATGCCGGTATGCGTATGCCAAGCGAAGACGATTTCTACGGCCGTGGTTACGAACGGCCGGTATACTTTGTGAGCGGCGAGCCGCAGCAACGTGGCAAGTTCATGAACAACACCACGGGCACCAGCTCTACCGCAGCCAAGTTCACGAGCGCTTTCAACTTGGGCAGTGTGATTTTCCAGCAGGTGAACCAACCCTACGCACAGCTACTGCGCCGCAAGGCAACCACGGCCTATGATTTTGCGAACATAAAGCCAGGCGTTACGCAGACAGCCTCGGTGAAATCGCCCTACATCTATGCGGAAGACAATTGGGTGGACGACATGGCGCTGGCAGCTGCCACCCAATGGCGGGCTACCGGTGAGGAGCGCTTTCTGGATGAAGCGCTTAACTATGCGAAACAGGAACCCGTAACGCCCTGGATGGCGAATGACACGGCAGCGCATTACCAGTGGTACCCCTTCATCAACTTGGGGCACCGCGAGTTGGCCAAGCACCTGAAGGGTAGCCAGCGCGACGAGTTGGTCGCTTATTACCGCGAAGGCATCGAGCAGGTATGGGCGCGTGCCGGGCGGAATGCGTTCTACCGCGGGGTGCCCTTCATCTGGTGCAGCAACAATCTTACCACGGCATTTGCCATCCAATGCCAATGGTACCGCGAATTGGCACACGATGATACCTACGCGCAATTGGAGCAGGCCAACTTCGACTGGCTCTTCGGTTGTAACCCGTGGGGCACGAGTATGGTGTATGGCCTGCCGGCATGGGGCGATACGCCCACCGATCCACACTCGGCCTTCACCCGCTTGGAAAGTTTTCCCATAGATGGCGGCTTGGTAGATGGCCCGGTTTATGGCAGCATATTCAACAATCTTATCGGCATCCGGCTTACCAAGCCCGATGCGCATGCGCCGTTCCAGTCGGACCTGGCCGTGTACCACGACGACTATGGCGATTACAGTACCAACGAACCCACGATGGATGGTACAGCTTCGCTGATTTACCTGATGGCAGCCAAAGAACAACAGGCGCGTGAGGAGGCGCGATCGAAAAAGTAGGTGTTTAACGGATAGATGAATTATTTCGATAATTTCTAATCGTTTTTCCTTTACTTTAACGGCATTTTAGTCGCCTAAAGCGAAACAACGGACGAAGGCGAGGCAGGTCGGTTTATGGGCCTATGCTACCGGTAGCCGATCACGATAAAAACAATGAGGGTGAGATGACAAATACGACGGAGAAAGAATCGAATTATCAGAATTTAGACCAGATGACGGTAGGTGAGTTGTTGGTCAACATCAACAACGAAGACCAAACGGTGGCGCTGGCTGTACAACGCGCTATCCCTCAGATTGAGCGCCTCATCGAAGCTACCGTGGCTTCCATGAAAGAGGGCGGACGGCTGTTTTACATCGGTGCCGGTACCAGCGGTCGGCTGGGCATCCTCGACGCTTCGGAGTGCCCTCCTACCTTTGGGGTGCCTTACGATTGGATCATCGGCATCATCGCGGGCGGCGACACGGCCATCCGCAAAGCTGTCGAATTTGCAGAGGACGATGTGGACCAAGCCTGGGTTGACCTGCAGGAGCACGGCATCAATAGTAAAGATGTGGTGGTGGGGATTGCCGCATCCGGCGGAACGCCCTATGTACTGGGAGCTATCAAACGAGCGAATGCTGAGGGGCTCGTTACGGGATGTATCGTCTGCAATGCCGGTACGTCTATCGCCGAGGCTGCCACATACCCCATCGAGGTTATCGTGGGGCCCGAGTTTGTGACCGGCTCTACGCGTATGAAAGCCGGCACGGCACAGAAGCTCGTGCTCAACATGGTCAGTACCACGGTGATGATCCAGTTGGGCCGCGTAAAAGGAAACAAAATGGTCGATATGCAATTGACCAACAACAAGCTATTCAGCCGGGGCATCCGTATCATTATGGAAGAAACTGGCATCGACGCGCAGACCGCGTCAGATTTACTCGAAAAACACGGTAGCGTACGCAAAGCGATCGAACATTCGCGCGTTGCTGACCATTAAAGCGAAGACTGCGTGACACCTACCGTCCTCCTTGGGGAATCAGCCTGCCCTTACGTTCATCCGCCACGCCACCATCCCTATTCAAGCCACTAAATTTTTGTCTTTCCAAGCGGGGATCGTTGGATGAAGGGCATTCATTGCTAAAAATCGAGGCCGGATATCCGGCCAAGGGCTTTTGAATACTTATTCTCGTATATAGACGCACAAAGTCGCAAACCGGCACGAAGTGTACATCCTGTAATCTGCATTTTCTTTCAATAATATATTTAAAGCATTATCATGTAAACGTACGAATCGGTTTGTTTTCGTGTTTGTGTAACAAAAATGCATAAACATGCATTTTGTTCAAAAAAACCCCTATTATTGGGCATGTAATTAAATAAGCTAATAACACTAACTAATTAATTAAAAGCTTAAGAAAATGAGAAAAATATTACTATTCTCGATGACGATTGGGCTAAGTGTCCCTCTTTGGACCTTTGGTTTCAATGGAGGCGCAGCGGCACCTGGTTCTTCGGGGGCGATGAGTGCCGTGCAGCAAACGGTGAGTGGGACGGTTACTGGTGCCGCTGGCGAGCCGCTGGCCGGCGCTAGTGTATCCGTTGTTGGCAGCGAGGTTGCCACCAGCACCAACGAAGCTGGTAATTACAGCATTTCTGCGCAGACGGGTGCAACGCTCCGTTTCACGATGATCGGCTATACATCACAAGATGTCGTGGTCAGCGGCACTACCTTGAATGTCGCATTAGAGGCCAGCGACCAGAGCCTGGAGGAAGTGGTGGTGGTAGGGTATGGTACGATGAGGAGGTCTGACCTCACCGGCGCTATTGCCACTGCCGATATCGAGGCATTCCGGGAGGCGCCCAATACCAACATATTGCAGTCTATCAAAGGAACAGTGCCGGGACTGCAAATCGGGCAAACCAATCAGGCTGGAGCGGAACCGGCCATTGAGATTCGGGGCAGAAATACCATCAATGGCAATACCTCCGTGCTGATTGTCTTGGATGGTATCATTTACAATGGAAGGATGGGCGATGTGAATCCTGCAGATATTGAATCGGTAAACATCCTGAAGGACGCCAGCAGCAAAGCCATTTACGGTGCTCAGGCTGCCAATGGGGTCTTGCTGATCACCACCAAGGGCGGAAAAAAGGGCGACCCCGTAATTAGCTATTCAACAAATCTGGCCACCCAGACACCGACTTCCAATATGCGGCTGCGCAACGCCGAAGAGAGGAAGCAGATTATCAGGGATATCTACTATCAAAATTCGTACTTACCCCCTGACTATACCCAACCAAACCCCGATTGGAACTTTTCAAATACCGAACTCGTTCCGGAAAACGTGAGGGGAATAGATGGCGGCACTGACTACGATTGGTGGAGCGCATTGACAAATCCCGGTTTCCTCACTGATCACGCCTTAACAATAGGTGGGGGTACCGAAAAAACATCCTATTACCTGTCGGGCGGATTTACGAAGCAGAAGGGCTTCCTGATGAATGATAACTATAAAAGAAATTCAGTAAGAATCAACCTGAGCACCGATATTTCCGACTGGCTTACCATCGGGGCAAATACGTTTGGTGCTATTACTGACTATTCGGGCATCTATCCCGATATGGGCGCCATGAAATTGACTAGCCCGTTTGTAACGCCCTATGATGAAAACGGGGATTACATCATCTACCCCACGGGGGCGACTAACGTTATCAATCCATTTATCGCATCGGCGGCAGATAATAAGGATAAGAAAACCCGCGTTAACGGCATCTTCTATGGAATCGTAAAAATCCCGCAGATCCCGGGGTTGCAATACCGGGCGAATCTGGGCAATGATTTCCTGCTAGAAAATTATTACTTCAGCAGCCCGTATGCTGCAGACCTGTCCGGGGCGGTATCAAAAAACCACCAGCAGCGGTATGACTTCACGTTTGACAACATCGTTTCCTACGATAACCGATTTGGCAACCATGGCATATCGGCCACCTTCGTTGCGGGTTACCGGAAAAACCAGTTTGAGTCGACGTTAGCCGAGGGAACCAACCTGTCAAACATATCACTCTTGTACAACAGCCTCGAACAGGCAGAAATCCAACGGATAAATTCCGGAGCTTGGAGTGAAACATTCCTGTACCAGATGGGAAGGATCAATTACAATTACCGGGATACCTATATACTCACCGCTACCTTACGGCAAGATGGATACAGTGGGTTTTCCAGAAATAATAAATCCGCCCTGTTCCCCTCTGTGGGTGCGAGCTGGATGCTATCCAATGAGCCGTTCGTAGCTATTGAAGACCTCGACTACCTGAGATTAAGGGGAACCTACGGCGTGAACGGCAATATGACGTCACGGTATAGCTCACTTGCGCGGGTCACAACAGATGATGACTCCAAGTATGTGTTTGGCGACGGGTCTGGTACGGCCATGGGACAGTCAATGGGGTCGCTTTCCAATGACAACCTCAGCTGGGAGAAAACAAAAGGAGTAAATGTGGGCGTGGACTTTAGTCTTTTCAACAATAGGATCAGCGGTAACGTCGACTACTATAATACGGAAACCACCGATTTATTGTGGAATGTAATCATCCCGGAGATTACCGGGTTTTCTGTCATCTCAAGCAATGTTGGCCGGCTTAAAAATCAAGGCGTCGAAGTGATATTATCTACCACCCCGGTAAGAACGGATCATGTTAAATGGGATGTGAATCTGAACTTCGCCCGCAACACCAACAAAATTATGAGTCTTTTGGGTGAAGATAGAGATAACGATGGTAGGGAAGACGATCTGGTGGGCAGTAATCTCTTTATCGGTAAATCGATTGGTACCGTTTATCATTACCAGATTGGCGGCATTTGGCAGGTTGGCGATGAGGTTATGACGGGTTACCAGCCAGGAAATTACCGCATCGTGGATCAGGATGATGACGGGCGGATTACAGCAGACGACGACCGAGTCTTCCTAGGCCAAACCGAACCAGCGTATTTCTTTGGTATACAAAGCGGGTTGACATATAAAAATTTCACGTTCCGCTTTTTCGTCAATACCATTCAGGGTGGAAAGAACGGCTATCTGGGCGCCAATGTTCCCGCCAATACCGCATCAACGGGGACTTTTGCCAATTTGAATACCTTTAACTATGACTTATGGTCGGTGAGCAACCCAACCGGCAAATATGCCTCGGGATGGAATGTGCCGCAAATCAACCCCACCCCGTATTATTCCCGGAGTTTTGTGAGATTGCAAGACATTTCACTCGCTTATCAGTTTGAGAGTTCGCTGATCAGTAAAATTGGGTTTAAAGACCTCAGACTAAGTGTGAGTGGCAAAAACCTCCTCACCTTTACGAAGTGGGATGGATGGGATCCGGAAACCGGGCAGGGTGTCAATAGCGACGCCTATCCGGTCATGAAATCGCTCAATGTAGGTCTCGAGTTGAGTTTATAATTGCTAGAAAATTCAATCATGAAAAAGATATTAGCTTCAATCTCCTGTATTGTTTTCCTTTCAGTAAGCTTTTCCTGCAAGGATGTTCTAGAGGAAAAACCGTTAGATTTTTATAGCCCGGAAAATAGCTTTGTGAGCTATGAAGATTATCAGCGTGGGTTAACTGATTTATATGCCAAAGTGAGGACCATCTGTTATGCTGGCACAGAATACAAGCCGTATCTCACTGCTACTGATATCGCCCAAGACGGAAGGTATCAGCTTACCGCCCGTTTCGGAGGGCATACCAATTACCTAGTTCCCACCAACAGTGATGTGTTATTGCACTGGAGGAGCTGGTATAAGATTGTCACCAATGCCAACACAATCATTAGCAGGGTCAGCAATTCGAGCCTCACCGACGACGAAAAAATACTCGTCGCCGCTGAAGCCAAATTTTTCAGGGCATTTGCATACCGCTTCCTGGTTTATCTATGGGGTGGCGTGCCGTTGGTGACCGAAGAAATCACCGCGCCCAAGACCGATTTCGTACGGGCATCCAAAACGGACGTGCTCGAGCAGATCATTTCCGATGCAACGGAAGCCGCCAACAATTTACCGTCGATCAACCAGGTGACCGATGGTAAAGTATCTAACTTGGTTGCGCAGCAATTGCTAGCAGAAACCTACATCTCATTGGAAAGATACGATGACGCCATCGCCGCGGCTTCGGCGGTTATCGACGACCCCAATACCGATCTGATGCAGAATCGTTTCGGGAGCATGGCGGCACAGAACCCGCAAGACGAGCTTCTGAAATTCACCCAGCCGGGCGACGTCTACTGGGATCTGTTCCGTGTGGGCAACCAAAACCGCAGTAGCGGCAACCGCGAAGCGCTATGGGTCATCCAGTACGAGTTGGATATTCCCGGTGGGGTGCTGGCTTCCGCAGGCGGTTATGCACACGGACACACATTAGAGCGGGTGGCAGGCCCGGCTTCTTGGTTGACACTTCGAGATCCCGATGGAGAAGAAGGCGTCATCGGTGTCCCAATGTCAGACTATAATACCGGCGGAGCAGGCGTTTCACTAATGATGAATACGGATTTTTTCCTCTATGACCTTTGGGAAAGTGATTGGGATAACGATATACGCAATGCACCACATAATATTGTTCGCGATTTAGTCTACACCAATCCGGCCTCTACATGGTATGGCAAAAGTGCTGTGGAGAACCCTGGTTCAACATTGATTGAGCAGCCTTGGAGGTGGTACCCACACCTCTCTAAAGTGACGACCCCCGGACAACACCCTGACGGCGTATATGAAGACAAGGGCTTGGGTATCATCAAAAATACAGCGGGTGCACTTTACCGCGATCGTTACATGATGCGCCTGGCAGAAACCTATCTGTTGCGTGCAGAGGCCTACCTGGGCAAAGGGGACCAGCAAGGTGCAGCCGACAATATCAATGAAGTGCGGCGGAGGGCCGAAGCCACACCAGTGGAACCGGGAGACGTTACCCTGGATTATATCCTCGACGAGCGTGCGAGGGAGTTGGTCTATGAGGAGCCCCGGCGCATCACGCTGCACCGAACGGGGAAACTTGTCGAACGTGTCCGTAAGTACAACGCGGTGAATAAGGATGAAATCCAAGATTTCCACCAGTTGTGGCCTATCCCTTATTCAGAAATCGAAGCGAATAAAGACGCTCTTCTTGAACAAAACCTAGGGTATTAAGACAACATGAAGATGGTTTATCATATTGCCTGGTTATTCATGGGGTTACTTTGTGTGCGGTGTGACGGCGGTGGTGAGCAGTTGCCACGCGCCGAAGTGAAAGAGCGTGAAGGCGTCCCTACCCTGTTTGTCAACGGTACCCCGTATCCGCCCTACGCGTACATGTCATACCTCGGTGAAGCCCAATTCTATCAGGAGATGGAGCAGGTTGGGTTACATTTATACAACATCCCGGCCTATTTGGGCGATCGTGGTATTAACTCCATTTCGGGCATCAAGCCGTTTCGGTCACCGATTTGGTTGGGCGAGGATGAAATGGATTACTCCAGTATCATTGAGGATTTCGATGAGCTGATCGCCGCAGACTCCAACGCATTGGCCATCATACGGATCCACCTCGATGCACCGGTATGGTGGGAGGACTCGCATCCGGAGCACGCAAGCCTGCAGCCCGATGGTTCTACATTCCGGACCAGTATGTATAGCACGCTGTGGCGGGATGAGGCCAGTGAGGTGCTGGCCCAACTGGTGAAATGGCTGGAGCAATCGCCTTATGCCAAGCATCTTATTGGCATCCATGTAGCGGGAGGTTTTACCGAGGAATGGATGTACCATTTCAAAGATGAATTTTACGATAAAAGCCCTGTAAGGCTTGAAGGTTTCAGGGAATGGTTGCGGAAGCACTATGCAGACGATGTGGAGCGGTTGAGGCAATCGTGGAACCGCAATGACGTGACATTTGAGAGCGCCCAGCTGGGCGACATCAGCGGAAAGGCGAGGGCTGATTATTGGCGTCACCCCGATACGGCAGGCCAGATATTCGACACCTTTGTTTTTCACGGAGAGACCACGGCCAATCATATCGCGCACTTCTGCCGTGTCGTGAAAGACGCGAGTGACGGCCGGTTGCTTACGGGTGCTTTTTACGGGTATCATTACTTTGTAAGTGATCTCCGCCGCGGGCACGGTGCATTGGCTAAGTTGCTCCGGTGTCCCGATCTGGACTACCTGTCGAGCCCAAATGATTATCACCGTGTTATCGGCGAGGATTGGGCTCCATTTGCTGCCATCAAATCTGTGCAATTGCATGGCAAGTTGTGGTTGGCGGAAAATGACACGCGCACGTCCATCACCACCATGCTGCGCGACCGGGCACCGCACGTCCAGCCCGAAGGAACCGCCTATACAGACGGCGTATGGCTGGGCCCTGATACGATGGAAGAGTCGGAAGCATTCCTGTGGAAGAACCTCGGGCGTATGCTGGCCTATGGTTACGGCGGGTGGTGGTTTGATATGTGGGGAGGCTGGTTCAGCGATCCAAAATTGATGAATGTGATTGCATCCGGACAGCGTTTTTTCGAGCGCTACCCCGATGAGGCATTCCCCGCGATGGCCCCTCAGGTGGCAGTGGTTGTCGACGAGAAACTTGGCGCCATGGATGCTTCGTTCGGCGGGCTTACAAGCAGACTAACACATAACCGGTACGCGTTGGGAAAAACCGGGGCACCCTACGATTTTTACTTGCGTGAAGACCTGGATGCGGTTAAAGCGGGAGACTATCAGGTGGTGTGGTATTTGGGGCTGTTGGCATTGACAGACGACGAGCAATCTTATTTGGACGCCGCCGCAGAGCAGGATACCTGGGTGGTGTGGACAGACGGTAGTCAGTCTACGATATATCAACCCGATGGGCAGGTGCACCGTAGGGATGCTAAAATCCAGTGGAGTGCGTCGGAGCTCGGTGAGCTGTTTGAACGGGCGGGTGTGCACCGTTATCTGAAAGGCGGACAGGACGTGTTATATGCCGGAAGAGGGTGGATAAGCCTGCACTCGGCGGAGGGTGGCGACAAATTGGTTAAATTGCCGTTCAATGCCACGGTCATCGATCCGCTGGTTGAAACGGTAGTTGCCAACGGGGATGCTTTCGAAGTGACCATGGAAGCGAAATCAACGAGGCTATTCAAGCTCGTACAAGAGTAGTAATTATGAAGTTTTGTTTGTATCTCGACCACCGAGGCAATATGCTGTCTTTTGCCTTTTTACTGGTCGCAATGTTTGCTGGCCTTTGTGAGGGTCACGCACAGGGCGGGGGAAACGTTGAGCGTTTGACAAACGGCAAATTTAAGCTGGCCTTCAATGGCGCTAGCGGCGAGCTTCAGGAAATGACGTCAGTGAAAGAGAATGCATCATTTTTGGTCAGTGACATCCTCTCCGGCGGGTCGCCTTGGGAGATTGCCATCGATGGAACGGAAAAGCCCCGGAAGATTGATGCCCACGCGGCTTCCGATTTCTCGACTTCGCAAACCGCGGACGGCCTGGAACTGATCTGGACCGGGTTTGAAGGGCTTCCGGATGATTTCCGTGTGACGGCTTCCATCGACTTGATTCCAGATTCGGCGATGTCCGTCTGGCGTATCCGGCTTGACGGTACCAACGGATTGTTGATCCGCAAAGTAACGTTTCCACGTGTCGCCGGTTTAGCGGATCTGGGAGATGAAGAACTAGCAGCGCCCGATTGGATGGGCTCCCTGCTCAAATCGCCGCGTGACGTGATGACGCCGGGTGGGAGCGGGTTCGCGTGGGAGTACCCCGGCCACATGTCGATGCAATTTCTCACCCTGTATAATCCCCATGGTGCGGGTATTTACCTAGCCAGTGATGATACGCTGGCCTATAGCAAGACATTTACGTTGTCGACTGACACCACTGGCATGCTGGTCTACGGCGTGGAAAACTACCCGCCCTATGAAGAGCAGCTGTCTTCTTACGAGCCACCCTATGCATTTTTTATCGGTGGCTTCCAGGGAGATTGGTTTACGGCAGCCCGGCTCTACAAGGGTTGGGCCGAAAAACAGCATTGGAGCAGGGATAGCCGCCTTGCCAACGGAAAGGTGCCCGACTGGGTACAGAATACCAGCTATTGGGTATGGAACAGGGGGCATGCGTCAAATGTACTGCCCCCCGCCACAGCGTTGAGCGAGCGGCTCGGTAGCCGCGTCAGTGTATTGTGGCACTGGTGGCATGGCCAATCCTACGACGACTCGTTCCCCGAGTATTTCCCACCGCGGGACGGCGACGAGGTGTTTAAAGCCGCGGTAAGTGAGGCGCAGCGGCGGGGAGTCAATGCACTGGTGTACATGAACGCCCTGAAGTGGGGACCATCAACCCAAAGTTGGGTGGACGAGGGTGCCGAACGCTTTGCCGCTAAAGACATCAATGGCAATATGCTGAGCCATGTTTATAATATTTTCACTAAAAAAGCATTAACCAACATGTGTGAGGCGACGGATTTCTGGAAACAGAAATATGCTTCACTGGTTGATACCGCAGTTAATCAGTATGGATTGGGTGGAATCTATATGGATCAGATATGCCTCAACAGGAGATGCTATGATCCTACGCACGGCCACACCGTAGGCGGGGGAAATTATTGGATGCAGCATGTGGCACAAAAAGATCAGCTGATACGGGCCAATTTTCCGCAGGGCGGTACGCAGGCGCTGGCCGGTGAGGGCGTAGGCGAGAATTGGCTGCCTCATCTGGATTTGTTTTTGGCGTTGCAAGTGAGTAAAGAGCGCTACGCCGGGATACATCATTGGCAAACGATTCCACTCTTCCAAAGTGTTTACCATGAATATGGAATCACCTTCGGGAATTATTCCTCGTTGCTCACACCGCCTTATGACGAGAAGTGGCCCCAGGACCAGGCTCCCGACGATACTGAGACACCGTTGGACCCCGAGTTCAACAGTCAGTTTCTGATGGAGCAGGCCCGCTCGTTTGTTTGGGGCATGCAACCGATGATCGCTAATTACCAGCCCTTCTTGGATACCATCCGGAAAGATGAAATCGATTTCCTTGAGCGGCTGTCCCGTGTCCGCCAAGCCGGATTGGACTATTTTGTTTTCGGCGAATTCCTGCGGCCGCCGCACCTTGACATTCCAACGGAAAACATCGCGGTGTCCCGGCTTTCGATCTATGCCGGCCGCAGCGGCAATGTCACCCGTTTTGAAAGCGATTTCCCCTCGGTGTATGCATCGGCCTGGCGGTCGGAAGCAGGAAACGCGGCAGTGGCATTGGCCAGTATCAGCGGACAAGATTATCATGTCGACTTCGTAATAGATCCGGCCGAGTATGGGATAGGAGATAGCGGTACGATTTATCTACACGATGAAAAAGGAAAGCGTAAGCTTCGGGAATATCGCGGTAGCCAGTCGGCAATTTCGTTTTCTCTACCACCGCGAGGAATTTGTTTCATTGAGTTCGTTTCTGAGTAACCGCAACGACGACATCCAACACCCGGTAATTGTTATAACTAAACAAATAAAAGAATGAAACCATCATGATTTTCAAAATCACACAGTGGAATGACTAAATCATGATAGCTTCATCACCATTAAAACCGCCGAAGGCAGCATGAATGCCTTTAGAAACAAAAAAGCGATGAATAAACAAATTTAGACAGATGAAACCTGCATAAATTGCCATAAACAAAAGGATATGAATAATTTATGTAAGCTTCATTGCCATTAAAAAACAAATTTATTCGAATGAAAAAAATACAGTTTTTAGGATGGGTCACGGCGAGTTTCTTGCTGCTTCCTTCATGTGGGTCTGGCACTGGCGGCCATGGGCGGCAAGCATCAGCAGATTCGGCTGCGGTTGCCGACAATCCCATCGTAACGGGAGCCGACCGTACGGAAGAATACGTACCTTACTTAATGGGTAAACGTGTAGGATTGGCTATCAATAACACATCGGTCATCGGGGATAAGCTAAGTATGGACAGTCTCATCGCATTGGGTGTCAATGTGGTGAAAGGGTTCGGTCCGGAGCATGGGTTCAGAGGTAATGCGAGTGCTGGAGCTAAGATTGTAGACGAAGTGGACGAGAAAACCGACGTGCCGCTGATATCACTTTTTGGCGGTAAATATAAACCCACAGCGGCCGATCTGGACGGTGTGGACGTGATGGTTTTCGATATGCAAGACGTAGGGGTACGTTTTTATACCTATGTTTCCACACTCCATTACATCATGGAAGCGTGCGCAGAAAATGATATTGAGGTGGTTATCCTCGATCGGCCGAATCCCAATGATGGTTATGTGGATGGTCCGGTGTTAGAGAAAGGGTTTGAATCATTTGTGGGAATGCATCCGATTCCCATCGCCCATGGGTTGACATTCGGGGAGTATGCAGGGATGATCAACGGTCAACGGTGGTTGGCAGATGGTGTGCAGTGCAAGATCAAGGTCATCCCGATGTTGAACTATCACCACGGCAAGCCATATACGCTACCCATCCCCCCTTCGCCCAACCTGAATACCCAACAAGCGATTCTGTTATATCCCGCTACCTGCTTATTTGAAGGTACGGAGATTAGCGAGGGCCGGGGTACGATGTTTGCATTTTCTGTTGTTGGCAGCCCAAAGTTGGAAGGCAAGTTCGACTTTTCGTTCACGCCGGTTTCGATCCCGGGCATGAGCGAGAAGCCCAAGCACCTCGGCGAAACCTGCTACGGCCTAGACCTCCGGGAAGTCGATACCGATTCGTTCAAAACCAGTGGGCGTATCAATTTGTCTTGGTTGAGGGAGCTCTACGAGGCCCATCCTGATAAAGACAACTTTTTCAGAGGTTCGTTCAGTAGACTGGCTGGAAACGACAAATTGGAACAGCAAATCAGAAATGGGATTTCCGATGAAGAAATTCATCAAAGTTGGGAGCCGGCATTGGGTGAGTTTAAGCAGATGAGAGAGCAGTATTTGATCTATGATTAATGTGGGTATGAGACGTGTTGGAATTTGCCTGTTCCTGGCCGTGCTATCGATGGCGTGCGGTACCGCTGATGGAGATCACATAGTCACCTGTGGTGCCGATCGATTGTTCCCTGAGTATTTCCACTTAATCGAGGGTAAGCGCGTAGCCCTGGTTGCCAACCACAGCGGGGTGCTGGCCGATGGTACGCACCTGGCCGATGCACTGCACCAGCATCCGGGCGTGACGTTGGAAGTGCTGTTTGGTATGGAATTTAACGTGCGTTCCAACGATTACTCGATCAAGCGGGACGATGAAAAGACCATCGACCCGGAAACTGGAGTGATTAAATACTCGCTGTATGGGGAGACTCACAAACCCACTAAGGAAATGCTCGGGAATGCGGAGGTCGTGATCTTCGATATACAGGAGGTTGGCCTGCGGTTTTACGAACATGTGAATATCCTGGGTTTCGTCATGGAGGCTGCCGGCGAACATGGACTGGAAGTGATTGTGCTGGATAGGCCAAATCCACTGAATGGTGTTGCCGTCGATGGTTTTGTGACGGATGATGATCACCGCTATACCTTCGGGGCCTATGCGAAAATCCCGGTCAGGCATGGCATGACTATGGGCGAGTTGGCGAGGATGTACATTGGCGAAGGCTTCCTTCGGGATGGTGTGGCACCGGTGTTGCACGTGATTGATATGAAGGGCTGGAAGCGAAACATGTGGTTTGATGATACAGGCTTGGACTGGCGGAAGCCATCCCCCAACTTGTTGACATTGAATTCGGTGATTGCCTATGGGGGTACTTGCCTATTTGAAGGACTTAATGTATCGGAAGGACGGGGAACAGACTGTCCGTTTGAATACATTGGAGCGCCATGGCTGGATAGCCACCAGGTGATTAGGTTGCTGTCGGAGTTGGATTTCAAGGGAGTGGATTTTGAGGCCGTGACGTTCGTGCCCGAACAGAAGAGCCACCTTGGCCGGCCTCCCGAGCTCCATGGAGAGACCTGCAATGGCATATTTGTCCATGTCAAAGACCGTAGCCAATACGCATTGTACCGAGCAGGGATTGCGTTGTTGTGGGCAATCCACGAGGTGCATGGCGATCAGCTTGTTTGGAACGAAGCGGTAATCAAACGCCTGACCGGGACTGACCGATTAATCGAGATGATCAGGGCGGGGAAGCGCCCGGAAGCTATTTTTGAATCTTGGGTGGGCGAAGTTACCACCTTTGTTAACAGCAGAGGAGCATATTTGGCTTACCAGTAAGCTGTTTAATACTTACATTTGCAAACCAATCGTGTTTTTAGATGATGAATACTACGGAGAAAGAATCGAATTACCGCAACCTAGATAAAATGTCGGTCGGAGAAGTATTGTTAAATATCAATAACGAAGACCGTACAGTCGCCGTTGCTATAGAAAAATCGATGCCACAGATTGAACGTTTAATAACGGCTACCGTGGCTTCCATGAAAGCAGGGGGGCGATTGTTTTATATCGGTGCAGGAACGAGTGGTAGGCTCGGTATCTTAGATGCATCAGAATGTCCGCCTACATTTGGGGTGCCGTATGACTGGATCATTGGTATCATTGCAGGGGGGGACAAAGCCATCCGCAAGGCCGTGGAATTTGCCGAAGACGATGAAGAACAAGCATGGCTTGACTTGCAGGATTACCACATCAATTCTAAGGATGTGGTGGTCGGCATTGCTGCCTCTGGTAGTACCCCCTACGTGTGTGGTGGGCTACGGGCTGCCAATGAGATGGGACTGGTTACAGGCTGTGTGGTTTGTAATGCTGACACACCCATAGCAAGTGAGTCCAAGTACCCTATAGAAGTCATTGTCGGGCCCGAGTTTGTCACGGGTTCTACCCGCATGAAAGCAGGTACGGCCCAGAAGCTCGTGCTCAATATGATCAGCACTACGGTGATGATCCAATTAGGGCGTGTAAAAGGAAACAAAATGGTAGATATGCAATTAACAAACAACAAGCTATTCAGCCGGGGTATCCGAATTATCATGGAAGAAACCGGTATCGACGCACAGACCGCATCTGATTTACTCGAAAAATATGGCAGTGTACGTAATGCCATTGAATACTCAAGCGTTGCCGACCATTAAAGCAAAGACTGCATGACACCTATTGTCCTCCTCCTTTTTCTGGTGGTTTATTTCACACTGCTGCTTGGCGTAGCGTACTTCACGTCGCGTAAGTCGGCCGACAACTCCACCTTTTTCGTGGCCAACCGTAGCGCCAAGTGGTACATGGTGGCATTCGGGATGATCGGCACCGCCCTGTCGGGTGTAACGTTTATCTCCGTGCCGGGAGCGGTGGGCAACAGCGACTTCGGTTATTTTCAGTTCATCCTCGGCAACGCGGTGGGGTTTATCATCATCGCTTACGTGCTGCTGCCGCTGTACTACCGGATGAACCTCACCTCCATCTACACTTACTTGGAGGAGCGCCTCGGCCACCGGAGTTATAAAACAGGTGCCATGATCTTCCTGGTGTCGCGCACCATCGGGTCGGCCTTCCGCCTCTATCTGGTGGCCATCATTCTGCAGTGGTTTATCTTCGACGCATGGAATGTACCCTTTGCCGTTACCATCGCATTATGCCTGTTGCTTATCTGGCTATACACCAATAAAGGGGGGCTCAAGACCATCATCATCACCGATATGATGCAAACGTTCTTTTTGGTACTGGCAGTTATCTTGTCGATTTACTTTATGGCCGATAGCCTGGGCTTGGGCCTGCTGGAAACCATCGAGACAGTAAAGGAAAGCACGTATTCCAAGGTTTTCTTTTGGGATGACCTTCTGGGTGACCGCATCCACTTTTGGAAGCATTTCCTTGGTGGTATCTTCGTCACGGTGGCCATGACCGGGCTCGACCAAGACCTGATGCAGAAAAACCTGAGCATGAAAACGATTGGGGAGGCGCAAAAGAATATGCTCACCTTTACGGCCATCTTCGTGGTCATCAATCTCTTTTTCCTTTCAGTGGGAGCGTTGCTGTATATCTATGCCGGCCAAAACGGGATAGACGTGGCCAGTATGCCCACGCCGGATTACCTGTATCCAGAGATTGCCCTCCACCATTTGGCCGTTGTGCCCGGTATCGTGTTTATGATGGGCCTCACCGCCGCTACATTCGCTACGACCGACTCGGCACTGACCGCGCTCACCACCTCATTTTGTGTCGACTTCCTCAATTTCAATAAGAAAGCCGACCCCAACGACCGCGCACTGGTGCGCACGCGCAACCGTGTACACTTCGGGTTCTCTATTGTGATGCTGCTGGTCATCCTGGTGTTCCGGATTATCAACGACGATTCGGTGGTTAATGCCATCTTTACCGCGGCTAGTTACACCTACGGGCCGTTGCTGGGACTCTTTGCGTTCGGCATCCTCACCAAGCTGCCGGTAGCCGACCGGCTGGTGCCGTATATCTGCGTGCTGTCACCACTGCTGTGCTATGTAATCAACACGTATGTGGTGGTGCCATACACGGCCTATGTGGTCGGTTTCGAACTAATTATCTACAACGGATTGCTCACTTATTTGATGTTGTGGGCTAGCTCTTTCGGGATTGCCAAACCGGCAAAGGCCTAAAAGCTACCCGGATTCCGGATAGCTTTTAGGTTCAGATGTAAGGTAACTCACTTATTCCACCACACCTTCGTAGTGATGACATCGTCGCCCTGGTTGGCCAGCGCTTCTTGGTAATTCGCACGGTTTACACTCTGCTCTTTTGCGGGATAGAATAGCCGCTGTGGGATGCCATTGCCAAAAATCGGTTCAAAGCGGTAGGTTGTTGTCCCGTTGGAGGTGGTCCGTTGCCACACAACGTCGCCCGGTTCTACCAGAAACGTCGGGTACCCTGTTCTTCTGATTTCAGCCCATGATTCCAATCCCTGCGTGAAGAGTGCAAAATATTTTTGTGTGAGTACGGTCTCGCGGCTTGCTCCAGGCAGGCCGTCGGCATAGGCTTTGGCCGTAGTGGGGTCGATACCCCATTTTTCGAGTGATGCCTGTACGCCACTGCGGTATGGGGCATCGTTCCAGTTCTCATACTCTGAGATGAGGAAAGCCACTTCTGCATATTCCTGCAGCGTCTCGGCAAAATTGGCAGCGTTTACCACGATGCCCGGCAGGCTGATGTCGGTAGGCCCGTTGATTCCTCCCGCTTCCAGCGGCAGTCCGTATGGTTGGCCAATATACGCGCCATCTTCATTGGGCAGTGCATACACGGTCAGTCGTGGGTCCTCGCTTTCGAAGGGGCCGAGCTCGCCTTTCAGTGCATTTACCAGTACATGGGATATGGCGAAGTCTTTCCGGTTTGCGGTTACCGTGGCACGGTACAGCGGCGCTTCATTGGGTGCACTGGCGGCATACCGGAAAACGGCATTGTGCGCGTTCGAGGTGAACACACCTTGCGCGATGGCCGCCTCGATATGCTGGATGGCCAGCGCGGGTTCTTTCGCCCGTATGCGTGTGGCTAAGCGCAACCGCAACGAATTGGCAAACCGGGCCCATAGCGCATTATCGCCTTTGTAAATGATGTCCGACGCACCAAAGGTGTTTAAGTCTTTGTATTTCCATAATGTATCCGCTGCCTGCTCCAGCTCGTTGAGCAAATCGGTATAGATTTTTTGCTGGGTGGCATATTTGGGCGTATAATTGTCTGGCTCCTGCTGCAGCGCTTCGAAATCCGGATCGTCATTGCCGTAAGATTCATACGGAATGTCGCCAAACACATCCGTGAGCGAGTGGAACGTAAACGCCTTCAGTACACGGCTGATGGCAATCTGATTGGCATTTGTGCCTGCCGTGCCGGCTGAAGCGGTAGCTTTGGTGTCCTCATCGGTGTTGAGCTGTATCACCTTATTCAGGTTATTGAGCGCTTTATACGCGTTAGCCCAATACGTATCCGCATAGCTACGGGGGATATCGTAACGCGACTGGTCGGTGTAGATGTTCTGGCTGTAATATTGCGCGAACAGCAGGGCGCCCCGTAGCGAGAAGTTCTCGTTCCGGATGTTATCCACCAGCTGCTTCTGGGCAGCCAGGATGATGCTTGGCGTGGGCACATTCGCCGGCCGGTTCGGATCGGTGTTGAGCTTCTCAAACTCGCTGTCGCTGCACGCACCCAATGTGACTACTAGAACAGCGGTGTAAAGGATATATTTAATAACGGTATTCATGACCATGTGTATTTATCGGGTTAAAAATTTACAGTAACATTCAGTCCATAGGTAGCCGGTATCGGGATGTTCCCGCCCTCTATGCCTTGCACGTTTCCGCCGCTGTTGGTAAACTCAGGGTCGATGTACTTACTTTTCGTATAGATATTCCAGAGGTTTCTACCGTAAAGGGCAACATCGAGCCCGGAGATACCGATGTTGTTTTTGATGCTGAACTGATAGCCAAGCGTCACCTCCCTGAGTTTGAAAAATGTTGCATCGAAAATGCTGAACGTTGTAGGGCCGTTGTATTCGTTTCGGGCCCAGTCCTGTGCGGATATCCGCGTATCGTTCGGTCGGATGTTGGATGTGGTATACGTACCGTCGGGATGGAAGACCACGTCGGCCTGTACGCCGTCTACGATTACCCCGTTTTCACGTATGCCATTTGCTGCGGTGCGGTCGAGGATACCCGAATACATGCCCACTTTATAGGTTTGTGAAAAGAAGCTTCCCCCCACGCGGCCATCGATGAGGAAGCCGAATGTCAGGTTTTTGAACCGGAATTGGTTTTGGAGCCCCACGAGGTAGTCTGGTAGCACACTCCCCAGCGGCACCAGCTGCGTCGTCTTGAGGTAGGTGCCGTCTTCCTGCACCACCCGCTGCCCGTCTGGCGCATATACAAAATCGTATCCCAACAGTTGGCCGTACGGTTGCCCCTCGCGGGCTACAAGTGTTACCAGCGAGTTGCTCAGCTCAAGCGTATTCACGCCCTCGTCGAGTTTCTCCACGCGGTTCTGGTTTTTGGACCAATTGATGGTTCCGTTCCATTCAAATGCCGCGGTTTTAACGGGCGTGCCGGTGAGCGTCACCTCCACGCCCTTGTTGGTTACACGCCCGGCGTTGAGGATTTTGGCATCGTAGCCGAATGCAGCCGATACGGGTACGGGTAAGATTTGGTTCCTGCTGATGTTGTCGTAATACGTCGCATCCAATCCCAGGCGGTTATTGAAAAACACCAGGTTCAATCCGGCTTCCCATGAACTGGTAATCTCGGGTTTGAGCAACGCGTTGTTCAACGTGCTCGTGAGGCTATAGTTGGCGTTGCCATTGAACGCCGGCAGCGCTTCGAAAACCTGCTGCAGTTGGTACGGATCGGTGTCATTGCCCACCTGCGCCCATCCAGCACGGACTTTACCAAAGGTAAGGAACGGAATGTTTTTCAAGGCCGGGAGTTCACTGAAGACAAAGCTTCCGGTTATCGATGGGTAGAGAAATGAGTTGTTGGCCGTGGGCAAGGTCGATGACCAGTCGTTGCGAATGGTTCCATCCACATAAAGCAGGTCGTTCCATCCCGCAGAGAAGCTGCCGAATAGTGAATATACCCGTTTGTGGTAGAAGGCATTGTTGTTCAGTACCGAGGGCGCATTTTTCAAGTTGTAATACAGCGGCACAATCAATCCGCCTTGCGTGAGGCCATCGGTGATGCGGCGTTGCTGATCGCGGATGTTGCCGCCTACGTTGCCCTGTAGCGAAAAGCGTGTCCACCGCTTGTCTGCGGCAGCGATGAACTCGTAGTTGTACTCATTGAAATGGTTGCCGTACTCCTGGTATTGCGACTGCGAGCGGGAATAGACGGCGATACGGTCCTGGAATTGGTGTGCATATACGTCGCCATGTACACGTCCGGACAGGTCGAGCCAGTCTGTTGCCTCAAAGGTTAGTCCGATGTTACCATAGAGGCGGTCGCGCTTTTCTTCGAGGTAGCTTTCGTAGGCAGACCAGTAGGGGTTATCGATAAATCGTGTGGCTTGGGCCGCGGGTGTATCTTCATATCCGGTACGGTTCCACGCCCGCGGTGTGCCATCCGGCCGTTTATAATCGGCGAGCCGCTTGTAATCCACCTGCACGCCGCCCCATTGGAAGGCTTCGAGCATGATATTGCGGTTTGAGGCACCGGCCCAGGGCCTTCCCAGTGTATTGTTGTGCGTATAATTGAGGTTGCTTGATACTTTCAGCCGGCCAAACTCCGTGGATCCGGCAAAATTCAGTGTGTTTCTACCCATGCTTGAATTGGGTACCGTACCCCTTACGTTCCGGTTGGTGTAGGACAACCGGTATGCCGTGTTGCCGGAAGAACCCGATATGGCCAGGTTGTTGGTGTTTGATACACCGGTCCGGAAGAAATAAGATACGTCGTTTTCCGGATATAGCCACGGTTCGGGGTTCAGGTAGTCTGCGGGGTATTCGGGGTCGAGGTTGTACCAGTGCAGCACTGGTGTGCCATCCAACCGGGGCCCCCAGCTTTCGTCCGATGCATAATCGACGATGTTGTATTCCTGGCCGTTGATGGTCGCTGTACCAAATGACGTGCTGTAGCCTTGTCCATACAGTTGCTGGCGTTTGGGTAGCCGCACGATGTTTTCCAGCTCGATCCCGGTGTTGAGGGAGATGTTGAATTTGTCTTGCCCTTCACCTTTTTTGGTGGTGATGAGAATGACGCCATTGGCGGCCCGTGACCCATAGAGCGCCGCTGCCGAGGGTCCCTTCAATACGGAGATATTGGCAATGTCATCCGGGTTAAGGTCCTGGATAAGGTTTCCGAAATCTTTTCCGGCACTGCCGTTGATCATCGACGAGCTGTTGAGGTCCGCATTGTCTATCGGTGTACCGTCGATGATGTACAGCGGTTGGTTGTTGCCGCTGATGGAGTTGATACCGCGCAGTAACACACGGGTGGAGCCACCAATGTTACCGCCCGATGGGATGATTTGCAGGCCCGCTACCTTACCGGATATCGCGCCAAGCGCGTTCGCTGGCCGGGTCGACAATTCCTGGGCGTTGACGTCCTGCACGGCATAACCCAATGCCTTCTTTGCCCTCGACACACCGAAAGCCGTCACCACAACTTCGTCGAGGCTTTCGCTGCTGCTCGTCAGTTCCGCGCGCAGTGGACCCGTTTGCTGCCCTACGGCGATTTCCTGCCGATCAAACCCTACAAAAGAAAAGATCAAGATATCAGCTGGCGATACACCTTGGAGTGTAAAGAGGCCCTGCTCGTCTGTTTGGGTTGAAAGCGGTTTCCCCTTTACCGATACGGATACACCTGATAAGGGGTTTTTTGACAGCGCATCGATAACACTGCCCGTAATGTCGATTTGTTGGCCAAACACCACCGTGGGTGCCAACAAGTATAAGAGGTATATAAGAATACCTGCACAAGTTTTCTTGTTCATGGAAAAATGCTTGAAGATTAATGAAAAGGAAAAAAATACAAATGCTCGCTGCAGGGATTAGCAGCACATTCGCATTCGATGCGGTAGGGTGTGGATGTGGTAATTACGTTTAACGCGGTAGCGACTTCGAGTAAAAACAATCTTCATTATCAATGTCTATTAATTCAGTAGACAAAAATAGTTATTAACTGATAAGTCGCCTATTCTTTTTCGACAAATGACAAAAAAAATACAATTACTCAACAGGTGAATTGTTGGAGTAAGTTTGTATCTAATTGATGTACAGGGTTGAGTTTAGTCGTCGAGTGCTAGTGTTTTTTCTTTGTTGATAATGTCTGCGATGCTGGTGTCATTCAAAATCTGGAGCATGGCATCGCGCACGTCGGTAAAGGTATCCCGGATTCCACATACGCCTTCTTCTACGCATTCGTCACATTTCCGATAGAAGTTGAGGCTTACGCAAGGCAGTAGGGCGATAGGTCCGTCAATGAGGCGCATTACCTGCGATAACCGGATGTCCTCTGGTGCTTTATTGAGGCTGTAACCTCCGCCGGCGCCCTTTTTGCTATATAAGATACCCGCGTTTCGCATTTCCAGCAGGATCTGTTCGAGGAATTTCTTGGGGATACGTTCAGCTTCTGCAATGCGCAGGATCTGCATGGGTTCCTTACCGTAATTCCGGCCCAACACAATCAGTGCCTTGATGGCGTATTTCGTTTTTTTGGATAACATGCCTGACTCCTAGTGGTTCTCAACTAACAAAGATAGCAATAATTTTCGGTCGATTCACCGAAGCATTTCCGGTAGCGTCTGCGGCGTTCAGACATCCGCCAACTCTCGAAAACGGAATATCGGGATTATTTTGGGTACCCGGTTATCTTTTGCCAAATATCCGCTTCCCTACACTCACCAATGCCACCGCGATCAATCCCCCGCCGATGCCAAAAGCCAACTCTTTAATGACGGGCGGTACGGTGGGCAACAAATGGTGGAAATAGTCGATATTGTGAACAAAGATACCGCCAGAAACCAGCAGGAGGGCGACGGTGCCGATTACGGCTAGGCTTTTGATGACGATAGGGAGTGACTTCACCAGCAACTTCCCCAGCGTGGATAGCCATCCCTTTTCGTTGCTGTACTTAATGAGGCGATGGCCGGCATCGTCCATCCGGACGATGAGCGCAACGATGCCGTATACACCCACGGTAGCCAGCAGTGCTACCACCGATACGGTCAGGATTTGGATGGACAGGGTTTGGGTCAGCACGGTGCCGAGTGCGATGATCACAATCTCTACCGATAGGATGAAGTCGGTGGTGATGGCCGATCTGATTTTCGTCTTCTCGGCATCGACCGGTTGTGCCTGTTGCTCTTCGATCACTTCGTGCCCCTTTTTCTGACGGTGAAATAAAAACTCGATGATTTTCTCTACCCCTTCATAAGCCAGGTAAAACCCGCCCAATATGAGGATCACCTTGATGGCAGCCGGAAAAAAGGCATTCAACAGCAAGGCCACCGGGACAATGATTAGTTTATTCAAGAAAGACCCTTTCGTGATTGCCCACAGTACCGGTAGCTCGCGCGATGCCAGGAACCCCGTTGCCTTTTCCGCATTGACGGCAAGGTCGTCTCCCAGTATGCCCGCAGTCTTACGTGTGGCGATTTTACTGGTTACGGCCACATCATCCATCAATGCCGCGATATCGTCTAAAACCGCAAAAAAACCTGATGCCATTGTCTATTATGTTGTTGCGGCTGTAAAAATATCAATTTCATCTAGCTATTTATTTTTTTTCAGTTTATACCTCGGTGTCCTTTGAAAATAATTGGTTTTGACAGCCTCATGAAACTTGCATTTCACTAGCAGCATCAACCGTTGAGGGCTCATTTACCCATGCCGAGGTAATCGGTAAGTTCCTGTGCGGCTGCCCTTCCGGCGCGGTTGGCACCGATAGTCGATGCCGATGGGCCGTAGCCCACCAAGTGTATGCGCGGGTCTTTCGCCACCAGCGTAGCCAGCCGGCCCGCCATAATGATGCCCCCCGTGGGTTCGCGTAGCATTAGCGGCATCAGGTGGTCGAGCGAGCTGTGGAAGCCGGTGCACCACAGGATGACGTCTACCTGTAGTGTGCGGCCATCGGACCAGCGTACCCCCGTGGAGGTGATTTCGCTGAACATCGGCTGGCGGTTCAGCACGCCGCGCTCGCGCATTGCCGCTACTGCCGGTGTGATGGGCAGGCCGGTAACCGATACCACGGATGCCGGCAGCAGGCCTTGGCGTACACGTTCCTCCACGAGGGCCACCGCCGCACGGCCCCGCTCGGGCGTAAATGGCCCCGGTTCAAAAACCGGTGGCCGGCGGGTCACCCAGGTTGTGTCCGTTACCTGCGAGATCTCGTCGAGCAGTTGGATGGCCGAAATGCCGCCACCCACGATGAGTACGTGCTTGCCCGCAAAAACAGCAGACGTTTGGTAATCCCGGGTGTGCAGTTGCGTGCCCTCAAATAGGGATGCACCCGGGTATTCCGGTATGTACGGCTTATCCCATGTCCCCGTAGCATTGATGATTCCCCGGGCCGAAAACAGTCCTTTGTCGGTTTCGATGCGTAGTCGCCCCTCGCGTTCGCAAACCACGATTACCTTTACGGGGCGGTATACCAACAGCCCAAATTTACGTTCGTAAACATCGAAGTATTGGGGCACAGCGTTATTGGCCGCTACTTCCACGGCACGCGTGTCGGCCACCGTTTCGGCAAAAGGAAGGCCCGGTAGATCGTGTATGCGGTTTGCCGTGCTGAGCGTGAGCGACGGCCAGCGATATTGCCAGGCACCACCTGGTTGGGGCGACTGGTCCAGCACTACGAAATCGCGCCCCGGGGCCAGTCCCAATTGTTTAAGGTGGAAAGCTGAAGAAAGTCCGGCCTGCCCTGCGCCGATTACGGCGATGCCCGTTTTGTATATCAGTTGGGGTGGAGGTGCCATAGCGTGCTAATTTTTGACTTTAACTACCGGTAAGTCGCTCAGTCGGTTTTACAAACATAATAATCTTATTGCGATGTGAATACCCCTGTTTTGAAATGCATCCTACGGTTCGCCGTGTAGCTTTGCTATCTGCCTATACCGGCATGGCGGGGCAACCGCGGCAAGTTGATGCAATGGATTAAAATTATTACTATTATTGCTGACGGATTATAAACGAAAGATACGTGAGATCAGCGGCCTTGCTCATTATTGTCTGCAACTTTGCTGTGGCGCTCCATGCGCAGCAGCGGCCGCAGTACACCCAATACCTGTTCAACAACTTTCTCATCAATCCTGCGGTCGCCGGTATCGAGCGTTATGTCGATGTGAAGCTTGGTGGGCGCAGCCAGTGGCATGGGGTGGAAGGTGCACCGCAGACCGCGTATCTATCGACCCACTTCCCGGTCAATGGCCGCCACATCCAGGATGGTGCACTGTCGTTTGCTGAAGGTGGTTACAATCCTTATAGCCGGGGTTTCAGCCACCGGTACCGTGCCTCAGCCCCACATCACGGTGTGGGTATCACGGTTCAGCACGACCGCGCAGCGCAATTCGTCCGTACCGATGCATTGTTCGCCTATGCCTACCATCTGCGCGTTGCCGAAACGGTGAACCTATCGGTAGGGGCGAATGCGGGATTTTCGCAGGTACGGCTAGACATGGCCGGCATCGACAACCCCAGCGATCCCGTGCTGGCCAACTATGCCGATAGCCGTATCTCACCCGAGCTGGGCCTCGGTATCTGGCTTTACGGTGCACGCTTTTTTGCGGGTGCTTCTGCTCAGCAACTGCTGGGCAACCCGCTTGCATTTTCAGACTATGCACAGCGCATGGGTGGCCACCAGCAATTTTTCTTTATGGCGGGCTATAAGCTGCACCTTGGCAGCGAGATGGCCCTGGTTCCTTCCGTGCTGTTCAAACAGATGGCGCGAATGCCTTTCGTGGGCGACTATAATCTTAAGCTGGCTTTTCGCGATCGCTTGTGGGTGGGTGGCGGCTACCGCAGCCACGAGTCATTTTCGGCTATGGCGGGGTTCAATATCAGTGCATTGTTCAATGTCAGCTATTCGTACGATTTCAGCACGGGCCCTGTGCGTACGTTGGCACATGGCAGCCACGAGGTCGTGCTGGGTTTCCTTCTCAACAACCGGTATAAGGTGTATTGTCCACAAGTGATGTTTTAGCAAGCTTTAGCCATGAATCGTACCGTGCTAATCTGCTTTTCGTTAGGAGTTGTGTTGCTGTTTAACAGTCGGCTGGTTGCCCAACCGGCATTCACTTTTGATTATCCGGATACGGTAATGTTGTGCGACGGAGATTCCTTTCTCTTGGAAGTAACAGACGTGCAGCCCGGTTACCGTTACCAATGGTACCGTAACGGGAACATCATCGATGAACAGACTTCATCCCTATTCTATGCGACGACTGCGGGGACCTACATGGTGAGGATAAATGACCCCGGCAGCAATTCCGTTTACACTGATTCGGTAACCGTAATTTATCACTTGAGAAGGCCGACCACCACGGACCGCAATATACCCGTTTGTGAAGGCGAAACGCGCACGCTCACACTTACGGGCTATGCGCCAGATGCCGTAAAGCGTTGGTACCGGAATGGAGAACTTATCGTCGGAGCTTCTGATACCGCCCTACGGGTAAGCGAACCCGGAAACTATCGGGTTGAAATTTCTAACGGTACATGTTCGGTATCGTCAGATGAACTTAGTGTGCATTTTCTTGCACCACCGGTAGCACGCATCCAAGCGGCAAGTGACGAACCGATCTGCTCGGGCGCCACCAATGTGCTCACGGCATTACACCCTGCCGATGGCTCCTATAGCTACCGGTGGTCTACCGGTGAGACCACCCAAAGCATTGAAGTGAACAGTGCCGGTATATATACGTTGATACTGACCAACGCTGGCGGCTGCGCCGATACGGCTGAAATCGAAGTGTTGGCTCACGAGCAACTAGTGGCACCGCAAATCCCCGATACGGTTATCTGCGTGGCCGAACGGGAGGTGGTACGCATTGAGGCACCGTTGGGATATACGGCCTATTATTGGAATGGTGGCACCAGTAGCGGCACTTACCTCGACGTCACCAGCCCCGGCACCTACGCCCTCCAAGTGGAGGGTGAAAACGGTTGCTTAGTCAGTACCACGTTTGAAGTGCGTGCGTACTGCAAAGAATTGACCATCCCCAATATGTTCTCACCCAACGGTGATGGGGTGGGCGATGTATGGGAAGTCAGCGGCCTGGAAGAACGAAACGCTGCGGTAACTATTTTCGACCGAAACGGGCAGGCCGTATTCCAGTCGCGTGGGTACAACACTCCCTGGGACGGTTCCTACAATGGGCGCCTTGTACCTGTAGGCACTTATTACTACCTCATCATCGTCGGCGACGAACATTACCGAGGCCCGGTAACGGTGTTGTATTAACGCAGAAGTACGAGGGATACCTGCTACGATTACGAATTCCTTGTTTTCGTGGATTGCCATCCTTTGGCAGAACTCGTATTTTTGACCGGTTTAATACGATAATAAAAACGAATTTTACATGTATCTATTTTCTGAACGGACGACAAAACGACTATCCCATTACCTATTCATTGCCTTACTGCTGTTTTCGGCATGTGCGAAGAACGATCCGCTGGACCCTGACGAGCAACCCGGCGACAATACGCCGTTTGTCGAAGGAACCATCGAAATGGGCATGTACAGCCATGGGGTAGACCTGGGTTTTTTTATCAAGGAAATCGACTTTTCGCGCGATGATGTGCCCCAGCAATTTGCCGCGCTTGCCGAAAACAACGAAGAAGCACAGCAGTTTCTTGCCCTATTGCAGGAGTACTCGTCGACCAATCCTTTTGCCGCACTGGGACTCATGATGAATAGTGTTATTGGGACCTATTACGTCAAGGGCGACGTCGTGCTAGGCAAAGCCCGTGGATTTGGTTTTCAGTTTGATAACTACCACGATGTGAAAAATGATGAGGGAAAGGTATTCATGCGCACGTTGGTACAGACGGATGAGATTGCTGCGGAAGACCGCGAGCTGTCGTTGACCTATGTGCCCTCCGTCGACCTTGGTGTTGGTGGTGGCGGCGCGCTTGACGTCTCGATATATAATCGCGAAGTCTCCGCAGAAAATGCCATAGTGGGCGGATATTCCTGCGAGGTGTCTACGTACACCATCAAGTCCCAGCATATTCCCGATCCCGATCCCAATAATCCGCTTCCGGAGACGCCCATTGCTTACAAGCTGGTGGTCTATACAGCCGGTGCTTTTAATAAAACGATCAATTTCACGCACCCGTTTTATTTGCCGGAAGATGCCGGTATCCTGAAGCTCGAGATTTTCTACGATAGTGGTGAGGAACCCACATTGGTGATGCAGCCCGAAAAAATCACGGCCCGCACCATTACGGATACCGAATTGCAGATCGAGGTGAAAGATCCGGTTTACGACTTTACCGATGTCGGAGTCGCTTGGAAGATGCTCGCTATCCTATTCAGTGGCTGGGGAGTGCTGGAAGACAGCGAGTAACACGTTTATGTGGGGCCATGCTAATTTTGTAGCTTTGTGTTAATAAAAATCAATTAATGCATGGCAGTACGGAGAATTGTGGTAAACACGGCAACGGAAGATATAGACGCCGCACAGCGTTTCTACGGTGAAATCCTGAGCTTGGAAATAGTGATGGACTTAACTTTTATTCGTACATACGGCAATGATAGTACCATGCGGGTACAGATCAGTTTCGCCTCGGAGGGTGGCTCCGGCACGCCGGTGCCGGATATCTCCATTGAAGTTGATGATGTGGACGCAATATACGGTAAGATGCAAGAGGCGGGATTTTCAGTGATTTATGGCATTGTGGATGAGCCTTGGGGTGTCCGACGGTTCTACGTGAAAGACCCTTTCGGTAAGACCGTAAACATCCTTTCGCATTTGTAACAGTTTTTATTAATCGTCTGCGTCAACTACGATTTGCTTTACGCGCTTTTCCCGATTTACTTGTTTTTGTTCAATCTTACCATGATTCTCCTCACGGAAAGGAAGCAGCCTGCTTGACGTGTTAAGCAGGCTGCGGCGCCCCATGGGTTAAGGCGCATCCAACCAACGAATAATATTCAGCAAAAATTGTGCGTTTTGAGTCGCATCGGGGTGGTTCATCCCGCGCTTATGGCTTTTTATCCCTTGCAACTGGGCGGTAAACGGTGCGCCATCCGCAACAATAAATACCCGCCCGCGCCCGCATTGCAAGATAGCTCCGTTGGCTAATCCCGTGCCGCTGATTTTCGGTACGGTTGGGGCGACATGGTGGTTCATCTCCGCTACTTGGGCAGGGAGAAACACCTCATAGTCTTCACCCAATGAAGAAACAACCACGGCATTCGGGGGCGGAAAGAATCCCGTGCCACCCCATACGCGGATGCTGTCTATCACAGCTCCTTCAACGTCCGTCACGGCATTGGACGTGAGGTTGCCCCGCTTACGCGAAAAAATCTCCGGCAGACCATCTTTCCGTTGCGCGAAACCGTTGATGAGGTTAAATCCGAAACGCGCCGCCAGCTTGCTTACCGACCCGGCACACGGCATGTGGTCGGTAATGATAAACAACGAACCACCGTGCTGGTGCACCCACGTATACAGTGTTTCAACCTCCTCGTCCGTATAAACATTTCCTGTGGGCAAGTCCAGGTTCTCCAAGTCGTGCATCGCATTTACGGTCACAAAAACACGGGCGCCGGATAGGGCTTCGACCATTATCGGCCCCTGTGTTGCCAGCCGATAACCATCTGCCTCAAGCACCCGCCCAAAGGCCGAATATTGGCCTTTGAGGCTAAGCGGATTGTTATGGCCCCCATCATATAGGATGAGGGGGCCTTTTCCATCGCTATAATGGGGACGGGCGGCCATGTAGTGAAAACCTGTATCGGCCACACTTTGGGCACAAAGGCAAGTCGGCAGAAGCAACACGCAAAAAAGCATTGCCCGAAAACTGCTATTAGTCATGCGCTATCCTTTCCCATTGGTCCGACTCGAAACAGATGAGTTTTATGGCCACGCCATCTTCTACCACAAACGTCAATGGAAAGGTCAATTCCGCATTAAAGAATACCGTGGGCGAGAACGCGTCAAAGACTAGGGTTTGGTTATCCCATTGTTGTGTTAAGGCCAGCTTCCCATTCTGTATCGCGATCTTTAGCTCCATGTTAGGGTCTTTCTCCAATCGGTACCTTCCCACCAACGGCTTCAACTGTTCTACCGTTAGCGCCACATGCCGGGTAGGATTGTAGGTAACCCTTTCCAGGACAATGCGATCGAGGATTTTAGCCTTATCGATTTTGCCGGCGTTGCCTTCGAGGAATTCAATTTTATACCCCTCATCGTTTGACTGGAACAAGCGGGGGCCAGTACGGTGCAACGGGTACACCCGGCCATCCCATACCTGTTGCGCAACGAATTGCCCGTCTTGCTCGAAGAAACGGATGTGTGCCGCCCGATTGGGAAACCTATAATATCCCGCAAGGGCATCCCACGCCACACTGTCGGTGTAGTTGATCGTGGTCTGTACAAGTGCGGAGGCATGTTCCATACCGACCGTCCGGTGAGTCAATGCTGATAAGCCAAGGGCAATGATCGTACCGGCGCTTAATGACAGGTGTTTTGCTGTTCTTGTTTGCATAATCATCTCTATTTGTTTTGATGATGCAATAGTCAGCATTGAAGTTGAACAAGCTGTTCGGCTGGACCCAAGTGTACGTAATTAGCTCTGCTGGCTGGAAAGATAAGCCTTGGGTGTCATACCCGTTATCTTTTTGAATGCCGCGTAAAAAGTGGTTCTGGAATTAAAGCCTGCATATATGGCAATGCCGCCAATATCTTTGTTGCGGAAATCCGGATGTACCAACAGCCGTTTCGCTTCCGCTACACGGAGTTCATTGATGTATTGGTAAAAATTCTTGCCGAAGCCCTGGTTGAGCACGAAAGACAGCTCGTGGGTACTGATGCCTACCTTATCGGCTAGCGACGGCAAATTGAGTAGCGGATCGAGAAAAAATTCATTATCCACTACCAGCCGGTGTACCTTGTTTTGCAAAAGTTGCACTTGTTCGTCGGTCAGTCGGGCGTATGGTGCAGCTGGCGTGGTTATCGCGTCGATGACCTCAACCAGTTGATCGTTGTCGACCGGATAGATAACCTTTTGGTTCAGCGAATGGTAAGCCATGAATACCGTTAGCGCGAAATATCCAGCAGGAACGATCGCCGCAATGAGCGGATAGTTTTTACCAAGCAGCCAAAGGGCGGTCATGGCCAGCACGGCAAATAAGATAAACGTTATCCACGCCAAGTCGATCTGCTCAACCGTCGCGGAAAATCGCTTGATTTGCCGGTGATGGTGTCGCAAGAGGAAGAATGATAGCGCCCAGTATAAGAGCGCCTGTCCGAGAAACAGGTGCCGGATGACCCACACCATGCTTGCCGGAAGATGAAATGGGATTTGGGTATCTGCATACCTGTTCGGGAACATAACGCATGCCGCGTATAAGCAAAATAAGAAAAAGGGAATGAAATGCCATACGGCTGTCCGTGATGGGGCTGTTGGGTTTACAAAATAAACCAAAGCGAGAAAGAAGCAGGGGAAGGTGGCCCAGCGGGGGAGTTCCAATAAAGGGATGAGCCAGCCCAGCGGGTTCCGGTCCGCCGGGGCGGCCGCCTCAATGAACAGTTGCGCAAACAAAGTGGCGAGACAGAAAAAGAACAACCCCAGCCACCGGTTCGCTTGCCGGTTCACCCGGGGGAGATTGGTGAGCAGCAGAAAAGCCAGTAGTGCTGAAGCACCTGTAGTTAATGCGTGCCAAAGAAACGATGTGTCCACGGCCTAAAAGTACGAAAAGCCGCGGGATACGGCTGTCCGTTTGGATACATTCGCACTAACGAATTCCCATTTGCCGGTCTATCGAACGGAAATCGTCTGAATAATTCGGGGTTGGCGCTATGAAGGAGGCATTGCCTCTAATACGGATTTCTTTGGACTTCCGGATGTTTTCTTCCGACCGGGTCAAAAGTTTCACTACGTTGATGTCCGGTTGGTCTTCCGTCTCACTTAGGGTATTTACTTCAATCTTCAGAATGTATTTTTCGTCTACCATAAGGTTTTCATAGCCGCTAGTGATGAGCCGGTCGTCTATCATGAAAACCGTAGGGCCGGATTTGAGCGAAGTATATTTCTGTTTAAGCTCGTTGAGCGAAATGAATATAGGGGTATACTCTTCCTTCAAGGTCATCCACAACACGGCTTTGTATGTACGCCCGTCCACAACCGTATCTTTAATGACATTGACGCTTTCTATACCGCTGGGCACTAACGTTTGAACAGCCAGGCTTGCTATAAAATCCCCATTAATCATGAATGCGAAATCTTGGTTCTGCGTTGTCTGCGCGTATACCACATCTATGGATAACGAATCTTCCGTTTGGGCGAAGGCTCCGAATGAAAGCAGCATGATGGCCGATAAGGTGGTTAGTAGCTTCATGGCATTTTTTGTAATTGATTTGTACTAAGGTAGTAAAAAAGCGTCTTGGCGCTACAAAAATTTTACTCGGATGAACCTCGGCCGGTAAAGGTTGGGCGTTTTCCGGATATCCGCTAGGAAATCGAAAGAGTTCACGTTATAACTGATGAGTAGTTCCCCTTTTTTAGACAGGTTGAAATGCGCCTTCGCGTTATATACGAATATGCCTTTCTGCTCCACTTCGGGGCAATCCCACAATACCTTGATGGGGCCGAATGGCCCTGCCGGTGAAAGACCGATACGCAACCCCACGGTCGTGCCGATGCCGTCCGTTTGGAAAACAAGTGCATACCGGCCATCGGGTAGCGGCGTTACGCTGAGCTCATTTGATACGCGGTCGGCTATCGGCGCCGCTTTATACATATCGGTATTCCAAGCCGCTCCATCCCAAAAGCGCCACGCCGTAAAGTGCTCAAAGTCCTTGGGTTTCACTCGGGCCACCAGTACCTGCTTCGCCGGGCCCCGCACACCGTACACATATACATAACCATCCGGGGTTGGGGCGCCAGCGGCCGCTGTGTTTACAAAGATGCCGGCCCCGAATGAACCGTTGTTGCGGCTGTCCACCGAATCGCGGATGAAAAATGGCGTGTCCATCTGCCGATGGTCTTTAAAGGGTGGCTGGCTTCCCGCCGGAATGGCAATCAGCGTATTGCCCACTTCTTCGAAGGGGAACACCTTCGCGTCGGTACGCCGAATGCGGTAACCAAAAACATACGTTGTATTGCCCAACTCCTGGTTCACGAATCCGTCGCCGAGCCAAAAATACTCGCCTGGTTGGGCTTGGGGCGTCTTCGGCACGAACACCGATAGGGGCTTCCCCGCGCTATCGCTGTCCCAGAAAAACCGGATACGGCTTTCATCGGGCGTGACCCCATCTAGTATGGCCACCGAATTATTGATCATCACCGAGCCCGGCTGCAACTCACCATCTTCAATCTCGCCGATCATGGTATCGCTAAATACCAGCAACGTTTTGCTTCCTTGGCCAGACTGCGGGGTATCCACGCCGTGGAGCGGTATCGAGAAAATGCCGTCGGCGCCAAACCAGCCCGAGGTACGGTCAAACAGCCGTGTCCATTCGGGGGCTTCTTCCACGGTATAGCTGAGGTTTACGGTGTCGGTGGCCAGCGCGGCATCCTGTTGCGCGGCGGTACGGCTGCCACAAGCCATGCCCAGAAAAAAGGCAACAGCCGCAAGCCCCCTCCATATGATATCGTTATTCTTCAAAATCACCATTGGTCCACCGGCTTCTGTTGGTCAGGTATCCCCATTTTCATCCACACGTTATCGAGTATCTCGGGGTCAGCAGGCGCTGGCCCGGTTTCTTTCTTACATGAAAAAAATATCGTAAATACAAAAACGGTTAGTGACAGCAGGTACCTCATAATGTATAATCAATGATTATGAATTGATGGTAAAGGTACACAATTTGAAATTCCCACCAATGCATAGTGGTTTTGCGGATGCCCCATGAAGCATTTAAAATCAGTTAAAGGTAAGGGTCGCTTTTCTGAAAAGCAATTGTTTTCGATAAAAATAGCGCGCCGGCAATGAACGAGTAACAGCACCGGGAAAAAATTCAAAAAATAGTTTGCAAAGTGTAATAAATACACTATCTTTGCAGTATCATAATTTAGGTTTATAATTGGTTAGTAAAGGTCTCCATTCTCCCCGTTTGGAGATCTTTTTTTTCAGCCATCATTACGGCAGTTGCATCCGATATTTCGTGTCACCGATGTCTAGCAATATCGCACAAGCATGTGCCGATGTGATTAGCTATCAAGGCCTCAATGTCCGCTGTACCAGATAAGGGTGGTGTTTAGCCAATTCTGCGCGGAATACATCCAAACCATACAGAAGCGAGCTGATCCGCAAGCGTCGTCCATCTTTGGTATATAAACGGATCTCGTTCATCAAACTGCTGAAATCAGCTGATTTTATATCGGTCCAAGCGCCACTTTTCGATTCACCCCACGCATTGAAAACGGTTAGCCCCGTCTCGGTCAGCTCAACGCGGTGCCTACGATAATATGCTAAGCAATAAAAGCAGCCAAAACCCGCTGACGGCATGAATACAGCTAGCGACACTATTGAATACCAGAAATCGTCTCCTTTACCCAAGCCTACAAAGCCAACGAGCACAATAAGGCCTAGAAACATAGCGCCACATACGTATCCCAGAATGGCAAAGACCACGTTATTTTTCAATAACGTTACTCCCGGAGAGACGATTGTTGCATTGTTCCCTTGCCGATTTGTCCACCAGTAAATCGCCACAACCGCAGTCACAATCAGCGAGATCGTAATGGTATTCTGCATAATTCAATTAATTTTTTATTTGCAATTTCATTTTCATTGATGTTGCGCTTTTTCAACCCAGTTTTTGAATAGCCTCCTCAAGTATTGCGCATAGCTTGACGAATCGGTCTCTTCTATTTTAATATAAGTAGATGAATCGGCCGGGTTTTTAAGTAGAAAGTTCTCGTCCCAATACGAAAACGATAAATAGATCGATCGTCCGTGAAGTTTAAAACCATGTATTGCAGGAAGGTGATGTATCGGATAGAGGTTGATCTCAACGCTATTTTCTTTCAAATACGTTTCATTGTCCTTTTTGAAGCGCTCTATTTCTCCCACGTAGCTTCCTATGTCATTCTTCCAATATTCGCTGATGTTACCGGGGCACGTTGTTATATAATCGGGACTGATGTAATGCAAATTAAACACCATTTTTGAAAGCTTTCGTTCCTCTTTCCATAGTGCAAATTTTCCTTTAATAGAAAACAACGTAAAGCCAAGTACGTCTATTTCAACTAATTTTTTACTGTCACGCATCAGTTCAATTTCCCGGCCTACGTCATCATAAATACCAATCGTGCCCTTGTAAAATATTTTGTCGTCAATCCCCGCCGGGGAATCTTTTATGGCGTCATTCAGTTTGTTGAACTGTCTGTTTAATTTCATGATGAGCGCCACTATGGACGCAGCCACAATACCGTATAAGGAGACCATGATTTCCACATCGTCCTTTCCGTCATAGAGGCTGTCTTTAATAAATTTATTGACTGGTTCACAGTTATAAAAAACACCTATGCCGATAAGTAATACAAGTAATATCAGCTCAATGATTGTTTGAAGGTTCTTTTTAATCTTTTTCATTGTAGGTCAATTGGTTTAACATTGGTCTTTCAATCTGTATGTCATTTGCAGCTTAATAGGCTTTACGCAAAGTTACTGCATTTGGCATTGCAAAAAAATACTCAAAAGTGAGTATTTGGCGTGCCGAGCCGACCTTGGTGGCCACGTTGTGCGGGAAGCCGCTTTTTTATCCACCTCCATCAGCAGCTATCCGCCGGATGAGCGCATCGGCATCCTTTTGGGCAAAGTTCTCCTTTTTGCTGATTACAGTTACCCCGGATGGTATTTTTGCCTGTATCCGTATCCGATCGGCAAAAAGGGTATCATCCAATACGAAAATCAGGTCTTGTCCGATGAGCGCTTCGGTGGCCTTGGCGAATTGCGCGCTACCGGGCTTATCCAGTTGCACCACAACCTGCCAAAGCGTATCGGTATGGGGGAAATGTTCCGCAGTTAGGGTTTCAAAATTTGATGCTGTTACAATCGGTTCCGGGTCGAGGTAATAGGTAGAACCACGGTCTAACTGCCTGGCTACGCCCCCGCCGCTGTCTACCACGTGGTACCACCCGGTTACGAGCGCGGTATCACCGTTGTTAGCACCGTTGCTACAGGCTGCTACCAGGAAAGACAGGCATAAAATGATAAGATTACATCGTTGTGCCATAATCGCCCTTATTGCCTTTCCTACCCACGATCAAATAAATCACACTCCCGAGAAACGGGGCAACGAGGATGATGATAAGCCAAAGCAGTTTGCTGTTTCCTCGCAGCCTGTTGTTCGCTATGCAATGGATGAGGCAATAAATGTATAATATTACCGTAAGTAAAACGGGCACCAATAAGATGAATTCTTGTGTTCCGATATTCAAGAAAAGCAATTCCATATTTTTCAGTTTACGTGGTTTTTATTTTCATTGGTCTTCTACGAGGTTCCGTGAAGTATTTAAAATCAGCTAAAGGTAAGTTTAGCTTTTCTGAAAAGCAATTATTTCTGATAAATAGCACGAGCGAATAATAAGCGGGTGCCGCTTTCCACCAATCATCACGGTGTACCGGCAGCCCCTTCACGGTTTGTGCTCCGTTTATATCCCCGTAGGTAAAGCCATGCCAGCGCGGCTACCACCATGGTGCCGAAGAAGATGTAGGGTATCCGGGCGATGCGGTCATAATACACCCATCCGGCGATGAGCGCGCCCAATCCGATCCCCGCTTCCAGGGCGATGTACATGGTTGCCATTGCCTTCCCACGTTGGTGTGGGTTGCTTAGGTCTATGGTCCACGCGTTTACGGCGGGCGAGAGGATGCCCCCGCCGATCCCGTATACCGCCGCTCCCGCTACCATCCAAAAGGGGCTTTCGCCCCATGCCAGGATTCCCATCGATAGGATGAGTGTTGCCAGCCCGTACTCGATGACCAACACGCGGCCATGCCGATCCGAAAGCCTACCCGAAAAGAACCGTACGGCCACCGACGATACGGTGAAAGCCACGAAAAACACACCCCGGTTGGATATGCCCAGGTGCGTTGTCCAATCCGGTATCAATGTAAGTATAGCGCCATAGGCGACGTAAGAAAGCAGGGTAACGACCGCCGCGGGGATTACCTGGGGATCGATGATGTCTGTGCGCGATATGCGGAATGACGATGCGCGGAGCCGTTGCCGCTGTGGCGGAGGCAATGTCTCTTTCATGTTCATCAAAATCACGATCGAGAGCAGCGCGAAGACCGAGGAACAGTAAAAAAGTGCATCAATGGAGTAAGCTTGGCTGATGGCGCTTCCCACGGCCGGCCCTATGGCCATCCCCAGGCTGAAGCACAGCCCGTGCATGCCCGCCGCTTCGCCCCACCGCTCGCGCGGGATGATGTCGGCTACGTAGGCTGCCGTTGCCGTGGGCTTGAAGCCCGTGGAGAACCCGTGGATGAGACGCAGGAACAAGAAGCCCGACACGCTGGATAGCACCGGATAAAGGAACCCGCATACAAAGCACACCATGGATCCCACCGCCATCACCGGTACGCGGCCCACGGTGTCGGTCAGTTTGCCGCTGAACGGCCTTGATATCCCGGCAGTGAGCGTAAAAAGTGCGATGATCAGCCCTTTATATTCCCCGCCACCCAAGCTGCTGAGGTAGGCGGGCAGTTCTGGTATCAGCATGTTGAAACTGGCCGAGAAAAGCAGCGAACTCAAGCAGAGCAGGATGAAGGGCAAACGGTAGATCGACTGTGATGCGTGCATGGGCTGCAAAGCTAACCAAATAAATGCCCGTCCGGAAATGCCGGTTCCGATCTCTTGGCCGACGCCCTCCGTTTGGCTTTCGGATTTGTTTACTATCTTAGGGCGCTTGTTTTCCGACCCTTTATAGCTATGGAGCGATATTTACCTTTGCAGAAAGAATTTGAAAAAATATATTGTGTGCTCACCTCTCAAACACTGCTTACGGTCGATAGTGTCCGGCAGGAGCCGTTCCTGCAGGTTATAGACCGGTCCGATTACCTCATAACCATCCACGATGTGGAGTATTACCGTCCGATATGCATCAACGAAAAGCTGAGGCAGTTCTACGGATTCGACAACCGGATTTTGCAGGGCATGGACCATTTTTACTACCTTAAAACCATGCACCTTTCCACCTATTACACATTGATTGAATCGATGGCTTTTTTCCGGAATGACCCACCCGGTTACCTCAATTTGAAATATAAGCTCTTGGAATCTGCCGGGCAATGGACAAAAACCATCGGCACCTCCAAGGCGATTATCCGCAACCGGCAGAGTAAGCCGAAAGTGGCCATGACGGTGATGATGCCTATGGAAACCGAAGCGCCCATATCGCCGTATGAGCAATACCTATCCCTTACCAACCGTGAGCTGCAGATTGTCGAATTGCTTTACGCCGGTCTCAGCAAAAAAGAGATTGCCGAGAAACTATTTATTTCGTCGGGTACCGTCATTACGCATGTTAAGAATATTTACCGTAAGTTGGGTGTCAATAAAATATCCGAGTTGTCGCGGCTGGTCGAGCAATTCCGCGTAGGGGGGTAAAAATTCCTTTCAAAACACCTCTTTAATCGCCTCAAGGTACTGATATTGGAATTCCTCATCGGGTTCGAGGTAGCTCCCTTCGCCCCATTCGTTCCAGGCGTTAATCGTAAGAACGCGATTTGGTGCATCGTTCTGAAGTGCCAATCCCTTCGCTTTTGCCAATGCCTTTTTAAATGCGTACGGAGTGTTATTTACCATTACCGCACCGAATGGATAGTCCCTACGTTTATCCCACCCATCTGCGTTGCGTGTGCGGGGAGATGCATCCCATCCCACCGTCACATTGGGGTAGTACGGCACGGGCAGCGTACTGGCCGGCTTTTCCAACCCATTTGCGGCGCCACCGTACGCAACGCTGTTGAAATACTTATGGGCTTCAGCATCGTACTGGGCTGTCGGAAAACCCTGAAGCGCATTGTGGTGGATCCATACGTAGGAAGTGGTGCTGTTTATCGTAGCCATCTCAAATGCAGTAGTCAACAGCTCTCCTTTAAGCCCCCATAAGACGACGTTCAGGTGCAAATCCGGAAACCCAGCGGCCTTAACTTTGCCCCGGAAACGCTCCAGTGCCTCACGTGCCAACTGCGCATCGCCGTCAAAAACCTTCAGGAACGTGTCAAATTCATAGATCGAAAAGTAAGGACATCCGTCTATTTTCCAATAAGCAGGGTGCTTAAAGTACCGTTCTACAATATAGTCCGTCATTTCCTCAAAGGTCTCGGCTTTTATAGCGCCCATCATCGTGCCTACATCATGGTTGGCCCACATGAGGGCAAAACTAACGTCTCCTGCATTGGAGGCTTGCATAAAGCCATTTTCCAACGCTTCCGAGAGGTACTTGCCCCCTGGGCGCTCAAGCGTTGCGGGATCAAAATAATACCAACAGAAAATGAATGCATCTACGCCGTGCTGACTCGCCACGTCGATTTTCTTGGCCATTATTTCCGGGTCTTCCTCGTTTTCGAATCCCCAAAGCGGTTTCTTTGGTTGTTTATGTCCCGTAAAGCGTGGTTTAGCATCGCGTATAAGCGCCCATTCCGACCGGAAGACCGGTCCCCAATTGGGGAAGTAATAAACCCCAACCTGTACATCCCCCGCCGGGATATCGATGGGCGGTTCGTCTTTGGGCGGTTGTTTTCCCTCATTTTTGCAGGCCGCCAAATTGCCGAACAACAGGCATAAACATATAACAACATACGTCCACTTGCTGGGATTGCTTTTTACGATCATCTTTTTCTGATTTTATAATAATCCGACTTACTGTGTTTTCCTGACCACAATTGCATCATATGGGGCCAGCTTAATGGTGGTCTCACGACTCGTTTCGTTAATGTCTCCGCTATTCGGGTCCCAAAGGGAGACGTCTCCTTCCGACGGAAATCGTACCCTGAATTCCAACGGACCATCACTGTCATTGGCTACCAAGAGCACATCATCGCCATTTATCTTTTTATGGCTGGCGAGCACCGGTAAGCCCATCGGTTCAATGGTATAGTCCCGAGTCAACACTGTTGATAACGCCTCTTCAAAGGTGGATTCATCATAGTTATGTAGGCGTATGGTGTTTTTACTTCTGCTTCCCCCGTCTGAAAAGAGTGTTGCCGAAAGGCGTTTAACGGGTTCCGAAGGGAAATCCATGTCTGAGTTTTCAGGCAGATGGCCAACCGCAATCACTTTGCCTCCTGCTTCGACAAACGCATCAATTACGGCTAGCGCCGCAGCAGGTATCGTTTCTACCTGCGGTAGCACCAGTACCTCCCAAGATAATTTACCGTGGCAGAGTTTTCCGTTGGCTACCGTAGCGTCCAGAATTCCTTGAACGTCGAGATAGCTGAATTCCCAGTGGTGGTCGTACAAATGGTCGGATATGTTATCAAACAGGGTGGCGGTTTCGATTACCTCCTTGGTTCCGCCCGCCATATCGTCCCAGCTCTTGTTCCAAGCAGGTACCGGTCTGGACTTCGTCCAGATGGTTTCGATGGGATAAAGCACAGCCACCTTAGCAGCCCGATGTCCGTGGCTAAACAGCGCGGAAATCCGAGCTACATAAGTGTTAAACGCATATTTTTCAGCTTGTGAGGCATGCTCAAGTTGAAGGTAGTTGTTAAACCGTGTTACACCGCCTACAAGCTGCCGGTTTACCGTGCCCTTTGCTTCAATGGTCGAAGCTTCCTTTCCGTCGCGATGGGGGGGATCCGCAACAGGGCAGATCTCGGACATCACTTCCGAACTGCCGTTAAGTTCGGCTACAGAAGCCGCCAGGCGGGCCGAGTACAAGTATCGCCGTGTAAACTCGGGCATGGCTGTCAGCACGTCGATTCCCGGGATGTCCATTTCCCGAAAACAGGCCATGATGTCACCATACAGCAAGGCTTGTATTGGCAGCGACTCCTCAAGCAGTAGGTGGCCACTTGATTTAATACCCTGTGTGGCACAATACGCTTTGATTGCCTTGAAGTAGTTGTCCCTCATCAGGTCACGTATTACGCTGAAATACTGATACCGGAGCTGCTGCCCTTCTTTATCTTCGTCCAGCAGTAGCGTGGTCAGCTTATCTTTGAGGCTCCAATTAAACCGCGCCAATAGCGTGTCAGACACGTTCTGTTTCCACGGATACACGCCGTATCCAAGGTTCTGGAAGGAATGTGCCATTGATGAAGGTTCGTCTGTAAAGGTAGCATAGAACAAGTTATCCAATTTCTCACCCAGTACTTCAGCATATCGTTTATGGGTCAATTCAATAAAACGTTCCCCCACTTGCGGTAGCAGCAAGCTTGGGTAGTACCGTTCTTTTCCTCCTCTGTCCGTACCTGCTTGGAAGCCGTCGCGGAGCACATTGGTAGCAACCTGAACGATCCGCCACGTGCCGGCAGATACCTGCCAATGGAGCACGCCATCCCGTACCGAATTGCTCACGTCTTCGGTCCGGTCCAAGCGGTTTATGCCTTTTTCCACAGGTACGGCCTTAATCGCCATGAGCTTACCGGGAAGCAGGGGCAGTTGGATGCCCCGCGGACCGGTCAATACGCTGTCTTTAAACAATAAGCCTTCTGCTTCCCACTCCGGATGCTCCTCAAGTATATACCCCCCGGCCATTCCGGAGGGATACCAATTCTCATCATACAACCAAACGTTCATTCCTTTGGAGCGGGCTTCGGTTGCGAAGCGGAAAAGAGATTTCATTTCCGTTTCGTCTTTGAGGTAACCGTCCGTCCAGTTGGCGTTCGTGGCCATCCCGCCATACCCGTTCAACAGGTATTCGGCGATAATACCATCCTGTTTTTCCGGTTCGTCCGGGTAGCCGTGGATATTCAGGTTGGGCCGGTATGCCATTGCCGGTTGCCTGAATTCGTCAGCTAAGGGGCTGCGTTTTACCGTACAGGCCGCTAGCCCCAATACCACGAGCAGGCCCAATCGAGTGTGTTTCATGCCTTAACCCCCTCCAAATACGTCGCGGACTGCCTCCAGGTAAGCCATGCCGTTTACGGTGTCTGGTTCAAGGTAGCTACCCTCTGTCCATTCATTCCAGCAATTGATGTTAATGAATTTCAGTGGCGATTGCTGTGACTCCAAGCGGGCTTTGGTTTGCTGAAGAGCAGCTTTAAAATTTGCCGGTGTGTTGTTTCCGATGGTGTTCATGAACGGGTAGCCCGTATTCGTCCAGGTAGAGCCCAGGTAGCATCTCGGACTCGAATCCCAACCCATGGTCACATTGGGGATGTAGTCCACCGGATATTCCTGCGCTACCTCATCCCAGTGTTCAAAATACCGATCCCTTACGTAATTGTAGTCGGTTGCGGTATCCGGTAGCACTACATGGTGTATCCACACATAGGATGTCGACGAGTCGAAACCGAGCTGGCTAATAAGCTCAGGCGTATTCTCCGGCACCACTTCGCCCGGCAAAATGGGGTTACCCCAGGCGACCAAATTCCAGTGAATACCCGCCAACCCTGCTGCCACGGCCTTATCACGGAGCCGGTCCATCGCATCTTTGGCGGCTTCTCTGCTGCCAAACCCTTCTACAAAACGCTGGATATCATACACTGAAAAATAGGGTTTCCCGTCGATTTTCAGGTAGTTGGGCCGTTTGAAGTAGTGCTCGATAACGAAGTCGCCTATTTCCTCAAACCGCTCCGGTGACACCGCACCGGGATATAAAATACGCTGTTCATCACCCAATTTATATGGATGGATATCCATCCAATCATGGTTGGCCCACATCAAGGCGAACTGCATGTCTGTTGCGTTGGGGGCATTCAAAAACCCGCTGTCAAGGCATTGGTTCAAAAACGGGCCATCTTCATACATGTACCAGTCGAAGATGAAGCAGTTCACACCGTGGCTCACTGCGGCATCGATCTTCTTGGCCATTACCTGCGGATCCTTTTCGTCCAAGTATCCCCATTCCGGCACCAGTGGCTGCCGGTGGTTCTCAAAGCGCGGCACCGCCTGCTTTACCAGTTCCCATTCAGACCATCCCGCACCCTTCTCCAGCTCATTCCGGGCATCGCCGGTATGGTAATTCGGAAAATAATACGCAGCCACAATCCAATCATCCGCTTCGTGCTGGTTGGGTGCCGTTCCACCACAGGCGGCGATCACCAACAAAACCAACAACCAGTATATACATTTCATTTTCTTCATGATTTCTTCTGTTTATTGATAGCCTGGATTTTCCGGGAGCAAATTGGGGTTTGCTGATGTACGGCTGAGACTTATGGGCAAATAATAGTTGCGTTCTGAAAATACAGGGTCGGGGCTCCCCATGATATTGTCTACCGCCCACAGCACGAATGGAGTGGATTGCAGGTCGAATTGCCCTTCTTGTATTTCGGAGCCTAAGAGCATAAGGAGTAGTCCTGTGTAATTCCGTGATAAATCGGTCACTGCCGTCCGCCAACGGCGCAGGTCGAAGTAACGGTTTCCTTCGAAGGCCAATTCGACTTTGCGCTCCTGCCGGATGGCCTCTCGGGTGATTTGCGCGAGTGCGGGCAATCCGGCACGACGCCGAATCTCATTGACCGCCCACAAGGCTTCGTCCAAATGTCCCAGCTCAAACGCTGCCTCCGCACTATTTAAATAGATTTCCCCCAACCTAAACACCAAATAGTCCGTATCCGAATAGTACCGTTCGGGAATGATGGCCTTACTCTCATCCAGGTATTTCAATACACCAAACGGTGTGGGCCGCCCGTAGCTGCGGCCTTTGGCATTGACGCCGCGGTAGGCGCCCACCTCGATCAACTGCGACCAGTCTGCGGTATAAATACCATGGTGATAATCCAATAAATCTCCCGCCCAGGGCGTCCCGTGCGTGTAAATGGAGGCTTTGAAACGCGGGTCCTTTTTGCCGAATAGCTCGTCAAGTGTGTATACGTGATCCGACTTCGCTTGTATGGCTGTAGACGAACCATCTATATTTTCAAAAGACTGTACCATCTCCAGGTAAACACTGGCTTGTTGCCCGCCACCCCATGCACTGTAGCCAAACGGGTTTTGCCACATATCCCAAGAATGGCCCCGCCCCGCGATGCCGGTGAACTTCTCTGCAAAAATCACCTCCTGGTGATCCTTTTCAAGGAATAATTTCCGGAAATTCTCTGTCTTATCTGCATATTTTTCGAAGAGCCCGTATTTTCCACTCGTCATGATGTCTTGCGAAGCTTGGTAGCTTTTCTCCCAGAAGTCGGTTGCCCGCGACGGGTCGATCCCAAGTGTGCCGTTCAGCATCACGGTGCCCCATTGGGCAATACTTGCTGCATACATCGCTGCCCTACTTTTCAGTGCCAGCGCCGCATAAAACGTGGGCCTTCCGGTGTTTCCGCCCACAGCTTCCAGGGGAAGGTCGCCAGCCAATTCGTCAAGCTCGCCGAGGATAAAGTCATAAACCACCTCCTCGGTTGCACGCGAAGGATAAAGTTCCTCCTCCGGATCATCGAGTTGCTGCACCTTGGTAATCAGTGGCACCCCTCCATACCGCTTAACCATATTGAAGTAAGAAAAGGCCCTCAAGAAGCGGGCTTCGGCCAAATAGCGCTTTTTGAAGTCGTCGTCCACATCCGCCGTCGCTATCTTTTCGATAAAGCCGTTCAGTTTCCTGATCGTCGGGTATGACCAATACTCATAAACCCCTCCAGCAACCGTTATCCAATGAGACATGGGGTTGGGCGTCCATGCCGATACGGCCTCGTCTGCAAATGTGCACGCCATCACGTTATCGAACCAGTCCTGATTGGCTCCGTATGGCATTTCGTGATAGAAGCCCATTTCGGCATAGCATTGGTTCAGATAAGAATCGATTAAGACCGGGTCAGACCATACAACCGCGTCAGAAATAATACCCAGCGGTTTCTTGTCAAGTATCGACTTACTGCACCCCAGCATCGTGATCAACACCATGGCGGTTAGCCGAGCAAAGTTTTTATATGTTTTTTTCATTCGTAATTCTCCTTATAAAGTCAGGTTAACACCGAAACTCAACGTTTTCATCTGCGGGTAGTAATATCCCGCATAGCTACTGGGTGCTTCCGGGTCGAGGCTATATTTGTTCATTTTGCTAAACGTAAGCAGGTTCAGGCCCGAAAGCTGTACCCGCAGCCCTTTGATCCGCACGCGCGACAAATATTGCGGGTCGATGCTGTAGCCGATAGAAACCGTTTTCAAACGCAGATAATCAGACGCTACGAAGTTGTAGTCGGATATATAGGAGTTGCTATTGGCTCCGCCCAACCTCGGAATAAGCGCATCAGCACGGTTGCTTTCCTCGGTCCACCGCTCGGTGTACATGATTTCGGGGTAAACCAGCCCGTGTTGCAGTTGTATGTGCTGGTAGAAGAAAAACGCACCCTGCATCAACACCGAAAGATCCAGCCCCTTATAGGCGAAATTCAGATTGAGCCCACCGGTCCACCGTGGTGTTGTTCCGTTACCGATGATTACCTGATCCCTCCAATTCAACAAGCCATCGCCGTTCGTATCTAGGTAGCGTATATCGCCCGGCTTAAGAGAAGCATTTCCTGTGTCTTCGTTATAGATGTAATCCAGTGCACCGATTTCGTCATACGAGGTGAATAGCCCATCGGCGCGGTACCCGATTACCCGGTCCGTCCACTGGCCAGAAAGCCTGTTCAAGCGCATCTGGTCCTCGTCTTCATATCCGGGCTCATCATAATGTTTCCATTTTCCGCGGTTCCACCCAACGTTCATGGCAATGTCCCAGGCGAATTCCGCAGCCTTTCCTTGATGGCCGACGAGCACTTCAATCCCCCGGTTCGTAATGCTATTGATGTTTTCAGTTGGCAGTGCAGCCCCGAAAGTCGATGGGAGCGAATTCCATCTCGATCCCGGTATTTTATCCCTAAGCCTGTAAAACGCGTCGATATTACCATACACCAATCCCTGTTTAATCCTGAAATCCAGCCCCATGTTGTAAATTGTCATCTCCTCCCAAGTCAACCGGGGGTTTGCGATAGAGGTCTCGATAAGGCCAGGGTTTGCTTTGTCGCCAAATATATAGGCCGATCCGAAATTATACCCGGAGAGGTACTGGAAGTTGCCCACATTATCATTCCCGGTTTGGCTGTATGATGCCCTGTATTTCAATACGTCTACCGTATTTGACAAAGGACTGAAAAACGGCTCGTTGGCGACGTTCCATCCAATGGAAATGCTGGGGAAGAATCCGCGGCGCCCTGCTTCTGAGAACTTGGCCGATTCGTCAATACGGAAAGCTGCTTCCATCAAGTACCGGTCGCGAAAGGCATAATTCACGCGACCCACGTAGCTGAGCCGCCCCATTTCCCACGCTCCGCCATTGGCCCGCTGTCCGTTTACCCCTCCTGCAAACAGGTAGTCTACAACGGGCGTGATGTAATTATCGCGGCCGGCCGAGATATCATCAGAGGCATAATCGATCACTTCATACAGTAACATCCCAGAAACGTGGTGATCTTGCGCAAACACACGGTTATAATTCACGTAGAACTGCCCGGTGAGCACCTTGCTTCTGCTGTGGTAATGGGTCAACCTCGGATTGTTAGCTCCGCCCATCGGCGTATAAATCCCGCTTTCGTGGTTATAGGTCCAGGTATCCACGAGGCGTTCGAACACCTTGCTGAACGAATAATCCTGGCGGTAGTTTCCGAAAGCCTTGAGCGATAGCCCTTCTACAACCGGTACGCGGTAGTTCAGTTCCATTGTGCCGAATAGGTTTTGACTGTTGGTTCGCCGGTAACCGGTAATCTCACTATTGGAAATGATATGGATGCCGCCCGTACCGCCACCATTCGCATAGGGAATCTTGGTCGGGTCGGGTAATGATGACGGGTAGAAAGGCTCGGTATTCCAGAAATCCTGCCATACTGAATTTTCTTTTTCGTCAGCGCGCCAGGGGAAGTCCCTGTTCTCTATGCTGGTCGCCAGATCCACTTTGAAGTCCAGGTCCTTGTTAATATTCACGTCCACATTCGAGCGCAAGTTATAACGGGTGTATTCACCGCCGTTTTTCTTAAACATGGACTGTTGGTCTAGCATTCCCACCAAACCATAATATCGCACTCTATCATTTCCACCCCTTACAGAAACGTGGTATTGTTGCTGGGGGGCATGCTTGCGGGTTACCTCTTCCAGCCAATTGGTGTTGGGATAATCGGGATTCGTGCCGGCATAGAACAGATCAACTTCTTCCTGCGTAAAACGCGATGTTTCTTCCGGCAACCCCGCTTGGAGATGGGCTTCGCGGATCAGTTCCGCATTCTGTCCCGAACTCGTGGGCCTGAGCATATTGGTTACCGACTGGAATGTGGCATTTTGCGAAAAGGTAATCGTGGGAGCTTGTTGCTGCCCTCTTTTGGTTGTAATCAGGATCACGCCGTTTCCCGCTCTCGACCCATATACCGCCGCTGAAGCGTCTTTCAGGAACGTAATGGATTCGATTTCGTTCTGGTCGAGCGTATTCATGTTGCCCTCCACATTATCTACGAGCACGAGTGGCGCGTCAAACCCTCTGATGCGTAATGATGAAGCATCGCTCCCCGGCAGCCCGCTTCCTTGTATGGCCGTTAGCCCGGGTACGCGCCCCGCCAGCATGTTAGATACCTGTGCCACGGGGGTCTTAGTTAGCTCCGTAGCGCTTACCGTCGCCACAGATCCCGTTATGTCCGCTTTGCGTTGCGTACCATATCCAATCACCACTACCTCTTCCAAGTCACTCAACGACGCAGTCAGGGAAACGTTTAGGGTGCGCTCACCGCTCCATTCTCGGCTCGTCGTTTCGTAGCCTATCATGCTAAACACCAAGGTGGCTCCTTCGGTGGCCACCACCAGCCTATACGTACCGTCGGTACCGGTCTTTGTTGCGCCAGCATGGCCTTGCGCCGATACGGTTACCCCTTCCAGGGGATTGCCTTGGTCGTCGGTAACCCTTCCGGTTATCTCCCGTTCCTGCACGGTTGAGGCCGGGGTATTCAAAAGAAGCGGCTTTGCCGCTATCACGATCGTTCCGTCTTCTACGTACCATTGCAGGTTACGTTCGGCCAGCAGCTGCTCCATGGCCTGTGGCAGATCGGCCTGCTTGATCGTAACGTTTACACGTGTAGTCGCGATGTCATCGCCCCGGAAGAAAAACGAATAGCCTTGCTGTTTCTGAATCTCTTTCATTACCGCACGCAGTGTGGTATTCTTTGCGTTGAGGGTGATCTTTTGGGCCCTGCTTTCTGCAAATGCATGGAACGACAGCAGAAAAGATAAAAATATCGCTAGCTTCATGGTTACTAATAGTCGATATTTGCCCGGCCATGTCCTGGCCGTTACACATCGTGTAAAAATCATATATTTGTCTTTGTTTGGATGTTGGTAATTGTAGTTACAAATAGCGTTTTCAGCGCTACCACTCCGTCCAGGCAATTTAAGCGGGTGATGTTGCGAGCATCATCCGTTTTTTGCTTGAAATTTCCGATGGGTCAGTTCTTTACGTTTTCATTTGGTTGTCAAAATTTTAAGTTCATCAATTATTGGCTATTCACTGATTACGATCAGTCGGTTCCTACCACTCACATTTTCCACTTCAAATTTCACCCCACTCTTACCGAGGATATTTAAAATGGATTCAAAGGATTTGCTGCGTTCGATCATCCCGAAGAAACGGACTGTCGGAACATTGGACCGATAAATCACATCGAGGTCGTACCAGCGGCCCAGTTGCGAAAATGCTTCCTGCGGAGACAATCCATCGAAGTAGAAATACCCGTCCTTCCAAGCGGTGTATTGTTCGGTGTCCACCTGCCTTATACGGGTTGTTGTATCGTGAATGATGCTTTGTGTTCCCGGTTTTAGCTGATGGGCGATATCAGTCATCAGATTTAACACGTTTACTTTTCCCTTTACCAGCGTCGTTTTGGTCTCCAATTCATCAGGATAGGCCGTGATGTTGAATTCGGTGCCCAACACCTCCACGGTTTGGCCAGCGGATAAGACCTTAAATGGTACATTTGCGTCTCCGCCTTTTATCCGCTGCTGTTTGATGGCGAAATAAGCTTCGCCTTCAAGGGTTACCACACGCTCATTGATCTCAAAGTGACTTGGATATTTCAGTGTACTACCCGCATTGAGCCATACCTGCGAACCGTCGGGCAGCGTAACGTGGTAAGTGCCACCCTTGGGGGTGGTGAGTGTGAGTGAATGCGTGATCGAGTGCTCACCAAGCACGGTGCTCCCATCCATGTAGGTGATTTCGTTCCCTACCACAATGCCATGCTGCTCCGGGCTCAGTTCAATCGTCTGCCCGTCGGCAAGCATTAACGTGGCGCGGTTTCCGCCAGGTAAAATATCGTCGGCGGCCAATTCGATATCACGTTCAACGGGCGGCGTACGGAGCGAGAACCATGTTATTGTCGAAACGGCGAGGAGCATGGCGGCAGCAGCAGACCATAGTGCCAACCGGCGTGTACGCTGCTTACGCATACGTTTCTCGGCGGGCTCCAGTTGGGCAAGTATTTGCAGTAGCATACGCTCCCGCAATACCTCGCTATTCGTCGCAAATGAGGTATCTACTTCATAAGTATCTTTTCCCATTTGGGCATCCAACCAATCGTTCAGTTGGCCCTGTTCGATCGGCGTAATCGTGCCCGCTATTAATTTGCCCGCTAGTGTTTCTATTTCCTCCTTTGACAATGCCATCTATAACCGGTTTTGGTTATATAGTCTGCCATTCTCAGAGAAAGGGTGTACACGAAAGAAAAAAAATAATGATAAGAAGATCGTCCCGCAGTTTTTTGTTGGCGTTTTTCAGATGCATCTTTACTGTATTCTCAGATAGTCTCAGCTCAGCCGCTATCGTTTTCACACTTTTATCTTGCTCGCGGCTCATCCGGAAAACCAGTTGGCACTGCGGCGGGAGCCGGTTTATGCTTTGCATGATGCGTTGCATCAATTCCTCGGCTATTAATTGGCTTTCGGGCGAAGTATTTTCTATCGGTTCGATGGGAGCGTCTTGGGGTGCCATTTGTTCGCGTTCGCGCTTACGGCGGGCCAGTACGGTCAGTGCTTGGTATTTTACGGCCACGGCGAGGTACGTGCTAAGCGTATGGGTAAGCTTGAGTTTCTTTCGTCTATTCCAAAGCCCTATAAAAACGTTCTGCACGCACTCTTCGGCCTCCTCGGCGTTGCCGAGCAGGTTTGCAGCCACTACGAATAGCTTGTCCCAATAACGATTATATAGGTTTACCAATGCCCGCTGGTTACCGGTTTCCAACTGGTAAACAATATCTTCATCGCTATATTGGCTATAATCGGTTCGCACCCGTGCTTTTTGTTGCAAGGTAACCATATTCCGTGTTATACACAATAAACCGGCTTCTCGTCGGGGGGAAATCACTTTTAAAATACGCTGAGCAGCAAGCTTCGAAAATCATCATCCAGCGCCGCCCTTCACCTCTTCCACAATCGGCACGTCCGCCGGTGCCCAGTCATACTGGTCGAGCTCAGCGACGGTTACCCATTTGGCGTCGGCATGCTCTTCGAGCCGAAGGCTGCCACCGATCACATGGGCCATGAAGGGCACTAGCCTAATCCGGAAGGCCGGGTAGTCGTGCTCCACCGGCTGGAGCCGCTTCACCACTTCAATATCCAGGTGCAGCTCTTCCTTTATTTCGCGTACAATGGTCAGCGCATCATCTTCGCCCGGTTCCACCTTGCCCCCCGGAAATTCCCATTTCAGCGGTAGGTCCATGGCGGTGCTGCGCTGGCAGATCAGTATTTTGCCGTGTTGGACGATGATTGCACAGGTAACGATAAGCATAGCAATAATGAAGTTTGGTTAAAGGTACGGTTTTTCAAGTGTTACCCCCCTCTTTGGCTATTACCACTCGGTTTTGTACTATTAAATCATTGATCCATTCAATTTGCTTAAGACCGCTCAGGGGCATTTACAGGAGTTTTTAAAATAAAACATTAAATTTTAATTGTATTATTATAAAAAATTAATAGATTTGGCAACTGTTAATTTAATTGATATGAAGTTCTCGGATAGCAAAATCATCAAATCACTTGATTTATTAACTACCATAATATTGCTTTTTTATGTCGCATTTCTGTGTGTCAAATTATTTGATTCCGGTGCTCCGGCACTGAGCAATAGTTTAAAAGGCTATGCCGTGTATGATATACAGGCCAAACCTCGTGATGATAAAAACGTCCGGAGTTTAGACGATTGGTTCGGGAAGAAAGTAGTAGTTCAGCCGACTAACAAGGCCCTTGTGGATTTAAGGTTTAAATCTTACGGCGAACTATTTTCGTTACCTGCTTTATTGTACCAAGTCTCTCAACTACTTTATTGGCTACTTATTGGCTTCCTCATTTTATGCATAAAAAAGCTCTTTAGTTCATTTCGTAAGGATGAGGTATTTACAACAAGGAACGCCTCGTTAATTTTATGGGGCTCTACGGTATTGATGTTACTGCCTGTCATGCGATCGATAACGCAATATCTTTTTATCAACTGCATCACCAAGTTAAACCTCAATGATTCAGGCTATATGTTGCAAAAGGGGGTTGGATTTATTGCCGCTGAAACGTTGATTGGATTGGCGCTGTTGGCGTTTGGTTTGGTTTTCAAAACAGCGATAGCCATAAAGAAGGAAAACGACTCATTTATTTAGTGGTATGCCGATAGTTATTAATTTAGATGTAATGTTAGCCAAGCGGAAAATGTCGCTAACGCAGCTGTCTGAAAAAGTTGGGCTAACGATAGTCAATCTGTCGATTTTGAAGACAGGGAAGGCAAAGGGGGTCAGGTTCGATACGCTAGAGGCAATATGCAAGGTCTTAGAATGCAAACCAGGGGATATCATCGATATCGAATAGCATACTATATCCATTGTTTTCCTCTGGCTGCCACTATTCTTTCGGCTACAAGGGTAGCATGATTTAACTGGGACTATTTTTACGACCACGATACATTGAATTTAAACGAATGAACAAGTTATATGTCATAACAGGGGGACCTGGCGTTGGAAAAACAACCTTATTGAATGCCTTGGCCGCAGACGGGGTGACAATCGTCACTGAAGTAGCTAGGGCGATCATCAAGGAGCAACTAGCTGCCGGCGGTGATGCCTTGCCTTGGAAGAACAAGGCGCGGTATACTGATCTCATGCTAGTAGCCTCGATCCGAGATTATAAACGGGCGGTAGAAAGGCAACCGAAAGGAATACATTTTTTCGATCGCAGCGTCGTTGATGCGATATGTTACGCCGAGATGATCGGTTATTCCATTTCGCCTTCCGTTGTGAAAGAAGCATCGGCTTGCCAATATCATCCAACTATTTTCATCCTCCCGCCATGGCGTGAAATCTATGAAACTGATACGGAACGGAAGCAAACCTGGGAAGAAGCAACGTATACTTACGGGCAGCTGAAAATCGTATATCAACGTTATGGTTACGAAATCATAGACGTTCCAAAAGGCAGCGTAGAAAAGCGAAAAAAGTTTGTGAATGAGATTATCTCCTCAGACTAGCGGCTTATTATGGTCGGTTTGCTCTCCAAAGACCAATCCGATTCCAAGTTTAACAAATTTTAACAGTTTCAGACCCAAACCGGCACGTCCTTTGAACTACTATTGGCGTAGAATTGTCTTTTCATAATTTAGGTTTATAATTGGTTAGTTTGAAAAACCCGCGTCTCCCCGGCGTGGGTTTTTTATGTTAAGTAGTTGTTTCAACTCAATTCAAATCCCTCAAATGAAATCCTTAACCGTTACCGTTAAAACGTTCTACACGTTCGTCATTAGGGTGCAGAGGTGTCTCGCGCATCGTTTTGGTTCCATGCCTTCAAAAGCGGTTTATATTCTTCAAACCGGTGCTCCCTTATAGGCCTTATGTAGGGTTCGGTCTTGAAATATAGAAGCAAAGCGGGACTTATGTCCTTGTATCTTTCGACGAATTCAAATTTTATCAGTTCGCCGTTTGTTATCCGTTGCTTTATCTTGTTATGATAAGGGTACATTTGATATTTTGGTAGTAGGAAAAGAAGCTAGCCATTCTTCAGTTTCCCCACGGATTTGCTATGTGCCATCAGCGAACGTAATTGAGTAATAGCCATTTTTAATCGCTTAAACTCTTTTATTAAATACACCTTGAATTCAGCGCTTATCCACATGCCGAATTCGAATGCTATATCAGCATGGGCATAAGTACCACCGTATCTTCCAGCCTTTGCGAACAACCCAATTGCATTTGTTTTTTCCACCCATTCTTTCACGCTGATTTTGTAACTATTTAGACCCGCCTGACTTTTAATTATGGCGAATTCGCCATAATTAAACGCCGGATTATTCACAGATTCCCATATACCCAGAAACTCCACGGTATTTCTATTTCTTAGCCAGTCGGATATAAAGAAATCACCGTCTTTTGCCTTAACATGTCAGTTAGTGAAATAAAATCTCCAATACGGTCAGTTATCATAGTGACTTCGATTCCCTTTACATCTAATGTTTTATTTTTTGCCATGTTGTAGGTTGTTATTTGGTTACAAGGCAAACGTACGATTTTATCAATCAAAATGCAAATATTTTTAGTAAACTATATAGTGTTTTGATTGTCATAAAATAGGAGATAGGCTATCTGCAGATTTGAAAAAAGAGTTTCCCAACATCAAAGGGTTGTCTGCAAGAAACCTTCTCTATATGAAGCAATTTGCAGAAGATCTTCGAGCCGGTGGGTACCATATAACTTTCTTCAATCCGTTGAAAAATGTTATTCGTTTGTATTGGCGTGTTCGATCGTTTATTCATGGCAGCTCGCAAAGTATTTGTTTTACAAAATGTACGGCGAAACCGAATTATACCAAAAAACGACACGATTTCAAACTTTGGTCCCGCTTTTAAGAGACAAGCAGGATGTTAGAACCCCCAACTACCAGCTTATCCAAGAGAACCCATTCAGCCTGGGTTGATTCGCTGTCTATGGATAATTGGCCATTGATAATTTCGCCCAAATAAACAATCGTGAATTCCTGTCTCACTTCTCCATCATTGTATGCGATGCGAATATTAGGGTCAGAATACGTTCCAACTATATCGGTGAGCGCCACCTCAAAACCGGTCTCCTCTCTGATCTCCCTGATTGCACTTTGGGCCAAAGACTCACCAAATTCGTGTGTTCCTCCAGGCATCGTCCATTTACCGTTATCTCTGCGTCGCAGCATCAATAGGCGCCCATCTTGGATCAGTGCCACCGCTACCGCAGGTTTTATGGAGTTGGCCATTGGTGCATCCGTTGCATAATAGTAGTCTTTGCGAACAGATGGCAACGTACTCTTCATCCACTCACTCACGAAGGAAGTTGCAGGCACAGTTACTTTATCATTTCCTGCCGGAGCTTTAATAAAGAAGATTTTTGTGCCGTTTTTCGATCGCTGCACATAAGATGTTTTTGGCCGTATTACATAGAAATCCCCTTTCCTGAACATGTATTCTTTCCCCGTATCCATATCGAGGTACTGCGTGCAGCCTTCCAAAACCAGGTGATACTCATGAGCTCTTTCATGAAAATGAGGTGCCTCTGCCTGCTCTTGTTCATACGCAGTTACCCCTATTTCCAATTGCTCGTCGAAGATTTCATTCAGCCGCTGAGGCCTACCGAGGTTCCCCGCCAGATACTGTCTTGTCTCACCCACAAGGCTTTCAGCAATTTCTGCATGGCCAATAAACTCAATCCTATCGTCAGTTTTCATAAAAATGCATACCTATAAATCCCAAAATATCCATTAGACAACGTGTTGTTTATATAAGCTGTTTCATACCGGTATCCAAAATTACTCGCCAAGTCCCTTATCGCTGTTAACCTGAGCGGTAAAAAATGTTCCTCCATCATAAAAGCAACCCGTTCCATCCCTAGCCTCGCCTGGATTACCCCCCAAACTTGATTAATCTGCTCATATATACCCATAGCCTCCGCAAAAAATCTACGCGCCTCTGCGCCATCATTTTTTGTATCGATGGCAAGTTCTGCCAGCACTAGATAGCAATGTCCCATCCACCCCGTTATTTGCTGCTCAACGGCATATTTCAACGCCAAATCAATCGTTTCTTGGGCCTCCTTGAGCTTGCCTGTTTCCCGCATGAGGTCCGCTTCCGTACACAACAAGTATATTTCGTAGCGTCTCAATCCCTCTTCCCGGGCCAACTTCAATCCCAATCTACAGGCATGGGTTGCGAATTTAGTATGCCCTGTCCTCCTCAGCATGTCAACATATTTCCGAAGGCACCTCGCAAGCAGCGCCACATCTTCAGCCTTCTTGGATTGACGTATGGCTTGCAACAACCATTTGCGGCTATCATCAAAATTTCCGTTCAATATGCCCAAGTTACCTCCAATCATAAACAGCAACTCACGGAAATGCTGTGCATAGCGAGTCCCATCAAGATTTGCGACCAATCGTTTGGCTTCTTTGATAATGCCTTCAACCGGCAGGTAAAACATTTGATGGTGTAGTCGCCTGATTTCGAGCTGCAGATTCACATCGTCGGCATGGTCTTCCTTCAATGCATCCCCTATCTGCTTCACCGCATCTTCATAATTGCCTTGTAAATGGAACATGTCCATCAAAATATATCTTATCCGGATATTAAGGACATTATCACAGCACGCATGCATATCTGCTATTAGCGATATCAAGAAATTGGTGCTACCTTTGACCTGCAACAATTGCAATATCCTAATGAACTCCTCGCTATCCAGCCAATCCCAGTTCTTGCTTCTCCCAGCATATGCTTTAAAGTGATAGCAACATTCAGAAAGCAAGCTTTCAATGTAGTCATGTGGGCTGGCTAACGCGCATCGCCCCAGCCGCTTCATGTAGTATTCGAAGATTATGCCGTGTGCTTTTAACAAGCTGCCATCTTCAACTTGATGTGATAGGTTTTCCCTCATCAATGCGTGGAAAAAGAAACGGTTGCCCTCGTTTTCCACAAAAGAGAAGCGCTGGATACCCTCGAAGTGATTGCGTATCCTACTTCCCATAAATGCCGCTGCCAGTTCCTCGAACAATTCCGCATCGTACCATCTGGGAATGCTCATGAGCTTGAGGATTTCCACCTCTCTATGATCCAGATGCATCAGGAACCGTTCTAGTATTTCGCTGTTTACGGCCGTAAAACGATGAGCTTCAACAGCAATCCCTTTGTTAAGCATTTCATGATACTGGTCTACACATAGATCCATGTGAAAAGGGTGCCCGTTGCTCGAAATGTAAATCCTATCCTGCGTTTTTTCGTCGTGTATACCACAGGATCTAAGAAAACCTTTTGCGTCTTTCCGCGATAGGTTACCCAAGAGATGCTGGTCTAGCACCCCTTGCCATTGCATACTTAGCGACTGCCATTTGAGTTTTTCCCTGCTAGATACCACAAACAAGGCAAAAGGCATCAGTTCAACGATATCCCTCATAAACTTATCCGGATAGACATCATTGTTCCAGTACGTCTTGTTCCATAGCACTTCATACGTATCCACAAAAATTATCGACACAGACTGGTCCCGCTCGCATGCATACTCCAGGTCGTACGCAAAGAAAGAAGCCATTTCATCCTCGATTTCATCCGGAGAAAGTCTCTCCAAGCGCTTCAGGTCCTCTTTGAGCTCGCTGTTTAGATTAAACCGTTTAACCATCCCATACGCCCTTTCTACCACGCCACTTAATGCGCCCAGAAAACCTAGCCCATCCACTGCGGCGAGTAGGTTCCCTACAAACCCAATATCCTTTAGGTAGGGTATTTCCTGGTTCTTAAGCGTCAAATCCGGGTTTTTCTTGGCAAAATAGAGGCTATAACTGATCTCAAAATGCGGGAAACTGACCTGATGGTTTTCCTTAAACGAATGAGCGAGCGTAATCAACGTTTTAGCTTTGGAAATCCCCCCGAGATTTCCAAAATCAATCCGCGCGTGCAACGTCGGTTTACGCGCGTTCAGGAGCTGTTTGGTCAGTTCGCGCTGTAGGCTTGTCTTGCCAATCCCGCCCACGCCGTAAAAGACCAGCACGCGGTGTAATCTTTCCTCAATCGGGGTTTCTAGGTGCGCGTGCACACCATTCCAGAATGTTTGCTGAAACTCCTCCCGGTCCGTAAAAAGTCTGGAAGCTGTGTGGTTTCGGTTTCTCCTTATTTTAGCCATAGTAATCAGCCCGGGCAAGGTCTATATTTAGGTGCTACGAGTCTGGGTTAAAAGTAGAAAGTTTCATCCTAATAACCAAAAGTTTTCCGCCATGCCATTCTTGTTAACACCCTATGGGCTAATCCATCCGTACGAGTTCTACGCGTCTGTTTTTTGCTTTGTTCTCTTCGCTGTCGTTGGCTACCAGTGGGGCGTCTGCGCCCAAGCCTTTCGCGGCTAAACGCGATTTTTCGATCCCCTTGCCAACGAGGGCGTCCATTACGGCAACCGCCCGATCGTTAGACAAGGTTTTGTTGTGTGCAGCACTGCCTGTATTGTCCGTGTGGCCTTCGATGCTGATCCGCAGCGCTGCATTTTTCTGCAACGCCTCAGCAATCTGGTCAACCACCGCTTTCCCCTCAGTCGTTATGGTCGACTTGTCCACGTCAAAATTGATATAAAGAATGGATTTCCCTTTTTCGGTAAGATCGGCGGCAATCGCGTCTGCGGTTACCCGTTGGATGGTCTGCTCGAAGGGAGCCTCCTGCACAATCTGTATAGAGGTGGTGTTGGTATTTCCCTTATCGAGCGCGATATAGATGTTGCCATCGTCCCGGCGTATCACATAGGTGGCAATCTCATGGTTCCAAATATCGATACTGCCGTTGCTCCCGGCGTAGGTGCACAATTCTGCATACTTGTCCCGGCGGTCGCCGGTTAGCTTCCCTTCAAATACTTTTACCCCGCCTGCCTGCATGATGGCATCCTCGTAGCTTTTAATGAGGTAGCGACCACTGATTTGCTTATCGCTTTTTCGATCGGGATGCACATGCGCCCGAAACGTTTTCCCTTCCACTTCGTAGATGCTGCCGGGTGTAACGAATACCATAAAATCAAAATCGAGCGGTTTCGCCCGGTTGATGTAAAGCGAGCCCTCCGGCGCAGTGAAAAACGGGAAATCACCGATGTCTGCGGTAGAAACCACGATGGATTGGATGTCGAAATCTTCATCGCTACCGGGCTGGGTCTCCGTTTCACCGGCGGGTGTTTGCGCGGCACTGCCCGCGGTATCTTCCGTAGCGGCCGTATCATCGGTTGCGGCTTGTTCGTTCCGGCTGCCGGAACTGCAGGCAGATAGCAGGATCATCGGGATCAACAACAGGTATATGTGGAGTTTGCTCATGATGCGCTTCAGTTTGCTTTGCAAAGGTAAAGGTAGTACATATCGGCAGCTATGGGAATAGTGGTTTTCCAGTATTTTTTTGCGGCGTGTCAGTGGCCTAACACCCGTCAACCGACGTTTGTGGTTTTTGATCCGCCGCTAGCCATCTGCCAATATCCTCATGATTATATGCTTTTGCAACGAATTTAAGCAAAATCACCAAATATCCACTGCTTTCACCTGTTCAGCAATCGGCAAATCCGCTGGCGCCCAGTCGTACAGGCCAAGCTCATCTACCGTTATCCACCGGGCATCCGTGTGTTCTTCGAGCCGGAGCTCGCCGCCGGCTACACGCGCTACAAATGGAATCAGCTTATCCCCTCCCAACTCCACCTTGCCACCCGGAAACTCCCATTTCAGCAGCAGGTGCATGGCGCTGCTGCGCTGGCAGATCAGTATCTTGCCGTGTTGCGTGATGATGGCACAGGTAACGATGAGCATAGCGATAACAAAAGTTGGTTAAAGATACTTTTTTATTGGAAGCCAGTCAGCCACTTTTGTGCACACCTGCTTAGGCGTATCCTCACCTGCTCAGGAGTAAACATAACAACAAAATATGAAGGTTCAAAAAGTTGTAATACAGTTGTAACATTGTTGGAGGAAGCCTTGGTGGCCACCATTTTCACCCTTCAATTTTCTGATATCTTTCTTCCAACAGATCTTTATACTTCTCTTTGTATTCGTCAGAAAAAAATGAACGATCAATCCATTGCAAAGCAACCGGTTTCCTTTTCTGAAAACGTTTGGCAATACCATTGATCTGCTTGGCGTTTAGTCCTAACAGCAGCCCCAATCTTTGAAAATGCTCCCAATGGAGTTTTCTTTTTTTTCCCTCCAACGTCAATGCTAGCTCCTCCGTATCTCCTGGATTAATAATCGCAACGTTCAGTAGATCGTATGCAGGGGCTAGTGTCCATTTATTGTTCTTAAAAATCATGGAAAAATTTTTCAGGTGCATATCGTTGTTCCCAGTCAGGAAACAGAATACCGCCAATTCTAAGAAATAGAACTTATCGAGCAACGTATTGTCCGAGTACTCGTCCAGCGCTCTGCCGACCTTTTCCATCGAGCCCTTGTATTTGTCAAATGCCTCTGTGATTTGGAACATATCGAGCATATGTATTTTCTCTCCGGCGTCCGTTCGGTCTATTCTTTTTGTAATATAGGATAGTTCGCCGGACTTCAACCTTATGAGACTGGACTTAACAACGTTGATGTCGAAAGCTTCGGCAATACACATAGTGACGTGTTCATTTTCCGGCATTTCAGGAAAATGGTCGGAAGGTGGTTTGAAGATATAATTTCCACCCAAAGCTCCTACTATGGTTAGACGCCCCTTTTCTCCGTCTTGGATCGTATTTTTTACTAACGATAAGGAAAGTTTGGGTTGTACTCCGGGAACAGCTATACTCCGCTCTACGACGTTCTTCGCCAATTCAGCCATTTCAGCCAGCGAATGTTCGAACACCGGTGGCTGCTTCATGCCGAAAAAATCCAGGCTACATTGCTCATGAAAATCACCCAACGTATTCTTAGGTAATTCTTTATAACAGAATAAACACTTTTTGTCACTCATTTTCCTGAGGTATAGGTTGAACACTTACAGCACCGATACAGTTTTGGCAGCACGCTAATAGCAAACCCATACGATCGTTTGGATTGATTTTCCAATTTTTGGAAGCAATGTCCAACAACCAGCCTTCCGGTATTAGTCCCTCAAAAAACGGGAATAAGCGTTTATCCTTATAGGGGTTAGCGCTCACGGGCATGGTGAAGGTTATAAATTCTGTCGGATAGGCTCTGATATAGGCTTCATCATACTGAAAAATATATTCACCATCGTCAGTCTCCGTAAGAGTTCCTGCCAAATGATCCTTATAGTATATAGATGCTTTTCTCATCTTTACTCCTTTGTAGTTAATAGCTCTCTTGCATTCACGGGCGCCAAAGTATGTCCGAACATTTTAAGTACTTGGTTTACTTTTTCGAGATTCAGGTTTTCCTTACCCTGTTCTATTTTTCTGATTACCGTAAGCGCAACACCGGCTCGTTCAGCAAACTCTTCCTGTGTAAGATTTACTTCCTTTCTTTTTTGCTTTACAAAATCTGCGAGTACCATCATGATTATATGCTTTTGCAACGAATTTAAGCAAAATTACGATTTTATATGTAAAAACATATAAAAATCTTTTTTCGCAATAAATTATATGCGTTCAGATATAATAGAAAGTGGAGGAATCAATGTTCAAGCATGATGTTCAACTATTTGAATGTGATGGCACAGGTAACGATGAGCATAGCGATAACAAAAGTTGGTTAAAGATACTTTTTTATTGGAAGCCAGTCAGCCACTTTTGTGCACTCCTGCTTCGGGGTATCCTCACATGCTGCCCTATTTGCCCTAAACTGTTCGATTAATTTCTTCAAATCCGCTTTCGTAGGCCCGTCTTTCTGAAGGTGTCGAGTTTCACCAAGGTAATCCGACACCATATAAGTGGGTACCATATAACTTTCTTCAATCCGTTGAAAAATGTTGTTCGTTTGTGTTTGCTTGGTCGATCGTTTACTCATGGCGGCTAGCAAGGTATTTGTTTTGCAAAATGTACGGCGAAACCGAATTATACCAAAAAGCCACACGATTTCAAACTTTTATTCCACTTTAACCATAAATCTCTAGACAATCTCCCACTTTACGCTCAAAATCATGCTTAAAAACCGCTCTTTGTCCCCACTTTCCTCCACTTTCGTAAATCTGGGTTTTACGTTTTTTAACTTCGGTGCCCTTAGGTTTAAGATGGAATTTATCCTTTTGTCTTTTTGCCTTGCTGCATGGCAGTGACACAAGAAACGATGGGCATCGTGCTAACGTCGTTTAGTTAAAACGATAAACTTTTCACTAACTTTACGAACGAGCTCAACAACCCATTGCTATATCATGCAACTCAAGAATATCGAACCGGCGATAAGCTATACATACGGTGATCAACCCGCCACATGCCCCAAGTGCGGCAACCGCACCACGGTCTATGAAACTACAGGCCTCCCTGTAGTGCAGCAGCACACCAGCCTGTCGGCCAATTGCCGTTACACATTTTTTCAAGTTGCCGAAGAAGACAACCACCCGTAATCCTGCTTGCATTCTAAAGTGGTCGAATTCGACCAATTTAAAATTTGGATTATAAAGTTGTTCCCAAATGCCCAAAAACTCTAGTGTTGTTAATTATCACGTTTAATGAAACGGCTAAATAAGGGATCTCAGCCAAAACCATCCAGATCATGTCCATTGGGGTGGGATACTTTACGCCGGGCGAATCAATGGTCCACAGTCCGCCCAATACCTTCCTCAATTTGACAAGTTGACTTGGCATCGGGAGTATGTTTTCAAGCTATAGATTGGTAGTAGCCTTCATCGTGCCACTGCGCTGGCAGATCAGTATCTCGCCGTGTTGGATGATGATATACGCGACGGAGGGAATGCTTCGTTGTTACCGCGAACGAATCAAACTGTCCAATAGCCCAGTCTTCCTAACTTCAAGTATGGTGGTGAATTTTTCGGGTATTCTTTTTTCCTCCACTTGGGCCAGCCCGAACCATTGTGCAAAATTTCCGAAAAAGCGTATCATATAAGCATACTCAATTAATCGGATGTCGCGGTCATAAGCCGGATTGTGCCGTTCTTTCCACCATTCCGTTTGCAAGGCTTTCATCCATTTTTCGCCATAGAACAGCGCATTACGTGGCTGGCTACCATGTTTCAAGAACAGGTACAGTGAAAATGCCCAGCCCAGTTGGCCGTTTTGTCCATCATCTTCGAGTGCGTACAGGTTCTGCCAATTAAACCGGTTGGTCATAAAGGAGAATAAACTATGAAGCCGCTCGCTGTTGGGCATTTCGGTATACAGTTTGCCATTTTTGGTGAGTGAGAGCTTGTTGTTTCTCTTTTTAGCCAATCCAGTCACCAACAGATGGTCTTTGATCACCCAGATGAATGTAAGGTTGTCTTCGTTCAGTTTTTTGATGTATTTTAAATGCGGAGAGGAAATAAGGTTCTGCTCCACAAGCCGGGTACATACGGCTATTGGAAGGTTTCCCTTTGGTGTCAATTTCAGCTCACCCGCTTTCTGTATTTCTGCCATCAATAGGTCCGAAAGCACCAGGAGGGGCACGGATGCTGCGTGTTCTTCGTTTTGTGGCGCAATCCATTCCAGCGGGCTACCCGGCCCAAATGGATCGTGCAGTAAAATATGCATCTGTTCCGGGCTAACGCCATCGAAATCGTCTAACGGAGCGGCGTTCACCTGTTTCATGTGCTTCGCCATCAACGTATTGATTTCATCCATTGATAGCTTTCCGCTTTGTACCTGTGGGTACGCTTTAATAAACGATTCCCATATTTCGTTTGCAACTCCCATGGAAACGAATATCGAGTTTTTTTGGTCTATACAATGAGTCCATTTACTTTTTCTCTTCCATAGCAAAAGATCTACTACCTTCGCTGGCACGAAACCTTCGATTATGCATGGACCTCGCTACACATCAATTGTCAACTACATTGATGAATACGCTCCGGGGCAAACCTTCGAGCAGCTTGTCGTTAGTAAGTTTCAGCCGTACCTAGGTCGCACCATCCGCGAGCTCTGCACGGAGTTTTTGGCAAAGGAGACTGGAGACAAGCCGGGTATTTACCGGATGCTCACCAAAGCGATTTTGGGAATACCGTTAACTAGTAAAATCGAGGAATTTGAGAAAGGCGACGTTCCTATCCGAGTGGTTTACACCGCCCATCCGAAATATCCGCGGGCGCCGAAGCGCTATTTCTTATGGCATGTCGGTAACAGGCAATCCGACCTTTATCTCGGCAAAATCGAATTCTGGACGCCTCCACCCTTCACCTGTTCCACAATCGGCACATCCGCCGGCGCCCAGTCGTATTGATCCAAGTCATCTACGGTTACCCACTTGGCGTCGGCATGTTCTTCAAGCCGCAGCTCGCCTCCCACCACAAGGGCCACAAAGGGTACCAGCCTAATCCGGAAGGTTGGATAGTCGTGCTCCACTGGTTGGAGGCGTTTTACCACCTCAATATCCAGGTGGAGCTCTTCCTTTATTTCGCGTACAATGGTCAGCGCATTGTCTTCGCCTGGTTCCACTTTGCCGCCGGGGAACTCCCATTTCAGCGGTAAGTTCATTGTGCTGCTGCGTTGGCAGATCAGTATCTTGCCGTGTTGGATGATGATGGCACAGGTAACGATGAGCATAGCGATAAAATTACTTTGCTTGCTTCACAAAATACTTCTCAAACCATTTAGGCAAGTGTAGTTCGGGTTCATCCCAAACTTTTTTCCCGTCGACTACTTTAAAATGGGCGATTAAACGAAAGGGCTTGTCATCAAGAGAGTTATCGAAAAAATACGCTTGATAGGCAATTTCCGCTGCGTCTGCCAATAGCGAAAGTGAACGGTGGTAGCGGCTCTCAATTTTATCGTCAGGCACGTCGTGACCACCCCGGGCTACTCGGAGTTTTACCCGATATTTGTTAATCTCTGCCGATTCGGTGGAGACAAAATACAAGTAAACTTTGTATCCCTTTTCCGCTGCACGGCGCATGATGTCGAGATTAGACCCATGCGAAAACACTGTTTCAAAAGAAAAACGTGTTTCTCGCTCAAGCAAGGCTTCCCTTAGGTACCTCGCAATCACCTGTGCCAGTTGTTCAATTCGCCTTACGAGCTTTGCCTTGAAAACCGTACCCGATAAACTATAAGAAGCACGGAAGTCCTTTTTCGTGAACGAAGGGTTTAGCAGTCCGGATTTTTCTACAAAAGCATCGAAATCTGTTTTGGTGAAATTAACTCCAAAGGCAGAAAAATCAAACAGACCTTCCCGCAAATGTCTTGCTATGTCGTCTGCGTTTATATAGTGTCCGAAATCGAGGGGGAAACCGTTTACTTCTTTATCTCTAATGGCATTAATAATTGTGCTTTTACCGGATCCATTGGGACCAGCGAATACCCGCAAACGTAACGACTTTTGTTTAGGTTGCATTTAAGGTTTGGTTGTGCTACAGCTGTTTGATACGCTCGATGGAGCCGTCCTCATTTTTACGCACTACCCAACCATCTTGTACAGTAACCACATAACCCATCGTGTCCATGGCAGCTTTCGCTGCCTTTTTTCCAGCTGCCTGTGCTTTTGACACTACCATCCGTTTTGTCATGTAAGAATAACCGTCCGCTGTCGTATACTTATCTTTTGTAGATGTGCTCATATTAACAAATATAAGAATTTATTCTTTGAAAGACAATGCGCATCCACTTTCGTAAATCCGGGTTTTACGTTTTTTGATTCCACGGGTTTACTAAATAGATCCATTACCTTTGTCCTCAAAATACAACCGATTATGCGCACACTTCAATCCGAACCCATTGTCAAATCCATTGATGAATACGCTCCGGGGCAAACATTCGAGCAGTTCGTTGTTAGCAAGTTTAGACCGTATTTGGGCAACTCTATCCGCGAACTCTGCGCGAAGTTTTCGGTAAGGGGGAGGGGAGAAAAGCCCGGCATTTACCGAATGCTTACCAAGTCAATTCTGGGTATACCCTTGAACAAGAAAATCGAAGAATTCGAGAAAGGCGATGTGCATATCCGAGTGGTTTACACGGCCCGTCCGAAATACCCTCGGGCACCCAAGCGCTATTTTCTATTGCATATCGATGAGTGGCAAACCGAACTTTACCTTGGCAAGGTCGAGTTTTGGACGCCTGCTGTGAGTGACGGTAACCTTTTTACCCCACCGCCATCTTCGCAGAAGCATTCCATAGGTAGCTCGGAATAGGCTCGCGGAGTTCCCAGGTGATAGACATCGGCTTTTCCCCTTCGTGCTTCACAAACCGAGCATCACCCAAGAAAACATAGCCAGGTGTATTTCCATATTCGTCGCGTTTGGTTTCCCGCACGAAGAGCAAGATATTCTTATTCAACGCCTCCTGGTTGATGTACGACAATCCTTTACCCGAGTCGGCACGTGTTTTATTTTGCGATTGCCAGTGGAAGAGCACATCGTTAATTGCGTAGTCGTCATACAACGTCGTTGGCGAATAATCCTCTTCCGATTTTTGCAGATCGATAAACAGCAGTTCTGTATTTAGCGCCTTATTTTCCGCTACCCCTTCCCGGTTCGTCGACTTCTTATCCAACGTACTCAGTCCAAAGGCAGCCAATATCTGATCACGCGTATATCGCGCATGCAACATCAGCGGTTGTTTGTAATCCAGCGTGGTAATGGCCATTTCTATGAAGTCAAGTCCATCCAAGCGGTATTGCAAATAAGCGATCAGTTCTTCTACCAACAGCTTGTTCTCACCGATTGCCGCAATACTTTCCAGCAACCCTGCGCTCGTATGTTCCGAGTAAAAATCATAGTACAGCATCAACAGCATCTTCCGCTCGCTTTCAGAAAACTCACGGCCATGCATAGCAAACCCACGCTCCGCCAGTTCCAATACAAACGAAAAATAAGCATGCGATGCCGTGCCAGACCATTTATTTTTGATCATCGCGAGGTATAGCTTACCGTTGTGATCGTCCCACGCCGATGTCACCCCCGCCTCATCGCAAAGGCGAGACCATAGGTCCCGCGCGTAGATCGCACGAACATCCATACTATACATGTAGAGAAAGTTTGCCAAGGTAAGTGGCAATTCTGTATGATGGCGAAACGACTGTATCTTAGCCAACAGATTACGCCTTGAGAGATTCGTGGCCTGCTTGATGTTCGCCAAAATCGTTTCCTTGGCTACTTTCTCCAATACGATGGCGCAGCCCAGCGGCAAGTGTGGAAAGTCATCTTGAATTTCCTTCTGCACCGTGGTGTTCGTCTTGCCAATCAATGCCCGAAACTTCGATTCAAAATCATATTCTGGTCGTGCATTGCCCACAAAGTCAAGTACCGTCAACACATCTTTTCCCTCACACAGGCGAAGGCCACGCCCCAACTGCTGCAAAAACACTGTTAGGCTCTCCGTAGGGCGGAGAAACAACACCGTGTCAACCTCCGGTATATCTACACCCTCGTTAAAAATATCGACGATAAACAGGTAGTTAATCTCTTTCGTACGTAGCTTTCGTTGGATATCGCCGCGCACCTCGCGCGAAGAATCGCTGGTCAGATAGGCAGCTTTCAAGCCAGCCTCGTTAAACGAATCACACATAAATACCGCATGGTCCTTGCTCACACAAAAGCCCAATGCAATCACGTCATGCATATCCCTCGTGTATTGCTCCAAGCTAGCGATAATCGCTCCCAAGCGCGCCCGATTCTTGATATATAACGTAGTTAGCTCCTGCGTGGCATAGCGACCCTTTTCCCAGCGCACGTTAGTCAAATTTACCTGGTCTGCTATTGCAAAGTAGTGAAACGGCGTAAGCAATTTGTTATTCAATGCTTCCGGCAGCCGGATTTCCGCAGCAATGTGGTTACAAAAGTTAGGAAGTATCGATTGCCCATCCATCCGTTCAGGGGTAGCGGTCAGTCCGAGCAATATTTTAGGCTTAAAGAAATAAATCACGCGCTGGTAGCTCGACGCCTCGACGTGGTGTACTTCATCAAACACGATATAATCATAATAAGTGGGCGCAATATCTTCGTGTGGTAGCCGACTGTTCAACGTTTGTACGGAAGCAAATACGTGCCGCCTATCTGTCGGCTCCTCGCCATCAACCCACAGCTCCCCAAAATTTTGATCACGGAGAATGTTGCGAAACGTATTCCGTGCATGCACCAAAATTTCCTTTCGATGCACGATAAATAAGAACGTTGCATTCGGAAGTACCTGCCGATACCGTTTAAAATCAAACGCCGAGATGATTGTTTTGCCGGTTCCCGTAGCAGCCACCACCAAGTTCCGAAACCGCCCATGGCGCGAGCGCTCTACATCCAGTTTTTCCAGTACCTCCTGTTGGTAATGATAAGGCTTGATGTCAAAAAAGCTAATCACATCACTTCCATCTTTGGCGCCGGTATTTTGTTTTAATGCACGTGCTAACCGCTCATACGACCGCTCGGGATCATACCTTTCAAACTCGGCATTTTGCCAGTACGTCTCAAACGTTTTTTGAAACTTATCAATCACGTGGGGAATCTCCCGCGTCGTTATTTTCACATTCCATTCCAACCCATCAGTCAGCGCTGAGCGTGATAAGTTAGACGACCCAATATACCCTGTATGAAAACCCGTATTCCGAAAAAACAGATATGCTTTGGCGTGTAAGCGTTCATTTGCGGTATTGTACGATACTTTTACCGTTGTATTCGGCAGTCCGGCCAATTCTCTAATCGCCTTCGCATCGGTAGCCCCCATGTAGGTGGTGGTCAGTATCCGCAACTGCCCGCCCCGCGCGGTAAAGTCTCGAAACGCCTCGCGTAGAATCACCACCGCTTTCCATTTGATGAACGATACCAAGAGGTCAACACGATCGGCCGAAGCAATTTCCTTTTTCAGCTCGCTATCCAAGGATAGCCCTACATTACCTCCGGTAAACAGCTCACTATGTGTGAGACGGGTGTAGGGCATAATTTCCTTCAATCGTAAGTCTAGGTTGGGGTAGTGGCTATTCAGCCGATCAAATACCGCTTTCAACACCTGGCCCGAGGCATCAATCAAATCCTGTTCATGCTCATATTTGTCTATCTCTGCTTTGAGGAGTAACACAATCTGATTAGCGATTTCAATTTGCTTGGCTACGTCCGCTTTAATCATGGTCAGCGCGCGTTGTATTGCCCATGAAAGATGTTGAGCAAACAATCGTGCGGACTCTTCCTTATCTATCTCGGTTTCGCTGATGTAATATTTTTGCTCATCCAATGCCGCTAAGCGGTTGCGTAGCATGGAGGTTATGAGCTGTTCGTATATCCCTAGTTCCATAAGGCATCGGCTTTCAGTTGTTCAACAATGGGCATATCCGCGGGCGCCCAGTCGTATTGATCCAAGTCATCCATAGTAACCCACTTGGCATCTGCATGTTCTTCGAGCAGTAACTTGCCGCCTACCGCATGCGCTACAAAAGGCACTAGTCTGATCCGGAAAGTAGGGTAGTCATGCTCCACGGGTTCAAGCCGTTTTACTACCTCGATGTCCAAATGCAGTTCTTCCTTTATCTCGCGTACAATGGTTGTAGCATCGTCTTCGTTCGGCTCCACTTTTCCACCCGGAAACTCCCACTTCAACGGTAAGTTCATGGAGCTACTACGCTGGCAAATCAATATTTTGCGTTCATGGATGATGATTGCACAGGTCACGATGAGCATGGAAAGTGTTTTGTTTGGCTAAAGGTACAATCTTTCCGTTATCTTTACAATCTGTGGCTGACGCATTAAAGACATATCTTTACGCCCTCACCCACCTCAAACGAGGAGGCACCCGATATGGAATCGCTCCGCATAAACCCGTATTGGTGCTTACGCTGATGGAGTTGGTAGAGAAAGGTATTGTTTTAGACAACCGCTTCGAGGCCGATGCCGATCTGGTGGGACTGTTTTTGGAAAATTGGCAATTGCTCGTTGCTACACCGCATCAAGCAGATTTCACCCAACCTTTTTATTATCTACAAAGCGACAAGGTTGGCGGTGAACCTTTTTGGCACCTGCAGGCCAAGCCCGGTTGTACCATCAACGCCCACATCAAAAGCGTAAATACACTTGCTGACGTATTAGACTATGGCGAATTACGCGCAGCGCTCTTTGCACTTATCCAAGATTTAGTAAGTCGTACTATCCTGCAAACGGCTTTATTGGATACTTATTTTCCCGAGCGCAAGGCATACTTCTTTGCGGCTAAACACAGTGGTGAAGGTTACTTACACGATGTGGAGTCGTACATCCTCCAGGAACCAGAAGCCCATTACAAAACCATTCATATCGATACCGAAGAAGAAGTATTTGTACGCAATGGGCTGTTCAAACGCCACATCATCCAGCTCTACCAAAGCTCCTGTGCATTTACGGGCATGCGCTTAGTATCCAGGCACGGCCATAGCTTTGTAGATGCTTGCCATATTGTGCCGTTCAGTGTTAGCCATGATGATCGAATTGGTAATGGCATTGCACTATGCCCCAACATGCACCGAGCCTTTGACCGTGGGTTGCTTAGCGTGGATGAAGATTACCGGATTATCGTATCGCCACATTTTACGGAGGATGAAAGCCACGACTATAGTCTGCGCAGGCTTCAGGGAAGGCGCATCAATGGTCCAAAGTTAGCCCAATACCTTCCTCAATTTGACAAGTTGACTTGGCATCGAGAACATGTTTTCAAGCAATAGATTTCTTATTCGATCAAATAACATCTAAAGTACAATTCCCTTGTTAGCAGCTGCTTTCCCTAATATTTATTGACAAGTTTATCTCCACCAATCAAATAACCATCAAATAAAAATAGTACGTTCGTTAATCTAAATCGTTATCTCCGTTGACTAAGATTCGTTAATACAATAATGTTTATCAAATTAAAATACGCTGAATAACAGCAGCTTAAAGTCTATTTGTTTGACTCAATCAAATAACCATCAAATAAGAGTCAAGCCCAATATGGGACATATTTAGCGTATTTTCGTGATTTGTTAGTTTCGTCGTCCAATATTGACTTCTTCAAGCTTATTTCTAATCTTGAAATAGAGCGTGGTCGTGACTATTTAGCTAATGATTTCAATAACGACCCTACTTTAATGTCACTTAAGCATGGAAAAAAGCTAAAAGATTTGACGTTGGATGAGAAGGTACACCTTGCCGATATTGGGGAAAAAGCTGTTTATGATATGGCGATCCCTATGACGGATATCTACCAGGTAATAGGCGAGGAGAAAGCAAAAAAATTGCTGGCATACTTTACTTTATTACGTAAGGAGAATCCAGAATATCTATATTATACTGATCCCTGCAGCTATTTGAAGGCTCCTATTATCATAATGGATGGTCTAAGTATCGTCATGGTCTTTTCCAAACAGCTGATCAATGCCATCTATGAATTCCTGTACGAGGTATGTAACGAATCTACGGTGCCTGGAAAGAAAGTCTCCGAGCGTCGCGATCAATACCTTGAGGATAAAACAGCCGAGATATTTGGTGACTTTTTCGGTTCTAAAGCTTGCTTTTTCAGTTCATATTATTTGAATGGCAATGAAAAGGATTTAATCATTTTGTATGGACGGAATGCCTTTGTCGTAGAATGTAAAGCACATAAGTACCGCACCCCACTCCGCAATCAAGACAAGGCCTATGATCGCATACGTGATGATTTTAAAAAATCAATTGGGAAAGGCTACCAACAGGCAAAGGAGGTCGAAGACTATTTTCTTGACGAAAAAAGCTTTGATCTTTTTGATGAGCGGAAAAAGAAATTAATAACGATAAATCCATTGGACTATGACGACGTTTTTACTATTGTTGTAACGCAGGAACGTTTCGGACAGATACAATGCGACCTCAGTTATCTGCTCGATATTGCTGATGATTGTAATTTTCCTTGGTCAGTTGGTGTACATGATTTGGAAACCTTCCTGATTACTTTAAAAAGAAAGAAAAAATATATAGAGGAATTTACGGAATTCTTATTAGCAAGAGAAAAGCTACAGGCTCGCGTCATGTGTTATGATGAATTGGAACTTTGTGCCTATTTCCTTTTTGACAAGCAACAATTTCTAAAGAATTGTGATCAAAATAAAATGTTCTTTTCCAGCCCAGATGCCAACAGGTGCTTCGACCTTCTTTATGAAGTTGGATTTGGTTTTAAAGATGAAGTCAATTTAGCGGAAAAACTGAAACGCCGTCATTTTGAGGCCGCTTCGTTCATTAAATTCCATCAGTTGAAACCTGCTGAACGGGTAACAGAATTCTTGAGGAATGGCAACTAAAATTATGATACCATGTTCTACCAGATCGGTTTCAAGCATAAATACTTAAAAGCTTATTTAGGTATCGGCCACCTATTACTAGAAAATAATTCCAAATAACCAAAAAATGCTTAAAACATCCTTATCTTTGCTAAGATGGGGGCTTTATATATCACAAGAAGCAATCAAAAACCAATGATTAACAAGATAACTGGTCAGACAAATATATATAAGTATTCTCGTGTTATCAAACGAGACATTACATCTTTTGCGTCAATTGATAAACAAATCAAGGAGCATCTGGAAGCAATCGAAGAAAGAGATAGTAACGTGTGGAGCAATCCCTCTTACAATAAGAACGAGTTTGTTCATAGTATATTCCAGTATCCGGCCATGATGGTTCCTGAGGTTCAGCGACAAATCATCGACGTAATTTTTAGATATACGGGTAGTCAGCAGATTAATGCTATGTTGGACCCTTTCATGGGTTCTGCTACTTCGTTGGTTTCAAGTATGCATTATGGCATAGATTGTTATGGGCAAGATATTAACCCACTTGCAATTTTAATAGCTAAAGTCCGCACCTCGTTAATCAATGTCAACTTCAAAAAGCTAAGAACTAACGTCAAACATTTATTTTCTCTGATTGAGCAAGATAAGGATGAAGCTATCGAATGTGAGTATTACAATATCGACAAGTGGTTTAAGAACACTACTCAACTGGAGCTTTCACGAATAGTACGGGCTATCAGACAAGAAGAAGATATCTTAATCCGCCAATTCTATTGGGCGAATTTAGCAGAAGTAATTCGAGTTTGTTCTAACGACAGGACATCTACCTACAAGTTACATGCAAGACCAATTCATGACATTCAAACTCGTGTAATGTCAGCAGTTAGCGAGTTTAGAAAGCAATTAGAAATAAGTATAGATGGGTACGCGGAATTCAAGGAATTCCTGCGAAAAAAAGGGCGTATCAATGGTCATGGATACCTAGGTAATATCTACATCAAGCAGGGCGATTCTAAAAAGGATATTACTTTTGAAGGGCAACCACAACAATTCGCTAATTTACTTGTGTCTTCTCCTCCTTATGGGGATAATCATACGACCGTTACTTATGGCCAATATTCTTTCTTGCAATTACAATGGATCGATTTAGAGGATATTTATAGTGGTTGTAGCGACGCGTTTCTAAAGTCTACAGCTGAAATCGACCGTATCTCAATAGGAGGTAAGAGGAAATTACAAGATTTCTCTAATCGACTGGGGCATCTACTCAATCTGTCTGCCTCTTTTCGACAAGACTATTTAGTTTTTAGAAAACAAGACCCTGTAAAAAAAGAAAAGATTGTTTCTTTCTTATATGACTTGGACATGGTGTTGACTAATGCGGTAAATTCACTCGCAGCAAATTCTTATATGGTGTGGACTATGGGTAATAGAAGCGTTGGCCAGCAGACCGTGAATAATGTTCAATATTTAAAGGAAATGCTTGAATCAAAAGGCTGTATATTTGTTCATTCCCTCGCTCGAACCATCCACAATAAACGAATGGCAAAAAACAATGGCTTGTCACCTTTAATGAATACTGAGGAGATTTTGATTTTTAGAAAGCCGCAAATAGATCGAATTTAAATTATTTTCCCTTTTGTTCAATTTGAACCGAATTGCTTTTAGTGTTAGTAACTAATAGACGGAATGAATTATCAGTTCGACATAACCCCACATATTGTTAAGCAACTTGGAGAGCAATTAGTCTCCGATGAAATTACCGCATTACTTGAGCTTATCAAAAACTCTTATGATGCGGACGCAACTTATGTCTCTATTGAAATAAATACCTCCGACGAATACCTTCAACAACCACTCTTTTATTCCAACCACCAAGGATTTATTGTTGTAGAAGACGACGGGTTTGGAATGGATGAGAATACCATCATCAACTCCTGGCTTATTATTTCATATTCTGAAAAGCGACAGCTCAAAGAAGAAAAGAAGACCACCCCGAAAGGCAGAACACCCCTGGGAGATAAAGGTTTAGGAAGACTAAGTACGCAACGATTAGCGGATATTTGTGAAATTTTTAGCAATAAGAAAGATAGTGAGGGTGTTCATATAGGCTTTAATTGGAAAGATTTCGAAACTGCTGTATCTTTAGGCAAGGTTCACATACAAAGTGGGACCTACAAACCTAAACGAAAACATGGGACTACCTTGGTTCTAGCAAACTTAAACCATGCAGAAGTTTGGAAGGGACAGAATTTAGAAAAATTCAAAGGGCAGGTTTCGCAAATCATATCTCCTTATAAAGAGAACCGACCATTTGAGGTTTTTATAAAAATAAACGGGACAACAATCGATCTTGACAAATCCAACGACGAATTAAGAGATTTGGCAGTTTCCAGATTTGAATTTGAGTTTGATGGTTCCGTTCTTTTTCTTGAAGGGAAAACTAAATTAGCCAAATTTATAGGTATTAAACCAGAAGAGTTTAAAGAATATCTCGAACCGGATAATGGTAGGAAGTTCTTCTCTTTTCTAGAAGAAAAATACCCCAACATAAGACGATCCAAGGACAACTTTTTTATCGAATTTCAGAGAACATTTGATTTTCAAAAGGACATTGGGCATTTAGAAATTTACGATGGAGAACGTGCAAATCCTGGCCCATTTAATGGAAAGATAGATGAATTTAATTTTAAATCTGGCTTTCATGACGAAGATATCAAAGAGATTTTTGGCGAATTTTCAGCTTATAAAGATTTTGCCCAAAATCAGACTGGAATCAAGCTTTTTAGAAACGGTTTTGCTGTAAAACCATTCGGTATTGATGGCGATGACTGGTTACGATTGCGGGAATCTCAAACTTCGGGTGGTTCCTATTATCCATTGAGGCCGGCTAATGTTATTGGTTACTTTGCTATTGATGAGGGTCTGAATCAAAATTTGAAAGATAAAACCGACCGAGAAGGTTTGATATCAAATCCATACTCCAGGAATTTTTTCACGTTATCACTTTTTATTAGAGATGAGATAAACCGCTATCAAGAAAATATCCGAAGGGCATACAATGACTTCCTCAAAACATATAAGACAGAAAAGAGTGGTATAAAAACCGTAAGTCAGGCATTTACCCAACTAAAAGAAACTCAAGCCAAAACGGAGGAAGTCAAACAGGATTTTGGCGAGGCCGTTTTCACCGTTGATAAGGCAATTAAAGATTCTGAAAAAATAGTTACCGCGGTTAAAAGCAATCCTATGTTCTCAACCGACTTAGAGAAGAAAACCGCGGACCAGGTTGAAAATATACTTAATGAACTAAAAGATATTCAAAACACCTTGCAAAAGCTGGAGAAAGTTATTGTCAGGGCAGAGAGGTTGAATGAAGTTATTGATATACTTGAGCCAAAAATACAGATTTTAGAAGAGCAGCTTGCAGATTTTTCGGAATTGGCAAGCCTTGGATTAACAGCTGAAGCGGTTAGCCACGAATTTGCCTCGATTGCGGACAGGCTATCAGAAAGGGCCAGTTTCTATTCCAATAGACTACAAAACAAAAAGTTGGCCGAATCAGACATTTATGTATTAATAGAGTACATCAATACGACCGTTAATGGACTTAAAGTTCAACTAAGGCATTTAGATCCTGCCTTGAAATACAATAGGGAGAAAAAGTCAAACTTTAAGCTATCGAGTTTCTTCAAAGAGGAAAAAGAGTATTATCGTAATCGATTCGAAAAACAGGGTGTTGAATTCGTCATAGATTGTGTAGATGATTTTTCCATAAAAATTAATCGTGGTAAGTTTACCCAAGTAATCGATAATCTTATTGCTAATTCCGAATATTGGTTGCAAGTTCGCCAACAAAAGGAAAGCAGTTTTAGCCCTAAAATTTTTGTAAAAATTGAAACCCCATGGGTCTATCTTTATGATAACGGGTATGGAATAGCTCCTGCCGTAGAACGTCAGATTTTCGAGCCTTTTGTCACTACAAAATCTAAAGGAGAAGGACGAGGTTTAGGTCTATTTATCGTTAGCCAACTACTCGACTCTTCGGGGTGTTCAATAGTTTTGGAGCTAGTTCAAAACAAGGATAAAAGGAAGTTTATATTTGCTATCAACCTCTCAAATATTATGGTAAGTAATGGATGAAAAAATTACAATAAATAGTAATGGGGAGACTATAGATATTTACCCCCGACAAGTTGACATATCCACTTTACGAGAAAAGGCAATCAATTCCGTTCACCAAATGTTGGATATCGAAAACATCGCTTATATTGTTTACATCGATGATAAATTCGATGATGAAGCTCTTAAAGAGGAGTATATTGGTCATCTACTTGCCATTAAAAATAACGGTGACAAAATTCTCTCTGAGAATTTCCAATCAATCGAATGGTCACATCCGGAGCCTAAGTTTAGAAATGAAATAATACGATTGTGGGATCAAGTTCCAAACAAAAGAGCCTTGTTATTTGAAGTTTGTCTCTTTTTACGAGATCCAGAAAGCGCCAATGTGATTCCTGTATTGGAGATAGAAGAATGTTTTGGCGATAGAATTAAGTTAATGACTCCAACCCAGTGGGTTCAGGATCAATATACAATTATAAAAGCATTGAAAAATAACAAAAGGGCACTTTGCCTTTTTGATTTTGAGTTTCAAAATAGTGATGAAATACTGGGAAATCGGAATGGTGCCCAGTTGGCAAAGGAATTGATAGAGATTGAAGATTTATCAAATAAAGTTGTTTGTGGTATATTTTCCCATAAGTTCGGTGCCGAAGATGAAGATGACAAGAGAAACGAATATTCGGTAACTTATCAGATTAACAAAGAAAAGTTTTATACCATATCAAAATCCAGGTTTTCGTTTGATCCTAAAATTGCTGCATTTTCCGAAGGAATAAAAAACTTGTTGCTACTTCCGTATGTCGAAGAGTTAAAAGCGCAGTCTACAAAAACATTCAAAGAATCAAATGAAAAGGCAACGCTAAGAATTAAAGAAATATCCCCTAAGACGTTCAATCATATTATACAAAAATCGTCTCTAAAAGAAGGTATTTGGGAAGTCAGTACGTTGTTTAGGCTGTATGGAATTTTATCTAAAGAAGAGAATCTAAGATACATTTCAGACGTAACAAAGCGAGCAACATTTAATACTGCGGTTAAAAAAATAAGGGATATCGACAAAATCGAAACAGGTTATAATAATAAGGAAAGCAATAATCAAACAAATAGCCTTAGAGAAAGTGAAACCTATATAACAGGAAATTTTGTTAACAATCTGCACTTACCTATTTCCAATGGGGATATTTTCAAAATAAAAGATAAAGAATACATACTACTGGTTCAACCGTGTAATCTTGCTTTACGAGCTAACGATGATAATTGCGGAAAAAGATCATACGACTATAATAATGCCTTGTTGGTTCCTTTAAAAGAAGGGGCCAAGAAGAAACTGGCTTCTCCTGCAATCGAAAAAGTTGTTAAGCCGGGTTTAATTGACAAGGTCAAATATGCGGACTTTTCTGGATTTAAAAATGTGCCTTTAGACCTATTGGATTTGGCTGTTTTCCAAACTTCGGGCGATGCAATATTGGACATGAAAGTGGAAAAAATAGCGAATGAGCTTATACATTTCCCCTGGCTTGAAAGATATTCATATATCTATAAAGAGTTTGCTAAGTATGAAAAAGCGCTGAATCACTTTAAGAATATTAGAGATAAAGTCGGAGCAAACGATCAGGATATCCGAGCATTAAAACCGTTCATTTATGCCCCAGAATGTTTAAAAAGTTTCAAAATTAATGGAGAAGATATTTACGATTTTGATAATAGGGTGTTTAAGTTTAAGATTAAAAGGGTAGCCCATTATAAATCGCCGTTGTCTGACGACTTATTACAGAGATTCATGCAGTATCTTTCGAGAAATGCTTTTGAACATGATTTCTCCCAACCTTCAATTTCCAGGCCGTAGCAGTAATCACTCAATCCAAAGCTATAAGAGAGGATTGGTAGGTGCATTAAGGGGGCAGCGCCAATATTTTATTCATCGTTGACATAAAATGCCATCAAATAATCCTCTGTGTGAAGTTCTCTATGACGATACGAGTTTATAATCAATCGCTTTATGCACAAGTTTATTTGTCTTCGTTAGAAAGCGGATATTGAGCCTTAGTTCTTCAAATCTTATCTGTTGAGCCCTGAGTTCATTCATAAGGGGCTCGGCAAGCCCAAATAACTCTATAGAAAATTGACCTTTGGCTGATCCATTCTTTGACTGAATTAATATTTGTAGTTCGCTATCTGTCCACTCGTAATGGTCGGGATTATCAAAATATGGATGGACAATATTTATCTCATCACCATCATTATATTTATATGACGGTTTACTCTTATTATCCACTAATTGAGCACCCACAAACATTTCATTCGGATTCCAATATCAATTCTTCTTACCCTTTACGAATAATTATTCTGAGATTACTGTAATAGTTATACTCGGTGACACAGCTGATGTTAAACGGTTTTTAGTTTCCGTTCAAGGATTTCTTCATAGTATTTTCTTGCGAGCTTTTCTGCTCTATGTCCAATATTTTCAATTTCCCAGGAGTCATGATCCTGGATGAATTTTTTGACAGAGGAATATGATGAGCTTTTATAAATATTCTTCTTTTCGGCATAGCTTAAATTACCCGCCTTACAATTAAGTTTTTTTTCCAATAGAATTAGGTTTCCAATATTAAAAGTGATTTCCCCCTGCGTTTCGGAAACGATATGTTCAATACTACCAATATCTGAAAAAACATCCTCATCCTCACTTAGCATACTTAATTTTTGAACAGCATACTTTGTTTTAACATTACTTGGTTTGTCTTTCTTAGTGAAGGTCAGGGAAGTGAAACCGCGAGAGAATTGTTCAAAATCAGGAAATAGTTTATCCAAAGGTTTAATGAGCAATTCATCGATTTTGGCATGAGATTCTGATTTGCTCTTACATTTCCTTAAATTAATGGCAAATTTGGCATAGATAGTTTCAAACCTGCTTGCTCTTCCAGATATAATCGCATTATAGGCAAAATGAAAGTTTTCTAAATATTGGACCGTTTCTTTAAACTTCTTTGAAGAGACAAATCCTTTCTCTTTTATCTTAAATAACGCAAGCAAAGCAATTCTAACTTGTACAATATTAAAATAGTTCATCAACACATTCAGACTTTGAACAAGCCAGAAGTATTCCTTTCTATTATCATAGTCTTCTCTTCTTGGGTTAAGGATTTCAATGTAATTCCTAGCGTTTTCTTGAATTTCCAATAGAAATTCTTTATATCTATCTCTTTTCTTTGGGTTTATTTCTTTTAAAAAATCATCATATAACTTCGTGCCTGAGGATTTTTTATAAGTTGAAATCCAAAAATGCCTATAGAACGTCGCTAGACCAACTGTTTCACTTCTAGAAATAAGTATTTCTTTAATTTTCTCCCATTTTACTTCTGCAAAGTCAGCAGAGCCTTTTTCATCAACGATCTCAAAGATTTTATTTTTTATCAAATCAACGTGAGACAATTTTTTCCCTTTGGCATTTAAGATTTCAAATATCATATTGGCATTACTCTTGTCGGGAGTCGAAATTGAAATAAAAATTGTACCTAAAATTTGATCTCTTATCGCCTTGAGTATTTCTACATAACTAAGTTGATCTACATCATCACCACCCAACTTTTTCTTTAAATAGGACCTCAGACTTTGTTCTTCTAATCGGTTGTATAAATATTCGAAAGAATCTTTAATGCATTCTTCTTCCTCGGTAGAGACTTCCTGGACATCTTTCTTTTCCCGATCTTGTATATAAAATGAAAAGTATGGATAATGAGTTTTACTTTCTAGAATTCTAACCTCTTCTCCATCATCATTTTGAGTCATGATGTATCTAAACACCTGCTCACTTAATGTCTCTGTCTATTCCGATTAATTTGACCCACCGTTCTTATAATTTGACCCACCCCCTGAAGACATCAAAGAACGGTTTCTATTATCAATAATAGCACTAATATCCGGATAGTGCCAACTATAATTTTTTTCCCCTGAGTGAATCGCCTTTCAGCTCGACTCGGTGTGCATTTGCTGTCAATCTGTCAAGGAATGCATCGGCCACGGCTGGGTCGTTCAGGTAATCGTGGTAGCTTCCCACGGGCATCTGGCTGGCCACGATGATTGACTTACGCTCATAGCGGTCTTCCATGATCTGCAGCAGGGCGAGCTTGACTTCGGTCGGCATTACCTGCAGGCCGAAGTCGTCCAGTATGATCAGCGGTATGCGTTCCATTTTGGCCAGCAGATTAAGGTAGGTGCCTTCCAGTTTGGCCATGGTGATTTTCTCGATGAGTTTGTTCATGTTCATGTAAAGGGTTTTATAACCCTGTGAACAGGCCTGGTAACCCAAAGCGCAGGCCAGGTGTGATTTCCCGGCCCCGGCCGGGCCGCTGATCAGCACGGGTTGGGCCTGGCGGATGTAGGTTCCCTCCAGCAGTGCGGCCAGCTGCTGTTTGCTGAGGTTGCGTTCCTGCGAGCAGATCACGCTTTCGGTATCCGCCCTACCAAGTACATCTTTTATGCTTAACTAATCGGCTGTAGTTTTACGCCCACAAATAATATGATTATGAAAGAGCGTAGAGATTACATGTTTACCGTTGTGCGCCAATGGCGCGAGAGCGGTTTGACACGGA
>NZ_DATMFT010000016.1:0-157547 GCF_035556095.1 Parapedobacter sp. | reverse complement strand
GGATTGCTTACCGTGGATATATCTACGATGTTTCCAAAAGCAGGCTTTGGTTCCGGGGCATGCACTACGAACATTGGGCCGGACAGGATCTCACCGACGAGCTAGCAGACGCTCCGCATACGGATGAAGTGTTTTCACGGTTTGAAGTGGTCGGCGTACTGTTGTAAAACGCGTCATCCTTCAATCTCAAACTTGCTGAGTTCAGTAAATCGCGCGATACGTTCGTTGATCAGGTTACCATCCAATTCGCGGAGCCGTTCGGTACCGAATTGCTCCACACAGAACGAAGCTAGGGCCGAGCCGAAAATAACAGCGTTTTTCATATTATTGAAGTTCACCGTACCCACTTTGGCCAGATAACCTACAAAGCCGCCAGCAAATGCATCGCCTGCCCCTGTCGGGTCGTAAACCTCAGCGAGCGGCAGGGCCGGTGCAGCAAAAATCCGGTCGCCGCCGAACAGCAGCGCACCGTGTTCCCCCTTTTTTATGATTAGGTATTTCGGTCCTAGTTGCCGAATTTTCTCGGCTGCTTTCACCAACGAGTATTCTCCAGACAGTTGCCGGGCTTCCGCGTCATTGATGGTCAGCACGTCTACCCTTTTCAACACGCGGAGTAGATCGTCCAATGCGATATCCATCCAGAAATTCATGGTATCAAGCACCACAAGCTTGGGTTTGCGCTGCAACCGGTCGAGCGTCGTCAATTGTACCTGCGGTGTTAAGTTGCCCAACAGCAAGTACTCACAATCCTGGTAACTATCGGGAACGATTGGATCAAAATCGGCCAACACGTTAAGTTCGGTTACCAGCGTGTCGCGGCTATTCATGTCGTTATGGTACTTGCCCGACCAGAAAAACGATTTTTCACCCTCCTTTATCTGAACGCCATCCAGATTGATTCCTTTTGACCGCAGAATATCCAAGTTGTCGTCGCCGAAATCTTCACCCACAACACCAACCAACTTCACTCGGTCATACAAATAAGAAGCCGCCAGCCCCGCAAACGTTGCTGCCCCTCCAACGATTTTATCTGTTTTTCCGAAAGGTGTTTCAATCGCATCATAAGCGATGGTTCCGATAATGACTAAACTCATGGTAATTATTCAATTTGGGCGCAAAGGTATAGGTTTACATCCGCAAATAAAAAAACCATAAACAATAAACATATGATGATGACAAAATTGAATTAACAAAAAGTTAACACCAAAGCTTTACTTTTATTGCAACGAAGCTGGTAGTCAATGGCGACTTTACGCCCGTGATTGACCGGTATTGCTTGCTGGACCAAATCGTGGATGCCTACCGATCTGTAGAATTCGTACAAAATCGGTAATGTAGTCATTAACTTGTGCTTCGCTGCTTCAACTGGATAAATAGTAGGACAAATTATTCGAATAACTAACTACTCGTAACGAGAAATAAGGACGTAATACACCACCGATAACGTGCATAAAAAAGCCCTCTCGTTTGAAGCGAGAAGGCTTTTATTAGCTCCTGAAGCTGGGCTCGAACCAGCGACCCTCTGATTAACAGTCAGATGCGATGAGTTCCTTATACACTCATTATCAGTATGTCGCGACACAATTTTTATTCGTGAGACAAGCAATGAGACAAAAATGCTTATCTACGATATTAGAATATTTTCACCGGATTTGAACAAAAGAGCCTTCATAGCCATAACCATCGACGGAAAACGATATAAAGAATACAACGGAAATCGGATTAACATCAACATCAGACCCAACAATGCAAAGACGCTAAAAGAGCGGAGTCAGTTGCTCAAACAGTTGGAGTTTGAATATCGGAAACGATTGGAAGATGGCACATACCAACAATTAATAAACCAGTCTTCTGGTGCATCAACTAAGACAGAAGACCTTTTAAAAATAGCACTTCAGCAGAAATTGCGCTCCAACCTTAGTGTCAAATACGCTAAAGCGCTTACTCATACCTGTAATGATTTTCTCAGTTTCCTTTGTGAAAAAGAGCGGTCAAGTGACATCATTCATCTGAGCACAAAACGAGTGCAGCAGTATCTCGACAAATTCAGAGCCACACCAACTTACTATATGGGAAAACGCAGGGAATTAAGTTCACTGTTTGGCTATCTGAAAAAAACAGTCGGCTTAAAATTAAACTGTACAGATGTAACCGATAAAATCAAAACCAAAGCCACGCTTCACACCATTTACTCCCAAGAGCAACTAAACGAAGTCCTCTCCTACCTAAAGGAGTATCACGAAAACCTGTACTTGGCGTGTCTAATCAGCTACGGATGTTTCTTACGACCGCACATCGAAGTCCGCAACCTCAAAGGGAGGCATTTCAAATTCGATTGTACGGAAATCCACCTCTCCGGTGACGAGAACAAAAGCGGACGTGTGCGAACGGTATGCCTACCGGATTACGTAAGGGAAGCCATCCATGAAAGGGTATCCCAGTTGGGCAAGGATGAAAACCTGTTTTCCGGTAACGAGGCACCATTCAATGAATACTACTTCAAAACTGCGTGGTCACGCCATTTCAAAATCATGTTTGCGTCGGGCATAGTGGAGAATGATCAAACGATTTATTCATTCCGCCACACAGCTGCGGTCAACGTGTACAAGCAAACCAAAGACCTGCACCTTTTGCAGCAATTGCTTGGACACTCCAACATGATTGTAACGCTGAAATACCTACGAGGTTTAGGCGTGCATAGTGCATCCGAATTACGGCAGGTGATGCCAAGGTTGTAAATCCTTAGATAATGGCTTGTCATTTGGCAAGTCATTATTATTTTCGCTATCGATATTACCTTCTAATAATCATATGGCGGATAACTACAGTCAATATTCCACGGAGACCGTAAAACTCAACGTAGAATTCAAGAACATAGAGCAATATATAGTATGGAACGATGCTTACCCTCGGTATTTCGACGAACTATCCCTATCAAATCTCAACGAACAATATTTAAATGAAGTCCGTTTAATAAGAAAGTATGACGAGCATCGCAGGCTTGACTCAAATTTCGACTACGAAATTAAAGCAAAGACAATAGCGGTTAAAAAAGAAGACGTTAACAGCTTACTCGCTATCATACACTATATTATGGTATCCTATGACGGATATCGGTATAAGAATATAGATTATAGTGAAAAGATATATAATCACATAGTAACAAGTTTTTACAAGCAATTTGATACCCAATACTCTTTCGTACAAGAGGCACTTGGCTTCTATCAGAATCTTATCGAACTTTTCAATTTGAAAGAGGAATTGGAAGAGTATATAAAAAAACTTGAGTCATCCGCCGATGTTGACAAACAGTACGCAAATATTGCCTATGTCAAGTTACCAAAATCCAAGAAGATTCCATTGGCAATGTCTGCAAGAGACGAATTGGCCATTGTCAGCTTAGCTATAAAACGGTATTTAGATTACTATATTCACGAATTTCAATATTTGAATCCTCACATATCTCAGACACACACGCAACACCAAACATTCGACAAGGCTTATTTTCAAAGGCAGAGTTCAGAGCTTGAAAAGCAATTCACAGAACCACTACGGAGGATAAAGGATATGACGAAAAATCCCAAGACTACCAATCGAAGTGAAATCGAGCTCATTACCGATACGGTTTGCAAAAGCCTATATAGATACATTGCTTTCGAACTCAAGCCTAAAGACAGCACTAATAACCGAACCGAGAAAAGTATTACCCTACTTATCTTCTCTCTTTTAGCATGCTTCGGACTAATCAAAGAAATGAGCTTACTTGGCAAAGCAGACGGAACAAAAGTTAAGTATATAGAGTATTTGATTGGGGAAAAGAGTGATTTGAACCCTGACAATACAAAAGCGAATCGCAGATAATCTTCCGACAGAATTGCCTTTTCCTAAGTTATCGGATGTCTTTTATTGCAAAGGTGAATCCCCGACCTTTGCACATATATAATTAAAAGAAACATTGATGGCCATCAGTTTCAATTTTTTTAACTTTTAAATTTTTAGAAATGACAAAATCACTGTTATCGAAACTGACCGCCGCAAGAGAAGCTACGGTTTGGGGGAGGAAGACGAAAAGAACCAAACCAATTATCGGTTCAAAGGAATTCTTTATCGAAAATGACCCAACAAAGGGAATTGCATCCAAGCACAACTTCGGGGAATACGTCGAAGCCCTGAATGAAGAAGAGTTGGCGGAACTAGATAAATTTTTCAAGTATCTAACCGAAAAAAAGCGGTTAGATTTTGGAAGAGGTATCCGTTTTGACCAACAGGGTCGCCCATATTATTGGGTTAGTGTCCAAACCGGACGCATAACACGGGGATTTAAGCTCTTAGATTTTGATGGCTTGGATAGGCTAATCGAAGTCAATGGACAATATGAATTTGACTTGGCATTAGAGCACATATTTGACCAGTTAGAAGAGTTGCCACAAGGCTAACCCAAAACCAACAAGCAGGGGGCAATCCGCCCCTTGCTTTTACACTAATTTATTATCTAAAAAACGGCAAAGCATTGCTGTATGGCAGTGTATTGCCTCAAAAAAGCAGGATGATGAACAATCCATTCAAAAAACCCGAAACATATACTATCAGTATCAAAAGCTTCTTAGATGCCGCATTCACGGACAATAGAATCCCAAACAACGCTTTCATTGACAAAGGTCGTACAGGCATAGGTGGTACAACAATGGAACTCGAAGCATTACGCCCAAGTATCATTGTCATGAACAGGGTGACAGCCATCATTGAAAAGGGTAAAAAGATGAATACGGATGCAGGATGTATGGTCGTTTTGCCGGTCTATGAAGACCACAATAGCAAGGATTACATCAAAGCGTATCTTCAAAGCGATGTGCCAGATAAAAAAATTCTTGTCACACCCGAAAGTTTCGACAAAGTCATGGCTGCAGCGGAAGAATTGGGCATGACTAAGGAAATCACCGAAACATACTTCCTTTTGGTCGATGAACAGCACTCTTTTATTATCGAAAGCTACCGCGAGAATATTCTGAAAGTATTCGACTATTTCTGGAACTTCAAAAACAAGGCACTGATTTCGGCCACACCGATAATCCCCAGTGACCCGAGATTCCAAGAACTGGACTACCATAATATCATGTTTCATGAGCGGACATTAAATACTGTGACATTGGTGGATTCGAAAAGTCCGACGGCCACTTTGCGCTATATAATATCCAATCGTGAGTACAGTGACTGCAACCTGCACATATTCTACAACTCCGTTACGGGCATAGCCGAGACAGTAAACGCTATGGGTCTATCCGATTGCAATATATTCTGCGCAGAGAACGAAAGGAATAAGGATAAACTCGGAGAGGCAGAACGGTTTTTCAACGCTAACCTGCCGAGTAAGGATGAGAAGTATAAAAAAGTGAATTTCTATACGAGCAAGTATCTTGAAAGCTGGGATATGGAGGACAAGGAAAAGACGGTTTTCGTCATGGTAACGGACATCCATCATAAACACACCTTACTCACCGTGAGAGAACAGCTTGTGCAATGCATCGGCCGGTTACGTAATACAGAACAGCTACAACAAATTATCCACGTAACTAACCACCGCAGTGTTGCAAATATTGAGGAATACGACAAGATACACGGCCATTTCAGCCATTTATTCCAGAATGTTATCAAAGGCGTTAACGCATTTCTCGAATTAGGTATGGCGCAAACAGATTTCATCAAAAGATTTGTCGGCAGCTTTGCCGTATGGATTAATGGCGGGAGATACCGCTTCGACCCCAATAAATGTGACCAAGTTATACACGGACTATACAGTAACCAGATATACAATCACATAAGGTATATTGAAAGGGAGTGGCGGAACACCCTTTATGAGCCAATCCCTGTTTCTCATGAGATAAACGTGGGCGACTTAAACAGAGTGAATATTACAAACGGGAGGACGGCCAAAGCAAGATTTGAACAGCGGATTGCAAAAATCCATGCCGCCAAACAGGATTTCGATAAGGATATGTTTCACTTTGGCACAACCGAATGGGAAAAATATCAGGAATTATATCCCGATGAATGCCGGATATATGAGACATTGGGAATCGATAACATAAGAGTACTTGGCTATTCCCAATCGAATATCAAAAAAGCCATGATTTTAGCCTCGGCAGCACAGACCGAAGAAAAACTGATGATGCTTGTAAATGATGCCTTTTCTGTATCGCAATTTTATTCGAACATCGAGATTAAAGCGGTATTACAAAGGCTTTATGATGAGTTGGACATAAAGGATGTTGGCAGAAACCAAAGGTTAATCAAAAGGACAGCTACTGCAACCCATATTAGGAATTGGTTTGAAGTTTCTCAAACATCAAGAAAAAACGCTGCCGGAAAAAATGAAAGCGGCTTTATAATTACAGGCAAGAAACCGATGTTGACATTGATGGAAAATCAGCTTTGAGAAAGTTTGACAAAAATTGCATGAAAAATAGGGCTGTATAGTAAAGGTAAAAACATGCAGTTTTGGTAAAAAAATAAGAAGATAATTTTTTGATTGCCCTCCAAACTGGTTTTGGAGGACATTTTTTATGTCCGGCACTTGGCAGTTCACCGATTACCTGACAATCACGGCCGTTTTCAGATTTCGCACCACCCGAATTAAACGCTCCCAGTTAAGCCATATAATACGTTAAGCTATGCTATTTACGATAGGCCATAACATTATGCCAGTTACACTTACAGAGCAGGAAAACGCATTAAAATGCTAAAAAATTGAAAGTCATCAAAATAGGTCTACAGTGATGCATTGGCCTGAAAAAAAATTATTTTTTTATATATAAGTCAAGCCTCAATGGTGTAATAGCGTAATCCCCGAGCCAAACGACTGCGAGAAATGAATAATATAGAGGTTAATGCTTCCCGTGCCGATAATCAAAATAATTTTATCGCTTCTATTAGCGTATTTGACCTCGTAAAGAAAAGGGAATCGAGTTTTTTCAACCAAGCCTTATCCTATTCATTTATAAGGTGTTTTGGTTAATTGAAACTTCACATATCCTTCGGATTATTTTATTGGGTACCTTTGCAGTACACCAAACGATTAGCGTATAGGATAGATTACATAGAAATAAAAATATAAGCGTTAGCTAAAAGTTCTCTCTACGAGGAAACCTAGGAAATTTCTAAACACGAAGAGGACGGATAGAGTTAACGCCCATGCGAAAGCGTGGGCTTAACCTGTTCGTCGTGTTGGGTTCTCCTAGGTACCTCTCGAGCGGACATGGTTTAAGTTCCACGCTTTTGTATTTATAAACCTGCCGTGTCGGGACAAGCGGTAACCAAAGCCATTTTATCATGATAACGATAACGCAATCAATTACGGATTACCGTAAAGCCACGATTTATATCGAGCCTACTTTTGCAAAGCCCAGCAGTTGCAATTGACACCGGAATGAATAATACTAACCTTAATAACAATACTTAAAATGGAAAAAATACTAAGACTTTTTAGCACCCGTAAAAAACACGAGGCACCAACAGAAAGCGAAGAATTAAGCGAACTGGATGACATTGATTTCGATGACGATTGCATTCCAGCAAACAGCACTACACCTAAGCACGAAAGTGATTGGGAGGTGGAGGCGCGAATGCAAGACCTTATTGACGGCGATTACGGGGAATTGAGTAAAGATGAGAAACGCGATAGCGGATTTTGTCGATACCATAAATGCGCAGAACTCATAGATTACGTATTGAATAATGCACTTGAAGTATTCTCAAGGGATACTCTCGTTTCATTTTCGAAACAACATTTGCCTACAATAGGCGACTACATCCTGCGGGAGATTGAGAAAATGAATCCCTACAAGAATCTCCGTTTCGACTTCAATATTGATAACACGAGGTTTAAATACGATGACCGTGAAATACGTGACCCCGAGGAAGTGGATTGTTATGACCCCCGCAAACTTGGTAAAGCATATACGGAGTTGCTCGATGCCTTTTTGTTTCTGTTTACCAAGCATTATCCGGAAATCGAAGAAAGGAAATTGGCCATTCATAGGGCTATAAAATCACCGTCAGTTATCGACTATTTGGAAAACGTGTATATGAGAAAGGCTAAGGCTGATTCTTCATTTTCACTATAAAAAAGGCCAACCGAAGCATTAGTCCCGATGCTTCCTCAAATGTTAATTACTAATCTTCCGCAATGGGGCTTTGCGGTATTAAACAAAAAATGTATATGAAAAAAGTGTTTATGTTGATGACGGCAGCAGCCGTAATGTTCGGTGCATGTTCAAAAGACGGTGACGACAACCCACAAGTCGAAAAGGAATGCAGGGTAACCACGCTTGGGGCAAGTGCGATGTATGATGGCAACACTGCGTTTGAATATGACAGTCAAAGCCGTATCGTAAAAATCATTTCAAATGATGGCGGAGATGACTATGTTGCCGATTTCACCTACCAATCGAGTAAAATCACCGTAATGGAATACTACGACGGGGAATTGGATGCTGAATATGAATTTACCGTAAATGGTTCAGGATTGATTACCAGTGCAACCGGAGATTTCGGTGGAGATAAGACGTTTACCTACGATAACGGTTACCTTAAGCAATTCGAGGTTGAATATGACCACGGTACGTCCAATGTCAATATTACATACAGTAATGGCAATCTGACCGAAGTAAATATCGACAATAGCTTCGATTCGTCTGATAGCAGAACGATTGCCTATGATGCAGGGAAAGTTTATCAGCCATTCACATCCTATTTAGCAGAGCCGTTCGGTGATGTTTCGTTTTGGGGCGTTGAATATGCGCTATATGAAACCGGATATTTCGGTAAGCTGCCAACGAACAGGATTGCGTCGGCTGATAATGCTACCCTATCATATGAAACGGGAAGCGATGGAAAAGCGACAAGGATAAAGGCCGATGCTCCCGAGGGATACAGCAGCTATAATGCGGCAGTCGGTTACGAATGCGATTAACAATAGCTTCAGACATTATGAAAATTTCTAATCTGGATTTATTGGCGTTGGGCAAATATATGTTTATTGTTGTTGCACCAATATTGGCTATTAATTGTGGTAACACGATTAAAGAAAGCGAGGAAGAAAAAAAAGCTAGAATCGAAGCTGAAACTGGTCTTGAATATTATCCGGTTGAAAAAGCCATTGAAGAAAATAGAACTGCGATTTTCTTAGCCGAAGACCCGTCATTCCAAGATAATGTTGGAAGAAAGTTTTACGTCGCGACGTTTATATCAGAGGGAGATACATATGGGTTCAAAATCTTCTTTGATTATGAAGAGGGTTTGAGATATGTAAAATCCATAGACCCAAATGAAGCCGCTCGATTAGCCAAAAAAGTGAAAGACAGAGACGTTTCCTTTAGTGACCTGTATGACGCGGCATTGGTTATCCATGAATCCCGTCATAAATAAAACACCGAAAATGAAAAGTCACAATAAAAGTAAAAAGCTTTCATTAATGGTCTCCGGATTCCTACTTGTCTTACTTTTCTCTTCGTGTGAATCGATTATGACACTGGGTGTTTTCGCAGCAGGAGCCAGTGCAGCAATTGCCATTGTTTGCGGTATCGTCGTTCTTTTAGTTTTCCTGTATCACAGCATATTTGGCGACAAAAAATAGTAAGCCAAGCGCATGTTGTCAGAAGCCTTAAGCTCACCATTTCGGTGGGCTTTTTTTATGCTCTAATTTTTAATAACTCACACACTTATTTTACAAGGTATGAATTCATTATTCAAAGTTTCAGAAATCAAATTGACGTATCAGCCGCATTTTAAGCCGTCTGAACGTCCAAAAATCACAAGGTCAACCCAAGCCTACGAAATGTTAAAACAGCATTGGGATGAAGAAATAATGCAGTTTTTGGAAGAGTTCAAGGTCATCCTGTTGAACAATGCGAAACGTGTGCTTGGCATAATCGATATATCGCTGGGTGGTCTGATGGAGGTTTCAGTCGATGTTAAGGTTGTCATTGCCGCAGCACTGAAAGCAAGAGCAACGGAAATTATTCTTGCTCATAATCACCCATCCGGAGAACCTACCCCAAGCAGACAGGATATTGCTTTGACCCAAAAAATCATCGATGCTGCAAAACTGTTTGACATAGACGTGATTGACCATTTGATAGTGACGTCAGAGGGGTGTTACAGTTTTTCAGATAACGGATTGATTCCGTGATACAAAATCGCTCCAACACTTCGCGCTTGAAACTTTCGGGGTTTCTGCGCGGTGTCGGAGCGTATACTAGTACTTATATGATAAGACAGGATTCTATGGAATGATATGCTATTTTCGTACCAAATCATTTGCGTCATACTCGCTGGTATTAACTTATTCATTCAGGTATTTTAGAAATTTCCTTTGTGTAAAAAGAAACATGATAAAAGAATAAAAGTAAAATATAATAAACAGCATAAGTATACTAAAAGATACGAAAAGCGCCCATTCGAAATTCTTTCGGAAATACATAATTGTCTTAATCTCTTTCTGTTCACCGGTTTTAGAATCTTTAAATGCGATGGTCACATCGTAATTTCTGGAATTTCTAAATGGCAATAGAACTCCGTTCATATTTTTGTTTAAACTGGTAAGAATAGGGGTAAAATCTTTGGCTATGTACAAAATTTCCTTGTCTATTAGTTCGTTAGTCTTAGCGTTATATGGTATTATATTGAACTCACTAACCCGGCTTAATCCAATATATGAAAACACCAGTGGTATTATCGATATTATGACTGGTAAAAAGGAAAAGAGGTTTCTATTAATAGCTTTTTTGTATAGTTTTTTGATTTTGGGTACATTGGGTATCCGGTGGTGAAACAAAAATTTTGGATTCCTAGCATTAAAAATACCCTCGAACTTGAAATATTCGTTTCTTTTAAAAAGCCCTAAATTAATTTCAAGTAAGTCGTTGTTTATATTGTGTTGGACATCCAGTCCTTTACTGCGGGAAATGACACTAAAATCAAGCCATTTGCCACCTTCTTCAAGAGATAGACCAATACAGCTGCGTTTCTCTGTTATATCAGAGTTGCCATTACAGATAATTACCCCTCTAAGTAAATACAACTTATTATCAACAGTTATATTATCGTACTGGATAGTTAGCTTTGCAAACCGATTTGCAGCAGTATCAAAAAGATTAATGTTTTCATCTTCTAAATAGACAATTTGAGTTTTTCTTGATTTGAAATAAGCAATTAAAGAGGGTAACCCAAAAATTATGGTAAGAAGAGAGGGGATAATTAAGTTGACGTCCATATTAACTTTAGTATTGGTTACGAATATACAAATTCATAAGGCCAGGCATGCGATTTTCAAGAAGTTAAAAAAAATATTTGCATCCTAATCAATCTATTATGTATATATTACATCCTTTAATGGATGCATGCCAGATTAACCAAAGCAATTTATCATAGCCAAATATGCAAGGCAAAAGAAAAAACTTGGTAACGTTTAAAACAACTAAACGTTTTGACTCGTACAATCAACCAGATCAGAGTTTAAACAATTTTTCTATTTCAAGAATAACAAGTTTTATTCCAATTGTATCCGGTTCATTTGTGATTCTCGGAATGATAAGATCATTCGTATATTACGAGAGCTTCGGAGTTTCAATTACAAAATATATCGATTTTGGGGAGATTTTTACATTGTGGTTTTTTGAAACGATATTGAGCCTTATGCCATTTGCTTTCGGCTTGCTAATTTTTCTTCTATTTTATTTATCGACACCCAAATATGACAGCGGGTATAATTACAGACACTCTACACCTTATTTGCTATATTCCGCCACGTTGCTTTATTATATTTTTGGGATACGGAAAAACATTTTTGGAAATTATACCGAAGGGTTACAACATTTCCTTTTAAATTCAATTGGGCATTCAATAGCCTTTTTGTTTTTGCTAATCGGGTTTGTGTTTTTTCTGTTTGGAATGGTTAGTTATTTCAAAACCTTGAATAAGCGGAAAAGAGATGGACAGGAATTGTTTTCTAAAACGAACGGTTCGATGTGTATTATTATGATTACCTGTTGTCTTTATATTTACTTTATTGTCTTGCCTCAAGGCTTAGCTTTAACCTCCAAAAATCCGGATAAGTATACACTAAGATTTGCAGACCGCACTATCTCAACGGATAATAACCTTAGATACTTAAATAGAACAAAAAATTACATTCTTCTTTATGACAAGAGTAATAATCAAACCCATATTTTTAAATCAGAAGATGTACTCGAAATAACAATTGAACCTCATTCTACAATTAAACTTTTCGAAGGCAAGGATATTTGAAACAGGTAATAAGGCATTTCGAGCGCCTAAGCACCTACATAAGTCATGGCCAAATTTACGACAGCGATCCCGAATAAGCTTTTACAAAGCACATTCGGTCTTACTGTCTAACCTACGGTAAATAATTTGTCATGCCTTATGATTGGTGCAAAGTTGCTCTCCATAAAAGCTGCCTTTGTATCCATTACAAGGTTTCATGCTTCAACCACGTAATGAATCCAATCGCTTTTCATAATTTTGCTCGCCTGCGCCATCGCTCGGGCTTCGTTGCTGTCATGATTATTGCTTTAGCCATTACACATCGCCAAGGCGTTGGCAATAATCCCGCCAGCACTCGTGTTCTACGAACATATCGTTCAATCACCTTTCAGGCTTCTTTTGAACGACCGCTCGCTCAACTCGCAGCCGGCGAGCGTGTCACAGACGTATTATTGTATAGCGTTAACCCCGTAGCAAATCATTGTTTTTAGTACATTTGAGCAAGAAAAAGGAGGTAAAAATGACTTAACAAAATGAGACAAGAAATGAGACAAAACTGGAGAAATTTTGGTGTTTTAAGCACAAATCCTGTTATCTCCAAAAAAGAAGTAATTAACAGAACAAACAACTACTCACGATAAGAAAACAACGCAACACACTGATTTACTGCACAGAAACACAGGCACAAAAAAAGCCCTACATTGCTGTAAGGCTTTTTTTTAAGCTCCTGAAGCTGGGCTCGAACCAGCGACCCTCTGATTAACAGTCAGATGCTCTAACCAGCTGAGCTATTCAGGAGTATTGTAGCTGGTATACCCCGTTTTCGGGACTGCAATATTCGGAACTTTCCCCCGAATAAACAAAAAATTTTTCAAAAATAACGCAATTCCTTCGGTTTCAAATTGTACCGGTATCGTCAAGTACATAATCGTACGGATATACCAGCACATCCCAGCTTTGGCCGCCGTCGGCAGTGATGAACAAGCGGTCTGCACCATAGACGATGCCGGTTCGCTCGTCGTGGAAGTCCAATGCCGTACCGGACACCTCCACCCCATGCACAAACGCATCCAGTGTAACCCACGTACGTCCGCCATCGGCACTTTTCGCCACCCCACTTTCCAGCAGGGCGTAGACGACGTCAGCCGACACCGCTTGGCAGGCGAATATCCCGCCACCAACCGTTACCGGCTCGAAGGAGATGCCGCCATCCGCAGAGTGGAAAGCCGACCCTTCGTCATTATAGACCAACAAGCCTTCCGCCGTGATGGATGCAATAGCCAGTTGGCCGGCAACATCCAACATCGCTCCGTCTGTCCAAGTGTGGCCTCCGTTTGCCGTCCGCAACACGTACGCGCGGCTAGCGCTTTCACCCTGCAAACCGTAAAGCAGCCAGCCGTGTTCCGAATCTGCAAAACCGAAAGTCAATGCAACTGCTCCCGCTTTCTCCACCATCAATGTGCTTCCCTGCTGTTCCACGTCTATCCGGTATAGCAACACCCGCCTCTCTACCCCTACTTCCTGCTGGCACAGCACCCAAACGGAGCGGTCTGCCGCGACCAATAGCTGCACGGGGGAAACCGTGCCAGCGGCAATAAAACGTCCGTCTACGATGGCTTCGCCATATGTCGTCCATGTTTTCCCATTGTCCATTGAATACCGCAGTGCGAATGACACGCCGACGGATTGCGCGTATACTATGATACCATCCCCAAAAGCAACAAAGCCATCTGCTATTTGCCATGCGCGAGGTTCAAAATCGAACGATTGGAACCTATCGGCTGTCGAAAATACCCCTCGTTCAGCAATGCCACTGATGCGCTGCCGCCCATCGATGTCGACATGGATAATCCCATCACCTCCGATCAGCATACCTACATCGGGGTTGACGATCGGCTCCATGGGATACAGGTCCAACAATGTATCCTTTCCGTTGCAGCACCACAACAGCACAACAGCGATCAGCATAAACGTTTTTCTGCAAAGACTCATCATAAACTCAACATGGCCCCCACGGTGATGTTAACCGAATTGAAATTAAAGCGGTGGTTCCGGGGTGTGATATAGCCTGATGCCAGGTCATCGTCGATAATATCCTTCCGTACCTTCAATCGGGGGTTGAAGAATTCGTACCCCAATTTCACATACCATTCGCGTATCTGTACCCGTAGTCCCATTTCCTGTGAAAACCCCGTCCCCTTCAAATAACTGTCGGAATAAGTGATATTCGCATCGTCACCGTCGCCCTCCTGCTCTGCATCGTAATTGGCTACCCAATTGAAATCCGCGGCGAGGTACGGAAAAAAGGTAGCCTGCCCCAAATAAAACAGGTCGTAACTCACCTGTCCGCCCAACTTCACAATCAATAATTGCTCGGTTACCCACTCGTCTATCTTATTCGAAAAAAAAGTCACTCCCGCATGGGGTCGCAGCCGGAGCCGCCATTGATCGCCAAATGCAAAAACCGGACCCACCTTTAGGCCCGCGCCCACCGGAAAAATGGAATGCATGGCAGATGCCGTAAACCGCTCCGCCCCGATTTCGGCATCCAAAAAAACAGGGAATTTTTCCTGAGCGGAGAGGCCGGATACCGATAGCATCAATGCCACGCCACCGGCCAGTATGGTTCGGAGCCGTGTCATAACAGCACGCCCGCGAGGACAATGGTGGCCACGGTGAAATAAATAATCAATCCGGTCACATCCACCAAGGTGGACACGAACGGTGCCGAAGAGGAGGCAGGGTCAGCACCAAGCCTACGCAAAAGGAACGGCAGCATGGAGCCCACGAGCGAGCCCCACAGTACCACCCCAAGCAGCGATAGACTGACTACGATGGCCACCAACACCCAATGATCACCGTAGGCATGCGCGAACGCTTGCCATGTACATACACGAAGGAAGCCAAGTCCACCAAGTATCAGTCCCAGCAATAAACCTGAGAGAATCTCCCGCCGCATTACACGCCACCAGTCGGCCAGGGTCACCTCACCCAGAGCCATCGCTTGGATAATCAACGTGGACGCCTGCGACCCGCTGTTCCCGCCACTCGAGAGAATCACCGGCATAAACAGAATAAGCACCGCACTGGCCAATTGGCTTTCGTAATGCTCGAGTACGGTAGCTGTGAGCAGTTGCCCAAGAAAGAGCACGATCAGCCACCCCGCGCGCTTTTTTACCAGATGAGGAATAGATACATCGAGGTAAGGTTCATCCAACGCTTCCGTACCACCGATGCGCTGCATATCTTCCGTATACTCTTCGTTGGCCAGCCAAAGGATGTCGTCTATGGTAACGATACCCAGCATGATTCCCTGCGAATCGACCACCGGAAGTGCCACCCGATTATTCATCCGAAAAACGTTGATGGCCTCCTCCTGCGGGTCGTTCGCATTGAGCGAAATCAGCCGGCTGTCCATGATGTCCCTCACCCTGGTTTCGGGGTCCGCTAGCAGGATATTCCGTATCCGGATATCATCCATCAATTCGCCATTTTTGTCGATGACATAGAGCACATCGATCGTCTCGGAATCCCGCCCATATTTGCGGATATGCTCAAGCACGCGCGTGATGGTCCAGTGCTGTTTTACGGTGATGTAATCCGGCGTCATCAACCGGCCTACGCTATCTTCCGGATAGCCCAACAAAGCCAGTGCTTCCTTGCGCTCAGAAGGGGGCAAAAGAATGATCAATTGCTTCACCACGTCGCCCTTCAAATCACTGAAAAAAGACGTCCGATCATCGGGCGGCATTTCGTTGATCAGCTCCGTTATTTTCGGTACGGAAAGCTTGGTGAAAATCCGCTCTTGCGTGGGGAAATCGAGGATGCCGAATACATGAACGGCCCGGTTGATACTTAGCGTTTCGATAAACTTCGCACCGTACTCCGGCAGCTCATCGATGAGCGCTTCCACGTCCGATATATTGAGTTCGTCTAGATACTCCTTGAGTTGCTCCTCGCTACCTTCTGCCAATAGCATTTCGGTTTGTTCAACCAGCGTATCCAATTCGTCCATGAGCCCTCCTAACTTAAAAACAGTATCCTACATTGGGGAAAGATTTGCTTGCAAAAGTCGGCTTTTTTATGGAAAAGAACGAACAAGTCGGCATTAAAAACCATGTCGGGAAATAGGTTATTTTACCCTGGACCGACTACAAATAAAAGACAAAATGTCAGCAAAACCAAAACATAGGTATCGATCTCGCTACTCGAAAGCCACCGACAAATCTCTTGTCGTGGTAGTGGTCGATAACCGCACACTTGCAGCGAAACCATAGCATCGCGATTACACACCGCTAACCTGCCCCTTGAAAATACCAGCGGATAGGGGCAGCGATTTTCTGGCAACTCGTGCACATCACTTGTACAGCGAACGATGGGGAGTATGAGCGCACACAGAAGAAAATTTCACAACCAAACTCAAAAAGATAGTGTACTTTAGCTCATGATTTTCACCGTTTAAGAGGCGCCTACAAATTTTAAGAAAAGAGGTAATTTTCTGTGATTTTAATCATAAAATATATGGATTATCTCAATTTATTATTAAAATATTATAAATTGTAAATCAGTTATAAATAAAATTTAAGTAAACTTTTAATTCATAAAATAAAATTAAAAGATCATCGATTTACCAAATATATTAGCACCCTCAAATGAATAGCTCTATATATACACATTATAAGTTAGTAATCAGCTGTTTAATATTAATGTTATTATGTTTTAATTTACATTACGCTTTTTCACAGATTTTTAACGATGATCAATACCCGCCAAGTGTAAGGTGGCGGCAAATACAAACAGAAAACTTTCAGTTGATTTACCCTTCGGAATTTGAAGGAGAGGCGCAACAACTCGCCAGCAAGCTTGTGAAAATACGTGAGCGTGTAAGTGCAACCCTCGGCAAGGAACCTCGGAAAATCTCGATCATTCTTCAGAACCAAACGGTAGAATCCAACGGGAATGTGCAGCTCGCACCCCGCCGATCCGAGTTCTATACCACCCCGCCCCAGCAAGGTGATTTTCAAAAATGGCTGGATAATCTTGCCATCCACGAGCTCCGCCACGTTGTACAGTTTGACAAATTGGCAGGATACTTACGTGCTCCTTTTTTTGAACAATTGGCCCTAGCCATTTACGGAGTCACCTTGCCCGCATGGTTTTTTGAGGGTGATGCGGTCATGGCGGAAACCGAATTATCAGCGGCCGGGCGCGGGCGCCTACCCTCGTGGGAGATGCCTTTCCGGGCAAACTTGATTAGCGGCAAAAAATATGGTTACCAGAAAGATTATTTGGGGTCGCTCAGAGATGTCACGCCGGGGTTTTACGAACTCGGTTATTTCATGACCTCCGCCCTCAAAGCGGACTATGGTTCGGGTATCCTCGACAGCCTGATGACCCGCATGGCCAAGGTTCCGATACGCCCTTATAATTTCACCGGTTCGCTTCATAAATTCACCGGCTATGGTACGCGGAAATGGCATGGAAAAGTAACCGGAAATCTCCTCGAGAAATGGCGGGAACAATTGCGGGAAAACGACCCAATTGACTATCCAATTTTACCCCGAAAACAAGCTGGAAAACCGGCTAGCTGGCTGCTGCCGCAAGTGCTGCCGGATGGGCAGATAATTGCCCTATATAGGGGCGTACGCGAGGTGCCAAAAATCGTTATCCTAGACACGTCCGGCAGGCACACAGATGTGGTGAAAACCGGTCGCCAAACCGAACCCCATTTCCACTACGCCGCTGGTAAAATGGTGTGGGATGAGGTGCGGCGACATAGCCGATATGGCAAGCGCACGTACAGCGTCATCAACCTATACGACTTGCATAAAAAGACCTATCGGCAGCTCACGCGGAAGAGCAGATACTTCTCCCCCTCGCTGAGCCCGGACGGCTCACAGGTGGCCGCCGTAGCTGTCGATGAAAGCAATGCGGTGAGCTTGGTGTTGATAGATGCGGAGACTGGAGCGTCGCTCGCACACTTTCCCGCCCCCGGAAACATTCTGCTTCAGACCCCGGCATTCGACCTTATAGGCACCAAGATAGTTGCAACCGGCATATCCGAAAAAGGTGCTGCTATCATTGAATTGGACATCCCAACCGCCATGTATCGCTACCTACTCGGCTGGCAAGCCCAGCAGATTGAGCGGCCGATATATGCCGACGGCCGCATCGTTTTCAAAGCCCATTTCAACGACATCGACAACTTGTATGCGCTGGACCAACAGGGCTTGGTGCACCAGCTGACGAATGCCCGTTTCGGCGCATTCAACCCTTCCGTAGACACCGCGGGCAATCAGCTGTGGTTTAACAATTACCAAGTAAGCGGCTACCAAATCAGTCGACTAAAAATGAACAATTTGTCGATAAGCCATTTTAAGGCCCCTGTAAGCCAAAAACATAATTTAGGGATTATGGATACGGCAGAAACAGAAACATGGCCTTCTATAGCTTATAACGGCGTCAAAAATTTGGTAAACTTCCACAGTTTATCGATAGACAACGGTAATTTCGATAATATCGGTAACATCAAGCCCGGCATTTACTGGCTTTCCGACGACCTACTGAACACCATGCAAATCCGTCTCGGCTACCAATACGACAGCGACATCCGTTCCAGCGTATACTCAGCTTCGGTGGCTTACCAGCGGTTCTTTCCCAAGTTCTCGTTAGCGTATAGTAACCGCGGTCAGCTCGTTGCGGCCCGAATAACCACGGGCAACGCGATAGACACCGTGCAGGTCCACTGGCGGGAAAATGTCGCCACCTTACAAATGGATATCCCGCTTGTTTTTTATCGGCTCAACCATGTGTTCACCACCGGAATCAGTGCGGCAACATCTTACACCGACCGGTATGGATTGAGCGAACCGCAGCTCCAAGAGCAGTTTATCAACGGCGTCCGATTTCCGATGAGCTATCAAGTATATTTCAACCAAAATCAGCGGCAGAGTGCATTGGATCTGGCTCCCCGTTGGGGGCAGAACGTCAGCATCAGCTATCGGCATTTCCCGTTCGATGGCAACCTCAGCGGCGAACACCTCGCATTACGTACAGCGTTCTATTTCCCTGGGCTGTGGACCAACCATTCGTTGCTCGCTCGCTTCAGCTACCAGCGGAGCAGCGGTACCTATCAACTGATCAACGACATCCCGTTGGTAAGCGGCTATGATCGGCTACAGCCGGTGCCGGTAGACAATACGCTGCTGTTCAGTTATCGGTTTCCCATCGCTTACCCCGACTGGGCTATCGGGCCGCTGGCCTATATCAAACGCTTTAAAGGCGGCGTGTTTAGCGACTTCCAGAACGTAGGTACCAGCGCGCCGTTCCAGCCCCGTACGTTCGGTGTTGAGCTCAGGGCAGATATGAATTTACTGCGATTCTACTTGCCGGATTTCGACATCGGCGTTAAACTGGTGTATGCCAATGAGGCGAGCGCCCCGCAGCGGGTCTTTGCTACGTACAGCATCGGGTATCGGTATTGATGAAATAGCGAACGAGCTACTACAATCCCCTGATGGACGGACAACTTTTTTGAAACCCTAACCACAATACCTTTTTTGCAATTCTTCATAAATACAGTTGTCGCGGTAAACAGCGTTCTTATCCAGTCCATTCCTTATCCACATTTCGTTCCATAGGTGTATTGCATAAGAAGTTTCATTAATCGTATCACGCATCGATTTTGACACAAAGTGTGCATAAACCCAATAATTGACGGGACACATAACCTCAGGGGGCTAATACATAATCAAACAGCTAATGCTCAATAACAGCTTTGGTAAGTAGCTTGGGCCCTATATCCCCCCATTTTAGTTCTTCAGGCTTCATGGAAGTATATCAACGCCGATTGACTTGCATTCTGTTATTCTGTTTTTGAATTCTTCCATATTAAAGTACTGCGTAAAAATATGATCATCCTCGCAGATTAGGACGAATTTATCTCCGCGTTTGTCTGCTTCATTGATAATAGTATAGATAGTTTTCCATAAGCCATATGCTCCATTTGGATCCTCAATTGCCTTGACAATTTCCAGTTGAAAACCCTTATGATCGAGAAACTCTGAATGAATACTTTTAAAGCGGTCAATTCTTGATTTCAAATTAATTGCGAAAGCCGGAATCTTTTCGTGTGTATTCATGGGTATAATGTTGAAGAGGGATTACTCATTTTAACAGGCCGTCAATCATTTCTCTTACTATGTCATTTCCGGGAAAGCCTGTAAATTTATCAATGAGCACGCCTTCTTTATCATATAATAGATATGACGGAATACCGTCGAACCCGAAATGTTCCATCATATAAGTCCACTGACTGTCTGTCAGATAATAATGTTCGCTACCAATCCCCTGTATTTTTTCCTCCCATAGCTTTTTGGGTGAAGACCCGTTTGTGAGATACACAAATACAACATCCTCATACCGAAAACCGCCTTTTGTACCCCTGAATTGTTTCATTGCATCCAAACATGGAGCACACCACGTCGCCCAAAGGTCTATAAATACCACCTTATCCTTATAGTTGGAAACAATAGTTTCCATGACATTATCTTCCGGAACAGTCGAGACGTCATTTATAACAGTAGGTGATTTTACTTTGTCCAGTTCAACAACTTGTTGGTTTTTCCGGAGCAGTATTTTTGCGATTTCTCCATTTTCCCAATAATTGGAGATTTGCTCTTTTTGCTTTTCAGTTAGCGGCTTCCCCCGCTCGTTCAGCTGCCGACCATAGGCATTGGCCGCTAAAACATCATAATACGGCCCGTCATCGAATCCGACCAGATCAGCTAAAATAACTTTCACGCTTGCTAACCAAGAAGGAATATCGCTTTCTCCGATCACCGGTAGCCCTAATACTTCATTATGGAGAATTAAGTTCTGAAATTCAGCGAATGTGAACGTTTGTAGGTATTGCGGGTCGCTGAGATTGAAGTCTTTCAAAAAACGAAAATATGACAGATCAATCTTTTGGATCTCAGGCTTACCAACTGTATCCTGAGTTACGTGACGATAATGACGCTTCATCTCTGCTTCGTAATCGAAGACATGTCCCGTATATATGAATAAACGATAATCTTTAGCTATAAACCCTTTAAACTCTTTGGAGAATAATTTATCATTATCTACAAATAATGCCAGTCTTTCAGATACATTACTTTCAACATAACCCAAGAACTCATCCGTACTTTTATCGTAGAGCCGTGGATTTTCCCCATCTGGTCTATCCGGTCTATAATCAATCAATTTGTTTAACACCTGTATGCTCTGTCCCACATCATATAGATTCATGTCAGGCGTAACATCTGCGTATTTAATATTAAGACCTGAATCATAAGCGATATCAATGTGGATGGAGTCTCCATTTATAGATTTGATTATAAGGGACTTGCCCGCGTTTACGCTCGTGTACAAACCGACTAAAGAAGTCTCGGTTTCCACATCAAAGTCCAGTGAGAATCTGCCCGATTGGTCGGCGAGAAAGTTATATCTAACATTTTCTCCTGAAATTGGATGTGGAACAGTAATAGTTAAAACAATGCTATCCCTATTTTGATTATCAGGAGCGATGATTCTTCCTGTTATTTTGGATTTTCCCGCTACGATGGCTGTTCCTCCTGTATTTATCTCTGTCGGCAGGTTACATGACAAAAAGAAAAAAAGGCCACATACGAAAAGAAGTTTTATTTTAAGCATCATTATCTTGATTTAAACCCCGGCAAAATTTAAAAAAATCTGCAGGAGTAAAGTGACTATGTATATATAGTATCAATACAATACAACTCACTAACAAATCGGGAATCACATCGTCCGTCCTGGGGTTGGCCTTCATCATCGATCCACGAACAATCATCATACCGATTTTTCCCTATACAAGCAGTTATCTTAGGCTGAGGATCAGGCGGTTCAACGCCCTCAACACATTTTGCTTGTGGATAGGAAAAGTAATATCCATAGCATCGGGTATCGTTATTGATGAAATTGGCATCCCCCATTTCTTTATCATTGGTATACAGCGCTTCAGATTCTGCGGGTGTCAATTTTTCAGGCATTTATAACCTGTCTAGATCAAGAAATATAATCGTCAATTTTTTGGCTTCGTTGAGGGAATTTGCCCCTCGACAGCTTCAATAACATCCGGTTTTCCGACGACTTTGGTCACTGGTTCTATGCTGATGATCTTTTTTAATAGGAAGACGTTATAGTGGTCAAATTGCAGGGTATTTGGAGTTATGCCTTGTAAAAACGTTGGCTTTTCATTAACTTCAAATGCTTCCCATTCACCTTTAAGTACCCAGAATTTGCCGACATATGATCTGTTATACCAAATAAATACATCGTTTGATACCTTGAGTTCATCCATGTCGATTTGGGGTTCAGGTTCTGCTCCCGAAAATGTATGCCCTATCGAGTGATAAAACTCATTTTGTGATCCGTTCACCACTGAAGATAGGTAGACGTCATTAAACATATAGATGTATGGGTTATTGCCTACGAGGTCTCTGAAATGTAGTGCTATCGGTATCGGGTCTCCATTCCGGAGTTTTTTATCATTTGGCAGCATTTGATAGGAAAAATAATCTTCGGCAGACCCCATGGTGAAGCGCTTAATAGCTTTCCCTTGTGCATCAATGCTATCGGCCGCGGGCGGCAGGCTGGGCACTAGAATATTCTGACCACCCACCAAATATACAAGAAGAGCTTCTTTCTCCACCATCCCTTTACGCTCATATTGGAGCTGGGCGCATGCAGAATCAAGGCGTAGCGTTATCATAACAACAAATAGGTGGCAAATTTTAAAAAAAATGCTCATGTTTATTCAAATTGTTAAATAAATCCCACCAGTTCTGTCTTATCCCCTATAACCAGAATGGGTTTCACCTGCAATACCGCAGTTAACGCTACGAAATTATTTTAATCTGCGTTTAATCAAAAAAGAATCGTACTTTCTTCCCTTCTCAAACACATGCCCTTGACCATTAATCACACCACTAATATGAATATGGAACAATGAGTAGTTAATGTCACCATAATTTAATTCGATTGAAAGCGGCCGAAGCCGCTTGATCTTTTTAATCGTTGATGGCTTTCACGCCGGGCAACTCTTTGCCTTCCATGTATTCCAGTAAGGCACCACCCCCGGTACTTACGTAACTTACATGCTCGGTCATACCGAATTTGCTTACCGCCGCCGCGGAGTCACCTCCGCCGATTAGCGAAAATGCACCCCGCTCGGTCGCCGCCACTACTGCGTCGGCCACCGCCCGGGTACCTTTGGCAAATTTATCCATCTCGAATACGCCCATCGGACCATTCCACAAAATCGTGTTGGAAGCCAAGATTACCTTGGCGAAATGTTCGCCCGACTCCTTACCGATGTCCAGCCCCATCTTATCGGCCGGTATCTGGTCGTTCGGACCGTCGTAAGCCGGCGAATCAGGCGCAAACCTATCGGCAATCTGGCAATCGGTAGGCAACACGAGGTTCACCCCTTTCTTCTTTGCTTTCTTCACCAAGTCGTTTGCCAGGTCGAGCTTGTCCAGCTCTACCAACGACTGGCCGATCTCGCCACCGCGGGCCTTCACGAAAGTGTAGGCCATGCCACCGCCGATGATCAAGTTATCCACTTTATCAAGCAGTGCCTCAATCAATTCGAGTTTATCAGACACCTTCGCCCCGCCCATAATGGCGGTAAACGGGCGCTGCGGGCTGTGCAATACGCGCTCTGCGTTGCCCACCTCGGCCGCCATCAGGTAGCCGAAGTATTTTGCTTTCGGAAAAAACTGTGCAATCAATGCCGTTGAAGCGTGTGCACGATGTGCGGTACCAAATGCGTCATTGACATAAACATCGCCGAGCTTAGCCAGCTTTTCCGCGAAACCGGCATCGCCCTTTTCCTCTTCCTTGTAAAAACGGAGGTTTTCCAAAAGCAGCACTTGGCCCGGCTTGAGCGCTGCGGCCTTGGCATAGGCGTCGTCGCCGATGCAATCGTCTGCAAACTGCACATCGACGCCCAATACACCCGAAAGGTGTGCGACGATGTGTTTCAGCGAGAATTTTTCCGAAGGCCCTTCCTTGGGCCTACCCAAGTGTGACATCAGGATCACCGCACCTCCATCGTTCAGGATTTTCTTGATGGTTGGTGTCGCCCCTTGTATACGGTTATCGTCTGTGATGGCGTAATGCTCATCCAAGGGGACGTTAAAGTCTACCCGTATCAAGGCTTTTTTTCCGGAAAAATCGAAATCGTCTATCGTCTTCATATAATTATGCTAATGATGTGTAAGGGGAACAAAGCTACTATAAGTATTGGAAAATCAAAACACCTCATGGCTATACCGTTGCACTGCGGCCCATGCGTCGCGGTCGAGCCTGGTCTCGATGCCCCGCTCATCGAGCAACTGCAGCAACGTCTCGGTAGCGATGTTGCCGGTCAGCTTGTCTGCAGCCATTGGGCATCCGCCAAAACCCCGCAGGGCGGTGTCGAAACGGGTACATCCGGCGTCAAGTGCGGCAACCAATTTTTCGCGACCGGCCTCCGGCGTGCTGTGTAGGTGGAGACCTAGTTCGATGTTGGGAAACGCACTTCTCAAATACGGATACAATGAGGCAATCACGTCCGGCGTAGAACTCCCTACCGTGTCTGCCAACGCAAAATGCCGGATACCCAGCGCCACCAGCTTTTCGGTGTACTCGGCCAAGATCGTGGCACTCCATGGGTCGCCATACGGGTTTCCGAAGCCCATCGAGAGGTAGACCAGCGGTGTGCGGTTATTGGCGCGGCATATCGCAACGATTTGCTTTACCATATCAAGGGCTTGGGCGACAGTGGTGTTGGCATTGCGCCGTTGGAAGGTCTCGGACACCGAAAAAGGGAACCCCAGTATCTCCACATGGGCATGCCGAACGGCCTCTTCAGCACCACGCACATTGGCAACGATGGCAAGGAGCCCGGTCTTACTCACTTTCTCAGCTAACACGCTATCCAAGAGGTCCAGTACTGCTGCCGTATCCCGCATCTGCGGAATGGCCTTGGGCGATACAAAACTGCCGAAGTCGAGCCGATCAAACCCGACGTCAAGAAGCAGTTTGATATATGCGGCTTTGGTGGCCGTGGGGATAAAACGGTGCATACCCTGCATCGCATCGCGGGGGCATTCGGTAATCGACACCTTGCTGATACCGTAACCGCGTGCTTGTGACCGTGATGCAACCGCCATCGCGTTAATAGATCTCCATGGTAAATGGAAGCCGGGCCTGTATGCCGCGCAATTGCAGCGCCGCTTTTGCTTGCTCGTAATAGCGGTAGTGGTCGCCCAACTCACGCTTGCTGAGCCACGTACTGATACGGTCGGCAGAGCCGCCCAACAGTGCTTCGAACGGGCTTTTGATGGCCGGATAGCTCACGATCCGGTAGGTATCCAAGCCGGCTTTATCTGCAGCTGCGGCAATTGCATCCTCAATGTTGCCCAAGCGGTCTACCAGCCCGTGTTCAACGGCTTGCTGGCCACTCCATACGCGGCCCTGCCCGATGCTATCCACCTGTGCCTTGGATAAGCCGCGGCCATCGGCCACGCGTTGCAGGAATGTATCGTAGATCTGATTGACCTGCATTTGGAGAATTTGCTGTTCATCGGCCGTGAGCGGTCGGTCTACATTTGCTAAAAAATCAGCATATTTACCTGTCTTCACCTCGTCAAAAGTAATACCCAGTTTATCATTATACAGTTCCTGCATGTTCGGGATGAGGCCAAAGACACCAATAGAGCCCGTAATTGTGTTAGGCTCGGCAAAAATCGAATCGGCGGCCGCCGAGATATAATACCCTCCAGATGCAGCTACATCTCCCATGGATACGATGATTGGCTTCTCTTGGCTCAACAACTCCACCTCGCGCCAGATGACGTCGGAAGCCAGCGCGCTACCACCGGGTGAGTTAACGCGGAATACCACGGCCTTCACCTTATCATCGCGGCGCACCTTACGTAGCTCACGCGATATGCGTTCCGAACCGATCATGTCGTCACTACCTTCGCCCGATACAATACTGCCTACCGCATATACCACCGCAACACGATCACGGGCGGAGGCGCTGACCGATGATGTTGTTGGCTTATACTTCAAGATCGACACGGCATTCAGGTCTTTGTCTTGATCTACGTTGAGCGAGTCTTTCAACTCGGCTAGGAGTTCGTCCTTGTATCGTTTACCATCGGCCAGTCCATAGGTCACCGCATCGTCTGCGGTCCTTACCAGATAGCCATTCGCAATGGCGTGCAATGAATCAGCTGTCATGCCGCGACTCTCTCCGATTTGGGCAATGAAATGGTCGTAAATGCTCCCCAGGAAAGAACTGACCTGCTCCCGGTTGGCGTCGCTCATCTTGTCCAATACAAACGGTTCCACCGCACTTTTGAATGTCCCCACTTTCACTACCTGTGCTTCAATGCCCAATTTATCGAGCGTACCTTTCAAAAAAGCGGTCTGTGAGGCAAGCCCCCTAAAGTCTATTGCACCTTCAGGGTTAACGTAAACCCGATCGGCGGTGGAGGCCAAGTAATAGGCGCGTTGGGTATAACCCTCGCTGTAAGCAACAATGAACTTGCCCGAGTCTTTGAAATCGAGCAGAGCATCACGGATTTCCTGCAGGGTGGCAAAGCTGGCGGATACGGAAGAGAGGTCGAGGCATATGCCCTTGATGCGTTCGTCTTCCTTAGCCCCATCTATGCGTTTGAGTATATCATTCAACCCGAAGCTTTTAACGGTAATGAACCCGGGCAGGTCAAGCTCCTCGAACGGATCGGGGATCGTACGTTCCGTGATGTCGTGTTTAAGGTCGATCAGCAACAATGAGTTGGCTGCAACGGTGGTCTCCTTCTCGGCACTCATGGAGCTCACCAGGGCACCGATAACGATTAAACCCACCACAAACAAGAGGATGAACGATATGACGATACCCGTCACGGTAGCGAGTACGTATTTGAAAAATGACTTCATATGCGATTCTATTATAAGCTGTTCAAACTTAGAAAAACTTCACTGTATTGACAAATGGCATCTCCGGCCATGGTAGAGGTTTGACGACGACGCTGCTCATTCGTTACAGCGCTATTTATTTGGATATAAATCGCCGTTTACCTAAGTTTGCCTATCGATCGATATCGCTTTATGCTGGTTACAACGAACGCCTTTTTATTATTGGGTACAAACATGGGCGACAGGGTTGCTCAGTTAAACCGCGCACGAAGCGAAATCGCCAAGGAAATCGGAACCCTATGCAGCACCTCATCAATATACGAAACGGACGCTTGGGGCAATGAAGACCAACCCAATTACCTCAACCAAGTTGTGGAGGTTGCAACCCCATTAGAACCGCTTTTCCTGCTTAAGAAAATCAACGCCATCGAAAAACAGATGGGCCGGGTACGTGTAAACAAATGGGAGTCGCGGCTGATTGACATAGACATCCTATATTATGCCGACAAGGTCATCGACGAGGTAAACCTGCAGATACCCCATCCGCATTTGCCCGACCGCCGATTTGCATTAGCGCCGTTGCAAGAAATCGCGCCGGGATTCGTTCACCCCGTATTGGGGAAAACAACCAACGAGCTGCTGGACGAGACGACCGATCCGCTTGCCGTACGACTTTTTAATCCGGATACATATGAACAACATGAATTTTGAACAAGCCGACTTGGCTTACCTGATGGATCTTTCCAGCGGCAACACGCAGCTCATCCGAGAGATATTGGAACTTTTCATCAAACAGACCCCGCAAGACATAGAACTACTTGCCACCTATATAGCGCAGGAAGATTGGGAAGGCGCCTACAAACAAGCCCATCACATCAAGCCCACCTTAGCGTACGTAGGTGCCAACCAGATGCGCCAGGAATTGCAGGAAATCGAAGACGACGCAAAACACCGTCAGAACGTTGATGCCATTGCTGCCAAACTAGCCGCAATGTTGCCAAGGTTAGCTGTGCTATATGGAGAGCTGAATGCTTATTTGAAAACAATTGGCTAATGGGGCCGCCGTGCTCACCGTACCCGCCCGAAATGGGCGTAAGAAAACAGAAAATAAAGTACCAACACCAACGGGGCGGCAGCAAACTTCAACACGGCAACCAAGGATGCGCTTACCAGTAAGAAAGCGAATTTCCAGCCGTTTTCGCGCCACGACAGCGAGTTGAGCTTCAACGAAAAAAGCCGGACGTTGCTTACCAGCAACAAGGATGTCACAACGACGCTGCCCAACAAAAAGACCGGATGATACACAACAGCTCCGTATGTACCTGCTATGAAAGGGAGCGAAATCACATAAAACGCATTCATCGGTGTATTGAGGCCGACAAAATCGGTCGACTGCCGATCGTCAATATTGAATTTAGCCAGTCGGAGCGCCGAAAAAACGGTTACCAAAAACCCGGCGTAAGGCACGTAGGCGTTGTCAGGCCAAGCCACTCCAAGCATACTATAGAGTACAGCCCCCGGGAGTAAACCAAAACTTATTACATCGGCCAGTGAATCCAGCTCCTTGCCAATGGGCGATTTCACATCCAATGCACGCGCAGCCAATCCATCGAAGAAGTCAAAGATTCCCGATGCAAGTACACAATAAGCAGCGATATCAAGTTGGCCCGCGAAAGCAAAGGTTACCCCAATGCAACCACTGAATAGGTTCAGGCAGGTTATAAAATTGGGTATATGCGTTTTCATAAAATATGGCTGTAGCATGGCCATGCTACAGCCATTATTAATGATTAACCATTCATGCTGATGAGGAACTCTTCATTCGACTTCGTTCCGCGCATCTGTGACAACAGGAATTCCATGGCTTCCATCGAATTCATATCGGCTAGATGGTTGCGCAGTACCCATATCCGCTGTAGTGTCTCCCGATCGTTCAGTAGGTCGTCCCTACGCGTGCTCGACGCAATGAGGTCGATTGCCGGGAATACCCGTTTGTTGGAGAGCTTCCGATCGAGCTGCAGCTCCATGTTACCCGTTCCTTTGAATTCTTCGAAGATAACCTCGTCCATCTTAGAACCGGTATCAATCAGTGCCGTCGCCAATATCGTCAACGAACCGCCGTGTTCAATATTACGTGCCGCACCGAAGAAACGTTTTGGTTTATGGAGCGCGTTGGCATCCACACCGCCTGAGAGGATCTTGCCCGATGCTGGAGCCACGGTATTGTATGCCCTGGCCAATCTCGTGATTGAATCCAGCAAGATAACCACATCATGTCCGCACTCTACCATGCGTTTTGCCTTTTCCAATACGATATTTGCGATTTTCACGTGCCTATCGGCCGGCTCGTCGAAGGTAGAGGATACGACTTCGGCACGTACACTCCGAGCCATATCCGTCACCTCTTCCGGACGTTCGTCAATGAGCAGAATAATCAGATATACCTCAGGGTGGTTCTTTGCAATAGCGTTAGCCACGTCCTTAAGCAACATGGTCTTACCCGTTTTGGGTTGCGCCACGATAAGTCCACGTTGTCCCTTGCCGATGGGTGTGAAAAGATCCATGATCCGTGTGGAATAATTCCCCGGCCCGGTAAAAAGTTTCAGCCGTTCGGTTGGAAACAGCGGTGTCAGGAAATCAAATGGTACCCGGTCACGCACCTCTGCAGGGTTTTGGCCATTGATGGCTTCTACACGAACCAGCGGGAAATACTTCTCGCCTTCTTTGGGTGGCCGGATGCTCCCACGCACGGTATCACCAGTTTTGAGACCAAAAAGTTTAATTTGCGATTGGGAAACGTAGATATCATCCGGGGAAGTGAGGTAATTATAGTCTGATGACCGGAGGAAACCATACCCGTCGGGCATAATTTCCAACACCCCTTCGTTGACAATTACATTGTCGAAGTCGAGGTTTCCCGTGGGACCTTCCATCTTGCTGCCATTGGCAGGTTTCGGCGCAGGGGCCTCCGGTCGGCTCTCAACCGGTGCCGACGGCTCCCGGCTATCACCCGAAAATTCGTCACGGGTGTTGCGCACACTGATCGGCTCGGCCGATTTCACGGTACGTGTACGTTTCCGTGGGCGCTCACCAACGGCATCGCTGGTATCTTCCGGAGCCGCTTCAGCTTCCGATGCCGCATTTCTGGCTTCCTCTTCACCTGTCTCAACAATCTTGGTCACCAACTCATGCTTCCGAAGTTTTTCCACATCGGCGATACCGATCAGCTTCGCTATTTCACGCAACTCAGACACGAGTTTCGCGTTCAGTTCATTAATATTCATTCAACTAAAAAATATAAATAATATTTGGATTTGCTGTTATATAAAGACATTCATCCACCTCGTTCAGCCGTCCATTTCAAACAGTAGTGATTCAGCATTTAATCTTCAGAAATCAAAGAGTTTTCGACGAAGTATCTAGGATAAACTTTGAGAATACTGCGCAAAGTAAAGTATTCCATTTGGATTTTCAAAGAAATAATAAAAAAATAACGCGTACTCCCCCAAATCCACCAAAAGTCAAGCCTGAAATCCCCAACTTATTATTCACCGCAAAAGCAAAAATAACACACTGTATATCAATTAGGTAAAACGATTTATTACTACTACCAATGGAAAAGTCCCGAAAAAGTTTGAATAATTGGTACGAAAACCCCTAAGTTAGGCGAAATTTTCGGCAAACCTTATACAAAAAAGATGACGAATACATCAAATAAAAGCTACGCGTCAGCGCTGTATTCGCTGACCATGGTGTTTTTCTTTTGGGGATTTCTGGCGGGCGCCAACGGCGTGTTCATTCCGTTCTGCAAATCCCATTTCGACCTTACACAATTTGAATCCCAGCTCATAGACTCCGCGTTTTACGGCGCCTATTACATCGGGTCCTTATTATTATATCTCTATTCGAGCGGCGTAGGATATGACTTCCTCAATCGGATTGGTTACAAAAAAGGCATCATCTACGGATTGCTCATCTCGGTGGTGGGTGCGTTATGTATGATTCCGGCGGTGGTAAGTTCGGAATACGTATTTATACTCATGGCATTTTTCGTCATTGCGCTCGGGTTTTCTTTGCAGCAGACGGCGGCTAATCCGTTTGCCGTCGCATTGGGCGACCCCGCCACGGGCGCACACCGGCTTAGCCTCGCTGGCGGTGTCAACTCATTCGGCACTACCATTGGCCCAATCATTATCACGCTGATTTTATTCGGCACGGTCGTGGCTACTCCTGAGCAGGTTGCTAATGCGCCTATCAGTTCCATAAACATCCTATATATCATTCTGGCTGGCGTATTCTTATTGGTGGCCGGTTTCTTTGCTATTCGTAAAATGCCGCGCGTCACCTCAGACGAGGAGCCGGAACGCAGCAATAAACTCACCAAGGCACTCGTTGCCATCACGCTAGCTATATTGGCGCTCATTGTCATTGGGTTCGTCCTTCCCGAACGGTTCGGGCATGAGGGTACATTGGCATTGCTCGTCATTGCACTGCTCGCCGTGGTAACCATCTTATTCTTATCCAACAGCTCGGCCCAGAAAAATGGTGATGGCTGGGGCGCAATGAAGTATCCGCAGCTCACCTTGGGCATGCTCGCCATTTTTGTATATGTGGGGGTCGAAGTAACCATACAGAGTAATCTCGGCGCGTTATTGAAAACCCCCGAGTTCGGTGGTCACGACGAATCGCAGATCTCGCACTTTATTTCCCTGTATTGGGGGAGCCTGATGATCGGTCGTTGGATGGGGGCCGTTACGGTGTTCAAGATGAGCAAGCGCATGCGGCTCATTTTGAGCGTTTTGGTACCTTACATTGCATTCGGTGTTATCTTGCTCGTAAACTGGGTAAGTGGGCGCGATGTATCCGATCTGTATATATATGCTATTTGCATTGCCGTAATGATCGGCGCCAATTTCTGGGCCCAAGCCAAACCGGCAAAATTGCTGATGGCTTTGGGTATTCTTGGTGTCATGGCCATGCTCATCGGTCTGTACACCGAGGGCGAGGTCGGTATCTTTGCATTTATCAGCGGCGGACTGGTTTGTTCCATCATGTGGCCAAGCATCTTTGCATTGAGCATTACCGGACTCGGGAAATATACCAGCCAAGGATCTGCCCTACTGATTATGATGATCTTGGGCGGTGCTATTATCCCGCCGTTGCAGGGGAGTATAGCGGATGTATTGCATGACATCCACCTCTCGTATTGGGTTCCGGTGGCCTGCTTTGCCTACCTGGCATTTTTTGCATGGAAGGTATCAGATATCTTGAAAAAACAGGGACACGACATTGAAAGCATCAATACCGAAGGTGGACATTAGGCCGATGTGCCCCCGAGTTTTACTGTTTTTTGAAATAACAAAGTCTATAATGTTATTATTCTCGGGGAAAACCGTATTTTCGGCGCATAATTGGATGAATATCATTAAACTGAAAAAAAACCAACAAAACTAATACCCAACAAATGATTATAATTGCAGACGGAGGATCGACCAAAACCAATTGGTGCTTGCTGGACAACGCTGGGAAAAAAGTGTATTTCAACACCGAAGGTTACAACCCTTATTTCGTGGACAGCGAATACATCGTAAACTCACTTAAAAAGGGACTGCCCAAGGATTTACCATACAACGAGGTCGCCGAAGTGAATTATTATGGTGCGGGTGTGCACAATGAAGAAAAGGCTACTATCGTGATCGAAGCCCTCAGACAGGTATTTGCCAACTCGAAGGTGTTCGTAGGGCACGATTTACTAGCTGCTGCACGGGCATTGCTGGGTAACCAACCGGGCTTCGCCGCAATTCTTGGCACCGGTACCAACACGTGTATTTACGATGGCGAGGACATCGCACATAACATCGATTCTGCGGCCTATATCTTAGGCGACGAAGGCAGTGGTTGTTATATCGGCAAAAAACTACTGACCGATTATATCCGCGGCTATATGCCCGAAGACGTAAGGGAGATATTCTGGGACACCTACAAGCTGACGCCTGATGACGTGATGGACGCGGTATACACCAAACCGCTCGCCAACCGATTCTGTGCCAGTTTCAGCAAGTTCGTATACGACGTGTCTGTCAATATCAATTATTCCCGCGGCATCGTGCAAACAGCTTTCGACGACTTTTTCCGTAACCTGGTATCCCGCTATCCGGACTACCAAAATTACACGTTTAATTGCATCGGATCCGTTGGTTACAATTTCAGAAATGTGTTGGAAGAAACGGCTAGCCAGTACGGCATGAAGGTCGGCCGTATCGTCCGGTCACCAATAGACGATCTTGTACAATACCACATTAATAAATCTGCTTAGCAATAACGTGGACGGCGGCTTAAAATAGGCCGCCTAATCCGCCGAGCATGTCTTTCGCCGCTCCCTGCATTTCGGTTTGGCTCACGTTCTCGGCCTGCTTCATGGCATTGTTGACGGCCACGGCTAGCACCTCTTCCAATTCTTCCTTGTCTGCATTGGCAAGAAACACCGGATCGATACTGACATCCGTCACTTCCCTGTTGGCCGTTGCGGTTACCTTGATGGCACCGCCTTCGGCCTCTCCAGTTACCAAGATATGATCAAGCCGTTTCTTTATTTCTTCGGCCTTTTGTTGGGCCGCCATTAATTTATCAAACATAGCTCACGCACTTATTTTAATACTCGCTAATGTACGGAATCCGGCACAAAAATAGAAACGCGTTTGAGCTTGGCCAACTATCGCCGATGACCAGCCATAATAACGGCAATCACCAACGAAATAACCGATCCGATTACCGCCGTCGAAAAAGCGGATACAAACAGGTAATTGGATAACGTATACCGTTGCATGGCCAATGAAGGATTCATTCCCTTTACTTCAATGGCATGACGTGCCATGTTGCCCAAAAATGCCGGATTGACGAATGAACAGAAAAAATACCATACCACGGGACACAATAGGGTAACCACAACGGTAATGGCCATCCCTTTCAAAAATGCCGTCCGGAAACGCATACCCCGCCATGGTGTTTTTTCACCGGCACGAATGCCCCAATACATGATGGCGACCGATGGAACCGCAAAAAAATACGAAAGGTATTCGTGGTATTTGATGTGGCGGCCGTGGAGGCCCAACGCCGCCTCGGCCACGGCCCAAAGGAAGATGGCTAACGCAAAAAGTAACCCGTAGCGAATAGCGTTCCACATAACGTTGCTTTTATGGCCTATCCATCTTACCACGTACCCGCAGGTACACCACGCTGTTGTGCGGTAGTCCCAAGGTCGATGCTGGCGTAATGTCTAGCAAATTCTGAAGATATACATCCATGATACCCTCAAGCACACGGCGCCTCGATTCCACAAATTCAGGCATCACGAAAAACTTGCCCAAGCGCAATTTGCCATCCGGCCCCACCAAAACGGAAAAAGTATGGTAAAAATCCTTATAGGCCCGATGGATGGTGATGTCGTATTCCGGATAAAGATACGCGTAGGCCGACGATTGGCTTATCAGTTGAAGGGAGTCATACTGCCGCCGTTCGATTTCCAGTATCTCACTTTTACTGGCCAGCTTAGGATAGTTTTTGGACGAATAGGAACTATCCACGTTATCGAGGTTACGGTTTGCCCGCCGCACCATCTCCTGCACAAACAACGTATCCTGCCGGCGTGGCTCCCGCAGCTTTATCAACGACTGGCCCAATCCATTGAGATAATCCTTGGCATAAAAACGCATATAGACGTTCGAACGCATTTTATTCACCCGTAGCCCATCCAAGCTTAGCCGCTGCAGCATCAGGCTGTCGCGGTTAAGGTCGATAACCTTCCAACTCTCGCGTGCAAAGTGGAAAAAGGAATCATGATCATGCGTAATTTCGAAATTGAATGATGAATCACTTCCCGGCACATAAATCTGGATAGCGTCCTCGCGGGTAAACTTGACATGCCATTCGGCTTCCTGCACAAAGCCTATTGAATCATACGCTAACCCATTGTCAAACGAACGTCTTACCTCATAAAAATCAACACCTACAATCGGCTCAAAAGACGGTCGCCGCGGATCATTGGCCTCATCATTGGCCGTACGCCCGCACCCCAATAAATAACAACCGAAAACAATGAGAAGCGCACGACCCGCCTGCGCAGTGATATTACCTTTGATTCGCATGGGTTGCTAACCTAAGACAATTGCACATAAAATGCAATAAATTTTGCTGTTACATTTACAAAATATCGTATAACCTTATGCCTTTCTTTTTGTATGTTAGCAGATCACGGAGGTATCCTTAGGGTCTTCTCTATGAGGAACCCACTATTTAACGCCTCTATACGGTTATAAATACTACTTATCGCTTTTTTTAAAAACAATCGATGCAATCTATATATATTTGTGTGTACTCACTAAAACAACAACAGCATGGAAGAGAACAAGGGAAAATTAACTAGACAGACCGGAGCCCCGGTTCCGGACAACCAGAATTCGCAGACGGCAGGCCCCAGGGGACCATTACTGATGCAGGATTTTTGGTTCCTTGAAAAAATGGCCAACTTCGATCGTGAAGTCATTCCCGAACGGCGGATGCACGCGAAAGGTTCGGGTGCTTTCGGCACGTTTACCCTTACGCACGACATCACACAATATAGTAAAGCCAACATCTTCAATGAAATCGGTAAGAAAACGGATATGTTCGCGCGGTTTTCTACCGTGGCGGGTGAGCGGGGTGCTGCAGACGCCGAGCGTGACATCCGGGGCTTTGCATTGAAATTTTATACCGACGAAGGGATATGGGACCTGGTCGGAAACAACACCCCGGTGTTTTTCTTCCGTGACCCGATGAAATTCCCAGACCTAAACCACGCCGTGAAACGCGATCCAAAAACCAACCTGCGGAGCGCAAACAACAACTGGGACTTCTGGACACTGCTCCCCGAATCGCTACACCAAGTAACCATTGTAATGAGTGACCGTGGCATCCCGCGCGGCTATCGCCATATGCATGGCTTCGGCAGCCACACCTACAGTCTCATTAACAAGGACAACGTGCGGCATTGGGTAAAATTCCATTTTATCTCCCAACAAGGCATTGAAAACCTCTCCGACGAAGAGTCGGCCAAATTGATCGGCGTGGACCGCGAGTCATCACAACGCGATCTTTTCGACGCCATTGAACGCCGGGATTTCCCCAAGTGGAAAATGTTTATCCAGGTCATGACCGAAGAAGAAGCAAAAACTTACCGCTTCCATCCATTCGACTTAACGAAAGTGTGGTCCAAAAAAGATTTTCCGCTTATTCCGGTAGGTGAATTCGAATTGAACCGTAACCCCGAGAATTACTTCCAGGATGTAGAGCAAGCCGCATTCAATCCGACGAATATTGTTCCCGGCATCGGCTTCTCACCCGATAAAATGTTGCAGGGCCGCCTATTTTCCTATGGCGACGCCCAGCGCTACCGACTAGGTGTAAATCATTACCAGATTCCGGTGAACAAACCGAAATGCCCTTATCATGCATTCCACCGGGATGGCGCTATGCGTGTAGATGGAAACTACGGCGACGCTAAGCATTACGAGCCGAATAGCTATGGTGAATGGCAGGAACAGCCTGCGACGCAAGAGCCCCCGCTGGAACTTGAAGGCACGGCGTATGCGCATAACTTCCGCGACGACGACGAAGACTACTATACCCAACCCGGCAACTTATTCCGCATCATTAAAGCGGATGGTAAAGCCGACATCTTATTCCAGAACACAGCCGCACAAGTGGGTGGTGCTGATAAATTTATCCAAATCCGCCACATTCGCAATTGCTATAAAGCAGACCCCGAATATGGCGAAGGGGTAGCAAAAGCACTGGGGCTAACCATGGAAGACGTGAACAACTTTGACATGACACCGTACGATCGCTGGGCACCCAGACCGACCAACGGATAAGAAGCACAACGTACAACTACCCAACCTCCCGTGATTTGCGGGAGGTTCTTATCCCTTCACTTTCCACCCTTTTCGATACGATCGACGGAGGTATTGCTCGGCGTCGGGGTAATTGGGGAACTTCATGTGAGCGGCATCCCATTCCAATAAGGTGCCCGGCACCCGTATAGCTACTGTTCCCAGTAGAATAGCCTCAGTCATCGGACCTGTTTGGGCAAAATGCGATTCCGTTTGAGCATTGCCTAGGCAGGCATCGACAAAATGATGGTAGTGATTACGCTCTTCCAACTGCGGGTATTTGTAGTCCTTGAATTTGCTTTCGGGCAGAAGCACCGGTGTTCCTCCGTGCGGTATGAGCAATGCACCTTCGGTACCGATCAACATCGCTGCTTCTTCAGGGTATTTTCCACCTTTATACAACGCGCGGACCTCTTCTGGCGGATAGAACTCACCGTCGAACCACTCCAACGGCAAAACATCCGATGCCGTTTTCTCGTTGCCCGGAAACATCCACGTGATGTGGTTTCCCTGTGGCCAAGTGTCGCCCCTACGTTCAGGCGAATCCTTCCACGATTGCTGTACCTCGGCCACGACGGACAGCGGTGATTTCATATCCAGCCCTTTCCAAACCGCATCAAAAATATGGCAACCGATATCGCCCGACCATCCTGTACCAAAGTCTTGCCATGCCCGCCAGATAGCGGGATGGTAGATATCGGCTGCATAAGGCCGCATGGGGGCAGTACCAATCCATTTGTCCCAATCCAACGTATGCGGCACAGGCTGGCCCTGTTCCGGCCGTGGCCCGGCAAGCCGGTATGCCGCAATACCCGACCGGTTTGAGCACAGGTATGCATGCTTAACCTTTCCGATAATGCCTTGTTTAATCCATTGCACGGCCGTGCGGTCGCCAATGGATGAAGCAATCTGGGTTCCGAGCTGGGTAACTACACCAGCCTCGATAGCCGCCCGTGTGAGGATTCTCACTTCGGCCACATCGTGGCACATCGGCTTTTGGCAGTATACATGTTTACCAGCGTCGATGGCCGCCATGGCGATGATGAAGTGATTATGATCGGGCACGGTGACATTAACAGCATCTATATTGCGTTTTTCCTTTTTGAGCAATTCACGCCAATCCGAGTAGAGGCGCGCACCGGGAATAATCGCGGCGGCCTGCTTTAAATGGTTTTCATCCACATCACAAAGCGCTACAATTTCGACATTTGGATGCGATTTAAAGTTCTGTAGATCATGGGCACCCATACCGCCTACACCGATGCATGCATGCTTAAGCTTTCTTGCCGGCAGCGCGGCAAAGGCATTATCCAATATAAGCGGTGCGCCAATCGCAGCAGCCGCAGCGGTGCGAAGGAAATTTCTACGTGATGTTGAATGGGTTTCGTTCATGGTTAAAAACGTGTTGGTTAAACAAACTATTCTGGAAGTACCTTCACACGGATATTTCGAAACAACACCTTGCTTCCCGGATCATGACCCTGCAAAGCAAAAGTTCCGTCAGAAATGGTACGGCCCGTACGAGGTTCAGTGGTCGTATTGGGTTCGTTATATTCCAAGATGAGCTTCCCGTCGATTAATATCCGAACCATCTTGTCTTTCACAATAATATGTTGCGTATACCACTGGTTATCCACCACGGGTACGGTATCTACATGCACAACACCATAGATACTACCCGAACGCCGCCAATCTGTATGCGATACGTTGACCTGCACCTCATGACCAATGGATGGAAACCCCTTTTCCTGGAACTGCGTGTGGAAATAGATGCCAGAGTTCGATCCCGGGAAGGTCATCACCTCTAGCTTCAATTCAAAATTCTTGAAATTGTGGCCGTTCACATCACCCATATAAAAAAGATGCGACCGCTGACCATTCACCACAATTGCCCCATTTTCTACACTAAAAGTCTCTGGATTCTCATTTACTTTCCACCCATCCAACGTACTTCCGTCAAAAAGAGATATCCATCCCTCTTCCATCACCGTTTCAGGCAAGTCTACGGTGTCCGTCCGACTTTCATTATCAGCAATGGTGTTTATGCAGAATAGCATAAATAATACCGTCAAAAACAACTCGTTTATACGCATAATTTTATTTATTTACCGGGCACGAGCACCCATCAGTGAAAAAACGCTATACCATGTTTAATAATCATTCGCAATCAATACGGCGAAGGACTTACCACCATCCATCCTCCATCCACCACCACGGTTTGCCCGGTAACGTGCCGTGCTGCGTCACTCACCAAAAACAATGCTGTTGCTGCAATATCCTCCGGGGTAGCGGCACGGCCCATTGGCGTAATCGCAGACCACGTTTCGGCATACTCCGCATCTTCGGCCGTACGTTCCGTCAGCGTAGCACCCGGAGCAATCGCATTTACGTTGACGCCATGCGGCGAAAGTTCTAAAACGAGGTGTTTAGCGAGCATTTCCAACGCCGCTTTCGACATGCCATAGGCTGCTAAATTCTTATGGGCCTGGTGACCGGTTACTGACGAAGTAAACAGCAGTGATCCGCCACCGCCTTGGCGAATCAGCTCTTTAGCCGCAGCCTGTGCAAGGAAAAAAGTGCCGGCGAGATTCACCTCCATCACCTGATGGAAAGCCTCAGGGGTATAATTTAGAAATTCACCGAATAGCGTGATTCCCGCGTTCGCAATAACGATATCCAATCTACCGGTTTCAGCTACGGCACGTTTCACGATGCCATCGATAAACATGAGATCGCCAGAGTCGCCTGGGCATGCTAGGCATGTTCCCTGTTCGCCAATCCGCGAAGCCGCCCCTTCCGCCAATGCACTGTCAATGTCGTTCAGCAGCACCGTCGCCCCTTCCGAAACCAGCTGACGCGCAATTTCAAAGCCGATGCCCTGACCTGCCCCCGTGATAATCGCCGTCTTACCGCTAAATCTATGTGTAGTCATTCTTCTTTATTTTCATCTATTCGTTACCGCTTTTTATAATAGGCAGCCGACAATTGTAAGTCGGTAATCCCGGCACTTCCATTTTTACTACAAACGTCTGTCCACTATCCGGATAACGTGCCAGCTGCTTTTCGTCCATTTCTTTTCGGGCCGTGGTTATCAGCAAACAATCCAGCTCGGGGCCTACAAATGCACAGGATGACACGTTGGGCGCCGGTATAGGAATCCAGTGTTCCAATTGGCCTGTAAGCGCATTGTAACCACCTACACCGCTTCCGCCCCAAATAGCCACCCAAACCGTCCCCTTGGCATCCATCGCCATGCCATCGGGGAATCCAAGCGACGCTGGGATCTGTACTGCCACGCGGTCGAACGTGATGTCTCCCGTTATCGCATTGTGTTTAAATGCCTTGATTTCCCTCGTCGGACTATCGATATGATACATGGTCTCGTTGTCTGCCGACCAACACATTCCGTTGGAAATCGATACTTGCTCAATTTTCTTGGAAACACGCCAAGCATCTGAAACGCAGTATAAGTCGCCTGCTCCGGGCTCATGGTCCATATGCGTAGATCCGACCCACAGATTTCCCAAGCGATCAACCGTACCGTCGTTGCAACGATGATTTTCCCAGCTTCTATTCAGATCAGAAATTAAGGAAAGTTCATGGGACTCCAAATTGTAAAACCCGACACCACCTCGGGCTCCAGCAACAAGCAGTTCGTTATTGCCTTCGACCTGGCAAACCAGCGAAATCAGCTGGGCTCCATCATATTGCTTTACCAAGCCGTCATCCAAATTATACGCTGTGATAGTGTCTCCCAGGATATCCACCCAAAAGGCTTGCTTACGACCCGAATGCCACATTGGACTTTCGCCGAGTATACATGTCGGCGCATCTAATTTGCTTACCCGTTTTATATCCAGGATCATCCTATAGCCGATATGCTTATTCTTATCTTCATCATTTCACTGAAAAATTCCAGAGCGGTTAAGTTACGGATTAAAATGAACGATACCCATATAATTTTGAAAGTGACAAGCAATCCGTGTGGGAGTGCACGCCATCTGAGCACGTTACATGCGATAAACTAGCTGCCGCTACACAAACCCCCAAATCAAGGCATGAAGCCATATCCCAACTTTCGTGCACACCCATCAAAACGCCTGCTGCAAGCGCGTCGCCTGCTCCATTTGCACCCACTATGTTTTCTTGAGGGAGCAATAGGCTCGGCTGAAACAAGTGTTGGCCATCTCGACGTGCTGCCCATACGCCATCCGGATGGTGAATGATAACCCATTCATTGACACCCATACGGAAGATAACGTCGAAAACTTCCGCACACCGTTCGTCCATTTCCGCTCGGCCCGTTACGCCCATTAAATCAATGCCTGAGAGCCGACTCGCTTCATACTCATTGAGAAACAGGTAATCCACATAAGGCAACGCGCAAGGAATTATGGTGGTGAACCGATCGGAGTCTTCACTCACCAAATCAATGGAAGTCAAAAAACCTTCCTGTTTAGCTTTTTCAAGCAAAAGCGACGCCTTTGTCTTTCCGTTATGGAGAATTTCATCTAAGCGATCCAGCAACAGCAGGTAGCCCAGGTGAAATATCTTCGCATTTGAAATGTGAAAATCAAAATGCGCAATATCCAATAGGGAGTTGGCTCCGCGGTGATGAAAAAAAGTACGTTTCCCGGTGTGTTTTACCGACGTCACAATGGTATAAGACGTTGGTGTATCAGGTGTCATTTGCAGCTGTCGCACGTCGATACCCGCCTCGCGGCAATGGTCAACGATTCGTACCCCATTAAAATCATTACCAACCAAACCAATGGCTTCCAGTGGAAAGGGAACCTCCAGTTTGACTAAATCCATCAAAATGTTGTAGGCTGATCCGCCATTGCTCGTATACTCGTGCAGAATATTGACAAGCGATTGCTCCTCAGGAAATTTATCGATCAGCTTTACCTGATCCAGTATCCAATTACCTGCTATCAATAAGCCCGATCGATCCTTATTGTTCTTAACCATGATATTTCCTTCCTATTCAGCTAGGTGCCTGTTATTCACCCACCAGTTTAACCAACGGAGGTTCGTCCTCGATGATTTCTGGAAATCTCCCGATTTCATCATCCCAGAAGAAGTTATCATTTTCATCGTCATTGGCAGTAGATACCTCGCCGATAATGCATTCGGAAGAAACCGGCTGAAACGCGTGCCACAATAGCGGCGTAATGGTGATGCGTTCACCAGCATTTAGCGTAATCGACTCCCCGTTCATAACGGTACGCTCCTCGCCGTTTATCTTAACGGTAATGAGTTCATGTCCCGTCGCTTCGGGATTTCCTTTCCACAGTGTCACAGCGAGCTGTCCTGTTCTGCAAATGATATCTTCTTTCTTCTGTTTATGGTAGTGCGCCGGTGTGGTCTGATCACGCCAGGCATACATCAGCTTTTCACAGTACTCGGCTTCCGCAGCAAGGTTTACCAATACCAGGCCCGCTTTGCGGAAAATCCCCAAGCCAAAATCGGTCACGTCCCACGCCGGATTGGGCGGCAATACCCAACCATTACGTTCAAAAAAACTGATCGCGGACCGCACGGCATAATTTATTTCCGACCGCTTCATATCGCCATCATATTAGTGTATGGAACTTCGACAAACGATCCGGTCTCATGCGAGTGCAGGGCTGCTTTGAAAACCCGGTGGCTATCTACCGCCTCTCCCGGCGTTGCGCAACCAAACCTCCCGTTCAGCAATCCTTCGCGTTCGGCAACATAAGCCGCAATCATCTGCATAAAACAGTCGGGAAAACCGGCCTCAAAAATACTTCCTGTAATGGTTTCGAAAGGCATCTGAAATCCGAGATCCGTACGTTTCCACCATTGCTCAGCGCCATTGGTGAACTGCCAGAACGCCTTGGTGTCTTTTGTACTGTAACGTACACCGCCTTCCGTTCCGTAAATTTCGATGTACCACGTGTTCGTTTCACCGGGTGCCAGCCGTTTCATTTCCAGTTGCATAGGCACCTGTTCGCCATCAACGACAACCTGGGTACTCAGTGTTGCGTTATTCCATGTATCACATTCGGCAATCCCCCCTTTCCCATCGGGCCGCTCAGTGATGATTTTCTGCAGTTGGGCGAACACTTTAACGGGCTTCCAACCCAATCGCAGCGGCACGTGCAGCGCGTGCATCCCCAAATCGCCCATCACACCGATCTCGCCACAGTATTGCGATTGGCGTTTCCAATTGATGGGCTTCTGCGCATTCATATCGCTCGCATGGAGGAAACCCGACCGGATTTCGAATATCCGTCCCAAACGCCCCGATTGCACTTCGCTGATTACCCGCTGGGGGCCCGGCAGAAAAGGCATCTCCGAGCTGCAGCGGACAAACCGGCCTAATTTAGCTGCTTCTGCCGCAATTGCCTCCGCAGCTTCCTGATCAATACCAAAAGGCTTTTCACCTAGTAGGTCTTTGCCCGCCCGCAGGATGTCGATATATAGTTCACGGTGCAAATTGTGCGGTACGGCAATATACACCACATCCACTTGGTCGCTATCGATCAGTTCGCGGTAATCTGTGGTGAGCACCGAAACACTTTCGATCTGCTTGTACCACGATAAAATCGTCTCATTCAGATCACACACTGCGGTCAACTGCGCCCGTACGGGAAAATCTTTCAGGGCGAACCAGCGCCCGAATGCGCTTGCAGCCTCACGCCCCATCAGTCCACCGCCAATGATGCCAATGTTTACTGTTTTCATTTATGCCTGTTTTAACAATCCGATTACTTCCCCTGGTTTAGCACCCTCGTGGACAATAGCCATCAACGCACGCGTCATGCCGCTCGGATTGGCATGCTGAATAACATTCCTTCCATAAACGATACCCTTTACGCCTTGCTTCATCAAACCGTACGTACGTTGAAGGATTTCCTCATCGCTTGCTTTTCCTCCCCCACGAACCAGCACGGGAATGTCACCGGCTGTTTCTACCACACGATGGTAATCTTCCACGTGATCGGTCGGATCGGCCTTAATGATGTCAGCACCGAGCTCCACGCCCTGCCTAACTAATGGAATAATTTTCTCCGGATCGCCGTTCACCATATATCCTCCCGCTTCGCTATTCGGGCGGAACACCAAGGGTTCCACCATCAGCGGTATGCCATAGCGTTCGGCTTCAGGCTTGATTTTCAATATGTTTTGAACACATTGGTCGGTCACTTCCGGCTCATCCGGGATGCTGAACAGGTTCACCACCACGCATACGGCATCCAAACGAATGGCTTGCTCAATCGGATTTTCAATCATCCGGCTGAATAGCGCACGAGGCAATTGTTTACCATATACGTTGGCGACGTCCGTGCGCAATACCAGCGACGGCTTTTCGCGGCCGGGGATGGATTGGAGATAATGCGCCTGCCCGATCGTAAGCTGTATCGCATCCGGAGCCGCGTCGACGAGCACATCAACGGCGTTCTTAATATTTTCTATTCCGTGTAAAAATGAATATTCGTTAAAGAATCCATGGTCAATGGCCACATCGAAGCAATTACCTGATTTACGGTTGAAGAGTCTGTTTAATCTATAATTTTTCATGACACAAATATAATAAATTAAACAACTTGTATATACAAGTTGTTTAATTTATTTTAGAACGATTTCATCCACAAACATCCAGGCTTCTGCACCCGCGCCGGGGTATCCCTCAGGAATCTTTCGATAAGGTTGTGCAATCAATTTCAGGTAGCTCACTTCGGCGTTAATTGGGCAGTGGATGAGTCTGGGCGACACCAACTGCTCCTGCTTATCTGGAACAGGCAGCACCTTCGCCAGTAGTTTTTCTTCGTTGTTGTCGCTTCCTCCCCATACTTCGATGTATTCAGGGGCAAATGCATGTATATACGTAATTCCCACGTAATTCTGCATGACACTAAGTGTGAGTGTATCGATCGCTGTTGCCCCGTCGAAATGCAACATAGCAGATAAGGGAGACTGGTAGTAGCCCTGCCATTTCCCATCTGCATGGTTCCTACCGCCACTCTCCAAATCAAAAAAAGACAGCTCTCGGCGTGCCGGATACAGCGTATGGGGCCGCCCTTCCATAACAATGCGATCTGGTTTTTTCCCAGACTGCACATACCTGCGCGTTACAGTAGGACTTGCCCCCCAGCCTTCCTTGAATGCCTTCACGGTCAGCTGCTGATTACTGTCGATGGTGATCGGACCGTCAAATAGCTTGCTGTTTAGACTATCTGGCTCACTCCCATCCAATGTATAACGGATTTGCACCTGGGGAATGGGATGGCTAATGGCAACGTTCAGTTCATCACGGAAAAAGGTCCGCGCCGGCGTAACCTGCGGTTCTGTCAACGGGAGGATGGTCTGTCCGTCATCAACATACCCCACCGTAATCTTTTTTGTCGGGAACGACTTGGCGAGCTGGGCTACCTCCTCATCACTGATGGCCGTATTCCAAATGAACACCTCCTGCAGTGCATCATTCGCCAACAATTGCTTGATTCCGATCTCGGTCAACGCGGTTCCATTTAGTCTCGCGCTTCGCAAGTTTCCCAATGCACTCAGGCTTCCTATGCGTTGATCATCTATTGGTGTACCATTCAGGTTGATATCACGCAAGTTTTCAAATTTTGCGATTGTTTCTATTCCCTTTGCCCCGATAGGCATGCCGTTTAGGTTCAACGACACTATCTGTTTGGCAATAGGTTCGAGCTCCGCCAAAGACTGGTCGGTATAAAAAGCGGCACCGTAAAAATTGACCAAAAGAGCTGGTGACCCATCGGCTACCACCCTCACAACACGGTATGGGGTAGAAAGTGTTTTAATCTGGTCTGTATCTGCAGCTGGGAAATCAAAATGTTCATCTTCAGCTACCTGATAGACCGCACTTATCGCCAATCTGAGGCTATCGTTGGCAGCCAATGAAGCCACAGGTACTTCAAACCGGGCACCGTTGGCCACCCAGATCTGGAGTAGTGCCAATTCCTCGGGCGTCAATTGTGGCTTACCCTTTGGCGGCATGTGGTGTTCATGCTCAATATCTAGCATCAACCGCTGGATCAATAAGCTTTCTGCTGGGTCGCCGGCAACGAACAAGGCACCGCTTTCACCTCCTTTGGCAATAGTTACCGAATCAGTTAACACCAATTCGCCCTTTGATTTGCCGGTACGGTGACAAGACAGGCATTTCGCTTTTAATATGGGCAATATTACATCGTCAAATACTTGAGCAGTTTGGATGTCGAATAGTTGATCATCGCCTTTTTTCAGAGGTGCCAGTACAAATTGCTCACCGTGTGTTAGATTTGCCCCAAAATGACCTGCTACCAACACCAGGCACAGACATCCATTTGTAGATAAGATAAACCAGCGCCGACGGTGTGTGCTTAACAACGACTGCGCCCACACTAACCCGCATGACACAAAAGAAATGGCTATCCCGGTCCATTTATGCCACAAGAAACTATTTCCCTCATAGCCATCCTCCTGGGCAAGGAGCAGCCCCAGGATCACGGTTATGGCGGCACTCACTGCGGCGATGAATAAGGTTTCGCGGATTAACCGCGTTACTGGAAACGATTGCTGCAACGGCTTACGGAAATTAACGAATGCGCCGGCAATCAACAGCATGACAATCGGGAAGTGCAACACCATCGGGTGCATCCTCCCCACGACCTGCAGCCACAGCGGTATATGAACCAGGTGCTCAGCTAGTAGCAAGAAGACAATAAAACAGTTAAGGCCTATAAGCGTATTAAGCCGCCAGTTCGGTGCTTTCATCAATCCACAAAAACTTAAGCTATGATACTTTTCACGACATTACCTGCCACATCGGTGAGCCGATATCGCCGACCCAAATGCTGATAGGTTAGCCGCTCATGATCTAGCCCGAGGAGATGCAGTATCGTAGCATGGAAATCATGTACATGAACCGGATCTTTGGCTATGTTGTAACTAAACTCGTCTGTCTCGCCATAAACGATGCCGGGCTTTACGCCGCCGCCTGCCATCCAGATACTAAAGCAACGGGGGTGATGGTCCCGTCCATAATTATCAACGGCAAGGTGTCCCTGACAAAAATTCGTACGGCCGAATTCGCCACCCCAAATCACAAGGGTTTCATCCAACAAGCCGCGTTGTTTTAAATCGGTAACCAATGCCGCCGAAGCTTGGTCCACATCTTTCGCCTGCATGGCCATATAATTGGGAAGTGCGCCATGCTGATCCCACCCCTGGTGATACAGCTGCACAAAACGGACGCCGTTTTCCGACAGTTTTCTGGCCAGTAGACAATTCGCGGCATAGGTTCCCGGCACCAGGCACTCCGGACCATACATTTTCACGATATGGTCAGGCTCTTTGGATACATCCGTGACTTCCGGAACGGAGGTTTGCATACGGTAAGCCATCTCATACTGCTGCACCTTGGCGGTAATTTCGGCATCACCGAAAATCTCAAACTGCATACCGTTCAATTTGGCTAACTTATCGAGCAAATTCCGTCGGCTAGCCTTATCGGCGCCTGCTGGATTATTCAAATACAGCACCGGATTGGGACCGCCCATGAACTGGACGCCTTGATGAATGGAGTCAAGAAATCCATTCGACCACAACTTCGAATAGATGCCTTGGTTATCACCGGCACCTTTGGAAATCAACACACAAAATGCGGGAAGATTCTCATTTTCACTTCCCAGTCCGTAACTCAGCCAAGCACCCATACTCGGCCGATTGCCTTGCTGGGCACCCGTCTGAAAAAAGGTAATGGCTGGATCGTGATTGATTGCATCGGTGTGCATCGATCTGATGATACAAAGCTCGTCGACAATCTTTGCAGTATGCGGAAATAAACTGCTTACCCAAGCGCGGCTTTCCCCATGCTGGGCAAAGTCAAAATATGAACCCACCAATGGAAACGATGCCTGGCCGGCGGTCATACCCGTGAGTCGTTGTCCTCCGCGTACGGATTCGGGCAGGTCCTGCCCAAGCATTTCCCTTAATTTCGGTTTGTAATCGAATGATTCCAGTTGAGAAACGCCCCCCGACTGAAACAGGTAGATTACGCGCTTGGCCTTCGGGGCGAAATGCGGTATGGCCCTTTCCAACGCCTCTTGCCCTTTCTTACCACCAGAAAACAAATCGGGAATCAGCAGCGAGCCTAAAGCCGCGCTACCGATGCCAATGCTTAAGCTCGATAAAAACTGACGCCGGTTCTGAAACAATTTGGCATTCTGTATTTCATTTTCCATCGGCGGTGTTCTTTTCCTTTCCATTACTCAGCGATTTATCGTTTACACACGTGTGGTGGCTTCTTCAAGGTTATAAATGGCGTGGATGACAGCCATCAACGCCGCATGTTCAATGGCAGGTACATCTGCGTTACGCGGCGCTTCTCCCACCTGCAAGAATTTGTCGGCTTCATCCGGGACGTTGCGGAAACGCTGTTGCTCCTCTTCGTAATACTGTTGCAGCACATCGATTTCATCAGTTGTTGCTTCTCGACATAAAATCCGCTTAAATGCGGTCTTTATTAAGCTTTGTGGTGACGTATCGGTTGACACGGCCAAAAGCTCTTGAGCAAATACACGAGCCCCTTCCAATATTGTCGGGTCATTCAACATAACCAACGCTTGAAGCGGTGTATTGGTCCGCTGCCGGGTTACCTCACACATATCGCGGTTGCTTGAGTCAAATATAAGCATACTGGGAGGCGGCAACGTTAACTTAAAGAACACATAAATGCCCCGCCGGTACAATGCATCGCCATGGTCTTGAACATAATGGGCCAACGCTCCTCTTCCGGGACTGGTAACCTCCCATATTCCATCCGGTTGATAGGGTTTCACGCTCGGTCCACCAATGGTCTTGTTCAGCAAGCCGCTGCTTGCCAGCACCTGATCACGGACCATCTCCGCCGGCAATCGTAGGCGGGAAGCGCGGGCATAATAGCGATTGTCAGGATCGATTCTCCGATGTTTGTCCGTAATTTGCGACGATTGCCGATAAGTCGCACTCATCGCGAATTGCTTCACCAGGCGCTTAATATCCCAACCATTTTCCCGAAAATCAACTGCGAGCCAGTCGAGCAATTCGGGGTGTGTGGGTAATGTTCCTTGATTGCCGAAATCGGCAATCGTAGGCACCAATCCGTTACCAAAAAACAATGCCCATAGCTGGTTCACAAATACACGGGCTGTCAGCGGATTGTCATCACGGAATGTCCATTGTGCCAAACCGAGCCGGTTGGACGCATATTGTGTACTATCGAATGCAAGGATAGATTCTGGTGTGCCAGGGTACACACGCGTTGTTGGCGCATCATACAGCCCGCGGTCCAGTACAAACGTCGATCTAATAACATCCCGTTCGCCCATCACCGATACCGTTACTTCAGCCTGGTCATCCCACTTGTTGATGAAATCCAACACACCATCCAGGTCCTCCTGTGAAATCGTCAGCCGGGGCGTCTTGGAAGGCCCGGAATTAACCAGTCCCTCCAGCCCTCTTTCAAGCGTGTTGTTGAAAAACGCATACAAGCTGAAATAGTTCTGTTGGGAAAACGGATCATATTTGTGATCGTGGCACTGTGCGCATTCCATCGTTATCCCCAGAATCCCTTTGGAGTAGGTATTGGCTTTGTCTATGGTATACGCTACCCGATATTCTTCATCAATCACGCCACCTTCTTCGGTGATTTTGTGGTTCCTGTTGAATGCAGTGGCCAACAGTTGCTCCTTGGACGCGTTGGGCAACAAATCGCCCGCCAACTGCCAGGTAACGAATTGATCATAGCTCATGTTTTCGTTAAACGCGTGGATTACCCAATCGCGCCACGGCCACTGGGTACGGATATCGTCATCCTGATAACCGTATGAATCGGCGTACCGCGCTACATCCATCCAGTGCAACGCCATGCGCTCACCATAGGCGCTGGAAGCCAATAGCTCATCGACTACCTTTTCGTAAGCATTGGGCGAGTCGTCTGCCAAAAAGCGATCAATCAGATGTACATCGGGTGGTAAGCCAGTCAGATCCAGACTTACGCGGCGCAGTAAATGGTATTTTTCGGCCACCGGATTAGGAGTGAAACCGGCTCCTTTCATCCGCTGGAGGACGAAATGATCAATTTCATTCCGTGCCCATCCTTTGCCATCGTCCTGCGGAACTTCAGCCTTTAGCGGAGGTGTAAATGCCCAATGCGGTTTATATTCTGCACCCTGCTCAATCCACCGCGTAATCAATTTAATTTCGCGGTCAGTCAGCGCAAGATTTGACGAAACCGGGGGCATGCGATACGTTTCATCATCGGAAACCAACCGGTGGTAAACCTCGCTATCTTCCGGTTTACCGGGCACGATGGCATACATACCCGGATAATCTGCCAATGCGCCGTAAGCACCCTCCTCGGTATCCAATCGCAACCCCGCTTCCCGGGTATTGTTATCCGGGCCATGGCACGCAAAGCATTTGTCTGACAATATGGGCCGGATATGAAAATTATAGTCCACGACATCCGGCAAACGAGTGTTAGCGGAATGATCACCTTCGTTGGTCGCATTACATGTTGCCAGCAAAAAGACCACCCCACAGATACCTCCTATCGTCGTCCATTTCTGAAACCGGTTTACAGCTACTCGGGCTAATTTGGCTTGAATCATAACTACGGCAACACTATTGTTTATGATAAGTACAGAATCGGTCCTTTCACTACTGCACTTAACGCAAATATACTAATTCAACTTGTATACACAAGAGAACCTATGATTATCGTGTTTCCATTTTCGCATATAAACGTTAACCATTCACCCCGATGGTCATTGGATTGATTGCCTGCAAGTTCATTTAGTACTATCTTTTGCTTGTTGAAAACGAGTAGGGAACATCCTGTTCTTTCACGCCCCGTTGTTTGTTTGGGCTATCGGACATCTCGAATACGACGTTGCCACCCTTCATCAATTCACCATGATCGAACCAATTTTTAGTATATTCCTTACCGTTTACTGTTGCCTTTCGGATATACCGGTTTTGTGCACGGTTTCCCGGCGCTTCAATCGTTACCCGATTCCCATTTTCGAGCATCAAGGTCGCGGTTTCAAAAAGCGGAGAACCGATCACGTATTGATCCATTGCCGGGCAAACGGGATAGAAGCCCAACGCCGAAAACACATACCACGCAGAAGTTTGCCCGTTGTCTTCATCTCCGCAGTATCCGTCAGGTCCTGAATGATATAGCTTATCCATCACCTCCCTAACCCAATATTGCGTCTTCCAGGGCTGCCCGGCAAAGTTGTATAGGTACGTCATGTGCTGGATTGGCTGGTTACCATGGGCATATTGACCCATATTCATAATCTGCATTTCCCGTATCTCGTGGATAACGATGCCGTAATAACTTTCATCGTAAACCGGCGGCAGGGCGAACACAGAATCCAATTTCGCCACGAATTTCTCCTTTCCGCCCATAAGATCGATCAGGCCTTGGATATCATGGAACACCGACCAGCTATAATGCCAGCTGTTACCCTCAGTAAATGCATCGCCCCATTTAAACGGATTAAAAGGCGACTGAAATGCGCCGTCTTCGTTCTTACCGCGCATCAAGCCGGATACCGGATCAAACAGGTGTTTATAGTTGCCTGCGCGCTTGGCAAACCGGTTAATTTCCTCGGCCGGACGGCCCAATTCCTTAGCTAACCTGTAAATGGCAAAGTCATCGTAGGCGTATTCCAGCGTACGTGCGGCATTTTCGTTGATTCCGACATCGTAAGGGACATATCCCAATCGGTTGTAATAGTCCACACCGCGTCGCCCTACCGAACTCAACGGCCCTTCATTTTCGCTGTTTTTCAGCAATGCTTCATATAACGCATTGATGTCATATCCCCGTGCGCCTTTTAAATAAGCTTCAGCGACGATGGATGCCGAATTGGAACCAATCATGCTTTCCCGATGTCCAGGGCTTGCCCATTCAGGAAGCCATCCACTTTCTTTATAGGTGTTCACGAGGCCTTCCATAATCTGCCCCGTCAGCGTCGGATACATCAAGTTGAAAAACGGAAATACGGCACGGAAAGTATCCCAGAAACCATTGTCGGTAAACATATAGCCTGGCAAAACCTGCCCGTTGTATGGACTGTAATGCACGATATTCCCATCCTCATCATACTCATAAAATTTACGGGGGTAAAGTAAAACGCGGTATAAGCACGAATAAAACGTCGCCAATTGATCATCCGTACCCCCACTGACCTGTATTCGACCCAGTTCAGCATTCCATATAGCCTCCCCTTTCGCTTTGATGGCATCAAAGCCCTCGTTCCCGAGTTCATTGAGATTTCGCTCCGCTTGCTCATGGCTGATGAATGACGAGGCGACATTGGCGTGCACCTTTTCACCATGCTTGGTCTGAAAAGCGATTACACCGATAGCGTGATTTCCAGCGTATTCCAGTCCATGCTGTTTTTGCTTACTTTCATAAGTAGCTGCATAGGTAAAGGGCTTATCAAATGTGATGACGAAATAATTCTTAAAATTCTCTGGTACGCCCCCACTGTTTTTTGTAGTATATCCAATCACCTTACGCTCTTCCGGGATTATTTTGATAAATGACCCGTTGTCAAACGCATCAATGACGAGGTATGCGCTATCCGTATCCGGGTAGGTAAACCTGAATTTCGCAGCCCGCTCTGTGGGTGTGACTTCTGCCGTCACGTCTGGATCGGCCAGATACACACTGTAATAATGGGGTTTCGCTATTTCGGCCTTATGGGAAAACCAGCTCGCACGTTCCTCTTCATCAACCTTAAGCGTTCCAGTTACCGGCATCAGTGAAAACTGACCGTAATCGCCTATCCATACGCTGGCCTGATGAGTTTGTTTAATGCCACGGATCTTGTCTGCCGAATATTGATATAGCCACCCATTCCCCATTTTACCGGTTTGTGGCGACCAGAAATTCATCCCCCAGGGCAGCGCAATAACCGGGTATTGGTTTCCATTTGACAATTCAAACTTTGAATCTGTTCCCATCAAAGGGTTTACTCGATCGACTGGGTTCCTGTCACTCCCCGCAAATAGCTGGTAAGGCACGACATGGAATACCACAAAAAAAGATATGATCCACTTTATACGCATATTACAATATGATTTCATGAGCATCATTAAATTAGTGATTCGGCCATGAGCCTCGCGCCGCTTCCGGCGTGTTTTCTAGGTATTTCCGGTATAAAGCAAAAAAAGTAGCTCCGTCCAAAAGCTCGATATTCGGATTACGTTTGTGCACTTCATCCACCACTTGCACGTACCAGCTCGGCGATTTCAGAATATTGCGGAACCAGTGGAAACGCAAAGGCCGTTTGTCTACCCGGTTTACAATAACCGCTGCAGCTGTTGCCGGGTCTTCCTGATTGACATCTTCATCCGAGCGCAGCACCGGCATCCGGTCATGCAGTAGCGTCAATGGTACTTTCTGTGGTACAATGCCATCCGGACTGAACTGTGCATAGGCGTCCAGCCCGTCTTTGTTCAAACCGGGCGCTTCCCCGTCAATGACAAAACCCGTAATGGAAAGACCCCATTGTTTATAATACGGCATATTGTGTACAGCCCACTGCGCTGTGGCGTCGGGTAGTCCAGACACATCTCGGGGCACCTGCAACATGCCGGGCATTAGATATCCGGCACCGTTGTCCGCTGCTGCGAAATAGTCGTTTGGCGTAGCCGACGACCTCCTGTATTCCATCGCCATCGGGACGCGTTGCGCTAAAACCGGACTGATGCACCACATCAGTGGCACTTTCCCCCGGTTGGGATCATCCCACAGCGTTGGTGTGGTTTGGGACAGCCAAGAAGCAGCGTCGTAGTCGCCTACGTAAAACACCAGATATTCCTTTCCGTTTTCCACCAGCTTACCGTCCGCCGTGAGGTAACCGCGTGCCACCAATTCCTCGTCAGTGACCTGCTCTTGGGGATAAACGTCCTTTAGTGGATAGTGTTGCCAAAACGACGCATTGGCCAAGGCTCCGTACCCGATAGCGTCTGCATCCTTAAATGCATTGTAGGCACTGATGATGCGAGAATATTCCCACTCCGTCGGTACATCACCGTGCTTTCCACCTGCATGTTGGGTATACTTGAATGCCCATGGCGGAAATCCACCGATATGAGTAAATGTATTCCCGTTACCATTTTGCTGATAGGCCAATAGCAAAAATTCTTTCAGTGTTTCCAAGTCTGTCCCCGGCTGTTGAGAAGGATCATCGGTGGCCGGCTCGTCCGCCCAGGGACTAAGGTCAAAGAAAAAGGCTTTTTGACTGACAAAGTAGTCATGGTTGGATAACGTGTGGTGATTTCGATTTATCCGCGTCGGATTGGTCATCCAATATTGGTCGATGTAATAAGCGCCAAAAGCGGTATTGCATTTCCCCTTTTTTAGATAGTGCTCAATAAACCACCGATAGGCGTCATTTTTCGCCGATCCGCTTGAAGGACGCGAAGTGCCAGGTATCTTCCCCGAGCCTGTAAAAACCGGCTTCCCGTTCTTTTTTACCAGCCGAACTTTTACGGGTAAGCGCAGCCCGGTTTCCACCAGCTGATGATAGAGGCTCCCCTCATCGGGATCGTAACGGACGGCAATCAGCCCGTCAGCACCGGCTACTGCCGATGCTACGTTGCTGGTAGCCGGCACATTCGGGTCATAAACGACGACGCCTTTGATATCGCCGCTAAATGCCGCGATCAACGAAAGAATATCTGGATACACCAGTGTATCCCGCTTTGCAAGCCATTTGCCTTCAGCCCGGTACTTGTTCCACCAATAACGGTCGATATCGTGTTGACCGTTTTTCACGAAGTACGTATACAAGCGAGGGGATTCTCTATTAACCAACCCCTGCAACGTCGCCAGTGTATGCGCATGATCCCAAGCCTGCTTCACCGCCTGTGGTTCTTCCCAAGTGCCTTCCAAGGTATATCTCAGATCGAATACAACAATTGCATCGGACATGCTGGTCTGCCCGTACGACAGACGACAACCCATGACTCCGATAACAATTCCAAATAAGGTTAAGTAACGCATAGCAGATTTCAGTAGCAAATTATAAGTTGAATGACGGGTACGATAAAACTAAACTAATCGCTAACTTTAGTATGATATATGTTCTCATCTTTATCAATACACCCTATTGCATGTATTATCGCCTTCTTATTATTAATCGTGATGGGCGTGGGGGAGATATAGTCTCGCATCCTACAACCTACCATCGATATGGTGAGCTTTTTATTTCCCTCAATTAGCATAAAATCATATGATTTTGCAACGTTTGTCAAAGCGGGATTATCGCCGGAAAAGGCTTCTACGTTCGTAATCGCCGTATGGCCCTCGCCTTTTATTACAATCGGATGAATGATATCTACATCGGTACCGGCATTGGCAATAATCGAGCCCTGTGCAATCTGCCAATTACGGTTAAAGGTATTAGCCCCCTCTTTCAAGATACCGATAACCACACAATCCAAATTGAAATTTGTTAGTTGTCCATAAGACTGCTCCCCCAATCGTATTCCGCCGTACGAACCGAACGTAAAAACATCCATCAATTGAGCGTTGTCCGTATGATTGATTGAATAGGTAAACGTCTTTTTCGCGACAACTGCATCAATCACGTCGCGACTATATCCACCCCCAATAAAGCGTTGATTAGCTGGATTCACGTGGCAATGCAGGATTCTAGGGATATCATAGCAGTAATCTATTCTAATGAATTCACCACTTAACGGATATCCATAACAATGTTCAAATATCATCGATTCGCAGATATTTTTAGCATCCGCATTGAAATCCATAGCTAAATATTCACCATAGAACGTCAGACAGGACAGATATACTCCCTGGGTAGAACTCGTTTTAGAAGTTTGGATGGTAGCCGGATAGGGTATGATTGCGTCAGGATCATTAATAGTTTGTTCGGAATACCAAAATTGAATGCCTTTTATCTGTGTTGCACTTTCAACCGTCATAAAAACATGGTCTCGGTCGGTAATCTTGAAAACACTTCCTACGGGTTGCTTCTTTGAAGAATGTACTGTACCCCTCGCGGTTGGACCATGTACGCCAATCAGTGATACGTTCCTTTTTAGCACAATTCCCCCATCAACATGATAAGGTTCGTCAGACGGTTCTACATACAATCCTGCTCCGTTATCCGACGCCCAGTCTATTGCCTTTTGAAGGTTTATGGCATTTTCCATCCCCGTGTTACCAGGTTTAACTCCAAACTTTTGGATACTAACCAAGTGTCCGTCATAGTTAATTTCATTACTTGCTGAAAGTGTCTGGTACCCTCCGGCAAGAATCAATGTAATGATCACGGAGAAAAGGCTTTTGATGGTTAAACCTGCCGACAAATTGAGGAAGGTCGCTAATGTACTTTTGGTTTTTAATGGATTTTTACTTGTTTTCATGGTAACAATATTTGCGAATGATGAATTTACTTTCCAAGTTTCTTTCCTGCATTTTGAATTAAACTTCTTAAGTAGGAAGCTGAGTAACTTTCTGTACCATCGGGTCGAATAAGCCAAAATCCCCTCAATTGATCATTCGTGTATACCAACGAATTTTTTACACCTTCTTTGACCTCGTTGCAGTAAACTTGCCAATGTATAATATAGGGGATATCTTGTGTTATAAAAACCGACATAGCCTTATCCCAGCGCTTAATAAGCTCTTCTTTTATAATTCTTCCATTTTGTGCCGCAATTCCAAAAACAGTTCCTTCGTTTTCGGGAATCCCAATTTCGCCAATCATAATAGGAACAGCTGGAAATTCACCAGTAGATTTCATATTTTCTCTGATGTAATCAATACCCCGCCAAAGATCCACCGGGTCAGCCAACCCTTCATAGCATGACCAAGACACCATATCCGTCTTTACATAGGGAAGCACATTGGAGGTAAGACACGGAATACCTTTTCGACCATCAAGCACCTTATTGACTTCGATTGCGTGATAAATCTTACAGTTTGTTATTCCCATCTCAGCACGTGCCCGATCGACCCCGGTTTGTCTAGCACTAAACCAGTTGATCATGACATCGCTACGCTTCTCTACATCGGGAGGAAAAGACTCCGCTGTCCACTGCGCGGCCGCGTTCGTGCCACCGCGCATCAACCAATCGCCTTCCCAGTTATGCAGAATAAAAACCACTTCCCTATCCTTATAAGTTTGCAGCAGATACTTAGTCAATTGATACATGGCCTCTTCTTCCTTGGCATAATCTGTAGCTGATGCTTTCATCGCCTGCTGAAGATTTATTTCACCACGCACACTCAATGCAAAGGTTTTGAATGGCATATCAAAGACCGCTTTAAAATAGGGATGCGCCGCAATCTCAACCAAGCTTGCCTGCTCACTTAAATTCCAGTCGGAATTGTACGGATAATCGCTTGCGGGCTTATCTTGGAGCCACAGCTTAATCGTTCCCATGCCTAGGTGTTGAATGGCTTGACTACCCGCTGTTAAAAATGGAGATTCGGTTAGAAAGTACTTTCCCGCAACGTGTGAAGCCCCTAGCCGCACTCTCATATCTGCCGGAATAGTTGCACCATTAAGCGGACTATTACGCGCTATCATAGCACTTATTTCAGCAGTGGTGGGTCCCTCTCTGTAAATATCTGTTTGTGCTTTGCATTGGAGGGAACACAAGAGAGCGATTTTAATGATTAACCTCACGGGTATGTCTATTGCTGTTCGCATACACACTACCAATTGGGGTTTTGTGTAAGCGCTTTATTCACATACAATTCATTCTGTGCAATTGGGTACAAATTCATTTTGTCGTGCCAAACACGCGTTTCAACCAATTTCGGGGTATAAGATACCTGGCCCGAATTATTCCGGCTTACGTCCACGCCATATATTTCTGCGGTCGAATTACCAATTCCCCATCTCCTGATATCCCAGAAACGACTATCCTCAAAGGCCAGCTCCACCCGCCGTTCATTCCGCAATTTTTGCCTAAAGGCGTCTTGCGACATAGCTGCGGGAAAATCCGGCATTGCTGCCCGCCACCGTATAAAGTTCACCGCCTCGCTCGCGGTCATTTGCAACGTGCCGGGGCCCTTGACATCGGGGCCAAATGCTTCATTCATAGCCTCCGCATAATTTAACAACACCTCGCCATAGCGAAATACCACCCAGGCATGCTGCTGCGTCGTAGGGTTGACGGGATTTAATGAAATACTTTCTATTAGGTATTTTTTAAGATAATACCCTGTCTTGGTAGCCCGTTCCTGAGGAGGGCCATTGAATCCGCCAGGCCAAACCTCTATAGTCAAATTTTTCCAAGTGGCACCATTGTAAAGGATGGTTTCATACATCCGGGGGTCACGACCTGCATACGGATTTTGAGCAACGAAGCCCGATTCTTGCTCGTTAATGTCCATCCCAGTTTCCTGCATTTCATATGCCTCCACCAGATTTTGTGTAGGGCACGTCCCCGTATTTCCCCCTTCATAACCTACCGGAAAGTTTGCCACTTCAAAGGCATTCGAGAAGTTTTGTCTGGTTTCCAATATCAATTCAGATGAATTAATGTTGTTTACGACGTTTTTATAACTGCCCTCCAGCGAATATTGTTGCATATCGATGATTTCTTTTGCCGCAGTAGCTGCGGCCACCCACTTCGTCTGGTCGTTTGAAACGTTATGCAACGGACTAGCGGCGTATAAAAGCGTACGAGCTTTTAATGCAAGGGCGGCTCCTTTTGTTGCACGTCCGGTTTCGGCACCCGGCAGGCTTGCGTAGGAAGTAGGCAATTTCGGAATGATGTCGTCACATTCGGAAACAATAAAATCGACCACGTCGTAATAGGGCGTTCTAGTCACCGCATTAGCTTCTTGCACGGTTAATGGGGTCTTAATCAAGGGAACATCCCCATACCGCTTAATCAATTCAAAATAAAAAAACGCTCTCAAGAATCGGGCTTCGTTGGGGTAGTTATCGTATTGAATCATCATCTCCCGATAACCGTCGTTATACCTTAGATCTTCAAATGTCTGTCCTTCCGATTTTTGCAGGAACAGGTTAGCTGAGCGGATTCCAGTATACAAGTGGCCCCATTGATCGTCAAGCGGTTGTAAGGCACTCCAGCTTCCATCGTTGAATCTCTTAATGGCAGATAAATCCCACACATGCACCGCGTCATCGGATGCCGACGCCCGCATCGCGCCATCAATACTGTTAAAGTCAGTGGGCAGGTATGCATAAATCGTAGTCAAAAGTGCCTTATAGAGGCTCGGACTATTCAGCACCGCATCTTCCCCATAAAACGACGCTTCACTATAATCCAGCGGCTTATTACACCCTCCGAAAAGCGGTATTAATATTGAACAGATTACAATTATCTTTATGTATTTCATAACAATCTATTTTAATAGCCTAAAAACCAATTTGCACACCTAAGCTATAAGTTGCATACGTAGGATATGTAAATCCAATAGCCTCCGGATCCACCGCATCGATATTATCAATAGAAAATAAATCCATTCCCCTCATTATCACTCGGATATTTGACAGCCTAAGCTTCGAAGTCACTTGTTGAGGAAGGCTATAGTGAAGCATGACGGATCTTAATTTAAGGTAAGAGCCATCGACCAGCCAGATACTATTAGGGCGATAATTATTATCATTGCTCAACGTAGTCAGTCGCGGCAACGTTGCCGTTTCTGACGTCGCCGGGGTCCATCTGTTTGCTGAAAAATCGGTTATGCTGCTGTTTCCAATCAGGGGCCAGAAAACACTTTGTGCGCTCAAATAAAGCGTTCTGTTAGCAACGCCTTGGAACATCACATCCAGTCCGATTCCTTTATATGTCACCCCAAAGGATGCCGCATAATACATTTCAGGATTGACCGTATTAAACCCTAACGCCTTTTCATCATAGGCGTTGATAATACCGTCATTGTTCTGATCCCTATATTTTATGTCTCCTGGTTTTACAGATGAAAATGTCTGCGTTGGGCTATTTTCTATATCTGTCTGGTCTTTGAAAAACCCGATCGCTTCCAGACCAAAAGCCTGTCCAATACTTCTTCCTGTTCTTGATAGGTAATTAAAAGGTTGAAAGGCCTCGCCCATTTGTTCGATCTTATTGCGGACATACGCAAACTGCCCGTCGATGTAATAAGTGAAGGAACCTTCATTATTGTAAAATTTAAGCTCCGCTTCAAAGCCTTTGTTATTTACAATGCCCTCACTTAGCAGTGGCTTAGCAGCTCCAAGCACATTGGAAACCAACCCATCAGATTCAACCAATATATTTGTCCGATGGTCATAGAAAACATCGACATTCAAATCGATCATCTCCAGCACAGATACATCTATGCCGAGATTATACTTGGTGGAGGATTCATAGGTTAAGCCGGTCGATGGCAGTCTACCTTCTTGCAGTCCCCCGGAAATATTATTGTTACCCGTATAAAAATACGGTGTAGATCCATTAAATTGGACTTCTGAAAGATTTTGCGGTATCAAATCATTACCGGTTATTCCCCAGGAAGCCCGTAATTTAAGGTCATTAACCACCCTTTTAGAGAACCATGATTCCTCAGCTATTTTCCATCCAACCGACAAAGCGGGGAAGAAGCCAAATCGACTCCCTTTCGGCAATACATTTGTTCCACTGTAGGAAAGCGATAAATCGGCAAAATACTTCAAACTGTTTGCATAATGCAGATTACCTGCGACCAACTGATGAATATAGGTATTAGATTGGCCGTTTCTAAGCAGCTTATCCTGCTGATACAATAGGATAGAGTTGACGCTTTGATTGCCCCATTCTTTGTCGTATTTCAATTTTCCTTGAACCGTTGCATGGTTCCATTGGTTTGCAAGGTTATGGTAGTAATTCAATTCTGTATCTTGTCCATAGTCCGTTTCAACAGAATCCAGCGCCCCATTGTTTTCAGTTAGTGATATCGACTGGTATTCGTATTGTTTGACTTTACCTTCCGAATAGGTGGCAGAATTATCAAAAGCAACGGCAGCTTCTACTGCCAAGCCGGGTAATAGCGCATCAAGTCTCTGTTCGATGCTACCGTCTGCCAGCAGTTCGCGGATCTGCGTATTCCGATAGCCCGTGGCTGAAATCTGCGCAATCGGATTATTAGCAAAATTGGCAGTACCTCCCCAAATATTGTGGTATGTTTTTACCGGATAAGCTGCTGACGGTGTATTATATAGCGCCCACATGATATCGGCAACCGAAGTACCCGGCGTTTTGGTTTCCCGCAGGTTACCGCTTAAGCCAATCTTCAGTTTGGTTGATTTGGTGACATTCACATCCACATTTGAGCGGAAATTGAATTTACCATAATTCAACTGCGTATTATATCCTTCGTTCTCATTTACCGGCCCCAATATTCCATTATCAGACTGGTAATTCAACAAGGCAAAATAACTAGCTGTAGCTGTTTGTCCCTGAAAGGTAGCCTTGAAATTATTGGTTTTGCCAAAATCCCGGAATGCCTGCTCAAACCAGTTTACATTCGGATAAAAATAGGGTGAAGATCCAGATTGAAAGGCATCCAATGCTTGTTGTGAATAAAGCGGTGTTAAGCCGTCATTCAACCTGGCTTCATTCATCGCAGTTGCATACCCGTATCCATCTAAAAAATCAGGTATGCGCCTCGCTTGTGTGATACCTTGTTCATACGAGATATCTACTTTGTTCTTCCTTGCATCCCCTCGTTTTGTAGTCACCAATAGCACACCATTTGCGCCACGAACACCGTACATCGCGAGTGCAGCCGCATCCTTTAGGATTGCTATACTTTCAATTTCTCCAAGAGAAAGTGACGAAATAGGCCGTTCGTAGCCGTCGACCAGCATCAGAATAGACGCATCGCCGAAGGTTCCAATCCCCCTAATCATCAGCCGAGGGTCGTTCTCCCAACTGGCTCCTCCGTTTTGCATCACCGCCAAACCTGCTATCTTACCGAAAAGGGCGTTGGCCGGATTGATGGTCATCCGATTTGACAACCCGTCTGCCCGTACAATACCTATCGCGGATGTGAGTTCATTTTTATTGCGTGTCGAACCGAAACCCACCGGAACCACATCATCATCGTTTTCTTCACTAACGGGCTTATCCACCTTGTCAATGGCCAGCCCAGCGGATTGCTGTTGAGCAAGCCCCGTGAAGGGAAAGAATAACAATGTGAGCGACAGACATATGAGATCCATATATTTATTTGTCATCTTTATACGTTTTAGTTGCATTGTTAAAACCACTTTAAGTATCACCAGCCAGGGTTTTGAACTAATCCATAACCTTTATTTACCTCCGTTGGGGGGAAGGCACTCAAATACCATTTAGGCGACCAAGACCGTTGCCAAGCCCGTGTAGGTAGTTCAAATAATTGATACGTAAATTCGTCACCTTCTTTAAAAATATTCATTCCATGCAGTTTTTTCGTGAAATCATCTGCCCTTTTCCAACGGATCAGATCAAACCACCTAACCTCCTCATACCCAAATTCGCATGCGCGTTCGATCAATACCGCTTCGTGAAATTGTTCTTTATTCAGATTCGGAGTCAAATCCGGAAGTCCTACCCGATTCCGTACAACGTTGACACAGCGATAGGCTTCTGGAGTAGGTCCGTTGTTTAATTGGTTACTCGCTTCCGCATACGTCAAATAGATTTCAGCCAAGCGGAGGTAAGGAAATTGCACAACAGAACCAAACGACGTAGCACTATTAAAATCCAATAAGAATTTCCGCATGTCGTAGCCTGTCGCTGCCATCGATTGTCCGATGGATTGACGCTCGATCCCGCCAACCCACAACTGTGCCGTACGCCCTTGGTACGTATCTTCATTCGTAAGCACCGTTTCATATAACCTCGGATCGCGGTTGACAAAGGGATTCTCTTCCACATATCCCGAATTCGGATCGGAAATCGGCAATCCATTGGCCATACCGAACATATTCACATATTCTTGTGTGGGACAGCCTATACCGTGAATACGCGTTACCTGCATACCCAGGTAGTCGTAGTCGCCTTCATTTCGATATCGCACCCTGGTGGAAATCAAAATTTCACCATTTCCCCGTTGATAGTAAGCCTTCTGGAAATCCTGTCTCGGATGGCCGGTTTTGACTAATTCATACCCTCCCTGGGCTTCCACTTTCTGAATCAGTTCTTCTGCCGCATTGGCCGCCCGCTTCCACAGATTCTGGTCATAATTCCCATGCCAAGTCATCTTTTGTTGCGACGCTTCTCCGTCGAGATATGGTGTATCGCTATTAAACAGCGGACTTGCACCAAAAAGCAGCATACGCGCTTTCAGACCAAGCGCAGAAGCTTGTGTAAAACGGCCATCGTCATTATTGATATCGTTTAGCACCCACGGTAAATCAGGCGTTGCCTCATCGATGATGTTAATAATCGAATCCATTGTGGCTAAGCTTGTAAGCCGTGGAAAATGAGTGTCTTCATTGACTCCAATGGCGTGATCAATCCAAGGGAGTCCACCGAAATGGCGATACATATCAGCATAATGCATTGCTATAATCATTTTTGCTTCTGCTTTCAGCCGCTTCTTGGTTTGCTCATTTACGTTGGGAACACGGTCGATATTCTCCAGAAAAATGTAAGCCATTCGGATGCCTTTCCAGCTATCTTCATGCAAAAAACTATATTTGGTACCGGTTGCGTTATTTTCTGTTCCCGCACTGTATTGCCCTGAATAATAAATACGGTACACAGCGCCATCCAACCGGAAAGATTGCGTAATGTCAGTAAGCGACTCTAAGATATCCGCATCCATACCAATCCCTTTGGCCGAAAAATCATACAATAACCCATAGTGTAGCGTTGCATAGGCTCCGGTTAGAAACCGGTTAGCATATTCGAGGTTAGAGAAAATGGTATCCTTCGTCACATCCACACTGGGTGGTTTTTCAAGAAAGTCGTTACCTACTTTAAATTTCTCACATCCCACTATGGCGAAAGCCAGTAGCCATAAAAAGATAATTAGTATATTTTTCATCACCTTGAAATTTTATGATGTTAGAATGTTACGTTTAAACCAAAATTGAATATTCTCATCAGCGGATACTGTGCATTTTCCGTTGGTACAGATTCCGGGTCTATGAGTCCTAGATTGTCAAAAGTCAACAGGTTATAACCATTGGCATAAAGACGTAAACTCGACATGCCGAGCCGCTTTAACAAAATATGCTTGGCAGCATCAAAACTGTATCCGAGTTCAACGTTTTTCAATCTTGCATACGAAGCGTCCTTCAACCAATAATCACTATATTTCATGTTGTTCTCGATTCCCAAGAAAGTCATCCGCGGATACGTTGCCGAGGCAGCCGTTTCCGGAGTCCACCGCCCATCGGCCATGTACTTCATAAGCCCGAACCCATGTGTAGGCCCAAACGGCAATTGGAACGACCCTTGAAATGCCCTTGATACGTTGGTTGCTCCAGACCACATCATATGCAAATCAAATCCCTTATACTGCATTTCGATCGTTAATCCAAAAACATATTCAGGATAGTCCGGAAAGCCAATTGGTCGCTGGTCATCAACATTTATCTGCCCATCGCCATTCAGATCTTTATACCGTAAATCCCCCGGTTTGGCCTCGTAATTTGCATTTGGGAAATTGCCGATATTAGCCACATCTGTTTCGGTCCAAAAGCCATCAAACACATAGCCGAATGGTTGGTTGACGCGATTTCCCGTGCGCAAAAGGTACGATTCCCGCTGCGGTGTCTCATCCATAAAAACAATTTTGTTTCTAGCGAAGGACATATTCGGGCTAATCATGTAGTTAAAGGCACCGATGTTATCCCTCCACTTTATTTGTAATTCATACCCATGATTGTCAACGACGCCGATATTTACTGCTGGAAGGTTAATAGCCAGAATGCCGGGAACCGTCTGACGTGTCGTAAGGATATTATCGCGATGTTCAGTGAAATAATCCGCCACGACGGCAATTTTCCCATTCAGCATCGTAAGATCCAGGCCAATGTCCTTTTTCTTCGACTTTTCCCATGTGACGAGCGGATTTCCAACCTTGCCTTCCGATGCGCCGATCTGATTCTGGGGAACATTGACCCCGAAACTATAGCCACCCGAATTCGCCGAATAACTGTCCGGTAAATAAAGGAACCGGCTATTCCCCATCCGATCATTACCCACAACTCCGTATGAACCCCTTATTTTCAGGTACTCAATAAACGGAGCATACGCTTTCATAAATTTCTCTTCGGAAACCACCCAGCCTGCTGATATGGCTGGAAATAATCCAAATCGCCTTTCAGGAGCAAAATTTTCGGAACCGTTATACCCCATATTTAAATCCAGCAGATACTTTGATTGATAGTCGTAGGTTATCCGTCCTACAAGCCCAACGTATCCCCGTGGGATATCCACATTCGACGTCGGATAAAACGTTTTGCTCTGATTGTAAAGCAAGAGTCCGGTGACGCGGTGTGCCTCAAACATTCGGTCATAAGAAAAAGCCGTTTCGAAATACCAATCCCGGGCTTTGTCGTAACGCTCGGCATAACCTAATGTCCCATCTTCCCCGATTTTCCGGTAGACAACCGTTTTATCATCCGGTTCGGTAGGATCTAAATCATGTAAATAGCTGGCCAAGTACGTTGCCCGACTGGAGTTTCTGATTTTGGTAAAAGAGTAGCTTCCGTTATAAGAACCTTTAACTTTGAAGGAAAGCCCCTTTACGAGGGCGTCCAGCTGCTGATTTAACATCAAGTCAAAATTGAGCGGATTCGTGAGTGCATTTTGGAAACCCTTCCCATAGTAACCGTTAAGCGCATCACGTGTTTCACCTGAAATATAGCGGGGATCGCTTTGTATATGCTTTCCGTCTACAATCCCTATTCCTCTATAAGGCTGGGCAAAATAGATATTCCGCCAGATACTGAATTGCGGCTCATCGGCCAAGGGCTCGTTACGAAACTCACTTCTTCCGCCGGTTGTTAAGGAAAGGGTAGTCGTTTTAGTTACATCGATATCCAAATTTACCCGGTAGTTATATCGGTTATAACTGTAGTTATTATTATCCGGCAGGTCAAATATCCTAAACAGGCCGTCTTGCTTGAGATACCCCAGTGAAACAAAATACCTGACCGCCTTTGTTCCGCCCGAAATATTGACATTTTCTTGCGTTTGAAATGCGGAAGGCTTCAATATATAATTCACCCAATCGGTATTTGGATAAATGATCGGATCCGAGTTGGTCCGGAATGCTTCCAGGGCCTCTGGGCTGAACTTCAGTACTGCATTCGGATCGTCATTTTGTTGAGCTTCTGTATACATCTTTGCATGCGTATAGCTGTCTACAAAAACAGGAAGTCTCAATGGCTGTTGAAGGCCAGCAGAAGCCGATACGCTGATTTTGGCAGGCCCTTCGGTTCCCCGCTTCGTTGTCACGATGATTACTCCATTGGCTCCCCGCACACCGAACACGGCGGTAGCAGACGCATCTTTCAATACAGATACCGACTCAATTTCATTGGGGTCTAATTGGGTAAACGGCCGTTCTACCCCATCTACAAGTGTAAGCGGTGCTGAAGCCGCTGACGTAAGTGATCCGATTCCGCGGATATAAGTTATAGGATCGTCGCCTCCTGGACGACCTGAATACTGTACCGTTGCCAAACCGGTAACGCGTCCGGCAAGCGTATTCGCAACACTAGCATTTGGAGATTTGATCAGATCCGCCGACCCTACAGACGAAATCGCACCCGTAACCGTTAACTTCTTCTGTGTCCCATATCCCACCACCACAACCTCTTCCAGCCCCGCGACATCTTCTTCCAGCGTAACATTGATCTCCGTTTGGGTTCCAACTGTCACACTTTTTCGTTGAAATCCTACGCTGGAAAACTCCAGTACAACAGACGAATTATCCACGATACTGATGACATAAAATCCCTCACTATTGGTGGTGCTTCCTACCGTAGTACCTACCACGTTTACAGACACACCCTGTAGCGGATTCCCTTCACTATCCACAACCTTTCCTTTTATTTGAATAGGAGGTATTGGATTGCCAGGAGGGTCATAACTTGAAGGCACACCGACTATTGCACTCATAGCGCAACAATCCGCACTTACCTTAAATGTAAAAAATAGCAATAAAATAGCGGTTAGCTTCATAATAATAGTTATTTTGGTCGTTAGTGATATGGCACCTAATCTCTTTGGAGGAGCAAAAAACTTTTTCCGTGAATTACACTGAAGTCTTTGCCCTCATTTAGTTACACTTAGGTCTATATGAACTGATTAAAAACGCGTTTACAAATAGCCTTCAATCGGCAAAGGCTAGTACGATCTTAGCTATTTCCTAGGTTTATCGCCCATCTCCAGTTCCAGCACACCGCCTTCCAGCAGCTGCTCATGCGTAAAAAACAGTTCATCCAAGGGTTGGCCATTGAGTTTCGCCTCCTGGATGTACACGTTCTCCGTCGAATTATTGTTAGCTACTACCTTAAATTCATTGCCATTGGGTAACTGGATGCTAACCTCTTCAAACGATGGGCTGCCGATTGAGTAAGTAGGCACGCCGGGGGTTACCTGAAGGAAGCCCATCATCGAAAACACCACCCAGGCCGACATCGCTCCGCCGTCTTCATCACCAGGCATTCCGAATACATTGTCGGTAAACCATGTATCTAACAGCATACGGATACGCTTCTGCGTTTTCCAGGGCGCACCGAGGTAGTTATACAGGTATGGGATGTGTAAACTGGGTTCATTTCCCATGACGAACTGCCCCACCAACCCCGAAGCATCCGGTTGGGTTGCCCAGAATTTCCATTTGGACAAGCCGAGGTCCTCACGGAACAACTGATCCAACTTCGCCTCAGCAGCCTGTTTCCCTCCCATAAGCGCAAATAGCCCATTTAAATCGTGCTTCACATGCCAGTTGTAAGTATACGCGTTGACCTCGGTGAAGTACTCCCGGCCGGAAAGGCTCGGGTTATACGGCTCAATCCATTCACCTGCCGCATTTTTTGGCCATACCATGCCCTTGTCTTCCCGGAACACATTCCGGTAAAACTGGGAACGGTCCAAGAAAAGCTCTTTTTCATCGACATGTCCGGCGGGTTCCGCGAGTTGGGCGATACACCAATCACTAAAGCTGTTCTCCAGTGTCACCGACACCGCCTGGCGCTTTTCCCAGTTGGGATCAACCCGGTCGACCGTCTCCGGCTCTCCTGGAGCCAACCCTGGCATATAGCCATGTTCGTTGAAAAAATCATCCAGCTCACTGGGTGGACCATTTCGCCAAGGAATCAGCGTCGCTTCCAACGAGTTCTTGCGAAGACCTTCATAAGCGGTCGCTACGTCAAAATCGCGCAAGCCTTTCGCCCATGCGTCAGCCATCCACGCAGATGCATGGTTACCCACCATCGCTGGCCAGTCGCCAAAAACCACCGCAAACGAGGGCATCCAGCCGTTTTGGCGATACATCTCCACGTAAGAACGAATCATGGTCTGATCCTTTTCCGGGTCCAGTATCATATTCAGCGGATGGTGGGCGATATACGAATCCCATACCCAATTGTCCATATAGAAAGGTTCGTCCGATTCATGCACCTGATAGTCGAACGCACTGTAATAGCGCCCATGCTCATTGATATCCACCATACGCTCCAAGGTGCGGTACAGGGCCGTATAAAACACACGCTTGTCTTTATCGCTGCCTTTTACCTTTATCTTGGATAGTGCCTTCGTCCAAACATCCATGGCCCCTGCCTTCGTAGCAGCGAAATCGCGGTCTCCGATTTCCTGTTCCAGGTTTGTCTTTGCCTGGTCGACACTGATGAAGGAAATACCGTATCGCAGTTCCAACACACCATTCGCCGATTCGACGGTAGCCATTAAGTTTTTTCGGCTGTCGGCTCCCTCAGTTTCCACCTTCGTTACCGTACCGTCAACCGTGCCATAGAAATACACCTTCATCCCGTTATAGTCTTCTTCACCTGAAAAGGCATGGTCATTCGGCGACTCCACAAACCCGGTCGCATTAATAATCGAAAACCGCAATCGGTGTGTCCTCGACTGGTCGGCATTCGTGATCCGAAAGACACCGCTCTTTTCATTTGGCGCAACCGCCACGCTATTATAAGAAGTTGCATCCACCACCTCGTAACTGTAGGGGTGTGCTTCCTGACGGTGTATAACAATATTCGACTGCCAAGGGTTATCAGCTGTGAATACCGGCAGAAAAGAAAATGCCCAACCGATGCGATGGGACACAACGGTAAGTGGGAAGCCCGATATCCGATCGTCTAACTCATCCTTTTTCAATGGGTGCACCCGCAACATGCTATTAGGGAGGTGCACAAGGGGCCGCGTTGGCTCCAAGATCAAGCCCACACCGCCGATTGTAGGGTCGACGTATGTCAGCACGTCGTCATTGCCTACATCGGGGTTATGGCAACCCGCACAAAGCCATCCGGTAAGCAAGCCAACGATTAAATATTTTCGCATATCCGCATTTATTAGGTTATAAAATTGGTTTTCCTTTACCTTAACACAAAGGTATAAATTAAACTTGTATATACAAGAAAAAATAAGAAATCTTAAAAATACAACATAGATAAAAGTTATAAAACTTTTATCATCATGCTACTAATCAATACATTAAAATAGTTTTAATTGCAAATAGTAAAATAATATTTGTATATACAAGTACATAAAAAACAAATTATACACATTAAGCTATTTGAACCAACAACGCTGCAGCGGCTAAACTTGTATACACAACATCAATAAATTAACTATTTTTGTTCCGATCTGACAGCACCCATTATGGCGAAAGAACCAAACACACCACTTTATAAGGTGCTCATTGCCGACCTGAAAAGGCAAATCGACGATGGGTATTACAAAAAGGGCGACCTGCTTCCTTCAGAAAATGAGCTTTGCAAAAGCTATGGAACTACCCGTCCCACGGTACGGCAGGCATTGGGGGAGTTGACGCAGATGGGGTACATCATCCGCCAGCATGGCAAGGGCAGCATTGTGTCTGAGCCGAAAAATGGACTGGGCATTTTATCGCTGAAAGGTTCAACCGCGGGGGTAGGCAAAAAAAACTTACGTACCGAGATCCTGGTGAAAACAAAACGCATCGGATGGCCCGTCGATTTTCCATATGAGCTGACGGATACACAACGGGAAGCAGGCTGTCTTTACCTCGCCCGGCTGCGCCATGTAAATGGCCTACCGACACTGTACGAAGAGACGTATATCACCGATATCGACCTGCCAAGATTCACCATGCACAACCTAGCAAAGCATTCACTATTTGAAACGTTAAAAAAAAATCACCACGTGGAAATCAAGGAGGGTGAACAAAAGATATGGGCCGTGGCAGCAAGCAAACGTATTGCAGATTTACTTTCCATCAGGCCAGGCAAGCCTATTTTGCACATGAAACGCAGTATGCAGACCAACAAAGCCAACTTACTGATGTACTCCTTCCTTTACTGCAATACAGAAGAATATTTTATCCAGGATTATTTTTAAAGCCTATCGATACTCCCCTCCCTGCCGTCATTTGATGCTTCCAAAACCGCTCATCTATATTGCTTTACTGCTTCGATCATATCGTCTTTGATAAATTCCCAATATTTTCCCCTTAGACAGATCGGATCAAAATCCTGATCAGCCCTTTCAAAGTTCTCGAAATTTGAAATAATTTGAGTTTTGTCATGAGTATAGGGATGACGTTCCTCATGCAATGTGAGCATTTGAGAAAGATTATATCGTTCCATTAACTCATGTAAATCCCAAAAATCCTTTTTTCTCCCACTTCTGGAAATAACATCTACTTTCATCGCAATGATCTCCTCTATACCGGCAAGCCTTATATCATCATACTCAACTGTCGGTCTTATGAACTTTTCCTGTGAGTAGTACACATCCAATTTGATGTGATCCTCCAGACTATTGCCGATTAAGTATGCTCGGCCAAAACCGGGTAAGCCACCTATGTCCCCTTGTACGAATGGAAAAGTATTCAGCAAGTATTGGTCTACTGCATCAAAATCAACGCTACCATGATTAGCATCCGTAAATAGATCAATATCAACAGACATGCGATGGCCCAGGTGCAGACTGAGCGCCGTGCCTCCCACGAGTCTAAAATCTGCAAATATCGGAGCTTGCATCAAGGTGAGCAGGGCTTGGCGTAACAGGTCGCCGACGGTGTTCCAATACAGCATATTGTTTGATTTAGCTGGCAACAATTGAGTCTGTACCCAATACCTCAGCTATCCGTCTGTCTCCGTAGTAATCGGTGATATATTCTTTTTCTTCCGCGTTACCGCGCTCAAAGACTCTTCGGATAATTGCAGTGGCGTGTATATCTGGATCTATTTTGCTGATGTCCGTATCCCAAAAAAGTCCATTACGCAATTTACCCAACGCAAAGCTGGTTTTGGTCAGCCGTTGTTTTTTCCGGTAATCTTCAATTTCGAAATAGGTTTGCATCATCAACATAGTTCCTTCTGCATAGCCTAATTCCTTGTCAATTTTGAATGATAGTTCGACCGGTAGTTTTCTTCTTCCCTTAGTTATAGCGTTCAAGGTCTGCCTATGCTGGTTAATAGCAGTCGCAAATTGATTCTTTGCAATTTTCCTCTTTTTAAGCTCATGCTCTAAAATCAATCCTGGGTGGATACCTTTGTATTTTTCCATTGAAGTTTCCATAAAACGAATGTAAGCAAATTAGCTTACGTAAGCAAGTGTTTTCCTTAGAAAAATACTCGTGTGTAGTCGCCTTACGGCAGGGGGTTGGTCGCTAAACGATCAGGTAGCCGGATAAATTAACACAGCGGAGTCGCCGACCTGCACCGGGAAACCTCGCCCCCTTACCGGGGGACGATGTACCGATACCGGAGAAACAATAACCCGCATCAGAATACAACGCACCTATATCGGTCCGTGTTAAATCGATATCCTTCTTTGTCGAACCCATACTGGTAAGCGCTCCCCCGATACGGGGTGGCGCTTTACCGGTATGGATTAACATTCTCCCTGTGTCGGGTAACTCTCCTCCGGTATGGGTTCGTATTTTCCCTGTATCGGAAAGCTTCCCCCCCGTACTGGAAAGCTTTTTCCCCGTACTGGAAAGCTTTTTCCCCGTACCAGGTAACATCTCTCCGGTATGGGTTCGTATTTTCCCTGTATCGGAAAACTTTCTGCCAGCACCGGGTACAACCTCCCCGATACAGGTTTGCACCTTTCCAGCGACGGGTAACATTTTCCCGGTACCGGGAAACTTTTCCCCAGTACCGGAAAGCCGGGCATGTTGCACAATACACCCGATAAATACCACCTTAAATGCCCGAAATGGAACCCAATATGCCCGATAATGCCCGATTTTCGCTAGCTAGGCAAGCCTATTTTGCACATGAAACGCAGTATGCAGACCAACAAAGCCAACTTACTGATGTACTCCTTCCTTTACTGCAATACAGAAGAATATTTTATCCAGGATTATTTCTGATGCCCATAAACATACCCCGGTGTACGATAATAATGTGTTAGTACAATATTGCCTTCTGCCATTCCTTCGACCATTTCCGCAAAGATTAATTTTGCTATTCCAAGTTATTTTACTATATTGAAATCAAATCAATTTCAATCAATAATACAACAAGAAACATGGGAATTTCCAACTTAAGACTTATTAAGCTCAATACAAGCTTCACAGTGTAGAAGACATCCGAGAATTTAATGAGTTTTGTTTTTGTCACATCGGGAACGCCCAGCGCTCCCGCTATAGCCAATCAATAACTTATGTTATCAAAAAAAAATTTGGTGTGGATATTAAGTGTAGTCTTAATGACCCCCTTTTTATTCTTTGTCTATAAAGCATGCCAAACGATCATGTTAACTTCGGTTATCAGAGCCGCTGACTATCCCAACGACTATGATGCATCGGTAAAGGCTTCGGGTTTATCCGGCGATGATTTTAATTCGTTTCTTAAATTCAAAACCGGAGGGGAACTCATCAAGTTAGACTCTCGCGAAGCCATGTTACGAGTGCTTAAGCTACCCATCCCACCTCCCGATACGGTGTTTGTTAACGAGTTGCAAGTGGCCAACAATTGGGATTCAGGATACGATCCCTTTAGGTTTCCCAAGATAAAATCACGCTATAAACTGACAGGAAACCATATCTTTACCGACGACCCTACCCGGGTGTCACTGATTTTTACCGCCGGTAGTTATCAGCGAAATTTCCGAGATGGGCACGATTACTACGCGTTCAAATCAATTAGTTCTTTGTCACTTGATCTCAACGATGAGCACCTTTTTATATTCAATCAGCCCCAGTTAGCCGATATCGATATTTTCTTGAGGAATAACACCGATAGCCTGTATATTGGCATAGTCTACTATCCCGGGAGCGCGGAACCAGCTTCCACTGACAAGGGCTTACTCTAATTGCTTCACGCTGTCAATCACTAGGTACGCCCCTTGGCGCACCAAACGGTTTTTCCGCAGCGGGTTGAACGCCCTGCGTACCTGGGCGCATAGCAAGGGTCAATGGTGATTTGCGGTACCGCAATGGGCTTTTGCGGTACCGCGACACCCTAAAGTTGTACCGCAATGGGCTGTTGGCATACCGCATCGGTCCATCGCCATATGTCAACGTCCCATTGACATATATCAAAAGCCCATTGTAATATATCAAAAGCGCATTGCAGTACATCAACAGCTTATTGTGTTATACCAGCGGCCCATTGTAATATATCGAAAGCGCATTGCAGTACATCAACAGCTTATTGTAGTAGGTCATTTGCGTATTGTAATACTTCAACAGCTCAATGTAGTATATCAGCGGCCTGTTGCGGTATGTCAATAGCCTCACGTCGTATATCAATAGCGCACTGCAGTATATCTACGGCCCATTGTAATGTGTTGCCATCATACTGTAGTATATCAACAGTGCGTGGTCGTATGCCGGCAGCCTCTCGTGGTATGTATTTGTTGCATTGCAGTATATCAAAAGTCTATTGTGGTATGTCAATAGCACATGGTAATACTGCAACTATTCAATGCAGTACATCAGCAGTCCATTGCCATATTTCAACCCGCCGTTGTAGTACCGCAAACAGCTAGTACGTTGTCCGCGGAAATGTCCATTGTTGTCTTTTGTTGTCCAGTAACAACGGTGGACATCCCTTCTTTTCGGTTCATTTCCCTGTCGTCTTAGTTATATGGAATCGGCTTCGCTGCCTGCGCATCCATAGATTGCGGCAGTTGGAATACATTCCCGTCCCGGTCGGAAAAATAAAGTCTAGATTCAGACTTTTCCCGGCCATTTCCATCGGCCCAAAATGCATAGAAATCCGGATGGACGTTGACGGGACGGCGGGCATACGTATGGTTGAATTCGCTTTGGCTAGTCAATTGCCTCACCTTTTTCCACCGCTTCCCTTGGTTTGTAGACTGCCAAAGTACCATCTCTCCCCCCGTATTATATTCCTGGGGCCCTTTCTCTGTGGGTGCAATAATCGTCCACTTCCGGTTTTCTATATAAAGTGACCCCATATCGTAGGCATTGTCAGAATCCGTCACTTTCCTGATATCCCATTTCTTGCCGGTCCAACGTGCAGTATGCCATTCCCTGGGCCCATCTTCGGGACCGGGCATCGGCCCCCCGCTAGTCAGGTATAGGATGATCGGGCGCCCCTTTTTATCGAAGTTCACATCGCAGATGTATACGTTCCGTTCTTTATTATCATAATCATGAACCAGTGCATCATTGGCAACCTCCGTAAGCGGCAGTTCGATCGGCTTTCCACCAACGGTCTGCCATGTCTTTCCGAAATCATTCGTTTGTAAATAATAAAGATTGGTCCGGAAGTCAAGCCCCCCTCTTACTTTACGCGTCGGATGATAATTAAACGCTGTGCCGATCCGTGCTCCCTGGTTGCCACTGGTTTGATATTGTCCTTGGTCCAACAGCGAAAGATCCTTCCATTCGGACCAATCCACCCCATCTTTACTGGTCATCCAACCGATTACCCGACCCCCTTTTTTTTCGTAATGGGTAAACAATCCGGTAAAGCCGTCTTCGCTTGAATAATATAGTTGCAAGTAAGAAAAATTATCCATTGGCACTTTCTTTCCGTCTACTAACTTCGTGGCCGCTATCCGTTCAAACACAGAAATATCATGCGGCTGTTTGCTGCGATGGATAAAAGATGGACGGCCAGTGCCATGAGAGGTAGAGAAAATCCAGATGTAACCCTCCTTATCGACCTGCATCACGGGATTATCATGTGCATCATTCGTGGCTTTGTCAAGCACAATAGTAGGACGGGGTACTTCACCTGTCTTATGATCAAAATAAGAAACCATATGGTACAATGTCTTCCCTGAATCATCAGTTCCGCCATAACAGAAAAAAGTCTTGTCCACTTCCGCTGCGTAAACAGAAAAAGGGTAATGATTGGCAGGGTACGTTCCCAGTCCACCGCTATATTTAAAATTATAAGGTGCAGGTACCGATCCCCGTTGCCCCGCGCCACCAATGGCATACCAGATGCCGCGGTATCCTTCGGCAGGCTGGTTTATCAGTTTCGCCTTTCCATAAATGTCTTCGGGCGATTGCGCACGGACGGGGTCCAAGAGTATAACCAATGACCACGTCAATAAAAGCATCAGTTTTCCGATAGACACATGTTGAGTCTTTGTCTTTAATAACATATTAACTTTATTTAATTTCAAATTTCCATTAACAGCATATTGGGGGGTATATCAAGCCAATAACATCCCAAGTAAGCCTGCTGCAAGCACATAATATATGGTAGGAACAATGGTCTTTCTTAAAATGGCACCCTCTTTACCTATTAAGCCCACCACCGCAGAAGCCGCGACCACATTATGGATGGCAATCATATTGCCCGCAGCAGCTCCAACCGCTTGAAGGGAAACGACCGTTACGGTAGAGAGTTGGAGCTTGGTTGCAATACTGTGCTGGAATTCGACGAACATCAGGTTACTTACCGTATTGCTCCCGGCTATAAACGCCCCCAATGCACCTACCGACGGGGATACTGACGGCCAGAATTGACCTACTTTAAACGCCACCCAGTCCGCCAGCACCACAGGCATGCTCGCCATTTCAAGGTGGTTAATCCCCGAGTTGATGTATATCCGCACCATGGGGATGGTAAACAACAGCACGAACGCGGCCGCCAGTGTCGTGGAAAGCGACTCTTTGCTTGCTTTCATGAACCCAGACGAAGGCAGCTTATGGACCAATACCGCCGCCAGAGCTGCGATAATCAACATGGTTCCCGGCAAATACAATGGTGAAGACGATGCTGATATGGTCGTCCCCAAAACCGATGGCCAATCAAACTTCAGGCTTTGCAAATACTGTCCGATCCCCAAGCTCTGTAACCGGGTAACGATCAACAGTATCGACACCAACACATAGGGCATCCATGCCTTGTAAATCGGCATGGGCGTATTACTTTCCAGCCCGTCCTTTTCCATCGCCACTTGTCCAGACCAAGCTGGCTGCCATCGGTCTGCCGGCGGGAAATCCCAGGTATCCTTGGGGATCAAAAACTTACGCTTGACCGCGAAAACCACGATACCCAGCCCGATCATAGCTCCCAAGAGCGACGGGAACTCCGGCCCCAGCAAAACCGCTGTACAGAGGTAGGGAATGGTAAATGCTAACCCTGCAAAAATAGCAAATGGCGCAATGGTTAAACTTTTCTTCCGGTCTTCTCGTCTTCCAAAGACGAAAATGGTCATCACCACCATAAACCAAGGAATAAGCGTACCGATGATGGCGTGGATAGTCGCGGCCTGTGCGGTAACGGCCTGCAAGAAAATCTCCTTTTCTCCAGGCCCGCCAAAACCGGCTGCCAACCCATTGTTTACACCGATCAATATCGGGGTGCCTATCGCTCCGAAAGTCACCGCGGTGCTTTGTACCATCAGGCCCATCAATACCGCGGCCATCGCCGGAAACCCTAAAGCCAATAACAAAGGCGCCACAATGGCAGCGGGCGTCCCAAAGCCAGAGGCCCCTTCAAGGAAAGACCCGAAAAGCCAGGCGATGACGATGATCTGTATCCGCTTGTCGGGGCTGATCCGGGCAAAATTATACCGGATACTGGCCAGCCCACCCGAGTACTTGAGTACAGACAGCAGTAGCAACGCGCCGAATATAATATACAACACGTCAAACGTGATGACCAACCCCTGTATCGTGGAAGCCAGCACATCTGCGATATCCATTCCCCAATATTGCAGCGCCAGCCAACCGGTCAGCACCAACACCAAGGGCATGGTGTATTTTGCGGGGAACCGGAAACCGACCAACAACACCATCGCTAGTAAAATCGGCGAGAACGCTAATGCTGCCTGTAACGTCAAGCTCATCTTCAATTAATTTTCTTTTTCTTCGTAACCCCAAAAAGTCAATTGTCCGATATTGGTAAAACCACGCTTGTCGGAATCCCAATTGGAAAGGGTTTTAAACCGGATATACCTCACTGGCGGCAATCCTTCTTCAAAGGTGACCATTTCGCCCTCTAGCGCGTAGGCGATGTCTGTCGACGTAACCGCACCCTCGCCCGACGGTTTAAACGATTCGAATGTCCCCAGCAAAATCCAGCTGTCCCAACTGCCGTCCGGATTCGGATCCGCAGAGCCCCAGATTTCGGCAGTTCTCACATTCCCTCCGTTATAAAGACGGTTCGAGGCAGTTCCACGTTGATTGATCTGCATACGCGTCAACTCGGCTGTTACGCCCAAATCAAACGTAAACCACTGCGGCATATCCCCGTCGACTTTCGTAATAAACGTTGGACTTTCTTTATTCATGGTTCCGTCCCAGATGTTTTTCATCGTTGAATTAGTTGCATTTGGCTCGTGCGTGTCGGTGGGCAAATTATATTGAGCGAACCGCGACTTACTCAACTCCACTTCGCCTTTAAATAGATCGGGATCAACCACAAACTCAAACTCCGCGGTCATGAAGGTATCAATCGCGAGTGAATCCGGCACGAATAGGGTTTTATACACAAAATTATGCTCAGGAGCGTACAACGGTAATTTCGTCGTATCGTCCGACGACGATACAAACAGCCGATTCAGCTTACCTTCGGTATCTTCATAGATCAGCGAATCACCAATACTGGTTTCTTCAGCCGGCATCCAATCAACCACCAAGGTATCCTCGCTAACCGACAAATTTCGGACCGCACGGGTCAACAACGAATTACGGTAGATGTCTCCGTATACGGTGCCCAATATCTCCGACATCACCGAAACGTTGCCTTCATCGTCCCGGGTAAATATCTGGAAAGTATAGGATTTTTCTTCCATGTCGGTTAGTTCTACCCGTACCGTGTCCGGTCGGACCGACTGGGATATGGATACTTCCAATGAGTCTCTTCGGTTATCCCAATAAATGACGGCGTTGCTCACATTCGGGTCTGAAAGAATAACCCAAGACAACATTATTCTGTTGTTTCCTGGGTGGGCTCTCAACGAATCTGCTTTAGCCGGGTAAATGAACTCGCCTTCCTCTAAAAAATCACTATAAATGGCGTCCATCTTTCCGCACGACGCCGTGACCATTGCGACTATCAGGTAAACTAATATCCGCAAGCTTTGACGATTAGTATTCATGGGTTTTGACATTTGCTTGTTTAACTTATTGTACTTGGCCGAAAAGATCGATTTCGACAATATTCACGTGGGTCACTTTGCCCCAGTTCTCGTATACTTTCCAGCGGAGATAACGCACCGGAGGTGTGCCTTCGGGGAAAATAAACTCTTCGCCGGCCGCAGCGTATGCCCGATCCTCCTCGGTGTTCTCACCCGCAGGTAAGCCCGAAGGCTTTATCGATTGGCACTCCATCAGTAACGTCCAACTATCGTCGAAACTGCCATCCGGATTGGGGTTGTTTGACCCGTAAATCTCCCAACGCTTCACCGCACCCGAATTATATAAATACTGGGCCTGTGTCCGGTTGAAGAGCACCACGCGGGAGAGCCTAGCTTCTGTTCCCATATCGAATGTGAACCATTGCGGCACACCATGACCGGGAACCGATACATAATCTGAACCGCCGTAATTGCCGTCCCAAATGCGTTCGAGATACGCCGTACCGCTGTTGTGGGCGACAGTATAGTCTGTCGGCAAGTCTACCTTAACGTACGGTTTCGGTATACTTTCCTCCAGCCACGGCACCACTTCTGCAAACAAGGTGTCCGACCGGTTATCCCAATGATCTCGCACCACCACGCCGAAAAGACGTTCTTCTGGGTCATATCCTCTGACTGGTAGCCGGGCGTCGCGCATTTTTGTATAAAATGTTTCCGCAATGACTAAGTCGCCCTGCTCATCGGTAGTAAGCACTTCCACGGTCATGCTCGTTTCGCTCTCGTTCGTCAGCAGCACGGTGGCCCCACCCCAATCTTCCACGATTTCGAGCGATCCAAATACGTCCACCACGGGAGGAGTGGATGGAGTTACCTTAACAACGACGGGTTCGGAGTGCTGTTCATTGCGCCCCACCGTATATAAACTAACATCATATTCTCCTTCTTTAGCGAAACCTTCGATATCAATGGAATTGGTGTAAAAAGAAGCCTTTGCCTCCCGGATAACCCCCGGACGGATTTCATAAACAGCTTTGACATACAATAAGCCTTTACTTTGAGGCAATTCATAACTTATCTGCGCTGCCCCCGGCAGGTTTTTAACTTGTGGATTGGCGATGCCCTGCGGCTTATCATCATTCTGACTAATTGGAGTATGTTCAGGTTCATCCTTACAAGCTTGGACACCAATCAGTACGCCTGATATCAATACAATCCAAAAATAGAAGCTAATTTTTTTCATGGTCGTAAATTTTGACTATCATTTGCATAAGTACATTACCAACCCGGATTCTGCACCAGATTCCGATTCACAATCAGGTTGGATTCCCGGATGGGCCAGAAATAATCACGCATCATAAATGTCTGGTTGAATAATACACGTTGGCGATAGTATGTTTCCGGATTCTCTTGGTCAATGTCCCAACCGGTGATCAGGTTATTCAACTCGATATGTGCACGTTTCCATCTCCTCAGGTCCCAGAATCGTTTCCCTTCAAAAGCCAGCTCGTTCAGCCGCTCTTGCTGGATGATACTCCGCAGCCCCACCTGTGTGGTGAATTTATCCGGCTGTCTGGAGAAGTTTGTCCATGCATCCTGGACCGTCGGCAAACCCGCCCGCTCGCGAACCTTATTTAAGTATTCATAGGTTTCGTCGCTCGGTTGTTCATTCAGTTCGTTTAATGCCTCGGCGTACAATAAATACAAATCCGACAGCCGCATTACAGGCCAAGGGTAGTATTGGACGGTATAGGTGTTTCCCGCACCGATGATGTTTTCATAATTAACCAGTTTTTTGGGCCAGTATCCGGTTACGGAGAAACGGTTATTGGATACACGCGTTTGTGCTTGCCCCAATTTAGCCTGGATGGTCCACTGATCGTTATCATCTAATCGGCCCTGGCCATACCACAGTCCGCCGTCGAACGCCAAGCTGGCATAAAACCGCTCTTCGCGGTCAAAATGGAGCCCAACAGTCGTATATCCCGTTTGCAGATGATACTTATCTGCTTCATCTGCCTCACGCAATTCAAAACGCCCTGCGTAATCATAGGTCACATCTTCATCGATGGGCACCCCGTTTTTCGAATAGAACTGCTCCGCGATTTTGATTGGCGGCGCCATATTTCCCAGTGTGTTGGCATTTACGCTGTTTGTAGGGTCCAGCGGCGGTGTCGCTTGCCGCTGCAAAGCCACAGCGGTACTATTTGTATTGCCCCAAATAATCTCTGAATTCCATCGCTCCGTTACGCTATTCCGTATACTCATCTGGGTGATGGTCTCTTCCGACGGCGAAAACTGACTGATGCCGAGCTCAAACGTGTATAATTTCATACCCAGCTCATGACATGCATCGATCGCTTCCCGGCAGGCATCCGCTGCCTGTTGCCACTTATCGGTCGAATACGTTTGGTTGAACAACTCCCGTCCGTCGGGCCCAGCGAATCCTACATACTCGTTATTTCCATTGAATAGTGGACTGGCTGCCGTCACCAACACTTTCGCTTTCACCGACAAGGCAATGGTTTTCGTAATACGTCCCAGTTCTGTCAATTCATCCGAAATGACGTCAGGCAGGTTCACTACGGCTTCGTCCAACAGCTCCACAATATAGGCCACACAATCGTCGATCGGCTCCCGCGCCACACGGACCTCTTGAACCGACGCGGAAATCGGCAGATTTTCGCGGATGATCGGAATCGGCCCATACATCCGCATCAACCAAAAATGATAATAGGCTTTTAAAAACTTCGCCTCCGCAATCCACCGGTCCTTTTCTTCATCCAGCATGTCGGGTACCCTACCAATATTTTCGATGAAGATATTGCAGTCGCGGATACCTTTGAACGGTTGACTGACGCCGTCCCAATAGTTTAAAATCGGGGAGACAATGCTCTGGTTACCTCGGGCAATCTGCCATCCCGGTGCCGAGTGGAACTGGAGAAACGAATTGGAAAACCAGAATTCGTCGCCAGTTGCAAAGGCAGGGTTATCACCTAAACTCGCATGTGACGGGAGGTAACGATAACAGGTAAATAGATATTTTTCTGCGGTATTGCGCATGTTAAATGCATGATCCACGGTTGCCACGTTATCAGGAACCACGTCAAGGTAGCTGTTGCAGGAAATACCCAACAACAATAAAACACCGATTCCTATTCTTTTAATTTCTTTCATGATCTACTCCATTTATAATGAAACATGTAAACCCAAATTGACAACGCGCTGTACGGGGTAGCCCAAGCCATTGTCCGCCATCTCCACGTCCCATAGTTTAAACTTACTCCACGATAGCAGGTTCGTCCCGCTCACATAAAAACGCAAGCTATTCAGCCACACCCGATCAGTGAGGCCCTGGGGCAGCGTATATCCGATTTCAGCCTGCTTCAACCGTAGGAAGCTGCCGTCGCGCTGAAACCACGTACTGCGTTGGGTATTGTTTGTATTGGTGGTGGCAGTTAACCGGGGCCACAATGCGTAGAGGTTCCGGTTGTCTTCAGACCAATGGTCGTCCGCATACGCTTTGAGCAGCTGATTCTGAAGCGTTATCCCCGGCAATTCGGAGGGACTGTATCGATGACTGAGAAAAGGCGCCGTTTGGGCAACGCCGATCCGGAATGACTCCCTAGCCAGGCCTTGGAAGAACACACTGAAATCAAGGTTCTTCCATCCTGCGGAAAGACCAAATCCATATACAATTTCGGGCATCGTCGGAAAGCCAATGGGAACCATATCCAACTCGGTAATCTGGCCATCCCGATTGACGTCACGATACTTGATATCGCCAGCCATATACTCACCGAAATTCTGCCTCGGCGAATTGGCCACCTCATGCTCATCAACAAATAAGCGCTCGGCAATGTAGCCCCATTCCTGATTGACGGAATAGCCAACACGCGACTGCCACGACTCGCTATATTCCGGCTCCTCATATACTTTAAAAGCACTTTGCGCAAACGTGAAATTGCCCATTCCTTGAAGCCACAACCCATTGATAAAACTATGCGAATAATTGGCCGACAGATCGACCCCCCGGCCTGTGGCTTCACCCACATTGGCCATAACATTGACGGTGCCAAGCCCCATAGTTGATGGGATGTGCGACCGTTCCATCAGGATATTGGTCCGGTGTTCTTTAAAGAAATCTGCGGTTATATCCAATTTCTTGAACAGTCCGACTTCCAAAGCAACATTCATCTTCTCGGCTTGCTCCCAAGTGATGTCCGAATTGGCGTACCGCGTTACGTTAACACCCGACCGTGAATAGCCATTGTCCCGGCCGAACGTGCCTCCACCGGCCTCCATGTCTACATTCGACAAATAGAAAAACCGGTCTTCCGGCCTCCCGATTGCATCGTTACCAACCAAGCCGTAAGTGGCCCGTACGCGCAGGTTGTTGACCGTCGACGTAATCGGTTCAAAGAATTTTTCGTTGGAAATCGTCCATGCTAACCCGGCAGACGGGAAAAAGCCGAAACGGTTGTTTTTGTAAAACCGCTCGGATCCGTTATAGCCGAAATTGAACTCGAAGAAATACCGGCTATCGTATGCATACGTTGTTCTACCCGACAAACCTATATTCCGATACGGGAGGGAGAGCTGCAGACTCCCCGCGTTGGCCGACAGCCGCTCTTGCATGATGTATACCAACATGCCGCTCAAACCATGTTTTTCGCCGAATGTCCGGTTGTAGCTCAACGCAGACTCCAGGTAAAAGATAGAACTCACCTCCTTCGGCCCTTCATTATAGTCGAGGTATTCCCGTCCACCATCCTCATTGATGAGCGATAAGCTATAGGTGTCCGCACGCCGGTTATAACCGTTTAACGAGTAGTAGAATGGCGAATAGGCTCTGTTGACATCAAAAAACGAGGTCCGGTTCGTATTCATCAACGCACGGAATTGCAAGCCTTCGGTGAGGAAAGCCAGGTCTTGTTTCAACTCCAACTGGGCCAGTACATACGAGCGTGAATAATCACGGTACCCTTTCACCATTTCCGCATAAGGATTCAGGTAATTACCTTCCTCATAATTTCCAAACATGATATGGGTAACGTGCTGATAATCTTCGCCCGGTGGATAAAAGGCGGAAAAAAGAACCGGATTGGTACGCATCACCATTTGGTACATCGCTTTTCCCCCCGCTATCGGCCCGGTGTAATCGTCAAAGTTGCCATTCATCCTGATAATCAATTCGGTGGATTTCGTCAGGTTAACATTGACGTTCGAGCGAAGGTTATAACTCGTCAGATCGATGTTACTATTGAAGTTATTACGCGGATCTACCTGTAATACGCCATTATCTTTGGTAACCGCTCCAGCCACGTAGTAACGGGCAACGCTCCCACCGCCGGAAAGGTTGAGGTTGAACCGTTGGTTCATGGTATAGTCCTTGAAAAGTTCTTTCCGCCAATCAGTCGCTGGGTAGGCTATCGCATTCGTTCCGGCCTTTGTGTTATCTATCTTCCCTTGGGAATAAGGCTGTTCCCCCAACGGATCCCGCGTTTTCACGGCTTCATTATGCAACTCCATATAAGTAACGGGATCGGCCAGCTCCACGTTGCGTGTAGGTGCCGAGATCGAGTTTTCCAGCCGCACATTAATTTTCACCTTCCCTTCGGTACCTTCTTTGGTCGTAATCAGGATGACTCCATTGGCCCCCCGGGCACCATACAGCGCCGTTGCAGTGGCATCTTTCATGATCGAGAAACTCGCTACGTCATCCGGTTGAAGACGGGCCAATTCCGTGGTGGTCACTTCGAGGTTGTCAATCAGGATCAGCGGGTCTTTTTTATAACCGAATGTGGTTACACCACGGATAAAGAAATCCGCATTGTCCATACCTGGCTCGCCGCTTCGTTGATAGGCAATCATACCGGCAACCCGTCCCGCCAAAGCGGTGGTCAGGTTACTGGATGGCACTTTGAGATCTGAGGGCTTAACCGACGTAATGGCGCCGATCATGTCCGTGCGCTTTACCGCGCCACCAAAAGCGGTCACGACCACATCATCCAACATGGATGAGGATTCGACAAGCACCACATCGATGACTTCTTGGTTACCCACCGCTATCTCTTGGGTCTCGAACCCTACCATTGAGAACGTCAGCGTGGATCCAGCCGGAACACTCAATAAATAGCGTCCGTTGAGATCGGTGGTCGTACCGATAGACGTCCGGTTTTTAACGTGAATGGATACACCGGTAAGCAATGATCCTGTCGAGTCGCGTATGGTACCGCGAACCTCCGTATCCTGCAACATACTGTTGGGCTTCCGTACCGACGTTTCCAGTCGGTGTAAGGTGACATCAGCAGGGCTAAACATTCCCGCCGACACGTAGGGCATCGCTGCCACTACCGCCACCGTGGTTACTACGAGATTACGCAGTACCCGATTTACCAAAGGCAGTCGGGTACGGCCTTTAAGGTCTACATAAGAATTCATATTTTTCGTTTTTATTGGTTTTTAATAATCAGCATAACACTACCATTCGCTTAAATGCTGTAGCTGCTAGATTGCTTAAGACGCTAAAAAGCTGCCTTTCATTTTAGTTTTTCTTTTTCCATACTCATTTATTTTGACTGTATTTTAATCTTAACCTAGGTATTGTGTTCCGCATTCCCGCTCATTCTTGCTGCGACTTTGGCAAGAAGGAGATAAAAATAGCGCCGAGCAATGCGACTCCGATCAATAGCGAAAACCCTAAAGTATATCCGGTACTTTCGCTATATAATGCCCCCAGTAGCACGGGGAAAAGGGCCTCTGCCACCCCATCAGCGACGAGGATAATCCCCATGGTCCTACCGAGTGCCTTCAACCCGAACAGATCGCCAGCCATCAGTGGAATGATCATGTAGTCGCCACCAAGCCCGATACCGAAAACGATTGCGAAAATATATATACGGCCGGCAAAGTCGGGGAGCAGAAGCAAAGGGATCGATGCCATAACAATCAGGTAGATCGTCAACATGACATACTTCCGGTTAATGATATCGGCCAGCCAACCCATCAGTACACGGCCAATCAGGCTGGATAATAACACGAATGACATCACATGCGCAGCCTCTGTCTGCGAATAGTTCAGATCGCTCAAATAGAGTTTGATGTGTTGGCCTATGCCGCCCACAACCCCGATCGAGCACATGCTGCCTATTGCCAAGAGGTAGAAGTTGCGGCTTCGGAGTATACTCCGCATAGAACCGCCTTCCACTTTCTGTTGGGCTACCGGTGCAGGCTTTTCCCGTTTGTCTTTAATGAAATAGGAAAAGATAAACACCATCAGAAACCCGATTACCCCCAGCATGGCCAAAGCCACGTGCCAATCGTACCACAATTCAAGCCGGGCAGCGAGCAAAGGTGCCAATGCGCCACCGGCCCCGATACCCAGATAGGCAATGCCCATGGCTTTCCCTCTATTCTTGTTAAACCACCGGGAAATGAGCACCTGGCACGGTAGCGGACCTCCGAAGACGTACCCCAACGCATTGAATACATAGAAGAGGTAAAACATTTCCAAAGAGCTGGAATAGGCGATCCCGATCAACGCAATCGCCAGCATCAAAGCGCCAGTCATCATCAACTGCCGTGGCCCGTAGCGGTCGATTAGCCACCCCGCAAAAAATCCAAACAATGGGGCGACAATCAGCTTGCCAACGGCATTACCCGAAGTAATGACCGTTCTGGACCAACCACGCTCCTCCATGATGAAATCAAAAAAGAACGGCAGTCCGTAGAACCCGAATCCAACGATTGCAAAGAGTGCAAGAAAGGCCGTGATAACGATATACCGCTTCGAACTTCGTTGCCCTTGTTCCATCTGGCTTAATTGTATGCTATTATCCATCTCTTAGGTTTATTAATTATATAATGCTATATTTTCACATGTCATTGGCGGTAAAACCCATCATTCAAATACGTCTGTATACTTAACTAAAACCGACACTACAACCGGGGAATATTCATCCCCCCATCAACCATGATAACCTGCCCCGTTGTATAGGGGAAATTACCAGTGGCGAGCGCCGAAACGGTTTTGCCCACATCGTCAGGCATCCCCCACCTTGGCAACACACAAAGTCCTTCGGCAATCAGCTTATCATATTTTTCCGTTACTTTCGCGGTCATGTCTGTAGCCACGATGCCGGGGCGAACTTCGTATACCGGTATACGGTATTCGCCCAACCGCGCTGCAAACAATTGCGTGGCCATACTCATGCCCGCTTTGCCTACGCAATATTCCCCCCTGTTCGTGGATACAACAGTAGCCGAAATGGAAGAAATGTTGATAATTGCTGCCTCAAAATCGGCATCGGCAGATTTCTGCGCAATCATCCAATTTGCAGCGGCCTGGGAGAGAAAATACGGGCCGGTTAGGTTGGTCCGCAACACGTAATCAAAACTCTCTTCAGTGGCTTCCAGGATATCTTTCCGTTCTTTCGGCGCCACCCCGGCATTATTCACCAACACGTTCAATTGCCCGAAATGCGCCTTCACGCTATCCATGATCGCACGCCGTGCTCCCGCATCACCCACGTCACCTCGGCAATAAATCACGTCTGCACCCAATTGCCGCAACTCCTCAAGCGGCAGGGCGACATCCATTTCATCCCGCACCCCGTTAATGGCCAAGTCGAATCCTGCCCCGGCGAGGGACCGGGCTATACCTAGCCCAATCCCCCTGGATCCTCCCGTTACCAATGCTATCTTCTTCATGAGATCAACTGATTTATCCAACCTATAATTCCGGTATCGCAACCCACGCTCGCTTCTCCCAACTTTCTATCCCTTTTTCAGCGAGCTGGATTCCCTTGGCGCCCTCTTTCATATCCCATGGGAACGGCTCATCAAGCACGACGTGCTTCAAGAAAAGCTCCCATTGCACCTTAAATGCATTGTCATAGGGTTCCTGCTCGGGAACCTTAGACCACCCCTCATAGAAGTCGATAGGTTGCGGGATATCAGGATTCCATACCGGCTTGGGGGTGTTGCCATAATGCTGTATATAGCACTCCCGCAGTCCTGCCACCGCCGAGCCCTTGGTTCCGTCTACTTGCAGCGTGAGCAGGTCATCCCGTCTTACCCTGACGGTCCACGACGAATTGAAGTGCGCAATAACATCCCCTTCAAGCTCGAATGTGGCGTAAGCCGAGTCATCAGCGGTACATGCATATGTATTCCCTTGTTCATCCACCCGCTCTTTGATATGCGTTGCGCCAAGACAGGAAACCGCCTTTACCTTTCCGAAAATATTATCCAGCACATACCGCCAGTGGCAGAGCATATCCACAATAATTCCCCCATCATCTTCTTTACGGTAATTCCACGAAGGTCGTTGTGCAGGTATAGTATCTCCTTCAAATACCCAGTAACCGAACTCCCCGCGGACGGAAAGGATCTCCCCGAAAAAACCACTTTCTATCAACCGCTTGATTTTCCGGAGACCAGGCAGCCATAGCTTGTCTTGTACCACGCCATTTTTTACGCCGGCTTTCTTACATAGCTGGTAGAGCTCCAAGGCAGTGGCCGTATCGGTGGCCATAGGCTTTTCACAATAAATATGCTTACCGGCCTGCACTGCTTTCCTGATGGCTTCGGCCCGTCGCCCCGTCGTTTGGGCGTCAAAATAAACCGTATAACTTTCATCCTGCAGCAATGCATCCAAGTCTGTCGAGATTTTGGAAATCCCGGACCTTTTGCCCAATTCTTCCAGCTTGGCTTGGTTCCTGCCGACCAATACGGGGTCAGGCATAATGGTGTCCCCATTAGGCAGCTCCACCCCGCCCTGCTTTATAATCTCCACAATACTTCTCATCAGATGCTGGTTGGTACCCATACGGCCCGTAACCCCATTCATGATAATTCCTACACGGTGTCTCATATCCTATTTTATATCAACTTTGATAGTAGTTTTCTACGATTTTATTTAAAAACTCATTTTGATCTTCCGACCATAACCTGTCGGAAAAAATTTCCACTTCGTTATATCCGCGGAATCCTGCTGCTTCTGCCCACCCCCGAATCTTCCGAATGGGGATACAGCCTTCGCCCATCAGTCCGCGGTCGTTTAGGAAGTCGACAGTCGGGCTCATCCAATCGCAAATGTGGAATGCAAACAGATTACCGTTGCGGCCGCACCGCATAAGCTGCTGTTCCAGGTCGGGGTCCCACCAGATGTGATAGACATCTGCTGCTACCCCTACATAATCCGAACCGATTGCTTCGGCCATGTCGTTGGCTTGCGCCATGGTGTTCACGGCCGATCGGGTATCGGCGTACATCGGATGCAGGGGTTCGATGGCCAATTTGATGCCGTTTTCGATGGCGTATGGCAATATGGCCTCAATACCCTCCCGAATCTGCTGCCTAGACACTTCCAGGGTTTGACCGGGGTCCGCACCGCACACCAGCACAATCATGGGCGCTCCCAGGGCGGCGGCCTCGTCAATAGCTTTCCTATTGTCTGCCAGCGCGCTGTTTCTCTCCGCTGATGAAGTAGAGGGGAAAAATCCCCCCCTTACGAGAGATACGATCTCCAAACCGTGGGCACGCAGCATTTCCCCGGTATCGGCTATGTTCCGGCCATCCAGAAACTGCCTCCAAACCGAAATCCCCTTCACACCGACCCGGCTGTAGTTTTCTGCAGCTTCTTCGATCGACCAGTGCTTCGTGGTAATCGTGTGGATGCATAGTTTGCTGAGGTCAGCTATCTTCCCCGCACTCATAACACACCATTATAAAATGCATAATAGGGTTTATTATCGATGATCCGCTGCACGTAAAGGGCGGCCTCACGGGCATGGTAATCGCCCCACATGCTCGATTCACCGCAGGCTATCTGCTGACCCGCGGGGATATTGTCCCATCCATTCGGTTGATGATAAATGGAATGGAGAATAATACCCTGATGAGCTGCATCCGTGCTCAAATAGGGCTCAGCCAGCAACGAACGCAAAACCGTCAATCCTGCCTGCCAGTACTTAGTGCCTTTTTCCTCAGCGCCTTTCTCCTTCAAGTAATTCCCCAGCCTTAACAGTCCCTGCGCACCAATAGCAGCGGCAGAGCTATCTACGGGTTCAAAGTCGTTGTACGGATCGGCAGGCTTGGAAAGGTAATCGCCAAGCTTATGCAAGTTAGGAGCGCCCGTATCCCAATACGGGATACCGTCTGTAGGCGTGTGTTCAATATAAAAATCACATGTTGCCTCGGCAGCCCTGAGCATGAATTTCTCAATCTCTTCTCTGTTCCCATAAGCTGCCAGATCCTGGGCGGAAACGGTATGGAGGAACTCCAACTGTTCAGCGAATCCGACCATTGCCCAAGCAAGCCCCCTTGTCCAGGTAGAAAAACCAGTATAACCCTGCTGTGCATTGGGACTGCGGAAATTCCCGTCATTGGTATTGAAAATACTTTCATGAGCCGTTCGACCCCAAATATCATAGCTATCTCGCCCTTCACCGTAAAAGACGGAATAATCTGCCGTGGCTCGCATATGCTGCAACCCACGGACCAACAGGTTTACTTTCTCGTCATTTTCCTGTTGCAGCACATGCCCCAGTTTATGACTGAGCATCAAAATCCTAACGGTACGCATCGTATCGACGAAAAGGGAATGTGGACCATTGAAGGAATAAATGAAGCCGCCGTTTTTTATTGATGTCCATCTACTGGCCTGAACAGCGCCAGACACTTTCAATGCGAGCTCATAAAAATTCTTCTCCCATTCGTTGAACGGTGTTTTCCCTTCCACCATCAGCCGAAGTAGATTACCATAGGTGCTGACGTTATTGAACCCATGGTCGTGCACACCGATATGGCTCACATGCGGAGCCATGAGTGCCAACGTCTTCTCCCGCCCTTTTTCAAGAAATTCATTGTCACCCGTGGCGTCAAATTGCAGGATAGACGACCCGAACTGGAACCCCTGTGTCCATTCCGTCCAACCGCGGGTGGTATATTTACCGCCCACCGTAAACACGGGCGAACCCTTTCCGAGCTCATACTCGTTCTCGATAGCCGTGATTTTTTCACCCGAAAGCTCCCAAAACCGCCGTAACTGACCTGCCAAATCATTCGGCATTAGGTTAAAATCAATCCTAATCATTCAATAAACTTTTTTTGTGTTAAATGTTAATAATCAGCTTATAGAGTTCAAATTTACCCTTCCTTGGGGATGGGGATAGGCACTTTTTTGATTAAAGCTGGTACTTTTTGTTCAGTTGGGTTTACAATGGTAGGAATACGTGATTAATCTGGGTAGCGATGGTTACATCAGGCTTCTAGCCATAGCCTGCGAATCGTTGACAGGTCCTTTTCCATCGCACGAAATACTTCTTCTGGTTCGATTTTCAATTGTTTTGCCCCCGATTCAACCCCGCCCAACGGATACTCGATATGCAACGACGCAGGAACCTGTATATTGAAGTCCTTTAGCATCCGAAAATACGATTTAAAATCAACCATACCTTCACCAATTGGTGTGCCCACCGAACGCCATTGCCCTCCTTGTTCAACCCATTTAAAATCTTTGACCACAATCGTCTTTATGTGCGGTTGTATCAACTTGAGGCCATTTACCCAAGACCTGCCACCTTCTACTACTGCATGGCGGACATCATATTGCACCCCAAGGTAGTCGTGGTCCGCATGCTGCAAAACATCCCATAGTTCCCACAACGAGGCGCCCATCATAAGCCCGGCGTGATTCTGGTAGCATCCTACGATAGCTAGCCTGCTATTCAATTCGCTTAGTTCCTTGGCTCGCTTTTGGAAAAACCCGATCGATTCGGGTATACTCTTGTCTTTTAGGTATTGGAAATAGTCTGTCCTATAAAAAGAGATGCCAAGGCTCGCCGCCACTTCCAAAACGTTACGTCCCACGGTATCCGCTGGATCTGCCATCGCAGTAGCAATCATGGTAGATTGTAAACCCGCTCGCTGTATTTCGCCGATCGCTTTGGGCAAGTCGTCAGCTACCTTTTCCGGCACAACATGTCCGCCGGGTCGTACGGTGAGATCGACCCCATCAAAACCTACCCTTGCGGCAAACTCCGCCATGTGCTCATAGTCGAGAAAATGCAGGCACTTTGAAAAAATATGCACTTCCAATGCCTTTTCTCCTTCCGCCCTATTTTTTGGATAAAAACCGGGCGATACCACAGGCAGCACGGCAGCAGCAACTGCGGCTTGCTTAATGAAGTTTCTACGCGACAACTGTTGGTAGTGTTGAACGGGTGCCATCGGATTATCGACTATAAAGATTTAATATATAACACAAGCGATTCGATATCGCTATCAGAGAGCATCCCTAAATAAGAAGGCATCTCGGCATCGTATCCTTTTACAATTTTTTTAGCAGGCGTTAATATGGATTCGCGGATATAATCTTCGTCGGCAATTCCCGAGGTACCGTCTGCAAACTGGCGCTCCGACATGAATATATCCTTAAACGGAGGGCCGTAAAACCCATCGGTGTCGACACCGGGGGAATGACAACCTGCACATGCCACTGCCCTGAAAAGTTGAGCGCCTTTTTCTTGGGACGGACGCTCCTCGGCAGTTTCCGCCGAAATACTTGCAGCACGGTTTATCGACAAATCGATGGGCCCGCGAAACCCTTCCCTAGCCAAATTGATTTTGTCCACCTCGTTCACGGTAAACCAAAGACCGTCCTCCAACGCAGCACCATCTGTTGACCGTAGGTTATACAACACCTCCATTTGCATCACCTCCTCCATACCCGGCACAACAATCAAAACTGCTTTACGGTCGGCAGAGATATATGATGCATATACAGGCATCGATTCCTCTCCCGGTGTATCATCGAGTTTGAAGTGGCCCGACCCATATTCCTTGGTACGTTTGTAATTCCACCTTTTGACCTGGAAATTCAACGGGTTCATGGCTACTGTCGAATCCAGCGCTACACCGAATCGCAGGACAATTCCCTGCTCGCCCGCCTTGAATCGTTCAGGCAAATAAAATGGCAGGCCGGTATATCGCAAGCGAACAAATGCCGCTACACCTTTGGAACTCGAGCCCCATAAATTAAATCCAGTTATGTACAATTGGCCGTCAGCCGGGTTTATCGTTCCTTTTTGCGTTGGCGCCGGGTAGTTTGCGTGCAAATACGAAACACCTCCCTGGAGTGTGCTTGAAGTAGTATCGATGAGTACCTTGAACAAGCCTGGGCGGGCAAATGAAAAATGAATCATTTGCTCGTCTAACGGTCCCATCTTTCCGCCTGTAATCCATGTCTGACTGATACCCGAACGATCGACACGGTGTGGAATCCAAGCCAGCGGTGTTTTGATGGGTGCCTGACGATGCTCAGGCGCAGTGGGAAAACCGAAGTAGTCGCCTTTATCCACCAGCAACAACGGTGTAGAGGGCACGTAATTGCCTTGTTGATCTGAAGCAGACAGGATACCTTTAGTAGGATGGATACCGATATATGGCCCTCTCAACCCCGATGCAATGGTCTCCACCTCTCGCCCATCGGCCGACACCTTGAGGATGGTACCCCGCTGCGAAGAGCCACCAATACCCCCTTTTGCAATGTAGAAACCGCCGCCAGGTGCGGAAACCATATCTGCTGCCCATTCACGCGAATGTAGCGACTGCTCCATTCCGTTGCAGAAATTTTCATAGAAATCGGCCACCCCATCACGGTTCAGATCGTGCAGCCGCACAATACCTTCTTTTCCAAAGACGTAAATCACACCGTCCACCACGTCGATGCTCATGGGCTCATACAACCCTGAAGCAAACCGGCGCCACTTCAGTCGCTTCAAGCTCTTGTCTATCCCTTCCACCACCCAAACATCGCCGGAAAAAGTAACCACCGCCGCACGCTTGCCATCAAAAAAAGCCGCATCAGCCACCCGTACATTCCGCTTCCATGGATTGGGTAGCGGAAGCGTTAGGATATCGGTAACATAGGCAGCCGTATCAGGTGATAATGCTCCTTGTGTATAAACGGTCTCCTTCCAGTAAGCCGGTCCCCCGCGACTGAAATCGGGCATCTTGGTTTTAGCTTCGCTCAATATGTCCAAGAACGCACCTTTCTTTTCTGCTGGACCGTTCCACATCAGCACGGTGGCCTCCAAAGGATCAGTGGCTCGTGGGAAAAGCACCGTAACGTATTTGTTATCCACAATTGCCGGCGCCAAATCTTTCTCGTGATTCGTTACCACCCCGATTACCGTAACGGTGTCTCGGGCTTCTCCGTGGTAGATATACAGAACAGCGCCTGTTGCCTCGGTGTATGAGTCACTCCCCACCTCGGCGACATTGAGATACAATGCCCGTTGCAGTTCATCTAATTTGAACGTTCTTGAAAAGGCAGTTTCTTCCCCAAAACGTATGCTGCTGGGGTGCTCCATGATGTTTGTCGTCCCTATCGTATAGGACAATCCAACATCATCTCCTTTTAAATAGATGCCATTCCACCTACCGATCTGTTCCGGTATTGGCCCATATCGATGGGGGTCTGCATTGCCGGACGGATTCCTGGGGTCCGAAAAGCTTGGCGTGTCAATAGTCCACCCCGCATACTCACCCGTGGCTATCCTGGGCGTACCCAAGATCGACGGGATCTTATCCCCCTTATTGAAAAAGTCGTCATATGAAATTTGGGACATGGTTACCATGGGTAAGAATTCGCCATCCCAGGCCACCGACCACCGGAGTAAATCCATGTCAAATCCCACGTAGGCACTGTCACCAAGATTGATTGACAATGTCCTGGCGGAGCGGTTACGTTTCGGGAAGCCCGGACCTAGTTTATCGGAATTCAATGGCCCCGTGATAAAAGGAAACCCCTCCTCGACAAACGGTCCGATTTCGGCGGTCTCGAAATCATTGGTTGTAATAACCGGATGCCGTCCCCCGCAACCAGCAAGGATGAAGAACGCCGCTATACCCAGAAAAAGCCGTATATGCACCACTGTTTTTTCGTTTTCGAATGATACGTATTGAATTTATTTTTTTCGCAGCCCTTTTTCCGGCTTTACGTCATCTGCATCCATCGTGTAAGGCAACTGCCAGACCCTTCCTTTGGAATCGCCAAAATATAAATGGGATTCACTGTGGGTATGGGGGTCGCCATCACCCCAAAAGTATTTAAATGGATCTTTTCCATTCACTACTTTTCTCACGTAGTTGTGATTTAACTCGCTTTTCTTGGTAATCTGCTTTTTCGACTTCCAAGTCTTGCCATTATCTTTGCTTTCCCAGAGCACGAGCTCGCCGCCACCGCCCCATTGCTGGGGTGTGTTCTCGGTGGGCGCTATCACAACCCATTTATCCCCATCAATCCATAAGCTACCGGTATCATAATTATGATCCGAAGTCGTTATGGTGTGATTTTCCCACTTTTCTCCCGTCCAATGGATTACCTGCCATTCCCGCATTCCGTTTTGGGGCCCGGGTTGGTGCCCAGCGCCCGAAAGGTATAGTGCCGCCGGATTGCCATTCTTGTCAAAGGCAACGTCCTTGATATATACATTTTCTTCCTTTGAGAAGAATTCCCTGACTAAGGTAGGGTTGTCAACCTCGGTCACGGGGGTGGACACCGGCGTGCCCTCCGCGGTAGTCCACGTACGGCCGAAATCAGTAGTTTGCAGATAATAGATATTCGTTCTGCGGTCTACGTTTCCATTTGGATGCCAGTTATAAAAAAACACGATTTTCTCTCCGAGTTGACCGCTGATTTGATAGTGGCCGCCATTCTTGTCTTCCGGCCGTTTTATGGCTGCAAGTTGTTTGTCATCGGTCCACTCAACACCGTCCTTACTCGTACTAAAGTACAACAACCGAACGCCAAGATACTTGGTAAACAGGTGCAAAAAGCCTTCCCCGTCAACATATTTGGGTTGCGGATAGGTAATTTCCCGTTCCGAAATCATGTCAAACTTATCGATGGAATTCGGCAAACTGCTTTTATAGATAAATCCCGGCCGACCGCGCCCTCTCCCGCTCACAAACACCCAGATGTACCCATCTGAATCCATGGCTATGGACGGATTATCGTGTGGATCGAAAACACCCCCTTTATCGTATACGACTGTAGGTTTTTCAACAGTACCCGTTTTATGGTCGTAGCTTCCGATCATGCAGACCAAGTAATCACCCTTCGCCTTTGCTTTGGGATCGGTTGGATCAGCATCACTCACCCGGTCTTTTACGATCCCGCCGTAAACAAAGAACGTTTTGTCTACCGTTGGCGAATAGATAGCCAGTGGAATATGCTTGGCGGTATAGGTTCCCAAGCCGCCGGAATATTTATCCCCATATTCCGAAAATTGCCCCAACGTGAACCAAATACCCTGATACCCATCAACCTTTTCGTTATTTAATGACGGGTAGGGTTGTGCGACAGCCGATAAGCCATAAAAGGAAAAAACGGCGAGAAAACAAGCAAATCTAATCAAGTTCATCTGTTGTGTTATTAAGTTTATACATCAGTTATTGCCAAACAAACCCAACGGCGCACTTTTGAAAACCAACCCCGATCATGTTATAATTGGTGGGTCGACCATCAGTTTACCGAATAGAATTCAAATCTACCGCTCTCCGTTAAGTCGACTATGCACTTTTTATATTAATGCTGGTACTTTTCGTTTAGCTCCTTTCTGAATTGGGAGGGGCTCTTGCCCGTCTTCTTTTTAAACGTACGTGTAAAATAGGAAGGGTCTGTATAGTTTAAGCTGAAAGCAATTTCCTTGTTGGAAAGATCGGTATAAATCAACAAACGTTTGGCTTGTAAGATAAGCCTGTCGACGATGATCTCCGCGGCTGTTTTACCGATTATTTTTTTTACGGACCTATTGAGGATCGCGGGCGATGTACCCAGCATTTCTGCGTAATCTTGAATCAGGAGATGCTCCGTGAACTTTTTCTCAACAAGCATATTGAACTGCTGGACTTGCGAAAAATCGGGCGTATTCATTTTTTGCTTTTCCGCAAATTTCCACATATAATGTCGCTTGCATTTTAAAAGCAGCAACTGCAGATAGGTTCTCAAAATCTCACTATGCGACTGCTGTTTGAGGCGACTCTCTTTCTCCATTTGACGGACAATTAGTAAGATCTCTTCGAAAGAGCTTTCGTCTAAACCCAAGATGGGCAGCATGGTCGGGTTATTGAAAAACGGGAAATAAAAGAGTGGATCTTCCTGCCGCGTTGACCCCAATGGAAAAAATTCACTGGAAAAAACAATCAGGTAACCGTGGTAATCTTCATTTCTAAAAATACGGTGCACCTGCCCCGGGGAAAGAAAATGGACACTATTGGATTGGATTGAATAAGTCACAAAATCAATCTCGTGTTTACCACCGTCATCGATAAAAACGCATACTTCATAATAGCTATGCCGGTGCGGCCGATCGGTTTTATGTGGATAATGCTTATTATCTATTTCTCCACCCTTTACCTCATAGATTTGAAAATCGTGGAGGACTTCACCTCCCGGTGGTAATCCATACGTCTTTATACGATCGGTCATTCGTACGCTACTTTTTAAGGTTAAACAGTATCTCTCATGCGAACAACTATGTGCCCGACGTGATTAAAACAACCATTAAACACGTAGGGCAATCAAATAATACGCCATCTGATTACTAAAACTGCCGAAAGCAACCCGCATAAAGCACAAAAACTACTTAGCGATGCCTTCCTGTACCGGCTCCGATTCCCTAACCGCACCCAACCTCCGGCCACAATACAACCCATACCCAGCAATATACGCGTAACATAAGGCTGGAATGATAAACGATGGCTTAAGCCCTACCGTATCGGCCATCCATCCCTGCAACAGTGGGATTAAGGCACCGCCAAGAATACCCATTACCAATAAAGAAGCTCCTTGGCTCGTATGTGGGCCCAATCCGGTAATAGCCAGCGTGAAGATATTGGACCACATGATGGAGTTGAACAAACCAACTGCCAAAAGTGCCCACATGGCCCAACTGCCGCTACCCCACACGGTGGCGAGCAATAAACCGATATTTACCAGCGCAAAGACCAGCAATGTGCGGGCCGCCATAGACCGGCCAACCGCGAAAGCACCGAAGTTGAGCAAGACAAACAATAAAAATGCAGAAATCTGCACAAATGTCAAATCAACGATACTGTATATCAAGAGGAAGACCAGCATCGCGGCAACGACCATATACAGTACTTTCCGTCCTCCCTTTAGTTTATCATTCAATGAGATTGCCCCCAAAAACCGCCCAATCATCGCGCCTCCCCAGTAGAGTGCAAGGTAATTTTTCCCAACATGTTCACCCACACCCATCACTTCCGGCTGACTGATAAAACTGATGATCAGGCTTCCGATAGCAACTTCAGCACCCACGTAAAAGAAAATAGCGATTACGCCCCCGCGTAATTGCGGGAATGCCAAAGCACCCAGTTTACCCCCCTCTATTTCTTCGGCCTGGAATTTCGGCAGCCGCACGAACCAGACGAGCACGGCTACCAATACAAACAACAATCCGAAAATCAGGTATGGAACCTTCGTTGCCTCCGCCGTAATTTCACCGCCTTCCGCGAAAAACTCAAAAATAAGATATCCGCCCAAAACAGGCGCGATTGTCGTGCCCAACGAGTTGAACGCTTGGGCCATATTCAACCGGCTCGACGCCCCTTCAGGGCGACCCAGGATGGCTACATAGGGGTTAGCCGAAATCTGCAATAGCGTAAACCCCAGGCCCAGCGTAAACAGTGCCAATAAAAACATGGGATACACCGCCATCGTTTCAGCAGGATAAAAAAGCACACATCCCAATGCCGAAATCACCAAACCGATGATAATCCCACCCTTGTAACCAATTTTATTGATGGGATCTCCATAAAGATAGGAAACGAGAAAATAAACTACCGATCCAACGAAATACGCCCCGAAAAACGCGAACTGTACGAGCATTGCCTGAAAATAAGTCAGCTGGAAAAGCTCCTTCAGGTGTGGGATGAGGATATCGTTCATGCAGGTGATGAACCCCCACATAAAAAATAACGTGGTCAACGTAGAAAGAGCCACTCGGTAATTTGGTTTATTCTCCACTTGAGTCATAACATCGTTTACAATTGGATTTATAAGGATACAAACATAAGAAAACAATCTTGTGTATACAAGTTGAAGTGAGTCACTTTTTTGTGTATGTCAACACCGGCGACCCCGGCTCCACACCTAGTTAGCCGTTGCATTCGAATGGAAAAAGTGGCAATTTCCCGTTGGCAAATGCCTGATAAACCCAAAAGGTAACACGTCTCGTCACATAACCTGCGCTGTCTTGGGCATCAAAAAAGCCATCTGCTGGTTGGCGGATGGCTTTTCTATTGAAAACGCTACTTGCAATTATTTGATGATGTCGCGCAGACCTAATGCCTTGATGATGGCACGGTAGCGTGCGATGTCCTTATGGAAAAGGTATTTCAACAACGCCCGGCGTTTACCGACCAGCTTCTGCAATGAACGCTGGGTTGCGAAATCTTTGCGATTCGATTTCAGGTGCTCCGTGAGGTGCGCAATACGTTTGGTAAATAACGCCACCTGTCCTTCCGCGGAACCGGTGTTGGTTGCATTTCCTGCAAATTCAGCGAAAATGCCCGTTTTGTACTCTTTACTTAAATACATTACTTGAATAATATTAAAGCGTGAACTTAATGAAACAATAAAAAAATAATTAACGGCCGCAAAGGTACGCCAAATTTAGTTACGGTGCAAATGGGTTTACTTCATATCAAAAAACTCCTCGATAGGCACGCCGAGCGCTCCCGCCAGCACATACACTTGATAAGCCGACGGATTGACCCGCCCCTTTTCCATCCGGCTGATTGCCTGGAAATCTTTATCCATCAATGCCCCAAGCTCCATCTGGGTAAGTCCACGGCGTTCCCTAAGCACCCGGATACGCTGGCCCAACTGGGTTTTGAATGTTTGAATATCTATTGCCATTCGGCAAACAAGGGAAATGTTTGAAATTCACACTAAACATATTTGTTTAATAAAAATAAAACACATACCTTTGTTTCACCAAAGAGGACCAAATTATACAAGATCGTGAAAAAGCAACCAGACTACACATCAAGAACGCACCGTCACTTCCGGAGCCTGTTGGCCACCGTAAAGTGCTCGCCCGAATAGCATCCGCCCACGCCAACATCCCACGTTCTCCCAGAGACAGCGGATAGCCTAAGTCCCTAAATAGCGACTCATTGTTGTTAGGGAGATATCTATTTCAAAATTTTTAAACCAAGAACCGGATTATGTTGAAAACCAATCGCCAAACACGAAAAAATGCGACCGAGGCATTCCATCGGTTCAAGACGGGCGACGAAACCGGACTGAATTATTTCTATCGCGCCCATTACGACCACTACGCATGGCGGGCCGAGCGGTTCGTTAAGGACGATATGGTGGGCAATACCATTGCGCAGGAGGGATTTCTCCGCCTGTGGCTCATGCGCGACGTCATACGCGATGTAGCCCACCTGCACGAGTTCCTCGGCCAGCAACTCCGCGAAGCGGGCATGGCCTACTACCGGAAGAGCCTCAACCGTTTCCACCGTAGCATGCTGCGGCTGGATGGCATCGAAGATTTCCAGGAATTTATGCTGGGTAACGAACTGGAGGACGAAGCCGAGGAGGACGCCGTATATCTCGAACAACTGGAAGCAGAAAAACAACGGCAGCTGGCGCAGGTCAACCGACTGTTGCCCAACCTGACCGACCAGCAGCAGCTATTTCTTCGGCTGTGCCTGCGGTACAGCTTTAACTACGAACGGATAGCCTACCACCTCGGCGGCATCTCGGATTACGAGGTTGCCCAACGCGTGGAGCAATGCATTGCCAACCTGAAAGCTGCCCTCGCGGACACGACCAAGTTGGATAGCGCCACCCGCACCAAACCACTCATCGCCGAAGGCATGCTCACCGAAGAGCAGGCGCAGGTGCTGGCCATGCGGTACGACCTGCAGTATTCCTTTGAGGAAATCGCCGCGGCGCTGCAACTGGACGACACACGGGTGAAGTCGCTCTTCGTGCAGGCCTATGCGGTCATCAATAAAGCGAAACAATCGGCCTAAACCATGGAAAAGAAAACCATCATCCTGACGCGGAAAATACAGGTGTATGTGGATTGCGAAGACAAAGCGCAAAAAGATGCCCACTACAAGCAGCTGTATGAATGGCAGTTCCTGGCTTTCCAGGCGGCCAACCTCATTTTCACGAACCTGTATGTGCAGGATCGGGTGAAAGATCTGATTTACTTTACCGACGAGGTGAAGGTGAAGCTGGCCGACCGCGCCAAGGATGAGGAGGGCATCCTGAACACCTCGCGGATGAATACCACCTACCGCGTACTGTCCAGTAAGCTGCTTGGTAAGATGCCTTCTGAAATTTTTTCCAACCTGAATAATTCATTGACCAGCGTGTACAATACCGAGCGTACCGCCTACTGGAAGGGGGAGAAATCGCTGCGCAACTACAAGCGCAATATTCCGCTACCCTTTTCGGGCAAGTCGCTGAAATTCGTGGCCGACGAGAAGCACCGCGAATTCCGGTTTACGTTGTTCAAAATCCCGTTCAAGACCTACCTCGGCAAGGACAAAACGGACAAGCGCGTGCTGATACAGCGCAACATCGCGGGTACGTTGAAACTCTGCGCCAGTTCGCTGAAAATCGACAAGGGTAAGCTGTACTTACTGGCGGCCTTTGAGATGGAGCGCGATGCGCATCAGCTGAACGATTCGGTCATCGCCGAGGCATCGCTCTCCATCGAACACCCCATCGTGATGAAGGTGGGCAAGGCACAGTTCCAGATCGGCAACAAGGAGGAGTTCCTGCACCGGCGGCTGGCCATACAGGCCGCACGGCACCGCCTGCAGCGGGGGTCTACGTACAACCGGTCTGGCAAGGGCCGCCAGCGCAAACTGAAAAGCCTGGACGACTGGGATGCGAAGGAAAAGAAATATGTGGACAGCCGGCTGCACCTGTACAGCAGGCGGCTGATCGACCTGTGCCTGAAGTCCGAAGCGGGAACGCTGCTATTGGTGAACCAGCAGCAAAAGGAAGAAGTGGCGAAGGAGGAGGAGTTCCTGCTCCGCAATTGGAGCTACTACGGGTTGAAAGAAAAGATTGCCTACAAGGCGAAGAAGGCGGGGATTAATGTGATTGAGGAGTAAGTGGCGAGTTGACTGTTGACTTACGACTGATGACTTACGACTTACGACTAAAATAGTTCTTTGAAATTTTTGAGGCTGCTTGTACAGCCGTAGGGTGAGACTTAAGAAAGTACTCACTGAATACTTTTTTATTTTAAGATTTATACACAACACGATGTCTCTCGGCTGGAGTATCTACAACCTTTCGGGTATCAAATTGACATTAATCCTGGAAGATATACAGTTGAAAGCGAGTTTTTTATTAAGTCAACGATTGTTCCAAAGCCCTTTTTGAAAGGTATATACAACAGCGATGTTTGTGATATGAATAGCCAAAAGGGTGTCACAGATTTCAATTTGAAGGTATATACAGCTAATCCGACCGCAACATCGTCACGAGCGGAGGTGTTACGGATTCAAATTTGAAAGGTATATACAACATATAAAGTATTTTGGATTTAGTGCATTGTGGTATTACAGACCCCAATTTGAAAGGCATACGCAATTTCTAAAGTAAAAAGATATATACAACCCCGCCAGATTAATTATAAAGCCGTAAGACGGTATCATTGAGCACAAAGGTTATTTAATAATTGAGGCTGCTTGTACAGCCATAGGGTGAGGCCGGGTTGGCACTCACTGAATACTTTTTTATTTGTTACGAGCTTATTGGAATGCGGATGACGTGGATTTTGTTGATGGGCGCGGATTTTTTTGTTGGCTACCGAATTTGAAAGGTATATTGTTTGGAGACATTAGACGTCAGACACTAGACATCAGAAGAAGAGCGGTGTGGACACCCAATTTTGGAAAGGTACATGCAACAAAAACGTCAAGCGTCGCTCTATTTAGGTATTACAGACCCCAATTTGAAAGGTATATAGAACACTAAGAGTCTTGCGGCTACAATTTCTGAGGGTGTTAACTACCCCAATTTGAAAGGTATAGTGTTTTGAGACATCAGACGCCAGACACTAGACATCAGACGCGGCTCGGATCGAGTTATGCCATTTGAAAGGTATATACAACTGGCTACTGGGTAGTGTTCCTATCAGCTGGGTATATACAACTACCTGGAGCGGGATTCTAATTGCCTCGGCGGTGTTACAGACCACATTCTGAAAGGTATATACAACTGATACTTTTGTAGCCTATAAAAAGCTTGGTGTTACAGACCCCATTCTGAAAGGTATAATGTTTTTTAGACATCAGACGCCAGACATCAGACGGGGTACCGTCTTTAACCTTGTTCAGGGTAGGGAAGAGTTGTTCATTAAATGATAGTGAGGTCTTTTAACCGGCTGAAATGTTTGCGATTAAGCGAAGCGCATGGTACTCCCAAAGAAAGCGCTGTTGAGGCTATGAATAGGTCTGCAATGGCAATTTGGTTTTTGGATGCTTTCAATTGATTGTTGAGGCCTACCGCAATTTCGGCAATTGACGAATCAAGGGGAATCACGGGAATCTCTTTTAAAAGACGTGTCCAAAACGGCAATTGGTCATCTTTTGCACCAACGTAAATCTCAAATTCAGTGATAACTGAAATAACAAACCCTTCGTAATGATCGGTTAATTCATATAGACGGATTCTGGTTTTGTCTTTCTTCCGGAAATAATCAATAAGAATAGATGTATCCAAAAGGATTAGGGATTCCGCCTTTGATTGATGGATTTTCGGGCTTCTGCAATAGAGGCAAGTTGTTCCTTTTCAAAAACAGGCCCGCTTAGCAACAGTTCTTTAAGAGCCTTATTTGGCTGAACCGCTAAGGTTACTGGTTTATCCAGTTCCTTTTTCAGTAAAGCCAATTGACTATCCGGCAAACTTCTAATTGCAGACAGTAGTTCATTGAAACCTAATTTTACATTTAATTCCATAGAAACAAATTTATGAATATTGATTCCGATTCACAAATTTTTCAAACCTATTTGGGAGCATTATTTGAGGCTGCTTGTACAGCCATAGGGTGAGGCCGGATTGGCACTCACTGAATACTTTTATACAATCGAGCCTCGCAGTCGAAATCGATTTGGAGGTTTATTGGCCCCATTTTGAAACGTAAATGCAACGGTATTCTTCAAACATTGAAAAAAACCGGATGTTACTAATCCCATTTTGAAAGGTGTATACAACGGTTGGTCACCCTCGGGTCTAAAGTGTGCGGGGAGGTGCTACTAACCCCAATTTGAAAGGTATATGCAACCCAAAACATCATTCGTCTCAGCTCTCGCAACAATTCGATATCATTAGCCCTATTTTGAAAGGTATATACAACTCTTTAACTTATCGGTCAATCCGAACGACAGGGTTTCACTTATCCCAATTTGAAAAGTATATCCAAAGGCTGGGTGTCTATTAACCATCACGTTTCTTTGTTATCCGCCCATTCGAAAGGTGGCCGCAATTCCTTAATCTTTGCTCCTTTCATCATTATTCGGGGCAGAGGGGGGATAGTTTGAAAGGTATATGCAACTCTTTAATCTTCCGGGTTCTTTGCAATATTGGTGTCACTAACCCCAATTGAAAGGTATATACAACTCGCACCGTGTTGTTGTGTCAGGTCAGATCGGTGTTATCAACCCCAATTTGAAAGACATTAAACCACAAAAATAACTGTTTTAATTAGCGCAGTTAATGGCTACAGACCTCAAATTAATAGACGCAGGTACTCGGATGTTCCTATCATAAGTGTGTTGGTAACCACGATTTGAAAAGCGGATGCAACTAAAAATAATACTATTAATATTTGCTCAGCGAAGGCTATTTATCGATTGCTAATTACTAAACCAGCAAAATAGACAAAAATATTTGGCTATATTTGAATACCATTAAGGAGGTTTTAATGAAAACGATAGCCATTAACGTGCCGCCAAACTTAGCCGAAGCATTTGAAAAGGCTGATGCGGAAAGGAAGAGGACTGCTGAACTTTATATCAATGCTTGGCTTGTTGATTTCTTTGGTAATCAATCAGCTAATGAGCGGTTGTTTGACATCATGAAAACAGCAACTGCTGAAGCTAATGCTAAGGGTTTCAATGAGACGGAGCTGCAGGAACTCTTGAAATCGGATGAATAAGTTTTTTGTATTCGACACCAATACGCTAATCAGTGCAGTGTTTAATGAACATTCTCCGCCTGCCTTAGCTTTGAAGAAAGCGAGGACAATTGGAACACTTTTGGTGTCGGATGAAATCATTGCCGAATATTTAATAGTTTTCGCCCGTGACAAATTCAACCGATGGTTGTCTTTGGAGACCCGTATCGCGTTTATTGAAAATATTATAGCCAATGCGTTGCCTATTCAAATAGCCGAAAAGATACAAGCATGTAGAGACCCGAAAGATGATAAATATTTATCTTTGGCTGTTTCAGCGCAGGCTGATGCAATTATAACTGGTGATAGTGATTTGTTGGTTATGAATCCATTTCAACAGATTCCAATTTTAAATGCCTCTGATTTTCTATTACTTTGAGGCTGCTTGTACAGCCGTAGGGTGAGGCCGAGTTGGCACTCACTGAATACTTTTTTATACGGTTTGTTGAAACACGGACGACACAGATTTAGCGGATTGACACGGTTTTTTTGTTGTTGACCGAATGAAAGGGCATATACAACTAAAACGCCGCCCTATTTAGGCTTGCCGAAGGTATTACAGACCCCCTACCCGCCCTTTGCTATTACATATCCCAATTTGAAGGATGGTCGCAATCCTTAATCTTTATTCCTTTCACCCTTGTTCGGGGCAGAAGGGAGTTGGCTTGAAAGGTATATTTTTTTGAGATATGAGACATTACGCTTTACTGTTCAGGCAAATGAAACCATATTTTGAAAAGATGTATTTCATTGGTATCTTTGTTTTAAACGTGGTTCGTATGATACAGGCGACTTTGCATATTGATAGTGAAAAAAAATGGGCAGCAATAAGAGCGGTATTAGAAGCTATGGATGTTGCGTACGACACACAGGAACCCATAAAGGAATTCAGTGACAAAGAACGGGTGCTGTTGGAGCGGGCGGAGGCTGATGTTGCAGCAGGCCGATTGCACAAGTTTAAGTCCCATCGTGAAATATTGGGGCACTAGGACCTATCCGTGATTAGAGAAGTTGAATATACCGAGACCTACAAAGAAACCCTGTTAGCTATTGTTTCGATGGTTGAGCGCGATTGGGATGATCGGCACGTGAATCGCTTTCTAGACCAATTGGATGATGTAATTGATAAAATCCAAGCCCATCCTTATCTGTTTCAGGCCTTACCGGTGAACCCGAGATATCGGAGGTGCGTGATTTCCAAACAAACCTCGTTGGTCTACGAAGTTGCCGATTCGAAGATTGCGCTCCTTTATCTGTTTGACAATCGTCAGGAACCATTTTTTTGAGGCTAGGCATTACTTAGGCTTTCGTATAAATCTAATGCTGGGATGCAATCTTCAACCGGAACGTCGTTTTGCCTTAAAAGGAAGACCTTTTGTTCTTCGGTCAGTTGAAACTCATCTTCTCTAGTTTCATACGTGGCACCTATAAGTTCTAATACCTCAAGAAAAAAGGAGGTTTTATCTTCGGGAACCGATACATTGAACATTGTCATACCCAATGATAATGAAATTCACTTGAATTAGGCAAATGCTCAATAACGTTCTTTGAAAGATTTGAGGCTGCTTGTACAGCCGTAGGGTGGGGCCGGATTGACACTCAATGCACCTCCAAACTTAGCCGAAGCATTTGAACAGCGGCGCATCACGTAAGGGTCAGCTGGCGGTTAGGGTGCGGTCACCTTGCAGTCAAGGTGTGAAAAACAGCAAGTAAACTGCCAACGCACAGCAGGCAGAGCGCCAAGCCACCCGCAGCAGTCTGGGAGCAGGTAGGCAAACATCCAGTAGCCATCACACCTTAATATAAATCTTCTTCTTATCCAACACGTAGCAAATGCCCCAGCAAAGAGCTAAAAACGCCAGCGCGTAACAGAATGATCCCACTTCGGGCGGTCCGGGTACGTGCGCACACACTTCGGTATAGAACCACCGGAGTGGTGTGGTATAACGCGTTCCGCCCGAATCGTCGACACCCATCGGGATACGAATCAATCCCAACAACCGCGGCAACACGCCGCTGAGCACGAAAATGAACAGTGGGTTCTTGCCGAAAACATCGAAAAAGCGGGTCAGCCAGTTCCGCTTGCCAAGCACTTCGATAAACCAGATCATCACCCCGATGGTGAACAGTGCAAGGCCACTGGTGTAAAGCACGTATGAGCTCGTCCATATTTTCTTATTGATGGGGAACTCCAACCCCCAGAATAAGCCCAGCAACGAAAGCAGTGCTGCAACCACAAATAGGCCGGCCAACATTTTATAACGTGGTTCAGCCGAAGCCTGTAATCGCGGCCACAGCCAGCCCACCTGCCCCTGCGCCCGTATGTACCGACCGGTGAGGTACCCCACTACCACCTGCACGATGGCCGGCAGTGTGCTCATCAACCCTTCGGGATCAAACGGGACGCCCTCACCCCGGTACAGATGGGCAACACCCAACACGTCTTTATCAACCGCCGTACCGAACCAGCCTGCCAAACTGTATGGGTCACTGCCACCGAAAACCACACACAGCAACCAATATCCGAGCAACAAAATAGCCGAAACGATGATGACCCACTTTTCCTTGAGGTAATACACCACAATGGAAGCAAAACAGTAGGCTAGCGCAATACGCTGCAACACACCGAAAATGCGGATGCCACGCTCGGGGTCCTCGGGGTCTACCCAATGTTTGAACGCCAGCACATCCCCTTCCCAGCGCACAAATGGCCACCAGTTGAGCAACAGTCCAATACCGAAAATCAATACGGTCCGCTTCAACACTTTCTTCCAAAATACGGCATCACCCGCTTCCCGCAGGCGTGGCATCACAAAGGCCATCGCGTTGCCCACGGCAAACAGGAAAAACGAAAACACCAAATCCGTAGGTGTAAGCCCGTGCCATTCGGCGTGGCCCAGTGGCGAAAAAAGATGGGCCCAGCTACCGGGATTATTCACCAGGATCATCAGTGCCACCGTAGCACCTCGAAACACATCTAAAGAGTAGTATCGCTTGTTCATTTTTAGTTAAATTGATAATGGATGGTTTATCGTCACGTCAGCAAATCATCACATCAACCAGTCGTCACATCAAATCCGCCCCACAAATAACCTCGTCTTATACGACAGCCGCACTTTGCCAGCTCGCTGGTGCGCCTGAAACAGTGCTGCTAAAGTCGCCATCATTTGGGGTAGTGCCGGCGAGGTCTCATCCGGCAGAAACGAATAAGACAACGTGCGGCCCAGCAGTTGTTCATAGGTCAGCGTATCCACATGTCCGAAGATGCGATATTTCGGCCGTGATGGCGTAAAAAAAGAATGGACCTCTACGGTATCCATCTTTCGTTGGCTCACTTGGAGGTAATCTGTTGCATACGTACGGATAAACGCCTCGTAATCCGCTTCGAAAGCACTGCGTGTATTCCGCAGGTTCCACACAATGGCCACATGCGCAGCGTTACGGCCCACCCGTTCAAACTCCGCCCGTGTCCTAACCAAATCGAACCAATGAAAGGCTTGGGCAGAGACGAACAGGTCCACCGAACGATCGGGTAATCCGGTTGCTTCGGCAGTTCCATCCAAAAAGACACATCGCGCGCATCCGGCCAACCGCCGGCGGGCCATGCTACGCATCTGCACGTTGGGCTCTACCGCATATACCTGATTACCCCACATGGCAATCTGCTCTGTAAAGATCCCTGTCCCCGCTGCAATATCAGCAATAACAAGATTAGGAGTAATGGGTACTGATTCGTGGAGGAACTGAAACAGCGTACGGGGATAGCCCGGCCGAAACTTATCGTAGTTCTCGGCTCGATGGGAAAACCGCTGTATACTATCCTGCTGCATAGACATCCGACCTCTAACTGAATGAGTTTTTGATTGGTTATGAGTAATCTAAGGAAAGTAAAAGTAGGTAAATCAGTTGACAAATACCGTGGCTCCCCTATTAATACCGTTACATTTTCCTAGATTAATTCAAATAGCAAAAAATAAAATAACTGATTATCAATAACTAACATTATCTTAATACTTTTTTTTAATAAGTTGTTAAAACTAGACACTTATTTTATTAAGTTTGCATTAATTATTACACGATAGCCAGTTATAGCAGTGAAACTTCATCACGATCATCTGAAGAAAACAATATTCAAATTGCTCTACTACAATGGGGCACTTTCAGTCGCGGAGTTGAGTTTACATACAAATAAAAGCATACCAAACATTACCAGCATCATGAGTGGCCTGCTGAAAGATGGCTACGCCGTCGAACACGGCTTGGCCCCATCAACGGGCGGTCGGCGCGCGGTAACCTACCGGCTCAACAAAAAAGTGAAATCATATATCGTTGCGGTTGCGATGGACCAGTTCATCACGCGGGTGGTCATTTATAACTTAGCGAATGAAGCGGCGTACCCCGAAACGGCTTTCCCTTTACCTCTGCAGGATAATCCAGAAGCATTCCAACAATTATGTTTGGCAATTGAACGTTACATCACGTCAGCCAATATAAAACGTGAAAATATCGTAGGGATTGGTATCGCCATGCCTGGGTTTATCGACGTGGAAAAAGGGGTAAATGCTTCCTTTCTGATCGATGACGACCAAATGGGGTTACGCGACCGCCTGATTCAACGATTGGGGTTACCGATATATATCGAAAATGACTCGAGTGCCATCGCCATCGCCGAACTGCATTTCGGGGCGGCGAAAGGCTTACGGGACGTCATGGTAGTCAACATGGGCTGGGGAATCGGACTGGGGATGATTGTCAATGGAAGTTTATTTCGGGGGCATAATGGCTATGCTGGCGAATTCAGCCACATCCCCCTATCACATAGCAACAAACTCTGTTCGTGTGGCAAACGTGGATGCATGGAAGTGGATGCTTCGCTGCTCGTTGCTGTAGAGAATGCGAAGCGGGCAATAGCCGAGGGCACGACCTCGAGCCTTCAGCAGCTTTTCGCAGTCCCTACCAAGCCCGAAGGGGACCATTTGATCGATGCAGCCCGTAAGGGCGATCAACTGGCTATTACAGCCCTGTCAGACGCGGCATTCATGATGGGCAAGGGCATTGCCACGCTGATTCATATCATGAATCCCGAACGTATCGTGCTGAGCGGTAGGGGCGCGGCAACGGGCAAATTGCTCCTACCACCGGTACAGCGGGCCATCAACGAGTTCTGCATCCCCAAACTTGTAGAGCATACATCTGTGGTCGTATCTGTTCTCGGATACGAAGCCGAATTATTAGGGGCGGCTAGTTTAATCATCGAGAACAGTAAACCGCATCAGCTTATGAAAATTTATTCACAAGGAAAATCACATATCGTACCAAGTTAAGCATCTTGTTTTTCACCGATAAAAAAAATAGAATGAAAATTAACTAAATACCATAGTCCTCTTTTTTGAACCAAATAAACAACACAGAACATGAGAATTTTGTACAGAAAATTATGCATGGCAATTGTGGTCACCCTGAGCACGCTGATCACCGCTCATGCACAGCAAACCGTCACCGGGGTGGTGACGGATGCAAACGGCCCTATACCCGGGGTAACTGTAGCAATACAGGGCAGTACACGGGGAACCCAAACCGATTCGGATGGGCGTTACGCTATCCAAGCATCACAGGGAGAGACCATGGTGTTCTCCATCATCGGGTATCAACGCCAAACAATCACCGTTGGCAATTCGGCTACCATGAATGTGACGCTACAAGAAGATGCCAGCGAGCTGGACGAGGTGGTCGTTACAGCATTGGGTATCCAGCGTGCCCCCAAGGAGCTTGGGTATGCGATGAGCACCGTCAAAGCGGAAGAGCTCACCAAAACCGGTAGTCCCAATTTTGCCGGCGCGTTGTATGGCAAAGCGCCTGGCGTACGGATTTCCGCCGCACCGGGGGGCGCCACGTCGGGAATCAACATCAACATCCGGGGCACCAACTCCATCACGGGCAATTCGCAGCCGTTGGTTATTATCGATGGTGTTCCCATGCGGCAAACCACATTTAACAACTCTGACTATTGGGGCGATCAACGCACACGTGGCAACGGCCTCGAGGACCTGAATCCGGAAGATATCGAATCAATCAGTGTGCTTAAAGGTGCATCCGCAGCGGCATTGTACGGTTCTGAGGCCATGAACGGCGTTGTTTTAGTAACAACGAAGTCCGGGAAAGGCGCTGAAGGATTCAGTATCGACTTCAACGCCACCTATACCAATGACCAAATTGCTTACCTACCCAGGTTCCAAGACGTAAGGGGCCCAGGGTACACCACAGCCTACCAGAATGATGGCCAAGCCGACGACTTATTTTATTATTATGGCAGTGACCGAGCCGTAAACGGTGTCACACGTGGACTACTCGATGCTACCGTCAATTTTGGCCCGAAGTTCGATGGCCAAGACGTCATCTCATGGGATGGGCAGGTAAGGCCATATGTGGCGCAGAAGGCGTACGATAAATTTTTCAACAACCCGAACAACACGATTTTCAACCTCGCAATCGGGAATTCCACAGCAAACTCCAACACCAGATTTTCACTGACGCGCCAGGATAACGAGATGACGTCGTTAGACTCCTACAACAAAAGGAACATCGCAAACCTTAACTCGTCACTGAAGCTGTGGGACAACCTGACGACAGATATCGTGGTCAACTACATCAACCAACACACCCACAACCGGCCATTTATGACCGATCGTTTGATCAATAACTTCACCGGGATGATATCCACGTTTGATAACCCGGAATGGTACCTCAATAAATACCTAACGAGTCTGGGATACAGATATGTAACCGGAACCAATCAAAGCTTGACCCCCGAAGAGAATATCCGCCACAATGGTTTCAAAAATGATGTTGGCGAGTTCATCTGGAACATGAAAGCCAAGCAGAACGACGAATATTCCAACCGTGTGATCGGATCGGTTACCAACACGTGGCAAGTATTCAGCGACCTTTCTGTTCGTGCGCGTTTCTCTGCCGATATCACCTCGCAAAAGACCGAGGATAAGGAGCCTAACCCCCTCCCCTTACAGTTCGGAAATAGTGGGTACTTTGGCTTGGGCACACAAAATGCCAACATTTATTATACTGACCTCTTAGCCAACTACAAGAAACAAATCAACCCCGACATGGCCATAGGCGCCATGGCTGGGTATACAGCCACGAAAAGTCTCGATACCTATGTGCAGCGGGAAACGGCTAGCGGATTAAGTGTCCGGAACTGGTACGACATCAACGCATCGGTGAATACCATCGGCGGCAACTCCCGGTACAATTACCGTAGAAACATGCTCCGGGATGCGGTGTTCGGGACATTGAATTTCAATTTGAAGGAGTTCTGGTTTTTGGAAGGTACGCTGCGCCGCGAACGTATTTCCACGATGCATCCCGACAACAATGTACTTTATTACCCATCTGTCAATTCCAGCTTAATTTTAAGCGATGCGTTCGAATTGCCCGATGCCTTCGATTATGCGAAACTCCGCGGATCATGGGGTATCGTGGGCAACTATCCCGACATTTACAAAAGCGCCCTGAGCTACACCCAGCAAACAATGGGCGTACAAACCGAAGGAGGTGCCGCAGTAATTTACAACACCGTTCCGACATCTGGCTTCGGCAATGAAAACATCCAACCCGAACGCAAGCAAGAAGTCGAGTTTGGCTTAGAAACTAGGTTATTCAGCAACCGCCTAGGTTTCGATATCACGTATTACAACGGCCGTATCGAAAATCAAATCCTCGATTACACCTTACCGATTTCCATGGGCTCACGCTCCATTCTGGCCAATGTGGGCACCCTGCGAAATAAAGGATGGGAATTCGCAATTACTGGTTCACCGATCCGAAACGACAACTTCCAATGGGATGCCGTGCTTAACGTAGGCATGAATCAAAACATTGTCGAAGAGTTGCCTGGGGGTGTCCAAGAATTACTTCACCGTGATTACGACGGGCAGGCTGCCCAGCTCGTATCTAGGGTGGGACAACCCATGGGCGACATCATGGTTCGGCCTGTTGCTACCGATGCGAATGGAAACAAAATTGTCCAAGACAATGGATTGTACCAACTGGATGGAGATAGTTGGATTAAGGCAGGCAATGCCATGCCGAAAGCAACCGGCGGGTTTATTAATACCTTCGCTTACAAAAACTTCACCCTGGATGCCCTCGTAGACTTCCGATGGGGTGGGCACGTCATGCCAACCGGCGTTTATTGGATGATCAGCCGGGGACTACTGGAAGAGAGCCTGAACTACATGGACGCGACAAGTGGTGGCCTGAGTTACTACATCAGTGGCGATCAAGGCATCGCCCATAGTGGCCAGACAGGACCGAACGGTGAAACCGTTTACCATGATGGCATGCTGATGGAAGGTGTACTGGCTGACGGAACTCCGAATGAAAATATCATTTCCCAAGCGGTATATTACAACAGCACATACAATTGGGGCGGACCGCAATACAGCAGTTCCCGTTACGAATTGTATGTTCAGAAAAACAATTACATCAAGATGCGGGAACTCTCAATCGGGTACCGACTACCGACCGACATGGCTGCCAAACTGGGGGCGAAAAACCTTCAGCTGTCCGCTTTCGGACGGAACCTGTTCTTTATCTACCGCAGTATCAAAGATTTGGATCCTGAGCAAATGACGGGCGGATCGAACTGGATCAATCAGGTCTCAAACGCCGGGACAAGCCCAGCAACCAAAACTTATGGTTTAATGCTACGTGCTAGCTTCTAAATTAACAGAAAATGAAAAGATATTTGATATTTATGGGGTTATCAGTTGCCTCAATAATCTACACCACTTCCTGTCAAAAAAGTGCGTTTGACGACTATTACCGTGACCCCTCGAAAGTAACCGAAGCAACTGTTGAACGGCAGTTTTCGGGCATGATTTATAGCTATCGCCAACTCATCGTGCCAGACTATGGAAACCTTTTTGTAACCTTAAGACCAACGATCTTCAGGTACCTCCATATTTCAGGATGGGTTAACGAAGCGAACCACCTTGTACCGGGAGGCGCAGCGATAGAAGACCGTTGGACACGCTATTATGAGGGGCTAGCACAATTTAAGGAGCTTGAAAACATCTATAGGAAGTCTGTAGCTGTGGAGCAAGAAGAGAAACGGATATTTTATCTTGCGGCGAAAGTGCTTTTTTATGACCAAACACAGCAGACCGTTGACTTACACGGTGATATTCCCTGGACGGAAGCAGGCTTACTGAACACGAATAATAGTGACTACCAGTCCTCGTATCCGGCTTATGATCGCGCGCAGGATATCTATACTGTCATGCTCGACGATCTGAAAACCATCAGCGATGAATTGCGCACGATTACGTTAACCCCTGCGATGACAGAACGCTTCAACACTCAAGATGTAATCAATAGCGGCGACATTGAATTATGGGAAAAATACTGCAATTCGCTTCGGGTCAGGATGTTGATGCGCGTGTCAGAAAGTACAGAATTTGCATCCCGGGCTTCACAGGAATTAGCGGAAATCATCAACAACCCATCTACCTATCCGATGATTACCACAAACGAGGAAAACGCACAGTTGGAAATCCATAACATCGACGACAATAGCATCCAAACGAAGGGGATCCGCGGTGCATTTGAAGCCGAAGGGTGGCTCGTCAACCTAGCGAGTAAACGGATGATTGACCATATGGTCGAAAACGAAGACCCGCGTCTGCCTTTTATCTTCGAACCGGGAGCTGAAGCCGATGGAGATTTCATTGGATTGGACCAATCGCTGACCAGTTCCGAACAATCGAACTTAGGAAGGGGTGGCACCATATCCATCTTCAACCGTTCTACCATTTCCCGCAATGAATATTTCATGGGCGTACTGTTTTCTGCAACGGAAGCGAATTTATTGCTAGCCGAGTATTACCAAAAGAACGGTAATCCCACCGCCGCAAAAACTGCATTCGTAAATGCAGTTAATGCATCGGTAGACTTATACCGTGATATCCGTGCCGCAAGTGCCGAAAACACCGTGCCGGCACCCCCCGACCCTACCCAAACCCAAAAGAACACCTACTTGGCAAATTTGGATTGGGACGGCGCGAGCAATAAAATCGAGCTGATTGCTACCCAGAAATGGATTCACTTCGGCATCATCCAAACTGTCCAAGCTTGGTCTGAAATCAGGCGGTATGATTATCCCACGTTTGATTTCCGTGTGCAAAATTCCGACATCCAAAAAACGGTGCCGGTAAAATTCAACTTACCGCCGTCTGAAAGCACATACAACGCAGAAAATTATAACGCTGTACGTGATCAAGACAATGTAAACACCAAACTCTTCTGGGACGTTAATTAACTTCCTACCGAAAAAACAACGTAAGAAAAGCCACCTCACCGTGGCTTTTCTTTTTTAAAACAACCATACCTCTCCACATCGGCCACCGCATAGCGTCAATCAACCATGGGTTCAGCAACCAGCATGATGCAGAGCAACCGGCATGGTAGCTAAACAGAATTAGCAATACAACAACATTAAAAAAGCAGTTTAGAGGTAAATAATTTTGTTTAAGTGAGCACCCGTAACCCAAAAAAAAATAATAATTTAACACTTTTTAACTAGGAGAAATTGGATTTTAATTTTATGTTTGTACCAGTAATCAACCGCTAGCGGGGTATTTTTTGGAAGATAATAATGCAACGTTGGGGTTGATAAAAAACATATAGCTGAAAAAGCTACCATTTATAGGAAAGAATAAAATCGGCCGCAAGGCCCATAAAGATTTTGGTTTGTTTTAATAGGTAGGAAGAAGCTGGTTGCCGCCCGGTAACCGGCTCTTCCATTTTTTAGACCCAACGGAACTAAATCGCTACCGTTCTTTTTGCCAGCCATTGCCGCTCCTGCTCGTCCAAATGGGGGGCCAACCGATCATATACCATCGCGTGGTAGTTATTCAACCAGACGATATGCTTTGATTCGAGGAGTGACCGATCAACCAATTGGGTATCGATGTAACAAAGGGTCAACGTTTCGAATGCCATAAAGGAACCAAACAACGTATCCGCATGGTCCACACTCAATACCAGGTTTTCGATACGGATACCGTAAGCACCTTCGCGGTACAAGCCCGGCTCGATGGATGTTACCATCCCCCGTTCAATAGGCACATCGACCGCTGCGCCGTTAAGGGTATGTGGCCCTTCATGGACGTTAAGGAAGAACCCGACGCCATGCCCCGTGCCGTGACCGTAATTGCGCAACTCATCCCAAAGGGGTTTCCGTGTGATGGCATCGATCTGGTAGCCCTTGGTTCCCTGGGGGAAGACCACGCTACTTCCCTCGATCATCCCTTTAAGCACGAGTGTATAGTCGACCCGCTCTTCCCCGGTAACGTTGCCCAATGACACCACACGGGTAATGTCTGTGGTACCTGTACGGTATTGGCCGCCCGAATCAATTAAGAGAAGCCCCTCGGGTCGTAATTCGGTGTTGCTAGACGCTGTAGCTTTATAGTGAGGTAACGCTCCGTGGGCGCGGTAACCAGCTATCGTATCGAAACTTTCGCCGACGAACCCATCTTGCTCGGAACGGAATTGGCGGAGACGGTCGGCCAGTGATAACTCCGAAATGGTTTCCTTACCAACTGTCTCTTCCAACCACTTGAAAAACCGCGTGAGTGCAACCCCATCCTTCACCATCGTATCGCGGATATGCAGGATCTCCACATCATTTTTCACTGCTTTGAAATGCGTGGTTGGGTTAATATCTTCTTGCACATCAGGCAGCAACATGTTGTATATATGGCCGCAGGTACGCCGGGGATCGAGCAGGAACGTTTTACCCGACAGCTCGGCCAAGCGCGCCCCCACCTGTGCATAGTCTGCTGTTTCCACTCCCCACTTACGCAGCGATAACCGGTCCTGCTGGGATAATTTGGCTTGGTTGATAAACAGCGTGGTCACCTCTTCGGTAACCAGCACGAACGCCAGCACCACCGGGTTGCAAACGACGTCGCTGCCCCGCATGTTCAGTAACCAGGCGACATCATCCAACGATGAGATAACATGTGCATCCGCGTGATGCTTCCGCAAGTTGGCGCGCAAGCGCACGAGCTTGGCTGAGGTAGACTCGCCGGTAAACGCCTCATCAAGGAGGTACGCAGGATTTTCGGGCAATGGAGGCCTATCCCGCCACAATGGCGTCAGCAGATCCACGTTCTCCAGTACGTCCACGCCAGCGGCGAGTAACGGCTTCCGGACAGCGGCTGCCGACGCTGCCGGCATCAACCAACCATCAAACGCCACGGTAGCTTCTGCCGGCAAATTCGCTGCCAACCAATCGGCGTATTCCTCTGCATGCTGTACCTTCAACTTGACCAATTCATAGCCGCTTTCGGCCAACTGTTCGCGGGCTTGTACGAAATACCGCGAATCGGTCCACAGACCAGCAAACTTAGGGGTAATGACCAGCGTGCCGGCCGACCCCGTGAAACCCGATGCCCAGGCAATGCATTTATAGCGGTCGGGCAGGTACTCGCCGATGTGTGGGTCTGACGAAGGGATGATGTAGGCATCGATATGGTTCTGTTCCATTAAGCTGCGGATGGCAACTAGCTTTTCAGTATGGGTCATGTTGCTTCATTTTAATGGCGGGCAAGTTACGAAATCTCGGAAAACATGGGGTATACTGCCGAACGATACGAGCAGTGGCGGTATAAGCAACCCGGGCGTTGAAGATATAAGTGGCATGATAGGCAGATTTTTTGGCAAGAAATAACAGCCTCTTCGAATGAAGTGATGCCATAGTGACACCCGTACAGCTTGCTGCACGCCTTTTGCTAGCTATCCGTAAAAACGATTCACTGGCATATGACGACGCATATCACACAAGACAATAAGCTTAAAAAGCTGATTGTTGTCGGCGACCGCATACTGATTAAACCTGCGGTGCCGAACGAACGGACGGCCACAGGATTGTACCTCCCCCCCGGCGTGCACGAAAAGGAGAAAGTACAATGGGGCTATGTGATGAAAACCGGGCCAGGCTATGTATTGCCTGTACCAGCAGAAGAGGATGACGCCTGGAAGCCACAAGAGGAAAAGGTTAAATACATCCCCTTGCAAGCAAAGGAAGGTGATTTAGCCATTTTCCACGTCGCCGCAGCCACCGAGATCCAATATCAGGGAGAAAAATATTTCATTGTGCCGCAAAGTGCCATCCTGATGCTGGAGCGCGAGGAAGAGTTATAGTGCTTCTAGCCGGCTCCTGTCAGAACTTAGCCCACACGGTAAACCTTCCTCCTGGAGCAGCGTCGCCATTGATATACCAGTCAATCGGGTCTGCTTGTTGCATGTTATCAGACCATTTGAATTCGATATCACCGGCCGATCGCAGGCCCAGCGACTTAAGCGGAATTTCCAACATCAACCGGTTGCCCGCGACACGATAAGTCACTTCTCCTACGCGTTTCCAGCTCCCGTCGGTGTATTGTTCCAGCCGGTTGCCCTGCACCACACGGAAATCGAAGCCATTCCATCCTGATTGGTACGATTGGTCGATATTGAGCCACAACGTCATCCAATCGTCTCCGGAAACTTCCGTGATATCATTTACCGTGCTCACATAAAAATGCAACGACGACGTACTAGCTGCCACTTTCAGGGTGTCGAAGTCATTACGTCCGGTTTGGTTATCATAGATGACCTTCGGTTCGGACTGGGCGCCTGGATGATTGCGATGCAATATGTCGCCAACATAATCGACGTAGCACGCGTTGATTTTGTCCCAGTCGGACCAACTGGCTATTTTGCGTTTACTCACCTTGTTTGCGCGCACCTTTTCCGTGCCCTTATAACGGCGGATGTTGCTTACCATCTGCATATAATAGGTGTCTCTGAGGCCGCTCGTCCAAGCCGGCTCGATGTCGCGGCTATATTCCGAGTTGGCCTGGTCTACAAACAACGCGTGGTTTTGGTTTCCACTGGTACGCCGCCATTTACCCGCTATCCACTCGTTCCAACCTGTAATAAAAACGAAGGGAACGTTTTGCTTCAATGCAAAATCCCATTGCTCTTGAATATTGTAACCGTATAATATATCGGTTTCAGGGTTTCCCGGCGAGCCGTTCCGATAGCTTCGGCCCCAGTTGCCGTCGGCACCGTAAAATGCCGACCCGCCCATCGAAGCGTCCAAATTGGGGTGCTGAGCCGCCGAAACATTTACGATCTCCTTTTTCCCTTTGTGATTGGTATACACTTTCTGCGGGCGCTGGAACTCAATCCAGGGCCATCCATCTACTTTTTCCGGTTCGTTGGGCCACTGCGATTCCCTGATGGTAAAAAAGTGTTCATAGTCCTTTCCAGCGGCTTGTTCAGATATGCCAATGATCAGCGGCTTGCCCTCCAAGTAATACCAACACTCGGGATTACGATAAGGGGCGCCGTCTTTGTAGTGGTTATCGTATATCTCCTGCATGCCTTCGCCAGACTTCGTATTCGTATAGAAGACAATTTTTGGTGGCTGCTTACCCTGTTTCCTTACGGCCTCCGTTGCCTGCATCAACACATCAACCTCGTGCGTGTAGGTAATCCGGTTAGTGGCGTCGAGGACCAGAAAGTCTACACCCGCATCCGTGAGTAATTGAATGTTTTTCAGGTGTACCCAATAGTCATCGCCACGATAGTAGCCGTAGATAGACTCGCCCCAGAAGTAATACTTTCCCGGCCGCCCCGCACCACCGCCCCATCCGGGATGGTCAAAATCTTCGAACACGGCTGGTGCTTCCATCTGCAACTTGGTCAGATCCCAAACCCGTTCGGACGTCGGTGAGCCTTGGTGGCCTTGCCACAGGAAGTAAAACAAGCCTACCTGCCGATTTGCTTTCGGACTGCCGGTTTCTTTGTTTTGTGGCAACACCCTACCGAGGTCGTCGATACCCGCAAAGGGCTGCGCAAATGCTCCTAAGCCGCACGCCAAAAAAATCGATAAACCGAAATACCTCTTCGTAATAAATCTCATTTTACTCATATCCAATATTTTAGTATCTGTCTAATTGATCTTTTAAGTATCCTTTTTCTTTCCAAATGGCCTCAATGGGTTGAAGATGCTTGCGAAACACATCATAAGGAAGTTTTCTTTCGGGGCTCACCCAACCGATCGTAGCAAACGCAGCCAGTCTCGGAAAGATCTGGAAGTTCAACCGTTCTACCGTCGGTGTAAACTCACCCCACATCTGGCAACCCAACCCCAAAATTTTATGTCGGTCCTGTGGCGCTATACCTTCGGGTATCGGATCAAATGAATACGCCTTCTCAAACGGCGTCACCTCATAAGGATAATCCAAATAGGTGAAAAACCGGTTTGAATTGACCACATCGTATCCTTTGGCAATCGCCTTATTCACGAGACTCACATCCCCATCCCAAAACTGGACAATCGTGCCCGGCGCCAGCTGCTCGGATTTACCAGCTTCGACATGGGCTTCCTCGCGTATGTTATCGCCTGTAATCTCATTCCACCCAATCATACGATACCCTTTAGAAGAGATATAGTTGGACATCCGATTAATGGCCCAAACCTGTAAATCTGCATATGTAGGAAGCGCGTTATCTTTCATGAATTCATTGATCGCCGCCGACTTCCGCCAATGGTCATAATTTGCCTCATCACCGCCGATATGAATGATACCGCTCGGGAAAAGACGGACAACCTCATCCAGCACGTTGTGCAGAAACTGTTCTACACGGGGGTCGGTCACGTCATATAAGTCGCTGTGTACCGGTTTGCCAGCCGCCTTGCTAGACGCGCCAAGCCACGGGTAAGCATAAATAGCAGCGGAAGCATGCCCTGGCACTTCTATTTCTGGGATAACGCGTATCCCTCGTACTCCAGCATATTCAACAATTTCGCGGATATCATCCTGCGTGTAGAACGATCCCGGCTTTCCGTTGTATAGACTATCCCACTTTGCCGGGTTGACTCCTTGCGTCATGTGCGTGTGGTCGCCCTTAGAAGAAACTTCCGTCAACAACGGGTATTTCTTGATTTCAATACGCCACGCCGGGTCATCTACCAAATGCCAATGAAACGTGTTTAACTTCAGGCGCACCATCTCATCCAACAGCCGCTTTACAGTCTTCTTGCCATGAAAGTGCCGGCTTTCGTCAAGCATAAACGCTCGCCAACTGAAATAGGGCGCGTCTTCTATCTCGAATATGGGTAGTTCGACGACATTTCCATCAGGTTGTTTTCCGCCCAGTTGGCGTAGGCTTTGGAGGGCGTAAATCAAACCATTAGCCGTACTCGCAAGTCCTTGAATCGTATGGCCACTATCCGTATCTTCCATACGTAAGCTGTATGCCTCACCCTGCTTCGAGGCATCGTATTGCAGCACGATGTCTGCCTGTTGTTTCCGTCTTTCAAAAACGGGGGTAAAACCAATTTCTGCCAGTAATTCCTGTACGTACGCCTTATCTGCTTTGATTTTCTTATCTAGATAAACACGGACAGTAGAAGGGAATTGGATTCGATTATCGTGTACTGCTAGATGCTGCGGGGTCGGTAAAACGTACTGGGCGCGAACTGGCGAGTGCGCTAACGCCATCACAGCGAAAAGAAGCGTAAACAAATACCTGATATTACCCGGGTTGTACATCCGTTATTTATTTACCGATTATATACCTCAAGTGTCACCGGGCCTAGCAACCCTGAGCGATGCAGCGGACTTTCGGCCGAATAGGGATTCACGATGGTCCACGTAGACCGTTGGTCCGCCGGTAATCGCCAGTCCCCAATGAGGCGGTTAGCCCAGGTGTTGACCACCTTGATTTCAACCGTATTATTTCCCTCCTGCCAAGCGTCCGTGATATCCAAACGATAAGGGGGTGTCCACACACCACCAACGTCCTGGCCATTCACTTTCACCTTGGCCACGGCCACGACATTACCCAAATCGAGGTGAATCCGGCCGCCATCCGCCAACTGCACAGCTGGCAGATCTTTCGTATAGTAAGCACTTCCCGAGAAATAAGCCACTGCGGTATCCGGCTGTGTGGCCCAATCTACCAATGTATCAAACTGGCGCTTAAACGTGGTGGAGTCGGGCTTCACAAAGGTGACCTGCCAGGGGCCCGCTACCGATACCTCTTCTTCTGCGTCGGGGAAATTCTGTCCACTTGCAGTTGTCGCAGCCTTTCGGAAGATAATGAATGCACTCTCGTAGGCGTCCAATTCCAAGGGGACTGCGGTACCGCCATCACGCTCGATAAACTCTGGCAGCTCCCGCAATGTTCCGTGCACGGCATCCCACAACTCAGGCTGTTTACCTTGGACGCGGAACGTCGGGTTTAATTGGATTTCCGTAGCTGCTTGGTTGGAGACAAAATAGATGTCGCCGTCAGGCAGTGTGCGGTGTATGAATAGCACCGGATCGCCTTCTTCCAATGCCACGTCCGGGGCCACACCGGCCTTATCGAGGGCCTCCTGCATAGAAAAGCCGTTAAGAACCAATCCATTTCCGTAGACCTGCTCTGTGCGTTGCGCGCCGTCAGTGTTTCCCCACATTTTATCCGCGATTTCGCGGATAGCTTGGTCTGCGTTGCCGTAATCAGCCAAGCTTGGTGATCGCGCCGGCTTCGGTCCCAGCACGATGCCCCCATCCTCAACCAGTTCCGCTATTTTACGCAATAGTTCCGGGCGCATGGTTTCCAACTTAGGCAGTACCAATACGCGGTAAGACAGGCCGTCAGGCAGGGTGAATCGGCCATCCTCCATGGTAATCCGGTTAAGGATTACTTCGGCATTGATATAGTCGAACGAATATCCTTTTGGCAAGGCGGGGTCTTGCACACCCGTCATTTTCGGTGCGTCTTCGCCGATAAAATATGCCACGTCAGCCACGTACCGCCCTTGCTGGAGCATGTAATTGCTACGCTTCAAGTAATCGATGAAGCCATCCATATCGTCGTACCACGTATTGAGGCGGTTGAATTCGTTGCCAAACCACGCATTCACACCCGGCAACCTATCTTCATACGGTTGATGGATATACACGTGCAGTAGCGTATTGTTGATACCCTCCGCGAAAAAGCGGTCGCCTCGTTGTTTGAACATGGCCGGATAGCGGCCAAATGTATTGCCGCCCGCTGTAAACGACTCCGCCGACACCTTATTTTTCCCGTAGATATGGGCGGCAGACGAAGCTGCACGGTTTTCAATATCGCCCAATTCACCCTCACTCCAAAACTCCCCACTTACCTCATCCGACTGGCCACCGTACTGAAGGAACTCACCGGGGAAGCCCCAGTGTCCATAGTTTTCAAGCCATATCGTCAGCCCATGCTTATGGCTCACATCACGTAAACCACCTACGTATTCATAGGCAATTTTATCAGCAACGAAACGTCGTACATCCCATAGGAAGCGGTCAGACTGGTCCTGGCTACCCACCACATGGCCATAAAAAACCGGGATATAAGGGGTAGGGTCATAGCCGAAAGCATCCTTGAATTTATTAGCAAACCCATCTGTCCAGTTCTGGCCACCGGTTTCGTAGCTATCCTGCACGGCCACTTTGAATGTTTTCCGGTCTCCAGCCGGCACCCGTTTGAGTATCTCCCCCAAAAAGGCATCAAAATGTTTAAGCACATGCTCGTGGTTCATTTTATCCACTTCCAATCCACGACCTTCGGGACTGGCCGGAGCGTTGGTCACCCCGGTTGGCACCATACCCGTCTGCAACACCAGCCATTCACCCTCCGGAATATCCCACGATAACACACCATTACTGTCTACATTGGCCGTGATATCGACCACACCATCGGGCGATACGGTATATTTCTCGTCTTCCGGCTCCACCTGCCGTTCCCATTGATAGTCATGCCAATAAGGTAATGGCGTGGGGTGCATACGGGCCAGCGATTTTTCTTTGAAACGCTCTACCCTGGATGAGGCGGCGAGTTGTACCTCCGCTATACCGGCATCACCCCGTATGTTATCGATAACCAACCGGAATACACGGCCCGAGGTTGCCTCAAACGACACCGACACCGGAGCGTATTGTTCAAAACCGACGCTTAACATATTGTTGGTACGGTCAAGGTCAAACGATCGCACACGACGGAAAGCACCACCGTCCTCAACTTCCAGCGTTACACTGAATCCCATGTTCCGTTGAGCGGGAATTACCGTTAAGCTACGAGCAGTAAACGGCTCATCCACCGAAAAGGTAAAGGTCGAGGACTGCCCCCCAGCAACCTTCACTTCCGTCGCACGGTTGTTATCCATCAGGTTTGCAGGCGATTGTCCATTTCCAGCCTGTATTTTCGGACTGAGATCTGCCAATGTACTACCATAACCTTCAGGCACACGAAATGCGAGTACATTTACGCGCTGAAAATCCCCCTGCGGCGCCGGGAGCACGCCGTTGAAAGCCAACGGTCCGCTTACCAAGGTATCTGCCGCAGCCAGGTAACGCATCGCCTGGTTGGGTTTTACCCACGGGCCACCCGACTGGCTCCATCCCGGGCTATTGAAAATACCGATTTCGATATCGAGCTCCGTAGCTGTTTTCAGTGCGGTATGCAAGATATCCCACCATTCGTCGGTAAATAGTTTCACCTTGCCGTAAGCGCCTTCGGGCAGATCATCCAGCCCGATGTTACCGATAAATGCGCGGTTTATCCCTGCGCGCTTCATGGCATGTAGGTCTTTGACCACCCCTTCTTTCGACAAATTGTCGGAAATCCAATACCAGTAGACGGAGGTCTGAATGGAATCTGGAGCTTCCGCAAACACGCTCGCCATCGTGTCCCAATCGGCTTGTTTCGTATCGGGCACACACGAAAGTGCCAGCCATGCACTTATAGAAATACCCAAAAGCGGTCGGAAAAGAGTTTTCATCAGCTTACTGTTAAGTTTACAGTTGCTAAAAAAAGCTTTTATTTCCAAACGGACATCCTGTACCTTCATGGTGATCACTTTGTAAGTACCAAAATCACATCAGTATCGCTTTTCGACATGGCTTCAATAATGTTGTTGCTACGATCTACGTCCGCTGACTCGTACGTACCTGTAGCTGGATAATACCAAACGGCATCTTTAATTTGCTCAGCATTTTCGTACGTCAATTCAAACGTTTGTGCTACCGGCACATACACCAACATCACTCCAGCATCTTCATCAGTTAATACACTGATTGTATTCAACACCTGGTCGCCCTCACGCTGCGATGTAACGACGTCGCGTGCGGGCTTTAGACGCCACCATTCGAATTGATTAAAAAACGCCGGGAGCCGACCGATTTGGATACTCGCCTTGCTGTTGATACCGTCTTCCCAGTCATATTTCGATGGTTCTTTCATGCCGTGGTTGTATGAAGTCTCTCCTACCCGTAGCCACGGCCACGTGCTCCAAGCACCGTAGCCAACCCCAGCAACCGGTGCACTGAACAAACTCCATAAACTACTTTTCCTCACTTCGTAATCGTTCTCGCGCTCCCCCTGTCCCTCATACGCCGGCTCCGTATCGATGATGGGGCGTGGCGTGAGATCTTTCCAATCACTGACAACAGGGCCACGGGTTTTCCAACGCACGGCATTCGCAGAGTTGGTGTGACCGGTTTGATATGAAATCATATCCAGCCAAGACGCTCCATCATATGCACGGCCATACCATTGGAAACCCGCTGTATGAAGGGTAACCATACTTTGGTTGGCTCGCCTGTCGCCAAATACTTCGTGACCGATTTGTTTCCATCGGACCTCATTATCGCCCGTGAACACACCATCGCCTCCCAAATTCCATATCACGTGATAGGCATCATACCGAGCTTTGATATATTTTGCCAACTTTACCGCGCTCGGAACCGGCAAGTCTTTGCCGGGATTACCCTTTCCAGACCATGCCCAAAGCATAATCGGTGCAGCAACCAAGCCCGCTGCATTGATTTGTTCGACTTTCTTATCGAGCTGCTGAAAAAAAACCGGATTGACATTTATCGGCTCAACACCGGTAAAAGCGATCTCTTCCAATGCCTCTGGTGGGAGCCCCCGCCATTGCGTGGTTACAAACTGGATGACCGAATAGTTATTCGCTCTCCGATGCTTAAGGTAGGTTGCCCATTCCCCATCAGTGGAACGCATTGCTCCATTCCAAGCCGTACAGCCCAGGTAGAAAAAAGGGGTGCCATCAGCATGAGTGATGTGGTAATTGCCAGCCTCGTGGGTTACCTTACCGTGCTCATAGATTTCCAGTCGCGATTTATTCTTTCGACACCTGAATGTGCCCGATTGATTGTGTAATGTGTGGTTCGCTGTATCCGTACAGTGCGTTCTGTAATGCCACACGCCTTTTTCATTCGGCATAAACCGAATTTTCCAGTTATTTCCACCATCCCAAAAACCCTCCACATGGTGTTGCTCGCCCGATGGTGATACAAACGTGGATTCTAATACCGCATCGTATACTGGATTGTCATATGCCACTACGCTGCTGAATGTAATTTCTATCGGCTCCCATTGGTCCACGTATACCCTTTTTTGGCCCATTGATACGGAAGACAAAAAACAGAACACCAATATTACCATTATCCGTCGGACGTTCGGTTGCCTGAAGTTGATTGCGTTCGTTCTACTCATATTATTTAGCAAATACATAAACCTTGGTTAGCTACCTAATCATTTCTTTCGCTTCACCCGAAGCGCCATATATGGCCGCTGTGGCATCCGGATTAAACTATAACCGGAATATTCCTTTTCAGATTTGGAAATGGTCATATTCCATGTATCGATAACATCGATATCATATATGCCTTCAGTAAACTCAAGGAGATGGAGGGCTGGCTGGTGTGTGCCCAGATAAATCAGATAATCATCCGGGCTGTCTTCTTTTGATCCTGCACCCGATTCCAGCAAATGCCGAAGGAATAAGATTCGATCGGGGCTTTTACCCTTCAACACCCCACCCTTCGACCACCACAGTACGTCGTCATTCTCTTGAACTGGAACATCTGTGCGGATGGTCGTCAGATAGGTCTCCCCATGGCCAACATACACCCCATTTACGGCGCCTTCCCAGAATTTCTGCACCATCTCTTCGGGCGTAAGCTGCCCCCAAAACCACGGGACATTACCTTCATAAAGACACTCATCGAAAATAACTGGTTTTTTATAGGTGTTCCTGAATTCTTTACCCCTTTCCACCTCCTTCATTTGGATACTGGCGTGGGTAAGTAATGGATTGGTGTGGTCGTACATGGCTACTCCATTATGGATACCACGTAAACGTTGGTGAGGATCCTGCTTCGCAAACATACGGATATAGCGATCCCAATCCTCCATAGTCTTATCCTCCAAAAAGTCAAACTCATTCGCCATACTCCACCAAACGTTCTTATACGCAGAAAATCGGGCGATGATGTATCGGATGTAACGGTCATCCGTTAAGCTATCCATCTTCGAAAACCCCCACCTGTCGTAGGGATGAAACACGATCAAATCCGCTTGGATACCAAGCGAGTCCAACTGCTGAATTCGTTGTTCAATATTTTGAAAATAGGTTGGGTTAAAGCGAGAATAATCCCAGTTTTCAAGCGGGTCCCCCTCGAACGGGTACATTTCAGGTTCATTTTGGTTCCACCAGTATGCTTTGGGAAAGATACACATCCGCACTTTATTGAAATAACCACGGGACAAGGTGTTCAACGTGACTTCCGCAAGGCTATCGCCCTGGTGAACCCACGCATACAATGTGGTCCCTACGCAAACATATGGCGTACCATCCCGGTAGCTAAACCGGAATGTGCCTCTCACATCGACCGGACCATGGTTATGGGTGCGGGCTGGAATACAGCGAAAGTCACCTGTGCGGCGATCCAGTTTTTTTACATTACTGGAGGTCCGGTACTTCCATACCCCTTCGTTATCGGGAGAGAACCGAAACATGTAACGCCCGTCGCCATCGTAAAAACCCTGTACCTCCACGGTATCGTTTCCATTCACAAACCAAGCTGTCAGCTCGATATCCGTGAACGGATTGCCAGATTCCGGGCCTTTAAGCGTCTTTTCAAACACCCCCCATTTTTCGATTTCGACCTGTGCACGCACTTCAGTGGTCACCAAGATCACGCAGAGTACCCATAAAAATTTCAAAATGCTCATACAACAATGTCTTTGTGTTAAAAAAAGGGCTATTCGCTGTTTTTTCCAAACCGATATCGGAACCGTGCGTTCGGAGCCGTATCACCTTTATCGAGCCAATGCATAGCATCTCCGTCAAGCGGTACATTGTCCATCCACTTGAAATCGATTTCAAAGCAATCACCAACAATATTCAATACCTCTTTTGCAACCTTTACCTCCATCTCGTTGCCTTTTAAACGAAAATCCGCCGTACCAACAGGTAAAAAATCAAAAGGGTTGTTGGTGATACGGTCTATCCTAACCAAGGTATCGTTAATCGGTTCCCGGTTCACCAAAAAATGAAAACCTTGCCATCCGCTATCTGTACGCTCTGCACGAACGCCAATAAACAATCGCATCCAATCTTTTGACGACGGTGGAGTGATGGGAGCCGCGGTCTTTACATAAAAATAAACATAAGACGAATCACTTGCGGTTTTGCACAGTACAAAATCATTTCGGCCAGTTTCATCCCTGTATTCTGCAATTCTTCCCCATCCAGCGTGGCGGCGGTGGTAAACATCGCCGCGGTCGTCGTAATAAGTTGCTTCTACCGCTTTCCAATCATCGAAACGCCCATCAACGGTAATACGATCTATACCACGATAATTGCCGCGTTTCCTTGTGCCTTTAAACTTCCTTATATTGGAGACCATCTGATAATAATAGTTGTCACCGAAGAGCCCCTTTACCGGCTCGGCATCACGGCTATATTCATCATTGTAGCAATCGATGAAGAACACGTCGCCCATGGTTAACTGTTTATTGAGAAATCTCAACGGCTTTCCATCGAATGTGAGCGGTGAATCCATGATGAAGGGGAAGGAAATCCATTCATTCCAGCCGGTTATAAAAACAAACTCCGGATCGACAGCCAACGCACGCTCCCATTGCTCTTCAAAATATAGCCCCGCACCGGAATCCTCATATTCAGGAGCCGGCTGTTGTCCGTTATGATGGCTCCGTCCAACATTATAATAGGTGGCATGCTGGGCGATGGATACACTGATCTGCTCAGCCGAACTGTCGTTTTCGTTCCAGCCGTATGCCTGCGGTATTTGATCAACCCACGTCCATTTATTCCGGCCATTCCCAAACCAGTCATCCCACCCCTTTGGGGCATCGCTGAAGGCCCACGACTGCCGTCGGGTAAAGAATTCCCGTGTTTCATCATCAAACCCTTCCTCAGGAGCGAGCATCAGTGGTTTGCCTTTCCAGTAGAACCATAAATCCTTAAACAGCTCCTTTTCGTAAATATGATCGTACAAACGCCTCACCTGCTCCTGGGGAGATGAGTTAACCATAAAAGCAAACCTGGGGGTGGATTGCCCTTCTTTTCGCATTTTCCGAAACACTTCCACGATCTTGCTGACCTGATCCAGATAGATAAAGGCGTTTGTGACATCAAAAATCATCACATCAACACCCGCATCGGCCAATAATTGTCCATGCTTCCTGATTACCCACTCATCATCTGATAGGTAATAACCAAAATACGGTTCTGCCCAGTGGTGCCACGCAGACAATGGCCCGTATTTCGGAGCACTTGGATTAGCAGCAAGGATTTCAGTTATGTTGTATGGGCTTACGGTGTCAGCAGGCAATTTCTCGAGAATTTCACCCAATTTGGAATTTTCACTGCTTCTATTCGTATCGTAACCATGTGCACCATGCCACAGAAAATAGAATATCCCAACGAAGCGCCCCTCCCGAATCCCTTCATGCACCTCGGCAGGCAACGGTCTGCCGATATCATCGATAGCCACCCACGTGTCGGCCTCTGAACTGGAAACCAATTGCGGTCCCGAAAACACCTGTCCATAAACCCATACAATGTTGAAGAGGAAAATACAAGCGGACAAAAGCCCGAACCTGATTGTCATATATTCCTTCATCATATTCATATATACGTTAAAAGATGCAGCGAGCGCCCAATCAAAACAGGAATAAAAACCTTCTAGGTCTATAAATAATCTACGGTCAGTCGCGATCCGATTACCGGCACTACGGTTACACTTGCTAAAGATGGTTGATTTTTGGCAAATGGACATCCTGTACCTTCATGGCTGTGGTATCAAGACGGCTACTCACTTTCTCGATCCGAGGACAGGATATACATCACCATGGTCCTAGCATCTTCTTCAGAAATGGTGGGATGCGGGGGCATCACCACGTTGCCCCATGCACCCTTGGTACCCAGCACGATACGCTTAGCCAGTATGTCGATATAGGTACTATTCATCGGGTATCGGGCGGCGATGTCTTGAAATGCCGGACCGCGCTTCCGATCGGCGGCTTTGTGGCACGCTGCACAATCGGAATACGATATCAATACTTTCCCTTTGTCCAACACGCTGACCGATGGCGTAACGTTAACGTCGCCAGCCAATCGCGCAATAGCAGGTTTGCGCTGGTTTCCCGCCCCGTGTCTTTCCTGTCGATCAGGAACGGACGAACAAGCGACGAGAACAGCCGGTATGGTAAGGGCAATAAGCAACGTGCGCATCGTCATCCGATTTTGATAAAGCTACTTCGAGAAAAATAATCTCACTGAGTTATTTAATATTGATTTCCAAATTTAATATAATTTCCCGGTACCACGTACTTACTTACGGTGACTCATTATTTCAAAATTCATTAGCTTTATAGCTATGGAACTCATTTTGAAAAAATACAGAAAAAGCACCTGCCGCTCATTCACGAACTGGCAAAGATGCTCAGGGTATAGGTGGATGGCTTCGTCGCCGAAATTCTGCAAGCTGAGCAGGATATTAAGGACGGTAAGGGGGTGAAATTTGCGGAAAAGCTATCAAACTAAAAAGCCCCGAAACAAGGAGAATCGGGGCTAAATCATGAACCCGACATGATTCGATATTGTTAAATCACGCAGGGATAAAAAACAGTTAAATTATCACAAGTGCCTACACTTGCCTCCAGCCTTCGCGATACTTCCGTTTCACAAACTGGTTTGCGGGCTCGTAGTTGGTTATCTTTTGCATCTCCCCATCCCATATCAAGCGCTTACGGCCGGTGAAGCTGAATCCCTTACCGTCTGCATTCGGTTCCCGATGCATATAGCTACGGATGGCTAGGTTACCCATAATGACCGTCTCACTCAATGGGCCCGCGTAATCAAAAGACGAAGTCAATGCTTTATGCGCCTTGCTATCAAAACCAGCTTTGCAGGCATCTGTCCAAGCCACCTGATGTCCGAACTCAGGCATATCTGAGTAGCTGTTCTTAAATGCACCCTCAGCCATGGCTCTTGTTTCACCACCTTTCAAATATAGCTTGGCATGGTGTCCATACGTGCCACACATAATTACACCTTTCGAGCCGATCAGCATCACACCGTTGCTGCTATCGGGGTCTCCCAACGGATCGTCCGCCGGAATTAGGTCTGGATGGAACGGGCGGATACCACCATCATACCAGTTCAGTTTCATTTCCGACTTGTTATGGCTTGTTTCCGGAAATTTAAGTTGGATGACCGATGATGGCGGGCAGCCTTCGGGGATATATTCCGCTTCCCAATCTTTAATAAACACCTGGCCTACGCTCGCTTCAACCTCTGTTGGATAGCCCAACCGGAGCGTGCGGAAAGCAGAATCAATCAAATGGCAACCCATATCACCCAAGGCACCGGTACCGGTGTTCCACCAGCCATGCCATTTGAACGGATGCCAGGCCGGACTATAATCCACCCATTCTGCCGGGCCAACCCACAAATCCCAATCTAAATAATCAGGAACGGGGTCCTTCTGTGTGGGGAATGGGATACCTTGCGGCCATACGGGGCGGTTTGTCCAAACGTGCGCTTCATGTACAGGGCCGATTAACCCTTGGTCAAACCATTCCAATAACTGCAGTTGGCCCGGATTGGATGCACCCTGGTTACCCATCTGGCTCACTACCTTGTATTTCCTAGCCGCTTCTGTTAGCACCCGCGTTTCATGCAGACTATGGGCGAGCGGTTTTTGGACATACACGTGTTTACCCATCTCCATGGCAGTCAGTGCGACAATCGCATGGGTGTGGTCGGGCGTAGATACGATTACTGCGTCGATGTCTTTGCCCATTTCATCCAACATCTTGCGATAATCCTGGTATCTCTTGGCTTTAGGGAATTCATCGAAGCATGACTTGCCCTTATTCAAATCGACATCTACCAGCGCCACGATATTTTCCTTACCCTTATTCCAGGCGTTCCTTACGTCCGAATGGCCCTTACCACCCACGCCGACGCCGGCAATATTTAACTTATCACTGGGGGCAATAAATCCTGCCCCGCCCAATACATGCCGCGGTACGATCATGAAACCGGCAGCTGCCATTGCTCCCGTCTTAATAAAATCCCTACGGGTTGCACTCGGTTTGTGTGAGTTACGTTTTTTCATCTGTCTAAATTTGTTTTTTTGGTGATGAAGCTATCATGATTTTTCATTTGTGTTTGACTTCAACGGCATTCAAGATGGCTGAAGCCGTTTAATCATTCCGCTGTTTGATTTTGAAAATCATGATGGTTTCATTAATCAATAACTTTGGTTAACAATCTGCTACTTAAACAATCTGCTAATGCCAATTGCATGACACTTGACTACGCAAAGCTAATATAAAAGTGCAAACGGAAGGCTATAAACCGAAAATTGTCCTCGCTGGCGGTACGCCTTGTACGCCTACGCCTTTGGCCACGAACAATGCGCCGGCATGGGGCTCTAAGACTAACTCGCTTGTTGTGAGCCCTTTCCTTGCGGAAGTAATGTATAAATCCTGAAGATTCCTTCCACCAAAAGTGCAAGAAGTTACTTGTGACACGGGCAGTCTAATCTCCTGCAGTTTTTTCCCCGTATGCGGATTCCATCGCACCACCTTCCATCCACCCCACAGCGCCACCCACAACATGCCCTCCCCATCGATTGTCATTCCATCCGGCCAGCCGTCTGAAGACAGCACGTTGATTACCACACGGCGGTTTGCTATCTTTGCGGTTGCCACGTTGAAATCATATGCCACCACTTGCTGGGTCGGTGTATCGATATAATAAAATGTACGATCGTCCGCCGACCAGGCCAAGCCATTGGAGCACGATACGCCCTCGATTTTCTTTGAAATCGTGCCCGAGCGATCCAACATATATAACGCCGCATCGTTACGTCCTTCTTCGTTCAGCGAGCCCGCCCAGAAGCGACCACGCGAGTCACATTTTCCATCGTTGAAACGGTTGTCGTGCAAGTCGGCTTCCGGGTCTCCAATATCTTTTCTCTCGCCGGTTTCTAAGTCGAGCAACGCAAATCCAGTATCTGTCGCAGCCACCACATGGTTCGATTGGGGAGTGAGTGCAAGTGCGCCGATTTGACCGGTAAAGGAATACGTTTCCGTCTGACTGGTTTCGGGATACCAAGCGAGGACTTTGCCATTGACAATATCTACCCAAAGCAACCTATTAAGCTGATCGTCCCAAACGGGACCTTCCCCCAAATCGGCTAATTCCACAGGTAGAACTTGATATTCCGTTACCAATTTCATAGTTTTTATATGTCAATGACCCGTGCCACCTTCATTGCGAGGTATACCCCCCATCAATCACGACCGCCTGCCCGGTTATTCCTTTCGCCCGTTCACCTGCTAAATACAACACATAGTCTGCGATCTCCTGAACTTCCAATAACCGACGTTGGGGTACCAATGGATAAATCACTTCCGCTAATACGTCTTCAACGGCAACATTTCGTGTCCGCGCCAAATCCGCAAGCTGCCCCCGCACCAGTGGGGTGTCCACATAGCCAGGGCAAACGGCATTTACGGTAATACCCTGTGAGGCGACCTCTAATGCAGCGACTTTTGTAAGGCCGATGAGACCATGCTTCGCACTATTGTATGCGGCCTTTCCGGCAAATCCAACGAGTCCATTTATTGAAGCCATATTGATGATACGGCCATAACGCTGGTTCCTCATCACCGGAAGAACACGCTTGATAGCATAAAAGGGGGCCGTTAGCATCAATTTTACCATAAGCTCGAATTGGTCAGAAGGGAATTCGTCGATCGATGACACATATTGCTTGCCTGCATTGTTAACCAGGATGTCTAGCCGTCCAGCCGTTTCAATCACTTCATCAATTATCGCTCCCAGCTGCTGCTCATCCGTCACGTCGCAGCCAACTCCAGCAACCTCGAAACCTTGCAACTTAAGCAATTGGGCTTGAGAGACCACTTCTGCTTCATTCAGATCCAACATCCATATGCGCCCCCCAGCCTGTGCCATTGTTTTGGCAATTTCCAAACCGATGCCGTTTGCCGCACCGGTAATTAATACAACCCTACCTTCCATTGCTTTACATATTTCTTACTTCGTTGCCATTCTTTGTCAACTCGCGGCCATGAGAAACCCCATCGCACCGAGGATGCTCAGATCCATTTCTCTCGATTGAATCATAAACTTTCAAATGTAGGAACGGAAAGCTGCTCACCATTTTTTAACGCGGACTCATGAGCAACGATGCCAGGAAGGGTATATGCGATGCTCGCCGCTATATCTACCTCGGGCGCCCGACCCGAAATGAGCGAATCTACAAATTCATGGGTGATAAATGTATGGGCTCCATAATGCCCACTGTCTACGCGGAGTGGCTCCGGCAACATATCCGTGTGCCACCACAACACCTGTTCGTAACGTTCCGCAGTAGGTTGATGAATTAGAAATCCCGCATCATCTGTTCCTATGGCTTCTGCCTTCTTTACGATGACTGCATCAAGACCCCGTGGATCTTTGCTATAAAAGCTCATTTTATCGCCGTGCCACTCACACCTCTCGGTCGGCAGGAGTGCGCCGCGCCAACTGATATTTACTTTGAATGCGGTACCGAGTTCACTTTTAAAAAGTGCAGTTTGGTTCCAAAAGGAATTCCCGTAGGGATTTCCTTTCAGCAACTCACTGTCGTCACCCCAGCCAATGCAGCTAACCGAGGCTAACTGTTCGCCGGTTACACCACTCAAAAAGGCTGTGCAATGGGTAGCGTATAACATGGGTGGCAACCCGTGTCGCCACGTCGGTTTGCCCGCTGCATCAAAGAAATAATCTTCTAGCCCTGGGTGGTGGTACTCGGCTTCGGCGGCAATGAGGTTACCGAATTGGCCACCACGATAAAATTCCTTTACAGAAATTGTATCCTGCCGGTATGCACTCGTTTCGGCCATCATATAAGTGAGCCCGGTTTGCTGAACAGCTTTCTTCACCATCGCACATTCTCGAATGGATAACCCTACCGGTACGGCACACAGCACGTGTTTCCCTGCTTGAAGGGCTTCCACGGAGTGTTGCGCGTGTAATGGCGCCGGAGTAAATAATGCAACTGCATCAACACATGGGTCCTTGAGCAGTTCTGTTAATGATCGGTAGGCTTTCTCACACCCATAAGTAGTTTGCAGCCTTGCACGTTCTTGTGGTAAGGTTGCCGCTACGGCTTCAACCCTGCTGTTGGGGTGGAGATGAAAATAAAAACTGGCGCCAAATCCCGCGCCCACCACTCCAACCCGAATCCGGCCGTTAACATCCATATTTTCTTGTTAAGTTACGCAAATTTGATGTAAAAGAATAAAACCACAATAGTAATTAGCGCCCACCAAATAAACGGATTCCTTAGCCCACGTTGTTGAGCACGTTCTTCCGGACGCAGCGACAAACTGCTTCTGTTCCAGATGAGGCCCGTCAATTCGGTAGCTGTTTTCGGCTTGGTCACTAAACTAACCAGTGCGCATATTACCATACAGCTCCAAAACACGATACCCGTACGATTGAAAAACGACATTTCGGGAAAGACAAATTCAAGTGCCAGCGAAAGGGGAACGGTAAGCAGTCCCGCTGCAACAGCACCGGAATGGGTGGTCCGCTTCCATAAGATCCCCAATAAGAACATCGTGGCAATACCCGGCGTAAAATAACCGTACGCATTCATCAGATAAATAAATATCGGTTTCTCAGAATACAGCGCCAATAAGCCCGTACAGACGATACCCAACACAATCACAACCATGCCGGATAACCGACCGAATCTGACTGATTCTTTCTCTGTGGATTGTGGCCGAATATAAGGCCGATAGATATCCATCGTCAGGATGGTGGTACATGAATTTATAGCCCCTGAAAGGTGCGACATTACGGCCGCAATCAGACCCGCCATAACCAATCCGACCAATCCCGTGGGCAACAGGTTTTCTACCAGTACGGCAAATAATAGATCAGGTTTCTCCAAATCGGGAAACAACGTAGGAGCTACCAATGCTGGGAAGATAATTAAAAATGGCAATAAAAACTTCAGATAATCGCCGAAAATAACGCCCATCCGTGCGTGCCACTCATTTTTCGCGGCAAGGGTACGCTGTACGATAAATTGATTAGTGGCATTGTAAAAAACGCTGATACACAGCATTCCACCCAAATACATTGTCCATGGAAAATCTGGATCGTCTGCCGGCATCATCAGCTTCCAGTCCTTGGTCGTTTCCAGCACAGCAGAAAATCCGCCGGCGGCATCAATGGTTGTAAAAGAGAGCGCTACCATACCTAAGATCAACACAGCCAGTTGAACCATTTCCGTCCATATAACAGCTCTTAATCCTCCTATTATCGTGTAAAGGCCTGTTGCCAATGCAAGAACAATTACACTGGTAGACATCGGAATACCCAACAATTCGTGGAGAGAAAGTGCACCGAGATAAAGTACCGCGCTGATTTCAACGAAAACATAGGTGAGCAGAACGAGTAGTGCATATATGGTCTTCGATGTCGCACCAAATCGCCGTTGCAAAAATTCCGGCATCGTGTAGAAACCATTCCGCAAATAAAACGGAAGGAAAATCCATAACAAGGCATTGAAACCAACCAAAATGGCGCCCCACTCTACCACCATCGCTACAAAACCGCGATCGTACGCTACCCCCATTACACCTACGAGTTGATGGCTACTGATGTTTGCTGCAATGATGCTTCCACCCACCATCCACCACGGAAGTTTATCGCCTGCCAAAAAATAATCCCGATTGGTATCTTTGCCTTTGCGAGAGGCGAACATCCCAAGGCCTACGACACCAAGTATGTAGACCGCAAATATTAAAACATCAAGTGTTGTGAAATTGGAAACCATGTAAATGTTGTCTACTTCAGTAGTTGATTCAGTGCAGTAATTGTCTGGTTCTCGAGGGCCTCTAGGGACCCCGCGGCAAATGGCGACTGCCAAACAGCATACATGTCATCCGCATACTGCTCTTCCGGTGGCAAATAGCCTGCATAGCCATTGACGATATTGATTACGGATACAGGTAAGGGTGCACACGCCGCACGTATCCGTTGTTGGTACCGGGAATACGTTTCATTCGGCTGTCCCACCAAACAAGAGTTTCCAATCTGCCATACCCATAGTGGCATAGCCACAGTATCCCCTTCGCCAACCGTTTTCCGAATCCCTATCTTGCGCCATAATCGTTCTTTTTGCACCGGATCTTCACAGACCGCCCAGGTCGCTTCGATGTCGGCTAGGGAGGGCAGCGCTTTCAATTGAAAAGGTACATGTAAAAGTGTCGCTTCGAGATGTGCTGAAGCGACTATCCGCTTTTTAGACCAAACGGCAAGTGGGGCTCCCGATTCTACGATATGGCTGTAATTTAATATTTCTTTTGGTCTGCCCATGGCTTCAAGCGTGGCCAAGACGGCGTATCCTAGCCGACGGCCATGCGCATCTGCTATCTCCGTATCGCCCACATATTGTTCGGCAGGTGCAAGCTCACCCGATGCCCCCTGTAGAAAGAGCACACGACCTCCTACTTGATTTTCTACTAACTCGCGCATGGCGCCGATGTAATCGGGCGAAAGAAGCTGATTGTCCCAAGCTAACGTTGTCGGGTGACAGGCATAATTTACGATTGTTGCCTTAACATTCCCCTCCGTATCAACAATCCGGCCTACAAGAAGGGTATGATCGGCTTCACTTTGCGGATTGAAGCCGACGACGACTCGGTTTTCGTGCGGCATTCGCAAATCCCGATTTGTCGCTAAATCGCAGGTGCCATACCGCCAATCCAAAACCGACGTTGTCGCATTTTTAAGTGCCTCACGGATAGCGCCTACTGCCTTTTTCTTTAACTGAAGTAAGTAAGGCGCAATCCAGTTACCCCCAGGTTTGGAGGCATCAGCCTTAGACAAACTGGGGCCGGCATGGGTATGTGAAAGGCAGAACATTAAATGCGTTTCGGGGAGACCAACGGCCTCAAGGATACCGTGCCGTAATTCCAATTCGTCATCGGCGTTCTTCCACCATCCCAAGTCAGCTCCGATGAGTACCAGCGGTTGTTCATTACGGCTGGCCTGAAAGGTAATGCAAGTAAGCGTTAGTGGCCTATGGAAACCCACTGCGTTATCGGTTTCACCCGCGCCCCAACTTCGGGCATATATGCCCAGCGGCGGATTGATTTCGATTTGGGATACCCCGATAAACCCTGAAAATGCTGTGTTATTTGATTCTTGATTGTCTGCAATATCCATACATGTGATTTAAATCAGTGATAAGCCGCCGTCCATTAGTAACGTGCTCCCAGTCATTTGCTTATTTTCCGGATGACATAAAAAGACAATCTGCTTGGCAACCTCTTCAGCACTCATGAGTCGCTTAGCAGGAACCCGTTCTGTAAGTTCACTAACCTTATCTGGATTTGCCTCCAAATACCGGCCACTTAGGCCGGCATCCACATAACCGGGAGCAATTTCATTGACCAAGATATCGTGGGGGGCGAGGGCCAATGCCATGCACTTGCACAACATGGTCATACCGGCTTTGGAAACCGAGTATGCCGGCATATGTGTATGTACATGTGTACCTGCCCAGCTACCAACGAATACGACACGTCCCGGAAGCTGCTTTTCCAGCAGCTGCGCGGTTGCCGCTTGCGTCATATAAAATGCACCATTTAGATTGACATTCATATCCGCCAACCATTCATCGGCGGTTATTTCATGTATTCCGGCAAACCGCGTAACCGCTGCATTAGCGATAACCAAGGTCGCTGTTCCCAACGCATCATTGACCTCTTCAATCCATCGCTTCACAGCCACTGCATCCGCAATATCCACCTGCCGGTAGTCCACTTGCACACCATGGACTGCAATCCGTGCAAGTTTCTCCTGCACAGCATCAGGCGAACGCCGACCGCACAACGCTACATGAGCACCCAGCTTGGCCATTTCAATGGCGGTTGCAAATCCGATATCACCGATACCACCACTTATAATGGCCGTTTGATCTTTGAAAATTTTCTCCATTCAGATTATATATTAGCCGGTCTACCAATCGCCAACACTACCGTCCGGGTAGAAGGTACGTTGCAGCACTTCCTGTTGAAAAGGATGCTTTTTCACTTCCTCTTCGTTGATCTCAATACCTAGCCCCGGTCGATTATTTGGTTTTACGATCTGTCCTTTGGATTCTATCACAAAACCTTCGCTCACGACGTCCTGCCGCCATGGCACATCACTGTGCACGCTTTCGCAAATGATATATGAAGGTGTCGCAAAGCCGAACTCGATGGATGCCGCGGTACTTACCGGGCCTTGCGGATTGTGAGGGGCCACCGAAATCCGGTATGCCTCGGCCATGGCCGCAATTCGCCGCACTTCACTTAACCCTCCGCAATGCGTGATATCCGGCTGGATCACGCTGACCGCTCTCTTCTCAAACAGTTCGCGAAACGCATGGATGGTAACCAAGCGCTCTCCACTCGCAATCGGTGTAGAAACCGCACGTTGAATCAACGCGATATCATCCATCGTTTCGGGCCAACAGGGTTCCTCGAAAAAATAAAGCCCATAAGGTTCCAATGCTTTGGCAAACTGCATTCCCATCCTCGGGCTCGGCCGAGCATGGCAATCCACCATAATATCAATTCCATCTCCAACCGCTTCACGCATTGCTTTCACACATGCCTCGGCATAGCGAACGGGCGTAAGCCCCTCCAACGGCATGGTCTCGGGAACAGCCATAGACTTGAATGCCGTAAACCCGTCTTCCACGGCTTGCTGGGCGAGTTCAGCGAAACGGTTGGCATCGTCGGGTTTTGTTTGGTAGAAGTCTTCCATTTTACCACCGCCGAGATGGCAATAAAGCCGGATGCAATCCCGTACCCGACCACCCCAAAGCTCATGACACGGTACGCCATGTGCCTTACCGAGAATGTCCCACAACGCAATGTCGATACCACTAATAGCCGTGCCCCGAACAATTCCATTCCCATGCCAGAAATGCTGCCGATACATCATTTGCCAGAGGTGCTCGATCCGGCGCGGATCTTCCCCGATAAGCAGTTGGGAAATATCTTCTATTGCACCAACCACGGCACGCGTATGCCATTCGAGCGTCGCTTCTCCCCACCCCCACAATCCGGGCTGGTCCGTAACCACCTTTACAAAAATCCAATTCCGCATGCGTGCATGGCATACATACGTTTCAATCGCCGTAATTTTCATTAGCTCAATGGAAATTAAATAGCTGCCGTTGCCTTTTGTCGAGCCATCAACTGGCCAATCACTTTTTTGGTCTTCGCTAATGTCTCTTCGATATCCGAAACGGCGTGTGCAAAAGAAATACTACCTTGTTTAATCGGAAGTGGGAAATTAAATATACCCTCTTCAATAAGTTTATGACGATACGCTTTATCAAAGGCAAAATCATGGTTCACAGCCAAGTCATGGTAATCCACAGGTGCGTGGTCCATAAAATAAACGCAGAAAGCAGAGCCCTGTCTAGCCACATAGAACGGCTTATCGTAATCCGACAAAATATCATTCAACCCGGTTTCGAGCAAGTTACCTAACTGGTTTACATGTTCATATACACCGAATTCCGGAGACGAAAGCTTACGCAGCGTTGCAATTGCTGCGACTGTGGTTAACGGGTGCGCATTAAATGTTCCCGCAATCAGTACGCGCTTGTCTTTTTCTGGGTGCACAAAATAGTCCATATACTTCGCTTTGCCCCCGATGACGCCCATCGGATACCCATTGGCCACTGCTTTTCCAAATGTACTCAAATCCGGCATAACGCCGCAAATACTTTGGTATCCGCCTAATGCATGCCGGAAACCGGTCTTTACCTCATCGAATATCAACAGGAAGCCCTGCTCATCAGCAAGCGCCCTTAATCCTTCCAAATATCCCGGCAGTGGCTTCACAATACCAATATTCTGTAAAATAGGTTCCAACACGATGCATGCTACCGGAAAACGCTTTACAATATATTCAACCGAGCTCAAATCATTGTAATTCACGACGTGAATGAGCGAGCGGTGTTCTTCAGGAATCCCAGCCGAAAGCGCATCAATCGGATACTCACCGGGAGAAACACGCGGACCAACGACATCCAAACTACTGATTACGTTTGCGGCTACATCATTATGCCAGCCGTTGTAGCCTCCCTGCATGATGATTACATGGTTTCTGCCGGTCGCTGCACGTGCGATACGGATGGCATGGTATGTGGCTTCGGAACCTGTCGTTGTAATTTGGATCTTGTCGACATTCGGCACACTATCACAAAAGAGTCTGGCAAACTCCCCTTCCAGATTCGTCGGCCCGGCACCCATTAATACCAGATCATCCGTTATAGATTGTGCCACGGCATCATTGACATCGACATCATTATGACCCAAAAATGCAGCAGCAAAACCCGCTTGGTAATCGATATATTCCCGACCATCGATATCCCAAACACGACTACCTACCCCTTTCGCAAAACAAATATTAGGATCTGTTTTGCGATTTAACGAGACCACCCCCCCTGGAATAACCCGCTCATTTTCCGTTAAAAGGTGTAACGACTTCGGCCAGTTTTCATTTTTCATTCTTGCTATTTATTTAATTGAGTAACTCTTTTTATTTATCAAAATTAGGGTTGGCCATGGGTTTTCCATTTTTCGAGACGATTCGTGCATTCACCTCTTTAGGCTTCTTGTAAAGCATCTTTCCAATTGACCTCTGCGCAAAACGGCATATTCCTATCTGTCTTAAAAACGCGATTTGGTTCCAAACCCAAGCTAACTTACTCCGACCGTACGCCTTCTCATAAGACAAATTAAAACAAGTCCGTTCCCACCTGCTATATATCGTATTGCGGTATCTTCATCCATTCTCCGCCTTTCAAAGCAGAGTGGTGCGCTACAATACCCGCTACGGATAGGTTAAGCGCCAGTGGCATATCAACCAAGGGCGCCCGATCCTGAATTATCGCTGTAACAAACTCGTTCGTCAATTGGCCGTGGGATCCGCCATGACCACCGGCGTCTACACCCGGAGGCAATGGCGGCCGTTTAATGGTGGGAACCTCGTTTACCAATCCCTGGAATTGATTGTTGTAATATGATCCCTTCTCACCTCTTATCCGACCGGCTTCAGCACCAAAACCTGGTGTATCCCAACTTACCACCATTCTCGCCGATCCGTTCTCACTCGTCCGGAAATTAGCCACCTCTGTACCGAACGGATTCTTATACACGTTGTTTTGCGCCTGGAACTGATCTAAAATACTGGGAATACCCAAACAAGAAACTTCGGTAAACCGTTGCCCGGTTACACATCCATAATATCCATTGGAATGGGTTGGATAATATTGCGGTGGCAAACCTTCCCGCCAGTTGTTGTATCCATCTAGTGGCGTGCCGAAATAGTGGTAGTATTCACCTTCCGCATAAATAATCTTCCCGAAGTAGTCGCGTTTATACAATTCACGCATCGTATGCACATCGTCGTGGAAGGCTGATGTCTCGAACAGCATGTATTTTTTTCCGCTCGTCTTCCAAGCTTCCCATAGCTTGTCGGCATCTTCCAATGACCCGAACACCGCAGGTACAGCACTCGCAACGTGCACGCCACGGTTTAAAGCCATGATTGCATGTTTGGCATGACTTGGTGCATCGGTTGCTAGGAATACAGCTTCGATTTCCTTATCTTTTTTAAGCATTTCCTCCAGCGAAGGGTAAGTCCGGTCACAGCGAGCAATTTTTGCCATTTCCGCAAGCCGGTCCGGGAACAAGTCACTCACAGCAACCACCTCCACATTGGGGTGGTCCTGGAATCCGAATTGCACTGCGAATTTACAGACGCCATGTCCTACCAAACCTACTTTGATCTTCCGATTGGAAATCGATTGCCAACCCTCCGAAGCACGTGGGTCCGCAGTTGTCTTTTCAAACCCCGGAATAGATGCTAGATCTACCATATTCTTTCCGGAACTAGCTTGGGCGACCTGTTTTGCACCCGAGCAGCTGATCTGTTGCAGCCCTATTGCTGCTGCGCCAACCCCAAGGGCCTGTAAAAAACGTCTCCTTGATTGTGACGGGTCCACCGGTAAATTTGACAACTGGTTTAAGGCATCCATTTTGCTACTCGTTTTCATATACTTATTTTTTTATTAAAGATTCATTTCATTTGATTATTTCGCCCCAAAAAGTAAGCTCGGTGATGTGCATTGATATAGAACCCGACCACGTATCTTGTACCACAAAGCGAATATATCGCACGGGAGGCAGGTTATCTGCCAGCTTAAAATTTTCACCTGCTTGTGCATACGCTAAGTCCTCAGCTGTCTCCTGCCCCAACGGCAACCCCGACGGCTTTACGGATTCCAATGTACCTAAATAGGTCCACGTCGAAAAGTCTGTCGACACATCGGGCGTCGCTGAGCCCCATATTTCTGCCTTCTTAATGTTACCGTTTTTATAAAGCTGCGAACTCCAGTTGGGACTCAGCCGGATACGTTCGATGCTTGCAAGCTGTCCCAGATCGAAAGTGAAGCTACGCGGCAATGGGTCTGTTTCCAAATAAATATATCCGTATTCGGTATATACCTCATCCCACAACCGCTCGATATTGTATATGCTGCCCATGTTATATTCTGTATAGGGGAAATCGGCCGTATTCCATCGCTTAAATTTTGCTTTGTTCAACAAGTATTCGAGCTGAACAACCATATATTCCGAATAAAATGTATCAATCGATGTGGTGTCGGGCATAAATAACGTTCGATATTTGATGGGCGTTTTAGGCTTAAAATCGGTAAGTATCGTTCGTGCCTCTCCACGTGGCGTGGCGATCACAATTTCGTCGCCATGGATATCTTCATATACGACCTCTGTAGAAATTGCGTCGCTTGCGGGCCTGAACCAATCAATTTGAACGTGCTCACCCTGATAAACCGCTTTTTCAACTCTCCTGGTCTGTAACGACTCCTGATACCGCTCACCATAAGACGTACCGGGAACAGTAACCTTAACCGACGTGTTGCCTTTATCGTCAAATGTGAAAACATCTAGGGAATATACGCCTTCTGGCATACTATTTAACAAAATTTCACCCGATTTACCCGGTACGACCTCTTCGATTAGCTGTTCTGCCAACAGTTCTCCGTCGCTATCAAATACCCGGATGCCGGCAACTTTGGGGTTCGCTCCCTGAACCCACGTTAAAAGCATGCGATTATTTCCCGAATGCGCAGTGACGGAGTCGGCCTTGCTTACATAGACAATCTCGCCTTCCCCCACATAATCTCGGTAAGTATCATCCATTTTTTTACAGGATGAAAGCCCAAATACAACAGTAATTATTGTGAGTGGGATCAAGCTCCACTTAGCTTCAACGCGGATACCTGTAATTTTTCGATTAATCATTATTACCTCCCATTTCATTATTACCACCAAAAAACGCAAGTTCAGAAATTTGTACAGCCGGTAATCCGCCAAAAACTTTTTTTGTTCTCCATCGGATATAACGATATTCTGGCGTTCCGGGTGGAAACGAATAATCTAGACCTTTGGCAGCCACTTCTCGGTCTTCTGCAGTTAAAGTTGCCCCTGGGCCTGAGGGTTTCACTGCTTTACAGTCCATAATCTTCGTCCATCCAGCCCAGTCATCGGTCAGTTCATTAGTTCCCCATATCTCCCAATCTTCCGGAGAACAGTAATTATAAATGTGTCCATCTCCTTGGCGCATCCAGTACACAAAACGACTAAATTTGGTCGGCGTACCGAAATCTAAGGTGAAGGATAACGGAAAAATCGCGGCTTCTGCCGCTAAAGTCCCCATATAATTATTATCTGATACGATGCCATCAAACATATAACCATAATGTAAATTCGAAAAATGAAGATTATAGTCACTTGGTAAAATCGTAATCGGTGTGGGGGCTGGCAATTCAATTTCGTACAATGGTGTTAAGCCAACCAAAACGGTGTCTGACTTATTCTTCCATTTGTCCCTGACGAAAAAACCGAATTGTGATGGTTCGGCATCTTGCCCTCTTACGGTGAAAACACCATGCTTACTTTTTGTATAGTACGCATCGAGGCTTGTCCAATCCCCACCCGTATTTTTCATTACCTCGATGACGATTTCCGCTCCGCTTTGATTCATAAAATCAACCACGAAGCCACCAAAATCTGCGCTTACATTTAAAGAGGAGCTTACTAACTGCACAGGTGGTGTCATCGGCTGAATCGATACCTTTACGGCGCTCGACGCTTTCTCCGAACGGCTTATCGCATAAAGCGACACCTCCAACTCATCTGTGTCCCCTATACCCTCAATAACTAAACTATCTACGTATGCAGAGGCTTTCACTTCCCTAACGTTGCCAGATGGATACTCATATACGGCTTTAACGTATAATAAGTTATCCGCGACAGGGAGTAAGTAGGATAATTTCGCACCACCGTTTCTATTCTCTACCACCACATCACTTACTACCCCCGGTGCATCGCCACCTTCATTTAACACAGTCGGTGTTTCTTCTTTACAAGCTAGTAATAAAATACAAGCTGCACTGAAGTATATATACTTAATCAAATGTCTCATAACTGCTTATTTTAATTCTTTACCAGCCCGGATTCTGAACTAGATTTTTGTTTGTGATGAGATCAAGTTCTTTAATAGGCCAAAAATAATCCCTCAATTGATATTTTCTTGAGTGTAACAATGTGGGCACATAATATCCACCAGCACTTTCTTCCATAAGATTCCACCCTTGTACAGGCCCGTTCAATTCATTGATGGCTTCTTTCCAACGTCGTAAATCCCAAAGCCGCGTGCCTTCCAGCGCTAACTCAATTCCCCGTTCCTGATGGATAATAGCTCTTAAACCTTCTTTTGTTGTGGGTTTCTCAGGCAATACAGAATGCGCTTGCCAAGCCTCTTTTACAGATGCCAAGCCCGCGCGTGCTCTCACTAGATCGATATATTTGTAGGCTTCGTCGGTCGGACCGTTGTATTCATTAAGTACCTCCGCATACATCAAATACAAATCTGCAAGACGGATAATCGGTTGTGCATAGGAAACAATGGTGTAACTATTTGTCGCGGAGTATACGTTGTCTGCGTTCACTAATTTCTTTGCCCAGTATCCCGTAGGGGAGTACCCGTTTGTGGGCTTACCCCCCGAATACTGCCCGAATTTAGCCTGCACATACCAATTGTTTGTTTCAGCTTTGCGCCCCTGTCCATACCAGATGGCCCCATCGAATGCTAAGTTTCCGTAAAAACGGGGCTCACGCTCAAAATGCAGTTCAACGGTTTCATACCCTTCTTTAATATAATGGACGTCCTCAGCTGTTGCAGTACGCAGATCATACCGATTATTATAATTCCAATCTTTGTCCTCTTCAATGGGTACTCCATTTTTAGTGTAGAAATATTCAGCCATCTTCAACGTCGGACCGAGCGATGTGCCCACACCATAACCGGGTGTATTTCCATCCAAACGCGCTTGGGCCTGCAATTGGTTATCTCTTGCTTGATCATTGGAGTTCCCCCAAACGATTTCAGGATTCCATTTGTCGGTCACGGCGCCCCGAATGTTCATTTTCAAATTGGTACGTTCGGAAACCAGTGCTCCATTTGGATCATTCTCCCGATAATAATACAACTTATTCCCAGCCTCATGTGCTAAATCAATAGCTTCTTTCAACGCATCGGCAGCGAGTAACCATTTTTCATGGTCGTATGTAGCTGTAAAAAGTTGTGCGCCGCGACTGTCCGTAAAGGACGCATAATCCGGATTTCCGTTAAATAGCGGGCTAGCGTTCAACGTAAGCACCTGCCCTTTTACCGCCATACAAATCACTTTAGTGATTCGGCCAAGCTCCGTCTCTTCGGCTTCGATACGATCAGGTAAATCAACAAAAGCTTCATCCAGCAGTTGCAGAATGTAGGTGATGCACTCTTCAACAGGTTCCCGATAGACTTTCACCTCTTCAACGCTTGTCGAAATGGATAGATTATCTTTAATCAAAGGAATCGGCCCATACATCCTTAGCGTATAGAAGTGATAATAAGCTTTTAAAAATTTGGCTTCCGCTACCCACCGTCTTTGCTCCAATTCCTCCAATTCCGCCACCTTATCTATGTTATCGAGAAATATATTACAATCACGGATACCTTTGAACAATAGCGGTTCTCCGCCTACCCCACTCCACAGGTTAAAGAAAGGGTTTACAACATTCTGGAAACCACGAACAATGGATAACGCTCCCCATTCGGTTCTGAGTGACCACATTTCATTCGCCCCTAATACTGCCGGGTCATAAATGTAATTCCCTGTTTTGGGGAGATAGGAATAACACGTAAACAAGTACTTTTCTGCTGTATTCCGCATGGTAAATGCGTTATCTATCGTTGCCACATTATCTGGCACAACGTCCAGGTAGCTACAGGACGAGCTAAAAAACAGCGAGATGAGTATTAAAATTCTAATATTTTTCATGATTCGAATTCTTAAAATCCAATTTGCACGCCTAGGTTATATACTTGCTGTATTGGATAGCCCAGCCCCTCACTTCCCATCTCCACATCCCAAAGCTTAAACTTACTCCAATTGGCTAAATTGGTACCCGAGAAGTATACCCTAAGATTGTTCAAATACATTTTTCTCGAAAGGACTTCGGGTATTGTATAACCCATTTCCACCGATTTGAGCCTAAGAAAGCTTCCATCACGCATGAACCATGTACTTAATTGGTTATTGTTGTTGTTTAATATTTTCGAAAGCCGGGGCAATACCGCATAGTTATTTCGGTTTTCTTCCGACCAATAACTTTCTGCATATGCCTTTAGTACTTGATTTCCGTTAACAAATGGCGACGTCGATCCATTATTGTTGATCCAGAAAGAAGAATAAGCCGACCCTTGAAAAAAGCACGAGAAATCCAATCCTTTAAACCCGGCAGAAAATCCAAAGCCGTATATTATCTCAGGATCGGTGGGAAAACCAATAGGTACCTGATCCAGTGAAGAAATGATCCCATCGCCATTCACATCCCGATATTTGATATCGCCCGCTTCATAGATGCCGAAATTTTGCGTAGGTGAATTCGCGACATCCGCCGCATCGATAAACAGCCGCTCAGCTATATAACCCCATTGTTGAGAAAGCGAGTATCCAAGCTTTGATAAGTTGCGCTCGTTGTATTCGGGTTCTTCTACGACCTCAAAATTACTAGTTGCATACGTAAAGTTTCCTCGCCCAATAAGCCATAGACCGCTTGAAAAGGTATGGTTAAAATCTACCGAGAAATCAATGCCCTTTCCGGAAGCTTCTCCTACATTCGCACGCACGGGAGCAGAAAGACCCATAGTCACAGGGATAGACGCTCTATCCATCAGGATATTTTTCCGGTATTCCATAAAGTAATCCGCTTGTACGTCAAACTTGTTCCAAAATGAAAATTCCAACCCAAAATTGGTTTTGGTTGCGGTTTCCCATGTGATCAACCGATTGTCGTATCGAGACACCAACACTCCGCTTTGTCCATAGTTGAAATTCGTTCCAAATACCGCCCCCATCGCTCCATTGTTCATATCAACAGTAGAGAGGTAGAAGAAACGGTCCTCTGCCGCTCCGATGGCATCGTTCCCAACTAACCCGTAGGTGGCACGTAGCTTCAAACGAGGAACAACTTTTGCCACTCCTTCCCAAAACTTCTCGTTGGATACTGACCAAGCCACACCTGCAGAAGGAAAAAAACCAAAACGATTATCCACATAAAAGCGTTCCGAACCGTTATAGCCAAAGTTGAACTCAGCAAAATAGCGATCGTCATAGGCATACGTTGCCCGGCCGGAAATTCCCAAATTCCGATAGGGCAACGACTTAAGTAAGGAAGACGCATTGCCCTCCAGGAAATTGCGCATATTGTAAACGAGCAGCCCACTTATTCCATGTTTATCATTAAATGTCCGGCTATAATTCAGAGCAAGTTCAGCGTATAAGTTTGTTCGGACGATTTTCGGCCCTTCTGCATAACCCAGATATTCTGTCCCTGAATTGGGATTTATAGCATCTAACGTATACGTATTGGATTGGCGGTCAAAACGTGCCAAGTCATAATAAAAAGGTTCGTATGCCCTGGTCACGTCAAAATAAGATTCCCGATTCGTATTCAGCATTCCACGGAGGGTCAATCCCTCCGTAACGAATGCCAAATTCTGCTTCATTTCTAGCTGGGCGAGCATCAACGACTTGGAATAGTCTTTATAACCCTTAACCATTTCGGCATACGGATTCACCGAATTTCCTTCAAGGGAGCCGCCAAACATGATGTGTTGTACGTATTTATAATCTTCGGTGACGGGATAATAGGCGGGGAACAGCACAGGATTCGCTCGCATGACCATCCGATACATTTCCGCACCACCGTAAATTGGCCCTGTATAGTCATCAAATGTTCCATACAACCTTACGCCAACTTCTGTTGTCTTTGTCACATTGATACTCACATTGGAACGCAAAGCATAACTATTTAGCTTAATGTTGTTATTGAAATTATTCTTTCCGTTCACTCTTAAGACCCCATTATCCTGATTATAAGTGCCTGCCAGATAGTATTGCGCAACCGCACCACCTCCCGTCAGGTTGAAGTTCACACGTTGATTATGCGCATACCGCTTGAACAGTTCTTTTCGCCAGTCCGTAGTAGGAAAAGCCAGCGGATCAATACCTGATTCGGTATTGTCGATCTTGCTCTCCAAATATGGTGTGATCTCCAAGGGGTTTCTTGTGGTTACTGCCTCATTTTCCATCCGCATGTAGGTGATGGGGTCTGTCAGCTCGACATTTTTCGTTGGCGCCGAAAAGGAGTTTTCGTATCGGAAACTGAACTTGGCACTTTCCACCTTTCCCTCTTTCGTGGTAACCAATATTACCCCATTGGCTCCTCTCGCGCCATACAAAGCCGTTGCTGTCGCATCTTTCATAATCGAGAAGCTGGCAATATCGTCTGGTTGCATACGCGCGAGTTCCGTCGTCGACAGCTCCACGCCGTCAATCAGGATCAGCGGGTCTTTTTTATAACCGAAGGTGGTGACACCCCGGATGAAGAAATCGGCATTATCCAGACCCGGCTCGCCGCTGCGCTGATAAGCAATGACTCCTGCAAGCCGCCCCGCCAATGCAGTAGTTAAGTTACTCGATGGAACTTTCAATTCAGAAGGGTTGATGCTGGTAACCGAGCCGACTACCTCCTTTTTCTTTTGGGTACCATAAGCGACAACTACTACGTCTTCCAACATGGAGACATCAGGACTCATAATAATCGATATCGGCCCACCATTCCCCGTATTCCTCTCCTCAGTACGATAACCAATTAACGAAAAAATTAATGTGGCACCATTCGGAACAGAGAGAATGAATCGACCGTTTACATCCGAGCCCGTAGCAATGGATGATCGGTCTTTGACACTAATGGTGACCCCCTGTATCGGAGCCCCCAACGAATCGGTAATCAAACCAGTTACCTCTACCGACTGTTGCGCAGACACCATCCAGGGGACAAGCAAACAACACACAAGCACCAATCGGGAAAAAAGAATCACAGCAGGTCTTTTTCTTTCCATAATTAAGTTTATTTAGTTATAATGTCTACAAACATAAATATATTTTGTAAACAAAAAAAATAAATTACATTATTTTTCTTGACCTGACAAGCAATTGCAGTCCCTCCAATTCGCCTAATTCAAGTTTTAAATTCTCGTATTAGGCTACTTCTTGTATACCAACTCAGGCACAGCCGTCAAACGTCCGAGAGCTTATTTGCCGCCGCTAAACGGATTTCATATACGAATTAGGCTATAGAATCACATACCTAAGCGCGATTAAGAATTGATTGGAAAGATGCAGGAGTTGGTTTTTAAAAAAAGGAAAAGTATTAACACCAATACAACGCTAACCCTCATCCAGCGACTCAAGTTCGCCGCGGTGGAGATGGTTTATTAAGACCTTTTGAGCAGCCTTAAAATCCTTAGACTTCAATGCCTCAAGAATAGCACGGTGTTCTTTGTCAGTTTGTTCGTAATCATCCATATGGCTGCTCGAACGCCCCAACTTGAAATGGAATAATGGAATATTACTGGATATATAGATATTTTTAAGCTTTTGATTCCTAGCGGTATTGATTAACGTTTCGTGAAACTTGACATCCGCTTCACACGCCCCTCCAAAGTACCCGCTGTTCACCATGTTACTAAAATCGTCACAAATTTTTTCGAGTTCCTGAAGATCACTGTCTTCCAGCTTATCGCAGGCCAATTGCAGCGCACCAAGCTCCAGCACTTCACGTAATTCGCGGATTTCGCGGATGTCGTCCGTATTGAGTGATTTAACGAAATATCCGCCACGTTCACCTTTTTTGACTAAATTCTCCCCAAACAGCCGATTCAACGCCTCGCGGACCGCCACTCGGCTCACTTCCATTTTCTTCGCCCACGCATCTTCTTTTAGGCGGGTTCCGGGAACCAGTTGATTAGAAATAATTTTCCCCCTTATTTCCGCATAGACTTTATTTGACAACGACTCTTCTTTCATGTTATATACAAGTTCTACTTTAAAATGTAAACATAATGTGAAAGTCCAAATATAAGTAATTAATTATTGGAAGTAGCGCTTTTAATATATGGAGATATACTCAGTTAGAGAAAGCTCCTCTAAACTGATGTGGTGTCAACCCTTTGGATCGTTTGAATACCCGGATAAAATGAGCCACGGAATGGAAGCCGCTGTCGCGGCACACCTGCTGCACGGGTAGCGGCGTCGCCCTAAGTAGGTCGCAGGCGTGCGCAATCCTAATTTCCTGCACAAACTCGACAAAGGTCCGGCCGGTACATTGTTTGAAATAGCGACAAAACGTTGCTACACTCATATGGAGTAGCGCCGCGGCGTCTTCGAGATAGATACGCTCTCGGAGGCGTTCGCGGACGAAATGTTGTATACGATCCATGGATTCCTTGCCACCTAATTCGATATCCGTGGCGATCGCTTGTTGTAGCGACGTGCTATCGGGTTTATTCCCAAGCGTGGCCAATATCCAGAGCACAACCATCAACCGTCGATACCCGATGGCTTGCGGCATGGAAAGGAGCCATTCCGCTAGTGTGTCTTTGGTCAACCCATTAAAAGAAAGCGCCAATCCCGCCGTACTGAACAACCGCTTTAGTCGCCCATGTTCGGGCAGGTCGAAATATTGTTCACCAAGAAACGATTTATAGAACTGAAGCACAATGAACTCATACCCGTACAGGGAATCGGCCGATTGCCGCTCGCACCTAAACCAATGTGGCACACCAGGTGCAAGCAGAAACACATCGCCTGCCTGGAATCGCCGGATGGCATTTCCCACATAAAAACTACCTGAGCCCGACCGAATGAGAATCAGCTCGTGCGCATCGTGTACATGATAAGGGATATCGCAATCTTCTCCTTTCAGGTGCTTCACCGCAAAAGATTGGGTAGGCAAAATCGGTATGGGGCGCGCTACTGGATCCATCGTTAGCAAAATTAGTGTATAATTATGTTAAAAGAAAAGAACGAGCGGTGTTTACAACAGGAATAGTTGATGAACTTCGCCGAAATTAGTCGTATCTTTGTCCCAGGAATTCTATGTTTCGAGGATAACGCTAATGATCCATTTCTTTGTGAACCCCAAAAACACCGTTTACGGTGTTCAAACCGAATCAGCACTGACAGCTGAAGATATTGTCAAACTCAATTGGCTTTTTGGAAACGCCACGAAAATCGACGGGGATACCGTTGTGGGCGACTTTGTGGGACCACGTGCGGCCATGGTTTCACCCTGGAGCACCAACGCTGTCGAAATCACACAAAATATGGGCGTCCGCGGCATTATCCGCATCGAGGAGTACACACCGGTCATCCGTGATTTCACTGATTTCGATCCGATGATTTCACAGAAGTTCGCCGGACTGACACAGGAGCTATACACCATCCATATATCGCCCGAACCCGTTACGGAAATCGACGATATCGATGCGTACAATAAACAGGAAGGCCTGGCGCTGAGCCCCGAAGAAGTGGAATACCTCCACCAACTGTCCAGTAAGATTGGTCGCAAACTGACGGACTCCGAAGTATTCGCGTTCTCCCAAGCCAACTCCGAACACTGCCGGCACAAGATTTTCAATGGCACTTTCGTCATCGACGGCGAAGAACAGCCTTCATCGCTGTTCAAATTGATCAAGAAGACTTCCGAAACCCACCCCAACGAAATCGTATCGGCATATAAAGACAACGTGGCGTTCATCAAGGGGCCCCGCGTTACGCAGTTTGCACCCAAATCGGCAGACAAGCCCGACTTCTATACCGAGCAGGAATTTGATTCCGTACTTTCACTGAAGGCCGAAACCCATAATTTCCCCACTACCGTGGAACCCTTCTCGGGCGCCGCCACGGGATCGGGTGGTGAAATCCGCGATCGCCTAGCGGGGGGCCAAGGGGCATTACCACTCGCCGGTACGGCCGTCTACATGACGGCCTACGCTCGATTGCTAGCGGAACGCCCCTGGGAACACGCGATGGATGAGCGCAGCTGGCTGTATCAAACACCCGTGGATATCCTCATCAAAGCATCGAATGGAGCTTCAGACTTCGGCAACAAATTCGGACAACCCCTGATTACAGGCTCAGTGCTGACCTTCGAGCACGAAGAGGCCAACCGCAAACTGGGCTATGATAAGGTCATCATGATGGCCGGTGGCGTAGGTTATGGCAAAGCCGAGCAGGCCAAGAAGCATACGCCTAAAGAAGGTGACCAAATCGTTGTGCTCGGCGGCGAAAATTACCGTATCGGCATGGGTGGCGCCGCGGTATCGTCGGCTGACACAGGTGCATACGGCTCGGGCATCGAACTGAATGCGATCCAGCGCGCAAACCCGGAAATGCAGAAGCGCGCTGCCAACGCCATCCGTGCGTTTGTGGAGTCGGACCATAACCCTATTGTCTCCATCCACGACCATGGAGCGGGTGGCCACCTCAACTGCCTCTCCGAACTGGTAGAGGAAACAGGGGGACATATCGACCTGGATAAACTGCCCGTGGGCGATCCTACGCTATCAGCCAAAGAAATCATTGGCAATGAATCGCAGGAGCGCATGGGCCTCATTATCGGGGAAGACGACCTCGAAACACTCCAAACCGTTGCTGATCGCGAGCGGGCCCCAATGTACACCGTGGGCGAAGTGACCGGCGATCATCGATTTGTATTCCAATCGGGCTCAAGTGGCGAGAAACCACTCGACTATGCGCTATCCGACTTTTTCGGCTCTTCTCCGAAAACGGTGATGACCGATCAGCGGGTATCACATGACTACGCCGAGGTAGACTACCGTGTCGACGACATCCCCACCTACCTTACCCAATTGTTGCAACTAGAAGCCGTAGCCTGCAAAGACTGGCTTACCAATAAAGTGGACCGATGTGTCGGTGGCCGCGTAGCCAAACAGCAGTGTGTGGGACCATTACAGCTGCCGCTCAACAACGTGGGCGTCATGGCGCTCGACTATCGCGCTACCGAAGGGGTGGCTACCTCGGTGGGCCATGCGCCGCTTTCAGCACTGATAGACCCCGTGGCGGGATCGCGTAACGCCATTGGCGAAGCCCTGTCAAATCTCATCTTTGCGCCGATAAAAAACGGATTGGCCGGAGTATCCCTCTCAGCCAACTGGATGTGGGCATGCAATAACGAGGGCGAAGACGCCCGCCTATACGATGCAGTAAAAGGTTGCTCGGACTTCGCTATTGCCTTGGGAATCAATATTCCTACGGGAAAGGATTCCCTCTCCATGAAACAGAAATACCCTGATGGGGATGTTATTGCACCCGGCACGGTTATCATTTCTGCTGGAGGCAACTGCACGGATATTACGAACGTGGTGGAACCCGTACTCCGTAAAGAAGCCGGTTCCATATATTACATCAATCTATCGAACGACACCTTTAAACTGGGTGGTTCTTCATTTGCACAGATACGCAACAAAATCGGAAATGAAGCGCCCACGATACAGGATGCAGATTACTTCAAAACGGCCTTCAATACCGTCCAGGAACTTATCAATAACGGGTTGATTGCCGCGGGGCACGACGTGGGATCGGGTGGTTTGGTAACCACTTTGCTTGAAATGTGTTTCGCGGATGTAAATCTTACAGCTCAATACGACGTAACTGTGCTCGGCGAAACCGATACGGTGAAAACACTATTCAACGAAAACATCGCGGTGGTATTGCAGGCAACGGACGACCAAGCTTTTGAAGCACACTTTGCAAATGCCGGTATTATCGCTACCCGCATAGGGGTACCATACGAGGGTGATGAAATCGTATTCGTTAACGGTAACGACCGTTTCTCGTTTAGTGTAAACGAGCTTCGGGATACGTGGTACAAAACCTCGTTTTTGCTCGACCAAAAACAGACAAAAGGCAGCTTAGCGCGGGTTCGTTATACAAACTACAAAAATCAGCCACTCTCTTATCAATTCCCGGATCACTTCAACGGCCGGAAGCCTGTGATCGATCCGGGCAAGCCGCGGCCAAAAGCGGCCATTATCCGCGAAAAAGGTTCCAACTCGGAGCGTGAAATGGCTAATGCCATGTATCTTGCCGGATTCGACGTGAAAGACGTGCACATGACCGACCTCATCTCCGGCCGGGAAACGCTCGAAGACATCCAGTTTATCGGCACTGTAGGTGGCTTCTCCAACTCAGACGTATTAGGCTCCGCCAAAGGTTGGGCCGGGGCATTCCTATACAACGAAAAAGCCAAGGAAGCGTTGGAGCGCTTCTTTGCGCGGGAAGACACCCTGTCCATCGGTATCTGCAACGGATGCCAACTTTTCATGGAATTGGGACTCATCAATCCCGATCACGAGGTGCACGGCAAGATGCTCCACAACGATTCGGGTAAACACGAGTGTAATTTTGTGTCGGTTACCTTACAAGAAAACCATTCCGTGATGCTGTCATCCTTGGCCGGAAGCACGTTGGGTGTCTGGATGTCGCACGGCGAAGGGAAGTTTGACCTGCCTTATGGGGAAGACCGTTACCATATTGTAGCCAAATACGCGTATGACGCTTACCCGCACCACCCTAACGGATCGGCATTCGCCACAGCAATGCTTTGCGACGCCAGTGGCCGCCATTTGGTAACCATGCCGCATATCGAACGCTCGATTTTCCAATGGAATTGGGCGCACTATCCAACCGGCCGTCGCGACGAAGTATCGCCATGGCTGGAAGCATTTGTCAACGCACGCAAATGGTGCGAAACAACCAGTCTTCATGGCTGAAGAACTTAATATTGCCCAAGGCACCAAAGCGGAGCAGTACGAGGCATTGCTCCCCCAACTCGGCGCTATGGTAGCCGGAGAGTCGGATATGATTGCCAACATGGCAAATATATCGGCCGCGTTAAAAGCGCAGTTCGATTTCTTTTGGGTAGGTTTTTACCTCGTAAAGGCCGATGAATTGGTGCTGGGCCCGTTTCAGGGGCCGGTGGCGTGTACACGCATCGTCAGAGGCAAAGGAGTGTGTGGCGCCGCATGGGAACGGGCGGAGACACTCGTCGTACCCAACGTAGACACCTTCCCCGGCCATATTGCCTGCAACGCTCAATCCAAATCGGAGATTGTAATCCCTGTCATGGAACACGGTAACGTGATTGCCGTACTCGACGTGGACAGCGAATACTTAAACCACTTCGATGAGGCGGATGCGGAACACCTGACTAAAGTCGTCGCTTTGCTTTCTCAATAGCCTACCATACACGGCGCATCGTATCCGCCCTACCAAGTACATCTTTTATGCTTAACTAATCGGCTGTAGTTTTACGCCCACAAATAATATGATTATGAAAGAGCGTAGAGATTACATGTTTACCGTTGTGCGCCAATGGCGCGAGAGCGGTTTGACACGGA
>NZ_DATMFT010000015.1:0-8015 GCF_035556095.1 Parapedobacter sp. | reverse complement strand
CCAGGGCCAAATCATGTTCCTCAAATTTCATCGCGTCCTGCTTACCACGCTCATCGAGCTGCTCGAAATCACCTGCTTCGGCCAGTTTGTCGGCATACGTTTCACGGAGGTATGCGTGGGTTTGGCGCAGAATGCTGCTATCTTGCCGCAAGTCAAGCGTGGCAAAGAAACACCCAAATGTCCGCACTTTGCGTAACAGGTCGTCTACCAGCTCCACAAACAAACCGTCGTGGTAGTCGATCAGCACGCGTTTTATCTCTTTCAGGTTGTGGATAATCACCGACTTCACATTCTCCGGATTCTCAGACGGATTAAAGCTGTTTTCGTATATCAACCCTTGCAAGATATCCATGTATTTTTCCACACCCTTAAAAGTAATGCGCCGCTTGATTGTCCGGAAGTCACGGTAGTAGCACCTAAAGAGTACTGTACGCAGCAATAACGCTACGCGCTTGGTACTTTCTACAGTCACGTTGGGGTTGCCGTCGCGGTCGCCGCCGGGCCAAAACCCCAATTCGACCAGCTGCCTGTTCTCGTCAACCGGAAGATCAAACTCGTCATCAATTTTGGATTGGATGGCGGAGGCCACCCGATAAAAAACATTCTCAAGAAACCAAGCCAGGCTAACGGCCTCATCCACCGGCGTAGGCTTGTTCTTTTTCATAAACGGTGTCTTACCCAGTTGTTGGAGCAGGAGGTGGATATTGTGGATGTCGTTCTTCTTCAACGCCTCAATCAAATCAGTCATGATTGCCAACACCGGCCCCGGATAGAATTGCGTAGGGTGTGCGGTCAATACCAGCCGGAGTGAAAAATCATTCAACTTCTCCACCAATTTGCTTCGGAGCTCCTTGTTGGTTTCGGTTTGCGTAAATACCGAATCCAACAAGCCCGCTTCGTCCGAACGACCCGTTTTACGGAATGCAGCATCTTCAACGGCATCAAAAAGCACAACTTGTCGCTCAATATACTGGATAATCCTGAACAGTAAATCTATCCGGTCCGACTCACGGACATACTGCGCATATTGCCCGAAAAAGCTCTCTATGATTGCCTCGGGATTCAATTTGTCGGCAACCCCACGTTCGCAATGCGTAGTAAAGAACGGAAGCAATGTACCCGTATGTTTAACCTGATAAAATGGCAATGTCATAAATAGGCTATTGAACAATTCAAAACGGGTGAGCACTTCGCTTTCGAAGACTGCTTGCTTTTTACTTAAATTCATTCGAAACTAATTATTGATTATACCGATGTTTGTTTTCTATTATGCCGGATTCGCTATGGCCCTCAGCTTGGCCTCGAAACGGACAAAAAAGCGAATATAAGGATTGTTGACCAATGCCGTCGCGGTTTTCGGGAGCTTTACATATCAAATACCAAACCAAACCACCAAATATATAAATACTCTTTAAATAATCCTGCTGGTTTATTACAAAAACATCAAAAAAGGCAAAGAAAAATTAAAAATAAGATAATTGCCCCGGGGAGTCAAGGCGGCAAAGGTTGAGCAATCGCAACGGGGTGATCGTGAACTATGATAATGCCTCCGCAACCTCGAGGGCCGCTTCAGTTTCGGTTTCTTCATGCTTAGCGCTAGCACGCTGCCGGGCGACTGTGACGGTTAACACCCGGTCTTCATTGATCTTTTGGGTATGGTCGCTAACTATTTGTGCGGCTGCTTTGCCCAACTGGTAGAACATGGCGGCCAGCTGATCAAGCTCGTGATTCATCGTGTTGTTTGACATGGTTAAATTGATTAACGTAACTCATAAATATATATTTCGAGCCAACGTACAGGCTACCCTATGTTGGCCAAGCAAACCTACCGATGCGGACTCATGGTTCAAATACCTATAAGTGGGTATTTTGTATCTGCCTACCACGGCACTTATCACAATCCTTAAACCTGAGTTCGCTTATTATTTGTTGCTCAGAACGCTTTGAAAGGGTCAGGTTCAACTAAGAACGACGACGGAATAGCGGGCTATTTCGAGGAGTTTTCAGGAAGAAGATGGCGGTTTCAAAGTGATAAAACTGACAAAGCTAACCCAATAAACACGCTATGCGGCGTTGCCTTCGCTTGACTTATCCCGATAAGCCTGCACAAAAGCGCCTTGCCTATCGCTGTTTATTGGATTGCTGAGCCGACAAAGAATAATCGAACCCAAGTTTTTATGTATCTTTGCCATTACCATCCGTCTATGCATGAGTAAGGCGAAAGATATCCGGAATTTTTTTTACAGCCAGTATTTTTCCGATGGCCTTCGCCTCACATTTGGCACCATCGTGCCCGCATTGGTCTTTTCGGCCTTTGGCAGTCTCCAAACCGGTATCATCGTGTCGTTGGGTGCTATGGCCGTTGGTTTATCGGATAGCCCGGGCCCCGTTCATCATCGGCGAAACGGCATGTTTTTCAGCACCCTATCGGTGCTAGTTGCTGCTCTTTGCATCAACCTTGTCAGCGACATCCCCCTCCTGCTTGTAACGACCATTATGGGGCTGTCCTTCCTGTTTTCCATGTTTGCGGTCTACGGCGCCCGCGCCTCGTCGGTCGGCACGATGGGTATCCTCATTATGGTACTCAGCATGGGAGCTGTGGACGACCCTTCGTTGAACATCTTCACCTACCTACTTTACATTTTGGCTGGCTGTACATGGTACATGATACTCAGCCTTTCGTTATACCAAGTGAGGCCATATCGGCAAGCACAACAAGAACTTGCCGAATCGATTTTAAACGTGGCTGACTATATCCGCATCAAAGCGAACTTTTATGCGATCGAAGTGGATATTGAAAAGAATTACCGCGCATTGATTGATCAGCAGATTACCGTAAGCACCCATCAGGACAATGTTCGCGACCAGCTTTTCCGCGGCAAGAGAACAATAAAAGATACGACCGAAATCGGGCGGTTGCTCATTCTGATTTTTACGGATATCATCGACCTATTCGAACAGAGCATGGCCACGCACTACGACTATGATTCGATTCGCGAACAGTTTGGTTCCACAGGTGTGTTGCAACAATTCCATGTGACCATTCGGCGAATCGGCAATGAACTCGAACACTTATCCTACCAAATCAACGCCAATAAAAAGCCTAAAGCACTTTACAACTTTAAAACAGATTTGGATCGGATACGGACAGCTATCGACCGGGTCGAGAAGACACACCAACTCAATGCACTGCCATTGCGTAAAGTACTCATCAACATCCGTAATCTGGTTCAACGCATGGATTCGCTATACGGTTACTTCGATCTGAAGGCTAAAAATTCGTTGCGGAGCGAAGAAACCGACCTCAGCAAATTCATTGAGCACAAAGAAATCGATTTTAAAAAACTACGTGAAAACCTGACGATAAAATCGACCCTATTCCGGCATTCGCTCCGTATGGCGATCGTAATGGGAATCGGGTATTTGGTGTCGTTAACTTTTAATGTGGGCACCCACAGTTATTGGATATTGCTAACCATCATGGTTATTTTAAAACCTGGCTTCAGCCTGACGAAAGAGCGCAACTTCCAGCGACTAATCGGAACCGTGATCGGAGGCGTAGCGGGTGCACTCCTCTTGCTCGCCGTAAAGGACGAGACCTCGCTATTTATTTTATTGCTGCTTTTTATGGTTGCTACGTTCAGCCTTATACGTATCAATTATGTGGTCAGTGTTATATTTATGACACCTTACGTCCTCATCTTATTCAGTTTCCTGGGCATGAATACGCTTTCCATCCTTCAGGAGCGGATTATCGATACGCTGATTGGGTCGGGGCTCGCATTTCTTTCCAGCTATGTGATACTGCCCAGTTGGGAAAGTGTGCAGGTGTACGGCACCATGCGAAAACTACTTATCGCCAACTACCAGTATATTGTGCAGGCCCTGAAAATCATTGCTGGCCAATCGCCAACAGTAACGGAATATAAACTGGCCCGCAAAGAAGTCTATGTTACCACGGCTAATATGGCATCGGCGTTCCAACGGATGATGACAGAACCGAAGAGCAAACGGAAAGATGCCAAGGACGTAAACCGATTTGTCGTATTCAACCATATTCTCTCTTCTTATTCCGTTACGTTGCTTAATAACGTGCAGGGGGCTTCCGAAACGTCATTGACGGGCGAACAAATAAAGGTAATCCGGAAGACCTTATCTTTGCTTGCGCGGAGCATCCAGCTTTTTGAAGACGATGCCGAGGAAGAAGACGAGGTATTTACGGAAGTCGAAGTGGAAACACCATCTGGCATTGATGACAACAATATCGACTCGGAAGAATTGAGGCTGATAACCGATCAACTCCAATTTCTCAACCGCATTGCTGCCGACCTATACAAAGTGTGCAACGACCTCAAGAAACAACCACCTGGGCGGGAGGTTGCCGACTTGTAGGCTAGAAAACGACAATATACCGCCCTTTGTATTTCGCGTTCCTATCGCTTATCTTTGTACCACATGGAAATTCCTTCAGCACCTATTGACGTGCTCATTGTCGGTGGCGGCCCCATCGGGTTGGCTTGCGGCATAGCCGCCAAAGCAGCTGGGTTAACCTATCTCATCGTAGAACGGGGATGTTTGGTTAATTCGCTGTACCGATACCCACAAAACATGACGTTCTTCTCTACGTCCGAACGTTTGGAAATCGGAGGTATTCCGTTCGTATCCATCAACCCGAAGCCAAAGCGTGCCGAGGCGCTTGAGTATTATCGGCGCATCCAACAACAATTTGAGCTGGATATCCGTTTGTTTGAAGCGGTAACAATGGTTAAAAAATCGGAAGGCGAATTTACCGTCCATACAACTAAATCGGTCTACACTGCCAAGCATGTAATTGTTGCCACGGGCTTCTACGACATCCCCTGTTTACTGGATATTCCGGGCGAAGAACTTCCCAAAGTAAGCCATTACTACAACGATCCTCATTACTATGCAGGCCAGAAAGTGATCGTGGTGGGTGCAAGCAACTCGTCCATCGATGCCGCATTGGAAATCTACCGTAAAGGAGCAGACGTGACGTTGGTAGTGCGTGGCGAACAAATCGGACCACGAGTAAAATATTGGGTCCGGCCCGATATCGAAAACCGCATTGCCAATGGTGAGGTCCGGGCACTATTCTGCAGTAAGCTGACCGAGATCAGGCCCACAGCGGTTGATCTCCTCACTCCCGACGGCCCCATCACATTGGCTAACGATTTTGTTTTGGCGCTAACCGGCTATCAGCCGGACTTCACTTTTCTTGAAAAGATAGGGATTACGTTGGCGTCCGATGCATCGAGGGTGCCTTTTCACAACCCCGAAACCATGGAAACCAATATACCGGGCCTATTTCTGGCCGGAGTGGTGTGCGGCGGCATGAATACCCATCTATGGTTCATCGAAAATTCGCGCGTGCATGCGCAGCAGATTGTCAATCGGATTTTACAGGGCGAGGACCAGCGGTTGGAAGCTTAAGCGGCTGATGCCTTCAACCCATTTAAAAAAACGGTGGCCATTTTCTTCTGAAGGACCAGTATCCGATCAAATTCCTCCTTTGTAGGAAACAACATCCCTTTGATGTCTTTCAGTATGCTGAACCGCATACCCACCAATGCAAACAATAGGATATCGGCAGTTTCATTCAAGTCATCGACCTGTAATTGACCGGTATCGACCCCCTTTTTAAGTATGTTGGCAAGCATGCTCCGCTCCTTGTCTTTGGAATCTTCCAATACACCGGCCATCGCATCCGGGACCTGCTGTACGGCCGAAATGGAGTATTCCAATAAGTTATAGTATTGCGTTATAAACTCAATCCGCTTATCCAGCACAAACATCATGGCCTCGTGGCAGTCTGTAATTGCAGGCACAGCCCTCTCCATCTCATCGAACGATTGGTTGATTACGTGCTCCAACACCGCGGCATACAAAGCGTTCTTGTCGGGAAAATAATAATACAGCAGTGCCTTTGAAAACGACAGGTCTTGAGCGATTTCGGCCATGGTGGTTTTAGCCAGCCCAAAATGTGCAAATCGCCGTGTAGCGGCCTCCAATATCTGCGTACGCTTTTTGTCTGCATTAATCATGATGCAATCAACTTAGTTGTGCTGTCAGGTCAATCTGTTATCTTTGAGCGCTCGATTATGGCAGTTTAGCCCAAACGCTATGTTAAAGGTAGTCATTATTTTGAATAGTTGAGCATATTAGTCAAATTTTATGGAATTGTCCGTTAAAGAAAACTTTCCCCTGAAAAAGTACAACACCTTCGGCGTGGAAGTGTTTGCCAAACAATACATCGAAATCCATTCTGAAGAAGCACTCGCCGCGCTATTTACAGCGCAAGGTGCCCTCATCCAACAACCTTCGTTGATTTTGGGAGGGGGCAGCAATATTCTGTTCACCCGCGATTTTGAGGGCTTGGTGATCCACATCACCATCCCCGGCATTCGCCACACCATTTCGGGAAACGCGGTCACGGTTACAGCCGGAGCCGGTGTCATCTGGAACGAATTGGTATGGTATTGCGTGGCACACCAATTTGCAGGCATCGAAAACCTGGCACTTATCCCCGGCACGGTTGGCGCAGCGCCTGTCCAGAACATCGGGGCTTATGGTGTAGAGCTGAAGGACGTCTTTGAACGTTGCCGCGTTTTTGACACACAACGTGGGGAGTTCTCTACATTCGACAAAGAGGCTTGCCGGTTTTCTTATCGTGAGAGTTATTTCAAACGAGAAGCAAAGGGACGGTATATCATTACCGAGGTGACCCTTCAACTGTCACTTACGCCAGTGGTCAACACATCATACGGTGCCATCGGTGCCGAATTAGCAAAACGGGGCATCGCCGATGCGACCATAAAAGATATTGCCGATGTGGTTTCGGCCATCCGCACCGAAAAGCTTCCAAACCCCTCAACCATTGGCAATGCGGGTAGTTTTTTCAAAAACCCCATTGTGCCCGTACAGTATTTAACGCGGCTACAGTCCACTTTTCCAGACACGCATTTCGTATTTTACCCAGCGGGGCCCGACCAAGTTAAAATTGCGGCGGGATGGCTAATCGAACAATGCGGCTGGAAGGGTAAGCGTGTGGGCGATGCCGGCACGTGGAAAAACCAAGCACTGGTGTTGGTAAACCATAAAAACGCTTCCGGCTCAGCCATTTATGACCTATCCGAGCGGATTATCCAAGATGTCAAGGCACGATTCGGCATCGTGTTGGAGCGGGAAGTAAATATTTTGTGAAATAATTAAAATTTATTGTATTTTGGCAGTATAGTAAGTAGTAATCGGCTCGATTAGCACGATACTTGCAGTAGCTAACGCGACACTAAGTAGACCGAAGTAAAACGTCAGGTTTTCCCAATAAGCATTGCGACCGCTTATTTGGTATCATAAAATTGTTTAACACGGAGATTCAGGCCCCAAGTCTGAACCCCTTAAACCGTAAAGAAGATGACGAGATTTGAGTTTAACACATTAGTGGTGCAGCACACCGAGTCTTTAAGAGGTTATGCATTGCATTTCACCCGTGACGACGAGGATGCTAATGACCTGGTTCAAGACACCATGCTAAAGGCAGTGACCTATCATGGCAAATTCAAGGAAGGTACGAACTTAAAAGGATGGCTGTATACCATCATGAAAAACACCTTCATCAACAATTATCGACGTTTTGTAAAAACCAGCGGGTTAGTTTCCCAATCCGATGAAATCTCCAATGCGCACTTGGTACACAGCGCAGCCACTAACGCTGGCGAAAACAAATTTGTGATGGAGGATATCAAGGATGCGATGGCCGGCCTATCCGAAGAATACTACATTCCGTTCAGTATGTATTTTGAAGGGTATAAATACCACGAGATTTCCGAGCATCTTCAGATTCCAATCGGCACAGTTAAAACACGCATTCACGTGGCACGGCGGACGATGAAGAAAGCATTGAATGCCTATAAATATGAGCGAGTCTAGTCCACCGAGCACACTCCCTGTTTATTCAACATCACAATTGGCATTAAGAAACGGCCAAGACAAATTGG
>NZ_DATMFT010000014.1:0-80678 GCF_035556095.1 Parapedobacter sp. | reverse complement strand
CATGTATTAGGCCTGCCGCTAGCGTTCATCCTGAGCCAGGATCAAACTCTCCATTGTAAAATGAAGTTAATGATCTGACCCGATTAAAATCGGAATCAATCTTTGTGTTGTCTATCTACCTGATTGACCTAGGTCTGTCTCTGACTTTCGCCTGAAAACAGACTACTCGTCACGCTACATGAATATCAATATCTTTCAAGAACTTCCCCGCCTCCGCTCGCGCTTCGGCCGATGTGCCGCAACAGGGCGCAAACCCCGCAACAACCGATCCCCTCTTCAATCCCCCCGAAGCATCGCGCCGCAGGGGCCGGATAAACCCGGTTTCGTTTGGGACTGCAAAGGTAAGAACCTTTTTCATTCCCGCAAAATTTATTTTCAACTTTTTTCCCGCCAAAACCACCAACCAAACACAACACAGACACCAGCCGGAAAATCAATCGAAAACCTCAAGGAACAACCGCCCCTTCCGAAGCGGGATGCAAAGGTACGTTATTACCTGTAATTTGCAACAGGTCACGCGGAATATTGTTTGGTAATTCATATGATTCCCTATAAATCAGTGAGAAAAAAATATGATACGTATGTTGTTGCACCCATAAGCAGTGGCAAGTGATCCGGAAATGTCGTACTTTTACAAACGGAACGTAAAAATTAGCAGCGTTGGAAATCATCTATTACATCGATCTATTGGGAACTATGGTCTTCGCGATATCTGGAGCGATGGCAGCGATGCGACATAATATTGATTTATTTGGGGCCGCGTTTACGGGTTTTGTTACGGCTATCGGCGGGGGGAGCCTTCGCGATATCTTCCTCAACTTACGTCCCGTGTGGGTGGATGATGGAAATTACTTATTAGCAATATTAGCCGGTGTGCTCATTGCAATTCTCTCGCGGAGTATACTAGGGCGGTTGGCCCGGACGTTGTTTTTATTTGATGCTTTAGGTATCGGCTTTTTTACGGTGGTAGGGGTTCAGAAATCGCTCGCTTACGATAGCAGCGGGATCGCGGCAGTTGTATTAGGCATGTTCTCAGCGGTAATGGGGGGCGTTACCCGTGATACGCTACTGAACGAAACACCGCTGATTTTTCGCCGGGAAATCTATGCCACGGCCTGCCTTTTGGGAGCTATTCTGTTTTTCACACTCGATTCCTTCGGGGTGAGCTATAACATCAATGCTTCCTTAAGTGTGATTACCGTGGTCTTCGTTCGTGTGATCGCCGTGAAATATCGGCTGGCATTACCTCTTGTTGGAGGTTAGAAAAGAAACTTACCGTTTCCGCTTCTTCGACGCGGGGAATTTCATTTTGTAATCTACATCAACCTGACCCCGTGAAATCGAGTCCAATTTACTTTTAATCATCGCTTTCCGGAGTGGGCTCAGCTTATCGGTAAAGAGCTTCCCCTCGATGTGGTCATATTCATGTTGGATAATCCGAGCGGCCAATCCGTCAAATTTGTCTTCATGCTCCACCCAGTGTTCATCGCGGTAGCGCACGTGGATGATAGGGTATCTGCTCACGTCTTCCCTGATGTCGGGGATGCTCAGGCAGCCTTCATTGAACAGCCATTTCTCTCCCTCTTCATCCACCAATTCGGCATTAATGAAGACTTTCTTGAAATTGGCAAGCCCCGGTTCATCTTCTTCATATGGACTGGCATCAATGACGAACAGACGTATCGAGCGGCCAATCTGCGGAGCCGCCAGTCCCACACCGTGGGCTGCATACATGGTTTCAAACATATCCGCTACCAATTGCGGTAAATCCGGATAATCTTTTTCAATTGTTTCACCTTTTCGTTTCAAGATGGGGTCACCGTATGAAATAATGGGTAGTTTCATTCAAAAATAGTCTTTCTTTTAACGGTCTCGAAGAACCTGTAATCTTTCATTTGCCCAAAAAGGCAGGATTCCTGCTTGGCGGGTTTCATGGCACAAAGGTAGTGATTTTATAGAAAAAGCTTACCTTTGGTTATGCCTGAGAAATTGTCGGACAAGACGGTGTTTTCCCTCGTAGAGGTAGCCCGCAGCATCAAGAGAACCATTGCCGAGCGCTACAAAAGTGTGTACTGGATAAAAGCGGAAATGAACAAGCTCAATCACTACTCCCATTCGGGACACTGCTATCCGGAATTGGTGGAGAAGCGAGGTGGGCAGGTTATCGCCGAAATGCGCGCCGTGCTCTGGAAGGGCGACTACGAACGTGTTAACCAACAGTTTATCGGGATAACCAAAGAGCCCCTGAAAAATGGAATTACCATTTTATTCCAAGCGGCTATATCGTACGACCCCGTCTACGGCCTAACCTTACGTATTTTGGATATCGATCCCGTACATGCACTTGGCGAACTCCAAAGAGAAAAGCTGGCAAGTATCGATCGCCTTAAAAAAGAAGGGGTCTTTGCCGCGAATAAAAGGTTGGCTTTCCCTGTTTTACCAAAACGACTGGCCGTTATTTCGGTCGAGACCAGTAAAGGCTACGCCGATTTCCTGAAGATTTTGCGACATAATCCCTGGGGATACCACTTTGAACAGACGCTTTTTCCCGCTTTACTCCAAGGGGACAAATCAGTGAAGGCCATTGTCAACCAACTTGAACACATCGCGCAAATGCGGCATGCGTATGATGTAGTCGCTATCATCCGTGGGGGAGGGGGCGACGTGGGCTTATCAAGCTATAATCACTATATGCTGGCTGCCACGATTGCCAGATTTCCCATTCCGGTACTTACTGGCATTGGCCATTCCACAAACGAAACGGTCAGCGAAATGGTGGCCTATCAGAATTCCATCACGCCCAGCGAACTTGCTGATTTCCTCATCCAGCGGTTTCACCGATTTGCCGAGCCGGTCGATCAAGCAAAAGAAACCATTATGCGAAAAGTCCAACAACAATTAGCCCAAGAAAGGAGTATACTTAATGATCAAATACGATACTTCCGCCTGAATAGCTTGCACCTGTTAAATCGGCAACAAAAGGCGCTTGAACACGGCGTCATTAATCTACGCATGGCCAGTGCTGCTCGTGTGCAGCATGGACAACAGCACATAAAACATGCTATCCAGACGCTAAAAGCGGCAACGGCAACGCTCGTGAAAGATAGACGATCTGATTTGCTGACCTCGGAAAAGTCGGTTCATTTGTTGCATCCACAGCACGTGCTCCAACGTGGGTATAGCATTACCCGTCTCAACGGGAAGGCATTGAAAAGTACCGAATCCGTACATGAGAGCGATGTTGTGGAGACTGTTTTGGCACAGGGAAGTATGACCAGTAAAATAGATAGACTAAAACCATTGGACAATGGATAATCAATATTCCTATACTGATGCATTCGAAGAACTGCAGACCATCGTATCGGAGATCGAACAAGGTGAAATTTCGGTCGACGAGCTTTCGGAGAAGGTAAAACGTGCGACACTGCTCATTCGCGCCTGCAAGGCAAAGCTCACGGCAACGGAAGCCGAGGTGAATAATATATTGGCTGGGTTGACTGATGATGATGCCGGCCCCAAGGGTAGGGAAGGGTAGGCTAGCCCAGCTCAGACCTCAAATGGTCCATATCCAATTCGTCCTCCCAACGGGCCACTACCAGTGTTGCTGCGGTGTTGCCGATGATGTTGGTCAATGCCCTGGCTTCGCTCATGAAGCGGTCGATACCAAAGATCAGGGCAACCGATTCAACGGGCATGTGTCCAACAACGGGTAATGTGGCGGCCAGAATGATAAAACCACTTCCAGTTACGCCTGCAGCACCATTGGATGTGATCGTGAGCACAAACAACAAGAACAGCTGATCCATCAAGTTCATCGGCATATCCAATGCTTGCGACAGGAAAATTGCAGCCATTGTTAGGTAAATAGCGGTGCCATCCAAGTTGAACGAATAACCCGTCGGTATGGTGAGGCGCACTACCGGTTTCGAGCAACCCATCTCTTCGAGCTTCTGCATGATGGCGGGCAACACCGATTCCGACGACGACGTACCAAGTACAACAAGTAATTCCTCCTTTATATAGCGCAGCACTTTGAATATGCTGATGCCATAATACTTTAAAAACAATCCTGCAACCAAGAAAATATACAACAGGCAGGTACCGTAAAAACAAAGCATCAGCATGCCCAAAGAGGAAAGGGAACTGATGCCGTATTTGCCAATAGTAAATCCCATGGCGCCCATGGCTCCAATGGGAGCCACTTTCATAATCATCTTAATCACGGCAAATAAGCCGTCGAGGAAAGATTGCATTACGCGTATGGCGGGTTCGGCTTTGCCACCAATCTTCGAAAGTCCGTATCCGAATAGCACTGCAAAGAAAAGAACTTGGAGTAAGTTGCCCGATGATAGCGCACCAAAGACGTTTTCGGGAATGATATCCAATAGAAAATCCTTAACGCCACCCTGGTGCTCACTTTGTGTGATGTAGGAGGATACTTCTGAGGTATCCAATGTCTTCGGATCCACGTGCATCCCCTCACCTGGCTTAACCAAATTGATTACGATCACACCAAGTAACATGGCTGCGATGGTAGAAAGCTGGAAATATAGCAACGCTTTCACGCCGACCTTGCCGATTTTTTTCACATCTTCCATCCCCGCAATGCCCAGTACGATACTGCAGAAAATCAATGGGGCGATCACCATTTTGATTAACTTGATGAACCCATCGCCAAGTGGTTTCAATTGCACGCCCAGTGAAGGATAGAAATGGCCGATTAATATACCGATAATGATGGCAATTACTACCTGGAAATAGAGTAGGTTGAAAAGCTTCTTCATTGGCAGACCCCTCCGAGGAAGACATTTTGCACGATATAATTCTCGTCAAAAATGACCAGGTTGGCGGTAGCTCCTGCTGCAATCCTACCAATGTCATTGGCCCCGATAAGCGACGCTGGATATATGGTGGCCATCCGCAACGCCTCCTCTAGTGGAATGCCGGCATGACGCACGCAGTTGGCCACTGCCTGCATCATCGTCAGTGCCGACCCCGACAATGTGCCATCGGGCAACGTATACCGGTCGCCCGCAAAAATATGCGTGTAGGTGCCATTATCTACGGCTACTACGGCGTCTGTGATCAAAAACAGCCGGTCGCCCAATAACCGCTTACTTATCGCCAGTGTTTGGTAGTTTACATGGATGCCATCTGCGATAATGCTCGCTTTCACCGTATCCGACTGGAAAGTTGCACCCGGCAATCCCGGATTACGGTGATGAAACGGCGACATGGCGTTGAAAAAATGGGTCACCGCTTGTATCCCTTTTTGGAACCCATACATCGCCTCATCAAACGTAGCGTTGCTATGCCCCGCGGACAAAATAACGCCGTGGTTCAATAATAAGTCGATTACGTCCTCATCAAACTGTTCCGGAGCGACCGTCATCATCCGCAAGCTCGTCCCGGCCCGCTCCAATAGCGACTTGATTTCTGACTTTTCGGGTTTACGCATATAGGCCTCAGGATGAGCTCCCCGTTTTTTCGGGTTAAGATAAGGCCCTTCGAGGTGCAGGCCAAGCAGTGCAGGATGTTGATAGCGGCGCAAGACACCCATGGCGTCATCTACCAGTTCCATTGGGTTGGTTGCCATGGTGATCATGAAGCTGGTGGTTCCTGATTTTACCAAGGCGTGCGCGATTTCATCAAGCGCTGCTGCTGTAGGGTCGGCGGAAAACAACCGACTTCCCCCGCCATATATCTGTAAATCCACAAATCCGGGCGTCAGATATCCACCGTTGGCATCGACGATTTCGGCTTCTGCCGGAATTTCGGACGTAGGGACAATTCCAAATACTTTATCTCCTTTTATCAATACAGTCTGATTGCTAATCAACGCATCGCCCGTAAAGACGACGCCGTTGGTGATTGCAAGATATGATTCGGCCATTTATACTGTTTGCTCTGCGGTTATACAAATGCTTTGCGGGGGTAATAATACAAATTTCTTTAAAATATTCTATCTTTACCCACTTAATAAACCGCTTATACCATGTTGAAGGAAGAAAGGCAAGCTTTTATCATTCACCAAATCAATTTGCACAACAAGGTATTGTCATCAGACCTCAGTGTGCAGCTTAGCGTGTCGGAGGATACCATCCGGCGTGATTTAAATGAATTGGCGGAGAATGGCAAGGTACTCAAAGTATATGGTGGGGCGTTGTCCAAATCGTTCCAGTATCCTTTCAAAGAAAATAATGTGTATGCCCGTGATTCCAAGAAGCAGATTGCCAGTAAGGCACTCAAACTTGTTCAAAACGGAATGACGGTACTTGCAGGGGGGGGGACAACCATGCTTGAATTGGCGCGTACCATCCCCGAGAGTCTCCAATGTACGTTTTTCACCATCAGCCCGTTGGTAGCCCTCGAATTGGCCGAGCGTACGAATGCAGACGTTATCCTTATCGGCGGAAAGCTATCGCGTAGTACCAACATCAGTATCGGTTCACAGGTCATCAACCAGTTATCGGAGATTCGGGTCGACTTATGTTTATTGGGCACGAATAGCCTCTCCGTAGAAGATGGCGTCACCGACTCCGATTGGGAAGTGGTACAGATAAAAAAGGCGATGATTCGCTGCTCAAGCAAGACCGCTATCCTCAGCATCGCTGAAAAACTCAATTCCGTACAGAAAATGAAAGTCTGTAGCCTCAACGCTATTTCTTATCTTGTAACCGATCTTGAGCCCACACACCCGAGCTTGGCAGGTTTTGGCAAGGTGGTGGAAGTCGTATAACGGATCAGTTTGATAAACCTGCTATCTCATCGATTTACATAATAGTCGGGGAGATACAGATTCCATGAGTGCATTGAAGAACAGTTTATTTTTGAATGAAAATCCCTTCGTTACCGGGTTTCGATCCTGAAGCTTTCAACAAGTATTTCAAGAATACCGGCTGGTTGATGGTCGCCCGCGTAGGCACAATTTTCATCAAAATGGTTGTTACGGCGGTTGTAATCCCAAATTATTTGGGCAGTAGCTTGAATGGCGAGTTGAATTACCCGCTCGTATTGGTATCTTTCTTTGCCGCAGCTTGTGCTTTGGGCATGGACAGTTTCGTGACCCGCCAGCTATTGCAGCAACCGGAAAAGGAGAATACCATTTTAGGTACCGCTTTCTGGCTACGATTGGTCGCGTCGGTCATCGCACTTCCGATGATTTATGTGGCCTACCTGTTGATTGGCCACTATACTGCCGGACCACTGGCTGCACCGTTCCATTATATACTTATCGTCTCGTTCGTTTGCGTTTTTCAATCAGTCAGTATCATCGACTGTTTTTTTCAAGCGAGGGTACAGGGCAAATACATCATGTATATCCAAGTTGGCGCCAATTTACTTTCCGCAGCGGTGAAGCTCGTGCTCGTTTTTTGGCAAGCTACGGTGGGCTGGTTTGTGTGGGCGCTCCTGTTCGACGCCGTTTTCCTCGCAGCGGGATACCTGTATTGCTACGAACGGCGGGGAAACCGGCTTATCAACTGGCGGTTCGATAGAAAAATGGCCAAGCACTTACTTCATTACTCTTGGCCGCTTGCCTTCTCGTCTGTTGCCATTATCTTGTATATGAAAATTGACCAGCTGATGCTCGATGCCTATTTAGGCAAGGCGGTATTTGGTGTATATGATACGGTGGTGAAACTGAGTGAAGGCTGGTACTTTATCCCGATGGCTATTGTTACCGCCCTTTTCCCCGCCATCATGAACGCCCGCCGAGACGACCCCGAGCGCTACCGGCGGCGGCTACAACACCTGTACGAGTTGATGACCATGGTAAGCGTCGCTATCGCTGTGGTTACTACCTTGGTGGCACCTCTCGTTTACCGGACATTCTATTCGGTAGAGTACGCCGCTGGGGCACCCGTGCTCACCGTGCACATCTGGGCTGGGGTGTTTATGTTCCTGTATGTCGCCACTGGTCAGTACCTCTTGGCAGAGGGCTACACCCGCATATCGTTAGCCCGTGCAATTACCGGTGCTGTTATCAATATCGGGTTGAATAGTTGGTGGATTCCTGAATATGGCATGATTGGTGCTGCTTACGCCACATTAGTCACGTATGCGAGCACAGCGCTATTTGTTATCTTCGTGCCCAAAACGCGGGCACAAGGGTGGTTGATGCTCGGAGCGCTGTTTTTTGTGCCGACCATCCGGCGGTTAGTTAAACGTTAAAAAGTTGGAGTATTCACATGCCAAAGATCATTTTTGATACCTCAATAGGTACGACCAATCTCGGTGACCATATCATTATGGACGCGGTGGATCAAATTTCTGACGAATTGTTTATGGACGATTTCGTCATCAACGTGCCTACTCATTTCTCCATCCATCCGAAAGATCTTCAAAAATTCCGTAAATACGATATAGGTATTGTGGGGGGAACCAACTTGCTGAAGAATAACACACTCCGGAAGAGCCAATGGAAAGTTGGAGTCAAAGATTTGTTCGTTTTACGGCACAAGGTGATACTGCTGGGGGTGGGGTGGTGGCAATATCAGGATAAGCCGGTGTCCACCTATTCGAAGATCATGTACAAGTCGTTGTTTTCCAAAAGATACCTGCACGCTGTCAGGGATAACTATACGTTACAGAAACTCGACGAAATAGGAATCAAGAATGTAATCAATACGGGCTGCCCCACCGTATGGGAGCTTGACGAACCGCACTGCTCACAAATCAACCCCAAGAAGCGTGATACCGTAATCACGACCATCACCGACTATATGCGCGATCCCGATAGCGATCGGCGGATGTTCGAAATCCTGAAAAAGCACTACCGAGCGGTGTACGTATGGGTACAGGGATCAAAAGACCGAGCGTACATTGAAAGCCTAGTATCCGGCATTAGCTATGTCCCACCGAAGCTGTCGGCGTTTGATTCGTTTTTGGAGAAGGAGCCTTGTGAATACGTGGGCACACGCCTCCATGCTGGCATAAGGGCACTGCAGAAAAAACGTAAAGCCATCATCATCGGTATCGATAACCGGGCGCTTGAAATGCGCAATGATATCGGTTTGAACGTGTTGGAACGCCAGCGTATCGATTTGCTTGAAGAGAAAATTCAAGAGGAAATGAGCGTTAAATTGTATCTCAACCAAGATGCGATACAGCGCTGGAAAACACAATTTAAGTCACAATAACGACACGTCGTGGTAGCAAAACTTAAACAACTGTATAATAAATCGCTATTCCAACCCACGTTTTTGGGTCTGTTTTTCAACCCTTTCTTTATCATTCGTAGTGGGCTGTATAAAGGAGTGTCTCAATTTAGCAACCATATGCGTGGTAAGCTGTTAGACTTCGGTTGCGGCAGCAAGCCTTACAAAGCATTGTTTTCCGTATCCGAATACGTAGGTACCGATATTGAAGTGAGTGGGCACGACCATCGCCATGAAGAGATCGACGTCTATTACGATGGCGAAACCCTACCCTTTGCAGATGAATCGTTTGATAGTATTTTCTCAAGCGAAGTGTTTGAGCATGTTTTCAATCTTTCTCAAATCCTCAATGAACTACATCGGGTACTCAGGCCCGGTGGGCGTATGCTGTTAACGGTTCCTTTTGTCTGGGATGAGCATGAAATTCCTTACGATTTCGCTCGCTATACGTCGTTCGGGTTGAAACACATTCTCCAAGAAAAGGGCTTTATCGTAGTGCAGGAAAAGAAGACCACCAATTATGTCAGTACGATCTGTCAGATGTGGGCCGCATACGTATACCAGCATATCTTCCCGCAGCGCAAGGTGCTCCGGATAGCGCTTACGCCCCTGTTTATCACCCCAATCACACTTAGTGGATTGTTTCTTTCAGCGATATTGCCGAAAAACACGAATTTTTTCCATAACAACGTGATGGTTGTCCAAAAACCAGCAAACCGGTCCGAAATCAACCAGTAATGGAGCGAATATTTTCACCTACACTCACCGTAATCACCGTCGTTTACAATAATGCGGACGGTATCGAGCGGACTATCCTGTCGGTCATCAACCAGACGTATCCGCACATTGAGTATATTGTTATTGACGGTGGATCAACAGATGGTACGGCTGGCATCATTAACAAGTACGCCGGTCAGATAACGCGGATCGTCAGTGAACCCGACAACGGGATTTATGACGCCATGAATAAAGGGTTGGCACTGGCGGGGGGCGATTATGTGTTGTTCATGAATTCTGGTGACGAAATTTATTCCATCGATACCGTTGCCGCGGTTTTTGCTACCTCCCCTGACGCCGATATTTACTACGGTGAGACGGAAATGTTCGATGCAAACTGGCAATCGCTTGGTTTGCGACGACATGCTATACCCGAGCGATTTAATTGGAAAAGCTTCCGCTACGGCATGAATGTGAGTCATCAAGCCATTTACGTCCGGCGTAAGCTTATAGCCCCCTATGATTTGCACTACCAACTCAGTGCTGATATCGATTGGGTTATCCGTGCCGCGAAGGCGGCTAATAAAATTGTAAACACCAAACGTATAGTGGCCAAGTACCTGGTGGGCGGTATGTCAAAGCAACGGCATTGGCAGAGTCTGAAGGAGCGTTTTCAAATTTTTAGTAGGCACTATGGGCTGGTAGCCAATATTTTTAATCACATTGTTATTGCTTTCCGCCTAGCAGGCTATTACATCCGCCATGGCAAAACCAACGACTGATATTGCTTATGACACCCGAAGAAACCATGCAACAATTGGTAACCACCAAGATGCCTTTTGGCAAATATAAAGACACACTCATCTGTGACCTTCCCGAAGCATACTTGATTTGGTTTCACCAAAAAGGATTTCCAAGGGGTACCATCGGCATGTTGTTGGCTACGATGTATGAAATCAAACTCAACGGGTTGGAATACTTACTTGTACCACTTCGAAACAAAATCCGGAAGTAGTCGTTTTATATCATATGAAGTACCAAACGACGTTATTTTACAGTTGCTTGGTCATTGCCATCAGCGGCATTTTCTTCACCGCATGCGGCAACCGTGGCAATACCGATCATGCGCGCACCGAAAATACGGTTGCGGACCTTCCCCAAACCGCAGGCCGGGAAAGCCTCACACTTGTACCCGGAGCTTCTGCGGGTACCCTCAAATTGGATGAGCCTGATAGTTTGATACGCCAACAATTGGGGCAGCCTGATTATAGCGACGCGGCCATGGGAAAAGCGGTGTTGCTTTGGTATACCGATAGCGACTACGGATACCCCTTATCTATTTTCACCACACGCGACATGGGGAACGACGAGACCGCCCGGATAAAGCAAATCAGGGTAACGTCGCCAGCGTTCAAAACTGCTGAATCCATTCGCGTGGGCTCTGCGCTCACCGAGATACGTAACCATTATCAGATCACACCCGTGGAAACATACGAAAAGGGTGGCAAAACCTATTCGACCTACAAATCTGACGAGGGTATTGCCTTCGAGGTAGGACCAGGAGATTCTTGTATCGCCATCATCATCCATTATCCCGACGCAGAAGTGGTGAGCTACCTCCCATTGCAACCCCTTGATTAATCTATTCAATTCATCAGTAAAAAGTACCATAAGATACGGTGTTCTTACCAATAACTTTTATGGTATATACCTACCTTTGCAGCAAAAAGATAGGTAGATTAAGCGTGGAGAATATCATGGAAAAGGATCATACATTATCCCCAATCAAAGCGGCCTTAAAAGCAAAATGTCCGAGGTGCCGCGAAGGAAATATGTTTACAGGGAAGACCTATGCATTGAAAGGACAAAAAATGAACGAAACATGCCCCCACTGTGGGTTGCGGTATGAGCGCGAACCGGGCTATTTCTATGTAGCCATGTTTGTAAGCTATGCATTGGCGATGGCCGAAATGATTGCCGCCAGTGTCGGCTTTTACGTCGTTACGGGTTACATGGATGGCCCATGGCCATACCTCATTGCTACCATTGGCACGGTCGTCGTGCTATCACCACTCAATTTTCGTTATTCACGGGTTATTTTACTCTATTGGCTTACACCCGGCTTGAGTTATCAACCCGAAGGTGAGAGACTCGAAAAACCGTAAAAAATCAGTATACTTACGGCCTATGACGCGTCAGGGCTATCCGGTATATGACATCACAGGGCTCGCCGCCTACCAATCGGATTTCTTGGTGGGCCCGTTTGCTCCATACATCGTGCAACATCATAAACTGCATGTACTACACGGCCATACCTTCTATCATTTAGTGTATTTTACCGAAGGTGCGGGTTATCATACGATCGACTTCGATCGATTCGAAGTTCGTCCATTCCAGCTGTATGCAATGGCACCTGGCCAGGTACATCGCTGGAATTTCGAAGGAGCGGTGGACGGTTATGTACTCAACTTTTCGCCGCAGTTTTTCCAATCTTTTCTGCTGCGGTCCGATTATATCGATGAGTTTGCTTTTTTTCAAGGGCAGGCCAAACAGTCCGTACTCGATATTCCCGAAGCGCTACGCCCGCGGATTACCGCGCTGTTTGAGGAGATGGTCCCATTGGGAACTGCTATCAGCATGTTCAATGTAGATAAGTTGCGCGTACTTATGCTCAAGCTGTTCTTGGACCTCACCGATCTGCAGAAGCCTGCACAGCCATCGCCACTTTCCTACAACGCCGTTTTACTACGCAATTTCAAAAAGCTCGTTGAAAAACATTACGCCGAACTCCGACTGCCCAAAGATTACGCAGCGTTGCTTTACATTACACCCAATCACCTTAATGCCATATGTTCGGATTTGTTTGGTCAGTCAGCCGGAACCGTCATACGCGACCGAGTTATTTTGGAAGCAAAGCGGCTCCTGGTAAACCCCGAGCTCTCCATTGCAACTATTGCTGATACGCTCAATTTCAAAGACAATTCAAATTTCAGCAAATTTTTTAAAAAATATACGGCAATAACGCCCGAAGCATTTCGAAAGAACATGAACTAAATGTCGTCCTAAATCGGACTTTGGCCGAGATAATAGTCGTTTGTCGAAACGATTTCTTTGCTGATATGCTTTGGGCGTTACGCATCTTATGCGGTAATTCCGATTATTAGCTGACCACCGTCATTTTTCCCCAACCAAACAGCGCTACCTTTGTTATAATGAACTAAAGCAGTACGATTATGAAAACATTGAAAGGCAAAGTAGCCATAGTTACCGGTGCGGCTTCTGGTATCGGGCGAGCGGTAGCGCAAGCTTACGCACAGGAGGGTGCCAAGGTAGTCGTTTCCGATATCAGCGTAGGAAGTGGAGAGCAGACGGTGAAATTAATCAATGAGGCTGGCGGGGAAGCATTCTTCATTGCCGCCGATACGTCGAGGGCCGACGATAATGAACGGCTGGTCAAGCAGACTGTGGAGCAATATGGAGCATTGCATATCGCTTGCAATAATGCAGGCATAGGTGGCCCATCGGCACCAACGGGCGAGTATCCTATTGAGGGATGGGATAAGGTTATTGCCATCAACCTCTCCGGTGTGTTTTATGGTTGCAGATACCAAATTCCTGCTATGCTCCAATCGGGAGGGGGCGTCATAGTCAATATGGCTTCGATTTTGGGAACGGTAGGATTTGCCAATTCAGCTAGCTATGTTGCCGCAAAGCATGGCGTCGTCGGCCTCACCAAGAATATTGCGTTGGAGTATGCGGCGGGTGGTATACGTGCTAACGCTGTGGGCCCTGCGTTCATCAATACGCCATTATTAAAGGATATGGATAAAGAAACAATCGACTGGTTGGTAAGTAAGCATCCGGCGGGTCGGTTGGGTGAAGCTCATGAGGTAGCCGAACTGGTACGCTGGCTTAGCTCCGACAAGGCATCCTTTATAAATGGCGCCTATTATGCTGCCGATGGTGGGTATCTTGCACAATAAACAAGTTGGTCTCGTTGACACCTCTCACTAAAGGGCCTCATAGGCTTAAGTGGCTAAGCCTATGAGGAATCGGTGTCAATCGTTGTTTTTAGCGCCAAAGAGACTGTTGAGTAGCATCTGTATCAGCGCCACGATGATCGCGAATACCGCAGCCCACCAAAAGTTAGCCACTTCAAACTTACTGCCCATGAAATAGCTGGTGAGCTGGACCATCAGCACCGTAATAATGAACGAAATGAGCCCCAGCGTAAGCAGGTTGAGCGGGAAGGTGAATACCCGCAATACCGTGCCTAAGGTTGCATTCACAAAAGCGATAATGAGTCCTGCAATAATCGCCCAGCCAAATCCGGCAACGGTCACGGCCGAGTCGGGGAGGACCAAGGCCGCCAGAAAAACAGCCAGTCCGGTCAATAGTACATCAATGATAAACCGCATAATAAATTCCTTTATTGCTTTATACTTGTATTGTTTTTACTTGCATAAATACGAATATCGGTCAAATTGTTTGATTTGTTACAAAAAAGTCGACATTCGTTATCATCGCCTAGTGATAAAAAATGCGTACATTTGTACCATCATTTAGGGGTGCCTTGTTTGTACCAACAGACACAAATAAAGGCTGAGATCATACCCATTGGCGCTGTGGTGCCAAGCACCTGATCCGGATAATGCCGGCGTAGGGAGGTAAGTTAAATAATTACACTGCTATGAACCCCTTATAGCAGTGGTGTTTAACTAAATTTACAAATTTACAAAATGATTAAAAAGTCAATCGCAGGGATTGCGTTTTTCATGCACGTCGTTATGGCTGCAGCAGTGGCACAACGCCACATCACCGTATCGGTAATCGATGCAAGCAATGACAGGCCGTTGCCTGGAGCGTCAATCCAGCTCGAAGGGACCATTTACCAAGGCAAAGCAGATGCCGCTGGCACAGCAGTCATCCGCCACGTAAAAGCGGGTACCTACACCATCATGGTCAGTCATCTCGGCTATCAAACAGAAAAACGGCAACTCCTACTCACCGCAGATGAACACGTCAGCATTTCGTTGCAGCGCACAACGTTGCTGACCGACGAAGTGATTGTGCAGGCAACACGTGCCACTGAAAATACCGCCACCACGTACAAAAATATCAGTAAAGCGGATATTGCCAAAAACAACGTGGGCCAGGATATTCCCTTCCTCCTCGACCAGACACCCGGTGTGGTTATTTCGTCGGATGCCGGGGCTGGTATTGGATATACGGGCATGCGCATCCGCGGCAGCGACGCACAGCGGACCAATGTTACAGTAAACGGTATCCCCCTTAACGATGCGGAGAGCTTGGGTTCGTTTTTCATCAATCTGCCGGACTTCGCGTCTTCCGTAGATAACATCCAAATCCAGCGCGGAGTGGGTACATCTACCAACGGTGCTGGTGCGTTCGGTGCGAGCCTGAACATCCAGACCAATACGCTCAACCAAGATGCCTATGCCGAGATCGACCAGTCCATCGGCTCGTACCGCTCTTTGAAGAACACCATTCGGCTTGGAACCGGCCTCTTCGACGGCAATTTTAGCTTCGATGGGCGCCTGTCGCGTATCAGCAGCGATGGCTATATCGATCGAGGTACATCCGATCTACAATCATTCTTTTTTTCCGGAGCCTGGCATGGTGCGAATAGTTTGCTGCGTGCTAACGTGTTCGGCGGCAAAGAGAAAACTTACCAGGCATGGTACGGTACGCCCGAATCGCGGCTTACTGGCGATGTGGCGGCGATGGAAGCCTATGCAATAGATGACGGGTTGACACCCGAAGAAACCGAGAATCTGCTGAACTCCGACCGTCGGTATAATAAGTACCTTTACGAAAACGAGACCGATAATTACCAGCAAACCCACTACCAACTGCTGTTTTCGTCGGCTCTCTCGGAAAAGCTTACATTGAACACCGCATTGCATTATACACGGGGGAAAGGTTACTATGAGCAATTCCGCAATCAGGATGAATATACCGATTACGGATTATCGCCCATCACCGTGAATGGCGATCCCATAGGTGAGACAGATTTGGTACGTCAGCGGTGGCTTGACAATCATTTTTATGGGGGTACCTATTCCCTTGTATACAAAGATAGGGCCGGCTTCGAATTAACTTGGGGCGGCGCCTATAATCGGTATAAAGGCGGGCATTATGGCGATATCGTATGGTCTCAATATCCGTTGTTCACCAGTGGAGCTTATCCGACCGATAGCGATGGGGGATTCAGCACTGCGTATCGTTATTACGACGGCGACGCTACCAAAACTGATTTCAATACCTATTTAAAAGCGTCCTACCGGTTGGATGAGCTGTCGTTGTTTGCCGATATACAGTACCGCAGTATAGACTACGCCATCACGGGAATAGACCACGATTTGCGTGACATCACACAGGATGCGTCGTTCGATTTTTTCAATCCGAAAATTGGATTTACATATCAGTTGTCCGCTGCCAGCAATGTTTATGCATCCTATGCATTGGCTAATAAAGAGCCGGTGCGGAGCGATTTTACGGATTGGCCGGTTGAGCAAACCCCTAAAGCCGAACAACTACATGATATCGAAGCCGGCTACCGCATCAGGTATCAGCGGCTCAATATCGGCCTGAATGGTTATGCCATGCTGTATAAGAACCAACTGGTGCTAACGGGGCAACTCAATGATGTGGGTAGCACATTACGGCAAAATGTAGACGATAGCTATCGCATCGGGTTGGAATTTGATGGGCGGTGGGCGCCTAACCCATGGTTTGCTTGGGCAGCAACGTTGGCTTACAGCCAGAATAAGATCAAGAATTTCACGGAGGTGGTGGGTGATGTGGAGAATTTCCATGCGATCACCGATATTTCGTTTTCGCCAGACTGGGTGGCCTCCAGTGAGTTGAGTGTAAAACCTTGGCAGTCGCTCGAAGTTGCATTGTTGAGTAAATACGTTTCACAACAATTTTTAGACAATACAGGCAATGTGGACCGTAGTATTGATGGTTTTTTTGTGAACCACGTGCGCGTAGCCTATTATACCTCGTTCTGGAAATTGAAGAATTTCGGTCTCACGCTGTTGGTTAATAACGTTTTCAACGAAAAATATTCGTCGAATGGATACACCTGGGGTTATTATCTGTCAGACGTCGATCGCGTGGATTACAATTTCTATTATCCGCAAGCAACGGCCAATTTCTTGTTGGGATTGAATCTCAAGTTTTAAAAGGATAGATGGTATAGGCAAGCGCTGATGTAAAAATAATCATGCGCTTGCTTTTCAATGCATCACTGACATTGATATTGTCGGAAAAATGTCATTACCTTTAGGCAAAATTATCGTTATGCGACATACATCCAAATCAATTGCGACTATTGCGGCATTATCGTTCGTAATCTCATCGTGTGATTCATCGACCTCCAAAGAGACTGTTGAAACACCATCCGATTCCACGTACGCTCCGGTGGAAACCAAAGACGCCAACACGGATTATGCGCCTGCCTTTGAAGGGCAGACGCGTGTGGCTGGCTTGAAAACCATTACGCCCTTTGAGGCAACGGTATTGGCCGATGGACTTAACCGGCCTTGGGGCATTGCCAACCTGCCGGATGGTAGGTTGCTAATTACCGAGAAGGAAGGAACCCTCCGGATTGCTAGCCAAGCGGGCAATCTGAGCGAAGCCATCACGGGTCTTCCTGCCGTTAATTCCAACGGTCAGGGCGGATTGTTGGGTATCACTATCGATCCTAATTTTGAAAGTAACCGCATGGTATATTGGGTCTTTTCGCAAGATACGCCCGGTGGTACGTTGACCGCCGTGGCTAAAGGCCGTTTGGCCGATGATGAAAAGAGCGTCGAAAACGCGCAGGTGATATACCAAGCGACCCCGGCGCACAAAGGCAACTTGCATTATGGCGGGCGTATCTTGTTCGATAAGACAGGGAATATCTTTGTCAGCACTGGCGAACGTTCAGATATTGAAACCCGGCCACTGGCACAAGATCTGAATGCTGCTCTTGGTAAGGTCCTTCGCATTACGCCGAACGGTGATCCCGCGCCAGGCAACCCCTTTGAAGGCAGAAGCGATGCGCGCGCCGAAATCTATTCGTACGGGCACCGCAATGTGCAGGGGCTGGCATTCCACCCCGTTACGGGCGACCTCTGGGAGGGTGAATTCGGGCCCCGCGGTGGCGATGAAGTGAATCGCATTGAGCCTGGTAAGAACTACGGTTGGCCCATCATTACCTATGGCCTCGAGTACAATGGCAACAAGATTGGAGATGCTATTCAACAGCAAGATGGCTTGGAACAACCGGTGTACTATTGGGATCCTGTACTCTCGCCTAGTGGCATGACCTTTTTTGCTGGAAATTCAATTCCCGAATGGGAGAATAACCTGTTCATAGCTGGCCTGAGTAGCGTGCACATCGCGCGACTAGTAATTAAAGATAACAAGGTTGTTGGCGAGGAGCGCCTGTTGGAAGATGAGGCCCAACGTTTCCGTGATGTGCATCAAGGCAAAGATGGGGCACTGTATGCCGTTACGGATAGTGGTCGGCTATACCGGATCGGGAAAAAACAGTGAGGGCAGTCATTCAGCGAGTTTCAAAGGCTTCTTGCATGGTGGACGGGCGTATTGTCGGTTCAATCGGGCAAGGATTTGTGGTACTTCTGGGCATAGAGGAAACAGACGGGATGGACGACTTGCAATGGTTAGCACAGAAAATCCCTAATCTCCGTGTGTTTAGCGACGAAAACGGATTGATGAACAAGTCCCTGAATGATATTCAGGGAAATGTACTATTGATCTCCCAATTCACCTTATTTGCACAGACCAAAAAGGGTAATCGCCCGTCGTTTATCCGCGCAGCGAGACCTGACAAAGCAATTCCCCTGTATGAGCGGATGATAGCAGAACTCACCGAGCAGCTCGGCAAAACGATAGCCACCGGCATTTTCGGCGCCGATATGAAAGTATCGCTTCTCAACGAAGGGCCGGTCACCATCGTGATGGATACCAAGGATAAAGACAATCACTGATTACGCGTCACTGAATACAAACTACCGAACACAGGTTCATATGGAAATGACAATCAAAAAAGCCCAAGAGATAATCGATCACTGGATAAATACTACCGGGATACGATATTTCAACGAGCTCACCAATACGGCTATTTTAATGGAAGAAGTCGGCGAGGTGGCCCGTATTATGGCGCGGAAATACGGTGAACAGTCATTCAAGAAATCAGACGAAGCGGTCAACCTAGCCGATGAAATGGCCGATGTGCTCTTCGTGCTTATTTGCTTAGCCAACCAAACGGGAGTCGATCTTTCCGATGCATTAGTTAAGAACCTCGATAAGAAGCAAATCCGCGATGCAGATAGGCACCGCAATAACGAAAAACTCCGATAAGGAGCGTGTTAAAAAAGGTATAAAATACAAGGCGGCACACCTTTTCGGGATGTGCCGCCTTTTGCGTATATGATGGTCTCTCGCTTCAAGCGAGCACTGATTACATCATTCCGCCCATGCCACCGCCCATTGGCGGAGCACCAGCGCCAGCTGCCTTTTCGTCTTCCGGCTCGTCTGCCAATACCACTTCGGTAGTCAATAGCATGGCCGCGATGGAGGCTGCATTTTCCAACGCGATACGCGTAACCTTCGTCGGGTCGATTACACCGGCCCCAATTAGGTTTTCGTAAGCACCGGTACGTGCATTATAGCCGAAGTCATCTTTACCCTCACGCACCTTTTGTACAACCACAGCACCTTCTACAGCAGCGTTGTTGCAGATTTGGCGTAAAGGCTCTTCAATGGCGCGCTTGATGATATCGATACCGATGTTTTCATCTTCATTGTCGCCTTTCAGGTCCTTTAATGCTTCGCTCGCACGGATCAACGCCACACCACCACCGGCTACGATACCTTCTTCAACAGCGGCCCGGGTAGCATGCAGCGCATCGTCTACTCGATCTTTCTTCTCTTTCATTTCCACCTCAGTAGCAGCACCAACGTATAATACAGCAACGCCGCCGGCCAATTTAGCCAAACGTTCCTGCAGTTTTTCGCGGTCATAGTCAGAAGTGGTCGTTTCGATTTGTGCTTTGATTTGGTTTACGCGGCCTTGAATGTCAGAAGAGTTGCCTGATCCGTTGATAACGGTGGTATTATCTTTATCCACTACCACTTTTTCGGCTTGCCCGAGGAAGTCAAGTTCCGCATTCTCCAATTTGAACCCTCTTTCTTCGGAGATAACCGTGCCCCCGGTAAGGATAGCAATATCTTCCAGCATGGCTTTACGACGATCGCCGAAGCCGGGTGCCTTAACAGCAGCCACTTTGAGGGAACCGCGGATTTTGTTGACGACCAAAGTAGCCAATGCTTCGCCATCGAGATCTTCAGCAATAATCAACAGCGGCTTGCCGGTTTGTACTTGTTTTTCCAAAATCGGAAGCAACTCTTTCATATTGCTGATTTTTTTGTCGTAAATCAGAATATATGGATTTTCCAACTCGGCTTCCATTTTATCCGTGTTAGTTACAAAGTAAGGCGAAAGGTAGCCACGGTCAAACTGCATACCTTCAACGGTCTTCACTTCCGTTTCCGTACCTTTGGCTTCTTCCACAGTGATTACACCATCTTTGCCCACTTTTTCCATGGCTTCGGCAATCAGCGCACCGATTACCTCGTCGTTGTTCGCTGAAATACTAGCGACCTGCTTAATTTTGTTGTTGTCTTCACCAACCGTCTTAGATTGGCTTTGGAGGCTTCCAACCACGGTACTGACCGCTTTGTCGATGCCGCGTTTCAGGTCCATTGGGTTGGCGCCTGCAGCAACACTTTTCAGGCCTGGTGCAATGATGGCCTGCGCTAACACCGTAGCCGTAGTGGTTCCATCACCAGCCTGGTCGGCGGTTTTGGAAGCTACTTCCTTCACCATTTGGGCACCCATATTTTCCAGGGCATCTTTCAATTCGATTTCCTTCGCAACGGTAACTCCGTCTTTAGTGATAGACGGCGAGCCGAATTTTTTTTCAATGATGACATTCCGGCCACGTGGGCCCAATGTCACTTTCACTGCATTTGCCAATGTGTCTACACCTCTCTTGAGGGTGTCACGCGCTTCGACATTATACTTAACTTGTTTTGCCATTTTTTAATTGATTTCAGTTTCACTGTGCAAATCGGAACTGTGGATAAACCGCTGTGCTCCGTATTGCGATTTTCAATAAACCATTACTAATTAAATGTTCAAGGGGAAAATTATGGTTTTCCGATAACCAACCGATCTTAAACGATCGCGTAGATATCAGACTCCTTCATAATCAAGTATTCTTTCCCCTCGTACGTGATCTCCGTGCCGGCATACTTGCCATACAACACTTGATCTCCTACCTTTACGGTCAACGGCTCATCCGTTTTTCCGGTGCCAACAGCCACAACTGTTCCACGTTGGGGCTTTTCTTTCGCGGTATCTGGAATATAGATACCTGATGCGGTCTTCTCCTCTGCAGGGGCAGCCTCAACCACCACTCTGTCTCCGATAGGTTTAATACTTAACGCCATAATGATTTTAGTTAATATGTAATTGTTAATATGTTTTGATTCATCCTCGCCAATTACGGCATCAACTATGCCAAGCGGCGTTTTATGGCATTACCTTGCCATTTTTTCATTTTTAACGTGGGCATTGGAAGATGTATTCGAAAGTTGTGTCAGGATGTCAGTGCAGATGTCAGTGACACGAAAGAGAAAGGGCCACCCGTCTGCGAGTGGCCCTTTTGATGTTTTATTGCGCAGTGTCCGAGCCCGGAGTCGCCTCTGGAGCTGTAACCGGAGGAATCGGCGTCGTGGTCGGTGACGTCGGCGTGATTTGCTCCGTCAATCCGCTGCCCCCGCTGCTCGCCGAAGGGCTCATTACATTCACGATTAGTGCAAAAACCATGATGGCGATCACCAATCCCCACGTTCCTTTCTCCAAAATGTCACCAGTACGCTTCACGCCCATCAAGTTAGTGCCACCCGAAAAACCAGAGGCCAATCCGCCTCCCTTTGGTTCTTGGATCAGTACCAAGAAAGATAGCAGCACGCTGGCCAGCATAATCAATATAATCAGTAATGTTTGCATCGCTTTATTCCGCTAGGGTAATTTATTTGTCAATTCAGTTATTCGAGCGGCAAAGTACGTACTTTTTTCGGGATATTTCAAACTTAATTTTTTATAGATGGCTATTGCTTTTGGATACAGTCCTTGTTCAACGTAGATGTTCGCCAAGGTCTCGGTTACCAATGTTAGTTGGTCTTCGGCACTTTTTCGCGCTTTGTTCTCAAGATTGATTTTGTCCGCCTGGGGCGGCTTGATCTGGGGTTCTTCCCGTATAAACCGCTCAATGATAGGATCAGTTTTTTTAGGGACTTGGAATGAGATGGTCTCCGGTGCATGCGCCGTACTCAATTTCTCTTCGGGTGACTGTAGGTGGAAAATGTTTTCCCGGATTTGGTGGTCGAGTATTTGCTCGTCGGCAGGAGCATTCACCAGGTTGGTGGGGTAAACAGCCGGCCCATTGTCGGAAGCATAAGGCCGGTAGGTATCTGCATATTCCATCCGTGTCTTATTGAGCCACCACAAAAAGCTATAGGGCAAGTGATCGTCGTTATACAAACTAACTTTCTCATGCGGTGTTGCTTCGGATAGCGGTACCACTTCCTCCGTCACATCCACATCCACAACCCCGACATCCGTCTCGTCCGCGGCTTTTTCTTCATATGCAAAATAATCCATGCCCACGGGATGCTCCACCAATCCCGAGTCGTCAAGAGCGTGGCTAGCAGTTTCGATGTCGGCCACTGGCACTGCGTCGTCTGTAGAGGGCTCGGTCTCACTCGGTGTCACTTCCGTTATTATCTCCTTGGTTGATACAACAGTATGTTCGGCCGGAAATACGTTAGTAATCGGGGTCACTTCAGCAAGGAGACGACCGGATAACCAGTTGGGGAACACGGTAACCAACCGGGCATTTTCTCCGTCGGTGGAGCCATTTTCTTCGTAGTTCTTACGGGCCAGTGCCACGCGCAACGCCTGCGCATACGGAAACCGATCAATCAGTATTGACAAGGTGTCACCCCCAATAGCCATGGGGTTAGCCAATGCACTATGATATAATTCTTTGTAATTCACGTTTTCCACTCAACTAATCATCAAATCATCATCACCTTACCAATTCGCAAATGCCCGGTTATAGATATCTTCCGTAAGCATCTGGTTGATGTCCCGGATAAGTGCCTCTTCCTGTGCGGGTATCGAGCCACCAGCAGACGAAAAGTCTTTGAATCGGGTAAACGGCTGTTCGAAGTTGTCCTCGGGTTTGATCGTATTTGTGTATTTCACGTTTACCGTAATCGATAGCCGGTTGAGTGCTGCACGATCGGTTCCCGCTTCAACTGCAGCCGGCGCAATGCTATACCCCGTGATGCGCCCTTCGAAAATCGCATCGCCCTCGTTGGTCACTTGACTTAGGCTGGATTGGCTGCGGATACGTTCTTTCAGGGCTTCGGTAAATGTTTGGCTAAGCGTGGGGTTTACAATGGGCGCTGTATTCTCGAAGAATTCAACGGTGTACGTCTTCATTCCTTCGGGTATCGATCCTCCGGTAAAGCCGTATTTTATGCCACAACTGTTTACTGTAAGAACAACCGACAACACCAATAAATACCTAATCGCTTTTGCCATCATCATAGCTATCTGTATCAAGTCAGGTTTAAATCCTTTATTTTCCGATATAATGTTCGTTCAGAAATCCCTAGTTCCTGAGCTGCCGATTTCCGCTTGCCTTTATGCTTCTTCAGTGCCTTTTTAATCAGATCCGACTCTCGCTCAACGAGCGACAATGATTCTTCCTCCACCTCTTCAGCTTCTTGGGTATGATAGCGGAAATCGTCGTTGGAATCGTTTGGCGAAGGCCGGTGGATGGTTAATGTTGGCGGTGCCGGCAGCTGCTCGGTAATTGGGTTGTCGATTTCACGGTACAGCTTATTTATGTACGGCGAATTGTCCTCTACAATGCCCGAGTTAACTCCGTTCTGGATAATCTCCACTACCAATTTCTTCAATTCGACCATGTCTTTTTTCATATCGAAAAGCACCTTGTATAGGAGGTCGCGTTCCGAGAAATCGTCCGTACCTTTCGCTGTCCCCACATGTACGGGGAGGTTACTCCTGTTGTCGTGAGGCAAATACTGTTGGAGCACTTCAGCATCAAGGAGGCGCTCTTTCTCCAATACGGCAATTTGCTCGGCAATATTTTTTAATTGCCTCACATTGCCCGGCCAAGTGTAGTTGGCTAGCAGCTGCTGCGCATCTTCAGTGAGCTGTACATTGGGACTCCGGTATTTGTCGGTAAAGTCTGCCACGAACTTGCGGAAGAGCAAATGGATATCTTCCTTCCGGTCGCGCAAAGCGGGAATACGCAGCGGCACAGTATTGAGCCGATAGTAAAGGTCCTCCCTGAATTTGCCTTTCTGTACGGCCTCGTAAATGTCTACATTGGTAGCGGCGATTACGCGTACATTCGTTTTCTGTACTTTCGATGAGCCCACACGGATATATTCACCGGTTTCGAGTACGCGAAGCAATCGGGCCTGAGTACCCATAGGTAGCTCGCCAACCTCATCCAGAAAGATGGTGCCGCCGTTCACCACTTCAAAATAACCTTTGCGGGCCTCATGCGCTCCCGTAAATGAGCCCTTTTCGTGTCCGAAAAGTTCCGAATCGATGGTGCCTTCTGGTATCGCCCCGCAGTTGACCGCAATGAATGGACCATGTTTGCGGGCACTGAGCTGGTGGATGATGTGCGAAAACACCTCTTTACCGCTTCCACTCTCCCCTGTAATCAATACGGAAATATCGGTAGGCGCCACCTGCCGTGCCACATCAATGGCTCGGTTCAACAACGGCGAATTGCCAATAATCCCGAATCTATTCTTTATGTCTTGAATATCCATATTTGTTAAGTACTTAGTCTATCGTACTCGGTCCTTAGCTTAACCCTTTCCCGGATTAAACGTTTGGTTTTTATTGTAATCAACTAGTGGATGACGACTATAGCAACTTACGGTAATGACTAATATCTAGTCTACAATTGTTCCAATAAGCGTCGCCGATGTACATCGATCGGCATAGACCATCACATAATCGCCCACTTTATAACGGTTGTCTATCGGGAATACCACCATAGTATTCTGATCATTCCGGCCGCAATAGTCTTTATCTGAGCGTTTCGACAAGCCCTCAATGAGAACCTTATGGGTTTTCCCTACGTACGTTTCCAGGCGTTCTAGGCTGTGAGCGCGTTGGCGATTCACCACTTCGGTGAGGCGTCGTTTTTTCACCTCCTCGGGCACATCATCTGTATATCGCTTTGCGGCGAGTGTACCCGGCCGCTCCGAGTAGGCAAACATATACGCGAAGTCATATTTCACGTAGTCCATCATCGAAAGGGTATCGTTATGTTCTTCTTCCGTTTCACTGCAAAAACCGGTGATGACATCGGTCGAGATGCCGCAGTCGGGAATGATTTCGCGAATGGCTTTCACCCGTCCTATATACCATTCCCGGTCGTAGGTTCTATTCATCACCTTAAGCACACGTGAGTTGCCCGATTGTACGGGCAGGTGAATATACTTACAGATGTTTTCGTACTTCGCCATGGTGTAGAGCACGTCGTTGGTGATGTCTTTGGGGTGCGATGTAGAAAATCGCACACGCAGCAGCGGATTCACGCGGGCCACCATTTCCAAGAGATTGGCGAAGGTAACTACTGGCGCTGGCTCCTGGCCGTCGGCCACTGGCGCAGCGTATTTGTAGGAGTCTACGTTCTGGCCCAGCAGTGTCACTTCCCGGTAACCTGCATTAAAGAGGTCTTGGGCCTCCTTCACGATCGACTGCGGATCACGGCTCCGCTCACGTCCCCGGGTGAATGGCACTACGCAGAAAGAGCACATGTTGTCGCAGCCCCGCATGATGGAGATAAAGGCCGTTACCCCATTCGAGTTGAGGCGAACAGGACTGATGTCCGCATAGGTCTCCTCGCGCGACAGCAACACGTTAACCGCCCGCGAGCCCTCATCTACCTGTTCGATGAGGTTAGGTAGGTCACGGTAGGCGTCAGGTCCAACTACGACGTCCACCAGTTTTTCTTCTTCCAGGAATTTGGATTTCAACCGTTCGGCCATGCAGCCCAGTACGCCCACCACCATTCCGGGGTTCTTGGCTTTGGCCGATTCGAATTCCTTGAGTCGGTTGCGCACGCGTTGCTCAGCGTTTTCACGGATGGAACACGTATTGATAAATACCACATCAGCTTCTCGGTAATCGCGCGTTGTCTCAAAACCTTTGTCGAGTAGAATGGAGGCCACAATCTCGCTATCCGAAAAGTTCATCTGGCAGCCATAGCTCTCTATGTATAATTTACGGCCATCGGCCTTTTTCGGGTCATTCTCAATCAACAATGCCTCACCTTGCCGCGATTCGTCGTGCTGTTTCGTTGTTGTGGGTGTCTCAAACATGATCGTCCATTAAAGCTTACAAAGTTAAAAAGAATATTTTGAAAGAATGACAGTTTGGCAGAAAAGCCGACGGGCTTGCCCACCGCCATACCGGCTGGGTTTTTCGTGGTATCCCCATTGTACTACGCTTATGATCGGTTTGGGTATTTCAACGGTGCTAAGGCGGGCCCGGTCTTAAGATAAAAATAATCATTAAGTTTGTTGGTAAAAGCTTATCCCATGTGGCAGAAACTTGTTACTGCGGTTACCTTGGCAGCAGCGCCGTGCCAATCCTCGCCTCGAACGACCAACTGCAGCAGAACCCCTATTATTGATGTTAAATTTGTGATAATATAATAATAACGATAGCTAAGGAAGGAAGTAATTATGCGAATGATATCTTGTTTTTTGGTGGCCTGTATCTGGGTGGGGCTTAAGCCTGCCCAGGTTTACGGCCAACCCGGATTCGGCCACGCCGAGAACATAAACGACGGCTGGGCATTCAAACTCGGTGACATGCCGGAAGGCGAGCAGCCCGGCGAACCCGACCGTTCATGGGAGCGGTTGGACCTGCCGCACGACTGGTCAGTTAAGCAGCCGCTCAGCCCCACGCTGGCCAGCGCCACGGGTTACCTGCCGGGTGGCATCGGCTGGTACCGCAAAACGCTCAGCGTGCCCAATGAATACCGCGGCCAGCAGTTGTACATTTACTTTGAGGGAGTATATAACCACAGTGAAGTGTTCATCAACGGGCAGTCGCTTGGCAAACGCCCCAACGGCTACATTTCATTTATGTACGACCTCACTCCGCACGTCCGGTATGGCCAGGAAAACGTACTGACCGTACGGGTGGACCATAGCGACGATGCCGATTCGCGCTGGTATACCGGCTCGGGCATTTACCGCAATGTGTGGCTGGTACGGGCGGCACCCGTGCACCTGGAACAATGGGGCGTATATGCGTACCCCACGGTAGACCGGAATAAAGGCACGCTGCATGTACAGGTGGCCGTGGCTAACCCATCCGCTTCGCCGGCCGACGTATCGATCGTCTCCGAACTGAAAGACCCGGCGGGTACCACGGTGGCTAAAAAGACGACCAAAACGTCTATCGCAGCTGGCTGCCAAGACGTCCAATTGACGCTGAATGTGAAAAATCCGGAACTATGGCGATTGGATGATCCCAACCAGTATATATTGGAAACCACCGTGCTTCAAGACGGTGAGCCGATCGATCAGTCGGTCGTTAAAACCGGGTTCCGTACGTTTACGTTCGATCCCGACAAGGGTTTTGCCCTCAATGGCGAATGGATGAAGGTGAAAGGTGTATGCCTGCACCACGATGCCGGTGTGTTGGGCGCGGCAGTATATCCGGAGGTATGGCGCCGCCGGTTGTTGACCCTGAAGGAAATCGGTGTGAATGCCATCCGGACGAGCCACAACCCCCAGGCACCATCGCTTTACGAACTTTGCGATGAATTGGGCCTGCTGGTGATGAACGAAGCGTTTGACGAGTGGGAATTTCCCAAACGGAAGTGGTTGGAAGGGTGGAACGTGGGTACGCCCGGATTTCAGGGAGCCTACAGTTTTTTCGAGGAATGGGGCGAACAGGACCTGGCCGACGTGGTGAAACGCGACCGCAACCACCTCTCCATCTTTGCGTGGAGCATCGGCAATGAAGTGGATTATCCGAACGATCCGTATTCACACCCCATATTGGACGGTGATGAAAAAGACGGTGGCTTTACGCAGGCTACGTTCGGCGGGTTCAAACCCGATGCCCCGGATGCGATGCGCCTCGGCGATATTGCGAAGCGCTTGGCCGCTGTTGTGAAAGAATATGACGCCAGCCGCCCGGTTACCGCGGGCTTGGCCGGGGTGGCCATGTCGAACGAAACGGCGTATCCGGCCGCATTGGACATCGCGGGTTACAACTACACCGAGAGCCGGTACGAGGAAGATCACGAGCGCTATCCCGACCGCGTCATCTACGGTAGCGAAAACCGCCACGACCTGGCCGCTTGGAAGGCGGTGCGCGATAACGAACACATCTTCGGCCAGTTCCTCTGGACGGGTATCGACTACCTCGGCGAATCGGGGCGTTGGCCATCACGCGGCTTCTATTCCGGATTGCTCGACTTCGGCGGCTTCATCAAGCCGCGTGGCTACTATCGCCAGTCGCTCTGGGCCGATAGCCCGATGGTTTACATCGGTACATACGCCATCCGCAACCCATGGCAGCGGCGCGTATCCGTGGATGCGTGGCCTGTTTGGAATTATGCCGACGGTGATACCATCCGCGTGGTTAGCTATACCAATTGCGCCGATGTAAACCTGTTGCTCAACGGCGAACCTGTTGCCGCCCAAAAGCGGCTGGATGATGAAACCGGTGTTTATTATTGGGATGTCCCTTACCGGTCCGGTACGTTGGAAGCCGTGGGTGTCCGCGATGGCGAAGAAGTGGTACGAGACACCATCCAAACGTCGCAACGCCCCCATAGGTTAGTTGCTTCGGTAGACCGGGCACGACTCGGGCGCAACCATGAGGTTGCCCACGTAACCATCGAAATCGTTGACGGAGACGGCCTGCCTGTTACCCTTGCTGACGACAATATATCGGTGCAGATCGATGGCCCGGCTAAATTACTGGGGCTCGAAGGTAGCAACAATACGGACATGAGTAACTACACGGACGCTACACACCGTGCCTCCCGTGGCAGATTATTGGCCTACATCCTGTCAACGGGCGAATCGGGCACCGTAACGGTGAGATGCACCAGCCCCTGGCTGGAACCTGTTGCGGTGCCGTTGCATATCGATTAGCGAGTCATTATCCCAGATTATTTGAACGAGTGAATGGCGTCGGCTAATTTTATCTCTCAATGGTAGTCGGTTATTTCCGACATTTGTAGGGTATGATGACTAATCGATTAATATACCTGTTGATTGCCTGCTGCCTCATCGGGCAGTGGGCGTATGCCGACACCTACTATGTGGATTCGCGGGATGGTGATGACCGAGCATCGGGCCGGGATTCCACCGCCGCATGGCGGAGCCTCGGCCGCGTGAACCAAGCCCATTTCCAACCCGGCGACACGCTATTGTTCCGCGCTGGGCGTATTTACGAAGGCCAACTCAAGCCACAGGGATCGGGCACAGAAACACAGCCCATCGTGGTGGCCAATTTTGGGAAAGGGTACAAACCACGTTTGCAAGCACATGGGCGTTTCCTCGCTACCGTACACCTGTATAACGTCTCGGGGTGGGAACTATCGGGTCTCGACATCTCCAACCACGGCCCCGAGCGGGAAGCTGGCAGAGCTGGGATAATCGTCGAAATCCGGGATTTTGGTGTAGCGAAGGCTATACGGCTCCACCAGTTGGATATCCACGACGTGAATGGCAGTTTGGTGAAGAAGGAAGGTGGTGGTGCGGGTATCATCGTTAAAAACGGTGGCCGTGAAACGCCCTCGTGGTATGAGGGACTCACCATTGAACACAACACCGTGAAGCGCACCCATCGCAACGGCATACTCATTAACGGCTACTGGAGCCGCGACAATTGGTACCCCAGCCGGGCCGTCGTCATCCGCCATAACCTGCTGGAAGGGGTGCCCGGTGATGGCATCGTCCCCATTGGCTGCGATTCGGCACTGATTGAATGGAATGTGATGCGCGACTGCCCCCGGCTGTTGCCAGACAGCGAGGCAGCGGCTGGGATTTGGCCGTGGAGCTGCGATAATACGGTTATCCAATTCAACGAGGTGAGCGACCATAAGGCCCCTTGGGACGCCCAAGGCTTTGATTCGGATTGGAATTGCCGCAATACGCTCATCCAGTACAACTATAGCCACGATAATGAGGGCGGGTTTCTATTGGTTTGCAATGATGGCAGTGCAAGTACGCGGTCGAGCGTAGGCAACACGGGTACCGTGGTTCGCTATAACGTGAGTGTGAACGACGGCGGTCGCATCGCGGGGAAACACGCTGGGTTTTCACCCGTCATACACTTGCCCGGGCCTACCTCCAATACGAAAATATACAACAACGTAGTGCTCATATCGGCCTTTCGCCACCCAGCTGCCGACAGCACGCTGATTGCTTTCGATAATTGGCACGGATACCCAGACAGTACGCTCATCGCGAATAACATTTTCTATGCGCTGTCGCCCGTAGACTATGAAGATGCGAAGGCTACCCGTATTTTTTATGCCAACAACCTGTACCACGGCGAGCATATCGCCCGACCCTACGATCCAGCTGCCGTATTCGGCGACCCGCTGTTCGTTACCTTGGAAAACGTGGGACACCCCGGTATGGGTGCGCTAAAGGGGCTGCTGCTGAAAGGCGATTCGCCAGCCAAGGGAAAAGGTAGGCCATTGGTAGACACCGTGGTGAACGACCTTTTTGGCCAGCCCGTGCTGCCGGACCAGTCGCCCGATATCGGGGTAGCCAACAACTTGGGCCGGAACGTCTTCGCACCTGGCCAGCTTTGGCCCGATGATCGGGGAGAGCACATCAACGCCCATGGCGGTGGTATCGTGTACCACGATGGTGTATACTATTGGTATGGCGAGAAACGTGGCGGCAGGCAATCGCAAGGTGTGAATGTGTATGCATCTACAGACCTTTACCATTGGCGTTGGGAGGCGTTGGCCCTTTCGCCGGTGGAAGATCCCAGCAGCGATATCGTATGGGGCTGCATCATGGAGCGGCCCAAAGTGATATACAACAAGCAGAACAAGCAATTCGTCATGTGGTTCCACCTGGAGTTGCGTGGCCAGGGATATGCTGCGGCCCGTGCGGCGGTGGCCGTGAGCGATACACCGATGGGTCCATTCCGCTTTGTGGACAGCTTCCGACCGAACGGCAACATGTCACGCGATATGGGGCTGTTTGTGGATGATGACGGCAGCGCATACCATATCTACGCTTCCAACGATAATTTTGACCTGCGTATAGCCCGGCTAACTGACGACTACCTCCAGCCAACCACACAAGACAGCATGCTCTTCCGCGAGCACCGCGAAGCACCGGCCCTATTTAAATACCGGGGTAAATATTACCTCTTCACCAGTGCATGTACCGGTTGGCAACCCAACCAGGCCCGGCTCTATGTGGCCGATAACCTGTTTGGGCCCTGGACGTCACTCGGCGACCCGATGCATGGGCCGAAAGCGGAAATCACCTTCGATGCACAATCGACATTCGTGCTACCCGTGGTTGGGAAGGCAGATACGTTTATTTTTATGGCCGACCGGTGGAAGCCGGGTGATCTCAAAGATAGTCGCTATATTTGGTTGCCTGTTCGCCTTGACGAAGAAACGCCTTATGTGCAATGGGAGGATTCGTGGAGTTTGGACGATTTATGATAACTGGTAACCATTTATGAAACGGATAACACTGATCGGTGTATGGATGTTATTCAACCTGATGCCGAGTCACAGTCGCGGTAGCTTCGAATGGAGGTAGGTGACTCGAGAGATAAGCTTGTGTATTGGGACTTTTTAAATGATGCACTTATATTTGCCGAGCGCTTAAAGAGAATTTTATATACGAATGAAGAAATTTATTAATCTACAACTCGCTTGCCTAGCCAAGCCGTTCCAATTTATCGGTTATACGCTTGTAGGCGCTGTCGCCTTTTGGGGCTGTACCGACAATACACGCGATTGCAACCCGGCACCCACCTATCAATACAGAGCCATGACGGACTCATTAGCGAATGGACTTAAGTGGCCTTCTGACTTGGGTATCACTGTTTTTGCTGACGCCGAACTGGTGCCGAGCCCAGCGTGCATGGCCGTGTCGGCACTGGGCGATGTGTACGTAGGGGTTGACAAGATGGGCTCCCTCGGCAAGGACATGGGCTACGGGGCCATCGTCAAGCTCATTGATTGCAACGGTGATGGTATCCTCGATACGCATACAGAGTTTGCCAAGGTAGATAATCCCCGCGGTATCCTCGCCATGGGGCATAAGGTATTCGTACTGCATACACGCTTTTCGCCCGAAACGGAAAAAGCCGAAAACATGGACCTCATCATGTTTGAAGATAACGATAATGACGGGGTGGCCGACGGCGACCCGCAGCCGCTGATTACCGGTTTGAGCAACCCCACTTACCTCGCCGAAAGAGGAACGGACCATGCCACCAACGGCATCCAACTGGGTATCGACGGCTGGATTTATATCGCCGTGGGCGACTTTGGCTTCCATAAGGCCACCGATCGCGACGGCACCCAGCTGACCATGCTCGGTGGTGGGGTGCTGCGTGTGCGGCCCGACGGTACCGAGATGGAAGTCTATACACATGGCCTACGCAATATCTACGACGTGGCCATCGATCCGCTGATGAACATATTCACCCGCGATAACACCAACGACGGCGGGGGCTGGAACATCCGGTTTTCGCACCAGTTGCAATCGGGTGAATATGGGTACCCATTGTTATTTAAGCACTATACGGAAGAAATTATCCCAGCATTGGTGGATGTGGGTGGCGGCTCGGGAACGGGATCATTGTACCTGAACGACCACCGGTGGCCGGATGCCTACAACAACACACCGCTGATGGCCGATTGGGGGCGGAGTTACCTATACAGGCACCCCGTTACGGCCGATGGTCCCACGTTCACACAAGCTGAGGAACCGTTCATCCAGCTGCCCCAGATTACCGATGTAGATATCGACGGCTCCGGGATTATGTACCTATCCGCTTGGGACGGCGCCGGATATTCCGGTAGTCCGGATATCGGTTATGTGGTGCGGGTGGTGCCCGAAGGATGGGAATACCAGCCCTTTGCCGATGTCACGCAGCAATCTGAACGAAAACTTGTCGCCCTGCTGGAATCACCCGATGCCAAAGCCCGTCAGGCAGCCCAGTTTGAATTGCTTAGTAGGAATCCCGGCGAACGCGTGGCCGCCTCGGTATGGAAGTTGGTTGAAGATGAATCGCTGGGTATGGCACAGCGGGTAGCCGCATTGTACACCTATGCGCAATTGGCAGGTAAAGCGGGTATCGACCGACTGGTTGCGACTACCCAAAATCCCACGCTGCAGGAGTTCGCCCTGCGTGTCCTGGCTGATCGTAAAAAGTGGGCCGATGCTGTGCCTGCGGAACCTTTCCTTGCTGCCCTGCAATCGGATAACCCTCGGGTGAGGGCTATAGCCACCATCGGTGTGGGTCGATTGGGTATCCGGAAGGCCATCGGCCAATTGTTAAATACCGAGGTGCCGGCTTCGTTCAAAGCACCGGCGCTGGGCACTGAAGGTCCGCATGCCACGCCCAATGTGGAAATCATCATCCCGCACCTTTCGGTAAAGGCGTTGGTAGCACTCAATGCGGTGGAGGAATGTATTGATGCGCTGGGCAACGAACAAGCCGACATGGCACTTTGGGCCATACGCTATTTTCACGACGACCGTGTGGTGGATGCCTTGATCGGCGCCCATGACCGCTCCGATGACACAGCCTATCGCGAAAAAGTAATCAACACCCTCGCGCGGATCTATCATAATGAACCGAGCTATGATGCGTCGTGGTGGTGGGGCACACGGCCCGATACGCACGGCCCATATTATAAAACGGAAGAATGGACGTCGACCCCGGCGATACGTGGTTTCCTGATAGCACAATGGGAAGCAGCCAGTAAAACAAATAAGAACTTCTTCAGCGCACTCAATACGAAATACCGGTTGGGCATCGATCGCTTCGGTACGGTCGATCTGGAAAAGGCGCGTCAAGACGCGGCATTGGTCGATTTAGAGGCTATCAAAAAGAAGAAGGGGCAAGTGGGCGAGTCGTCCATTGAAGATGTCTTGTTGGCGCTACAGCGAATTAAGGGCGATGCGGAAGAAGGGGCTGCGCTTTTCGTGAAGCAAGGTTGCGTGGCCTGCCACACCGTGGATGCGAGTGGACCGATGAAAGGACCATTTATGGGTCAGATCGGCTCCATCATGAACCGTGAGCAGATTGCCGAATCAATACTCAAACCGAACGCTTCCATTTCGCAGGGCTTTGCAACGGTGCAAATCGAACTGAAAAGCGGCGAAATGTACGTGGGTTTTGTTACGGCCGAGTCTGCAGAGAAAATCACCATCAATAACATTGCAGGCATTGCCACGGAAATCAAGACGGCGGATATCAAAAACCGCCAGGAACTGGAGATGTCCATGATGCCCGAAGGCCTTGCCAATGCACTGAGCTACGAAGAGCTGGCGTCATTAGTGACGTATCTGGAAGGTCAGAAATAAAGTAAATAGAATTACCCATTCATTCTTATATTAATGCTTCATTAAGATTGTTTTAATAGGGTGTCCTATCTTTGCGATTAATAAATACATTGTCCGAACGGACAATGAGCTGATCGTATAAACCGTTTAATTGATCCAGATGAAGCGCTTATTGACTGCCTTATTGTTGTTTTTTTGTGGTGTTGCCTTTGCACAGGAGAATCCTGTGGATAAAGGTGCGGTGCTTCCCGCTAGCTCGCGCAGCGGAGACATACGTGCGGAATGGATAGACCGGGCGGAATTCAACTTCGCAGGCAAGCGTCCGAAGGGGCGGAATGTGCTTTGGTATAAGCAATCCGCCAAGGTATGGGAAGAAGCGCTACCCATCGGCAACGGCCGGTTGGGAGGCATGGTTTTCGGCGGTGTGGCAGACGAACGTATCCAGCTAAACGAAAGTTCACTTTGGGATGGTTATGCCCTCGATCCCAATAATCCCGAATCGTTGGAAACGTTGCCGGAGGTGCGGCGCCTCCTCTTTGAAGACAAGAACAATGAAGCCGTAAAACTGGCAGAACAAACGATGATGGGCAGACCAAAGCGCGTGAAGCCCTATCAGTCGCTCGCTGAGCTATGGTTCGATACCCCGCACCTGAAGGCCGATTCGTACACGCGTAGCCTTGATTTAGCCACTGGTATTGTTACTGTACGCTATCTGTATGAAGGTACCTGGTACACACGGGAAAGTTTTGCCGCTGCAGAAGATGACGTCATCGTGGTTCGCTTTACGGCGAGCGACGGCGGAAAGATAAGTAGTTCGTTTGCATTTCGGCGCCAACAGGATGCCGAAGCCATGCCCCATCCCACCGACAAAACGTCGCTACTCTTGAAAGGCCGACTGCCTGTTAAAGACAACGATGGAAATAGCCGGGGCATTCGCTTTGCGGCACAGGTAAAGGCGGTAGCGAAAGGCGGAAAAATTGGTTTCCGTGAAAACATCCTCACTGTAGCCAATGCGGATACGTTGACGCTCTATATAGCTGGCGCAACCAACCACCCCGGCATTGCCAACCTGGATGAAACCGTTTTCGATTTTCCCGGGCTTCCCGAAGATGCTTGTGCGGCAACGATAGCAAAGGCAATGCAGCGCTCCTATGACTCGGCTAAAGCGGTACATATCAATGAACACCAAGCTTATTATAACCGTGTTCAGCTTACATTGGGCGCCCCTGATGAAAAAGCAATACAGCTGGCTACTGATGAGCTGCTGGAGGAGGCCAGAGACACCGGCCGACCCCATCCGTGCCTCGTGGAAACGTTTTTCCAGTACGGCCGTTACCTACTCATTTCCAGTTCGAGGCCGGGCACAATGCCCGCCAACCTGCAAGGCTTGTGGGCATGGCAGATGAATCCACCATGGAATGCCGATTATCACACGAACATCAACCTGCAAATGAATTATTGGCCGGCAGAGATTACGAACCTATCTGAAATGCACTTCCCGCTATTCGACTTGACTGACGCATTGGTTAAGCCGGGTTCTCGTACGGCTAGCGTGTTGTACGGTGCAGACGGTTGGGTAGTACACCACCTTACAGATGCTTGGGGATTCACCGCCCCCGCAGATGGGCCACAGGGTATCTGGCCGATGGGAGCGGCTTGGCTGGCACAACACCCTTGGGAACATTATTGCTATACGCTAGATACGGCTTTTTTGCAGGAGCGCGCATATCCACTGATGAAAGGGGCTGCTGATTTTATCGTGGATTTCTTGGTGGAAGCACCTTTAGGTACGCCAGTAGCGGGCAAGCTGGTGACTAATCCCTCATATTCACCCGAAAATGCATTTATATTATCCAACGGGGATCATTCCGTTTTTACGTACGGTGCCACGATGGATCTCGAAATCATCCACGATTTATTGACAAACTGCATCGCCGCCGCTGAGATTCTGGATGTAGACCAAACGTTCAGAGACACATGCAATAAAATCCTATCCCGATTGGCACCCATCCGGATTAGCGAGTCAACCGGGCGAATAATGGAATGGGTAGCGGACTATAAGGAAGTGGATCCGCATCACCGCCATACTTCGCATCTGTTCGCGCTCCATCCGGGTAACCAAATCTCGGTAAGTGCCACGCCCGAACTTGCCGAAGCCGCTAGGAAGACGCTAATCGCACGGGGCGACGGTGGCACCGGCTGGGGGTTGGCATGGAAAATCAACATGTGGAACCGGCTGCACGACGGCGACCACGCATATAAGCTGCTGGGCGTGTTATTGCGGGAAAAGACCCTACCAAACCTGTTCGACAACCATCCGCCTTTCCAGATCGATGGCAATTTCGGTGCAACAGCGGCAATTGCCGAAATGCTAGTTCAAAGCCATGTGGCACTTAAAGACAACAGGTTTGAGATACATTTACTACCTTCGTTGCCTACGGCATTTGCCGAAGGATCAGTCGAAGGGCTACGTGCTCGTGGCGGATTTGTCATCGACCTTGCGTGGCGAGACGGGAAACTCAACGGGGCACGCGTAGTATCGGAAAAAGGAGGGAAGCTAACGTTGCGGCTGGGCGACCGTACAGTGAATTTTGATACTAAAAAAGGCGATATCTTGCAATTAGACTGGAATTTGGCAGTAAAACACAATTAGAAAAACCGGTGTTTGATGCACCATATGATATTTTATAGACAGCTTAGGTTATGAATAATTATCCTACCCGTATTGCACTCATCGCGGCGTTGGGTGGCTTTCTGTTCGGTTTCGAAGTCTCGGTAATTTCCGGTGCCGAACAGACTATACAGCAGCTATGGTCATTGGATTCCTTTTGGCTGGGATTTACGGTTGCTTCCAGCCTCATTGGCACGGTGCTGGGCGCACTCGTGATCGGCAGACCTGCTCAACGATATGGTCGGCGGAAGGTGCTTTTTGCCATAGCCGTTTTATACTTTCTTTCGGCAATCGGCTGTGCCGTTACGACCGCATGGGAAGGATTTGTTTTTTTCCGTTTTATCGGAGGGATTGCCGTCGGGGCATCTTCTGTGGTAGGCCCTATGTATATTTCAGAGATTTCGCCGGCCGCGGTGCGCGGTCGCTTGGCCGGGATGTTCCAGTTGAATATTGTGGCCGGTATCCTTGTTGCTTACCTGACCAACTATCTGCTGGCTGGGGCCGGCGGTGAGGACGCCTGGCGGTATATGTTGGGTATCATGGCCCTCCCTGCCGTGGTATTTTACGGTTTGCTTTGGCTTATCCCCGAAAGCCCCCGCTGGTTGGCCAGCAAAGGGCGGGCCGCTGAGGCAACCCACGTGTTTTTACGATTGGGAGAGCCCAATGCAGCGGAAAAGGCCAATGACGTGGTGGCAACCGGCAACGTGGGAGCAAAGGCGGAAAGCCTCTTCAATGGAAAGTATAACAAACCGATCGCATATGCAGTATTGTTGGCTATGTTCAATCAGCTTTCGGGTATCAACGCAATTCTATATTATGCCCCCCGTATATTTGAGATGGCCGGTTTCGAGCGGGCCGATGCATTCCAGCAATCGGTATACATCGGATTGGCAAATTTCCTATTTACCATATTGGCGATGTCGGTTATCGACCGGTTTGGTCGAAAGCGCTTGCTGCTTATTGGTGCGCTGGGCATGGTGGTATTCCTGGTGCTCACAGCGGTTGCCTTTAGCCAACCGGATGTTGCCAATCCATACGTTATCGTGTATTTGGTGGGCTTCATCGCTTTCTTTGCGTTCTCACAGGGAGCAGTAATTTGGGTGTTCATAGCCGAAATTTTCCCAAACCGGGTACGTTCTCAGGGCAGCTCGCTAGGTAGCTTCACCCATTGGGTTATGGCAGCCGTGATTTCCTGGTTGTTTCCGATTATTGTAGAGGGTAGCCCATTGGGTGGTTTCTATGCGTTTGTATTTTATGCAGTGATGATGTTGCTCTCTTTCTTGTTTATCTGGCGCGTAATGCCCGAGACCAAAGGCAAGAGCCTCGAACAAATACAGCGCGAACTCGGGATTAACTAGTTCCCCTAACCATGGATTGCCCACGAAGATATCGTCAACGGCGGTACCGAATTAATTCAATCAATATGACGCGGCAAAAATCAATCATCATCGGATCAGCGATTCTCCTCGCTTTGTCAATGGGACGGGCGGATGCACAAACCTCGTTGGGCACACAGCCTTCATACCAGTTCGCAGACGGCAAGGTATCGAAACAAGTGTTGGAAAATTACCTGAGCAAGAGCATTACACAAGCCGAGTTTTTGAACAGCGAGGGGTGCTATATCGATGGCCCTTATCCGCATAAGGCCGATGACGTACGGATGCTCAAGCATATCGGTGCTAAATTCATCGGGCGGGCACTCTATTCCTGGGGTAATGAGCGTTTTTACCTTACACCGTCATTTTGGGACGGTGCCGAGCATACCATGGCGTCGATGCATGCTTTTGACAGCACCTTGGTATTTCAAGCCTGTATTTTTGAGATTATATCGGAGAAAGTAGCGGATATCCCGGTTCCGGCATGGGTGTTTGAGACCTTCGGGCTTCCCATTGAGCATCGGCATTTCCGGTACGCGGATATGCTCAACCAAAATGGACAATTCGTGGACCATTGGCGTAAGGGGAGCAGTGTGCCAGACATAACCCGACAAGAAACGCAGTTGTTTTTCTATTTCCTAGCGTGTAGGTATATGGAGATAGGCATTGAAGCCATCCACTTTGGACAGGCCCAATTGATGGCTATGGGTGGAGAAAAAGAAAGCCTAGCGGCTTGGAAGACACTATTGAAACATGTAAGGGGCGCTGCCAAGAAACTTGCACGCCGTGGTACCGTGATTTGCGACTCGCATCTACCCAATGGCGGAATGGTTATGGATGGGCAGCTATTATTTGATTTCGTCTCTTTTCCGCTCCGTCTCCGCGAAATTACCGATAAACCGCAGCAGGTGGAGTTGGCGGTGGGGTACCTTGATGGCATTTATAAGAAGACCGTTGGTGGAGTTACCCCCAGCGGGTGGAGCTGCGAACAGAGCCTGTATTTGGTTGAATTTGACAACTTCGGCATTAGCGACCACCGCGATCAAGCTAATCTTGCTGATCATTACGCTTGGGGATACGATGAAATCACTTGGTTTCACAAACAACCGGACAGCTATCGGAATGCCTTCCTGCATTACGCCCACCAATGGGTGAGACAGACGGACCCCTTCGGCTTTTTGCAGATGCCTGGCAGCCGTGTAGTCACAGGTGCCGAAACCAACAGGTACCGTGCAAATACCCCCGGATCGGATAACCCGCTGGGAAAGAATCAGGAAAGCACCATTAAAGAAATCTGGGAACAACCGGTCTACTCTTCTTATACCGGGCTGGTAATGGCCGGTTACCAAGGTTGGTTTGCCGCCGAGGGCGATGACTCCAACCGGGGGTGGTATCATTACCGAGGGCGAGGAGGTGTTTTCCAACCGGGAAATACCAATGTAGATATGTGGCCGGATATCCGCGAATACACAAAAACATATAAATCACCGTTTAAATTCGCAGATGGCCGCGACGCATACCTATATAGTCCGTACGACGAGGAAAGCGTGGACCTCCATTTCAAATGGATGAAAGAATACGGCATCGATGGGGTCCACATGCAGCGCTTTGTGGCCGAAATCAACAACCATTCGGGAAAACGCCATTTCAATAAGGTGCTCCAGAATGCACTGAAAGCGGCAAAGAAATATGGGCGGGCCATCAGCGTGATGTATGATCTGAGCGGTTGCCGCAGTGAAGATATCGCATTGGTTGAAACAGACTGGAAGGAGCTCGTGGAAACATTCGAGTTGACAGATCTCGCTGTTAATCCAACCTATCTTTGGCACCGGGGGAAACCCCTAATGACCATCTGGGGAGTTGGATTCAATGACAAGAGACGTTATGCCATTGCTGACGTAGACAACCTAGTTGAGCGACTGAAATCAGAACACGATATTTCCGTTATGCTTGGCGTGCCCTATTACTGGAGTACATTGGGCCGGGATACCGAGCCGTCAGAAATGCTGCACACACTCGTCAGGAAAGCGGATATCGTGATGCCATGGGCCGTTGGCCGTTACAACAGCAAAACATTCGACCCATCCGTGGTTGGTGGAGACATCGCTTGGTGTGCTGCTAACGGCGTAGACTATGTCCCACTGGTCTTCCCGGGGTTCAGCTGGGGCAATATGAATCATAATCCGGAGATATACCATCAGATTCCGCGGCTAAACGGTGATTTCTTCTGGCAACAGGTGGTGGCAGCCAAACAGGCCGGTGCGCGCTCCCTATACCTTGCCATGTTTGACGAGATTGACGAAGGTACGGCAATATTCAAAACCGCAAACGAGAAGGACACTCCCCTGAACGGCGTTGAAGGACTTCGTTTTATCGGTATCGAAGACGATTTGCCGACTGACCATTACCTGTGGCTGGCCGGACAAGCGGCTGCTTGGTTTCACGGAAATGCGACATACAATGAAAAGCGACCGATGAGAAAGGAATAGTTGTTAAACAACGTTACCTTTGTGGAATGGCCGGTATCTATTTCCATATCCCCTTTTGCAAGCAAGCATGCCACTACTGCGATTTCCACTTTAGTACATCGCTGAAGCACCGCGATGACATGGTGGCTGCCTTATGTCGGGAGGTAGCGTTGCAATCAGGTTACCTCGCTGGCCGGGATGTGGTTATCGAAACCATTTATTTCGGGGGGGGGACACCGTCGTTGCTTTCCGCCGCGGATATCAATCGGCTGATCGGGGCTGTGGCAAGCCATTTCGAGGTTCGCCCCGGTGCCGAAGTTACCATCGAGGCCAATCCGGACGATTTGAGCGATGCATATGTGCAGGCACTGCGTGCCACACCCATCAACCGATTCAGTATCGGTATCCAATCGTTTTTTGAAGAAGACCTGCGGTGGATGAACCGTGCGCATAGTGCCGTGGAGGCTCATGAAGCCATCAAACGGGTACAGGATGCAGGCTATGGCATGATCACGGCCGATCTGATCTATGGATACCCGATCCTATCCGATGCGAAATGGCAATCCAATATCGGTCGCTTGGTGGCAATGGGTGTTCCACACATTTCTGCTTATGGTATGACCGTCGAGCCGCGAACGGCGCTCGCGGCATTCATCCGCAAAGGTAAGCAATTGCCTGTCGACGAAGGACAGGCCGCAGCCCAATTCAACCAGTTGATGGACGCGTTGGCGGCTGCCGGCTTCATCCACTACGAAATTTCCAATTTTGCCTTGCCGGGAAATTATGCCCGCCACAACAGCAACTATTGGAAAGGCGTGCCCTATATCGGCATCGGCCCCTCCGCGCACTCGTTTGATGGCCACTCGCGTCAATGGAATATTCGAAACAACGCACATTATATCAGGGTTATACAGGCAGACCGGGTGCCGTATGAGAAAGAAGAATTAAGCACCTCCGATAAGCTCAACGAGTACATTATGACTACTTTACGGACGATATGGGGGCTCAACCTCGACGTGGTAGAACGGCAATTCGGTCTGCGCTACCGCAGTGCACTCAAGGCCGTGCTGCCACGCTTTACCGCTACCGGCGACATTGCTATCGAAGGTCCGGTAGCTACCCTCACTCGGAAAGGGAAGCTGTTTGCCGACCATATCGCTGCCGAATTGTTCGTGGAGTAGTAGAATTTTGCCTGCGCTTGTCGCCGAAACGCGACAAAATGCAATGAACCGGCCTTAATTTTTGGTTGCGGCCGGTGGGGATGCTTGCATCTTTGCGATAATCCTTATATTCGCCTCGGATACATTAAAACCGAAAACTTAGTCGGTTAAGCTAAGAAACAAGATGTCGAGAAAACGTATACTCATCACCGGCGCGGCGGGCTTTTTGGGGTCACACCTTTGCGACCGCTTCATCAAGGAGGATTACCATGTCATAGGCATGGACAACCTGATCACGGGCGACCTCCGCAACATCGAGCACCTATTCAAACTCGAGCACTTCGAATTTTATAACCATGATGTATCCACATTCGTGCATGTGCCGGGTAAGCTGGATTACATCCTGCATTTCGCTTCGCCGGCCAGCCCGATTGACTACCTGAAGATCCCTATCCAGACCCTGAAAGTGGGTTCGCTGGGTACGCACCATTTACTGGGCTTGGCCCGGGCCAAGGGAGCGCGTATCCTGGTAGCCTCGACCTCGGAGGTATATGGCGATCCTACGGTAAGCCCGCAACCCGAAACGTACTGGGGCAATGTGAATCCGGTGGGGCCACGCGGCGTGTACGACGAGGCCAAGCGCTTCCAGGAGGCCATTACGATGGCTTACCACACGTTCCACGGCCTGGAGACGCGCATTGTCCGTATTTTCAACACCTACGGCCCGCGAATGCGGCTCAACGATGGACGGGTACTGCCGGCATTCATCGGCCAGGCCCTGCGCGGGGAAGACCTCACCGTTTTCGGCGATGGCTCGCAGACACGGTCGTTCTGCTATGTCGACGACCAGGTGGAAGGCATTTACCGCCTGCTGCACAGCGATCATCCCCATCCGGTCAACATCGGCAACCCCGACGAGATCACCATCAGGCAGTTCGGCGAGGAAATCATCAAGCTTACCGGCACCACCCAGAAGCTGGTATACCGTGACCTACCCGTGGATGACCCCAAGCAACGGCGTCCCGATATCACCAAGGCGCGTGAGCTGCTGGGTTGGGAGCCTAAGGTGGGCCGAGCAGAAGGGCTGCGGATTACTTATGACTACTTCATGTCGCTGCCCGACCAGGAAATAAAACATAAGGATTTTACATACTATAACAAAAAATAGATGAGCAGGATATTGGTTACAGGGGGTACGGGCTACATCGGATCACATACGGTAGTCGAACTGCAGAACGCGGGCTACACTCCCGTTGTGGTAGACAACCTGTCGAACTCCAACGTTGGAGTGCTGGACCAGATTGCGAAGATTACCGGTACCAGGCCCGAATTCCACAACTTCGATCTCTGTGACGAAGGGGCGGTGCGCGCATTCGTGGCCGGTCAGCCGGACATCACCGGCATCATCCACTTTGCAGCGTATAAGGCCGTTGGCGAATCGGTGCAGCAGCCGCTCAAATACTACCACAACAACTTTTTCTCGCTGATCAATCTGCTGAACGCGTACCGTGATAAGCCGGTTAACTTCGTGTTTTCATCGAGCTGCACGGTGTATGGCCAGCCCGATGAGCTGCCGGTTACCGAGGCCGCGCCGGTGAAGCGGGCGGAATCGCCCTACGGCAACACCAAGCAGGTTGCTGAGGAAATCCTATCGGAGACGGCAGCCGCCGCCGGCAACTACCAAGTGGTGTCGCTGCGGTATTTCAATCCGGTGGGTGCCCACGATACGGCGTTGATCGGCGAGCTGCCCCTGGGCGTACCGCAGAACCTGGTGCCGTTTATCACGCAGAGCGCCATCGGCAAACGCGGTCCCATCACCGTATTCGGCAACGATTACAATACGCCCGACGGGTCGGCCGTCCGCGATTATATCCACGTGGTGGATCTGGCGAAGGCGCATGTCGCGGCGATAAAATTGCTTGAGCGTGGCAACCCGAATGGCAATTACGACGTGTTCAACATCGGCACGGGCACGGGCAACTCGGTGTTGGAGGTGATCCTCGCATTCGAGGAATCGACCGGCGTGGCGCTCAACTATCGGATCGGGCCGCGCCGTACCGGCGATGTGGAGCAGGTGTGGGGCGACGTTTCCAAATCGACCGTCGAACTGGGTTGGAGAGCCGAGCTGGGTATTGCCGATATGATGCGGTCGGCTTGGAAATGGGAACAGTATCTGCAAGACCATCCGCTGACGTAGATCGGGGAGATGAGACTCAATCAACAACCGGCACTAAAAAAAGCCATTCTCGACCTGCCACAGGCGGAGAAGGACAAGCTGCTGGTGCGGTTGATCAATAAAGACGGGATGCTGATAAAGCAGCTGCATTTCCAACTGCTGGAAGATGAGTTCGATTTGGAGGAGCGTACTGCGGCACTTCTTGGCCAGCTGCAGCAGCTCATCGACCGGGCGGCAGGATACATCCCCAACATGCTTCGGTCGCGCAATGCGGACGCCATCATGGGTGAGCTGAAGTATGGGAGCGGCCTAATCAATGAGCATGCAACCGTTACGAAAGATAAAATGAGCGAAGTGCGGTGCCGATTGTGGTTAGTCTCACAAAGTTTTGCCCACTTCGGCCAGCTGTTTGAGGAACACCTGTACCAGCTGAATGACCGGCTGCTGCAATACCAGACCGGCCGGATGAAATACATCCTCGGGATATACGATAAACTGCATGAAGATTTGCAGTTTGAATTCCGGGACGAACTGAATAGTGCATTGGCCTTTGCGTACCAATCGGGCATGCGGCCCTATATGGAGGCGCAGGGCTTACCTAACGAAGTATGAGCAACACGAAAAAGAAAATTATCGTTACGGGCGGGGCCGGATTTATCGGATCGCATGTCGTGCGTAGGCTGGTAACCACCTACCCACAATATGAAATCGTTAACTTAGACAAGCTTACCTATGCGGGTAACCTGGCTAACCTTAAAGATGTCGAAACGGCACCCAATTATCGTTTTGTAAAAGGAGACATCACCGATGCAGCGTTTATAGATGATTTGTTTGCCACGGAAAAGCCCGATGCGGTTATTCATTTAGCAGCAGAATCGCATGTGGACCGGTCGATCAGCAGCCCGAATGAGTTCGTGCTCACCAATGTGGTAGGCACCGTTAACCTGCTCAATGCCGCCCGCGGGCAGTGGGTGGGAGCATATGACCAACACCGCTTTTACCACGTCTCTACTGATGAAGTGTACGGTGCCCTTGGCGATACAGGGATGTTTACCGAAGAAACCGGCTACGACCCCCATTCGCCATACTCGGCATCCAAAGCATCGTCCGATCACTTTGTACGGGCGTACCACGATACGTATGGAATGGATGTTGTGATCTCAAACTGCTCCAACAATTACGGTTCGCACCATTTTCCCGAAAAGCTGATCCCGTTGGCCATCAACAACATTAAAAACAATAAGCCCGTACCGGTTTATGGAAAAGGGGAGAATGTGCGGGATTGGTTATGGGTAGAAGACCACGCGCGGGCTATCGATGTGATTTTCCATCGGGCTGCATCGGGGCAGACCTATAACATCGGTGGGCATAACGAATGGACCAACATCGACCTCATCCGGTTGCTGTGCAGCATTCTGGACCGCAAACTGGGGCGTGCTGAAGGCGAATCGGCCAAGCTGATTACGTTTGTGAAAGATCGGGCGGGGCATGACCTGCGCTATGCCATCGACGCGAGCAAACTGGAACGCGACCTCGGATGGCAGCCGAGCCTGCAGTTTGAGGAGGGTTTGGAGAAAACGGTGGACTGGTACCTTGCCAACGAAGATTGGCTCAACGACGTCACTTCGGGCCACTACCAGCAATATTACGAGGAGCAATATACCCGGCGCTAGCGCGGAATGAGCCCGGTCTTCAAAAGAACGCTGGCGTCTACCTGCTTGTCGACACGGATATAGCCTGGATAGTTAAGCTGCTTGTTGCCCAGGGCCAGCGTGGGTTTGATGCTGAACGTGAGGTTTACCTTTTCATCCGTAGCGCCATCACGCGCACTTTTGATGAAAGCGAGCAGCTTCTGGAGCGTCTGCTGGTCGGAAAGGAATTGGTAAACGTTGGTTTGCAGTTTCACAGGAACGATAACGGTCTCACCGGCCGGTACTTCAATGGGCAGGTCTGATGTGCCGTCCAAGACTTCCCTGCCTTCTATGGCGATTTTGTAAGCGAATTGTTGAATCCCGGCCAGGTTGTTGGTCGGGTTGGTGATACGCAAGTTCAAAATGCCCGACAAGGGGATGTCGCGGTTGAGGAAGCCCAATGCCACGCCGGGTAGTCTACCGATATCTACTCGTCCGTTCGCTATCAGTTTATTTACGTCTGTGCCGGCTAAATATACGCTATCGGCTGAAATAAATGCATATTGGCATTTCTCGAGTGCACGTAAGGCCTTGGCTTGCCGGTCTACGCCGCACCCTGCAAGCAGGATGGAGACTGCTGCCACGAACTGCAAAATAATTCTCATGGTGCTGCACGCACAACATTGGGGCCAAACTCGCTTTCGGTTGTCTGATTTATTCGACTGATTGTCTGGAATAGTAAACTGGAATAAAAAAAACGGCCAGCATGCTGGCCGTTTTTCAATATGTTGTACATCGCTTACCGGCTGCAATCTGCCGTCCATGTGCCCCTATCATTAGTGACGCCGATGTCGAGCGAGCTTGCTGTAATTCGTATACCTGTGAGTCCATCGCCAACACTGACATATACATTGTCATCCCCCTCTTCGAAACGTACGCCGGTGATATCCGGAATGCCGCTTCCGAATATAAAGGAGTACGAACTACCTACCTTGGTTACCGTTACTTTTCCGTCATCATCGATGATGGTTTCACCATCACCATTGAATGATATCGTGCCTTCGTACGTTCCAACAAACAAGTCCCTATCGGCAGGATCGGTGTCCTTGTCGCACGCAACCATAAATAGCAATGATACCATCACAAATGTTCCAATCATTTTCATTGTTTTCATAACGTTCTCCTTTTTGTTACGCCTACAAATAGGCAAGGGTTATGCCAAAATGACTTGGACGGCAACAGATACCATGCGTTGCCAATTCGATTATTTCGTCATCCAACGGCAGAACTTTCCACCAGAACTTTAGATTTTGCGAATAACTTTGGGGCATCGGTCCCGTAATATGCAAACTCGTCTGCCTGCCGAAAGCTACCAACATTCCCCACCTTTTACGTACCTTTGGAAAATCGGGCCCGTGGCATGAATGATGCTGAGGGTCTAACGGACAAATACAGTAGAGAACGCATGTTATTCAAGGAAATAGGCGGGCAAGAAGCGGTGAAACGACACCTGATTAATACCGTGCAGGAAAATCGGGTAAGCCATGCGCAGCTTTTTTTAGGGCCGGAGGGGAGCGGAAGCTTGCCGTTGGCCGTAGCCTACGCCCAATACCTCAACTGTGAAAACCGGCAACCGACCGATAGTTGTGGCGAATGTGCATCTTGCCGCAAATACAACAAGTTAATACACCCCGACCTCCACCTATCCTATCCTTTTTTTGCAAAACATAAGGAAGATACCGCCGCAACATATGCGGAAGCTTGGCGCAAAGCTTTTTTAAGCAACCCATATATGGGTATCGGATATTGGAGGGACCAACTGGATGCCGAAAACAAACAGGCAAACATCAACATTGCCGAAGCGCATCATATCATCAAAAAACTGAGCCTGAAAGCCTTTGAAGCGAAGTACAAGGTGCTCATCATGTGGCTGCCCGAGTACCTGGATACCCAGGGCAATGCGCTGCTGAAACTTATCGAGGAACCTCCGGAAAACACATTATTCCTTTTGGTGGCCGAGAACCCTGATAAAATATTGAATACCATTATATCACGCACACAGTTGGTGAAGATAAACCGCCTGGATAACGCCAGTGTAAGTCGTTACTTGGTAGGCATGCACGGTGTGAGCGAACACCAGGCCAACGAAATTGCGTTCATCAGCAACGGAAACCTGCAACAGGCCATCAACCTGCTGGGTGAAGATAATAACGGTTATTTCAACCTTATGGTACGCTGGCTGCGCTACTGTGTAATGGATGCCGGTGCGGACATCATCAAGGCCTGCGAGGATGAATTGTTGAAGTTGGGCCGCGAAAATCAAAAAAGTTTCTTACTTTACGCCATTAATATGATGCGGCAGGCGGTATTGTTAAAGGCCGGCATGCTGCAAATGATTCACTTACCCGCCGCCGAATTGGATTTCGTGCAGAAGTTTGGCAAGCATTACCAATTGGGACAGGTGGAAGAAACGGTACGGTTGCTCGAAGAGGCACACTATCATATTGAACGCAATGCGAATCCGAAAATATTGTTTTTAGATTTATCTTTGCAGTTAGTTTTAATTTTTAAGTATCAAACGTTCCGCCGGCAGGTGGACTCTATATATAGCGATAATTATGGGATGTAGCAGTTGCTCATCCGGCGGCGGGTGTGGTACTGCTGGTACTGCACCGGCAGGTTGCCAGAATCACGGTACCTGCGGCACGAGCGGATGTAATAAGTTGAATGTATACGATTGGCTGGCCGACATGGACATGCCAACAAATTATAAACCCTTCGATATTGTGGAGGTCCGGTTTAAGGGATCCCGGAAAGAATTTTACGTCAACCACGAGAACCTTTACCTCGAAATGGGCGAAATGGTAGCCGTAGAACCCAATACGGGAGGATACGATATCGGCCATGTATCAGTGACCGGTGAATTGGTGCGTCTTCAGCTGAAAAAGAATAAAGTGACCGCAGAAAGCGTAACCAAAAAGATATACCGTAAGGTAACCGACGCCGATATCAAAAAATGGCAAGCGGCGAAAGACCTGGAGTGGGAAACCATGCATCGCGCCCGCAAGCTGGCGCTAGACTTGGGGTTATCGATGAAAATCAGCGACGTAGACTACCAGGGCGACAAAAGCAAGGCTACCTTTTATTATACGGCCGAAGGGCGGGTAGACTTTCGGGAACTCATCAAACGTATGGCGGAAGCGTTCCGTATCCGTATCGAGATGCGCCAGATTGGTATGCGGCAAGAAGCCAGCCGGCTGGGGGGGATTGGCTCCTGTGGGCGTGAGCTCTGTTGCTCCACTTGGCTCACAGACTTCAAAACCGTATCAACTTCCGCAGCGCGGTACCAAAATCTGTCACTCAATACACTTAAGCTCGCGGGTCAGTGTGGGAAGCTAAAATGCTGCCTCAACTACGAGCTGGACAGCTACATGGATGCGCTCAAAGATATTCCCAACAACATCGAGCGGATAGAAACACAGCGCGGAACGGCATACCTGCAGAAAACGGATATCTTCAAAAAACTGATGTGGTTTACCTATCCCGGAGAGGAAAACTGGATTCCGCTGACCACCGACCGTGTAAAAGAAATCCACCAGCTCAATAAAGAAGGGGTGAGACCGGAAGAAATTGGCGCTGTCGTGCTGGAGGAAGTCGTGGAAGAGAAACCTGTAAGTTACGACTACGAGAATGTGGTAGGCCAGGATAGCTTGACACGTTTGGATGAGCGCAATAAGAAAAAGCGCCGCAGTAAAGGCAAGCAGAAGCCCGAGGGGCAACGACCGGGGCCTAAACCCGAAAATAAGGCACGCAATGCGGGGCAGTCGACTCCACCGTCTCCCGCTGACGAGGGGAAACCGAAATCGAAAAAACGGTTCCGGGGCAACCGCCGTGGTAAGTCAGGAGGAACACAACAACCCGGTGGAACCCCAAACCAATAGTCCATGCAGCACGGATCGACAATATGGCGATTGGTTTTTGCATTAGGCATACTGGTTATATCGTGTACAGATACGGCCGTGGTAGACAAGAACGTAGCCATTGCCGACAACACTTGGCATTATGACGACCAACCCCGACTGACAGCACATATTACCGACACGGGCCAACGGTATAATATCTACCTGAACCTACGCCATACGCCCGACTACCGGTATTCGAATATTTTCCTGCTTGTGCACCAGTCGGGGCCGGGTATCAAAGACACGACGGAACGGTTTGAACTGCGCCTTGCCGCTCCTGATGGCCGTTGGTTGGGCCGCAGTACCGGTAGCATGTATGCCCATCAGGAACTCATCAGGCAAAATATCCATTTTCCGGATACAGGGCTATACCACTTTATCATTGAGCAAAACATGCGCGAAAACCCACTGCGCGAGGTTGCGGATGTGGGGCTGCGGGTTGAGCCCGTAGCGCGATAGGAACAACCATGGGAAGACTACAAAGCCTTATCAAACACCCTTACTTTAGTTACTTGTACGTCTTCGTGGTGGTATTCTGCCTCATCTGCTTACTCGCATTGCCCCAAGGCCACCCGCTAACAACCTGTGCCGTGATAGCGGGTGTGGTGATGTTTGCCCTCCACCGCTATAGAAAGTGGTTGTTGAAGAAGCAGTAAAAAAGAATATTCCTTAAAAAAACAAATCAACACCCTCTTTGTTAGGAAAGCAGTGCTTGACGGTAAACCGTCGATCAACGGCTTTTGATCATCATGAACCCGTGATCAATAACCAATTATTAACAAACAAAGCATTATGAAAACAGTTGTATTCTTTTTTCGGCGCGTAGGCGGTTTCGTTTGTGCGTTGTTGGCATTGCTATGGGCCATGCCAGGGTATGCCCAAACAGGTGGCATACAAGGTAAAGTATTGGACGAAAGCCAGCAACCGCTGGTTGGTGCGTCCGTGCACATTGTTGAATTGAACCGGCAGGCCGGAACGAATGAGCAAGGAAATTATTCCTTTACCGGCATTCCGGATGGTAGCTATACCCTCACGGTATCCTACATTGGTTATGAACAAGCCGAACGTACCGTCACGGTATCGGGGTCGGTGCAAGTGGTCGATTTCGGCCTCACATCGAGCGGGGAAAGCTTGGACGAGGTAGTCGTAATCGGTTACGGTACGGCGAGGCGTAGGGATCTCACCGGCTCGGTAGCGTCGGTGCAGGCCAAGGATTTCAACAAAGGCGTTATTGCGGCACCCGACCAATTGATACAAGGACGAACAGCGGGCGTGATGGTCATCAACAACACCGGCCAGCCGGGTGGAGCTACTACCGTGCGGATACGGGGTAATTCATCCATCCGTGCCGGAAACAACCCGCTGTTCGTGGTGGATGGCATTCCGCTATCGGGTACATCCGCACGGCCGGGCGGATCCGGCGGATACGGGTCTGACGGTGGTAACCCACTCAGTTACCTCAACCCGAATGATATCGCCAGTATGGATATTTTGAAGGATGCATCTGCAACCGCGATATACGGCTCACGTGGTGCCAACGGCGTCGTGATTATCACCACCAAACGTGGACAAACGGGGACACCCATACTGAACGTGATGGCGTCTACCGGCTTTTCCACATTGTTGAAGAAACCTGAGGTACTCTCCGCCGATGAGTTCAGGCAAGCCGTGCAATTTTATACACCAGACGATACCCAAGCCGACCACGGTGGGAATGTCTATGCTTTTGATGCAATTACCCGGACGGCCATGACCCAAAATTATAACGTGGATGTATCGGGCGGAAATGCCGACGGTCGTTATCGGGTTTCTGCAGGCTACCTGGATCAAAACGGAATAATTGAAACCTCCCGGCTGCGTAAATATACAGCCAATCTGAGCAGCAGTTTCCGCTTCTTGGAAAGCAAGAAGCTGGGACTCGACATGAACTTGCTGGCCACACAGAATAATGAAAACATTGCGCCAATCGATTACGGTGTTGGATTCGAGGGAAACGTCATCTCCCAAGCGCTGCAATGGAACCCCACATTGCCGCTGCGGGATAGTGACGGCGAATTGGCTTATCAATCACCTTCGCTTATTAACCCATTGACTGCACTCGAAGCATACAAGGACATCGCGGTGGTCAATACCATTTTAGCGAGCTTTGCACCCTCCTATAAAATAACCGACGAGCTGGAGTATAAGCTGTTGTACAGTTTCACCAGGCAAACAGGTAGGCGCACGGGGCGGTTTATCGCGGGGATGATTAACCCGAGCAATGTGAATAACGGAGGTGCGTTCATTGGCAATGATTTCGAGACCAACCACCAGCTCACTCATACGTTGTCATTCAACAAAGATATTGCAACGGATCTCAACCTGAATGCCGTGGTGGGCTATGAATACCTGAGCTTCGATACACGATGGAATTCGGAAAGCGGAACCGGCTTTTCCGAACTGGGTGACCTCGACTACTATGACTACCTCGATTATGCCATAGCCAGTAACCGATCGATTAATTCTTACCGGTACCCGACCAACGAATTGCAGTCGTTCTTTGCCCGTGCAGCATTCAACTATGCGGATCGCTACCTATTAACCGGAACCATCCGCCGCGACGGCTCCACCAAGTTTGGAGAAAACAATAAGTACGCTAACTTTCCATCGTTGGCGTTCGCGTGGAACGTCTCCAATGAGGCGTTTATGCAGGATAGTGAGCACATCAGCAACTTGAAAGTCCGACTGGGTTGGGGGCAAACCGGTAATCAGGAATTCCCATCGGGTGCTTCGAAAGATCGCTACGTATTCGATGCCCAGAGTATTAGTCAGGAAAATTTCGGTAATCCGAACCTGCGATGGGAGAGTTCGGCAACCATCAATGCCGGTATCGATTTCGGGCTTTTCCAAGAACGGCTTTCAGGGTCTATTGACTATTTTAAGAAATCCACCACCGATGCCCTATTTGAACAAACACTCGCCCAGCCGGCACCTGCGGGCCGGATTTGGGTCAATCTAGATGGTGAAATCGTTAACGAAGGCGTAGAGCTCGCCTTGTTCGGCAATATTATCCAGAACGATAACTGGATTTGGAACCTGTCCGCCAACGCGACATTGCTGCGAAATGAGGTTAACGGTTTATTGGGTTATTATGAAACCGCAGCACTGCGGGGGCAGGGTTTCTCGGGTGTACTCGGGCAGCGGATGGTGAGTGGCCAACCGCTGAACGTGTGGTATTTGGCCCGGTTTGAAGGTATAGACCCTACAACCGGCATGAGCATGTACCGTGGGTTGGACGGTGACGTCAGCACAGCGGTAGACCCCGCGTTGAATAAGTTTTACGTAGACAGCCCTAATCCCACATCGTTGTTAGGCATATCCACTGATGTTACTTACAAGCGGATTACAGCAACCCTTAATATGCACGGCGCCTTTGGCCATTACCTCTTCAATAATACGATGGCTACGGTGTTGGGTGTAAACAATTTGTCTAATCGGAATATTGCAAAAGTTAACTTCGATCAACAAGCGGGTGAATCCACGTCCAACTCGGCTGCACCCTCAACCCGTTACCTAGAGAAAGGTGATTTCCTGAAGTTGTCGAACCTGACCTTGAGCTACAACGTGGGAAACCTCGGGGGTATACGTAATGTAAACGTTTCACTCACCGGCCAAAACCTGTTCGTCTTTACAGGGTACAATGGGTTTGATCCCGAGGTAAACACCGATGGTACCACAGACGGAATACCCTCGCTTGGCATTGAGTACATTCCCTATCCACCGGCACGGACATTTTTGTTGGGCCTTAATTTTTCACTGTAAAATGTTGGAACCATGAAGACATTAAAAATATATCGCGTTGTCGTATTAGTTGTTGCAGGCTGGTCTTTTTCCTGTACCGACCTGAATGAGCAGCTTCGGAGCGAGCTGGAACAAGGGGTGTCGAATGTGAATACGGCCGATCTGCTGATCGGTGCCTATACCGCCCTGAATACCCCCTACCACCAAGATCAACGGTGGGTGCTTGAAGAAATTTCCACCGATGCGGCCATGGCACCTACCCGGGGCGGCGACTGGGACGACAATGGAATTTATCGGGCTATCCACCAGCATACGTGGAACCCTGACAACTCCTTTATGAACAGTACATTCGTTAGTTTGCTTGGTGCTCAGTTTCAGGCGTCGAACGTGTTACGTAGTGACCCTACCCCACGGCAAGCCGCTGAAGCCCGCTTTATCCGCGCACTAAGCATGTATGACGTATTGAGCCTATGGGGTATGGTGCCTTATCGCGAAGAGCTGGATGATTTTCGCGTACCGCCAGAAACGTTGCAAACGCAGGATGCCATTGATTTTATTGCTAACGAACTGACCGCCATCATGGGCGACCTTCCAAGCTCAGGTGAGGCATATGTAGCCAATCAGAACGCTGCCCGGGCGTTGCTCATGAAATTGTATCTGAACAAAGGCACGTTCCTGAACCGCGAAAATCCGACGTTTGATGTAACTGACATGAACCAAGTAATTACGCTGGCTGAGGATATCACCGGGAGTGGTGAATACACCATTTCGCCAGCAGGGAAGTACTTCGACAATTTCGCGCCGAATAACGATGCGGTTTCCACAGAGAATATTTTTACGCTCCACAACGAGTTTGGCGTGCGGGGTGGAAGTGTGGACCGAACATGGAATACGATAGCCCATTACAATATGACGCCGGGTGGATGGAACGGCTGGTGTACCCTATCAGACTACTACGGTCTGTTTGAGGCGGAGGATGAGCGGGTGGGCATTTACTATGCATATCCGGCTGATACGATGGATAACCCCGGAGAGCGGCGTAATGTCGGGTTTCTCGTTGGCCAGCAGTATAATTTAGAAACCGATGAACCCCTGATGGCGAGAAATCCATCGTCGCAACCGCTGGTATTTACGCCTGAGGTAACGCTCAGAACTTCGGGCAATACCCTGGAGACCGCCGGCATCCGGGTAATGAAGTATGCGTTCGACTATAGTGTGCCGTCGGGCCAACGTAATAATGACTGGGTGGTATTCCGGTATGCAGATGTGCTGCTAATGCAAGCAGAGGCTATATTACGCAGTGGCACCGGTTCTGCGGCGGAGGCGCTCGCCTTGGTAAACGACATCCGCGAAAATAGAGGTGTAGGGCCGTTTACCGAGTTAACCCTCGACAACCTGCTCGATGAACGTGGACGCGAACTGTATTGGGAGGGCTGGAGACGGCAGGACCTCATCCGGTTTGGCAAATTTTTGGAGCCTTGGCAGGAGAAACCTGCTGATGCAGGTCCGCACACCCTGGTATATCCCATTCCGAGCCAGCAAATTGCGGTAAACCCGAATTTGGAGCAGAACCCGGGCTACTGATAACAGTCGCCAACGCCGGAAAATAAAGCCACGATGGTGGGTGCCATCACCCCAGCCATCGTGGCTTTTTCGATGAATAGCTATTTCCTTGCCTACTCATTTTCAATGCGACTTAAATTTTTTACTCTGAATATCAGGATTTTATAAAAGTATATACTACTATGTATTGCATAGTACAAACTAAAACATATATCTTTGCATTATGATAGTAGACAACACGCAAACCCAAATGAGGAAGGGGATACTCGAATACTGTATCCTTTCGATTATCTCGCGAGGCGAGATATACGCCTCAGACATCATTGGCGAGCTTAAGAAAGCGCGGTTATTGGTGGTAGAGGGTACGTTATATCCTTTGCTTACCCGGCTAAAAAACAACGGGCTGCTCAGCTATGTTTGGAAAGAATCCACATCTGGCCCCCCCCGCAAGTATTATCAAATCACACCGGCCGGAACTGAAGTACTCAATAAGTTGGACACCACTTGGGAGGAACTGGTTTTTGCCGTGCAGACCTCGATGGCGGGGCGACTGCAAGCAGCGGGTGGGGAAGAACCGAACAGTGTGGCGGGAAGCGATCCGGAAGAAAAAAGCAACTAGTAGACAGCAGAAAGGCAAATAGCAATAGCAAACAAAAAGACAATAAAAACCACAAGAAAATGAACAGGACCATCATCATTAACATAAACGGAATCGTCTTCCACATCGAAGAGGATGCCTATGACGTGTTGCGCTCCTATATGATCGAGGTGAAGAAGCACTTCGGGAATACAGCGGATAGCCATGAGATCGTGGGCGACATCGAGAACCGCATTGCGGAGATGTTTAACGACCGCATCGTGCAGGGCAAAAAGGAAGTCGTAACCATGCAGGATGTCAACGATGTCATCGCCCAAATGGGACGGGTGAGCGACTTTGAAACCGAAGGGCAGGAAGAAGGCTATGCATCGGCCGAAGGATACGATTTTGCACCACACAGTGGGGAACGTAAACTGATGCGTGACCCCGACGACAAAGTGTTCGGCGGTGTCTGTAGCGGACTGGGGCATTATTTTGCCATCGAAGCAAGGTGGGTGAGGCTGATCCTGGTACTGCTGTTTATCTTTGGCGGTACGGGTTTCCTGCTTTACATCATCCTTTGGATCGTGATGCCCTTGGCCCGTACGCGCGCCGACCGCATGGCCATGCGTGGCGAAGCACCCAATCTGCAGAATTTCAAACGTAGTTTTCAGGAGGAGATGGAGGGCCTCCGTTCAAATTTTACCGGAGCCGAGGCGGGTATTAGGCGCGGACTCAACTCGGCTGGAAATTTTTTGGTGCGCGCATTTGTCATATTGGTGAAAATCCTCGGCGTACTCGTAATCGTCGGGTTGTGTGGCGGACTAATCGTGTTGGTAGTCGCCATCATCGCTAGTTTCGGGTTCTTCGGAAACGGTGTCGGTATGGCTATGTTTCCGCTCAATGTGATCGAGCCGGATTTTCGTACGCCGATGCTGGTCGGTGCCCTGGTCGTAGCCATCATCCCATTCATTGCATTGGTGGCCCTGATCATACGGATCTTGTTTAACCGGAGTGCCATGGGGCAATACACCGGGTTTACGTTGTTGATCGTATGGTTGATTGCCGTGGGCTTCACCGTGGTATATGCCACACGTACACTCAACGATTTCCGTGAGGAAAGTACCGTAGTGGAAGAGCGGTCGTTGGAAAAGCACCCGGCGTACCGCCTTACAAGAAACGATATGACGGTAATCCGTCTCCAGCGCGATTCGTCAGACCGGATATCCAGTATCCGTGAGCGGGCCGTCATCCGCAACCGGAATATCCTTGAGGGGCAAAGCCGTATGTATATGCGCATCGTAAAAGTGGATTCCCTCCAAACGCCCTCACTTACTTACGAGTATTCGGCACATGGGGCCACGTACGAACGGGCAGCTGAGCGGGCCGGAAAAATCGATTACGATTTTCAACAACACGGCGACACACTCGTGTTTGGTAGCCACTTCCGTATTGCTAATGACGACCTGATGCGCGATCAACAACTCCATCTTAAGCTGAATATCCCGGTAGGGGCCAGATTGATCATCGACAGGGATTTACAACGCCATATCTACGACCTGCCGTTCAATCAGTGCGCCGAAAATTACGATGAGTCGGATCGGCCTGATAAAACGGAGTGGGTGATGACAGCTTCCGGCTTGAAATGTGCAATTGCACCTCCACTCCCCGCGGAAACACCAACGATTATCGATACCGTTCGTATAGACAGCGTGCCCCGCGCAGCTATCGACACCGTAGCGGCTGTCAACTAGGTGTCCGTCAAAAGGGGCCATATAGATGGATGTTAAAAATTATTTGGGCAACGATGCAACTTTTCGATTCGTCAATGCGTCTTACCAACAACGTGCGCGGCTCAATAACGAAAAAACGCGAGAACATGGGCAAAACCGAAATGGTTTATAGTTGCAATGCCTGTTCGTTAAATTAAAATAAGCAATACGTAACATACCTAATTTACAGCAGGTTGAAAAGATGGATGCTTTTTGACAGGGGAGTGTTATGCACCGCTTCATGCGAGCGCTTATTGATGCCACTGAATAAAGAATGAATAATATTTTTCTGATGAACCAATTTTATATAGTGATAACTGCACTCCTTGTTTGCTGCGGTGCTGGCGTGTACGCCCAGCAGGCAACCCTTGCCGGGAAGGTGGTTGATGAACAGGCCCAACCACTCGACTTGGCGACCGTGCACCTGTTGAATATGAAAGACTCAACGGTTGTCCGTACCGTCTTTCCCGACAAGCAGGGTGGGTTTACGTTTGCGGGCATTGCACCGGGTAGCTACCGCGTTACCGCTGTACTTGTTGGCTATGACGATGGGGCCAGCGAACCGATTGTGGTTACATCGGCCGCAAGTAGCACGACCGTTGGTACATTGGTGCTAAATAGTGGCAATACCGTGTTGGAGGAGGTGACCGTGGCAGCACCCCAACAGCCCTTGGTGGAACGCCGGGCCGATATGTTGGTGGTGAATGTAGAGAACTCCACCTTGGCAGCGGGCAATACCGCGATGGATATTCTTGAGCGCTCACCCGGTGTAACCGTAGATAAGGACGACAACATCAGCCTCATGGGAAAGCAAGGTGTCACGGTGATGATCGACGGCAGGCAAACCCATCTCTCAGCCGAACAATTGGCCAATTTCCTCCGGAATACGGATGGTAACACCATCAAATCGATCGAGCTGATTACCAATCCGTCTTCCAAGTACGATGCCTCGGGAACAGCAGGTATGATCAATATTGTGCTCAAAAAAAATCGGTTGGCGGGTACCAATGGTTCGCTGACACTGGGCGCCGGCTACGGATTCGGCCATAAGGCCAACACATCGCTCAACCTGAACCATAAGCAAGGCCCAGTGAATGTATATGGCACGTATAGCTACATGAACAATCGGGGAGGTAATGAAATCGATATTTTCCGGTCCATTTCATTACCCGGCGGAGCCAATACCGATTTCCAGCAGTACACCGACTTTATACGACATCATTCGAGCCACGCTTACCGGGGCGGCGTCGATTACCAAACGTCCGACCGTAACGTGATCGGCATATCGCTCAACGGGTATGCCAGTGGCAACGACAACAACAATTCGAGCCATACCCTCATTGGCCAAACCATCCTGTCGCCGGACTCGACGCTTACCACCGCGTCGATTTTCGATGGCCGTTATACGAGCTTGGCGGTGAATGTCAACAACCAGTTCACGATAGACACCAATGGTCGTAAATTGGTGGCCGATGTAGACATCTCCCGCTTTTCGAATCACAACAAAGCCAACTACAACAATACGCTCTTCTTGCCCTCGGGCGACATGAAAGACGAGCCGTTGCTGTCGCGCAGCGACATGCCTACCATCATCGATATCCGCGTGGCCAAAGTGGATTACACTCACCCATTCGGTAAGGATAATAAGCTGGAAGCCGGGGTGAAGTACAGCAACGTAGCATCCGACAACGACATGCGCTTTGAAAACCGGGTGGGCGGCGTGTGGCAAAATGCCGGGAACCGTACCAATCACTTCGTATATGAAGAACAGGTGGCCGCTGCCTACCTCAACTACCATACCCAGTTGGGTAAATGGGATATCCAGGCTGGGCTCCGTAGCGAGTATACCGTTTCGGATGGCAACTCCATTACGTTGGCCAACCGCATCAAGCGTGACTATATCGACTTCTTCCCCAGTGTGTTCGTGAATTACAACCTCTCGGACAATCACCAATTCGGTTTGTCTTATAGCAAACGCATCAACAGGCCGAATTACGGAAATCTTAACCCCTTCGAGTACTTCCTCGATCAGTATACCTTCGAAAAAGGAAATCCGTACCTACGGCCGGAATATACCCATGCCTTCGACCTGTCGTACACCCTATTGCAGCGCTATAACCTGAGCGCGGGCTACAGTCGCACAAATGACGTCATTGCCGAATCGATGAATCAGAATGACGAAACAAAACAGACGTGGGTATCGCGGGATAATCTTGCCAAACAGGACGTCTGGTATGCCAACGTGAATGCGCCGGTGAAAATCGCAAAATGGTGGGACACCAACAACAATCTGAATGCCTTTTACATGGCTTTTGATGGGCCGTTGAATGGCGAGCAGCTTCATCAGGGGCAGTTTGCTTGGCAGTTGCGTAGCAACCATACCTTTACGATATGGCCAACCTTTACAGCAGAAGCATCGGCGAATTACCGCTCGTCACTGATCTACAGCGTGTATCGCATTGGTGCGCAATGGTCTATCGATGCCGGGTTGAACAAGTCGTTTTACGATAAGAAGGTAAACCTTAAATTTTCGGTCAGCGATGTTTTCGATACCCGTGTGCAGGACGTACGTACGCACTTTGGGGGCTTGCATGCCATTATCAATCAGAAAAACGAAACAAGGGTTGCGCGGCTTACCCTAACCGTCAACTTTGGTAGCCTCAAGAACGGCGCCCGCCGTGAGACCCAGAGTGAGGAGAAAAGCCGTATCAGTATGCCTTAGTGTGTTTGGGCATATTAATTTGTGGTTCGCCGTCCCGCCTCAGGCGGGACGGTTTTTTACTGGGATGCGCGCGCGTTCCAACCCTGTTCCCTTGCTGGCCATTGCCGGATGACCTCACGTACGGCTTTGATGGCGTCTTCTTTTTTCTCCAGGCTATTATCCCAATTATAGATATCTAAAAATAGGCAGTCCCTGGTGAAGATTGTTTTGAAGAGGGTCACAATGTATGTTATTTTCAGTAATGTGTACCTGTTTGTCTGCCTTAATCCTTTTTGCCGTCGGTAAGTCAGGGTTTAGTGGTTTTGAGTATCATCATGTCGTTTACATGTAAATTTCATGCGTCTAAAATAAGGTCACTGGTCGGTACGCAACTACAAGGTAAGCATTGCCCTGTATTGGGTTTCACCATGGTAGGGTGGGTATATTTAATGGTGCCTTCTTGTATCGTAGTAAGGCAGGTGCCGCAATCACCAAATAGGCAACCCGAGCTGATTTCGATATCATTTGCCTCGGCAAACTCCAGTATAGAAGTAAATCGGCTGTCCCATTGGAACGTTTTACCGGATTTACAAAACCTGATGGTACGTATCTCCGCATTCGTTCCACTGTTGGATGGTAAAACCTGCTCGGTAGTGGCGCTGTCCAGGTCCGAGTGGAAAGATTCGGTATGAACCGATGTAGCGTTTACCCCTGCAGCAACCAGTTCCTCCCTTACAAAGTCCAGCATCGGTGCAGGGCCACATATATAGTAGTCTGTAGCGTCGTATAGATGCGCTGCGATAGCTGTTGGACTTATTAGGCCTTGATAATCAAAATCCACACCCTGTATATCCGTCATGCTTACCTCGTTGTAAAAGGTGGTAATCTTGAAATTGGGGTATGTTTGTTTCCGACAAGTCAATCTCTGAAATCGGCTATGAGTGTGGCTACAACAGCATATCCAATTTCAATAAGCAATTTAGTACCATCACCGGATTGGCTCCTCGGGCTTTTAGAGAACGATATTTTGCTGGTTTCGATTAGCAGCCGTACTTTTTTCGTATTTCAGGCCCTTATCCATAATGGATAATCACTTGAACAGCTCCCGGATTGAAAAACGAGGGTTCAAACGATTCGATAAGGCCCTTTTGCTGGTAAACCCGCAGTTCGTGGTATACCCGTTCGCGCAAAGTGCCGGTTCCATGCCCATGGATGAAGCGGATTTCCCGTTGGCGCTGGTCAATGGCCTTATCAAGTGCCGCCCGCATACGCTCGATGCTTAACTGTACCATTCGCTCGTTGCTTAGCCCTGACGTGTTGCGCATGAACGCCTTGAGATGCAAGTCTACTTCCTGTACCGATGCCATATAACAAAAGTATGGAATTTCTAGGTCCATTAATCCTCTTTTTCGAAGCATACGTTCACAAGTAAGAGGTGGGTGAAACTACCGGATAAAAAGTATCGGAAAAATTTGCGAAATCAAATGATTGCATTTATATTTGCAATCAAATGCTTGCATAATGAAAACAAGACGAGATGTTTTTCAGGCCATAGCCGACCCGACGAGGCGGGCGATCATTGCTCTAATCGCCTTGCAGGCAATGACGCCCAATGCTATTGCCGAAAATTTCAATACCACGAGACAGGCGATTTCAAATCACCTCCGCATTTTAACCGAATGTGAGTTGATAAAACAGGAGCAAAGAGGCAGGGAAATCTATTACCAGCTTGAAATTGATAAAATGAAAGAAATAGACAACTGGTTGGAGCAGTTCCGCAAAATCTGGGAAACACGCTTCAGCCAATTGGATGATTTATTGGGAACTATTAAAAACAAGTAATCATGAGCAACAATCCCTTATTTGACTTCATTGTCAACAAAGAAAACAACACCATTCGCATCACCCGAGAATTTGATGCAAGTCTTGAACTGGTATGGCAGGCATGGACAACACCGGAACTACTGGACCAATGGTGGGGTCCGCAACCTTGGAGAGCGGAGACGAAAACAATGGATTTCCGAGAAGGCGGCTTTTGGCTTTATGCAATGGTAAGCCCTGAAGGTGAAAAACATTGGAGCAGAAGCGATTTCGTGGCCATTATAAAAGAGAAATTCTTTTCATCAAAAGGTGGATTCAGCGACGAAAACGGCGTACTAAATCCGGCACTTCCACAAAACCTATGGGAGAATACCTTTGTGCCGGCAGATCATAAAGTGCGCGTAGATATGCTGATGACCTACGATACGCTTACCGACCTAGAAAAGGAAATCGAAATGGGCTTTATTGAAGGTATGACCGTTGATTTCCAACAGTTGGATGAATTGCTGTCGACGCTTAAAAAATAAAGACTTACCAGATTAATGGGGTAGCAGTTCCTTTTGGGGGATCACCACATTGGGATAAAGCGGACGTCATAAAAAATTATTTCGTACGTTTGCCGTACAAAACATAACGTAAGCGAAAAATGTAAAATAATTTCTTTCAGGCAAATAAGAGTGACGGCCGTAAAAACGGTTGTGCTATTGTTTAATTCCTAAAAGAAAGAAATTATGCTTACTATTCACAATTTATCATACACACATCTCAACAAGGATTTACTGTTTAGCGACATCAATCTTACCGTAAACAATTACGACAAAATAGCGCTAATTGGGAACAACGGCGTAGGAAAATCCACGTTGCTGAAAATTATTTCCAAAGAACTTCAACCGTCCGACGGACAGGTAAATATCGATACGGCGCCTTATTATATCCCGCAGATTTTCGGGCAGTTCAATCAGTTGACCATTGCACAAGCCCTGCGGATTGAAAACAAACTAAATGCGCTAACAGCAATTCTGAATGGAAGTATAAACGAAGAAAACTTTAATATACTGAATGACGACTGGACGGTAGAAAACCGTTGTAATGAAGTTTTGCAATATTGGCAACTTTCTGATTTAGATTTGTCGCAAAAAATGGGAACATTGAGTGGGGGGCAGAAAACAAAAGTCTTCCTTGCAGGTATTTCCATCCATCAGCCCGAATTGGTTTTGCTAGACGAGCCAAGCAATCATTTGGATACTTCGGCAAGACAATTATTATATGATTTCATACAATCAACCAAAAGCACTTTAATCATCGTAAGCCACGACCGAAAATTACTAAACCTATTAGGTGCCGTCTGCGAGTTAAACAAAAGCGGAATTAAGGTTTACGGAGGGAATTACGATTTTTATGAGGAACAGAAAAAGATTGAAACGAATGCGTTGAGCCACGATATTCAAAGCAAAGAAAGAGCATTGAAAAAAGCCAGAGAGAAAGAACGGGAGACACTGGAACGACAACAAAAATTAGATAGCCGAGGAAAAGGCAAACAAGAAAAATCAGGCGTTGCCCGGATCATGATGAATACCTTACGAAACAACGCTGAAAACAGCACTTCAAAATTGAAAGGCGTTCACGCAGAAAAAATCGGGAATATCAGGCAGGAACTTCAAAACTTACGTTCTTCTCTTTCTGAAACCGACCAAATGAAGCTCGATTTTGACCATTCAAAACTGCACAAAGGCAAGAATATTTTTGCAGCAGAAGCCATCAATTTCGCCTATGAAAACGAAAAATACTTATGGGAGGAAAATCTGAATTTTCAACTTGTTAGCGGCGAACGTATCGCCATAAAGGGTGCAAATGGCTCGGGAAAAACGACGTTGGTAAACGTGATTTTGGGAAACCTCACACCACAAATCGGTAGGGTTTTTATTGCAGCAAACAAGGCGGTTTATATTGACCAAGATTATTCCCTGATAAGTAATGATCTGAACGTTTACGAACAGGCACAACGCTTTAATACTTCCGCATTGCAGGAACACGAAATTAAGACGAGATTAAACCGCTTTTTATTTACCAAAGAAGATTGGGACAAGTCTTGCCGTTCTTTGAGTGGAGGGGAAAGAATGCGCTTAATGTTATGCTGTTTACATATTAGTAATCACTCGCCCGACATTATTATTTTGGACGAGCCGACCAATAATCTGGATATTCAGAATATAGCGCTATTAACTAATGCCATTAACGAGTATCGAGGAACATTACTTGTTATTTCTCACGATGAAACTTTTTTGGAGCAAATCAGTATAGAACGAGAAATTGAGTTGTGAAAATAGGGAGGTGCCAAAAAGTCCAGTTATCTGTATCAAATCCAAGAACCGTAAGGGTCGAACCCTCATTTATGGAGATAACTGATCCCGAAGTTTTTGTGACGAGCTGACCATTTCCCGGTGATGAACCGCCCAATTCGCGCTATGCTTTGTGACAAGCAACCCGCTTGTGTGATGAACGACAGTTTTTTCATTTGATGGCGAAAAGGTCAGCTAGTCGGGCAAACCACGCCACAAAACGGCGCATTGAAAAATTAAATCATGCGTCCAACAAAACAATCCGCCGTTTCCTTCGTTTTAGAATCAGGTTTAGGTTGATAGCCCCTAACCCCATTGGGGCGGAGACCCGTTACTTTCAGAGTAGCGGGTTTCTCTTTTTTAACTGATGTGATTTTTAGTGGTCAGATGGAGCCTTTGATGATTTAAATAATTCTTATCCCTTCGTGATTTAATAATTATTTAAATCATGTCGGGTTCATAATTTAGGTTTATAATTGGTTAGTTAACAGGCCCCGATTCTACCCGTTTCGGGGCTTTATTTTGCTACGCTCTCTGGCCGTTCTCTGCGCCCCAATCCAGTATCTTCGCATTTTCTTAATCCATGTATTAAGCACTTCCGTAAACTACACTTAGGGAAATTGCACGCGCGCGAATACAGCTTTTTTGCAGCATTTCATTCAAGAATAGTTATCTTTGAGCACCCAATAGTAACACCAGATACCAAACGGAAATGCCAAAAACCAGCTTACGCGAAGACCAAAACACTGAATTCAAAAGCTCCTTTACCGACGCGGTCATTGAGTCGCTTACGGCTTTTGCCAATAGCGTTGGCGGCCGGGTATTGGTGGGTGTTGATGATAGCGGCAAGCCTTTAAAAGGGTTTACGTTGGGTAGCGAGTCTTTGCAGAAGTGGGTAAATGATATCAAGAATAAAACCCAACCCAGTATTATTCCCGATGCCGATGAAATTGACTTGGCCGGAACCAAAGTTGGCGTACTGTCGGTAAAAGAATTTCCGGTCAAACCCGTTGCATTCAAAGGCCGGTATTACAAGCGAGTAAACAATGCCAATCACCAACTTTCGTTGACAGAAATCGCCGATCTGCATCTGCGCTCTTTCAATACCAGTTGGGATAGCTATATCAATCCGGATCGGGTACTCGATGACCTATCGCTGGATAAGGTTGTAATATTTATCGAAAAGAGCAATCAGGGTAAGGAGACGCCGCTTACCGACGACCCGCTTACCGTATTGACGAAGTTTGAACTCATTAAGGATAGCAAGGTCAGCAATGCCGGATTCCTGTTGTTTGCAAGAAATGATGTCTTTCAGGCAGCCATTGAGTTGGGCCGCTTCTCCACACCAACCAGTATCAAGGATGGGTTGACCGTCCGCAGCGACTTATTCAGTGAAGTGGAGGAAGTGCTGGGGTTCATTCGCAAGCACATTAATAAAGGTTACATTATCACTGGCGATCCGCAACGCGAGGAGCGCTGGCAATACCCTATGCCGGCGTTACGAGAAATTATCATTAATATGATTGTCCACCGTGATTATATGAGCAGTGGGGATTCATCGGTAAAAATCTTTGACGATTATATTGAGTTCTTCAATCCCGGCCATCTGCCGGATACTATTACTATTGAGCAATTGCTGGCCGATGAGTATTCGTCCTATTCCCGTAACCGGAAAGTTGCCGCAATTTTTAAGGAGGCGCAGCTTATCGAAAAGTACGGGTCGGGGATTCGACGAATCCGGGAGGCGTTTGAACAATACGGGCTGAAAGCACCTCAATTTGAAAATTTCCAGCATGGATTCCGTGTTATTGTGTATGCTGAAAGATTAGCCGACACAGGGAAAACGTCGGGGGAAACGTCGGGGAAAACGTCGGGGAAAACGTCGGGGAAAATTATAACGTACATTCAGGGTAATCCTGATATAACGATACCGGAGCTTGCGCGATTACTGGGAATTACTGAGCGTTCGGTAGAGCGCAATATCAGCCAATTGCAAAAGCACAAAAAATTACGTCGTATCGGCCCTGCCAAAGGTGGTTATTGGGAGATCATCGGCAACTAAGTTTCTACTTACTATCGTAACTAATTTTTTGGGAGATTACAGTACGGCTAAGCCATGAGGGACTGTCTATTTCAGAGATTACATCGGTGCAGACAATATTTAAAGATTTTCTATTTCCTTAGACGTACCACCCAATATGGAGTGGCGATTAATATTGAAGGCCTACTTCTTTTGCAGGTAATAGGTGATTTCTGCTTTCGCTCCTTTGTATTGGTGATCTTCCCAAGAATTGGGAGCTTCAAATTCAGGATAATATGTGTCGGTGAATTCGAACTCATTGCCGGTGCGCTTAAGGATGTCAAAGCCATCTTCGGAAAGCTCAAATTTGCTGGCCCCGGTAAGCAAGAGTTTATTTCCGTTTATCTCCCAACGACCCGTGACAAGACCAGTAACTAAATCCGCCCTATATGTACCGTCAGCGCGAAATTCAAAATAATCAGGTACACTCAGGTATTCAAGTGTGTTTTTATTGGTAATCCAATTGCCAATCAGTCCAACTCGAAGCTTATCTTCCAATTGATTCCGAATTTGTCGGTTACAATTCCGTAGTATGAACCCCAGAAAGTTTCGTTCATTGGTAGCTTTATTTCCCCATCCTCGGATAGGCTTTGAAATAGCGTGTCGGCCTCTTCTTTGTTGTCGGTACTGATCGATAAGGAGAAATTGCTCGTTGACACCGGTTGATTAAACAGCGCGGTACTGTCCGCACCCATCAATGTAGTTTTGCTGCTGATCGGAAGCGAAACGTGCATAATCTTATGGTCCTGTTCCGTAAACAACCCGCGGCTAGTTTGCGGCACATCTTTATATCGGCCGATATAATTGAATTCACATTTAAACACTGATTTGTAGAAATCAAAAGCCTCTTCGCAATTCCCGTTGAAATAGAGGTATGGGTTTACGGTTATCATAAAATAGTTGGTTTCAGTTTTGTCGACCCTTTCGTAATTTGCCGTTAAAATTAGTGAACAATTTCTACTCGTCAAACCGTCTTTTTTGGAAGCTAATTGGTTAGTTAGAACCCCCCGATCTCCCTGATTTAGGGCTTTGTTTTTAGCGACTTTTGTGGCGGATTTCCTGGAAAACTACAAGTTACGGTTGAATGGTCCAAGTAACGCTATTTAACCTTGCTCCAATCATTTTCAGGGTCGTCAAAATGGCGTCTTCCTCTGGTAATTTTCCGTATACGAGGTCTTTAAAATCGCCTGTATAAGCGATGCGCACCTCGCGCCAGCTATTTTCTAAATCTTTAAAATGATGGATTCATTCGGATGATAGGCTAACCACTTATTATTGTTTCTAAAACTGGTCACATCGTCGGCAGCCACTTTCAGTATCATGGTTTCAAAGTCGGGTGAATTGAGAAAGTCGGAAAACTCCTGTTGGGTGAGTAGCTGGTGCAAATCGTAGGTATGCCTTATCTTTTTCCTTAGGTCATCCAACGGGCTTTCGCTATATGAAAACCGGACCAAACTCATATTCAGGTTTCAGGTTCATTTGTTGCGCGGTAAACCGAATCGCGTCCCTGTATAGTTTTATGTTCTCATGCAGCCTCATTCGATATACCAGTTGCGCTTCGTGGGTAGTTCGGATTCGTTCAGGCCTAATTTGACAGTGGTGAGCGGATTCAGGCTGTCTTTTAGCCTTTCTAACCCTTTTTCCCGATAACCGTTGTTTTGCAACACAGCGCCTACCAAAGCCCTTACCCTGGGCGGATAGACCAAGGCATATTTAATTAATGATTCGAGCCGCTTTGCGTCTAACGCTTCCAAAATAGCACTTAGCCTCCGGATTGCCTGAGCGACCGAACTGTCAGGGATACGTTTGATATCTTTAAATGCATCCAATAGACCCAGAATAACATAATTATTATCGGTTACTTCGGCATAGCTTTTTACGGCATCTGCCTTTAAAACCCCCCGATCAATATTGATGCGTTTACTCCGACTGGCTATTTTAGTGCGGAAAGCCATTTGCGTGGTCAGCCCCAAACGATTATATAGCGCTGTACCGGTTTCGTAGGCTACTCGTTTACCGTTTTCAAACAGATAAGGGCGTAGTAGCTCGCTGTAGTCGGGTTTTAACTCGCCAAACACGGTCTGTTCGGGTTTATAAAACACGCCTTTGGATACTTTCTTTATTAAGCCTTTCTTTTGCAGACGCTCCAATGCTTTCGCCGCTGTGGTATATTCTTTTTTGGCAATACGCAAATCGTTATACCCAAAGGTCTTCCCATCGGGTAGCTGTGTGATTCTGTCGCGTATCTGTGTTGCCAACGTCATTTTGCAAAGGTAGCCATTATTTGTTAATGTCAAGTTTTGTGCTCTTAAAACTTGACATTCATTGTTTGGGAAATACATGCAGCGACCAACTTTAGGCGCTCGCTGAACTCGTTTTTTTTTATTGTCTCTAAATTGTGTCGTTGTCAGTCTCGATGTTTTCAAAAAACAAAATAAAAAATCTCTCATTTCGAGAGCAAATCCCTACCTTTGTAATCGAGAGCGAAATCACTGGCAATAGTAACATGGTTAGAATCGTAAAAGTCACTTCGATAGGTAAATATATCGAAACAAATCCGAAAGTAAAGGACGCTCTCGAAGCTTGGGTATCGTTGGTCAAAACGCTAACGTGGGAAAAACCCCAAGATATTGTCGAATCGTTTGGAGCAAAGGCTGTAGATATTATCGGAGGTGAGCGCGCTGTAATTGACATTAAAGGAAATCACATACGAATCATCATTAAATATCAATTTCACTCCAAATTGAAGCAATCCGTGATTTATGTTAAGTGGATTGGTACACACGCAGCATATTCGAAGCTTTGCAAACTAAACAAGCAGTATGTTGTAGAAATGTTTAAATGAAAGCCATGAAAATGAAAATGTTTAGAAATGAGGAAGAGTACAACAAGGCGGTCGCCTTGTTGGAAGAACTTGGTGATCGGGAAGGGTTTGAAGAAAATGAAGAACTCGTAAAACAGTTTGAATTGCTTTCAGGTTTGATTGAGGCTTACGAAAATCAGCATACCAACATTGATGTCGGCAACCCCATAGAAATCATCAAACTTAAAATGGAATACATGGGTTTGAAGCAAAAGGATTTGCAACCGTATATCGGAAGCAGCGGGATTGTATCCGAAGTACTGAATAGAAAGCGCGGGCTATCAAAAAGCATGATTCGTAAGTTGTCCGATTTCTTGCATTTGGATCAGAATTTACTCAACACACCATATGATCTGAATGAGGTATCTGCGAAAAGTGCCAAACCAAGCAAAGCCAAAGAAAGCCGTACTGTTTCGGATGCGCAATTGTTTTCAGAAATCAGTTCCTTACCGGCTAATCTCAAGCAAGAGGTGTCAGATTTCGTGGCATTTTTGAAATACAAGAAAGGGCAAAGTACGGCTATTTAGCCCGGGTAAAACTGACCTCCTTCATCCTGGTTTCTCCTTTTTAAAATTTAGCAATTCGATCCCGAATTCCCTACTTTAGCATGACTCGGAATTTGGGAGGAGGTCAATGTGGTTCGGATGAAAAGAACCGACTGTAAATTTTTCACATTAACGAACGTAGCACATCCGGTTACACAACCGTCTATAATGAAAAGGAGGGTCTGAAAATGAAAGCAATACTAACCATCGGTTATGTTTCAATAGCAAGTTTCCTTACGCTCGGTTCCTGTTCCAAGGCCAATCTAAAGAACAGCGATGCGGGCGCCGATTTCGGTTTGCTGGCAGGGACATGGGTGGATGCGGAAAGCTATGCGCTGCAATTCATCGAGTTCCAAAGTACCGATCGCGGCCGTTTCGGCGTGCTGAGCCGGCAATCCGAGGAATATTCACCCTTCCATTACACACTGGCGGACAGCCTGCTGACCATCCGCTTCGATGGGCATGACGATTTTCCCCAATCCACGCATAAGCTGTATAGCAGGGGAGAGGACACCCTTACAATTAGTGATTTGACGGTTATCCCCGAAAACCCGGACAAAGTGTATGTCCGGCAGCGCTTGGTGACCGAGCGGAAAGGGGACACCATCGTGATCGGGCTGGGCGATACCTACTACGATGCCGAACACGACTTCCGCATCCGGGTGGATTCCCTGCTCGGGGACTCGCGCTGCCCCGAAGGGGTGCAGTGCGTCTGGGCAGGCAATGCCGGGGTGCGCTTTGAAATCATTGCTGAGGGCAACTACAGGCATTTGTTCGACCTGAATACCCACGGTGGGCCGAAGTTCCCGCAGGATACGGTGATCAACGACATCAGGTTCCGGTTGATCGACGTAGCACCTTATCCCAAACACAACGCCCCGGTCGACCCGGAAGCGAAAGTGGTCATCAAGTTATTCGCCACAACCGACAACTAGTACCACGCCCATGGGCAAAACATACCGCATGTTATTTCCTTTCCGTACGATTCATGTTACTTATCGTTCGCCGGCGTAGGTACGACCATGCACCGGATGACCAAAGCGCCCAAACCACGAGCACGGGCTGGAAAAACAGGCGCGCCAACCGTTTGGCATCGGTGTCCAGCGGTACCCTCCTCGGTACCTGTGCCTGGAATTCCTGCCGCAAAAAAGTCAGGTGACCGATACCAGTGGCGACCATAAAAAACGCCAAAAGTATCCGTGAAAGCTGCCGTAGCCAAGGGGTTCGCGAATCATCCATTGTCCAATCGTTTCGGTGAATAACATATAAAAAGCCGGATTGTGTGGGGAGGTTACAGGCAGGCGTTCTGGCGGTTGCCCCGAGCCGGTATTTTTTCCGATGCAGCGACTTTTTTCCGGCTCCTTTTCCTAAATTTAGGCCATGAAAATCGCATTGGCTTCGCCACCCATTTGCCCGGATCGCACCCAACGGCTGAAATGGCTGGACCGATTGGCCGAGGGCGCGAAAACCAGCGGCGCCGTGGTCGTCTGTTTCCCAGAATCGTATTTACCCGGATACCCCGGCATGGGCTATCCAACCAGCGACCGCACGCCCAGGGCCCTGGAAAGGGCAGTTGCCGAAGCACAGGGCATTGCTGCGCGGCACGGTATTGCCATCATCCTGCCCATGGACTGGTACATCGGCGATGAGGTATATAATGTCGCGCAGGTCATCGGTGCCGATGGCCGAGTGATGGGGTATCAAGCAAAGGTACAATTGGATCCTTCGGAAGATGAATGGTGGACGCCGGGCGATACGCGGCAGCTCTTCGAAGTGGGCGGGCTGACGTTTGGGATAGCCATCTGCCACGAAGGCTTCCGCTATCCCGAAACGGTACGCTGGGCAGCACGCCGGGGCGCGAAGGTGGTTTTCCACCCGCATTTCTCAGGCGGGAACACGGCGGGCGTCACGCTTCGCGAATGGGGCCACAAGGACAATCCCTACTACGAAAAGGCCATGCAGATGCGGGCGCTGGAAAATACAATCTATTTTGCCAGTGTCAATTATGCCACCACCTTCCAGGAATCCGGTTCGGCCATCATCGCCCCGGACGGCACTTGCCTGGTCCACCAGCGGTACGGCGAGCCGGGAATAACCCTGTGCGACATCCATCCGGAAAAGGCCACTGGGTTTTTAGCGAAACGGTTCAAGCCGATAGATGACCCATTGAATTGACAACGAAATCCGTCTCGAATGACCCAATTAGATCCAATGGTTGCCGTGAAAGATGTCCAAGCAAGTGCGCAGTGGTATCAACGGATATTTAAGTTTAAAAACGCACACGGCGGCGACCATTTTGCCGTCATGACAACCGAAGCTGACGAAGTCGTGCTGTGCCTCCACGCGTGGCAGGCAGACCAACACCCGACCATGGCAAACCCGGTGTTGCCGGCAGGCAACGGGTTATTGCTTTATTTCCGCACGGCGGATTGGAAAGAAATCAGGCAGAACCTCACAGATGCCGACTGGGCCGTTGAAGAAGACCTCCATGTAAACCCAAATTCATTGCGGCAGGAATTCTCATTCCGGGACCCCGACGGTTATTTTCTGACGGTCACCGAATTACACCAATACGAAGGGTAGAGAAGTAAGGGCGATGTGCCCTCGAATGCCTATATTTACCGCAATGAAACCGACGCACACCCTGTCTATGGTTTGCTTATTGGCCATCGTCGCCATGGGCAGGATCTCCGCACTATGATACTCCCTGTTTGCTGGAAAACTTTGCCGCTGACTTCCAAATCTTTGGAACACCGAAATCGATTTTGTACATTAGCTTTTGGTATAGGTGCCGTTGGTACCGGCTCCCAACCGGCGCGGTGCCGCTTTCATAGGAATACCACGCCCTGGTCTTGTTTGGTTTGGCCAGGGCATTTTTTTTTCACTGAATAAAACAATCCGCCGGTTCCTTCGTTTTAGATGTAGGTTTAGGTTGATAGCCCCTAACCCCATTGGGGCGGAGACCCGTTACTTTCAAAGTGGCGGGTTTCTCTTTTTAAGTCGGCTTGGTCACCGCATTGTCTGTTTAACATGTTTTAACAAATCCGCTGCAACAAAATGGATATGCCATGCGTTATAGGTTCAGTTAGTAATATTTATAAGATTGTCTTTTCATAATTTAGGTTTATAATTGGTTAGTTAGAAAGCCCCGATTCTCCCCGTTTCGGGGCTTTGTTTTTAGCGACCTTTATAACGAATAGCGATAACACTGCGATGTCAGGTTTTTGGTTTAAGTGTAGCGGATTTTTCAGAGAAGATTACAAATGTGCTAATAAGGCCAAGATAAAAAGTACGGATTCTATTTATTAGCCAAATAAGGAGCTGTAAAGATTAATCGTAAAAAGGCTCTTGCCGATTATCCCAAAAGAAATGTAGAATAATAAGGCCAAGCCGATGTTTTCCCCCAATTCACTTTTCTTAAAGAGATAAGGTTGCTCCTTTAGTAGGAGAATCGTTTTTTCAGCTTCCCGGATAAATTTATCGGCGCGTCTCTTACCGAATTTTTCCGTGATGAATGCATGTAAAAATTGAAGGGACTTCTTGGCTTTAGGTGTATAATGAATTTCGAGTAATGAATTTCGAGGCTCATTTCAAATCTAGCATTTCTCGAATTGAAGTGAATGGTGTCAATTTACCGGCTTGCGCTTCCAGCATCGACTCCTTCGTTCCATCCGCTACATACGTAGGTAAAGCTTCGTCTTCTCCGACAACGAAATTAATTTTAAGTAGCTTCAATACGGATTGAACAGCAAGAAGTTGTTCCTTGTTTTCTGGTTGGACGATCAAAGTTTGCATGTTAGGACCATTCATTTTTGTAAAAATACGAAATGATCGCCAACTACAAAAATGTGATTCGAAATTGGCTCCGCCGTTCTTGCCCCGTGAACTGGAGCAACAACTCTTCGAAGGCCGGAAATGCGTTGCTTAACGATCTATGGCTGAACCATAATTATCACTGCTACACCTTATAAACATTCGTTTTCTTTTTAGTGGGGTGAGGAATATGTTGGATCTTCTCTGATTTTTGTAATTATGGATGTTGACGTATTTGATAAAATTGCACATACCATTCAGTTGAAAAGCTAATTGGTCAATAAATTTACCGGCAAAATTAAGCTAAAATTTTTATCTTTGTGTATGGCCAATTCAAAAGAACCTAAAATAGGAAGATTCATCGACCCTTTAACTGACTGGGGGTTTCGCCACCTTTTCGGGCAGGAACCGAACAAGGAGATTTTAATAACGTTTCTTAATGACCTTTTTCAGGGGGAGAAGCACATTGCAGAACTCGAATATGCGCCTAATGAACATGACGGCGATGATGATGACGATAAACGTGTTGTTTTCGACCTGCATTGCCGTGGCGATAACGGCGAATATTTCATCGTCGAGATGCAGCGCATCCGGCAGGATTTCTTCAAGGACAGGGCACTGTATTACGTATCGCGGCTCATCCAGCGGTTACTGAAAAAGGGCAAGGCGTCTAATGATTACCAACTACCGGAAGTTTACTTAATCGGCATTCTGGAGTTCCGTATGGGTGCGGGCGAACAAGATCGTTACTTCCACGATATCGCCTTGATGGAAAAGACGTCGGGAGAAGTTTTTTACAATAAACTGGGTTTTAAGTTCTTGGAACCCCGAAGGGCTCTATCAGGCCGATCAGGGCTAATTGCGAGCTGATAAAATCGTTAATTTTGTAAAGCCGGATAATGAGTTGCTCACAGACATGGACAAATGGCTGTACCTGTTGAAGCACATGAACACGCTGGATAAGGTTCCGACATTTTTGGATAAGCGGGTTTTTCAGCTTATCTTTAACGTATCGGAAGTAGCGAAACTAAGAAAGGAGGAACGTATGGCATACGAAGCAAGTTTAAAGAATAAGTGGGATACGCAGAATGCTTTTGACGCGGTGCGACGTGAGGCACGTGTTGAAGGGGCCGAGCAGAAAAGCTACAAGGTGGTAGCTAATCTTATACAACAACTGGGCTTGAACGATGAGGCTGCGGCCGGAGTAGCGGAAGTTTCAGTTGATTTTGTGCGCAAAGTCCGCGCTGATTTACTTAAGAAAAAATAACAGCGACTTGGGCTGACGCTGTGATGGTATCGAGCCATCTGTCGTTCGATGGATGGTTTTTGTATTTCAGCTTATCTTTAAGATATCGGAAGTAGCAAACTAAGATAAGCCCAATGCGTAGAAAGTGGGCTTATCGATCTCTCATCTACCAATGAAACAGACCGAGCAGATGAAAATTAAGGAAGGAGGAACGTATGGCATACGAAGCAAGTTTAAAATCTAAGTGGGATACGCAGAATGCGTTTGATTCGGTGCGTAGAGAGGCTCTTAAAGAAGGTGCCGAAAAAAGGGATTTCCAATTCATTAAAAATCTACTGTTCAACACCGATTTCGATGATGAAAAAATTGCGGAATTGGCATCTGTTTCTTTGGGCTTTGTGCAGAGAGTTAAAGCTGAATTGAAAGTCAAATAGAATCAGAAATAAGCCCTTGTGGAAAACTGTACACCATCTGAAAGGCATTCCTCCCGATTATTATGCTTCGTACGCTGTCGACGACCTTATATTGGCGACCGACCCATTTCTTGATAAGGCTTTAGAAATTATTTTCGAAGAAAACGTCATAAGAAGCAAGCAAGTAATCGCTAATCAGGATGGCCAAGCACGAACTACCCAACAATTGGATATTCATATCCAAAAAGAAGATTCCTTCGTGACCAACCCAATATCATCGCCGATGTGGATGAAATAGACTTGGCCGGACCAAAGTCGGTGTTCTATCGGTAAAGGAATTTCCGGTAAAACCCGTTGCATTCAAAGGCCGATATTACAAGCGGGTAAATAATGCCAATCACCAACTGTCGTTGACAGAAATCGCTGACCTGCGTCTCCGCTCTTTCAATACCAGTTGGGATAGCTATATCAATCCGGACCGGTCACTCGATGACCTATCCGCAAACTCGGGGAAGCGTAATTCAGGTATCAGATCACTTTTGTTCCTCATCTTCTTCTATTGCTTTTATTTCATTGAGTACCAAGGTTTGCAATTCGTCTTTAGGCAGAAGCAATTGATATTCGGCTACGCCAATGGGTTTGTTGATGTCTTGTAGCGCTATTTCCACGTCCAAATGATCTTTATCGGCACAGAGGATGATTCCGATGGACTGATTTTCGTTTTCTCCTTTTTCGAGACGGTCCAACAGGGATAGGTACAAGTTCATTTTTCCAGCGTATTCAGCCCTAAAGCTTCCGATCTTCAGTTCAATAGCCACTAGGGAACGTAGACCCCGGTGGAAAAAGAGCATATCGACAAAATATTCTTTGTCGTTGTATTCCAGCCGATATTGGTTGCCAATGAAACTAAACCCGCGTCCTAGTTCCAATATGAAAGATCTGATTTTGGCGATGAGTCGGTTTTCTAGTTCCAACTCCTTGATCGGTTCGGTGATGCCTAAAAAACCTAGATTATAAGCGCTTTTGCATACTTCGTCGGCGTAGTCCGCATGTGCAGCGGGCAGTGTTTCCTTAAAATTATTTGATTTTAGTTGCCCCTTAGCATGACTATAGGTGTCCATTTTTATCGCATTGAGCAACAAATTTCTGGACCATCCTTTGGTGATCGTTTCGTTTGCATAGAATGCTACAGCGTGGGGTTGCTGTACCTTGTCAAGCAACAATAGGTTATGCCCCCACGGCAAAACTGCTACAGCCTGTAGCAGTTTTGTATCTTCTTGATAATAACGCTCATAAAAGCGCTTCATGTTCCACAAGTTGCGCGGAGATAGGCCCATGTCTGGAAATTCCTTTTTCAGATCAAGCGATAGTTGATTCACAACGCCCGTGCCGTAACCCTCTACTAGTTGCTTGTCGAAAAGTAATTTGCCCAAACTCCAGTAAACTGAGCTTACACCACTGTTGATTTGGCGGGCTACAAGGTTTCGACCAACACGTATTTCTGCTACAGCCTGTTGCAATATGGCGTCATAACCCCGTGGATCGATCGCTGTAATATTTTTTTTATTCATAAGTCGCTAGTCCTGATATCTCACATCCTTGAGCAAGTTTTCTCAATTGCGGCACCAGATCTTCCATCAGTGCCAATTCTTTTGTCCGCCGTTCTTTCCAACTCAAATCCAACGGAGCCAACAAGTCCGTCAAAAGCCATCCGACCACAATTACTAAAACCAATTATAGCTTACTTCAGTCCAGGCTGCACATTAGTTACGTTAAAGGTAAAAACTTTGCCACTGACTTCCAAATCTTTGGAACACCGAAATCGATTTTGTACATTAGCTTTTGGTATAGGTACTGTTGGTGCCGGCTCCCAACCGGCGCGGTACCGCTTTCATAGGAATACCACGCCCTGGCTTTTGGTTTGGCCGGGGCATTTTTTTCGCCCAACAAAATAATACGCCCGTTCCTTCGTTTTAGAATGTAGGTTTAGGTTGATAGCCCCTAACCCCATTGGGGCGGAGACCCGTTGCTTTCAAAGTGACGGGTTTCTCTTTTTTAGACCGCCTTTGGTCACCGCATTGTCTGTTTAATATGTTTTAACAAATCCGCTGCAACAAAACGGTGCCGACATGCGTTATAGAGTCAGTTAGTGAAATTTATAAGATTGTCTTTTCATAATTTAGGTTTATAATTGGTTAGTTTGAAAGCCCCGATTCTCCCCGTTTCGGGGCTTTCTTTTTGTATTTGATAAATTAGGCTCTACCGGTCTCCATTGCTACTTAATAAGAAACTTATAATATCAGTATAAGTTATCCAGAAATAAATTGTCTCCAATAATGCGGGAAAATATAAGTTCGGTAATGTCGTGCGGCAATTAGACCAATTGACCAAAATGATTTTTGTATAAACGAAAAGTCTTTTTCAGCACAGTTTTTTGCGTATTCTTCAAGAACCAGTGTTTTATAGGCATTGAAATCTTCTAACAATTCAATTTCTGACAATGAATATCCCGTCTCACCTACGACGTTCTGATGATATAGTCCACTTTCGCTACTTTTATCAGGAAACCAAAGTATCAATTCGATGTCTTTCATAAGTGTGCTCTTCGTTAGCCTATAGCTGTTATATAGATCATTATCCGCAATAACTAATGTCCACTCAATTAATGAGATTAAAAGGGTACTAGATCCGTATTCATATTTTATACGCTTTTCATGATCAACGTCAAGTTCTGCCATAATTTGAGTCGAGTTTGAAAACACAGGGAAAATTTTTAAAAAGGCAAGACCTTCACTAATTTGTTTAAGGAAGATTTGAAGAATACCTTTTATATCGTTTTTCCGATCTAGTCTGTATAGTAGTATTAGTAATATGTTTAGTTCAATGTGATGATCGTCGGCCCTCGGATTAAAGAAAATAGGATTATTATTCAAAGTCTTAATAATCATATCGGCTACTTCATTAGCTCTTTGTTTTATAATTCCAGCAAGCTTTTCGTTTTTGCTTAATAGAACATCGTGTATTTGTAACAAGAGAGCGCCATAAAGAGAAAATATGCCGACTTGTTCATATAATACTGCGGTGTAAATCAGCGCTTCGTGTTTTGCTTTTCCAAATCCATCCTGAATCGATCCAATGTAGCTAAGTTTGGCGTAATAAGCATAAAACACAGAAATTTGATCGTTATAAGCTTCTATAAAAGCTATGATCAAATCTTTGTCTGTGTCATTTTTTGAGATTTCCGACCAGAGAAGCAGGATATACTTTTCGACACATTTTATCGCATGTTTTAAATTATCCACCTCGCGACAATATTTAGTCACGATAGCAACCACCAAGCGAAGCTGTTTTAGCAGTTTGAATTTTTTCCTTTTCTGTTTGGTAGCTTGGAATTCTGAAAACAGAGAGGTCAGTAACGCAGTGAAATCTTCTAATCGGTATTCCGGATTCTCTAAATTTATAATTGTTTTACGGAATAGCGATCTAACTTCATTTGAAAACGAATCCTCGTTGAGTAGGTGAGCTTGGAACTCATTTACTATAAAATCTATTCCCCAGTATACATATTCATAATCATTGTTGGTTTCCTGATACCCCCGCCAGTTTTGTTGAATAGCCTGTTTCATTCTGCCATTTGAGACCACAATTATTTTCTTTGGCAGATTTACGTGCTGCGGCGCAAGGTTGTTTCTAATGAATACCGTTCGAATTTCGTCAAGGGACTGTTGGACGCTATTTTGATCCACATTCCATTTTTGACGATCGATATCGCCTTGCTTAACCGTGATTAAAAAGACCTTTTGAACATCATTATCTTGAAAATCTTTTCCGACGGCATAAATATCAACCCCATATTGTCTGCCTCTCTCAGGTTCCGAGAATATTTCAAAGTTATGGGCTAAGAGGACGTCTTTAATTAATTTATCTAGTTCCCCATCTTCTTTTAATGAATTGATATATTCAGTCAATATTAATTTCATGTTTTTTTATTCTTTGATACAACCTACGTTTACTTTCCTGTAGTATTGGATTGTAAATTTCACCAGCAGGAAATTCTACACTTATGCCAAACTTTTCAAGAGTACGTATGTGGTGTTGGTTTTCAGACGAATTGCGAGATGCCCAATTATTGGAATGTAGTTGAACTTTTTTCATGGAGTCCATGAAAGAGTGTTTTTGGGACTCTTTTAGTCCAACTGATAGCTGTTGCTGCTTATAGTATTGTAGATGTTGAGAAAGGGGGCTATCGTGAGAGAGCTCGGAGTGGGATTTAATTAGAGAGAAGTTCTGAAAATAGATTTCGTAGGCTTTCTCAAGCTGGTCATAGAAATTCGCGATATGGGAGGGAGTGTTCTCTTTTTTCGCTTCTTCGCTTATCATATCCAAAGTAGATCTGTAGTTATAGATTACATAGGAATAAAAAATATCATATAACTCAGCTAACAGGTTTGCTTCGTCTTCCTTGACAGATCTCACTAAAGATATAATCAAAGATTGTAGGTGTTCCTTTGAGTACATATATCCAGCAATTTTCATCGCAACATACAATTTCTCGGAGCTGTTTATTGTCGTCAACACCTTTTCTGATAACGCGAAATCATGTTCGTGTATCTCGGATAACGATGTGAGTTTAAGGATAGCTGAATGTATATTCCTGTTTTCAGCATTAAACCATTTTGTCAACTGTTCATGGAATAGTTCGTGGTTTTGGTTTACTAGTTCATGCCAAAAGCTTTCGAGGAAATTTTTTCTTCCGAGACTTTCAAAACGTTTTGTTATCAATAGGTACGATAATTCTACGTTTTGTTTTACTAGTTGATAGAACAAATGAGTGAGATAATTGACTATTTTGTCATCATCCACTTGAACTATGCTACCAGCAATAGTTTGAAACCAATCGGATTTATTTTCATCAATATGCATCACTAAGAAACCAATTAGTATCCGCCCTACCAAGTACATCTTTTATGCTTAACTAATCGGCTGTAGTTTTACGCCCACAAATAATATGATTATGAAAGAGCGTAGAGATTACATGTTTACCGTTGTGCGCCAATGGCGCGAGAGCGGTTTGACACGGA
>NZ_DATMFT010000013.1:0-21329 GCF_035556095.1 Parapedobacter sp. | reverse complement strand
CACGGGTGTGGAAGATGGGGCGTTCTACAGGGATGATGTGGTCGTTACGTTCAACGAGGGCAAAGCAATGCTGGATGGTGAACCTTTCCCGTCCGGCGGGACGCTGGATACCGAGGGCGACTACACGCTTATTGTCACGGACGCCGCGGGCAACATGACGGTGGCGGCCTTTACCATTGACAAGACCGCTCCTGAAATCACGGGCGTAGAAGACGGCGCGTCCTATAATACGGACGTGACCGCGGCATTCAACGAAGGCACTGCCACATTGAACGGCGAGGCATTCACTTCAGGTACGCTGATCACCGATGAGGATGAGTATACACTGGTGGTCATCGATGCCTCGGGCAATGCGGACACGGTGCGTTTCACGATCGATAAGACCGTGCCCGAAATAACCGGTGTTGAAGACGGCGCTTTATATAACGAAGAAGTGACGGTTTCGTTCAACGAAGGCACGGCGACGCTCAATGGAGCGGCATTCGCTTCAGGTACGGTGGTTACCGATGAGGATGAGTATACACTGGTGGTTACGGATGCGGCTGGCAACGCGGATACCGTGCGCTTCACGATTGACAGCGGATCGCCGGTTATTACGGGTGCCACGGACGGCGCGTCCTACAATACGGATGTGACCCCGGCATTCAACGAGGGCACGGCGACACTTAATGGCGAGGCATTCACCCCCGGTACGGTGATTACGGAAGAAGATGAATACACGCTTACCGTTACGGATGCGGCCGGCAACGCAACCACGGTAAGCTTTGCGATAGACAAGACCGCACCGGCCATCACCGGCGTTGAAGAAGGCGGGCTGTACGCCGGAGCGGCTACGGCATCCTTCAATGAGGGCACGGCCACACTGAACGACGGGCCGTACACGGCGGGCACGCCGGCCACGGTTCCCGGTGAATACACGCTCACCGTTACGGATGCGGCGGGCAATGTGACGACGGTCTGCTTCACGGTCGGTGCCCTTCCGGACGCCCCAATGGGACTTTCGGCTACAGCCGGCAACCGCCAGGTGCTGCTGGAGTGGGATGCCCCGGCAGGGGGTATACCGGCGGTGACGGACTACGTGATCGGATACTCGCGGGATGGCGGTTCGACGTGGACGGAGCCGGCCCGGGAGCCATCCGCGGCGACACGGTCGCTGGTGATCGGCCTGGAGAACAACCGGCCGTACCTGTTCCGTGTTTCGGCGGTGAACGGCGTGGGCAGGGGAGTGGCCAGCGGTACGGTGCAGGCCATCCCTGCCGAACCGGTACCGGACGTGGGGGGCAACCTTCCGGAGCCTGAGCCGGGCGTTCCGGTGGTGGTTACCGACGGTAAGGTGGAAGCGGTGATGCTGGAAGTTGTGGACAGCGAATACCTGCGCCTGAGCGGTGACGGTTATGCGATGGAACTGGCCTCGCTGGGTGCGGACGGTGAGCGGATCCCGATCTCGGCGGTGGATGCGGTCATCCGGCTGCTGAAGGGCAATGGCACGCAGGTGTACATAAGCGGCCACGGCTTCGAGCCGGGGACGGTGGTTACGGTGTACCTGTTCTCCAACCCGGAACTGGTGGGCCATCTTCCGGTTGGAGCAGACGGCCGCTTCGGCGGCTCGCTTCCGGTACCGGCAAACCTGGAGCTTGGACACCACACGCTTCAGGCGAACGGTGTTATTGCGGGGGGCAATGGCGAGCGCTCGGTGTCGGTGGGCCTTGAACTGGTTGACCGCAAGCCGCAGTGGGTGTCGTTCGGTGCCTTGGCTGACCGTATCTACGGCGACGGCCCGGTCACGTTGGAAGCAACGGCCACCAGCGGGCTTGCGGTGACCTACGCGGTCACGGATGCGGACGGCAACCCGACGGATATCGCCGTGATCGAAAACAATAAACTTACCATCCACGGTGCGGGCGAGGTAGTTGTCACGGCCACACAGGGGGGCAATGCGGACTACCCGGCGGCGGTGCCGGTGAGCAGGACCCTGCATATCGCCAGGGCCCCGCTTTCGGTTCGCACATCGGATGCCACGCGCGCCTACGGCGGGGACAACCCTTCGTTTGAGCTGACCTACGAAGGCTTCGTTAACGGTGATGATGCCCCGGCACTGGCGATACAACCGGCCGCGGCTACGGAATCTACGGCAACGAGTGCTCCGGGTGACTATGCCATCACCATAACCGGTGGGGAGTCGGCCAACTACGCTTTCACCTACCACGGTGCCACGCTAACCATCACGAAAGCCAGCCAGGCGATCACGCTGTACGCCCCTGTAGAGGTGACCCGCGATGCGGGCAGCATCCAGCTGGATGTATCATCGAGCAGCGGCCTTCCGGTGAGCCTGACAGCAGACGACCCGCAGGTTGCCGTATTGAGCGGCAGCGTGCTTGACATCCAAAGACTGGGTACGGTGCGGATCACGGCCACGCAGGCCGGCGATGGGAATCATGAAGCGGCCGGACCGGTGACGGTGACCATCCGCGTGACCGACCCGTCCTCGGACTTCCCGATCCGTGTGCACCGGGCGCTATCGCCGAACGGTGACGGGATCAACGAATACCTCATCATCGAGGCGATCAGGGACCATGCGGAGAACCGGGTGACCATCTTCAGCCGTAACGGGACGTTGCTGTGGGAAGCCTCGGGCTATGACAACGACCGTGTTGTGTTCCGCGGCATCAGCACGGGCGGGCAGCAATTGCCGGCAGGCACGTACTTCTACATCGTTGAGGTGAAGGTGAACGGGAAGTGGGAGCATAGGAAGGGGTATTTTGTTATCAGATACTAGACATCAGACGTTAGACAACAGACAATGAAACATACATTATTGATAACCGCGGGGATACTTGCGCTGGCGACTGCCACGCATGGCCAGCAGGCCATGACGCACACGCAGCACGGTGAGCTGCGCACGGTGGTGAACCCTGCGGCGAGCCTGATGGCCCAGGGGGGCGAGGTGAGCATGATCGGTCGGCGGCAGTGGGTGGGCGTTGAGGGCGCCCCGACGGTGTTCTGGGGCAGCGGACATGTCGGTTTCGGGAGCCTGGGTGCGACGGCGGGGCTGAACATCCGCCACGAGAGCCTTGCGGTGGAGAAGCTGACCGAAGCGGGCGCGTTCTTCGCCAAGAGTGTGCGGATCTCGGAGACGGAGTATGTGGGACTGTCGCTGAACGCCGGCATCAGTTACCTGGACGGCCGTTTTTCGCAACTTGACCCGATGGACCCGGCTTTCCGGGAGGACGTGAGGGAGACGGATGCGCTGGTGGGTTTCGGGGTGATGCTTTACCGCCCGGAGCGGTACTACGTGGGGCTGTCGCTCCCGCGGCTGATGCTGGGGAGCCTCGGTGTGGATTCGGACAGCCGCTACGACTTCCGCAACGTGTACCACCTGACGGCGGGTGCGCTGTTCCCGCTGGGCACGGACTTCCACCTTCGCCCGAGTCTGCTGGTCACCTACGCGGAGAACCTCAGGCCGCAGGCTGAGGCCTCGGCACTGGTCTTCATCAAAGAGGTGTTCGGCATCGGGGTGAACGTGCGCAGCTACGGCGAGCTTGCGGGTATGGCACAGTTCAACTTCGGGGGTTTCGGTCTGGGCTACAGCTACCAGTTCAACCCGGGCAGCGAGCCGCTGAACCGGCGGATATCGAACACGACCCATGAAATCGGGCTGCGCTACCGGTTTGGGGGAACGAATAACCTGCTTTAAATTAGCACATTTACCGGATGCAAAAGCGAAAAGGGTCATTGCTCCTTTGTATTTTGCGACCAAATCCATCTTCTGCAACGGCTCGGTGCGACGGCGGGCGTGAACATTCGGCACGAGGGCCTGGCGGTTGAGAAGCAGACAGAGGCCTTTGCATTCTTCGCCAAGAGCGTACGGATATCGGAGACGGAGTAGGTTGGCCTGTCGCTCCCCGCGGCTGCGAATTTACCGAGAACCTCCGCTCGCAGGTGGAGGCCTCTACCTTAGTCTTCAAAGACGGGATTCGGCATCAGCAACACCACCCGCAAGATCGGACTTAGCTACCGGTTCGCAATAATTACTATATTTCGCTACTGGATCCAAGCCTTCATGTTGCAGACACCGTTACGGCTGCAGTGCTTCCAAACTCGCCAGTTCTGCTGTTAGCTCCTCATCGGTAAACGAATGGTCTCGCAGCTTGCCATCGAAATAATCCTGATAGGCCGTCATATCCACAAAGCCGTGACCACAGAGATTGAAAAGAATGGTTTTTGATACCCCTTCTTCCTTGGCGCTGTTGACCTCCCGGATAACTTGGGCGATTCCATGATTCGCTTCGGGAGCGGGGACGATCCCTTCGGTTTTGGCAAACAGGATGCCGGCCTTAAAGCATTCCAACTGCTGGATAGCCTGTGCTTCGATAAGCCCATCTTTGAGTAACTGGCTGCACAGCACGCTGGCTCCATGGTAGCGTAATCCCCCGGCGTGGATGGCAGCAGGTGTAAAAGTATGCCCTAACGTGTACATGGGTAGCAGTGGGGTGTATCCTTGGGTGTCGCCAAAATCATACATGAATTTTCCCTTGGTGAGCTTGGGGCACGAGGCGGGCTCCACGGCTACGCAACGTAAGGATTTACCTCCTATTTTATCTTGCAGGAAGGGAAAGGACAGGCCTGCGAAATTCGATCCGCCACCCAATGGTGCTATGATGACATCCGGGTAGTCACCTGTATATTCCAATTGTTTCTTTGCTTCCTGGCCGATGATGGTCTGGTGGAGCAACACGTGGTTGAGTACCGACCCTAATGCATACTTGGTATGTTCGTCGCCTACGGCCATTTCGATGGCTTCCGAAATAGCCAGGCCCAGGCTGCCGGGTGTGTCGGGATTGGCTGCGAGTGCATCACGGCCAGCTTGTGTATGGTTGGTTGGCGATGAATGGACCGTGGCACCAAACGTGTTCATCAGGATTTTACGATACGGCTTCTGGTCGAAGCTAATGCGCACCATGTAGACGTCGCAGTCTATCCCGAAATGGCTGCAAGCGAAACTCAATGCGGTTCCCCATTGCCCCGCACCGGTCTCCGTGATGATGCGTTTTACGCCAGCTTGTTTGTTGTAGTACGCTTGTGGGATGGCTGTATTGGGTTTATGCGAGCCACTGGGGCTTGTTCCTTCATACTTGTAGTAAATCTTACAATCGGTTCCGAGCGCCTTTTCCAAATGGGTAGCTCGGATCAAAGGCGTAGGCCGCCAGATGCGGTAGGCGTCCTGTACTTCTTCGGGGATGTCAATGTACCGCTCTGCGGAGACCTCCTGCTCGATGAGTGCCATGGGGAAGATCGGAGCGAGGTCGTCCGGACCCACGGGCTGCTTGGTGGCTGGGTGGAGCGGTGGCAGCGGCTTGTTGGGCATGTCGGCTACAATGTTATACCATTGGGTAGGTAGGTCGCGTTCATTCAAAAGGATTTTCTTTTCCATGTATTTTATGCGTTTATTAATGAGTTAGGGGTGCGCCACTAAGGTACAAATATTGGTGAATGTTCAGCTAAAGACGATCGCTGTTTTTTTGATGACCTTTTTGACTGCTTACGATATACAAGTAAACAGTTAAAACGAAGTGATGAAGCAAAACATTTATCTCCTAATTGTATTGATGGCAATGACGGGCATGGTGTCCTCTTGCAAGAAAGACCCGAAGTTGGGGTCTGATGGCGAATTACCCCATGGGTCTGTCGAGATCCCATTGAAAGACGCACAGGTTGTTTTACCAACGGGCTCGGGTTATGACCTGACTGGTGCGGAGCTACTGATATTGGGTCATCCGGTGCCAGTGGGTAAGGATGGCCGTACCAAAGTCGCCGATATTAAGGGACGAAGTCCGGTGAACCTCAGTTTCCTCTTTGACAAAAATGACAAGCCTGTGCTCATTGGCGTGGTCACAGCCGAGGGTGAAGCGGATATTTCCACGCGTTCCACCGCGAAAGCCCTACTGTACTATGCATTGGGGTTGCCGTTCCAAACCGATACGCTGACTATATTATTCTTCGATAGAGGAGAAGAACTGAATGGTGTGCCCGAGTGGATTGCTGCTTTTGAGGAAATATGGAAGAACGATCCGCTCACATTGAGCACAGGTACTTTTCTAGAACCGCTCCGTAAAGCAGCCCATCAGGTATTGCCCGGAGACCGGGGCATGCGGTTAGAGAAAATGGCAGCGAAGGCTTCGGATCTTAAACTGGATGCAAACGATATCCGTAGTGGATTGCAGATTCTGGAAGACGGATTGGGCCAGTTGGCAGTGAACAACAACTACCGCCGGCGCGCGCATGCATTTCTCTACAAAATGAAATATCTCGATGACGACAGCGTAGAGCACATCGTATTGCCGAATATCGGCAACGCAACCAAAGCCGACATGGACTTAGCCATTGACCCGATAGGTGCCATCAACAGCGCGATGGGGGAAATTGGTAAGTGGGTAGAAGACGAGTTGGGGGGCACCGAAAGCGGCGTGGAGTCGTTCCTCAAGAAGAGCGGTCCGGTTATACTTAACCTGGCCGATAACGAAGCGGAGGCCACCTATAAGGTACGTATCGTGGGGCCGGGTAGGGATGCTGGGGGCAGTCAATTGATCACAGAAACCGAATTAAGTAAGCTTACGCGCTTGGAAATCGAAACGTTCCTTATCGATTTCGTAATACCGGCTGTCACCGCGGGAACTGCGGCCATTAGCTTGGTCGATGATGTGGGTATGGGCAAATCGGGGTACGAAATCGGTACGGTTCCGGAGAACGTGATCAAGGCAGGTGAACTGTTTTTAAGTGCTGCTCCCGATATATATGAAGAAATAAAAAAAGGTGATTACATGATGGCTTTACGTAAATCGCTGGAGCACTTTGCGGGAGCTGTCGTGAAAGACGAAGCCAAGATGCTATTGGATGTTTGCCTACACATGGCCATCAGCCACGTGGCAAACGTGAATGCCGGCAACCTGACGGAGATGGTCGGCCGAAGCATGGGGCGTATTCTAAACAGTATAGCCGTGATAGACTTGATACTGCAAGGTAACGACCTACGGCTTGTTGCAACCCATGCGGCTACCTCGCGCAATCTGGAGGAGTGGACGGTGGTGGCCCGTGGCAGCAAGGTGTCGCTCTCGCCCGAAGAGGCTAAGGTGGTTCCCTACTCGCAGCAAAAGATAACGGCCGAAATCAAAAATATGGAAGAGTCCGGAGATACGCATCCGTATTTTGAATGGAGTACTTCCGGCAAGTGGGGTTATTTGAAAGATACGAAAGGACACCAGGGCGCTTCATTCGAAAGTTCGGATCACGAAGTGTTCTATAACGCCAATACCAATTCGGGCCTGACAGATGGCGATAATTGGGAATACATCTACGTGAAAGCCTATATGGGAAGCAGGCTTATCGGTACGGATACTACGCGCATCAACGTGCGCCGGAGTGCCTATGAATTGAAACCCAACGGCGTGACGCTTACCGGTCGCAAAAGTGGCTCGTCAAAATTTGCCAATGCGAATGATGTCGCTTTACGGATAGAACCGATCAATGCCAACATACCTGGCATCGCACCAAACGACCAGCGGGAATACCAAGTGGTGTGGACAACGAGCGGCAAACATGGGGGGATGTACGGAAAGGAAAATATAACGCCTGCCAGCACCATCACCAACTATGATGATAATGAAATTTGGTATGAATGTATTGATGATCAGACACTGAAAGGTACAGAAACGGTAATCGCTCGTATTTATTCGAGGGATAAGGGTGCGACGAACGAACCGTTCCGCTTATTTGACGAGGTGAAAGCTACGGTAAACATTGATAATGACCCAAAAAAGCGTATTATAAGGTTGCAGCCGCTAGTGCTCAAAGGAGATACGTTGGTGGGAAGCTACAGGGACAGCTATGGGAATTCATACACATCGCACCAATGTTTCCATTGTTGGGGTACCCGGTATACGCAACAGCCGGAAGATGAGTCGTATGAGCTGAGGGTCATCGACCGTTACAGTAACACATTCCGTTGGAAGGCGGGAGAGCCTGCGCCATCATCAGGCTTTGGTTATGGAGATTTGGCCATGCCTTACGACGGGAGTACGTACACTGTCGGGTGGGGAGGTACTTGGAGTGTGGGGCCGTTATACCCAGACCAAGAGCGGAAACCGTGCAACTGGGATTATTCCAACTTCGGTGGGACAATCGAAATGATCGTCACGTTGAAGTAGCGACGAGGATATTATGCTTACAACACCACAGGTTATGGAATAAAGCATTAAATTAGCCGGAAACTTTTAGGAGACCCTTTATGGATCAACCTGATTTCCGGCTTCCCAATACCTCGCTGGTTGAACGCATCAAGTCTGACGATGAGGTTACATTGAAGAACCTGTATACGTCAAATTACAGGCTGATGGAGCGTTATGTTTTACGGCATTCAGGCTCGGTAGATGATGCCAAAGACACCTATCAGGAAGCATTCCTCGCCGTATGGCGCAATGTTCAACTTGGGCGATTTGTTCCTTCGGTTGAAAGTGATTTTGCTTACTATCTTACGCGGGTGGTCAAGAATAAGTGGATAGATAGCTTGAGGAAGGCTAAAGGCAAACGCACCATTCCGATAGAAGAAGCACAAACGGATTCAATTGCGGCGGAAGAGAACACTGATGAGGTAGACGGATACATCGATAACGTGCGGCTGCAATACAAGAATCTTGGCGGCCGCTGCCGTGAGTTGTTAGCAGGTTTCTATTTTAAAAGGAATAGCTTGCGGGATATTGCCAGCGCATTCGGTTGGACCGAGTCCAGCGCCAAGAATAATAAATACCGATGCCTGAAGCAATTGCGGGAAATGGTGCTGAAAAATGGAGGGACAAATGGATAGGGAACGAATCGACGATCTCCCAGAAGAGGAGCTGTCGGCCATCTTAAATTATTTGAGTAACGGCATGTCTGGCAACGAACGGAATACTTTCGACCAGCGGCTCGCGAATGACCCAGAATGGCGCCTGAAGGTAACCCAAGTAAAGGGGTTATTGATTGGGATTCGGGAGGCCAGCCTTTGCGAACACCTTGATGATTACCATCCCCATGGCACCGACGTGACGATAATGTGGTTTTTTAAGGCAGATGTATTGAAAAAATGGTGGGTAGCTGCTGCTATAACTTTAGTAACGCTGACCAGTGTGTGGTGGTTATGGATAGCAAACCCCTCCAACGCCCGGCTCTACCATTCTTATTTCGTTGTCGACGCCGGGCTTCCCGTTGAGATGGGTAGCGCGGATACGTTGGTATATGCATTTTACGATGGCATGATCAGTTATAAGGAAGGGGATTATCCCGATGCCTTGGTAAAATGGAATGCCGTAGCGGAGGAAACTGGCCCAACGGATACCTTGCAGTACTATAGGGGTATTGCGCACATGGCTATGGGGCGAATAGATGAAGCCATTGCTTTGTTGGCTGTGGTGGCCGGTGAACGAGCATCGTTTTACTACCAAGACGCCAATTGGTATTTGGCGTTGTGTTACCTGAAACGTGGCGATCGGAAGACCGCATCGAAAATCCTGTCGCGCATCGCTGATAGTGAGAACGCGAAAGATCTGAAGGGAAAACTGGAATGACATGTTGCGGGCTGCATTACTTTTCGCTTGGTTACTAGGAAGTGGCTTGAATTCACTGGTCATCGCCCAAGAAAGTGGTTACGAAGCAGCTATCCGGGCCTACCGGACCCATGTTTTGGACAGCGCGGATTACTACGGTAAATGCAACATACAACGTTACCGCGCCGCTGAACAATTGGACAGCTTAGCGTTTTCTTACGTTCAGCAAGCATTGGTGGTATGGTCGCAGCAGGGCCTCGAAGCTGCTCTGCAATTAATGGATACTGCCCAAACGGTCGCCGATCGGCTACCGGGACACCACGTGGCCCGGGTAGCTGTTGAGAGTAGGGTCGGACAGCTGCTTACGCAAAAGTATGCATTTGGGGAGGCTGCTAAGTATTTTGAACGGGCCGAACGGCGTATGGTTAGAAATGGGCCACCTAATCGCCATTACGCCCTGCTATATAACCAGATAGCTGTCTTCTACCTATTAAAAGAAGATTTCGCGACAGCAGATCGTTATGTGGAGCTTGCCTATGAGATGAGCCGTTTGCTAGAAGGCGAAGATGGTTGGGATATGGTGATGATTTTGCAGACCCGTTTTTTTATCAGCCGTTATAGCGGCCAATTTGAACGCGCATTGGAAGAGGGGAAAGCCTTTCAACGCTTGGTGGAGCTGCGGTACCCGCCGGGCCACCCAAATATCGGCAGCATGCACAACAGCTTAGCGGTTATCTACGAAGCGTTGAAACTGTATGAAGAAGCGCTCATACACCGCCAAAAGGCGGTCGGCATCCAAGCCGCCAATTACAGCGCTGCGGGGGATGGTGCGCCGCTTGCCGCCGCATACCAGAACCTGGGTTACTTATACCGCTACATCCAAGAGCCGTTCCTTGCACAGGAATACCTGGATAAAGGCATCCGTTTATTGGTACAGCAACACGGGCCGGACGGCTTGGGGATGGTGCACCCGTGGGCCGGTTTAGCTCGTTTAAAGAACGAACTTGGTCGATTTGAAGAAGCCACCGCACTTTACCTGAAAGCCTATGAGGTGCAGCAGCGTCATGCTCCCGATGACCTGCTGGGGATGGCCTTCGTGGAGTCGTCGTTAGGTGACAATTACCTGGACTTACAGCAATATGTGCTGGCCGAAAGTTTTTACCATCAGGCATTGTACCGTTACCGGCAGGCTGGGGCGATAGGCGGGGAAGAAGCTCTCCATACGCAGCGCGGCATGTCTTTGGCAAAATCCGCTATGGGGCAATATGAAGCTGCCATTGCCTTACAGACGGAGGTGTTGGCCGGTTTCCGCAAGTTATTCAAACCCGGTAATCCGACTGTTGCCGGGATGTTGTTGACGTTGGCGCGGATATACAGAGAAGCTGACTCGCTGGAGCGCGCGCTCGCCTACGCCGATAGTTCGGCAATGGAACTCACTCGGAATAAAGGACTTCCCGACAATGTCGACGGTTGGTTTGGTTATTTACCAGCCAGCCGATATACGGTTGACTGGACCATTGAGCGCGCCACTATTTTGGAGGGCCTATATCGGCAGTCAAACAATCGCAGATACCTGAAAGAATTGCTCGATTTTGTCGATGGTTATTCGGCGTTCATGGCGTCCAATCTCCACGCGTTGAGGTCGCAGGCAGCCCTGATTGACCAAGCTGATATAAATAAGGCCATTTACTCGATTGCTTTGGAGGCCTGTTGGACATTGTCAGACAACGCGACTTCCGGGCCCTTTATGCGCAAAGCATTTGCTTACGCTGAACGCAGTAAAACGTTGCTTTTGCGGCTGGCGGCAAACGGGGCCTTAGTTGATGCATCGCATTCGGGCGACGGTAACGCAACAAGCCGCGACCAGGCTTTCCGGCAACGTATCAATACGCTAAATCTGCAATACCTAAACAACGGCAGAGATGACTCGTTGCTTAATCTGCTTTCCGTTACCGCTGAAAAATATCGATTATTTCTGGATAGCCTGAAGCATGCCGATAACGAGCTGTTCGCCATGCGATACGCACTTGAGCCACCGACGCCGGAAGTTATCCGGGAAACGCTATTGGAGAAAAACCGGGCATTAGTTGAGTACGCCGTTACAGATCGGCATATCTTTGTTTTTGTGGTGACCCCCAGTGCCTTTGACGCCCATCGGATTGATCGGCAGGTTCTTGACGAAATAAGTAATTTACAGCGTTTATATGGGCTTTCTCCGCAGGCTTTCCGTGCCTCTTCTTACCGTCTTTATCAAGCGCTCATCGAACCCATTCAATCGAATATTAAAGGAAAGAAGTTACTGATAGTCCCCGACGCCGACTTGTATTACCTCAATTTTGAAATGCTCGTATCAGACGCCCAAGAGCTTAAATTCTCAGCAATGCCCTTCCTCATCCGGTCGTATGAAGTGTCGTACCTGCTTTCGGCCGGAAGTGCGTTGCAGACAACGTCCGTACGCCGCACGCTACCCAAGTCTGGCGCATTGCTGTTCGCACCTGTTTTTTCCGATAAGATGAAAGCGTCTTACCAAGAGGGGCTTGCGAATCCTTATCTCGAAGACGAGGATTACCTATATCTTTATCGGCAGCCATTTGCATTACAGGCAGCGCTACGCATTGCAAAGGTTCTGGACCACGATTTGTATATTGAACAAGACGCTGAGGAAAAGGTGTTTAAAGGGCTGGCGCCTGATTACCGGATTCTGCACCTTGGGACACATGGCGAAGTAAATAACGATGCGCCGTTGCAGTCCCGTTTATTCTTTGCGAAATCTGTGGGCGATTCGGCTGCGTCGGACGATGGGTATCTACGCGCTTATGAAATCTATGGCATGCAACTGCGCGCGGAGCTTGCCGTACTTACCGCATGTGAGACCGGTACGGGCACATTACGCCATGGTGAGGGATTGATGTCTTTGGCCCACAGTTTTCAATACGCCGGATGCCCCAGTGTGGTGATGAGTTTATGGAAGATTGATGAAAAGGCAAGTGCCGATATTATTACTGCCTTTTATGAGAACCTGGCGAAAGGCCAATCTAAAAGCACAGCGTTACGTAAGGCGAAACTACAGTTAATAGATAACGGCGGGGAACGGTTGGCACACCCGTATTATTGGGCCGGGCTGGCCCTGATTGGCGATGCTAAGCCGCTTTACCCGAGCTATTCTTGGATTTATTGGGTATTCGGCACGCTTACAACGGTCGTGTTTCTGATATGGATATACCGGCGTCGTTTCTAATGTAACAATTACAACCTTCTTTTCTTTGGGGAATAAGAATGTTATGTATATTGGCGCGTTATTTTATGTCTGGATATGCAACAAAGTACATTGATCCGGCGTCTAATACATAATTACTTTCCGGCTTCTCCGCTCGTTGGGAGTACCGGCACATGAATGAATGAATTTAAACCAAATCGTATGAAGTACTCATTGTTATCAATGGTGGTGGGAACCCTTTTTTGGGGCATGTCCGCCTCAGCGAATCATGTGGAGCGATGGTCATTACAAGATACGCTCCCAAAAAATCAAAAAGACACCACCGTCGTAACACCACCGGACAGCACGGGTAAGGCCGCCGCGGATTCGGTGAAGAAAAAGAAGGATGAAAAGCCGAGTATTGATGACAAGGTGAAGTCGAGCAAGAAAATCGATGGCCTTTTCACCCTATACCGCGATACGGCCACGGCCACGTTACAGCTATACCTCACGAAGGAACAATTGGACAAGGACTTTATTTACCAGAGTTTTTCGATGGGTGGCCCAACGGCCTTATATCTCAATCAGAATATGATTCGAGATACGTGGTTGTTCAGTATCCGCAAGAACCAGGATAAGATCGAGTTTCTGCGTAAGAACACGGCGTTTTATTACGACCCTACCAACCCAGTAAGCAAGGCGGCTAATGCGGATGTGGCGGAAACCATCTTCCATTCGGAGAAGATCGCTGCTTCGGACAGTGCGGGTTACCTGATCCCGATCGATGGCTTGTTTATCAGCAATAAGCTGGATGCGGTGAAACCGGTGATGCCTCCGGGTATACCACCGACGGCGATGTTTAATCTGGGTAACCTGAATACCGGCAAGTCGAGCTACGATACGGTACGTTCGTTTTCGCATAATACGGATGTGGTAGTTCGGCTAACGTATGAGAACCCGACACCTATGAATGGTGGGGGCAAAGACATCACCGATGCACGCTACGTAACGGTGAAGATGCAGCACTCATTCCTTGAAGTGCCCCAAAACAACTACCGCCCGAGACGGGACGATCCTCGTGTGGGGTATTTCGGCGCACAAGTGGATGACCTTACTTCTGTGTCTCCTACGCCATATCGTGATTTCATCAGCCGATGGCACTTGGAAAAGAAAAACCCGAGCGCGAAGCTCAGTGAACCGGTAGAGCCGATCGTATTCTGGATAGAGAACACTACGCCGTTGGAATACCGCCCGATTATCAAGGAGGCTGGAGAGAAATGGAACGAGGCATTCGAAGCCGCAGGATTTAAAAATGCCATTGTGATGAAGGAAATGCCCGATGATGCGGATTGGGATCCCGCGGACATTGCTTACAACGTGATCCGTTGGAAATCTTCGGCAAGCCCGAGCTACGGTGCCATCGGTCCTAGCTTCTACAATCCACTGACGGGCCAGATTTTGGGCGCCGACATCACCGTGGAATGGAAATCGGGCGCCGGTACCCCCGTGATGGATGATTTATTCAATGGTGGGAATGCGGCTTTGGCATCGCTACCTTGGGAAGATCCGGAGCAGGCGATGGCTCCGCAGGCCGAATATGTACACCATTCGCAGGTAAACCATATGGCCTTGTGTAACCTTGCCAACGAACTCAGTATGCAGTTCCAGACGGGAGTCGCGACTGTGGAGACCTTGGATTCCGAGGCAGGCGAAGCTGGTAAATCGGAGGCCGTGAAGGAAATGCATAAACAATTCCTTTATTACCTGATTATGCACGAAATGGGGCATACACTGGGATTGAACCACAATATGCGGGCCAGTCAGATGCTGACGCCGGAACAGTTACACGATACCAAGCTGACACGGAAAATCGGTTTGCAGGGATCGGTGATGGACTATCCGGCCATCAACGTCAGCCGCGACCGTAGCAAGCAGGGCGATTACTATACGACCAAAGCAGGGCCGTACGATATCTGGGCGATTGCGTATGGATACACGCCGTTTTCACCTGCTGAAGAAGCGAAGGGACTCGACAAAATCTTGAGCCGGAGCACCGATCCACAGTTGGCCTTTGGCAACGATGCGGACGATATGCGGAGCCCGGGTAAAGCCATCGACCCGCGGGTGATGATCAATGATCACTCCAGCGATATGATGGTGTATGGCGAAGAGCGTTTCTTGCTGGTCAACGACATGATGCCGAAGCTGAAGGAGCGGTTTAGCCGACCTAACCAAGGGTACCAGGAGCTGCTGCAACGCTATGGTCAACTGAATAACCAGCGCGCTAGCATGGCTGCAGCCATCAGCCGTTATATAGGAGGGGTGTATGTTGACCGTAGTTTTGTGGGGCAGGAAACAGATGCCCAACCGTATACACCCGTGCCACTGGATACCCAAAAGAAGGCCATGGAGCTATTAGGCAAATATGTGTATGCACCGGATGCGTTTGAAACCGACTTTGCGCTGTTCCCCTATCTACAGCGACAACGGCGTGGGTTCGATTTCTTCAGCAGTACGGAAGATTACAAGCCGCAGAATACGTTTAGGTCACTGCAAGTGAGTACGCTTTCGCATATTTTGCACCCCACGACCCTTGCGCGCATCAGCAACAGTGGCCTTTATGGGAACACGTATTCAGTCACGGAAGTCATGGAGGACCTGACGGCAAATATATTTGCGGCCGATCTGGGGGGAAATGTTAACCTGGTCAGGCAAAACCTCCAAACAGATTACGTAAAAGCGTTGATTGGCATCCTTGAAGCCAACACGGGATATGACTACGCAAGCAAGGCGGGTGCCCTGGCAACGTTGAACGATCTTAAAGTGAAATTGGGGGGAGTCAGCTCCGGTGCGGATGCGCAAACGGACGCGCACCGCCAAAGCCTGCGCTTTATGATTGAGCAGGCCCTGTCGGTGGATAAGTCCTAACGCAAATTTCTAAAATATTTTGATGTTTTCTGCCCATGCCGTAAGGTGTGGGCAGGATTTTTTTTGCCCTGGCATTTAGGTTGTTGTGTGTTTTGTGATAAAAAAATTAGCTTTTCTGTTTTGATTTTTATCAAAAGATAGTATCTTTGATTCATCGAATGAATGTTAAAACTTAAATCTATTTTAATCATGGAAAATAGCCAGATTTCATTAAATCAAATGCACTTCCGACACTTGAGTGCCGAGGAAATCGAAAACCCTTTCATTTACATCAATGAGTTTTGTGAGCAGGAAACGCGGGTTTATTACTTCCGGCAAGATGTCCTTGATTTGCTAAAGACTGCTTATTCGTACCAAGAAAAATTCTATACCGGGCATTCACCAAGTTACGGTTATTATCAGCAACAGCTCATCAGGATTATGGAAGCGGTGTATGTGTTGTATACAAGAGGATATGAGTTTTCAACCGAGGCAGGAAAAGTACTTGTCCACCGTTATTATAGCCTTAGCAACGAAGAAATAGTGCATATCAACGATTTTCTTGAGGATTTTTTCGGTTACAAGGATCTGGATGAATGGCGTGAGTACTTAGACGATATCCTGCTTCATGCCTATAAAGAAGGCGGGGTAGGGTATTTTGAATATGATGAAACGCCTTTTTTTACCATTGGGCTACTGGAGAAGTTTGTGGAAACCATTTTCCTCATCCATGAACTTACGCCGCATGAACGGATGAGGGTAGCGGTAGCACACGAAACACCTGTGGATGAAGCTGATGAATCGGGGGGAGTAGATGGGATGGCAGGCAACAGTCAATCGACAGAAAAGGACACAGAGGTGGTTGATGAAGAAACTCAACAGGAAAATCATGGTATGCCAACGTGTGTTGCACCTATTCCTGACGAAGTATTGCCCGAGCGGCTCAGTAAAGAGGTTCATGATTTTTTCTCACTGATAGACCCGAGGTTTATCGGGGAAGGATTGCGATACATCCTATTGAACTACATGCGGGAAGGGTTTGAAACGGGTTTTGGGAAAGAAGATATGCTGGCCGAATTGATGTACCCGTTGCAGCGCCTTTTTGAATTGTTTGATGTCGCCAGACGCGAAACATCTCATTGGGGCGATATGCGGGTTGGCGGCGACTTTGTCAAATGATTTAGATTTCATCATCATTAATTTATTAACCTTAAACTTTTTCAACCATGGACTACAAAATTTTTGCAAAGGAAAATTATAACCCGACAACGTTAACCAATACGGAAGTCAGCGATCCATTGGTCGGCTTGAAGGAATTCCTTGTCGGCAAATCTGCTGACCAGTTTAAGCAACATCTACGGGACCTGCTGTTTGCCGTATTCGAGAAACACGGATGGCGGCAATATGGCGCTCCCGTAAATTTGTATCGGAAAGCGAAGGAAGTGGCTAAACTGATTGATTTCGTATGGCTGATTACGATATGTGAAGTAGGTGTGCAACATAAGAGTGTTGACCCTAAGGAATACTATCTGAGCGAACAATATCGACGCAGGTCTTTTGGTAAACTTTTCATTAAAACACCCGCCAAGAATAAAACAGGAGTGGTGCCGTCCGGCGATATGGCGGGTGCGATTTTCAACGAGCGGCATGGCCTGTTGTTAAAAAATGACATCGAAGAGACATGGCTGAAAGTAGCTCTTAACAGTTCCTATATGTGTAATCTAACGCTTGATTTCTATTGTATAGAAACTTCGATGGACGTGCACGATTATTGGTATATGATGGCAATCATCGATACCGCATTTGAACTGGCCAACCGACCGGCCCCACGGCTTGATACGCAGAGGCTCAACTATTACCAATTATTCGCTTCCGATGTGGATCATCCTGATTGTCTATTTGAAGAGGATATCGAGCTTCTTTTCGAAGGGTTTGGTAGTGTGTTTTGGCATATCGACGAAGTGAAATTCCCTTCAGCCATTCGGAAGTGGTATGCATTGATTGCAAAAACGGACCATTGGAAGAGCCACAATGATCCTGGAAACGTAATGTTTATCAAGGATACCGTACAGTGGATGGTAGAGATGGCGTGGCTGTGGAGCCGGGTTGGTTACCCCAAGCTGGGCAACTGTGGTGTGGATAAAAGATACGTGGAGGACCTATCGGCGGCAGAGGTAGCTGATCCGACCGCATACGTGGAATACTTCTTCGACCGCCACCGGCTCCACGAATGGAAACGTATGCTGGACATTTGGCTTGTCCAAAGCCTGTCGGATGAACATTTCGATCAGCAGACGGAAGTGAGAGAGCAGGACCGTGAGGATATCATCAAGCTGATACAGGTGCTGCGGCTCATGGAGCGTCTTGCTGATGGAATGCTGCCACCAGCAGTAATTAAGAACAATTAAAACGTACGATAACTGGTAATCTAGTATGTCAATACTTTTTCCTAAGGGTTGTTCTTTTTTATGGGATTGTAACGATTGCTTATGGCTTGGGTATTTAGTTGGTTTTCTTTGGTTAACGTATTATCTTCGGGGCTGACACTTAACCTCATGCATTAAGTTGCTATCCGTACTTGCGCCCACTAGAATTTTGGGATGTATTCTTTTTTGGGCAGGTACACGAGGTCACCGGCAGCCTGACGTGCTTTTTAAACCAATAAATTATATACCCATGAAAGTCTTAAAACATCTTACCGGAGGTTCGTTATTTTTTATCTTGTTGATTGTTTTTCTGCTTTTCGGTTGTAAGCGGGATATTCCCCCGTTGCCGTCGGATGGATTGCGGAACATCACCTTCAGATTGTCGGGTTTTGAAGCCGAAACGACACCATTGGATGGCCCGTACGCCACTTCGCGGTTGGCACTCGGCTCCCCAGACAGAGGAACTTATGTGCTGCAAGGTATTGAGCCTAGTTTGGAGCCGCAATACTTGTATTTTTGGTCGTTCAACAATGAGGATTTTGAACCCGATGTTGCCGTGGATGAAGCGGGGGCTGGGATTACGTTTGAGGCAGCTGCAGAAGAACCTACCTTTCCAAACTCTACCTTTGCGGTCGATCCTTACGGCGGTGGCAAAGCGTTTAGCCTCCGCGGAGGGCAAATGGTTGAACTGGAATTGCCGATGCGAGGAGTAAAATCAATTTCCGAGTTTGCGTTCGATATCAGTAGCTCGGGCACGGGGCCAAAAGCTTTTTCACTTTTTTATTCCGTTGATGGCGGGACTACTTACTCACCACTAGTTGAAAGTAAACAATTTGATGATATGGGAGACCAAAAGAGAAATCCATATCAATTTGATCTTGCCGAAGTTTCCGCAGAATTAACAGACAATTTGGTATTAAAGTTCGATTTCTTTGCTGGTGATCGTAGGGGGGCTGGTGACTACAATGAGAGCCAAGGTACCGTCCGTCTCGACAATATCCGCCTTTCAGGTGTATACAACGCAGCAAGCGGTAATCCAACTACACCCAGCACGTTGCACTATTACATCTTCTCAGCTGATGACGGCAACGTGGTGCAGCAACAGCAGCTCCCGATGGATGCCTTAGGTGATGGTGGTACGCTTGATGTGAAGTTGGCGGATGGTAATTACGACGTGTTGTTCGTGGCGTATCGGTCGGATAAAGGCATGCTATTACCTGAAGATCTGACCAACGCCAGCGACTTTTATCTTGGCCAGCATTTTGATGACTACCGGGCGGTGGCATACACCGCATTGTTGGAAAATATCGTGGTCGGCGAAGACCATGTGGAGGCAGCGGCGATGCTGAGCCGATGCTATAGCTTGGTTGAGTTCGATTTTATGGATTCGGAGACCAACCTTCAACGGGTGAAAAAGATTGAAATTGTCCGGCTGCATGACAACTTCCTGTACACACCGTTTGGTATACCCACTTCAGCTGAGGACTCGGGCGCACAACGTATCGAGTTCGGTGATTTCAATAATATCGAAGACTACAAGATTTCCTTGCACCAGTTCTTCGGCTTACTTGATGAAGGCGGGCGTATCAACTACGAGTTAATCGCTTATGGCGAGGGCGACGTGGTGCTCAATACGGTGTCGATAACGGAAGTGCTAAAGAATAACGTCCGGCTACGGCTTTCGGGGAAGCTACTTGGGGATGCGGGTGCCATAAATGGCTTTTCGGTTGCACTCGATACCGATTGGAGAGAGATTCTGGAGCATGGGTTCTGACTCCTTTTGCTTCGCTAAGCGAGATACCAACTTGTTATGAAAAGCGGTTTCCTCTCGTTGGGAAACCATCTTTCAACTTAAAACGCTTCGCTCAGCGAAAGGTAGAACCCTCCTTGGCGCTTTTCGCCTGGACGTTTTTCGCCGATGCCGTATTCGAGCCGGATGCTGCTGTAGTGTTCGAGATCGAAGAAGTAACGCACACCGCCACCAAAAGAGGGCACGAACCGGGTATTGGACAGGCTGCCGTGGAAGGTGGAACCGGTACCTGCAAAGCCAGCAACACCTAGCCGCGGATGGAAGCGGTAGCGCAATTCGCCCTGTGTGGCCAGTAAGTTCCGGTCGCGATAGCGACCTGTGTAGTAACCACGCATCATCATATCGCCACCCATTTCGCGGTAAACATAAAAAGGTACCCGGTTACCGAACGTGGTTTTGTAATGGGCATTCAAACCCAGTGTGAGTTTGCTGGTAAGTGGAAAGAACGTACGCAGGTCGACATCGAATAAGCTTCCCCGGAAATTGCTGCCACCGCCGAACCCAGGTGAATAGGCATATTTTGCCCTTGCATAATGCCCGCTGGTGGTATAGGTGTTCCTGTTTCGGGTGTCATACAACTGAGAGATGCCCAACATGAGGTGGTATCCACCGTCTTGCCCATCAGGCTGCGTACGGTCGAAGATACCGCCACTTTCCTTGTCAGAAAACCGGTAGTGCTCGTACGCGACATTCAACCCGCCGTAATAATTGACTGCCAGTTCGCGTTCACCCTCCAGCCTTACCCGGATCAATTGCATGAGCACCACGTCTTCATCCTGCGCCGCTGTCTCATTCCCCAATCCGTAAAAATTGAACGGGAAATTGCGGAAGCGCAATTCGCTGATGTAATGGTAGCGATTGCCGGTAGTCCAGATATCAGATTCCAACTTGAGGTTGGTTTGCCGTTGGGTAGTGAAGGTGCCGATGAAGGTAACGTTGGAGGTACGGATGGTTGTGTCCGCCTTATTCATATAGAAATTGTAAACGCCAGCTAAGCCGAATTCCAATCCGGTTTCGGGTGCATACCCCAATGCGGGTAGCACGACAAAGCCCGCTGATCGAGAAGAGTCCTTTTCAGGAGAAACGAAGCGTTTGATGAGTTTATGATCCCAGAGGCTTTTCCGTTCCTGTGAGGCGACTGGGAATACGACGCCTGATAAGGCTAGAACGAGGAACCAACGCTGTATGACGACATTCATAGTGTAATTTATGCGGCGAAGATACGGATAAGAAGCGGAATGTGGTTGACTTGATGAGGGAGTGCGACGAGGCCATTTTAGATTTTTGTAAATAATTTTTGTATTAAACCAAGTTTGTATATCTTTGCAGTCCCTAAGAAAAGGGGTGTTTTTTGAAGTTTTGCCTCCTTAGCTCAGCTGGTAGAGCAACTGACTTGTAATCAGTAGGTCGCTGGT
>NZ_DATMFT010000012.1:0-147680 GCF_035556095.1 Parapedobacter sp. | reverse complement strand
CAAAATTGCCTGATGTCCCGGAACCGCCGCCGGTGGATTGGAAGAGGTGCTGCGTAAATGACCCGATACCGCATTGGCGGGGGGCGTAAGTGCCTATAAAAGCGATTTTCATCTGATTAAATTATTTATGAGTGTAGGTTTAAGTCGGACAAATTGGAGAAACCCCGATAATACGCTACCGTTGCGCCATCCCTTCTGAATACCCGTGCTCAACCAGGTGTGAGTGCTATTGTGTGCTAACACTTATAAAACAAGTCATCGCAAGTTACATCATTCGATGACTGTAAATAGTCAATAACTAAGAACTCGTACACTTTGCGTCCTGTAAGCGCGGAGTGGAAGGAACAAAAAAACCACCAGGGTTAATGCCCGGTGGTCTTCATACAATATCTGAAAAATAGAAATTAATTCAATTTTACGTTTACTGCGTTGAGGCCCTTTTGGCCCTGCTCGACTTCAAATGAAACATCATCATTTTCGCGGATCTGGTCTTTCAACCCGGAAGAGTGAACAAATACCTCTCGTCCACCGTCTTTGGGGGTGATGAAACCGAAACCCTTAGTCTCATTGAAAAATTTTACTACGCCTTCTTGCATGGCTTTTGAATAAAAAATTAATTGAATTATTAATTGGCTTAAAGGTAAGAATAAAATATTGTAATTCAGCGTTTTTTATTTCGGTCGAGCAAGATCGTATAATATGCAACACCTATTGCACAAGCATAGACCTGCGCGACACTGATAATGGAGCAGGCGGTCACGCGGTAGGTATTTTATACGCCACGGCGTTCATATTCACGCCAGCGCCCATGGAAGCAATTACAATCACACTTCCTTTCTGCAGGACTTGATCAATTAATTTCCCTTTATGCATCAAGTCGTATAAAGTGGGTAATGTTGCTACAGAACTGTTCCCGAGCCATGAAATCGTCATGGGCATCATGTCTTTTGGCGAGCTATACAGGTCGTATAGTTCAAATAGGTTCCTCAGGATCGCCTCGTCCATTTTTTCATTTGCCTGATGGATCAGCACTTTATCGACTTCCGTGACTATTAGGCCCGCGCGGTCAAGACACTGCTTCATGGTTTGTGGCACGGCTTTTAACGCATACTCGTATAGCTTCCTGCCATTCATTTTGAGAAACAGGTGATCATGGCCGTATTCAGGATTGGAAGATTTGCCCATGCGTAATACATAGGCCAGTTCGGCAGCGTAAGACTTAGTGGCATGGCTCAGCACGCCTACCGGTGTGTTACTCTGCCTGGCTTCCAAGACGACAGCCCCGGCTCCATCGGCGTAGATCATACTATCCCGGTCGTGCGGATCGGAGATCCGTGACAGTGTTTCCGTTCCGATAACCAATACCCGTTTGGCACTGCTGTTGCGGATGTAAGTATCTGCTTGGATCACACCTTGTAACCAGCCGGCACAACCGAAAGGCAAATCATAGGCGATGGTTGACGGGTTTTTGATAGTTAAACGATGCTTGACCCGGGATGCCAATGCCGGCACGAATTCGCTTCTGCGGTTATCTGCCCTGATGTCGCCAAAGTTATGGGCAACGATGATATAATCCAGCGTTTCCCCGTCTATCCCGCTGGACACCAGTGCCTCCTGTCCGGCGAATGCGGCAATGTCAGACGCTACCAGGTCATCTGTCACGTACCTTCTTTCCTGGATACCGGTAATCCGGCCAAATTGCCTGATGATCTCCGCATTCATTTTTTTCAGCCTAGTACCATCTTGATCATAAAAGGCATGTTCAAGGAAATCTTCGTTTCGTATCTTTCTCGTCGGAATATAACTGCCGCTTCCAACGATAACGGCATAAGTCGGATGATCCATCGCATTCGTGGTATGTATGTGAATTATTCCTTTCCAAGGAGCTTTAACATTTTTGCATGCAAGAGCAGGGCTTTCATAAATGTTTCCTGCTCATGATAAGGCAGCCCGAATGCTAAGGCCGTCGATTTGACAACCGGCGCGATTTTGGGATAATGAACATGACAGATTCCCGTAAAGAGATGATGTTCGATCTGAAAATTGAGGCCCCCAATAAACCAGGATAATATACGGCTCTTCGGTGCAAAGTTGGTCGTATTGCCCAATTCATGGATTGCCCAGCTATCTTCCATCCGCATCTTTCCTTCCGATTCGACAGGTGCTGCAAAGGCGGATGTCTCCATGATATGCGATGGTTGGAAAACACAGGAAAGAAATAACCCTGCCGTAAAATGCATGAGTAGGAATCCTGCCAATACCAAGTACCATGGCATGCCTGAAAACAAAATCGGCAAGATCAATATATAGGCATAGTAAAACAGCTTGTACATCGTAATGCGGAATATGGCCTGACCAAAAGAAACTTTCTGTTTGGCCAGCAGGTTATGCCTTTTGTAGCGTATTACCTGTAGGTAGTCCTTCGCCGTCATCCAGAATAGGGTCATGTTCATATAAAAAAACCAAGCATAAAGATATTGGTAACGATGGAACCAATACCAGGGCTGCCGAGGAGAAAAGCGCAGCAACTTAATACTGCTGATGTCATCATCTAAACCTTCAATGTTGGTATAGGTGTGATGTAATAGATTGTGCTGGATTTTCCATGTTGCCGAATAACCACCTACAATTTCCAGGATGTGTCCGATCAGACTATTTACTTTTTTGTTGGGCGAGTAGGTTCCGTGATTGGCATCATGCATGACTGCCGTACCTATGCCTACCATTCCCCACCCCATCAGGAACCAAAGCGCGAAATACAGCCAATAATTACCCGCTGCCTGACCTGTAACCATCAGGACATAGGGCACCACGTAAAGCAGCAACATGAAGTATGTCTTTATCCACATGGTTGTATTTGCATAGCGAGAAATATGATTCTTTTCAAAATAAGCTGAAACTTTCTCTGTTACAGCTTCGTAGAAGCTATCTGCGCCTCTGGGTGCGAAACGTACAATGGGTAGCTTTTCCGCCTTCATCTGAACAACATTTTAATTTGCAGATCGGATTATTTGCCCATTGAAGAATACAAACCAGCAAAAGTATTGTTTAGCGAAATTTAAATCGGACCGGATTTCTATTTTAATTAGGGGTTGTGTTGCGGAGATACCGCGAAAGCACCATGGGTGGTTTTTAACTTCGTCCCAATATTCATATCAAAATCCCGCTACGATTTCTGTTAAGATTATCAAGTTAAAAAAACGCGGACTCTTTTCAAGAAATCATCAAGATCAAAAGGCTTCAGGATAATATCGTCGGGACCTCCCTCTTTGTCCAATGACGCATAAAGGTTGTCAACTGCGGATACCAGTATAATCGGGATTACCTCCATCCCAGCGGTTTGCTTGATGTGCTTGCACAGGCTGCGGCCGTCAATATTCCCTATCTTCACATCAAGTAAAATCAGATCGGGGGAAAATTGAGCCATGGTTTCAATCACCGATTTGCCATTTCGGAGACAACAGGTTTGATAACCGGCATCCCCCAGGATTTGGGCGAGCAGAAATTGTAGCTCAGCATCATCATCCACAATCAATATTTTCTTTCCCATGGTTTAATCCTGTTGATCCGCAGTTTTCAGGTATAATGTAAATGTGCTCCCTTTTCCCGGCTCGCTATCTACCGTGATTTTCCCTCTTGCCGCCGTTACAATCCGTTTGGTTAAGTAGAGGCCAATACCGTTACCTTCGACCTCCTGATTGATTCTCCCGTGGATGTTAAAGATATTTTCCATGCTGCTTTTCTCCATCCCGATTCCGTTATCGGAAACCGTCAGCACCATATATTCGGCCTCTTGGCGGTTATAGATCCGGATAATGGGAGGCCGGGCATTCCTGAATTTGATCGCATTCGAAATCAGATTGTACAATACACTCCTCAGGTTGTTTTTTGAGAAAAAGAAACGGCTGACTTCAAAATCTCGCAGGATAACCGCCCCCGATAGCTTGATTTTGTTTTCCAGGCTCCATTCGATATGATCGATGATTTTATCGAGGTCGACCTGTTCGGTGGTGATAAGTTCACTTTCCATTCCGGCAATATGACCGATATCCTTGATAAGTGAGCTGAATTTCTGTATGGACCGGTTGACGACCTGCAGGTAATCGTTCAATGCCGGATCCGTGATTTTCTGGTTCATCATGGTGATGCCCAATTCGACGTTTCCCAATGGCCCTAACAGGTCATGGGAAGCGATATGCATAAAGTTTTCCAGGTCCGCATTGATGCGCTGTAGGGCCTCATTCCTTCCGTCCAGCTCCAGCTGAAGTAGTTTCAGTTCGGTGATGTCATTAAATGTAACGATGGCCCCCGCAATTTGATTGTGCGCCTGTAAATATGGCATCGTCATTAATTGGTACCATTTGCCTTCTGCTGTTTGGACTTCCCTAGTCAACACGTCTCCCCTGGCAATCACTGCTTTAATATCACTTATTATCGTATCAAATTTGATGTTATTTGAAATTTGGTGGAGTGGCCGGCCAATGTCGATTTCACGCAGATTGATTTGCTCGGTTGCGCCGGGCGAAAATTTCATCAGCACTAAATCCCTGTTTACGAATAGCTGGCCGGTGATGTTGCTGCGGAAATAGTTATTCAGGTCGTCGTTGAGTTCGAGCAATTCCCTGTTCTTCAGTTCGTAATCCGAATTGATGGTATGGAGTTCCTCATTTACCGATTGCATCTCCTCATTGGTGCTCTGCATCTCCTCGTTAGCTGAAATCAACTCTTCATTGTATGACTGCAGGTTCTCATTGGAGGTGTCCAACATCTCGTAAACGCTTTTGAGCTTTTCTTTGGCTTCCTTCAATTGTGCTTCAAGGTCAAGCAGATATTGGTCATAGTAAGCTTTCTCGTCGAATACCGGACGCTTTCCACAGATGGGCGTATTGGATTGGTCTTCACGGAAGGTAGCCACCACAAACCGTTGCTTGCCTGGAATCTGGGTAAGCGGACTGATGGACAGGCTCACGGTCGTCGGTGCATCCCCATGATGGATGACGATGCCGTCTACGGAAGCTCGCTGGTTGGTTTGCATGACACGTGCATGCAACGTGCCGAATGCCAATGCAAGTGGTTTTGGCATGAGCGTGAGGATATCCGAGTTGAAATTCTCCTGGTGCAGGAATTTGGACGAATCGCCATAGGATTTCAGCACCCGATGTTCGTCATCGAGGCAGACAACGAGGTAGTCCATTTGGGACGCCCATTCGTGGTGCATGAGCTCAAGCAGGCCTTGGTTGGAATTGATGGGGTTTTCTTCCCTGACCAGACCATTTGTCCGTTGTTGCCCGGGTACTTGGGGCAGGACAAGCATGTCAAGGGATACTGATTTCCTAGCCTTGAGGTTTCTGTATATCCGCCATTTTTTATGTACCTCCTCTAAGGAAGCGCTGATGGGGACGGGGGTTTCGCTGGCACCGAGGAATAGATAACCCTGCACCTTAAGGCCAAATAAGAAAATGTTGAACACCCTTTCCTGCAAGGGAGGGTTCATGTAGATCAAGAGGTTGCGGCAACTGATGAAATCCATGTTGCAATAGGGTGGATTTTTGCTCAGATCGTGCTTCGCGAAGATGACCATCTTGCGTATAGCCGGAGAAACCATATAATGGTCTTCTTTTTTTATGAAAAATTTTCTCAACCGTTCCGCGGATACATCTTTTTCAATATCCTGAACGTATTCCCCTTTCCCAGCACGAAGCAAAGCCGCTTCGTCAATGTCCGTGGCAAAAATTTTCACGGGGTTTCGCTCTGGATCCCATGTTTCCTGCTCAGCGATCAATACGGCCATAGAATAGGCCTCCTCGCCAGTGGCACAACCCGCCACCCACATTTTCAAGGGTTCTCCCGGTGGCAGCCTTTTCAGGATGTCCGGCAAAACGTTTACTGCTATGAAATCGAATGCCGCCGTGTTCCGGAAAAACGAAGTTACGCTGATCAGGAAATCCTTGACCAGGATTTCCACCTCTTGCGGTGTTCTCCGCAGGAATTCCACATAGTTTTCCAGGGACTCGAAGTTGTTTTGCGCGGCCCTCCTCAGTGCACGCCTCATGAGTGTGGTCCTTTTGTAATCGGTAAAATCCAGCGAGGAGCGTTCCTTGATTAGGTCGGCGATGTCGATGAGGTATTTCTCATTTGCTTGATGGTCTGTTTTTTTGCTGAGCTGATGTGTTACGTATTGCTCGATGGCTTTCGGCATTTTTTCGGGATCCAGTACCTGATCGACCAACCCGGTGGCAATTACATTGGAAGGCATGCTGCCGAATTGTGAGTTTTCCGGATTGCGGGCGAGGACCATCCCCCCAGATTTCTTGATGGCCATACTGCCCTGGGTGCCATCGGAACCTAACCCCGACAGGACGACACCGATTGCCCTGGGGCCAATATCCGCCCCGAGGGAGCCGAAGAACATATCGATGGTGAGGTGCGGCCCGGCTATGTCTTCTTTGCTCTCCAAATACAAGCGCCCACCGCGGATGGTCATGAATTTGTTGTTGGGAATGAGGTATACCTCATTGGTTTTTACCATCATTCCGTTTTCGGCTTCCATGACGGCCAGCTTGCTGTGCTTCGACAGTAATTCGACCATGCGGCTTTTGAAGTTTGCGGACAAATGCTGGACAATGACATACGCGACCCCGTCAAGGGGCGTATGGTCGAAGAAGGTATTGATTTCCTCCAGTCCACCGGCGGACGCGCCAATGGCAATGATGTAATCGGGGATTGTTGTTGCCATATTCGTTGGTGATTAGGGTGCAATAACGCAACCTATTTCGTGAATCAAAAGTGGGGCGTGTTTGCGTTGTCAAGGTGAGTCATGGCCGCCGGTTCTACAGCTGAGCCTTTTGTTTGCATGACTTTCAAGAATAACCAAACTGGAAGTGTGGAGATGGTTACCTTTTTTGTTATTTCTTATGCCTCCTTTTGTGTAAAAATAGTGTAAATTAACTGGAAATCAAAATTTTATTTCGGAACCAAGGACGAATGGATCGGTCTGTTAGGGTAATCTGCTGCTGGTGGCATCAGGCCAACGATGATGAAAATATATATCGACGGGCGGTAAACAAATGGCGTTGCCGACAGTTATTTACTATGTACGATCATTAATAAAGATGATTAAAATAAAAGAACATGCAAACAAATGCAAAAACAACGGGTACCGCAAAGGCGGCTCCCAAATCAGCTAAACCTACAGGAAAGACCGGCAGGATGGAAGACTCTGATTTTCATAAGTTTTTTGTGGATGAACTGAAAGACATTTACTGGGCCGAAAAGCACCTGATGAAAGCCTTGCCCAAAATGAAGAAAGCGGCCACGAGCAAGGAACTGGTAGCGGCATTTGAAAAGCATACCGGCGAAACAGAAACCCATATCACGGCATTGGAGCAGGTATTTGGACTGCTCGATGAACGGGCGGCCGCTAAAAAATGTGAGGCCATGGCGGGTTTGCTGGAAGAGGCGGAGAGTATCATTGACGACACGGATAAGGGTACGCTTGTACGTGATGCAGCACTCATCATCGCTGCCCAGAAAGTGGAGCACTACGAGATAGCAACCTATGGAAGTTTACGGACTTTTGCCCATGTCATGGGGCATTCCGACGTGGAACAGTTGTTGCAGGACACCTTGGACAATGAGAAGGCAACGGATATGGCACTAACAGCGATTGCTGAAAACTTTGTCAACAAACAGGCCGCAAGCGAATAAAATTCGGACAGGTCTAGTGCTTATTGTAGAAAAAGCTGTCCCAGTTAATGGCGGGGCAGCTTCTTTTTTGTTCGCCCATGTGACAGGTTCCAACACCTGTTTGCATCATAAAATAGCTTCCATGCAACGTTTCATCCCCCTATCTTAGTGGCACTGTATATCAAATACATGGTCAGCCACAGGTGCAGGCTGATGGTCAGGGAGGCACTAAGCAAGCTTGGCCTACACGATGTTTTGGTAGATTTGGGAGTGTGAGAGATTCGCCAGGACCTCACAGATGAACAACTTCAGCAACTGAAGGAAAGGTTACTATTGATCGGCCTGCAATTACTTGACGACAAAAGAAGCATCTTGATTGAAAAGATTAGAACAATATCGCTGGCCAAAGAACGACGAAAGGTACACCGCTTAATCTTATAAAAAAGCGCTTTGCCTCAGGCCAAATCACCAAAGAAGAATACCTGGAAAAGAGGAAAATCTTGGAAGGATAATTCGTCTTCTACAGCTTTAACCTATGCATCATTCTGTATTGGAAAGCGTGTTTATTCCGCATGTGGGCAGCAGACGCCACTTGAGAGAGTGAAACAGGCGGGTTGATTGAAATATGATATTCAGCTTATTTAATTATTCGATCAAATTCGTTGCATTTAATATGGCTTCATAATCTTCCAAAAAGTTCGACATTTGTAAACTTGCCTCTACCAATAGAAACCGGTCAAAAAATTGACCGGCTTCACTTTTTTATACCAAACCATGTTTACCGTTTATATCGAACTCCGGAAAACCCCTTATAACCCATTGAGCCAAGCGATGTCCTGTGCGGTTGCTGGCTGCGGCGTGAGTGTGTACAGGCCATTTGCCGTGACGGTTATATTTTCCTGTTTTGCAAAATAAAGATTGTCTTGTACGTCTTTTGCGATAACGACTACCGCAACCTGCTCACCAATAGGAATATTGGGCGACAGCGAAAAACTTTCCGATCCAAACCACTGCATAGCCGGGTCGTAATTCAATCCGATCACTGCATTCAGGTTCTCGAAGACCATCATCACCGCGACGTCTTGCAGCCCGGTTTCTGAGCCGGAGGTCAATTTTACGTGGGTGAAGGTTAATTGATTTGGCGGATAACTCAAAAACTTATCGACATTGATCCATCCGAAATTCGGAATGTTGAAATCGTACGAATAGGGCTGCACCATCGCTTGCGGCGATTCATCGAAGACCAACCAGGTAAACGAATCATCCGTCAACACATTACCATCATACCGCGAGCCCTGATTGAATAAAATCATCCCACTGGGGTCGATACCTGTGTCACGCGGCAATTTCACTTGCACCGGATTGGCGCTCCATGGTAAATTATCCGGATTCAACTTGAGCGTATCACCATTTTGCAAAACCTCGATATACAATTCGCCCCCTGATTCCAGAAGCTGCCCATTGGATTCCGTCGCTACCCCCGAGAGCAGGAGATCCTTCTTGGTGAGGATTTCAATGATCCCCACGTGCACCTGACCGGAAACCACATTGCCATCTCCGTCTATAAAAGCACCTGCAGGGAACGAGATTTCTGTTCCCCGCTCGCCGGTAATGGTAAATCCCGAAGCAGCGTCGCCAGTAAATTGCTGTAGGTTAGATCCCTGTTGAGCATAAAACGCCGTGGAGTTAATCCATTGGGGAGCCATGTTGGTTTCCTTATGGCACGCTGAAAATAGGAACGAAAATACACCGATAATTGCTGTTACGAATAAAAACTTTTTCATGATTACTTTTTTTAGTTAAACCATTTCGATCGGAATCCCGACCCGTTATATCCGTATATCAATAGGCGCCACACGTTGTTACCCCCGCGTGGAAAAAAAATACAATTGGCTTTAATTAGGCAATGAATTACGGATGCTATTGCGCTAAGCGATCCGCCAATTTTTGGGCTTTCTGATGATAACTGCTTCGCGGCGTCACCTGTGTCGCATACCGTAACGCTTCACCCGCATCACCTAAACGCCACAAGGCAACAGCAAGGAAATAACGGGCATCATCGGCATATACCGCCTTCCCGTCGGCAACAGGGCGCAGCACGTCAGCACTTTGTTGGTGCCTTTCGGCACCCAAATAGCTCAGGCCAAGGTAATACCGGTTCCGCATATTTGCGGTATCATGGGCTACCAAGGCTTCAAGTAATTGGACACTACGATTGTAATCCTTTGCGTTGAATGCTTCCGCAGCCTGCAATGCCAAATCATCGGAACCCACCCCACGGGTCACCGACACCGGCATATCGGGGAGGCGCTCAAAGTTAACCGTCCACAAGCCAGGTATGGTAAGCACCAGCAGGAGGCACGCTGCGGCAGCCAATGGGATCAACCAACGCACAACAGATGGATACTTAGGTTTCCGTGCCTTCGCAAAATGTGCACGGCTAGCCGCCTGCAATGTTTCTGCTAAAGCAGGTACGCCTTGGCTGGTCTCGAGCTGTTTGGCTATGGTTTCGCGGAGCATGCGCTGATGGGCGGTTTCCCGCCGCAGGTCCGCATCGTTTGTCAACGCTTCCTCGAAGCGCCGCGTATCTGCCGGCGCCAAGCTGCCGTCCAAATAGTCTTGGATGTGTTCGAAATAGTTATCCATGTCGTTTATTGTTCACCATTGAACAACGGATGTGTTTTCACCAGTTTTCCCAGTTGTGCCATGCATTCGCTTTTTTTCTTGCGTAGATAAGCATAGGTCAACCCCAATCGCTCAGCCACCTTTTCCTGATGCTCCTTGCCCATGCAGGCTTTAATGATGCCGCGACACTTGTCCCCCATCATTTCAAGCACCTGCATCACAGCCATTTCTCGTTCCAATTGATCCGCGTGTCCACTAGCTTCCGTTTCCTCACTCCGCTCAAAAGTAAATCCGTCGTCCAATGATTTTGTTACCGGGCTGCCCGACTTTTTTTTCAATACATTCAACCATTTACGTTTACAAACCGTCACCAAAAAAGCCTCAAAAGGACAGGTTAGCACAAATTTCCCATCGGCACTCAACCGATAGATATCGATCAGCGCCTCCTGGAGAATATCAGCTGCATCCGCTTCATCACCATGGTTATGGCGTATCATCCGCGCAATCTTGTCGGCATATAAGCGGTAAATTTCGGCAATTCCCCGACTATCATTATGCTGTAAATAGTTGATAAACCGTTGGTCTGGATGCATTACGTAAATGGATGTAAAGGTTGTAAAAATAAAAAAAATTCCTATTTTTCGCCCAAAACACCAATCGACGGCTATGAACATAAAACACTACCTAACTTTATGGACATTTCTTTCCGTTTGCTTAGCCACGCACGCGGGTATCATCGATACTGTCGAAGCAAAGATTGATGTGCAGTTCCTTGGCAACCAAGCGACTTTTCAGGCAGCATTGCCCAAGCTCAACGGCATCCCCGGGGGCCGTGAACCGTTCTACACGTACTTGTGGGACTTTGGCGATGGGCACTTCAGCACGGCAGAAGCCCCAAAACACCAGTACACCAAGCCCGGTGATTACGACGTGACGCTCTATACGGTCAGTAACTACGATAATGGCCCACGCCCAAAACGCCCAACAAGGAAGATTAATGTAGACTCAACAAAGGTAGCACCAAAGCCAATTGCCTCTACCGCTGAGCAGAATTTCTTCAACACGGACGCTACCTTTAAACTCTCCAAAAATGCCAATGCATTGCCGGGGCAAGATATGGTGGTCATCGCCGGAATAAACACGACCGAGAAAGGCCGAATATTCTTACTGACCAACGAAAAGATTTTCGGTCCGGAAGGATTTGTGTATGCCGGCCAGACGACCTACAACGATGAAACCATCACACCGCCGGATGATCCGAAAAACCTGGAAAGCCTATGGGCAACCGTACCCAGCGTAACCGTAACACAAAGCGGAAGCCCTGACTACGGCATCCGTGAAGAGCAAGATTTCCAAGGCAGCGAAGCCATTGATTATTTTGCGGAGTTATACGGCAGCTATAAAACCGTAACATCGTACGAGGTAGCAGGCAAAAATACCTCGCAATTTTCACTGATTAATTTAGATATCACGCCGGAAATGCTAACCGACACCAACGCGACCGTAACCATCACCGGCGTGTTCATTCCGGAAAAAGGGCCCGCCCGTGTACATCGATTGGATGTGCCGATTGTAACGTCACACGATCCGAATAAGATGTCGCTCAAGCAATCAAGGCTGAGCTATCGCCTGCTATCCAAGCGAAAAGCGCTTACCTACAAAGTGCAATTCCAGAACGATGGCGAAGGTGATGCCAAAAACATCCGCCTTGAAATCAAATTGCCGGAAGTACTCGACCCCAATACCTTCAACCTGCTGAATTTATATCCCGAGGTCGATACCTGTGCCACCGCCAACCAAGCCGCCTGTTACCAGTACTATGTTAAGGGAACCGACACCCTGGTATTCCACTTCAAAGACATTGCCCTGCCAGGCTCAAAAGCACCCGATGTACACGATAAGGACAGCACCCAAGGGTTTATCCGATTTACCGTACTTCCGAAAAGGAAACTACCCAACCGCTCGTTCAGGGGACAGACCGACATCTATTTCGACAAGAACGAACCTATTACTACAAATTTTGCAACAGGCAGATTCCGTAGGGGTTTTTCGCCCATTGTGTTTGCGGGATACCACCATTTCATCCAAAAACCAACGGGAAGTGATGAAGAACGCACGGTGAAAAATGGACCGTTGCTTGGTGTAGGCCTTGCCCCCATTGCGCCATACCGCAAACTTTACTGGCAGGTGGAAGTATACGCCAACGCATATCGGGCATCTGCAACCAATACGGTGTATGAACCGGGAGCACTTGAATTGCCGGTACCGGGCACCGACCGGATACAAAAATATGAGTACGAACGGTTTGACACCTACCAGAGCGACCGCTTCATCCAACTGCGGGTGGTACCGCTTCACCTGCGCTACAACTTCAACAGCTGGGTATCGGCCGGTGCAGGGGCGTTGGCAGAAACCACGATCAACACGAAACACCTCGAAGAACGGACGTACCACTTGTTGGGCGCCAACGGCGAAATACCTTCAACCATACGGCATTCGGACGAGCGATTGGCCATGGGCCGTCTCCATGTCCAGCCGTTTGCCGATCTTAATTTTGGCCGTACCTATTTGGGGCCAGTTGTGGGTATTCGCTACATCTACGGCGGAAACCAAGGACAATTCGGACATGTATATGCGGCATGGCGGTTCTAAGAAACGTCCGGAGATTGCTAGCCGTCCTTATTCTCGGCGGCTTATTGGGCTGTCATCAAGACCAGCACCCACCACCGGATCATAATGATCGCAGCGGCGCAGTCGATACCGCAGCCCAACTTGATCAACTCGAACAGTTGGGAAACATTGCCTATGATCATCCCGAACGTTTCATCCACGATCCAGATTCGTTCCTGAACCAACTTACTACCCTACCGGTGACAGCCGAGGGCAAAGAAATGTATGTCTGGTTGTTGTTGAACATCGGCTACGCACTACGCGAAAGTGGCAATGTCCCCGGCAGCACGCGATACTATGAAATGGCATTGGAGTATATCGATGATAACCGGTTGCCCGAACCGGATTTCGTCGATTACATTGCCAAACCGCTAGGCAACCTCTACACACAGCTAGGCGACTTACAACGGGCATTATACATCCACGAACGGGCAATAGATACGTCGAAGCAACGTGGAAAGGAGCAGCAACTGCCTTCGTTGTACACGAACCTGGCCGTTGCTTACCAGCAGCTCGGCTGGCCCGAACGCGTACTAGACGCCTGTAAAAGCGGCTTACAGTACGTAAGCGACCGCGATGCAAATGCAGGGCTATTGTACAATATCTTAGCCAACTGCTACCAAACACTTGGCCAGCTGGATACCGCCCGGTACTACAACCAGTTAGCCATTCACCACTTCACCAGAAAGCGCCCAGTGGGCGATACGTTGATCTGGTATACATCGGCACTTTATCAAGGCTGTTCGTTAAATGAAGCACAAGATCGCTTGGATGATGCACTACAGCAAATCAACAGCGCCATCTTGCTCACCGAACAGCATTTCCCCGGAAGCAAACAACGGGAACGGGCTAAATACCGTTATGCGCGCGGCAACCTCCGATTCGTTTATGGCGACTACATCGGTGCCCATAAAGATTTCCGCGATGCCCTACAATTATTCGGGGACACGACCGCACCAACACACTACCCTGATTATACATTTACCGAAATACTCTGGGGCCTGGCGCGAGTGTATGCCCAGCAGGATGCTGATTCGGCTATACAGTATTACCGTCGGGCAATAGAAAATGCGTTCTATACCCAGCAGTTGATCGTAAGCGACGCGAGCCATTACCAAAATTCCGCATGGAACAGGCGGTTGCTCGATGAAGCGATGGGTCAATTATGGGCTGCGTTCCAGTCGACCAATAGCCAGTCTACCCACCAAGCATTGGTAGAAACCATGTGCTGGGTCACCGAATTATCTAAAGGACGGCAGCTGCTCCACGAAATCAATCGAACCGGTCAGTGGATATCCGATGAAGGTAACACAACACGACGATCGCTGCAATACCTTTTCCAAGCGCTCGCCACGGAACGGAATCCCACAGAACGGCAACGGCTGCAGGACGAAGCCGACCGGCTCACCTTCCAGTTCCAGTTGGCCGAAGATCACTTGGCACAATCTTTCCACCCGCCGGATTTTACGGCATTCATCGCACAGCTCACCGCCCATTCAGACAGCACCATGTGGGTTAGCTATTTTACGTCGCCCGAAAGTGATGGTTACTACATGGCTTTTACTGCAGGCAAAGCCATCGCCGGTCAACTACCAGCGGATGCGTTGCAAGCCATACAACGCTTCAGCGATCGCTACTTCGGCATGACCCCCACGGCATACGATAATGATCCCTCCCGTTATCGCGACGAAGCCACGCGGCTAGCGGTGCTGCTGCTTCCGGCACTCCCGGCCGGTGGGGGGCGGATGGTACTGTCGCCAGACGGCCCGCTACTGAAGTTACCGTTCGACGCGTTGATGGAGGGCGACCAGTTTATCGGACAGCGCTTTACGCTCAACTACACCTACACCTTCTTGCTCAATACTAGCCCAAAGGAAACCATTAGCCCACCGGAAAATACACATCGAAACCTGCCGCTGCACGTGTTCGCCAAAAGCCAATACAGCGGTGAGGAATTGCCTGATATTCCCTTTGTCAACCAGGAAGTAGCTTATCTCAGTGGTACATTCGGCGCAGCAGTATACCAAGATGCCGATGCGTCGGACACCGTACTCTTTGGCTCGCTTGAAAATGGCGGACTGATCCATATCGCTGCCCATGCCGTCGCAAATGGGATTGATGAACCATATATCGCGTTTGATCAACCCGTCACACTCTCGAAATTGCAATATACCCGGGCTACTGCGCCATTGGTATTTCTTTCTGCTTGCCAAACGGCTGCTGGCGAACTTCTGCGTGGCGAGGGTGTGGAAAGTCTCAACAGAGCATTTCTTAGTAAAGGCGTGCGCGGCGTCATCGCTTCCTATTGGCCTGTCGCCGATGAGACGACTGCCGTACTCGCCCGCCTGTTTTACGATGCGCTAACCCGTACACACGAACCGGCATTAGCGTTGGCCGAGGCCAAACGAGACTATATCGCGTCAGCACCCATATCAGCACAGAACCCCTGGTATTGGTCATCGTTGCAGTTTACAGGGGTCTCCGTACCTACATACCTGCAAAAGAAAAGCCGATGGCAATATGGGCTTTATGTTGGGTTAGCCCTTACCGCCATCGGCTGTATCGCGTGGTCGTTACAACGGCGTTCTAAAAAACACCCACCTGATCGCAAATACAAAAAAACCAATTAAGTATTTGCATAATATCCAACATTTGCTACCAATCGGTTCCATCATCAGTCCATCCCTAATAAGCAAGCACGTTGATTTCCGTACGGCGGTTCTGTTCATGGTCGGCTTCCGAACAATCTGCCCCGTTAGCGCACGGATTGACTAATCTCGTTTCCCCGTAACCCCTGGCCACCATCCTTCCCCGGTCTATTCCTTTGGATACCAAGTAAGCCACCGCTGCATCGGCACGGCGCTGCGAGAGCTGCATGTTGTATGCATCGTTACCTCGGCTGTCTGTGTGCGATGATAGCTCTATACGGAGCGTCGGGTTTTGCTTCAGGATATTTGCCACGTTATCGAGTACCAACGCCGCATCGCGGCGGATATCGCTCTTATCAAAATCGTACAAGATGTTTTTCACTACCCACGAAGCCCCTTCCTCCAGGACGCACACGCCGAGCTTCAAGGTCACATACAACGTCTTACTGCGGTCCAGGCCCACGGTGGTCACCCGCTCGGTTTGCGAATATTTACCAGCCTGATTGGCTACCACATTGTAGCTCGATTGCTGTTCAAGCTGGTAGATAAACTTACCTTCGGTGTCTGAAATTTGGCTGAGATTAGCATTGGTACCTTCGTGGGTAAGGATGGTTTTGATACCGGCTAGCTTGCTGTCCGTATCACACTCCACCGTTTCGCCTACTAACGTAAAACGCGGATCGTCGTGTAGCAACTCTTTATAGATTACCGCCCCGCTACCTTGGAAATCAGCCGGTGTAATATGGACGACTGTGGTGGCTATCCCATTCTTTTCACCAGTCACGCGATAATCCCCACTCACCGCGGCAGTCAGCCGCTCGGCTTCGCCATTGGCATTGGTCGTGCCCACGTGCTCCACCTCTTCTCCCGAAATAACCACTTTTACGCCGCTTAAAGCCAAACCGGTTTGCTTATCCTTTACTACTACAACCAGATCTTTTTTCTTTCTGGGCTGTGCTGTGTCGGCCGGAACGGCCACCGCCGCAGCAACCTCCGGCCCCGGGGTCGGCACCATTTTAGCCTTACGCTTGCCACCAAACGCGTATTTGATACCGGCAGCCACATTCAATGCTTGGGTGAAGGTACGCCGCAGTTGCGGCTCCTTTCCGAAAAATAAAGTAGGGTCATCAACGAAATGCCCCTCGGTTAGGGGCTGCATCGCAGGCAGCTCTTCAATGAAAAATTCAGATGGTTTACCGCCAAATTCCGTACCGAACGTGCTGAGGTAATCACCCTGAACAAATACGCTCAGATTACGCGCAACCTCATAATTGAACCGCACACCCCCTACGCCCATCCAGGCCAATGCCCGGTCTGATGTGTTGGCGGTTTTCCTGACAACCAGCGACTGCGTGACCACCCCACCCCGCGGGTCAGCCGTTTCGTATACCAATTCCTGTTGGTAATCCGGAAACTGCTGAAATAACACGCCGCCTTTGGCAAACAGTTCGGCGGCAAATTTCCCCGCTCTGAATTGATAAGTAGGCCCCACGGCCAATCCGAGATGCCGGAAGCGCTTCGCATTATTGAAGGTAGTAGCTAAGAAACCATTGCGGAAAATCACGCTGTCACCACCCCAAAGCGGATGCTGCAAAAGGCGTGCGTCGATACCGATACCGAAACTGCCACCGCGAAAATAATGATCTGCGAATAACCCGCCCACATAACCGATATTGGCTCGCGCCGTATCGCCGTGGTAGGTACCCAATGTAGGGCTGGCACCACCGAATATACCAACCTGCCACGGGGCGTATTCCTGTGACTTTGCCGCATGATTGCCCATCAGCCAAACAAACAGTAAGACCAATGTACTTTGTAGAATCTTCTTCATAATAATCTGCATTAGTGAACAACCGTATTCTTTTTCCATATATCACCGGGAGTCCGGGTTTGTTACCCTTCGAGACGAATTTAATTTTGATTTAAAAGAAAGCTATTATAAATTAGCCTATTAATAATCCGTGTTATTTAACTTATCGTAAATCAAAATCAGTAAAACCATGGGAAAATTTGTGATTTCAACACGCAAGAATGGGGAGTTCCAATTCAACCTAAAAGCCGGCAATGGCGAAGTCATTCTAACGAGCGAAGGGTACACCGCCAAAACTTCCTGTCTTAACGGCATCGAGTCGGTAAGGAAAAATGCATCGGATGATAACCGGTATGAGCGCAAAGAAGCTAAAAACGGTAAATTCTTCTTCAACCTGAAAGCAGGCAATGGTCAGGTAATCGGATCGAGTGAAATGTATGAATCCGCTTCCGGCCGAGATAAGGGAATCGAGTCGGTTAAACGGAATGCTCCCGATGCAACGACAGACGACCAGTCGGCATAATCCTTCAAGCGGATCGGAATGAAATCTTTTCTTCCAATCCGCTTTTTTTCCTAACTTGCCCACCTAATATCATACAGCTATGAGCGAGGCAGGAACAACAGCAATCCGGGTGGAGCAAACGCAGCAGTCAAGGCTGTCGCAAGTCGATTTCAACAACTTGAAATTCGGTCAGATTCTCTCTGACCACATGCTGGTGGCCGATTATGCCAACGGCGATTGGCAAGACGTAAGCATTGTGCCGTATGGCAACCTATCGCTAAGCCCGGCCACTTCGGCCATTCACTATGGTCAGTCGATTTTTGAAGGCTTAAAAGCTTACAAGTATGCGGATGGCACGGTGAGCATGTTCAGGCCTGACCAGAACCGTGAACGGTTCAATAAATCGGCTACACGGCTGGAAATGCCCCAGCTGTCGGAAGAGCTATTTATCGGTGGCATTAAAACACTACTCGACCTCGACCGTGATTGGGTACCGCAAACCGAAGGCGCGTCGTTATATATCCGTCCTTTCATGTTTGCCACGGAAGCGGCCTTAGGTGTACACCCTTCGGATTCGTACAAGTTTATCGTTATCACCGGGCCGGTAGGTGCGTATTATAACAAGCCGCTCCGTTTAAAGATTGAAACACATTTCACCCGGGCAGCAGCCGGTGGTGTCGGTTTTTCAAAAAATGCGGGCAACTACGCATTGTCACTCTACCCCACGCGTCTCGCGCAGGAGGAAGGTTTCGACCAGCTGATGTGGACGGATGCAAAGGAGCATAAATACATCGAAGAAGCGGGTACAGCCAACTTACTGTTCCGCGTGGGCGACACCATCATTACGCCATCATCGGAAACGATACTGCATGGCATCACCCGTCGCACCATCATCGAAATAGCACGGCATTGGGGCTATCAGGCTGAAGAACGTAAAGTATCCGTGCGGGAACTAATCGATGGCATCGAAAATGGAAGCGTAACGGAAGCGTTCGCCGCCGGTACGGCAGCCACGCTTACACCGATTTCCGAAATCGGTTATGAAGGCAATATCTACACATTACCAGATCCTGCTAAACGCGAGTTCTCGAATAAGGTGCTGCAATACCTCAACGACCTGCGCTACGGTCGTATTGCCGACGAATTCGGATGGAACGTTATCGTGGATTGATCCGGTAAGAAGCGTACGCAATCATTCCCGCAATATCTTCTGGTGCAAACCACGCCGTGGCTGCGTCTTTACGAAACCATGTGAGCTGGCGTTTGGCATACCGGCGGGTGTTCTGTTTCATTTTCGCTACTGCCTCTGCCCGTGAGCACTTGCCATCTAGGTAGTCAAACCATTCAGCGTATCCAACAGTTTGCAGCGGGGCTTTGTGCCGATACGGCAACAACGACTCCACCTCATCGAGTAGGCCCGCCGCTACCATGGCATCCACGCGCGAATTGATACGTTGATACAACACCTCCCTATTCGTGTCGAGCCCGATTGTAACCACATTGAACAGACGCTTGGCCGCCTGCCCCCGGCGGAAGTGGGAAAACGGCATACCGGTACTTTCGTACACCTCAAGCGCGCGGATCACACGCTGTGGATTCTGGGTATCCATCTCATGAAAGTATTCCGGGTCGACCTGCTGCAGCAAGGACCGGAGCGGCGCTAATCCCTTTTGCCTGTAAAGGTCATTCAGGCGGTCACGCACACCCGGCAGTGGTTTGGGCAAGTTGTCCAGCCCTTGGCAAATGGCACGGACGAAAAGACCGGAACCACCTACCAACACCACCACGTCGTGCTGTAAAAACAGCTTCGCTAACAGCGACAGTGCATCACGCTCGAAGTCGCCGGCCGAATAATCTTCCGTTATGTGATGGGAATTGATAAAATAATGTGGCACCGCAGCCAGCTCCTCATCGCTGGGCTTGGCGGTGCCAATTGTCATTTCCCGATAGAACTGGCGGGAATCTGCGGACAGGATAACGGTCTGGAAGTGTTCGGCCAGTTGGATGCCTGCCGTGGTTTTCCCTACCGCCGTGGGACCCACCACGCAAATCAATGTCTTCGCATCGGCCATCAATAATCTTCCCCGTACCCATCATTCCCCTCTTCTTTTCCTCCCTCCGACTGCTCTTCTTCGTCCAGCATATCGAGATCTTCCTCTTCATTGATACCGTATTCGGTCTCTCCCAAGAAATCATATTCCACGTCATCCTTCTTGTTGGCTGTTTCGGTTGGCACCACTTTCGCACCCGGCAATTTAGGCACCTGCCCTACGCTTTTGAATAGTGCAGGGTATACTTTACCCTCTTCCTCCTTCAATATCTTAATCAGTTGCACATGGAAATCGAGCGGGTGATCAAAATTATATACATAGTAAAATTTCTGATGGGGGTCGTCAATGAACTTGTTCAATTTAGACTCTTCCATAAGTGCCACGCCTTGGCTCTTCTTCGATTCACTGGGCAAATACGCAATTTCAGCTCCTTTTTTCCACCTGTCGTTACTCACGTAGAACGATGACGACAACTCGGGATCGTAGCCAGTAGCCGTATGCAGCGCTTGATGCAAGTCTAAAAATGTATGCTTCGGCAGCACATCGATTTCGCGGGTCACGTCATCGTAATCTTCGAATGAAATTCTAAAACGATAGATAGCCATAATACTTCCCTCTAGTTTCTTCTACGAACTTATGCAAACTTAGATAAAATCCTTTTATAAGCAATACAGCAGCATCGCATCACTACGCATCCGCCTTGAGTTTCAATCCCAGTTCTTTCCCTTTTTCTAGCATGAATCGATAGGCATCTTCACTGCTATTGGGTATATCGCCTTCCAATATTGCCTCACGGATTGCATTCTTAATCGTGCCGACCATTTTTCCGGGTTTTAACCCGAAAGCGTCCATCACATCTTGGCCCGTAACCGGAGGTTGCCAGTTACGGATCTGATCCCGCTCTTCCACATCTTTAAGCTTTTTCTTGACGAGATCGAAATTCTGCCGATATTTCTTCTTTTTATATTCGTTTTTCGTTGTTACATCCGCGTGGCATAGTAGCATGAGGCTATCGATGTCATCTCCCGCCTCAAACAGCAATCGCCTCACAGCCGAATCGGACACCGTATCTTGCGCGAGCACAATGGGACGGAGATGTAAGGCAACCATTTTCTGTACAAACCGCATCTTATCGTTGAGCGGCAACTTGAGTTCAGCAAAGAGCTTCGGCACCATACGCGCACCCTTATCTTCATGGCCATGGAAGGTCCATCCATGCAGCTTGTCAAAGCGCTTGGTGGCAGGCTTCGCAATATCGTGCATAATCGCAGCCCATCGAAGCCATAGGTCGTCGCTAAGTTCAGCCACATTGTCCAGTACTTCCAATGTATGGTAGAAATTATCCTTATGCCCTTTCCCGTTAATGACTTCCACCCCATAGAGGTTAGCCATCGCCGGGAAAACGAGCTGTAACAAGCCCACATCAAACAGGTACTTGAATCCTATGGAAGGTTTGTCTGCCAGCACCATTTTATTCAGCTCATCGATGACGCGCTCCCTTGAGATAATTTTAATACGCTCCTTGTTCTCCACTATCGCCTTGATGGCTGCCATATCGATTTTGAAATTCAATTGCGTAGCAAAGCGTATAGCGCGCATCATGCGCAACGGATCGTCAGAGAAAGTTTCGTTGGGGCTGAGTGGCGTCCGGATGATTCGGTGCTGGATATCGGCACAACCATTGAACGGATCGAGCAGCACTCCGAAGTCGGCTTTATTGAGCGAGAGTGCCATTGCATTGATGGTGAAATCACGCCGGTTTTGGTCGTCTGTCAACGTTCCGTCTTCAACAATGGGCTTACGGGAATCGGCCCGATACGATTCTTTCCGTGCGCCCACAAACTCAAGTTGTACCTCACCGTGACGAAGAGAAGCCGTACCGAAATTCTTATAAACCGCTACCTTTTCACCCAATCGGTTACCCACACGCGTCGCGAAATCGATACCACTGCCCACTACCACCACATCGATGTCATTCTTGAAATCGCGACCCATGATCCGGTCCCGTACATATCCCCCCACTACAAAGCATTCCATCTTCGCTTCACTGGCAACGTCACTTAGCAGTGGGAATATAGGATGGTCCAGGTAGTCGCTCATGATTGTCTGGGGCATCGGCAATTTGTATTTTGACGGCAAAAATACACATTCGTTGGATAATCTAGTATCCAAACGGGGATTAATCCCGGTCGCGCGACAAGCGCCTAGAGATCAACGGATTTGACAACAGCTCATCTTGCTCCCTTCGTCGAGCCACGATATGGACCGCGGCGAAAACCGCCTCGCGGAACGACATCTCCGATGCAACATTCTTTCCCGCAATGTCATAACCCGTACCATGATCGGGCGATGTGCGTACCACGGGAAGCCCCGCTGTGAAGTTAACACCACTGCGCGCAGCAATATGCTTAAATGGAATGAGACCTTGATCGTGATACATCGCCAACACGGCGTCAAATTTAGTGTACGTCTCCGAAGCAAAGAAGCCATCGGCCGGATAAGGGCCGAAACAAAAAACACCTTTTGATTTCGCCTCCGCGATCGCCGGAGCGATAATGGTTTCATCTTCCTTACCGATTAATCCGTTGTCGCCGGCATGGGGGTTCAACCCCAAAACGGCAATCTTCGGCTTCCGAATCCAGAAGTCGCGCTTCAGGCTAGCGTCCATTAATGCCAACTTGGATATAATCGCTTCAGTTGAAATGTTCGGCGCGATATCTTTCACCGGAATATGCCCTGTCACCACCCCCACACGCAACTCATCGCTGACCATAAACATGAGGGCATCGTTGCTTTCCGTGCGCGCCTGCAAATACTCCGTGTGGCCCGGAAACTCGAATCCCTCCCGCTGGATGTTGTGCTTATTGATGGGCGCAGTAACCAACGCGTCGATTTCCCCACGCACCAAGTCATCCACTGCATGTTTCAAGGATAGGAATGCATATTTTCCCCCTATTTCATTTTCCTCGCCCAACGTAATCTTTACTTCCTCCTCCCAGCAATTAATCATATTGGCCCGCTTGGGATTGGCTTGTTGCACCGCATTAATCACATTGAAACTGAAGTCATTAATTCCCAATGCCTTTCGATGGAACGAGGCAACTTTGGTACTTCCATAGACAATTGGCGTGAAGTATTCCATCATCCTGCTGTCTACCAATGTCTTAATAATGACTTCCAGCCCGATGCCATTCACGTCGCCAATCGATATTCCTATTTTCAGTTTGTCACTCATATCCACAGTGTTCTTTGGCTACCAAACTTAGATAAAGTTGCTTTTATATGCAATTATAATCGCATTGAAAAAAAAAGCAACGTTATTCGCCTACCCATCTGTTTTAAAGATGCTCATGAGGGCTTACGCCGTTAGCGATCTACTCGGCTGCCGCTTTGAAGCAATTTTGATAGCGGAAAAGCAGGAATTTTAGTGCACGCGCTCAAAACATTTTACGCACAAGCCAAACCAGCGCGCTCAGTACCGTGCTCACAAGCAGCATACTGGCAATCGGCATGTAAAAGCTGAAACCCGGCCGCTCCACCCGTATATCACCCGGCAGGTTGCCGAACCACTTCAATTTATCACCTGAAAAATAGACGATCATCCCCACGATAAGGATTATTCCACCACCCAGCATCAGCATTTTTGCTATTTCCTTCATAATCCAATCCGTAAACTTAAACAAAGTTGTTTCGACATACAAACCATTATTATGTCGCAATGATTGGTCTACACGCGGCCGCCGAGCCTATACTTTTATAGCGGAAAGTTACAAAAAAAAGTTACTTTTGCTCGGCTTGCAGCAAAATCCAACACATCCATGGCTAGCGTCCGCGCGAAAAAACACTTGGGACAACATTTCCTAACGGATAAACATACCGCCGTCAAGATTGTGGCAGCGCTGCGTCCGCAACTTGGCTACGATACCGTGCTGGAGGTCGGGCCGGGCATGGGCATCCTGTCAGACATCCTGCTACAGGAAGAGCGTTACCGCACCCTACTCATCGATATCGACGGAGAGTCCATTCAGTATTTACACAATCGCTATCCGCAGCTTGGCGACAAGCTCATCCACGGCGATTTCTTGACCCTGAATTTCGACGCCCACATGACCGGTAAATTAGCGATTATCGGCAACTTCCCCTACAACATTTCGTCCCAAATCCTGTTCAAAGTACTGGAAGAGCGCCACCGTGTGGCGGAGGTGGTGGGCATGTTCCAGAAAGAAGTGGCCGAGCGTTGCGCAGCCCATCCGGGCGGTAAAGAATACGGCATTCTCAGTGTATTGGTACAAGCTTATTACGATGTCGAATATCTCTTTACGGTCAAGGCCGGCGCGTTTGCCCCACCCCCCAAAGTGCTTTCCGGCGTCATCCGGCTTACCCGTAGTCAAGTAGAAACGCTCGGTTGCGACGAAAAACTATTTTGGCGCGTCGTAAAAGCGGCATTCAACCAGCGGCGCAAAACCCTTCGGAATGCGCTGTCAGGCATCATCCCAAAAGACAGAATGGGCGAAAGCCCCTTATATGACCTGCGGGCAGAACGGCTCGCTGTTGCCGATTTTATAACGCTAACTAATGACATTGCTCAACGAATATGACTAAACTCCCTTCCCGGTTGCTTATCGTAGATGATATCCATCCCATTTTTGCAGAAAAACTAACATCAAAAAACATCGCGTTTGATTACTTGCCAGCCATCGGTAAAGATGAAGCATTGCAAATCATCCCTCAATACACCGGTTTGGTTATCCGCTCGAAGTTCAAAGTTGATGCTGCTTTTATGGACGCAGCTCCGCAACTCACATTCATCGCGCGGGGAGGCGCGGGCATGGACAACATTGACGAAGCTTATGCACAAGCGCGCGGAATCACCTTGCTCAACGCACCCGAGGGTAACCGCGATGCCGTAGGTGAGCATATGGTAGGCATGCTGTTGTCGCTGATGAATAACCTAAATCGCGGCAACACCGAGATTAAGAGCGGTCTTTGGCAGCGTGAAGAGAACCGCGGTTTGGAACTCGGCGGACGTACCGTCGCACTCATCGGCTACGGCAATAATGGAGGTGCCATGGCCCGCAAGCTTGCTGGTTTCAACGTCGACGTAATTGCGTATGATAAGTACAAAACCGGATTCAGCGATGCATACGCCACGGAAGCAAGCATGGAAGAGGTAACAGAACGGGCCGATGTGGTCAGCCTGCATATTCCGCTTACGGCGGTGTCCCGCCAAATGGTCGATGACGCGTATTTAGCCCGTTTCCGTAAACCGATATTCTTTCTGAATGGCGCCCGTGGCGAAATCGTCCATATTCCGGCGGTACTGGCGGCCCTGGATGAAGGAAGGATACTGGGGGCCGCGTTTGACGTATTGCCCGTCGAAAAATTCCCGGCGCTGAATGAGCAGCCTTGGTTCGAGCCGTTAATTGCGCACGAAAAGGTGATATGCAGCCCGCACGTGGCCGGATGGAGCGTGGAAAGCTATTTTAAAATCGCAGATATACTTGTTGAAAAAGTAATTGTCCATCTATCGGGGGAAGCTTCAGCCCAATAACGCCAACCACACGGCGAAGAACTGTAGAAGCATCATGCCATCGAGAAACAGAAAATAGTAATACTCGTTCTTTTTGACCGGCGGTGCCAAAATAAACAGCAGGCATAGGGCCGACACGACAATCAACGCTTGTCGGATATCCAGCGGGTAATCGCTAAACCACACCCATCCCATCTGTACCGCCAACAATGCGCTGGATAACACCAGCGCTTTACGTTCACCGAATAATACCGGGATGGTTTTCAACCCGTAGTACCGATCCTGATAAATATCACGAATATCAAACGGGATGGTGATTGCCACCACAAAAAGGAATACCCAGGCCATCAATTGCCATACTTGGGACCATACAATGTGGAGGTCATCGTGATACGCTTCCGCTACCGGGAGCAACACGCTACTCATCACCCAAACCAAACCGATGTAAAACAATTTCAATCCGGTAATCTGTCGCAGCCCTGCCCTTCGCTGTTCCCCGGCTACCCGCACAATTGGCAGGTTATACGCCAGGCCCATGGCACCCATCACCCCCAGCAATATAAACGATGGAATATGTAGTTGCAATCCGAGCACCAAGGCAAGTGACAATGCTACCCCGGTCCACACCCAGAGAGACCGTTCATGCCTGAATACCCACCTCACCCGCCGGAAGGGAGAGGTTTCCGGGTGCCGCGGCTTCGCTAAGATCATACTGAAGTTATACAATGCCAGTGTTGCACCCCCAAGAATAGCCAATACCGTATAGTCAACAGGCAATGAAAGCAAGAGATAGGTCATCCCCCCCTGCGCCACGGCACAACAGGCAATAAATACATTACTAAATAGCAAGGTATCCAGAAACCTTTGATTGTAATTTGGTAGCACCCGGCGGAAAATTCGCTTTTTTGCAAAAAGTATGTAAATTAGCCCCTTCTATATACCCAATAGGCCAATTTATTGTCCGACAAAATAACACAAAAAAGTTAAACTAAATATGGATTTACAAATCAAATCATTTGATGAATACCAGCGGGTTTACCAAGACAGCGTAGAAAAACCCGAGGAATTCTGGGCGGGGATCGCCGATCACTTCTATTGGCGCCGTAAGTGGAATAACGTATTAAACTGGAATTTCAAGGAACCCAATATAAAATGGTTTGAAGGCGCAAAGCTCAATATCACTGAAAACTGCTTAGACCGCCATATCTACCAATTAGGCGATAAGCCGGCGATCATCTGGGAACCCAACGACCCCAACGAGGCGCATCGGGTGCTTACTTACAAACAACTGCTTGAAAAAGTAGAGCAATTTTCCAACGTACTGAAAAACAACGGTGTACGCAAGGGTGACCGCGTATGTATTTATTTGCCGATGGTACCCGAGCTCGTTATTGCGGTGTTGGCCTGTGCGCGCATCGGCGCCATCCACTCGGTGGTCTTCGGCGGCTTTTCAGCACAATCCATCGCCGACCGCATAAACGACACCGGCTGCAAGCTGGTCATCACATCGGATGGTGGGTTCCGTGGTACAAAAACCATCGAACTCAAGAACATTGTAGATGATGCATTGGTGCAATGTAAATCTGTAAATCGCGTTATTGTGCTTACCCGCACCCGTACACCGGTTTCTATGATTAAGGGACGCGATGTGTGGTGGGAAGATGAGATCACCAAAGTAGAAACCCAAGGTAATCCCACCTGCCCTGCCGAAGAGATGGATGCCGAAGATATGTTGTTCATCCTCTACACCTCAGGCTCTACGGGCAAGCCCAAAGGGGTTGTACACACCTGCGGGGGCTATATGGTTTATACGGGGTACACGTTTTCCAACGTATTCCAATACCAACCAGACGAAGTATATTTCTGTACCGCCGACATCGGCTGGATCACAGGCCACTCGTACATCATTTACGGTCCGCTGTCGCAAGGCGCTACATCATTGATGTTCGAGGGTATACCCACGTGGCCCGATGCTGGGCGTTTTTGGGATATCGTTGAAAAGCATCGAGTGAACATCCTATATACAGCACCTACCGCGATCCGCTCGTTGATGGCAGCTGGTGATGGGTATGTGGACGGCAAAGACCTCAGCAGTATCCGTAAGCTAGGTAGCGTGGGCGAGCCTATCAACGAAGAGGCCTGGCATTGGTATAATGAAAAAATCGGAAAGGGAAAGGCACCTATCGTAGACACCTGGTGGCAGACAGAAAATGGCGGCATTCTGATTTCCCCCATTGCGGGTATCACGCCTACCATTCCCAGTTTCGCCATGCTGCCATTACCGGGCATCCAACCGGTGCTTGTCGATGAAGGTGGCAAGGAATTGGAAGGCAATAACGTGAGTGGTAACCTCTGCATCAAGTTCCCGTGGCCAGGTATGATCCGCACCACCTACGGTGACCATGAGCGTTGCCGGCAGACCTATTTCTCGACTTATGAAAACATGTATTTCACGGGCGATGGCTGCCTGCGCAATGAAGACGGCTATTATCGCATTACGGGCAGAGTAGATGATGTATTGAACGTTTCGGGCCACCGCATCGGTACAGCCGAGCTGGAAAACGCCATCAACATGCACAGCGATGTAGTCGAATCAGCCATCGTGGGTTACCCGCACTCGGTGAAGGGCCAAGGCATATATGCCTATGTCATCGCCTCCGGCCACCACGTAGACGAAAACCTTACCCGGCAGGATATCAACCAAACGGTAAGCCGTATTATCGGAGCTATAGCCAAACCCGATAAAATCCAGTTTGTCAGCGGCCTGCCGAAGACCCGGTCAGGTAAGATTATGCGACGCATCCTCCGGAAAATAGCCGAGGGCGACACATCCAATCTAGGCGACATCACTACACTGCTAGATCCCGCCGTGGTAGAAGAAATCAAGGAAGGTGCGGAGAAGTTGAGGGGATAAGCATTTAGGAACGCGGATAACCGTCACATCGGCATCATCCGCGTTCCATTATAATTCAGTCGAGCTTAAACGAAAACTCATCGTAGTCGGCCGTGCGCCATGCAAGATGCCGCGTGGCTGGCGATACCGCAAACAACGGCGAAAACGTCTTTACGTTCACCGTCTTACCATCGGGCAGAAATTCCAGGTAGCGCAGCCAACCGTCGCCGCCATTGCCATGCCAGCCACCGCCCAGCGCCTGTGCATTGAAAACCATCTGCTGTACCGTTTTTCCACCGGCATTGGTATCCGTGCGAAAGCCGATATGGCCCAATACATCGTCCGGCTTACCGATATGGCCACTGAACACCAGTTGTATATTTTTCGAAGGTTTCACCAGTTTTTCCCATACAGCCGCACCGTAGTTGCCGTCCGTGATCGGGTAGCCTTCTTTCACAATGTGCTCACTCGCTGAATTGAGGTACGAATGGGTAAGTAAAATAACGGTATGCCCGGCATATCGCTCTTGGTTAACGGTTTCAAGCGCCCAGCGCAGCACGGTGTCACGGGGTGCAAACTCAAGCACCATTAAGAGAAACTGCCGCCCATGGGGCGACGTAAACTCATACGTTGCGTTCGTCAGTGAAGGATACCCTTCGTTGTCGATGCCCACGTCGCGCAGCAGTTTCTGCGACTGCGGATTCTTGTCCACAGGGAAATACTGGTGGTAGTTCGTACGCCGATACTCAATGTTTTTCACTCCGTAATCGTGGTTGCCAGTACCTACTACATAAGGTACCTTGCCATCCAACCGTCCAAATGCCCGTGCTACGGCCTCCCATTGCTGCTTGCCAGGCTGGTTACCTTGTGTACCGTTGGGGTTTAGCCAGTCGTTGTGTTCTACCAAATCCCCCGTGCAGACTACCATCCCGATATTCAACGGTTCGATCTGTTCACTCACCCAGCTCGTCATCAGTTCAAGAATACCTTGATTACGCTCAAATTTCACATAACTTTGCGGATCCGGCAGCAACACCAAAGACCAGGAGTCCGGATTACTTAATTTTGGTGGTTCGTACTGCGCTTCCTGAGCGTGGCTGCCCACCGCAAAAAAGCACACGAAACATACCATTAATAGCGACCATCGATTTTTCTTCATTTCAGTATCTTTTAGTTACAACGTTCATGGATTTCGCACAAACATAAAAATTTACAGTATTTCTTGAGTAATCGGATTGTTATCGATTTGTTATCGGATACCAGGTGAAATCGCCAACAAGTTCCCGAGTTGCTTTGCCGTTCGAGCCAGATCATCGGCAGTGGCAGCCAAAGCCTCATTCAGCGACGACGGCCCGCTGCCAATAGCCAGCAACGCATCGAAATATGCTGCGAGCTCACCATCTACCGTAACGGGTATATTACCCGCCAGACCGATTACTGGCAATCCCATCCGCTTGGCACGGCTGGCAACGCCAAAAGGTCCTTTGCCCTGCAATGTCTGCCTGTCGATCCGTCCTTCACCGGTAATCACGAGGTCGCTCTTCGACAACGATTCATCAAAGCGGGTTAAATCCAGGAAGTAATCAATCCCATCGACCAGCTCCGCGCCCAACAGGCCGGCCAGGCCGGCACTAGCCCCACCAGCTACACCGCCGGAGCGGCGGGTGGTAATGTCCTCGCCGGTCTTCAACTGTATAACCTCGGCGTAGTGCACCAATAAGTCATCCAATTGCCGCACCTGATTGTCAGATGCACCCTTCTGCGGACCGAACACTTGGGCTGCACCGGTTTCACCCAGCAACGGGTTATCCACGTCGCAGAGCACCGTCACCTTTACCTGCTGTAACCGTCCGTCCAAGCCAGACAGGTCAATTGTATGCAGTGCCCCCAAGCCAGCCGGTAGGGCCGTTATTTCCTTTCCCGTGCGGTCGAGGAACCGAACGCCAAGGGCCCGGAGCATACCGCTACCACCATCTACCGTAGCTGATCCCCCCATGCCGATGAGGATTTTCCGGGCACCCCTGTCCAACGCCGCCTGAATCAATTGGCCCGTTCCGTACGAGTTGGCACGCAGCGGATCCAGTTCTGTTTGTGCCAGCAAGTGGAGCCCAGAAGCATCGGCCATTTCAATCACAGCAGTCTCCCCGCCTTCGACCAAGCCGAATGTTGCAGTTACCGGCCGACCTAGCGGGTCCATCACCTGCACGCGCACCAGCTCACCCTGCAGGCGGTCTATAATCAACCGGCAGGTACCGTTGCCCCCGTCGCCTATCGGAAAACACTGGCACGTACAAGCGAGCCGGCTTGCCAACAACCCATGCTGGACTGCCTCCGCGGCAGCAGCGGCATCCATCGCATGTTTAAAAGCATTTGGAGCTATAAGGATATGCATCAATTACTGATTAACCACATTGTTTGGCCGGCCCGCTATGTAGGCCTCCAAGTTTTCCTCAACCGTACCCATCAAGCGGGCTCGGGCCTCTCTAGTGGCCCAAGCAATGTGCGGCGTTACCAAGCAGTTCTTCGCAGCAAACAATGGGCTGTCCGCAGGGGGCGGTTCCGCCGCCAGCACATCCACACCTGCTCCTGCCAACTTACCCGCATCCAATGCAGCGGCCAGGCTTTCCTCATCCACCAATGGCCCCCGCGAAGTATTCAACAAAAAGGCGCTGGCTTTCATCTTGGCCAAGGTATCTGTATTTATCAATCCTTGTGTTTGAGGCGTCAGCGGACAATGTAGGCTCACCACATCCGACTGTTCCAACAGTTCATCCAACCCCACCCATCGGAAATTGGGGCGCTGCGATTGGTTGGTCTCCGTACGGCTTTGAGCCACAACGTGCATACCGAAGGCCGTGGCAATATCCGCCACCTGCCTACCGATGTCGCCAAAACCAACGATCCCCATGGTCTTTCCGGCAAGCTCAATCAGCGGATAGTCCCAAAAGCTGAAGTCGGGCGATTGCGACCATTTGCCTTCCTTCACCCGGTCACTGTGCCGCTGCACATGATGGCAAAGTTCCAGCAGAAGTGCGAATGTAAGTTGCGCCACCGATTGGGTGCTATATCCCGGCACGTTGGTTACCACAATCCCCCGTTCCTTGGCATATGCAATATCGATGATGTTATATCCGGTTGCCAGTACCCCGATGTATTTCAGATCCGGTAGCTGTTTCAGCACTTCGGTAGTCAAGGGCACCTTGTTGGTCAACACAATCTCGGCACCAGCAGCCCGTTCGGCAATTTCAGCCGGAGCCGTGCGTTCGTATACCTTCACATCGCCGTATTTTTCCAAATATTGCCAGCTCAGGTCGCCGGGGTTCAATGGGTATCCATCTAATATCGCTATCTTCATCGTTTACTAATGATTTATTTTGAGAACATCCAATATTAAGAAGAACCTTCAATAATTCCTATTATTTCAACTTTTATACGATTCCCTTGTAGAAATTTATATATTTTAGTGCCCTCCAAGGACTAAACGAACTTGATTGATGTTGATAGCTGTACTTGCAGGCCTTATTGTTTCCATCTTATATATCCCTTTCGGGAAGTACCTGAAGGGCCGGTTGGCTATATTGGCTTCCCTGTTGCCGATTAGCCTATTCGCCTATTTTGCCAGTTTTATACCGGCAATCCAAGCTGGCCGGGATATCCATTTCCACCAGCCATGGGTGCCTTCGCTGGGTGTGAATTTCGATTTCCACCTGGATGGCCTCTCCCTGTTGTTCAGTCTGTTGATCACCGGCATCGGGTCGCTGGTATTTCTATACGCGGCGCCCTACCTAAAAGGTCACCGCTACCTCGATCGGTTCTATGCCTACCTCAGCCTCTTCATGGCAGCGATGTTGGGCGTAGTGCTGTCAGACAACGTCTTACTCCTTTTCATCTTCTGGGAACTCACCAGCATCAGCTCGTTTTTCCTCATCGGATTCAATAACGACAACGCAGCATCCCGCAAAAGCTCGCTGATTGCCTTGGGTGTTACCGGCGGTGGCGGGTTTCTGCTCATGGCCGGGTTGATTCTGATGGGCCACCTATCGGGCAGCTACTCCATCCAGGAGATGCTGGGCACCAATGAATTTTTGAAAAACCATGCCCTCTACGGTCTGATATTGCTCTTGGTTTTTGCCGGCGCATTCACGAAATCGGCCCAGTTCCCGTTCCACTTCTGGTTACCGGGAGCCATGAAAGCCCCTACACCCGTGTCGGCATACCTGCATTCAGCCACGATGGTCAAAGCCGGCGTGTACCTCCTCGCTAGGCTCCAACCAGTACTGGGCGGCACCGATTATTGGATGTACCCACTCGTAGCCATTGGCGGTATCACCATGCTCTACAGCGCGTTCCATTCCATTTTCCGGACGGACCTCAAGTCGATTTTGGCCTATTCTACCGTCGCGGCTTTGGGCATGTTGGTCTTCCTTATCGGCATCGGCACCTCCGAATCGTTGTTGGCGGCATCCGTTTTCATCTTGGTGCACGCGCTCTACAAAGCGTCACTCTTTTTAACTGCGGGCGTCATCGACCATGAAACCGGCACCCGCGATATCACGCAGTTATCGGGTCTGCGCAAGGTATTAATGCCGCTTTCCATCGCCGGTCTCCTGGCTGCTTTATCCAGCGCCGGCTTGCCGCTCACCTTCGGCTTTATCGGCAAAGATCTCATTTACGAAGCAACCTTACATACGACCGGAATCTTAACCATCGTGCTCACTGCGTTAGCGGTTTTAACCAACGCACTGCTTCTATGCGCAGGCTTCCTGGCAGGCATCAGGCCGTTTACGGGCACGCTCCCCGGGCACTTCAGCCAGGTACACCTACCGCATGGACTGCTGTGGGGTGCACCGCTGCTTCTGGCCGTGCTGGGCGTCGTCTTCGGTTGCGCCCCTTGGTTAGTCGATGGTGCGCTGCTCAACCCTGCTGCACAAGCCATGCATCAATCGGCCATCGATTCGCCACTCAAACTATGGCACGGTTTCAACTTGGTATTGCTGTTGAGCGGGGTCACTCTCGCGTTGGGCACGTTGTTGTATTTCTTCAGGAAGCCTTCTGCCGCTAGTCTGGCCAGCATTGAGCGCTACAACACGATGTCGCCCAAGCACGTTATCGGCCAACTGGCCCGGTTCGCCCGTAAAATATCCATCAAATATACGCGCACGCTGCACAATGGTTACCTGCGGGTGTACCTGCTGTGCATTATCGTGGCCGCCATATTGCTATTCGCGGCTAGGCTAGTTACCGGCGGGCCGATACGCCTCACCATTGACAACCTTTCGCCCGTGGCTATATACGAAGTGGTGGTTGCCGCCATCCTCATTGCCGCCGTATACATCACGGTCACGGCGTCTTCGCGCCTCACGGTAGTGGTTGCCACCAGCGTCCTCGGCTACTGCGTGTGCCTGTTGTTTGTTTTTTACAGCGCCCCCGATTTAGCTATGACCCAGTTCAGTATCGATACGCTGACGGTCGTGTTGTTCGTGCTGGTACTGTTCCGGCTACCGCCGTTCCTGAATTTTGCCAACCGCAAAATACGGATACGCGATGGACTTGTGGCATCGGCCTTCGGACTGATTATCGCGCTTATCGCCATACAGGTATTGAACCAACCCGTTGATCAGGAGATCAGCCAATTTTACGGCGATAACGCCTATACCCTCGCCAAGGGAAAAAATGTGGTCAACGTTATCTTGGTCGACTTCCGGGGGCTCGACACCATGTTTGAAATCGTGGTATTGAGCATTGCCGCCATCGGTGTGGTCAGTTTATTAAAATTACGACTAAAAGCAACAGAGAAAGAGTAATGATATGAATAGTGCCATCTTAAAAACTGCATCGAGTTACCTGCTGCCCATCTTGCTGCTTTTCTCGATATTCATTTTATTGCGTGGACATTACCACCCGGGCGGCGGCTTTGTAGGGGGGCTCATCGCGGCCATCGCCTTCGTGCTCCATAGCTTCACCCACGGTAACGAAGCCACACTCAAACTGCTCCGCACCCATCCCAGCTCGTTCATTCCCATGGGCCTCGGGTTGGCGGCACTCAGCATGTTTGCACCCATGCTCGGTGGCGAGCCTGTAATGACGGGCCTTTGGTTTGATGAACCTTTCCCCGTCATCGGCATGATTGGCTCGGCCCTGTTTTTCGACTTGGGTGTGTATCTGGTGGTCATTGGCGTAGTTCTCACCATTTTGTTTACCATTGCCCAATATGCCGAGTAGCCCATGGAAATTGTTTTTATCATATTGATTGCTGTATTGTACGCTGGTGGCATGTTCATGCTGCTACGCCGCAGTATGGTGAAACTACTCGTGGGCATCACCTTATTGGGCAATGGAGCCAATCTGTTGATTTTCCTATTAGGGGGCATTACCAAAGGCAAACCGCCGGTAATCGATAGCGCGGCCAAGTTATTTACCGACATTTATGCCGACCCCATTCCACAGGCCCTAATACTCACGGCCATCGTAATCAGTTTCGGCATCCAGTCTTTCGCCATCGTATTGCTGAAACGGGTTTATGTACTGGTCAATTCGGACGACCTTGACGATTTAAATACGCCGGAAGAAGAAGATATATGATTGATAACACCATAGTTTTTCCCGTTGTTGTCCACCTGTTTACGGCTATCTTGCTGCTTTTCTTTTGGCGCAAGACAATCGCTAATCGGATTATTAGCATCATCGGTAGCACAATTGGCATGCTGGTTGCCATCGGTCTGTTCACCAAGGTCTGGCAGGGCGGTATACTCACCATGCAGGCAGCGGGTTGGGAATCACCTTTCGGTATCACGTTTGTAGCAGACGTCTTCAGCAGCAGTATGGTGTTGCTCACCTCATTTTCAGGGCTCGCCGTTTCCGTCTTCTCGGCCACTGGAATCGCGCGTGGCCGAATCATATATGGCTATTTTCCCATCTTCCATTTTCTGCTAATGGGGCTGAACGGCGCCTTTCTTACGGGCGATATTTTCAACCTCTACGTATGGTTTGAGGTCGTCATCATCGCCTCGTTCGTATTGATGACGCTGGGTGGCCGCAAAGCGCAGATCGAAGGCTCGGTAAAATACATGGCCATGAACATCCTGGCTTCCACGTTTTTCCTCACCGGCATCGCTATCCTGTACGGCATCACCGGCACGCTCAACATGGCCGACCTGTCGCTAAAAGTGGCTGCACTGGAAAATCAGACACTGGTGGATATCACCGCGATTTTCTTCATCATCGGGTTCGGCATCAAATCAGCTGTGTTCCCGTTGTATTTTTGGTTGCCTTCGTCTTACCATACCCCGCCCTCGGCTGTAGCCGCCATATTTGGCGGACTGCTCACCAAGGTAGGTATTTACGCCTTATTCCGGATGTTTACGCTGATTTTCATCCCCGATGAGTTCACCCGTACGTTGTTGATCGGCATCGCTATCTTCACCATTCTTACCGGTACCTTCGGTGCCGTTATCAAAAACAACATCCGGAGGATGTTCTCCTACCTCATCGTGTGCCACATCGGATTCATGGTGGGCGGCCTAGGCATGTTCTCTGAGGTTGCCCTGACAGGCGCCCTGTTCTACCTGTTCCACGATATCATGGTCAAAACCAACATTTTTCTGATTGCTGGGCTCATCCGGAAGCTGCGCGGCACCATGAATATGGATAAGCTTGGTGGCCTCTATGCCCAATACCCATTGCTTTCATTAGTTATGGCTGTGGTGCTCTTTTCGCTGGTGGGCATCCCGCCACTTTCGGGCTTTTGGCCCAAAATCCATTTGTTTGAGGCGGGCTTTATGGACAATCAATATGCATTGATAGCCGCCATCATAATCGGTAGCTTTGCTACGTTATACGTCATCTCGGTGATGTGGGCAAAAGTGTTCTGGAAAGACCAACCTGTGGTGGAAGGCGAAACCGAGCTCACCGACGATTTCCAACCGCTAAGCGCCTTCAGGAAATCGCTGCTCGTGGCGCCCATCGTTTTTCTGGCCGCTATCACCCTCTACATCGGATTGGGTGCCGAAAACATCTCTTCGGTAGCCAAACATATTGCCGGCGAGATGAAAGACACTACGCCTTACATCGAGGCGGTTTTAAGAACGAATGAATTACAGTAAACGGTAAAGCTATGGTCAAACATTTTCTGATGAACCTCCTACTCGCCTTTACTTGGGTCGCTTTGACAGGGGTGTTGTATTATTCAAATTTCTTATTCGGATTTGCCATCGGTTTTTTCCTGTTATGGCTGATGAACCGTAACGAAAGCGACCGGCGGTACTTCAACCGTGTCCCTAAAATCATCAGCTTTATTTTGTATTTCATTTATGAAATGGTGAAAGCCAACATCCAGGTAGCCTACGATGTGGTCACACCAAAATTTTTCATGAAGCCCGGCATCGTAAAATATCCCATGGAAGCCAGAAGTGACTTCGAAATCAACATGTTATCCACGATGATTGCGTTAACGCCCGGCACACTTGTTATTGACGTTAGCGAAGACCGCAAAGCCATTTATATCCATGCGATGTATATGAAAAGTAAGGAACAGTTTATCGAACAGATTAGGGAAAGCGTTGAGCGTAAACTATTGGAGATTATCCGATGACATTAGATAGTTATATTGATTATGTGATTTTACCGATCCTGGCGGTTTCATTGTTGCTGGTGTTTATCCGGCTCTTTAAAGGCCCTACGATTGTAGACCGGGTAATCGCATTGGATTTACTAATTACCATCGGCATCAGCGTTATTACCGTTTACAGCATCAGCACCGGTAAATCGACGTTTATTGATGTCGCCATGATCCTGGCGCTCATCGCTTTTTTAGGCACCATTGCATTTTCTTATTACATCGAAAAAAGGGGGAGAAAATGATCGACATCATCATCGGACTGCTTTGCACCATCGGCGCAATCGCAATTCTTATTGCTGCGGTTGGTATCTTACGGATGCCCGATTTTTACCTGCGGCTATCGGTTACGGTAAAAGCCGCCACGCTGGGCGGTGGATTGTTATTGCTAAGTGCGGCTTTTTACTTTCCGGAGGAAGTATCCGTTACCACGAAAGCCTTGGCCATTATCTTCTTCCTGGTACTTACCGCACCCGTGGCCGCCCACCTCATTGCCCGTACAGCCTACTTAATAAATACTGACCAATGGAAAGGAACCATACAGGACGACCTTGCCGGCATGTATGACAAGGAGACGCATGAACTTGACAGCGGTGAGGAAGGGAACAAGTAAACTTGTGAGGGGGTTTCACAGATCCGCAAAAACCAAACACACCGGCGAACCTACACGTATCCGATGGCCTGTATCGGTAAGTAGCCCAGTGTCTGCGCCCCTGCTAAAGACCACCACTTGGTCCGTATTTTGATTAGCCACCAACAGGAACCTACCATCGGGAGACAATGCAAAATTACGTGGTCCGCGGCCCAATACCTGCTGATTTCCGATTTTAGTCAGCTTGCCCGAAGTGCTCTCTACCTGGTAGATTGCGAGGGTATTGGCATCGCCGCGGTTAGATGCATACAGGAATTTCCCGTCTGGCGATAATTTGATGTCGGCCGCACCGTCCTGTCCGTCAAAGCCTGCCTCATTTATGGGTACTTCCTGGATGGCTTCCCACATATCCTCACGCTGTTCATAAACCATTACCGTCGCAGCCATCTCCTGCACCAAGTAGATAAACCGACCGTCCGCCGAGAGGGTGAGGTGGCGGGGCCCGCCTCCCTGCGTACCCGTTAGAAACGGCGGTGTCGCCGCAGCCAGGGGATCAGCGACATTTTCAGGCCTGTAATCGTAGATATTGACTTTATCCGTACCGAGATCCTGTACAAACAGTTGCGTTTCATCGTGATTGAAAAAAGCGGAATGCACGTGCGGAGCCTGTTGCCGTTGCGGGTCAGGGCCGCTACCCTCATGATGGATTTGCTGCACCATTCCGCCCAGACTGCCTGCTGGACCAATGGGAAATACGCTAACGCTACCCCCCGAGTAATTAGAAACAATCACGTGGTTACCGTCACTATCCGTAACTACGTGGCACGGGTGGTCGCCCCTGGTAAGCTGCCGATTCAGAAACGTAAGTATGCCTTGCGAGTCATCGAATGCATAAGCACTCACTGCACCTTTTCCTTCGCCATTCTCATTCACTGCATATAAATACTTGCTGTCGGCACTAAGGGCCAGAAACGACGGGTTTTCGGCCTCCGCACTGCTTACGGCCATCGCCTCACCTGTTTTCACATCAAATTGATAGACATAAATACCTTCACGCTGGCCGTCCTGGGTGTACGTACCGATAAGAAGATGAACGTGTTGGGCGAGTATGATCAGTGGGCAAGTAATTAAAAATAAACAGATCGTCAATAGCTTCATGCGCATATATCGTAAATCGGTCAATATTAACAAAAATCCATTTATATTCCCGTTCTTTTTTACTTTTGCTCCTTATGTCGCTGTTACACGATTTTTATTCGCTCGTTGCGTTCACCGTCGACGGACCAAAGGTATCGGCATCGATTTCCCTCAATAGCGCCCATGCTGTCTTCGAAGGTCATTTCCCGGGCAATCCGGTAACACCGGGCGTATGTATGATGCAAATCATCAAAGAGCTGGCCGAAAAGTGGGCAACGGGACCGCTGATGCTGAAAAAGGCACGAAATGTCAAGTTCATGGCAATAATCAATCCTTATCAGCATCCAAACATTCAAGTCGAATTAGATGTTGAAGAAGAAGATGGGCTGCTTTCCATTAGGAGCACCACATCCTTCGAAAACACCACGGCCCTTAAGTTCAGCGGTGTTTTCCAAAAAATTTAGGTGATGAAGAAGCTATTTTCCCTTTTGGCGGCACTATTGTGTGTTGTGCTGGTTTGCGCGCAAGACCTCGAAACACTACGACTACTTTACCGGGATGCGACCAAGTCTAAGGAACAGGCGCAAGCATTCTATGAGCCGCTGGCTGGTGTAACGAAAAACGACGAGCCCGTATTGGCGGCCTACAAGGGCGCCGGATTGATGCTGTTGGCACGGTACGAAAAGCTCTCAGCGCGCGGGCCAAAAGTGAAGGAAGCGGTACCCTGGATTGAACAAGCTATTGCTAGTGAACCGAATAATGCCGAAATCCGGCTAATCCGGCTCAGCGTACAGGAACACTTGCCAAAATTCCTGAAATACAATCACAGCATCGAAGACGATCGGCAATTCATCCGGCAGGCACTACCGTCGCTGGAAGATCGAGGGCTGAAAGCCATGATCGATGGCTATTTCGACGAGTTTTCAAAAAAGTGACGAATTAACCTGAATGACCGACAACGAGGTATTAGCATCCATCAATGCTTGTGTAATCATTCCCACCTACAACAATGCCAAAACGCTGCCCCGGGTGCTGGAAGGCGTATTCCGGTATACGGCCCGGACCATCGTCGTCAACGACGGATCTACCGACGCTACGTCGGAAATCTTAGCCGGATACACCGGTGTTACCGTTATTCACTTGCCGCGCAATAAAGGGAAAGGCAACGCCTTGCGCACCGGCTTCCGCGAGGCCACCGCCCGTGGTTTTGATTATGCGGTCACCATCGACTCGGATGGCCAGCATTTTCCCAACGACATCCCCGTATTCGTGCGCGCCATCGAGGCCGAAGGTATGGCCCTACTTATCGGCGACCGTAATATGGAACGCGAAGGCATCCCCGGCAAGAGCAGCTTCGGCAACCGGTTTTCCAATTTCTGGTTCCGGTTTGAAACCGGCATCAATCTATCCGACACGCAGTCGGGTTTCCGGCTTTACCCACTCAAGGCATTGCAGGGAATCCGCTTTTATACCACGAAATTTGAATTTGAGGTCGAGGTTATCGTGAAAGCTGCCTGGCGTGGCATACCGGTGCGCAATGTGCCCGTCAAGGTGCTATATGATCCCACCGAGCGGGTGTCGCACTTCCGGCCGTTCCGTGACTTCACGCGTATCAGTATCCTCAACACCTGGCTGGTATTGGTGACATTGTTTTATATCCGGCCGCGCGACTATTTCCGTACGTTCCGGAAAAAAGGGTTCCGCCGTTTCTTTCTGGAAGACCTGCTGCACAGCGATGATCCGCCCTGGAAGAAGGCTTCGTCTGTTGCGCTCGGGGTGCTCATCGGATTGTCGCCATTCTGGGGCTTCCAAACGGTTATCGTTCTGTTCCTCGCGGTTGTATTACGGCTCAATAAATTGATTGCCTTTGCCTTCTCCAATGTGAGTATCCCACCGCTGATCCCGTTCATCATCTATGCGTGCATACAAATCGGCTCCTTCTTAGTGGGGTTGCCAGCCAAAACCGCCTTCAAATGGCAAGAAATCGACACCTACGAGCCTTTTATCCGACAGCATCTTACGGAATACCTTTTGGGAAGCGTGGTATTGGCTACCGTTAGCGCCAGTGTATTCGGTTTGGCGAGTTATTTTTTGCTGACTCGGCAACACCACCGCAAGCCACGTGCCTGACAAGTTTCCACCATCTTTCCAAAATGGGTCCAATATAATAACTACCCAAATACTATTTAGAATGAAGGCATAAATACAAATTCAAGGTAATTTTAACGTGTATTTATGGTCTTTTTATCGTATTAAAGACGATAAAAAGACCATCAAAAGACGATGGGAAGACGATAAAATATACATGTTATCCTATTTTTAAATACAGGTTATATTCATATCATTATGGACCCTTCTTTGAATCATCCCCGGGCCCTCTCAAGGCTTTTTGCGATACATCCAGTTAAATCTTCTACCTTTGCCGAGACAAATTACGTGTAGTTGGCTTCGTTTTTTTATTCCATATATGATTACCTGAAGAAGCACCGGACCGTGTTCTTTGTTGCCGTGCCGCTGCTCTTTGCATTGCTTGCCTATTGGGCTAGCCGCATCCGGTTTGAAGAAGACATCACCAAGCTCATCCCGACCAGTGAGGGCACTGAACATGTCAGCGAGGTATTGCGGTCGGCCAATTTCGCCGATAAGACCGTAATCCATGTCACAGCGGCAGATACGGGCGATATCACTGCACTTAAGGCGTATGCCGATAGCTTTGCTACAGCTATCAATCAAGCCGCCGGCCCTTATATCCAACGGCTGCAGGTACGGCTTGAAGACGACCAACTCGCCGATTTGATGGATATGGTAACCGATAACCTGCCGCTCTTCCTCGATGAAAGCGATTACCGCCATATCGATTCGTTGCTCCAGCCCGACTCGATTGTGGCTATCGTAGATCGTACCTACCAGGCCATCACCGCTCCGCAAAGCTTTGTTACAGCACCCATGCTCCGGCAAGATCCGCTGGGCCTCACGTTCATGGGGCTTCGCAAATTTCAGCGTTTGCAATCGGGCCAGGGGGTGGTACTCGATGACGGTTACGTCATCGCCCGCGGAGGCAGCAACCTGCTCGCCTTCATCACCACCACTGCTGGCGCGAGCGAAACTGCCCATAATACCGAATTCATCCGTATCCTAGACGCAACCGTCGCCGGTCTCAACACCGCGTTCGCGGGCCATGCTAACGCCGAGTACTTCGGCGCTACCGCCATGGCTGTTGCCAATGCCCAGCAGATCAAGCACGATATCCGTAATACATTAGCTATCGCCCTCGTGGCATTGGTGGTGCTCTTTATCTACTTCTATCGACGGGCTACCATCCCGCTCATCATTCTCTTTCCCGCCGCTTTCGGCAGCCTGCTGGGTATCGCCGTGCTCTACTGGCTTAAAGGCACCATATCGGCCATATCAATCGGTATCGGCTCGGTACTGTTGGGTCTCACGCTCGATTATTCCCTACATATCCTCACCCATTACCGAGGCACGGGCGATGTGAAGCGGTTGTTTGAAAGCACCACCAAACCATTGCTCATGTGCGCCATCTTCACGGCCGTCGATTTCCTTTGTTTGCTATTCCTGCATTCCGACGTACTGAAAGACCTCGGCGTGTTTGCCGCCGTGAGCGTGCTAGGGGCGGCGCTCTTCTCGCTCATCTTCATCCCTCAGGTCTATTCACCGCGGCGCGAAGTTACGCTGCGGCAAAATACATTTATCGACGCAATAGCACGGTACGACTTCAGCCGCAACAAATGGGTGCTGGGCATCGGTGCAGCGCTTACATGTATTAGTCTTTTCACCTTCCAGCGTGTCGGCTTCAACGACGACCTCGCAGCGCTAAACTACCAGCCCGCTCCCCTCAAGCAGGCGGAGCAGCGGCTCGACTCGCTTATGCAGTATGCGGCCAAGTCCATTTACCTGGTGGCCTACGGCAACACCGCTGAAGAGGCCTTCTCCCGTAATGCTAAGCTGTTCCACCGGCTGGAGCAGCAAGAAGCCAACGGAGCTATCCTTGGTTTCCAATCGGTAGGCGGCATTGTCAGTACTCCGACACAACAACGCGAGAAAATCGACCGGTGGAACCGGTTCTGGTCGGCCGGCAAAAAGGAGCAGCTTCTGCAGCAACTCCGCAGTGAGGGCGTGCGTGTAGGCTTCAAAGACAACCTGTTCCAGCCCTTTTCTGAAATCCTCGCAGAGCCGTTCAGTCCACTGGATGAGGCCGATCAGCAATTACTCGACACGCTCTTTTTGGCCGAGTTTGTTAACCTGGACCGCGAGCTCGCTACGGTGACTACCATCGTTAAGGTTGAGGAGGAGCAGGCGCCTCAGCTTGTGCAGGTATTTGCGGATGACAGCGGCATACTGGCCATCGACCGCAAACAGGTGCAGGAAACCTTGTTGAGCAACCTCGAAGCTGATTTCGACACACTCTTTTTCATCGCATCCATTGCTGTCTTCGTAGTTATATTCCTCTTTTTTGGCAGCTTGGAGCTCACTCTGGTTACCAATATTCCCATCTTCCTCGGCTGGTTGGTTACGCTGGGCCTAATGGGCCTGTTGGGTGTCGATTTCAACGCATTCAACATCATCATCACCACGTTGATTTTCGGGTTGGGGGTTGATTACTCCATCTTTGTTACCAAAGGCCTGCTGGAGCAGTACACCTTCGGCCGAGCGGATATGCCCGCCTACAAATCCGGTGTGGTTATGTCTGCTCTGGCCACGATCCTTTGCTTCGGCATCCTGGTCTTTGCCAAGCACCCTGCCATACGCTCCATTTCCATCATCCCGCTTATTGGGCTATTGGTGGTGGTACTTATGTCATTTTCCATACAGCCGTGGCTCTTCCGCACGTTCATCAGTGGGCCTCAAGCCAAAGGCAGCACCCCTTGGCGGCTGGTCAACCTTATCCTTACAGGCTTTACGTTCGGTTATTTCTTCCTAGGTGGCATGGCCGTCAGCATCCTGGGCCGGTTGTTTATCCCTATTATCCCCGGCAGCAAGAAGAAAAAATTCCGGGCCTTCCACCGGGTGTTGCAGCTGTTTTTCCACAACCTCATGTACCGCACGCCCGGTATCCGCATGACTGTGCTCGGCCGCAATCCGCATGCGTACCAACGCCCCGCGATTATCATTGCTAACCACACGTCTATCCTGGATACCCCCACTATGGGCTTGCTGCATCCGATGCAGGTGTTCATGATGAACGACCGCCAGCTGCACTCGCCTTTCTTTGGGCGCGCCATGCGCATGGTGGGCGCGCACCCCGCTTCGGGAAACCGGCCCGAAGACCTCGACAAGTTACGGGCTAAAATCAAGCAGGGCTACTCGGTCATTGTATTTCCCGAAGGCACCCGGTCGCGGACCACGGCGATCCAGCGTTTTCACAAAGGGGCCTTTTACCTTGCCGAGCAATTGCAGGTTGATATCCAACCCGTATTGGTCCACGGCAACGTGCACGCATTGCCGAAAAACGACAATATGCTCAAGCCGGGGCCCATTACCATGAAGTTCCTGCCGCGCATTACGCCCCACGACCCTACCTTCGGCACCACCTATGCCGAGCGCACCAAGAAAATATCCGCTTATTTCAAGCGTGAGTTCCGCATGCTGCGCAACGAGCGGGAGCCGGCGGATTATTTCCGCAAAAAACTGCTTTTTAACTTCGTGTACAAGCCGAAAGCGATCCAACGGGAAGTGAAGGCAGTATTCGACCAACGGAAAGACCACTACCACCAGCTGCTGCGGTTGTTGCCGCTCAAAGGCAATTTCCTGCACTTGGGGTGCGGTTATGGCGTATTGGATTTCCTGTTGGTATACGATAGCGCCCTGCGGCATGTTACGGGCTGGGATGCCCGTGATGATCGGGTCGCCGCGGCCCAAAATACGTTTACAGTAAACCGTTACCCGCTCCAGTTCGTCGCCGGCGTACCCGCGCTTGATGGGTATGATGTGCTTATCGTTTCCACGGAAACCACTGCCCTCGATTGGGATACGGCGCAGCTTCCTGCGTGGGTCGTGCTGGAAGATGTGGCGACAAACGTGCCCGCCCTATTGGCGGCGCGGGGGTACGAACCGCAGTTGGAAGTTGCGGCACTGGCGGTATACCGGAAATCTGGGCGGTAGCACTAGTGGTGCTTTGAAGCACACCTGAAATTACGTATTATTGCGTAAAATAAAGGGGTAAATTGGTATGAGTGATGTTCAATTGTTGACAGAAATCAGTTCCTTACCTGCCAATCTGAAGCAGGAAGTTTTCGATTTTGTTGCTTTTTTAAAATACAAAAAGCAACAAAAAACCACGGCAAAAAAGCGTCAGTTTGGTTATGCAAAAGGCTATTTCAAAATGACGGAAGACTTTGATAAGCCAATTGGATGACTTTAAGGAATGTAGGAAACAATGAAATTGACCTTCTGCCTATAGATTTCGACCATCTGCAAAAGCTCCTTACCTTAACATACCACCATAACATACCACCATCGCGATCCTTTCGATCGAATAATTATCGCCCAAGCGTTGACCGAAAACCTCACTATCGTTTCAAGAGATGAAAATTTTTCAAAGTACACGAGGAATTTGCTTTGGCAATGATGAGTGGTAACTGGGTTTATACAAAAATGAAATTTGCGAAAAAAACCAACTTTGACTAAGTTTGGTTCGCGAATAAGGAGATAACAGCGATACGATTTCATGAGCGAAGAAACGAACCCCGTCCCCAGCGACAGCGGGGATAATGATACCACAGATCAACTCGGCAGCAGCCAAACCATCCCTTTGTCGGGACTTTATGAAAACTGGTTCCTGGACTACGCCTCATACGTCATCCTCGACCGGGCTGTGCCGCACATCAACGATGGGTTCAAGCCTGTGCAGCGACGAATCCTGCACTCGCTGAAAGAGATGGACGATGGGCGGTTCAACAAAGCGGCCAATGTGATCGGTAACACCATGAAATACCACCCGCATGGCGATGCGTCCATCGGGGATGCCATGGTCCAGATCGGGCAGAAAGACCTTCTTATCGACCGCCAAGGCAACTGGGGTGATCCCATTACGGGCGACTCAGCTGCCGCACCGCGCTACATCGAAGGGCGACTCTCCAAATTCGCCAACGATGTGGTATTCAATCCCGATACCACCGAGTGGCAGCTCAGCTACGATGGCCGCAACCGCGAACCCGTGACACTGCCGGTGAAGTTCCCGCTCCTGCTGGCCCAGGGGGCTGAGGGTATCGCCGTGGGACTGGCCACCAAGATCATGCCCCACAACTTCATCGAGCTCATCGATGCGTCCGTCGAGGTGCTCCGGGGCGGGCGGCCCAACCTGCTGCCTGACTTTCCCACGGGTGGTCTCGCCGATTGCTCGGCCTACAACGAAGGCCAGCGGGGAGGAAAAATCCGCGTACGTGCCAAAATCGAGGAACGCGACAAAAAAACACTCGCTATCACAGAGATCCCCTACGGCACCACCACCGGTGGGCTGATTGACAGTATTGTCGCCGCCAACGATAAAGGCAAAATCAAAATCAAGAAAATCGAGGACAACACGGCACAGCACGTGGAAATCATGGTCCACCTTGCACCGGGCATCTCGCCCGATATGACCATCGATGCCCTTTATGCATTCACCTCCTGCGAAGTGTCCATATCGCCCAACACGTGTGTGATACGCGACGATAAACCGCACTTCATGAGTGTGAACGACATCCTCATTGCCAATACCAAACAAACGAAAGCTCTCCTCAAGCAAGAGCTCGAAATCCGCCTCAAAGAACTCCAAGAGAAAATTTTCTTTAGCAGCCTACTCAAGATCTTCATCCAGGAAGGGATGTACAAGCACGCCGAATACGAGAATTCGGGCGACTTCGACACCGTTGTGCTGGTGCTCACCAAACTGTTTACGCCGTTTTTCGATCAGTTTTACCGCGAGATACTGCCCGATGACTACCGCAAGCTGATCGATAAGCCCATGAGCAGCATCACCCGTTTCGACGTGAAGAAGGCGGACGAGCAGATGGCGGCACTGGAAGAAGAAATCAAAAAGGTACGCCACCACCTTCGGCACCTTACGGACTACGCCATCGCGTGGTTCGAGCGCCTTAAAAAGCAATACAGCAAAGGCCGCGAGCGAAAAACCGAACTGCGGGCATTCGACCGGGTCGAAGCCGCACAGGTGGCACTGGCCAATGTGAAACTGTACGTGAACCGTGTAGACGGATTTGTGGGCACCGGTATGCGCAAAGATGAATACGTGGGCGACTGCTCCGACCTCGACGACATCATCGTGTTCCGCAACGATGGTAAATTCCTGGTGACTAAAGTGCAGGACAAGGTGTTTGTCGGCAAAGATGTTATCCACGTGGCCGTGTTCAAAAAGAGCGACGAGCGCACGGTGTACAACTTGATTTACCGCGACGGCAAATCGGGCACATCCTACGTAAAGCGCTTTTCGGTACTAGGTGTAACCCGCGACAAGGAATACGACCTTAGCAAAGGCGAGAAAGGGTCGCGGATACTGTATTTTACGGCCAACCCCAACGGCGAAGCCGAAGTGGTGGGTGTGCATCTCAAACCGCAATCCAAGCTCCGCAAACTGCAATTCGATATTGATTTTGCAGACGTAGCCATCAAAGGACGGAGCTCACAGGGCAACATCGTGACGAAATATCCCATCAAGAAAATTATGCTGAAAAGCAAAGGTGTATCCACGTTAGCCGGCCGCAAAGTGTGGTTTGACGATGTGTTGAAGCGGCTCAATGCCGACGGCCGTGGCCATTATCTCGGTGAGTTCGACGGCGACGACAAGATCCTCACGGTGATGGCCGACGGCACCTACGAGCTGACCAGCTTCGACCTGAGCAACCACTTCGACAATAAGCTGCTCCGCATCGAGAAGTACAACCCCCAGCAGGTATACAGCGTGGTGCACCGCGATGGCAAGTCGGGGGTGTACTATGTGAAACGGTTCTTGTTTGACGACCTGCCGATCGGCAAGCGCACGTCGATCATCAATGACGAGCCCGGTTCGAAGCTCATCCTCATCACTAACGCGGCTGCGCCTGCGGTTCAGGTGGATATCCACAAGGGTAAGTCGCGCACACCAGAAACCGTGGAGCAAAACCTTGTAGACATCATCGACGTCAAAGGGATGAAGGCACAGGGAAATCGCTTGAGTTCACACGAGGTGACCAAGGTGACCTTGCTTACGGCCGAAGAGCAGGTGATGGAATCGGCTATGCCGATGGAACAAACACCAACGGTGGAGTCCGCGGACGAACCCGACGCGGTACTGGAAACGCCGGCGGCCGCGCCTGTGGAAACACCTCAAGTAGCGGAGACTACTCCGCCCGCAGCGGACGCCAAAGTACCGATGACCGAAAAAAAGCTAGAGACGAAACCCATATCCAAGCCGGAAGCTAAGCCCATTGAAAAGGAAACGCCGGAGGCGGAAAAACCCACGGCCGCGGAGGAAGCGCCCAAACCGCGGCCAAAGGTTGATTTCGAAATCACCAACCCCGATGACATCCGTGTGGACGACAATGGGCAGATGGGATTGTTTTAGCCAGGGCCGGCAACGCTCAAAACGTCACCGTCAGCCCGCCATCCACCGTTACCACCGAACCGGTCACGTAAGAAGCGTCCGGCCCGGCTAGGAAATAAGCCACACCGGCAACCTCTTCCGGCTTACCGGCCCGTTTCAACGGCAAATGGTCGTATTTCACGTAATTATCATGAAACCACGCGGTCTCTAGCTCGCTTTGGCCATGGCAATCTACCGACATGGGGGTGTCGATGAAGCCCGGAGCAATGGTGTTCGCCAAAATATTCTTCGGTGCCAATTCGAGTGCCAGTGAACGGGTAAACTGGGTGATGGCCGCCTTTGCCATGCCGTAGGCGGAGCTGCCCTTTTCCACCCGCTCATGGTGTATAGACGTGATGTGGATCACACGCCCACCTTGTTTTATGTAAGGCAGTAACGCCCGGCAGCTTTTTACCGTCCCATATAACATCACCTGCAAAGCATTGTCCCATTGCGCGAAGTCGGCTTCCAGGACGGGCAGGTGCTCCGATACCCCGATGCTGTTGATGAGCACATCGAAGTCTGCATGCTGCGCACGGACGTGTGACACAAAATTCGCTAATCGCGCATCATCACGGATATCCAACTGGATAGCTTCGTGGCCACTGCCAGCCAAACCGGGGTAAGCTGCATCCAATTTAGATTGGTCTGACGAAGCGATAATTACCAGCCATCCTTCTTTCGCAAAACGCTCGGCAATCGCTTTCCCAATCCCGGACGACCCTCCTAAAACCACTACTTTCTTTCTTGACATATTACTTGTTAGTAGGTGGCCCGACCACCCGAAATATCATATATAAACCCTGTTGAAAAACTATTTTCTGGCGACACGATAAAGCTAGCCATCGCTGCCACCTCTTCTACGGTACCCAACCGCCCCATCGGAATCTTACTGGTCATATAAGTCAGCTGCTCGGGAGCGGTATCGGCATTCATCGCGGTCTTGATTACCGCCGGTGCCAGTCCGTTCACGGTGATCCCCTTATCGGCAAATTCCTTGCCCAGGCCCTTCACCAACCCGATCACGCCTGCTTTCGTTGCCGAATAACCGGCCATGAATGGGTTCCCCTCCTTCCCTGCAATGGAAGCGATGAGCAGCAGCCGGCCGTAGCCCGCTCGGGCCATCACTTGCAGGCCGTACTTTGCCATCAAAAACGCTCCCCGTAAATTCACTTGGTACACCCGGTCGAAGTCCGCTACGGTATAGTCTAAAATTGACGTACTGGTGGGCCCCACGATCCCGGCCGAGTTGATGACCACATCGACGCGTCCGAATTTTCCAGTGGCTGCTCGGTAGCCTGCTTCCACCTCCTGCGCATCACCGATATCGAGCCTTACCCCCATCGCTTCCGCACCCTTACGCTCCAGCAGCGCCACCGTTTCCGACAACTTCTCTTCGTTCCGATCGAACAAAACCACCTTTGCACCTTCCGATGACAACCGCAAGGCAATCGCCTTTCCCAGTCCATCAGCGCCACCCGATATGACTGCCACTTGGTTTTCGAATCGTCTGTTATCCATCAATTGCGGGAGTTTTGTATAATAATTCCCCGCCAATGCGGATTTCGGCGTCCACAACATAATCTTTCAATGCCCCGAGCTGCACGTTGAGCCCCAGTCCCGGCGCATCGGGTACGGAAACCTGCCCGTTCACATCCAGTACAATCTTATCTGCGGTAATGTCCAGCGCCAGTTGCTTCGGTTCCACGGGATATTCGCAAATCACATCCCTCTCCAGCCCGGCATAAGGCTGCAAGGAAGCGCTCAGCGCCAGGTGCGAGGTAAAGGTGTGGTTTACATAGGTAATCCCTTTGGCTGCCGCGTCATCGGCTACCCGCTTTGCGGGAGTGATGCCACCGATGCGGCCCGTGTCAATCTGGATGAAACCGAGCCCGGCATAATCCAGCATTGCGGCAGCTTGCACGTAGTTATTACATCCCTCGCCAGCGGCCAACGGTACCCGCGGTTCGCTTTTCGCCAGCTCGCTATAAGGACCCAGGGCCATGTTGGCAAAGGGTTCTTCCAGCCAGTACGCGTTGACTTCCTTCAACGCGGTCAACCGCTCGCGGGCTACCGCCACATCCTCGCCCCACACCGTACCCAGATCGATCATCAAGTACGCATCTTCGCCCAACCCCTCACGCGCTGCGCGGAAATGTTCCGCATCCACTGCGGCACTGTCGCGTCCAATCGGGCCCCAACCGAATTTAACGGCGCGGTACCCCGAAGCCCGCGACTGCAACGCTTTCTCATAGGTGAGTTCCGGCGTATCTCCGAACAGTTGAGAGGCATACGGCGTTTTGGGGTAAGCCCTCTTGTATCCCAGCAACTGATAAACCGGTTCGCCCAATTTCTTGCCCAACAGGTCCCACAACGCAATGTCAATTCCCGACAACGTATGATCGGCCTGTAACAAATCAAAGCTGTGCGCATGAACCTTCTGTCCAATTTTCCGGATGTCTTCCGGCTCATTAAGCGGCATCCCCTCCACACCATAGCGCACCGGCTTACAGGCGCTGTGCGACATCGGACATACATAGGCAGCGATCGTAGGCAGCGGCGCTGCCTCGCACTCGCCCCAACCTTCTAGGCCTCCGGCCCGTATGCGTACCAATGTGGCGTCTTGACTGCCGTCCCCGATATCCAGTACTTCTGGCATCCGTAAGTAAAAAAAGTCGACTGATTCTATTTTCATATTGTTGTTTGTTTTTTTTATTTCATGGTTGGACCGCTTACACGCGCTCATGCTTTCCATTCCCACCGGCGTAAATCGTCACCACGGTATCGATTGCGCCACCGGGTTCTAATACCGAGCATTGCCCAAGATCGGCCGCTTCATTGACGCGGACGGGCATCGCGGAGGCCGGCTCAAGGATAGCCGTGTAATGGTCGCGGAACTGGCCATAGGAGGCAAAATACCATTGGTAGGGAAACACTTGTTGGTCATAACGGTACGCAAAGCGACAATTCCCTTCGTCCGTCAGCAGCGCCATTTCTCCTTCGGGCGCATCGTATAGGTAGAAAAAATCCATGGTGCCATTTTTCTCTGGCACCACCGATGCGTCTATCCCCGTAATGGCGGGCCAGCTGAACGTACCGGGGTCGCCGAAGCGTGATGCTGCCGCGTTCACCACCTTCGCTTGGCGCGCGGGGGTGGCCAACCGGTCGCCCCGGGCAATCCGTAGGGCAGCATGCAATTTCCACAAAAATTTCCGGCGTTCGCCCGACTGGTTGACAAGGCGGTACGCCAACTTGATTTCCGGGGACCCGGCCTCCAGCGACACCGTTTTCCGATACTGCAACCCACTCAATGGCAATAGCCCATATACCGAGACGGCATTTTCAACGACCTCATATGCCAAACGGGTGGTCCAGAGTTCACCATGATCGGGATAGGCCGTGCCATCGATTTCCTCCGGTAGGTCGTTGGGCAGCAGCTCATCGATCCCGCCCCAAAAGTTGCTGTCGTAGTCGTCGCCCGGGTGGTTCTCCCGTAGGCCGAGCGCGGCGTTGTACCACAAAAACTCCTTATGGTATGCCTTGTTGAATACACTGCTGATTTTTCCGCCCAGTGCGGGGATCACATCCACCCGCAAGTGGTCATTTTCGATACAGATGATCTCCAATCCGTATTCCTCCCGTGGGGTAATTCGTGTTTCATGCATGGTAGTCGTGGATTAATGAACCTAATTCCGCCGCCAACAAATCTTCTTGTGGATAGCTGAACCCCAAATGCTGCCGATAGCCCTCTGCATACCGTTGGCCGATCAGCTTGCCGTTACGTTCCGAAAACGACTTCATCAGCAGCACAAACTCATCTACTTGCGATATCGAGCGCAGCCAATCCCGTTGGCTATGGTGACAGCAAAGCATCGCTTCCTTCACCGTCATCACCTCCGTAATGTTTACCAGCCTGCTCCCCACGATTTCTCGCCCGAGCCGGTCCTTGCCCTGCACCGCATCGGCATAATACAGGTGCGGAACCTGCGCCAGCAGGGGTAGGCCCGGGGTATCGATATTGGGTATAGTCGCCGCCATGCACGCCGTCTGCGCCAAATGGCTGGTGATCTCGTGATCCAGCATGTAGTCGTCGGGGCTGGCGGTAATCACCAGCACGGGCTGCACTTCACGGAACAATGCAATCACCTTCAGCAGGGTAGGCTTGTCGTACAAGATAAAAACATCTTTACATTCCAAGCAGCGGTAGCCACCGCCGATAACGGCAGCGGCAGCGGCGGCCTCTTTGCGTCGAACCGCACTGATTTCGTCGGCACTGAGCCGGGTAGAACCCGCTTGTCCCGGCGTCATCGTAGCGATCGTTACCTGCCACCCCCGCTGCGCCAGCAGGGCCAGCAGGCCCCCGCTGAGAATTTCTGCATCATCGGGATGTGCCATAAGGCAGAGTACTGTATTTTTATTCGTCATCTTTAATCACTAACTAGTTACCACCAAAGGATGTAAAGCACTAGATAAATAATGGCCAATATGCCCCACCAAAGCCATACCGATTGCCACCATGGGCGATCCGGTTCGTTTTCGGGGAGCTTTAGCAGCCTAGGGGTCCACATTAGCCCGGAGATTTCGGCCACCGCGCGCGGCTGGGTATACCAGCTTACGCCTACCATGATCGCCACACAAACTGCCTGCGTAACCCCGCCTATCACATAAAAATTATTCAGGCCATACGCCGATATCACGGTTTGTGGAAACAACGCCGGGATCACTACAAACTGGATTAAGGCACCCAGCGGAATCCCTGCAATCAATACGGTCAGCGAGGCGGCCGGCGTAGCTCTTTTCCAGAACATGCCCGCTAGAAAGCAGGTCGCTACAGGGACTGCCAAGTAGGTAGATAACGACTGGAAATAAATAAAAATTCCCCCCATGTTCCCGATTACGGGCGCGTAGAGCACACTGAAAGCCATCAGCCCGAAAGTGCACCACATCCCCACGCGAACCAGCTGCCTATCATTGGCTTTTCTATTGATCCATCTTTTGTAGACATCGTAAGTAAACAGCGTGGAAATGGAATTCAGAAACGCCGAAATAGTCGACATGATGGCCGCTAGTATACCCACTAGTATAAGCCCCTGCAACCCCTTGGGGATGAGGTTGGCAATCAACATGGGGTACACGTCGTCCACTTGGTCGGGCGTAACCGCAAACTCCGGGTAACCGGTTTGGGCCAGTGCCCGCGCAATCATTCCCGGAAATATTTCTAAAAACGGCCGTAACAACACGAAGGTTAATGCAATTACGATGGCCATGCGCACATCCCATTCGGTCTTTGCACCGAAACCCCGCTGCACCAACGTTTGGTTGATACATGAGTAGAACAGCTGGAGGTTGAACAGCGAGAAGAGAACGGCGTGCCACGGCATGATAGGCGTATCCATGGGCTGCATCAGGTGGAAACCACCCGGCGCATGGCCTACGATGTCCCTCCAGCCATTTTCCAGCTTCGCATAACCCAAATAAAACAAGATTCCCCCCGCCGCGAACATCAACACGAATTGGAATACCGACGCATTGATCATGGAAGACATGCCGCCGAAGATGGTAAAGATACCCGATACCAAGCCTAATATCAATATGCCCTGCCAAAGCGGTATATCGTAAATCACTTCAAACAGTTTGGCTCCGCCATAAAGGACCACTGCCAAACTCAGAAACACATAGCTGACCAGCAACAGTATGCCGAACACGTGCTGGCTGCGTTTATCGAACCGTTCACCGAGGTATTGCGGCATGGTAACGATGTTATTGCGCAGGTAAAGCGGAAAAAACACGAAAATCAGCGCCGTATAGACGAAAACCGCAATCAAATACGAGTTCACCAGCGGCAGGCCTACAAGGTAGCCCATGCCGTTCATGCCAATGAGCTGCTCCGAGTTGAGGCCCGTGGCCACGTAAGCGGCGCCGATGGCCCACCATGGCAGCATCCCCTTGGAGGTGAAGTATTGCGCCGCATCTGCTTTCTTGCTGCGGCTAGACCAAACGCCGATGGCAATGATGATTACAAAGTAACCGACGATGGTAAGGATATCTATTGTGCTGGCAGACATACCTTAAAACGTTAGCCGGACCGTTGCTTTGCCATTGAAATTGGTAACCACAACGCTTTCCGTTTTTTCTTCATACGTTCCGCCATCGACGTGAACGGGTTTGCTGTGATTGGGATGCGGTAGCCTGATCCGCACCGTCTCGGGCTTCCGATCACCCGTGCTTTCCACGGTCGCTTCGATGTAACCCGCTCCCACATGCGATTTCGCTTGCACACGCAACGGACCGAAATAACTCTGCACACCATCCAATACAATTGCTTCCCCATCGGCCATCCAAGCCCGCGGTATGGTCTTAAATAGATCCAGCGCACGCCCGTCTTCCATATACAGCATCCATCGGGTTTCCATCAAGAACCAGCCCTCTTCATGGGTTTTATGCGGACTCACCTTATATAAATGTTCCCAAAAGGAATATGTTTCCCGATCGGCTAATGCCGCGAAGGTACTGTAGTACGTTTCCAAAAATGGTTTGGCCATGCCCAACTTCGCCTGCATCCAATTGTGGCGGCTGTAATAAGGTTGGCTGAATGCCGCATTGCCTTGGTAAAACAGCTCGCTGTGGTAATCCAACAGCATCCTTGCCGCCGGCTCATCCGCATCAAGCACTTCACAGAACACCAGGTAGAGTGGCCCGAGCATCGCATCTGACACCGTGACCGTGCCATGCGACCAGAATACTTCCGGCTTCACGTGCAGTGCCCGTAAACCCACGGCCTCGGTCCATGGCGGCGCCGTGGGGCACCACGTGCCATCACCCAAAGGCACAACCGGCGAAAGCGCCATTACGTTAAAGAACGACTCGCGGATATCCGCTTTCCAGGCGGCCGCCTCCTTGCCAATCCGATCGGCCTCCCCGTGACCGATGGCAGCAAGCACCTCGGCGACCCGGCCCATACCGATATATGCATAACCGTTCAGCATAAACTGGTGGAAATGGTCTTCCGGATCGGCAACCTTCCCGGAGATCATCCCGTAGCCCCGACCCTGCAGCTCGCCTTTCTTGCTCTGGTTGCGCCACTCAATGAGATAGTCGGCCGATTTCAACAGCTTGGATGCCGCCTCCCGCGCCCACTCTGTATCGTTGGTATATCTGAAGTATTCGCCCATGGTCCACAGCGCCGCGCCGGTCTCGACCATATAGCCGCCGAAATTCTGGATGAATCCATTTTCGTGCTGCTTATCCAAAAAATAGGTGAGCGAGCGTTTGGCGATATCTTGCCAACCCATCGAATTGTAAAATTGGATAATCGGCGAACTCTCCGTGCCGATCGGCGAATATACCCCGATGTTCGGTGCCAGGGTCTCATCGGGATCATTGCCAAAGGTAATCAGGTCGAGGTGTAACAGACCGGCCTTGATCATTTCTTCGATCCGCTTTTCGGGTAGCTTGATGGTCGCCGCTTGGGCGAGCTTGTCTTGCCAGAACTTTTTCGCTTCGGTGTACCGTTGGTCGAACGATTGGCTGGCCAGTGCCGTAGCCCGGGCGCTGTCGACAGGGCTATGGGGGACACAAAACTCAAACACCACCTTTTCGCCCGGCGCTACCAAGACAGCGATTTCCTCGTTCTGCAAAGGTTCGCCGTTCAAACGGGAAATACAGAACACCCGCCCCGAAGCGTAAGTGGAAAAGCCTGTCGTTGCATCGAACGTATATTCATTCCTATGGTGCCAACCCGTGCCGGGCCGTGGGGCCTTGAACCAGGCATATCGCGGCACGGTACCGGTGTTGACCGCTTCCGACCGGAAATACAACACGGTTTCTTCATCCGGGTTGAGCACTTCACCCTGCCGCTCCGCGAGCAATTGCTTTTGGTCCTCCGTAAACATATGCCCGCCGCTATGGCTGTCGGCCACCAAAAAGTCAGTACCGAACCGGGAACCCAACGAAAGGGCCGATTTTTCAAACGAGACAAAGGTGGTCGAGTGGTATTGGATATCGTCGTCGGTCAAGGTACTATGCAATATGGGCAGCGACCCCTGATCGAGGCGACGCGAAATATTATCTTGCACGCCGACACCACGTCCTACAGTGTAGAGGTAATTTGCCGCTTGGTCTCCGGCTTCGGGCAGCGTTACCGCCGAAACCGACCTTCGCGGAGAGATGATATTGGCCTCGCCGGGCGACTGATCGGACAATGCTTCCGTAATCTGAAAAATCCGGAAATCACGGCTTGTGCCCAACCATGTCGGTACAGACATGTCCCGCGTGCGATTTTCAACGGAAGCGAACGAAGCCTCCTCTGGCGAATCGGTAAGCTGTTGGATCTTGGTTTTCGATTTCCTTGACAAAACCGCGCGTTCCACGTCCTCGTACGACCGTGGATCATCGGCGCGCAGCACCATCACACCGTAGGCCGGTATATAAATGGGATAATCCGATGTCACGTCTCGCAGGAAAAACGAAAAGGCATTAGGCTGGTTATCGACTGTTATCACCGTCGAGCCGGGGCCTACCGTCAGGTTTACGTCCTCACAGTCAACAACCAATGCATTGTTGCCATCCCGCGTAAAATGGTAGTGGTCTTCGGCCACCTTCCCACGCCCCTTATGAATTGTAAGCCGTGAAATGCTACCATTATCAACCCCAATCATACCCGCTTGTTGTCCCTGCTTCCATTCGATTCTGATGCGCAGGTCCGTATCGCCCTGGGCCGGTTTAAAAAGCAACATCGTGAGTGCCGCTAACATTCCATACTTAAGATTCAGCTTCATTTCAATTAACATGTTTTACATTTTTTTTAGTATCCACGTATTCCACCACAAGTTCCAACATGACCGCCCCAGGCACCACATTCCCTTTCAACTCAATATAATGGGTCTTGTGCGTGGGATTTTTAGCATTGGCAAAGGTCTTGATAGGCACTTGGGCTCCATTTAATTTGACTTCCTTTATCACCACAGCCGCTGGATTGGAAAAGCCTAACTCGACGATCGCGTCGTCTTGTTGGTTTCGGTCTTGTCCATAACGTTCAATAAACGGCAAGGTAAATTGTGTTTGGTACGATGCCTCTCCCGTTACCGAGGCCGCGTCGGCCGCTTCATTTGTTTGTAGTGTTGTTTTGCGATAAAAAACAGGTGTTGTTGGGCCGGCAGCTGTAATGTTGTCGGTTTTAACTGTCAACCATACTTCATAGTCTTCCGAAAAGGCATTATGAACATATGCACCTAGAAACCCTTCCCGCTCGGCAGATGGAAACGTCCGATACAATGGATCGCCATTTACGCGCCATTGGGTGAGTGCCGTGGGGGCTGCCTCCCTCGGCCCTTGAATACGAATTCGGGCAATAGCTCCCTGTTTATCAATTATTTTCGCACTCACTGGAAAAGTATACATAGGTACCGTCTGTTTTTGTACGGCAAAAACATCGGTGACCTTCTCACCTTCAGGCAATACAACCGCTATTTCCTTTCCAATACCTTGACGTACTGTCAGGGCGAAGCGGTACCCGCCCGCTATCTCATCTATGCGTAACGGCGTTATGCCGTATACCGTGGGCTCCGTTGGCGCAGTTTCTCGTGGAGCCACTTCCACGATGCGGACCGAGTAAGGCTCCAACGTGAATTTAATCGTATCACCCATACGTGCAAAAGGTATCGGTTGCTCGATAATAGGGGCCCTGTTGGGATAAATTTCCGACAACACGAATGACGTACCACTTGACAACCCCATCGTGCCGTCGAGCACTAATTTCTTGTTCACGGGAAAGGCGTTCTGGTTGACGAAGCACAGAAAACCCCGGTCTTCTTTCATATGGCCATACACTTCTGCAGCACCTGGGCCCGGCGGATCACCTAACCGGCTTGTATACCTCCATACATCGTAGTGCTCTCGAACAAACTCCAGCCAATATTTGATAAATGATTTGACGCGCAAATTATCTTTGCTGGGTATTCGGTCTAAGAAAGACCGAATTTCGCCCAAGCCAATATTGGGGGTAACAGCGAGTCCTTGAAGAAAACTATATTCAAACACGTGAGGATCAGCCAACCTACTATTTGGGGCAAGATAATACTCGTAATTCGTAAAAGCCGTATAAGGAACAAAATACTGCTCGTGCACGGTGACCATTTGCTCCCGGCGACCATCGCCTAGGTTCTTAAGTATATTCAAATGTGGTGCATATTCCCGCACATGTGGGTCCGTTAGATAGACATTAGGGTTATACCAGATTAATTTCGGCATCAATTCGATCCAATTACCACTGTTTGACCAAACCAGGAAGTTTTCGTCTAATTCATTTAATGCGCCCATCATGTTTACCAGCCCCAATATTTGCTGGTAAGTGTCGCCAACGGGGTGATTATGATTGTCTGCATAACAGGATCGAATGTTCAAAAAATCTAGGCATATAATTTGCAAGCCATACTTTTTATTATGTGCGACTAACCGACTCGTCAACATGTCGACATACTCGTTTACGCCCAAGCATTCAGGTCCCGTATTTCCGCCAACATCCCGGATCAACCAATCAGGCCTATCTAACGCCCGGTGATGGTGGTTGTAATGGGGGCAATATAGTCCTTGGGGAACTGCATAATCACCCATCTTTACGCCCAAGGATCGCGCCGCACGCTGTAAACTCCGCATGTTATTACCCGTAAGATCTTCGTCGGGCCAATCAAATACACCTTCGAATACCTGGTAATATTCAATACCGAGTTCCGCGTTCAATCGCAGGTCCTCTTCCACCAACTCGGGGCTTAAAGCTATCGTCGGGTTATCATACATCGAGTAAAAGATGCGATTATCGCGCACATCTGTCATCTGGTTGGTTATACTTGCAGACAAAACCATCGGGCGCTGAAAGCGCGAAGTAAATCGCTTTTCAATATACGTAGAGACCGCTTCAATCTCGGCGCGGTCGAATGCTCCAATCATTTCTCCCGACAGATTACATGCGCCTATACTCAACGTGTGGGCATTATACGTTCGGCCTTCATGTAGCATCACGCCCGGAGGGTAATGTATGCCTGAGCTATCTATCCTGCTGTAAGGAAAATCTAAGGATAAAAAAAAGGAAATTCCATTCTTGCGAAGAAACACGGTGTTATCCATGAGCGCCGTAGCATGAACTACTTTTTCAACACCATCTTCCCAAACGCCCGAAAACCAAGTAACCTTGTTTAATCGCGATTCCGCCGATGCGCTGACAGCTAAGAACAAAGTAATGAAATCGCCTTCTTTTTTGGACCACTCGGCATTGACGCGGCCTACAGCGTCCAGCTTAAATAGATCGCCCGAAAAATCTACTTGTTGACCTTCGCTATACAATATGATTTTACCGTCGGCAACCTCGATGTCGACAGGAACAAACGGAGCCGCTCCCCAGTCGAATTGCGGTTTATCATTGGCCCGTACAACGAGGCCGTTAACAATACAAACGATTAACAGGATGACGAGCCTTATTTCTCTTCGAGTGTTTTCCATTACGGCAAGAATGCGCAAATAGCCCGTGAATTTTTCTGGCTACCGTTCTGCTTATTTTCCCTATTTCTTTCCATTTGTTTGCTTAACCGGATTAAGCAAATGTATTGGATATTTGAATGCGACGACACCACCCCATTTGCAGTTACCGATACAGTATTTACAAACGCACTCAGAGTATGGTCTCCAACGGCCAAGTTCGCATATTATTCAATAGGCCGAAGCGGCGTTTCTTGATTCCCCCAAAACGTGATTTCGGCGACTCCTACGGCCTGAACGTTGCCAAACGTTTTCGTTGTTTTCCAACGAAGATAGCGATAAGGTGGAGTGTCTTCGGGAAATTCAAATTCAAGGCCCGCCCGCGATGCTTCGGTATCCGCTGCTGTCAACGTGCCTACAGGCGAACCGGACGGCTTAATCGCAACGCAATCCATAATCTTCGTCCATGCACGCCAATCGCCGTCCAACTCATTACTGCCCCATACTTCCCATTTTTCCGGGCTTGCATGGGCAAACTCATAGGATGCACCGGTGGGCCACATGAAATACTTAAAATGATTGAAGGCCGTAGGCACATGGAAATCAAGGGTAAATGATTGGGGCAATGCAGACGCTTCTGTGACGGCGGTCTCACCGATATTGGTAACATCGCCATCGACGAAATACCTGTAGTCCAAGCCGGCATAGAATTGATTATAGTCGCCGGGGAGTGTCATAATCGGTGTCGGGTTCGGCAACTTTTTTGGTGTCGGCGCAGGTACCACCGAATGGTATTCGGAATAAAACGTATCGACCGCGATACCGCCTGGGATATACAGCGTTCGGTACTCGATAACCGAACTGGGCTTATAATCGGTCAGTTCCAGTATATTCTCCCCCAAGGGCAGCGTGGTGATATGCGTCTGATCATTTTGATCCATGTGAACAACCTCCATCGCCGCAGCATCCTGCGTGGTATTCGTATACCATTCGAGGCGGGCTGTGGTGCCATCAGCGCCCGCGGACCGCAGCACTCCATTCACCAGTTGCGATTCATAATCATCCCCAAATGCTTCTGCATACGTACTGATCTTGACCGAATGGTTCCCATACTTATCATACGTTACCACATCGATGGGGTAACCGCCTTCATCCAGTCCGGCAAGCCACACGTGGACTGTATCGATTCCCGGCTCTCGAATGATCTGATGGTCCATTTGCTGTTCACCATTATTCCATGATATCAATGCCCCTACCACCTTTTTGTCCGGTCCGATCGGCCACGACAATTTAACGCGGTGCCTGCCGGGATAGGCTTTGACGGAATCAGCTTTTTGGGCATAGATAACTTCGCCTTCGGCTATATAATCCCGGTAGGTATCATCCATTTCCTTACATCCGGACACAAAAGCTAATGTGAAGAGCACAACGCCCAGAATCGTTATATTACGTAAATTCATGATCTCAGTTGTTCGTTTGATTTCCCCAAAAAGTGAGCTCAGCAATGCCGACCGATCTCATACCTCCAAATGTCTTCGTTGTTTTCCATCGGATATAACGATAAGCGGGCGTTCCTACCGGAAAGTCGAAATCGAGCCCCGCCCGCGACGCTTCCTGGTCTTCTTGTGTCATCACGCCCAAGGGTGCTCCTGATGGCTTCACGGCCACACAATCCATCAATTTCGTCCAATTATTCCAATCGTCGGTCAATTCATTGGCTCCCCAAACCTCCCATTTTTCAGGGCACGCATAATTGAACTCATAGTGTGCGCCAACCGGATACATAAAGTATTTGAAACGACTGAATTGGGTCGGAACTCCAAAATCGAGCGTAAAGGACTGCGGCATCGGCGTGGCATTGTCTAACCACGTTTCCATCGTCGTGGATACTTCGCCATCTACCATTTTGCTGTAATCCAACCCGCCCCAGAAAAGGTGATAATCTCCGGGAAGCGCTGTAATAGGCACCGGATTAGGAATCTGTATTTCGAAAAGTGGCGTGAGGGATACTTCCACCGTATCTGACTTATTATTCCATCGGTCCCTCACAAATGCACCAAACAGGATTTCCGTGGCCTCCTGATTCCGCACCGTCAGGGTTCCCTGCTGCCTTTTTGTATATAATTCGTCGACGGGTACCCATTCATCGTTTACTTTCTTCAAGAGACTGATGACAACGTTGATTGTGTCTACATTTTCAAAACCAACGGAAATACCACCGAAGGTAGGTGTAAACACAAACGAGGATGCAATTTGATCAACCGGAGGTGTAAGCGGGCTTATCTTAACCGAAACCGGTTCAGATTCAACCTCCGAACGACTAACCGCATACAACGTCACTTCGCGTTCGTTTGTATTACCGATTCCTTCGATTACCAACGTATCCACATAGGCCGAAGCTTTCACCTCGTGGAAGTATCCCTCGGGAAATTCATAAACCGCTTTCACGTACAACAAATCTTCGGTGTCTGGCAATTCGTATTGGAGCTTAGCGCCGCCTGGCAAATTCGACACTTCCACTTGGTATACAGGAGCCGGTTTTCCCCCAGCCGTTAAAATCGGAGCGGGCAACTCTTCCTTGCACGCGATTGCAAAAAATATCAACCACGACCATCCGATCAGAAATCTTACTTTGCTCATGATATTCGTTAACTAATTTATATGTTTATGGGATGGTTACCAACCCGGGTTTTGCACGAGGTTCTTGTTTCTTACCAGTTCCAATTCCCTGATAGGCCAGAAGTAATCACGAAAATAAAACTTTCGATTAAAGATTGTAGACACCGTATAGTATGCCCGGGCTTCCTCCTGGGTGATGTCCCAACCTTGTATCCGGTAGTTGAGCTCGTCCATGGATTTCTTCCATCGCTTTAAATCCCACGACCGGTGTCCCTCAAAAGCCAATTCGATGGCACGCTCACCATGGATAATTTCACGCAATCCCTCTTTGGTCGTGTACTTATCGGGCCGGTTGGAATAAGCCGACCACGATTCCTCGACGCCGGCCAGCCCGGCTCTGGCCCGTACTTCATCGATATAATGGAGAGCTTCGGCAACGGGGCCCTGACTTTCATTGATGGTTTCGGCATATAATAAATACAAGTCGGCAAGCCTGATTTCCGGATTGGGATAGTTCACGATCGAAAAATCGACCGTAGACGAATACACGCTTTCCGGGTGGACTAGTTTCTTTGGCCAATATCCGGTAGCGGAATAGCCATGCATTGGCATGCCGCCCGCATTCTGCCCGAACTTCGCCTCGACAAACCAACTATTCGCTTCGTTCAGCCGCCCTTGGCCATACCAAATGGAGCCGTCGAATCCCAGTGAAGCATAAAAGCGAGGTTCCCGGTCAAAATTGAGCTTAACCGTCTGGTATCCCTCTTTAATGTAATACCGCTCACTCGCCCCTGCCGATTTCAAATCGTATCGCCCCCCGTAATCCCAAGCCTTGTCTTCGGTAATCGGTACACCATGGTTCGAATAGAACATTTCCACCATCTTGAGGGTGGCTCCCAACGTACTAGAAACCGACAACCCCGACGTGCTCCCGTCTAAGCGGGCTTGTGCTTCCCGTTGATTTTCGGCAGACAGGCTCTTCACATTCCCCCAGATGATCTCGGGGTTCCACCGGTCGGTAACCGCATATCGAATATTCATCTTCACGTTCGTCTCCGGCGAGACAAATGAGGCGTTTGGTTCATTTTCGTGATAATAATACAGCTTGTGCCCGGCATCATGCGCGGCGTCTATCGCCGCTTTGCATGCCTCAGCTGCGATACGCCACTTATCTGGGTCGACGGTTTGGTTGAAGAACGCCGTCCCATCGCGGCCTTTGAAACTTGCATAGTCCGAGTTGCCATTGAAAAGGGGGCTGGCAGCAAGCACCAATGCCTTTGCTTTCACGGATAGCGCAATAACCCGGGTTATCCGGCCCATTTCGGTCGCCTCGGCCTGGATGATAGGGGGCAGCTCCGGTATGGCTTCATCCAATAACTCCACGACATAGGCAAAACAATCATCAACGGGCTGCCGCTTCACTTTGGTTTCTGCTACCGACGCTGAAATGGGCATGTTTTCACGGACCAACGGAATGGGACCATAATAGCGCAGTAAATGGAAGTGGTAGTATGCCTTGAGGAACTTCACTTCTGCCGCCCAACGCCGGCGTTCCAGTTCGGTTGCGTCAAGTACCTGATCAACATTGGCCAGGAAAATATTGCAGTCACGTATCCCCATATACAAGGATGCTACACCATCGCGCCCCGACCAATAGTCGAACCAGGGATCCGCTACCGTCTGGAATCCGCGCAGCACCTGGTTCGACCCATATTCGCGGATGGTCCATAGTTCATCCGCACCCAATACGGCGGGATCCCAAACATAATTGCCTCCTTTAGGAAGGTAAGAATAGCAGGTAAACAAGAACTTTTCCGCGGTATTCCGCATGGTGAAGGCATTTTCAATGGTCGCAACATTGTCCGGGACAATGTCAAGGTATTCACCACAGGAGCCTGCCGCCAGTGAAAAAGCTAAAACTATAACTCGTATCCTTTTCATAATATACGCGATTAAAATGACAGTTGAAGTCCTAAATTATAGACACGTTGAACCGGATATCCCAGTCCCTCACCGCCCATTTCCACATCCCACAGCTTAAACTTACTCCAGTTCATCAGATTGGTACCAGACGCGTATACGCGCAGGTTGGTTACGTGTAGCCGTTCGACTAACCGGGGGAGCAGGGTATAACCCAGTTCCAATGACTTAAGCCTAAGAAAGGTACCATCCCGCATAAACCACGTGTTGAGTTGTGCATTGTTGCCATTCAGGGTACGGCTTAGCCGGGGTAAAGTCGCATATATATCACGGTTATCTTCAGACCAATAGCTGTTTGCGTACGCGTCGAGCAACTGATTCCCGTTTACGAAGGGCTGGGTAGACCCCCCTGCATTAATCCAGAACGATGACTGCGCAGAGCCTTGGAAAAAGCACGAAAAATCAAAGCCCTTATAGCCGGATGAAAAGCCAAAGCCATAAATCACCTCCGGTGTGGTAGGGTATCCAATGGGTACCTGATCCAGTGTCGTTACCTGCCCATCGCCGTTCACATCCCGGTATTTGATATCGCCAGCCATGTAAACGCCGAAACCTTGTACAGGCGCATTGGATACATCCGCTTCGTCCACAAACAACCGCTCGGCGATGTACCCCCAGCTCTGTGATAAGGAATAACCCAGCCGCGACAGGTTGATATCGTCATATTCCGGTTCTTCCACCACTTTGTACTGGCTTGTCGCATGCGTGAAATTGCCGCGGCTAATGACCCATAGACCGTTGGAAAACGTATAAGAAAAATCCAGCGATATATCCACACCCTTACCGGCGGCTTCACCGACATTCGCCCGCACGGGTGCCGAAAGCCCCATGGTCGACGGAATGGAAGCGCGATCCATCAGTATCCGATCCCGGTATTCAGTAAAATAATCAACCTGAAGTTCCAGTTTGTCCAATAGGCTAAGTTCAAGGCCCAGATTCAGCTTCCGCGCCACTTCCCAGGTAATCAATTTATTATCATAACGCGAAACCAGCACGCCATTCTGGCCATACGTTAAATCGGTGCCAAAAACACTGCCTCTGCTTCCATTATCCATGTCGACGGTAGATAGATAGAAGAACCGGTCAAGGGGTCCGCCAATGGCATCGTTTCCGACCAGTCCGTAGGTGGCTCGCAATTTCAGGTTCGTGACCGTGTTTTTCAAAGGTTCCATGAAACGTTCGTTCGAAACGGTCCAGGCAACGCCCGCCGAAGGGAAAAAGCCAAATCGGTTGTCTTTATAGAACCGCTCTGAGCCGTTGTAACCGAAATTGAATTCGGCGAAATAGCGGTTATCATAGGAATAGGTAGCCCGCCCCGATAACCCCAGGTTTCGATAGGGTAACGATCTCAAGAGCGAGCCCGAATTTCCTTCCAGGTAGTTGCGCATCGTGTAGATGAGCAGACCGCTAACACCATGGGTGTCATTAAACGTACGGTTGTAAGTGAGGGCGGCCTCGGCATATAGGTTGGTTTGTATGGTTTTCGGACCCTCTTGGTATCCCAAGTATTCGGTTCCACCATTCGGATTAATCGCGTCGATTGCATAATCATCCGTAAACCGATCGTAGCTCAACACTTCGTAATAGAAAGGGTTGTAGTATCTGGAAACATCAAAAAACGAATACCGGTTGGTATTGACCATGGCGCGTGAAGACAAACCATCCGTTAGGTATGATAAATTGTGCTTCACTTCAAATTGGGCCATCATTAGCGATTTGTTATAGTCCATATACCCCTTCATCAATTCGGCGTACGGATTGACATAACTTCCGGTCGAATGCCCTCCAAACATGATATGGCGCGTATGCTGATGCTTTTCGTCGGCAGGGAAATATGCTGGGAACATTACAGGACTGGTGCGCATCACCATACGGTACATCTCGGCGCCGCCGTGAATGGGGCCCTGATAATCGTCGAAACTGCCGTATAACTTAACCCCCGCATCCGTTGTTTTCGTGATTTTGATATTCACGTTGGACCGGAGCGAATAACTTTTCAGATCAATGTTGTTGTTGAAGTTATTACGAGGGTCCACTTTCAATACGCCATTATCTTGATTAAAGGTACCCGCAATATAATACTGGGCCACGTCACCTCCGCCCGTTACATTTAGATTAAACCGCTGATTGCGCGCATATTCCTTAAACAACTCTTTCATCCAGTCCGTTGCCGGATATACCCATGGGTTGGCACCGGTTAGTGTATTGTCGATCTTGCGTTCCGAATAGGGGACATCGAGAAAACCCCTCGTGCGTACCGATTCATTTTCCAGCTTCATATAAGTGACTGGATCCGCCAACTTAATATTCTTTGTGGGCGCCGACAGCGAACTCTCATACCGCAGGCTGATGCTGGCCTTTTCTGCCTTTCCGGTTTTGGTCGTTACCAGTATGACACCATTTGCTCCGCGGGCGCCATACAGGGCCGTTGCTGTCGCATCTTTCATGATGGAGAAACTCGCAATGTCATCCGGCTGAAGTCGAGCCAGTTCTGTGGCAGAGAACTCCACCCCATCGATGAGAATCAAGGGATCTTTCTTATAGCCGAAAGTGGTGACCCCACGGATAAAAAAATCGGCGTTGTCCAGTCCCGGTTCCCCACTTCGCTGATAGGCAATCACACCCGCCAACCTACCAGCCAGCGCCGTAGTCAAGTTACTCGATGGCACTTTAAGCTCTGAAGGGTTAATACTAGTAACCGCGCCCACGACCTCCGATTTTTTTTGTGTCCCATAGGCAACCACCACCACCTCATCCATCAAGCTCGTATCACCCTCCAGTACAACCTGCAGTCGCGAATCGTCCTGTATTACGACCTCCTTGGTCAGAAAGCCGATATTCGAGAAGACAAGGATGTCACCCTTAACGATCTCGAAAATAAATCGACCGCTTTCGTTCGTCCTAGTACCACCGGCACCATTGGATTTCAGGCTAACGGAAACTCCTTGAAGGGGATTTTGAGCGGTGTCGGTGACAATACCGGTTATCTCCATTTTCTGCTGGCTATATCCCATCAACGGGACAGCCAAGTTGACAAACACAAGACATAAATTAACTATAAATGAATTTGTCCCTTTCATGTTAACATAAATTTAAATATAAATTAATTCAACTCGCATCGAAACTCATTTTACCCGCGCGGTTAGGTAATCCACTCATTGTGAAAAACGAGCATGATAATCTAGTTACGCATTTTTTATCGGGCAATTCATGCTTCCCACCTGTTATTACCCATGATAAAACAAAAATAGACGTCGGCGGGCTCTCTTAACACCACTGAATTTGCGATTAACGGTACACTATTTACTTCAAGGAAGAATGAGGAAAACTGGGGGGCCACCTGCTTACCATTATTGTTTTTAAAAAGCATACCCGACACATACACAATCAATTTTAACTATCTAATTTAGTCAACGTCACGGTATGGCACCCGGTCGATGCTGACAGGTTCAGGTTTAGGCCGTTATTTTCATCGGCTGTCAGCGAAATGACCTGTTCCTTTTCCCACACCTGGTCGTAAACCTCCACTTTCCATTGTCCAGTAACACCTTCAACCCGGGTTGTTGTCCGATTGGTATACGCATTGATGATAGTGATTTTGCGGGCCCCTTCCACGGTTACGAGGCCTGGTACCGCTTCAAAAAAGCCAAAGAATGTCTGTCTGTTGCGCACAATTTTCAAGATGGCGGACGGTGGTGTGGGGATCAAAGGCGTCAATTGCCCCAGCACAAGATCTTCCTTGTTGCGTTCATAAAATTCCAGCCAAGCTTTAATGATTTGGTTATGGGTCGTTGGTGAATCCTGAAGGATGACCGAAAAGGCCGGGACGCCTGCAAGGACAATACTAGCCATTTGCCTGGCAACATTGACATCACTTTCACTAATTGCCCAGCTCGTACAGCATGCGTGTGTTAATACGCCCTCTCCATAGGTTTTGAGAAACACGACATCTCGCCGATTCATATTATAGTCTTGAGGAACGTCCATGGGCCAAACATGCGTGCAATACGTCTTGGCATTGAGGTTGGCAGATCCCCTTCTCAAGATAACAACCGCGTTGGGATTACACGCAAGGGCTTTCTTATAGAGCCGCTGCATGAGCAACGTGTACGCCACGTGAAGGTCCGACGAAACGGTCGGAGTACCAGCTGGAACAGGATCCGCTTTTTCGGGTATCTCCAGAAAATCATACCATAACCCGTCAATGTTGTATGTGTTGAACATATACGCCCAAGCATCCAACAAATAATCATGTACTTTCTTCAAACGCGGATCGAGATAAGCTTGCAGATTCCCATCAACCTTCAACAAACAATCCTTCATCGTTGGCCAGACTTTGGCCTGTTTACCCATTAAAAAGGGTGCCACATGCAATATGACCCGTTGACCATTGTCGTGCATCTCTTTTACCATGCCGACAGGATCAGGGAATCGGCCACTGTCAAAGAAATAATCGCCGTCCGTGTCAAAAGAATATCCATACTCCCAAGGGATATTCCATCCGGCATCCAATTCTATGGTGGTAACCCCCAATTTAGCCGCAAGTTGCGCATCGTTCCGAATGCGTGCTTCGTCAATACGGTCGGCGTGGGCATACCATGAATGCCACATGGGATTCAATGCCCAATCGCTTATGGGGTCGGGCTTGAAGTCCCTAAACTTATCAACAGCGGTGCTGTAATCCTGTAATGCTTCAAACCAGGTTAAACCGGTATTGGCGTTTATATAGATGCCATCCTTATAGTGCGTAATCGGCTCACCGGTGGTGACCGCGCGATTTAACACGGCACGCACATAACTGTTTGCAATCCCCGGTGCTTCACCGCCATTCTCAGGGCTGTAGGTCGATCCTTCCTGATTACAGGTATGGATTTGTTCCAAGAGTCCAATCGTCAATGTGTTGGTTCCGTCTGTTTCCTGCATCCATATAACGGGATGCTCAAATTGCGCACGAGAATGGCCGTGAAAAACGAATGGAAGATCGACGCGGTAATTCTGCTGTGCCATCATTCCGGTGGTAAACAACTTATAAACGCCTGCATAACTCGTCTTACATTCGATCCGATTTTCCAGCATTTTGAAAGGTATTCCATCTGGGCGGAAGAGGTCGAAATTTATGATTACCGTTTGGGGCGCTTTTTCTACCGCTTCAATCTTCAGCAGGTATCCATTGCCCCGATATTCACCGGCTATCCCATCAATCTTATCATCCGATTGCTTCTCCCATTTTTGCACGGGGGGATCGAGCGTCAGATTCATTCTGAAATGGCCCCGAAGGGTATCCCAAGTTAAATCTTCGGATGCTTGCCACATTGCCGCATCTGCATCGTCCTTGTTGGCCACCGCCATGTCAGGCCCATCTTCTGCTTTAAGTAAGGTCGTGCCTGCTGCAATGGCCATGGTGGTCCCGGCCAGTTGCTTAATGAATTTCCGCCTTGGTGTTGTCTTATTCATAATACTGTCGTTTATAATCGAGTTATCCTGTTATGCATACGCTAGCAGCGTGGTTGCCCCATCGCCCTGTCGCTTCTGTTCCAATTGTCTATATTGTTTCATTTGGTTACCTAATCGGATAAAGCAAAAGTACCGCGTATCTGAACGGCACGACACCACCCCATTTGCTATAACCGACACAATATTTACCTATGACTCAAAAACAACATGGAATTTGTTAATCCGGTGGCAAATGATTAATTATGCAATGCAAAAACGATCCTCTATCATACATATCCAGTTTAAGGGACCGATTATGAAAGTTATTTTCGAACACCAATCTCACCCCGCGGGCTTAGGCTTCCTCATCAAGGAGTACATTCAGCCGTATTTTACGTCGCCTTTCCATTTCCATGACCTTTATGAGTTGATCTGGATTAAAAAAAGCTATGGCAAGCTCTACGCTGGCAAACAGATGATGAACTTCCAAGAAGGCGATGTGTACCTTTTTGGGCCGGGCTTCGGGCACTGTTTCTATAACGAAAAGGGATTTATCGAGCAGGGCGAAAACGCACATGCGGTGGCCATCTTTTTTAAGGACGACTTCTTAGGGCAAGGTTTTTTCGAGAATACAGCTTACATCAAAATCAAAGAGGTACTCAACAAATCGTCTTTTGGCCTTCAAATCCAGTATGTGCCGCCCCGCATCTATGAGCTATTCGAACACGTCACCGCGCAAAGTGGGATGGACGAACTTATCACATTCCTGCAATTGCTCAACGAGGTATCGCGGCTGCCGCCACTGGATATAAAGGTGCTTAACGAGACGCAATCGGCGATGAAGCTAACTAATAAAGATTCAGCGCGGTTGGAGCCGGTGCTCAAATATGTGATCGAAAACTTCCGGGATGACCTCGACAGCAAGACCGCTGCCCGCCTTATCCATCTCAACGATGCTGCCTTCTGCCGGTATTTCAAGCGACGTATGGAACAAACGTTCTCGCAATTTGTCAACAACGTCCGTATCACGCATGCCACCAACTTGCTGCTCAACGAAGAATGGGATATCCTACGGATTTGCTACGAATGCGGTTTTAAGAATCTATCATATTTTAACCGGCAATTCCGGGAGATTACCGGGCAAAGTCCAAAAGAATACCGGATGGCCTTTCAAGGCAACAACCAAACCTTGGTGATGGATAACCAACCGGATTAGGTTGCATGGCAGGCGCTACACAAACCAACATTAAAAAAGCCTCCCTGCTACGCAGCTGCATAGCGGGGAGGCTTTTCGTTACGTCAGATTAGAACGGCTTGAAGCCGAAAAGCCGGCCCTCTCCGGGCATAAAGGTAAGCGTCACCTTCCCTTCATTGATGGTAATCGGATTTTCGGATCCGGTAGTTTTTGAAACCTCATCCATGTCGGTAATCCAACCTGCGATGTTAAACGTTAGTTCCTTAGCCTCGGTAAGCGACTTATTTACAATCATTGCGTAATTCCTGCCACCTTCCGGCCAGTTTTTCAGCTGTGCAATAAGCAAATCCTCATTCGGGTTATCCGGTTGTACAAAATACTCGGCGGGCAGGCTCTCCACACCGGAGGGTACCCCCTCGCCTGTATGGTAAACTATTTGTGATTGCATAACGAACAGCTTGCTGCCAAGCGCCTTCATCTCGCCATTGAGGGTCTTAAATGGTACATACAGATCTGTCTTATTCCCATCCCGATCAATAATAGCCTCTGTAAAGGTCTCGTTCACCGTGTTATCCGGCGTACAATAGGTAAACCATACCGGATACTTAATGCCGTATGCCAACATGGAATATACATTATACCGCAGTTCATGCTCATTGGGCCGCCGGTATGCACCTTCCACGCCCAGCGATTGCAGATAAGCCGATGTGCGGATATCGCCATTCTCAAGCGCCACAGACCGCAACCTATCCAGTTCATGGTAATAAACAGGGTTGAACGTGCCATCTGCCATGAATGGGTATACATCAAGCGACAGGAATTTCATCCGGGCTGCCCCCCCTACACGGTTGATCCAGCCTTGCATGTAATCATTTTTGTAATCGATCCCCTCGGTAAAGTGGGTCGCGAAACTCGGAAAAAGATTCACGTGCGGAATATGATCCGCGTCTAATTCGTAAATCTTATTATAAATCGCTGCCGCCCAATCCAGTTCGGCGGGAGACGGCTCATCTTTGATGTAGTACCCGCCCAGTCCGGCATGCGAGCGGTATGCATTCACCATGTCGGCAAGCTCCGCATCAGAACCGTAAGCCCGCGCGTCAAAAATAATGGAACGCATCCCCCTATCGCGGCTTTTATCGAGAATGGTCATATTCTGTGCTTCAGTATACGTAATGACATACTGCAACATGTCCACATGTGCATCGGCTAGCATATCAAACTGCGCATCGGTTACCTGCTCCCACGTAGGCGGCCAGTATACGCCGATAACGAGGTTATCCAATTCGCCCGGAGGCTCGGGTTCCGGCGCCTCGATCAGGATTGGCGTATCTTCCGGGATTTCTATGGTCCCATCCACACACGCCCCAAAAGACAATAAACTAAAGGCTATTAGACTAATAATTTTCATTTTTGTACAGTTAATTGGTTCATTAATACCTGCTGATAAATAAAGTACCCGACCTTCGTTGATTATTGATAGTCCGGATTTTGTCCCAGTTTCTTGTGTTTATTGCGTTCGGACTGGGGGATGGGAAACAAGTCAAATTCAGGCCGGTACACCCGTTCTTCCAAGTCGTTATTCCAGTGCTTGCGCGGTGTCACCGAACCATCAATGATTATGCCGCGGGCTTTGGTCATCACCTCCCCGCCGATACGCCACCGACGGATATCCCAGAAACGGATTCCTTCAAATGCAAATTCTACCCGACGTTCATTGCGGATGCGGCTCCTCATGTCTTCCTTGTCCATGCCTGCCGGTAGGGCCGGCATCCCCACGCGGGTCCGCACCTCATTCACCGCGGCATATACCCGGTCATCCGGAGCATCAAGATACTCATTCATCGCCTCTGCGAAGTACAAAAGGGTTTCTTCATAGCGCATAAAAATCCAGAAGTGGTCGCCTACGATGTTATTGGGTGTTATGCTCCCGTTCTCATCAAGCATCTTGCGCAGATAGTATCCAGTCTGCGTACGCCGCTCGCCACCCCAGCGCTGTACGTCATTGCCCCCCGGGGCACCGAGGTATGTGTATACCGTGTTGCCTTTAAAGGTACTGCCGTCATAAATAATGGAGTGATAAAACCGTGGATCGCGCCCCACGTATGGACTGTTCACGGCATCATAAGCCGGATCTTCATCGATGGGTAGGCCTGTTGCCTGCATCTCATAAGCGTCAACCAGGTTTTGCAGCGGTTGCACGCGGGCCTGCCCGCCCAAACTCGGCAACAGGTTAAAATGCACCCAGTCGGTCTGGTTGATATTGGACTGAAAAATCAGGTTCTTCGCCACCCGTTTGTGCGAAAGCGCCGCATAATCATCGTCCACTTCGTAGTGGTTGAGGTCCATCACGGCCTTGGCCGCATTGGCGGCTGCCAGCCAGCGGTCTTTATCCTGCTGCGGATTATGCAACAAGCTTGCGCCGAAAATATGGGCCCTTGCCTTCAGCATGAGGGCTGCCCCCTTTGTGGCACGGCCCAAGTCGATGGCAGCATGTTCCAACGGCAGCAGTGCTGCCGCTGCATCGCAGTCTGCTGCGATGAAAGCAACCGTCGCCTCGGCACTGCTGCGCTCGAGGTCCAACTCGTCAGATACATTCAATACGCGGTCTACCAACGGGATGCCACCGTATCGTTTGAATAGCTCCATGTAATAAAAAGCACGGAGAAAATGGACTTCGCCAATCATCCGGCTTTTACCCACTGTCTGCACATTGTTCTGAGGCACCAACAGTTCTATTTTTTCCAGGAACAGGTTGGCGGCACGTATCGAGGCGTAAAGGTCGAGCCAGCGATCCAGTGGGTTGTGGTTGGCGTTGATGGTGCCTTGGGTAAACTCGTGCGGCCCATTGGGGTACTGCACAGAGCAAAGTGCTTCATCGCTCGCCGCAGCATACGAAAAGGTCTTGTTGGAGCCTTCGGCGGCAGGCCACCATTCCGAGCGGGTATGGACACGGCCGTATAATCCGGCAACATATTTCTCCGTTTCATTGTATCTTCCGAAGACCTGGTTTTCGGAAAGACCGCCAACGGGATCACGATCTAAGTATTCATCAATTTTGCTGCATGCAGAAAACAGTAAAATATAGATGGCGCATGGTATTCCGATGCGGATAGCTGACAATAATTTCTTCTTCATTCGAATAAATTGTTTATTGACATTTTGTTTGTTTTTCAGCGACATCAATGAGATCGCTGCGCTAAGTTTTTAAATGGCGCATTCACGGGATGAGGGTGGACTATCATGGGTTCCATCATTCGTATGGATTAAAAGCTCACGGAAATACCAAAATTAAACACCCTGGTAGGCGGGTACACTGCACCATAGCCACTGTAATTTTCAGGGTCGAATAAACGTGCGCTACTCCACGTAAATAGATTAACGGCATTCGAGTATACACGGATTGACGAAAGACCAAGTTGACGCGTTACCAGCCCCTCCCTGAAGGTGTATCCCAACTCCACATTCTTGAGACGGAGATAACTCGTGTTATCCACGAAAAACGACGATGTCCGGAAGTTGTTCGCGCTGGCGCCGTAGTGCAGCGCAGGGTAAGTGGCAGTAGCTGCCGTCTCGGGGGTCCACCGGCCGCGATGCAGATCGGCCACCTTGCCTCCTTGGAAAAATTCCCATATAGCAGGGCCTTCCACGTGGCGGGACGAATTGGCAGACCCTTGGAATAGCACGCTGAAGTCCACATTCCGCCAACCAAGCCCACCGGCGATGCCATAGAATATCTCAGGTGTGTTGCTGGTACCGATAGCGCCCTCATCGTTGTGGTCAATGAGTCCATCCTTATTCAAGTCGGCGTATTTGATGTCGCCGGGTATCACATTTCCAAACTGCGTGGGGCCCTGGTCGATCTCTTCCTGGCTTTGGAAAAAGCCGATAGCGGTAAGGCCATACAGTTGGCCGATTGTCCTGCCCGTCATACGTTGCCAGGGATATGCCACATCAGCTTCATCCATAAATAGCACCTGATTGCGGGCAAAGGAGAAATTGGAATTGACGAAGTAGTTGATTGCACCAAACCGCTTACGGTGGTTGAGCTCGATTTCAAACCCTTTGTTTTCAACCTTGCCCCAGTTTACGGTAGGCAGCTGGCCGGCAGATGCGCCGATGATACCAGGCACCGTATTGCGGCTGATGAGGATATCCCTGCGGTTTTCATAGAATACATCGGCTTTCAGCCCAATCAAATCGTTCCACAGACCCAATTCTACGCCGATATTGGTTTTTTCGGCGATTTCCCACCTTACATCCGGATTAGCCATGGCCCCTTCCGAAGTGCCGCCGATTGCATTGGAGAGGGTCTCGCCAAATACATAGCCGGCCGATGCGCCGTACTCTGAAACAAAGGGCCACCTGCGGCCTGCCAATTGGTCATTCCCCACCAGGCCGTATGACGCCCTTAATTTCAGGAAATTGACAGTAGGTGAGTTTTTCAGGAACTCTTCTTCAGAAAGCACGTATCCCACCGAAAATGCCGGAAAAAATCCGTAGCGATTGTGCTTGGCGAAATTGTCGGTGCCGTTATAAGCTCCATTGATTTCGGCCAGGTAGCGGTTTTTATAGTTATACACCAACCGGCCCACAAGCCCCTGCAACACGTAAGGCACCTGATTACCCAGCACGCGGTGGGTACGATTGGCCAGCAGGAGCCCGGTCACATCGTGACCGCCGAATGCCCGGTTGTAGTTTAAAGAGAGGTCCATCCATACATCGCGGTTCTGCGTATAGGACGAGCTGGGTGCCTGGAGCGGTAGTTCATCATTGAAAAACGTATAACTGCTCGCATCCTCAAAATACCCGCTGTTATATTTGGCCTGCAAGGTGCGCGCCCAGCGGGTAAGGCTGTTGCGGAAATATCCGTCAAAAGAATAGTTCCCTTTAACGGAAAGCCCCGGCGTGATAACGTCCAATTTCCTTTCGGCACTCAGCATCCCCGACAGCGACGAGTTGAACGATTGTGAGTAGCCGCTTTCATTGAGTAGCCAGAACGGATTCTGTACATCGTTGCCTTTGCTATAATAGCCGTTCGGCCATTTGATTGGCCCATAGTTTGGCGGCACCTGTATCAGCGTCCAGAAGATATCGGCATCTGTATAATTGGGATTACGCTTATCTTCGATGGCGCCATATAGGCTAAGGCCTACCGTAAAATTGTCATCGAAGTTGATATCGACGTTCGACCGGAAGTTGTACCTTTTGAAGTTGGCGTTGGGATCATAAACATCGTTTTTCTCGGCGCGGTATACACCCCCTTGGTCCAGGTAACCCACATTTACAAAATAACGGGCTATTTCACCACCGCCACTGATATTAAAGTTTGCACGGTGCTGTAAGCCCGGCTTCATGATCGATTCCATCCAGTCTACATCCGGATAAATCAGCGGCCTATCGCCCAACCGGTAATGTTCAAGAGCTGCGTCATCGTACAATGGCGTACCCGTTGGATTGTCATTCAGATAGGCCTCATTGGCCAGTTGTGCAAACTCATAAGAATTTAAAAACTCGGGGACCTGTACCGGGTTCTGCAGTGCACTTTCCATTGAAAAATTGATCCTGGGTTTTCCAATCGCCCCCCGCTTGGTGGTAACGATGATAACGCCGTTTGCACCTTTTACCCCGTACAGCGCGGTTGCAGAGGCATCTTTCAGGATGGTCACACTTTCGATCTCATTGACGTCGAGTAAGCTGATGGCACTATAATCTTTTTGTACCCCGTCAATCGTTACGAGTGGGGATACACTGTTCAGGGAGGCACGGCCCCTGATGAAAAGTTGAGAAGCATCGTTCCCCGGTTCGCCACTCCGTTGAAGGGAGATAAGCCCCGGCAAGCGACCGGCAAGCGCGTTGGTGATGTTTGCGGTGGGGCTTTGCTTGAGTTCCTTGGTGGTTATGGAAGCCGTAGACCCGGTTTGGGCAATCCGCCGCTGGGTTTGGCCGAAACCGAGAATGACCACCTCGTCCAGCCGCTGCTCTGCCGCCGGTTGTAACCGTACCTGCAACGGGCGGCTGTACGATACGCTTATCGCCTTGCTAGCATAGCCTAAATAGGTAAACAGCAGCGTATCGCCCTGGACCGCTGAAACACGGAAATTGCCCTCCGCACCGGTGGCAACGGCCTTGTTGGTTGCCTTTACGAGCACCGTTACCCCTTCCAGCGGAAAGCCGGAGAGGCTGTCCGTTACCGTTCCGCTGATTGAATCCCGCTGCGCTGCAGACGAAGGTTTTTCCTTAATCACAATCGTTTTGTCACGGATGGTGAAACTCAATGGCTGATCCGAAAAGAGTGCCCGTAGCACATCATCGATTGAGCCATTCGCAACGTTGATGCTAACCGGCCTGGAATTTTTGATGATGCTTTTATTATACCAGAAAATATAATCGCTTTGGGTACGTATTTGTTCCAACGCGGCCTCAAGGGGTTCACCAGTAAGCTTTAAATTAAACTGCTGGCCATAGGTTTTTGCAGTGAGCTGGGCGCCCCCCAAAACCATTAGTAAAAAAACAATCTTAAGTCGCATAAGAAGTTTCGTTGATTTTCTGCGCCGCCGGGCACCGACCGGACAGGGTGCTGTTTTACACAGCCAACCAGCCAATCTTGTAAAAAATTGCATATTATTGTAAAATAATTGGTTGAATAATCAAGTTTATCTACGCGGATAGACAGATTTCCAATTCGCCGGTAGTGAGGTCGAATGCGCTACCGGTTTTTTCTATCCATTTTTGTCGGATGTAATTCGTCAGGTCATAATCCTCCTTATTTTTATTCATTAATTAGGTGTATCATTTGGTTGCGGTGAAAGCAGAATCAGCCGTTTTTGGTCGCCCACCTGCTCCAACCGATATCGGATACCACTGTCTTTCAGTATGTTCAGCAGGGTCACCAGCGAAGAACTGCGGGATATTCCACCTACGTACTGTTCATCGGTGGGGTTATACGTATAATGGATTTCTACGTCATACCATCGCGACACCTGCCGCATAATGTCGTCGATAGTCGCATCCTTAAATAACAGTTGGCCGTGTATCCAACCCAACGCTGTCTTTAAGTCGGCATCTCCAACTACCATCTCGCTTCCCCCTTTATTCACCCGTACGTGCTGGCCAGGGTGTAATGTTTCAGTTTTTGAATTCCCTTCCGTAGATATCTTGATGGCACCCTCCACCAATGTTGCCTGCATATAGGGTTCTTCGCTGTAATTTGACACGTTAAAGCTGGTACCCACCACCTCAATAACCTGTTGTCCCGTTTTTACCAAAAAGGGTCTTTCCCGGTCTGTCGATACGTCAAAGTATGCTTCACCGCTCAGCTCCACGGTGCGATTCGTATTGCCGAATCGGCTGGGGTATTTGAGGGAACTGGCCGCATTCAATCTTACCACCGTTCCATCCGAAAGCGTTACCGAATATTGCCCGCCGCGTGGCGTACGCAATGAAAGGTTTCCGCTGTAATGCGATTTTGGAGTTGAATCTGCAGTTGCCCGAATATCACCGACTACGTTGCTCCCGTCCAGATAAGTGACCGCTTCTCCGGTTACAATGCCCTCCTTCTCGCCATTCAGCTCCCATACTTGCCCATCGTCAAACATAAGCTGCGCCCTGTTTTGACCCGGATGCACATCAGTAAGTGTAACGAGCTGAACAGTGGTGGGAATCTGCTTGATGGAATAGAAATATAGCGCTGTGCCCAGCAACAATATAATTGAGGCCGCTGCTACCCATCTCTTTATGGCAGGTTTGAATGATTTTATCTCAGCCCGGCCTCCACCCATGTACCGCATCAGTTGGTTTAACAGCCGCTGTTTGATCACATTTTCCGAATCATAACCCGCCGGCAGTTCGGCCTCCCCATCATCATGGCTTTGGTACCATTGGTTCAATACAGATTTCTCCTCGCTGGTGAGGACACCCCGTTCCCATTTATTGGCCAACTCCCTGATATATTCCCTGGTGGGTTTCTTGTCCATATTGGTTGTGCTATACTTATATAGTTACCAAAAACGGCAACCAACCTTAGTCGCTAATGGAAAATATTTTATTTATACGGCAAATCGCTGTTTATCAACAGGTAAAAATAAGTATCAGCGATTGGTTAAAGCAAGAAGACGATGAGAAACAGGGGAAACTGTCTTCGCAGTATACCCCGTAAGTCCTTCTTTGCCTTGGTGAGGTGGGCTTGCACGGTTTTTTCTGAGATATCCAATTTCGTTGCTATCTCTTGGTAGGTTAGTCCTTTTTCTGCGCTCATCCGATAAACGAGTTTACATTTTTCGGGCAGCTGTTCCACGGCATTCTCAATCGCTGCAAGCAGTTCTTTTTCAAGGATATGATCATCGGCCGACATGGTGCTGGGTACGAGTGGGTTTTCATCGAAATCATCCAGCGGTGCAGTAGCGACCCGACGGTGCTCATTGGCCAGCTCCCTGAGTGCGCGGTATTTTATGGCTACTGCCAGATAGGTACCGAGGCTGTGCGAGAGTACCAGATTGTCTCGACGATTCCATAGCGAGGTAAACACATCAAGTACGCACTCTTCGGCAGATTCAGCTATTTTCACCCGGTTGAGCGCCACCACAAACAATTTTTTCCAATACCGCTCAAACAGTTCGCCCATAGCCGTCTCATCGTCCTGCTTTAGCCGCTCAATCAACGAGGTATCCGACATGTTAGCGTAATCTTTCATCTTGGGCGACGGCCTATCGAATATCAAAATTTAAATTTACTTTTCCTATCCCACTCCGCAGCGTATTGAGCTAAGTTACGAACATTAACTGAATTCTATCATGTGAGCAGGCTGCTTATAAAGATTGGTCGCTCAACGTGGCCTGCGGTGATCGAACAGGGTAATGCTTTTTCGTGAGTTTTCCGGGAACTTGCTGCGGTTTATTTCTTCGATGGGTGCAAAAGTAATGTTGGGGCTTACCCGCAGTTTTGCACGGAACCGGTCCTTGATTTTCAACAGCAGCTCATCAGATGCCGTGCCGGTGCCAACTTTTACCGTAATTTCGTCTTCACCGAATTCATCGGAAGCGATTTCAATCACATAATTCACGATTTCTTCGATGTCGTTCAGCAAATCGAACAACGCGGGTGGATATAATGTGGTTCCTTTGTATTTAACCATCTGGTTTTTACGGCCTATGACAGGGCCAAGCCGCATGGTGGTACGCCCACAAGCACAGGGAGCAAAATGGGGTTGCACGATGTCGCCGGTTTTGAAACGGAGCAAAGGCATGCCCTCTACCCCCAATGTGGTCACCACCAATTCACCCGGCTCACCTTCAGCCACCGGCTGGCCTTCTTCATCCACAAACTCGGTAATGATGAGCTCCGGGTGGTGGTGTCCGCCTACTCCATGGGCACACTCCGTGAAGGCTGTGGCCATCTCGGTAGAGGCATAGGTAGAAAAAAGCTGGATATCCCATTTACTGCTGATGCGGCTGGCTAGTGCGTTGAGCGAAAAATCCGGGTTTCGGATGGGCTCGCCAATACAGAGCACCTTTTTTACGCTACTTTGCCGATAGTCGATGCCGTTGGCTTCGGCAAATTCGACCATTTTGAGCAAAAACGACGGCACGCACACCAAGGCATCGGGCTGTATGCGCTCAACAGTGCCCCATTGCAGCTCCGGCACGCCCGACCCGACCCGCACCACGCCGATACCGGCCCTGCGGGCACCCAAGAAATAGGCTAACCCAGCCATAAAACGGCGGTCGAGGGTGGTCGTGAGCTGCACAGCCTGCCCGGCAGCCATTTCCATGCACTGGTAAGACAACGATTCGTTGTATGCGAGTCGATCGAGGTCCTTGTCTGTAAGTGCCAACAGCACAGGGTCGCCCGATGTGCCCGACGTGGTGACGTAATCGGCGGTCTGTGCGGTAGGTACACAACGGAACGCCATGTTTTCCTGTTGAAGCTGTTCTTTCGTTGTGAACGGTAAGTGGGCCAGGCTTTCCAACGTGCGTACCGCTTGTATATCGATGCCATGCGCTTGGAATACTTGTTGGTAATAGGCGGAATGGTTTTGGAGATACCTCAAAAGCTGGTATAATTTTTCGGCCTGAAACTGGTTGATGGCTTCGCGGGACGCTTGTTCTATCGGAGGAATTGCATTCATTTTCGCTCAATCATTCGTTTACATTTCATAATCCGTTTCTGTATCAACACACTATCCAGCTTGGTCGTCACTTCTTTGCCGGTAGCCAACCGGTAGTGGTGTAGGGCGTCGGCGTATCGGCGCTCTCCCCGATAATATTCGCCGATTAGAAAATTAGCTTTCCAAAACGCCGGATTGAGCTGTTGCAGGTCACGTAGCTCCGCGTCCGATACCGTGGTGCCCGCTTCGATGGCGGCTTCCAAGTTACGCATCCGTACGCGGAATTTTTCATAATTCACAAAATCAGCCGACCGGGCAAACGGGTCGGCAGGGATCGTTAATGAATCGACAGCCAACATCGCATTGGCATCCAGCGCGGCCAATCGCTCGAATACGTCATCCAGATCGTAAGCTACAAACGCTCCCAACTGGTAGGGTGCCGCAGCCACCCACATGCGCCGGTCCTCGGGCTGGAAGATAACGGCATGATGCGCAAGCAACTGATTAATTGCTTTTTCATTACCGTACCCCAAATTGGTATCATCGATCCCTTCCATGTTGCGCAGCATGGCGGCGGCGGCAGTCGGCGTCAGCTTAGCGGTGGATGCAATCAATTCGCTCATCCGGTCAAAGCGATATTTCGAATGACTTTCATCAAGCTGCCGCAGGTTGCGCTTGTCCGAACGGTAGGGCTCGCTCTGGAAATGGTTGGCACATATCAATACATTGGTGGCATTGGGCACCTCATAAATGCCCATCTTGTGGGGCGACACTTCAATAAGTATGGCTTTGCCATCGGCAGCGCTTCCTACCATGATGGATTCAGACACGAAAACTTCCCGCTGGCGGGCGATGTAGATGGCTTCGTCAATCGTACTGGCATGCTGTAGGATTTCGCGCGTAAGCAGTGAAACAGGCATTTTGGCAGTATAAGGGATAGCCGATTTACCCGCGTTGATGGTGACGGTGAGCCCTTTTTCGTTCATACCGGATACAGCACCCACCATGCCCGCCCAGGTCACCATGGCGTGCTTGTATCCCCGGTCGGGCTTGATGAAGGCGATTACTTTTTCTTCCGAAAAAGCATCGCCGGCATAAAAATCGAAGTTGCGACCAATCAGCAATTTCCCGTCGGCCGTGTGGTTGCCCCACGCGGCAAACGACGTGCATCCCACCAGGGCCAGGTCCTGCAGCGCATGGCCGATGTCATGTGCGGCATGGAAGTATAGCAGCCGTGGGTAAGGCGGTGCGATGAAATTAAACGTGTCCGAGGCGGAGCGCGACAATCCGTAAATCTCAGCCAGGTAAGCCGGAGGGATGTGGTTCGGAAGCCGTCGGGCAAAATGCTTGAGGAAGCCCCGTAGCAGCCATTGGTGCAACCGCGCCGGCACCAGCTTCTGCACCTGTGCAACAAAAGCAGCTTCTTGCCGTCTGAGCAGCTCTTCGGTAAGCACGCCACTTGCCAGCCCACGCTCCAACGGATCGCCTGCCACGTAAAGTTCCCATATGCCGTGACTATTTTTTCGGAGAAGGCCGTTCGGCAAGGCATAGCTGTCTGGCGAAACTTCTACCCGGTCGCCGACATGGTTATTGTAGTTGGCGATTGGTGGAGCGTGCCGGATGCCTGCACAGGACGTACTACATAGCGCCAGATAGCATATCAAACGTAGACTTCTTCTCATGTGAACTTGTGAGCGAGTGGGTACGCGAACTCGTGAATCGTTGAACTGGTGAATCGCTCGTTCACAAGCCAACAACCGGACAAGCCCACGTACTCACCAGTTCGCCAATTAAGGCAATAAATGCGTCACGGCCCGTACTGCGCGGTCATGCTTCGTGACGAACGGATTATCCTTATCCCATACATACCCCGCCAATACAGAACACACCTTACGGCGCACTTCTTCGTTGACTTCTTTGTGGAAAAAGAACTTCTGCAGATCGCCCGAGTACCAATCGCGTATGTACGAACGGAATACACTTACTCCCCAGAGCATGTGCTCCTCGTACTCCTGCTGCCAGTCTACTACGTGGCCCTGCAGTTGCCGGATGGCCAGCTTAGCGGCCTTCGACCCCGACTCCGTAGCGAAACACACTCCGGACGAAAAGACCGGGTCCAGAAATTCGGCGCTGTTGCCGGTAATGGCAAAACCATCGCCGTATAGTTTCTTCGATGCTTTGGTATAAGCAACGATTTGCTTGGGCTCGAAAAGGAAATCGATGCCTTCAAACCGCCGCCTGTAATAGTCGGACTGGTTGATAATGTGCCTGAACGTTTCTGTGGGATTCGCCTGCTGGATAGCCTCCAAATGCTCTTTCGGACAAACCAAGCCCAGCGACGACTGTCCATTTGAAAAAGGGATGACCCAAAACCATACTTTTTGCTCCAGCACATCGAAGGTGATCAACGTGCCCTCCTCGCCCGAGGGGCGCCGGGCATCCTCTACGTGCACAAACGTGGCCGCCATGGGCGGGAACTTAGACGGTTCGTCCAGATCTAGCAAGCGCGGCAGCACGCGGCCGTAGCCACTGCAATCGATCAGGAACCGTGCATGGATTTCGCGCTGCCCGCCGTTTTCGTCGCGCACCGCCGTTACCGAGTCGGTACCGTGGAAAACCACATTTTCGACCGTGGTCCCGAAAGCGATATCCACTCCCCTTTCCAGCAGCACGTCGGTGAGGGTTTTATCAAACTCCGCCCGCGGAAGCTGCCAGGTCCAATCCCATCCGGCTGAAAATTTCTGGCTGAAATCGAACCAGCACACCTCGTCGCCCCGCAGGAAGCGGGCGCCGTATTTGCGCTCAAACCCCTTGGCTTCTACCGCTTCTACAAACCCGGCTTCGTCAAAGTGGTCCATGCATCGGGGGATTAAGCTCTCGCCGATGACAAACCGGGGGAAGTGCTCCCGCTCGATGACCTTTATTTTGACTCCCTGCTTGTGTAATATAGATGCAGCTACGGCACCCGATGGCCCTGCTCCGATCACTAAGACATCAACGTGTTCTGAAATCATATTAATAAAATGGTGTATGGACCGCCCAAACTTAGACAAACTTGCATATAAAAGCAAGTTTATCTAAGTTTGCAACCGCTTTAATAGTATGCACTTCCGACTAAATGATAGAACTAACGAACCCGATTGCGTTGGCCGATTTTTACGCGGTACTTTTTGATGATGAGAAAATCAAACTATCCGGCAGCACATCGGACAAAATAAACCAAAGCCACAACTTCCTGCGCGATTTTGCCAAAGATAAAATCATTTATGGGGTAAATACCGGATTCGGGCCGATGGCCCAATATCGCATTGCAGAAGCCGACCAAATACAGTTGCAATACAACCTGATACGGAGCCACGCCGCGGGTATGGGCGACGTCATGCCCCCCTGCTATGCCAAATCCATTTTGTTGGCCCGGTTGCATACCCTTTCATTGGGTTTCTCGGGTGTACATCCCAGCGTAGTGGAGCTGATGAAAGAAATGCTGAACCGGGATATCCTGCCGGTAATCTTCCAGCACGGTGGTGTGGGAGCCAGTGGCGATCTGGTGCAACTGGCGCATTTGGCATTGAATATGATCGGCGAGGGCAACGTCATTTATCGGGGTACACAGGTGCCAGCTAGCCAGGCATTTGCCAACGAGCGTTTACAGCCCATGCAGGTACGTATCCGGGAAGGCCTCGCTCTCCTCAACGGCACCTCCGCAATGACGGGTATCGGTATTGTGAATGTAATTTACGGTAAGCGGCTGCTGGACTGGTCGATCGCGTGCTCCGCGCTAATGAATGAGCTGGTGAGTGCTTACGATGACCACCTCTCCGAAATCCTCAACGCAGCGAAACGGCACGATGGCCAACGCCAAGTAGCTGCGCGCATGCGTGAGATCATTGCCGACAGTAAGCTCATCAGAAAACGCCCCGAACACCTGTACGACCGCAAAGTTGAAGAAACGATATTCAAGGATAAACTTCAGGAGTACTACTCCATCCGCTGCGTGCCACAGATTCTGGGCCCCATTTGGGACGCCATACAGCACAGCACCATCACACTGATTGAAGAGGTTAACTCCGCCAATGACAACCCCATCATCGATGTGGCATCGGCTAGCGTGTATCACGGCGGCAATTTCCATGGCGATTATATCGCTTTTGAGATGGACACACTCCGGATTGCCATCGCGAAACTGACCATGCTGATGGAACGGCAGCTCAACTACCTGCTCAATTCATCACTGAATGGTATATTGCCTTCATTTGTAAACCTCGGCAAACTGGGGCTCAATTTCGGCATGCAGGGTGCACAGTTCACGGCAACATCAACAACGGCCGAAAACCAGACGCTGGCCGCGCCCATCTATACACACAGCATCCCCAATAATAAAGACAACCAGGATATCGTAAGCATGGGTGCGAATGCTGCATGGCTCACGAAGCGCGTCATCGACAACGCCTATGAAGTGCTTGCCATCCAGTTGCTCACGCTGGTACAGGCGGTAGAGTCGCTCGGTTGCGAGGAGCGCCTTTCGTCAAAAAGTAAACATATTTATACGGACATCCGCTCAATTGTCCCTATCTTTAAAGAAGATATGGTACTCTCGCCCTATCTTACGGCGATAAGAGACCATGTAAAAGCAAACGATTGATGGAAGGTAAGCGATATGCATTGGTGACCGGCGGGTCGCGTGGCATTGGCAGGGCGATATGCATCGCGCTGGCCCGGGAGTTGGGTTATGCGGTCATCATCAACTACCAATCGAACACCGAAGCGGCAGCGGAAACCTGCAACCTGATTGCCGAAAACGGAGGCGAAGCCGAGCTGCTGCAGTTTGATGTGGGCAACCGCACTGAAACCCATGAGCAACTGGCCAAATGGAAAGCGCAACACCCGGGTGACCGGATTGAAGTGATTGTGAACAACGCGGGAATCACGCGCGACGGGCTATTCATGTGGATGGAAAGCGACGATTGGGATTCCGTACTCCAAACGAGCCTGAACGGTTTTTACAACGTAACCAAACCGCTCTTGGAAGATCTGTTAAGGCAACGGTACGGACGCATTATCAACGTGGCTTCCGTGTCCGGCGTAAAAGGCACTCCGGGGCAAACCAACTACTCCGCAGCGAAAGCCGGGCTCGTCGGCGCTACCAAAGCGCTGGCGCAGGAAGTGGCCAAGCGCAAGGTGACCGTAAATGTAGTGGCACCGGGCTTCATCGAGACCGACATGACCAGCGCCCTAAATACTGACGAATTGAAAAAATTGATCCCGCTGAACCGCTTCGGAAAAGCGGAAGAGGTTGCCGAGTTGGTGTGTTTCCTGGCCTCGCGAAAAGCATCGTATATTACCGGAGAGGTAATCAATATTAATGGAGGGATTTATTCGTAATGGAACGTCGGGTAGTCATCACCGGAATGGGTATTTACTCTTCCTTGGGGAAGAACCTGAAGGAAGTGCAGGATTCCCTATACCATGGCCGCTCGGGCATTGTCTTCTCGCAAGACCGTAAAGACTTCGGCTACCGGTCGGCATTGATGGGTGCGGTAGAGCGTCCGGACCTCACTAAAGCTTTGTCGCGCAGACAACGTATCAGCATGGGTGAAGAAAGCGAGTATGCCTATGTAGCCACGCAGGAAGCACTGCGTAACGCGCGAATAAGCGATGACTTCTTCGATGCGCGAGTGGTGGGGCTGGTGTATGGCAATGACAGCGTGTCGCAAGCCGTGATGGAATCCATCGATATTGTCCGCCAAAAAAAAGACACTACGCTGGTCGGGTCGGGGGCTATCTTCAAATCGATGAACTCGTCGGTAACGATGAACTTATCGACCATCTTCCGCATCCGCGGCATCAACATGACCATCAGCGCAGCCTGTGCCAGCGGATCGCATGCCATTGGCCTAGCCTACCTGTTCATCAAACAGGGTTTGCAGGACTGCGTAATTTGCGGCGGTGCCCAGGAAACCAACAAGTACGCCATGGCAAGCTTCGATGGCTTGGGTGTCTTCTCCGACCGTGAAGAAGAGCCTACCAAAGCGTCGCGACCATTTGACAAAGACCGTAATGGCCTGGTACCGGGAGGGGGAGCGGCTACCATTATATTGGAAGACTACGAAACGGCCGTCAAGCGTGGAGCACCCATCCTGGCCGAAGTGTTGAGCTACGGTTTCTCCTCCAACGGTGACCACATTTCCACGCCCAATGTAGCCGGGCCGATCGAGGCCATGGAAATGGCACTGCGACATGCGGGCTTATCGCCCGCCGACATCGAGTACATCAATGCCCACGCCACCTCCACCCCCATGGGCGACGCCAATGAAGCCCGTGCCCTGACGCAGCTGTTCGGCTCGGGCCCGATGGTGAGCTCCACGAAGTCAATGACGGGCCATGAATGTTGGATGGCAGGCACCAGTGAGGTCGTTTATTCACTCCTCATGGCACAAAACGGATTCATCGCCCCCAACATCAACCTGGAAGAAGTGGACGAAACAGCAAAGGGCCTGAGTTTGGCAAAAAATACCATAAACCAAAATTTTAATGTATTTTTGTCGAATTCTTTTGGATTCGGCGGAACGAACTCCGCATTAATTGTAAAAAAACTGTAATAGGACAGCATCCATGAGCAGGGAAGAGATTATTGATATTACTAATCGATTTTTGATCGAGGAGTTCGAGGTAGCGTCCGACGTCATCCAGCCCGAGGCGGATTTGAAGGAATCATTGGATCTAGACAGTTTGGACTATGTGGACCTGGTTGTCCTCATCGAGTCCAATTTCGGCATCAAACTGGAAAGCAAAGATTTTACCGACGTCATCACATTCGATAACCTGTACGACTTAATTGGCAGCAAGATTCATGCGATTGCCTAATCACATCCAATGGCTGAATGGGAAGGAAAATCGAGGGGTACCGTTTCTGGATACAAAATATTTATTTTCCTGATTAAACATGCGGGGATACCCGTAGCCTATTTCCTACTGATTTTCGTTTCGCTGTATTACGTTATTAGCTCTCCGCACCAAACGGCAGCCATATATCGGTATTTCCGTCACCACCGGAAACAGGTTTTTTTTAGCAGCGCCCTGAACACCTATCGGAATTATTTCGTTTTCGGGCAAACCATCATCGATAAAATCGCCATCACGGCCGGCCTAGAGCATAAATATACATATGAATTCGACGGTATCGAACATATCCGTCAATTGGCCAAAGACAACAGTGCGGGCATCCTCATCAGTGCCCACGTTGGCAATTTTGAAGTATCCCAGTATTTCATGGGCGAATTTGACAAACAGATCCACCTGGTGACCACCGACGAAGAGCAGCGGGCCATCAAAACGTACCTCGCCAACATCATGGCCAAGCCCAAAACCGGATTCATCGTTGTTAACGATGACCTGTCTCACGTTTTTGAAATTAACCGGGTTATCGACGAGAAAGGGATGATCTGTTTCACGGGCGACCGTTTCGTGGAGGGGAGTAAGACGATGACAGCCAATTTCCTGGGAAAAGAAGCCCATTTCCCGGCGGGGCCGTTTCTCATCAGCTCCCGGTTGAGCACGCCGGTACTTTTCGTTTATGTGATGCGCGAACGCCGTAGGCATTACCATTTGTATGCGCGAACCGCTATATTTACCCACCGCGATGCACGGTCATTGCTTCAAGCGTATGTGCAGAGTATAGAGCATATATTAACGAAATATCCGTTGCAGTGGTTTAATTATTACGATTTTTGGAAAGCGTGAGGTTGATGTACCGATGTGTTGATTTGAGGATATGCCGATTTGATAATGGGGTAACCCGATTTTAAACTTATGAAACGCGTTTTAGTTGTTTATTATACCCAAACAGGTCAACAGCGGGAAATTCTGGACCGGTTGCTTTCGCCTCTCCACGACGATCCGGAGGTGGAACTAACGTTCCATCGGATAACCCCTGTTTCCGACTATCCCTTTCCCTGGGATGGGTACACCTTCTTCGACGCATTCCCCGAATCATTCTTGCAGCTCCCCTGCGAGTTGGAACCCGTAGATGACCACATCCTCGAACAGGATTACGACCTCATCATCCTGGGTTACCAGGTGTGGTACCTTTCACCTTCCATCCCCATCAACTCGTTTCTGAAAACCGAAGCTGCCCATAAACTGCTGCGGGGCAAACCGGTGATTACCGTGATCAACTGCCGCAACATGTGGGTGATGGCGCAGGAGAAAGTAAAGCGGCTATTGCACGATATCGGGGCAAACCATGTGGGTAACATCGCACGGGTAGACCGCCACCTCAACCACGTGAGTGTCATTACCATTGTACACTGGATGATGACCGGACGGAAAGATGCCTACCTGGGGCTTTTCCCCAAACCGGGCGTTTCCGACAAAGATATTGCGGAATCGGATAAATTCGGGGCGTCGATATTGACACACCTCAAGCATGGTGACTACAGTACCCTGCAGGCCGAACTGCTTAAACAGGAGGCCGTGATGATCAGACCGGCACTCGTTTTCACCGATAAGCGGGCGAATACGCTATTTGCCAAGTGGGCCAAGCTTATCCGCAGCAAGGGGTTACCGGGAGCAGGCGCACGCAAACCATGGCTCAAAGCATTCAACTATTACCTGCTTTTTGCCATTTGGGTGCTTGCACCGATTGTCGGTTTATTATTTTTAATACTACATTTGCCGTTCCTTTCTTTCATTAGGAAAGAAACGAGGTACTATAAGTCTGTTCATTTTAAAATACCCCGGTAATGCCGACCGTATATATCAATGCGATTGCTACATTTCTACCCAATGCCCCTGTTTCTAACGAACGGATGGAGACGGTATTGGGTGTTATCAACGGTGCTCCTTCCCGGGCCCGCGCCATCGTATTGCGCAACAACCGGATTACCTCGCGGTATTATGCCATTGGAGACGACGGGCAACCGACACACACCAATGCGGAACTCACCATCGAAGCGATAAACCGGTTGATGGAACGGTCGGAAGTAGCCAAGTCTGCCATCGATGTATTATCGTGCGGTACGTCTACCCCCGACCAGTTGCTGCCTTCGCACGCCAGCATGGTACACGGCCTATGGAAAAACAAGCCGATGGAACTTAACTCCGCATCGGGGATCTGCACCTCCGGCATGAACGCACTCAAGTACGCCTACATGACCATCGCCACGGGCGGAGCATCGCGCGCAGTGTGTACCGGATCTGAGCGGGTGTCATCCTGGCTCCGGGCCGACAAGTTCAACAACGAATCCGAGCGGCTTGCCGCACTTGAACAAAATCCCATCATTGCATTTGAAAAAGACTTTCTCCGGTGGATGCTATCGGACGGCGCGGCAGCGATGCTGCTTAGCGACCAACCAAACGACCACCGGACATCGCTTGCCATCCGTTGGGTAGATGGCATTTCCTATGCTCACGAATTGGAGCCTTGCATGTATGCCGGAGCCATCAAGGCAAACGGGAAACTGCTCCCCTGGAGCGATGCATCTCCCGAAGCTTGGTTGGAGCAATCGATGTTTGCCATTAAACAGGATATTAAGCTATTGGAGTCATATGTCATTCCCAAAGGGGTACAGAGCATCCAGGAAGTGCTGCGCAAACACCGGCTAGCCGCGGGCGATATTGACCATTTCCTCCCCCACATTTCGTCTTATTTCTTCAAAGATCGGCTCGTTGAGGCTTTTTCCCAAGCAGGCATAGCCATCCCTGAAGAAAGGTGGTTCATTAACCTCCATAAGATCGGCAACGTGGGGTCGGCATCCAGCTATATCCAATTGGAGGAACTTTTTAATACAAAAACACTCAAAAAGGGCGAGAAAATACTGTTATCGGTACCCGAAAGCGGAAGATTTTCTTATGTTTACGCGTTGTTGGAAGTAACCTAATGTTATGGCTCTCGTTTCATCGCAAGAAAAGATATGCAAATTAATTCCGCAGCAGCCACCTTTCGTATTGGTGGATGAGCTGATTGAATACACCCCCAACCGCATCGTCTCTTCCTTCAACATTCCACAAGAACACGTATTGGTAGACAGCAATGGGGCGCTTACCGAAGCGGGTGTTATTGAACATTTCGCCCAAACCATTGCCTTGCATCAGGGGTACGACTATTTCACGCGCAACCTATCGCCACCAGTCGGATATATCGGCTCCATCAAGAATTTCGAAATCCACTTATTACCCCATGCCGGCCAAAAATTATCCACTACCGTCCATATCTTGCAGCACTTATTTGGCGTAACAGCTGTACGGGGCGAAGTAAGATGCGAGAACCGCCTGATCGCCACAGGCGAAATGCGTACCGTCATAGCCAAGGAAGTTGAGTAACGCCATGACTTTCCCTGCCATCGAAGAACTCATCCCCCACCGGCCCCCAATGGTTTTGGTAGACCGTGTGGTTAGGGTAGATGACCTGGAAACGGAAACGGCATTCACCGTAACGAGTAACTGCTTTTTTGTAGCAAACGGCGTGCTCTCGGAGATGGGGATGCTTGAAAACCTCGCCCAGACCAGTTTCATCTTCCTCAATTATTTTTTCATCAAGCCCGATGAGGTGCTTTGGGATAAAAAAAAGGATAATCTTGGCGTAATCAGCACCATCCTCGATCTCAACGTATCAACGCTCCCCTGCGTTGGGCAGGAATTGCATACCCACACGCAAACCGAGCTTGTTTTTACCTCGGATTTTTTGAAAATTTGCAATATCCAGGGAACGATTGCTGTGGAGGGCGAGATTGCCATGCGAGCAACGATGAAAATGCTGCTGCAGACCAAGGATGAGTGAGCGACAATGAATACAAACGAAGTACCTCAAGACGATGGCAGCCTGGCCAAAAAAAACGTTCACGAACTTTGCTATGCGGTGGACGAAAACGGCCGATACACGGCTGTACCCAGCCGGGGCTGGGAGGCGAAAACGTTGGCACTGAACGAATCCCTCCAACTGATTGATGAGCGGATAACGGCCACCAAACAAGCAGTCGCAGCCGGCAGGCTCAGTCCCATTGCTTATTACATGGAACTCCATCGCATGGACGTACCTTTGCTGGCCAGTTATGTAGGTATACATCGCTGGTTCGTAAAGCGGCACTTCCGGCCCAGTCGGTTCGATAAGCTGAAAGACAGCACGCTCAAAAAATACGCGGACGTCTTCGGCATTACCGTGGCCCAACTGAAATCGCCAATTGATTAACACATACATGGACATTGCTTTTGAACACCGCCAATCCGCCCATTGCGAAAATGGGGTCATATCAAATTTATTAAACCACCAGGGAATCACCTTGTCTGAACCAATGGTTTTCGGCATTGGCAGTGGGTTGTTTTTTGTGTACCTTCCTTTTATCAAAGTCAACTTCGCTCCCGGATTCAGCTACCGGCCCATGCCGGGCAGTATTTTCAGAAAGCTAGCACGCCGGCTGGGCATCAAGGTAATCCACCAGCGATTTTCATCGCCCGAAAAAGCACAAGCCGTATTGGACGAAAAGCTCGCCCAGGGTATTCCCGTAGGGTTACAGGTAGGCGTATATAACCTCACCTATTTCCCCGACGAGTACCGGTTCCATTTCAACGCACACAATTTGGTGGTTTACGGCAAAGAAGCCGATGGGTACCTCATCAGTGATCCGGTGATGGACTATACCACAAAACTCACCGAAACCGAGCTCCAACGGGTACGCTTCGCCAAAGGTGCACTGCCACCGAAAGGCCACCTCTACTACCTGGAACGGCTACCTGAGCGGCTCGACCTTGAAAATGCCGTGCGGAAGGGTATCCGGCAAACCTGTAACGACATGCTTGCACCGGTGCCCATTGTGGGTGTACGCGCCATGAAATGGGTGGCCCGGAATATCCGCAAATGGCCACAGACCATCGGGGTCAAAAAAACCAATCATTACCTAGGTCAGCTGGTTCGTATGCAGGAAGAAATAGGCACAGGCGGCGGCGGATTCCGTTTTATCTATGCTGCCTTCCTCCAGGAAGCGAGTGCACTGCTCAACAACGATGCGCTCGCCAAGCGATCGGAAGAGATGACCGCCATCGGCGATGCATGGCGCGATTTCGCACTGGACATCTCGCGGATATATAAAAACCGCAAATCTGGAAACGACGTCTATGAAAAGCTATCCGAACAGCTGATGGAACTCGCCGAGCGGGAAAAGCAGTTTTTCAAAGCGTTAAAAAACGACATTTAGCGGCCAACTGTTGCAAAACAGCTAATTTTTGCTATCTTGGCTAGACTTTTTCAATCCGATGAAGCCTAGCATGTACACCAATCCCGTAGCGAAAGACTGGAATTTGTTTTTCAAAGACGACCGGGAAGGGCTGTATGTTTGCTTTACACTTTTTTACGATGACTTTTACCGCTTAGGGTTACACTGGTACAAAAATCCCGACTTGGTAAAGGAGTGCATCCATAACCTGTTTCTAGAGCTCTGGAAGTCGTGGTATAACCGGGGCCACGTGACTAACAAAAAACAATACGTGATTACCGTTTATAAGCGCATCGCCCATAATACGTTTTTGGCGTATAACCAAGCCACCGCGAGTACCGCCGAGCAGAAGCATTTCGAAACCGCCCATGAATTACCTTATGAAGATCTCTTGATTGCGTCACAAACCGAAGAACATCGAACAAAACAGCTTCAGGTCGCTCTTGGGCACCTTACAAAACGCCAAAAGGAAATCATCCAGCTCCGGTTTTACGAGGGTCTTTCCATTTCCCAGATTGCGCAGTCGTGCGCGCTCACGGAGCGGACGGTGTACAACACCCTACATAACGCTATCAAACTGCTACGGGAATACCTGCTGTATATATGCTATGCGATGATTTATTTCCAATAGATCGTGCGGCCGCCCCGCCCATCACCATCGAAAACACGGAAGGCTACCGTACCTTCAGCAACCAGCGGCTCCGTGTATCGTGTGCTTTGTTCGGTAGGCTCGCTTCCATCTACCGTATAACGTATCGCGAATCCCGGAAGCTGTACATTGGCAAGGAGTTTCCCGTCCTGTTTAATCACGCCCGCCGTAGGGATACGGTAAGCGAAGCCACCGCCGTAGTGACTCGCCCGTGGTAATTCGCGTTTGGCTACGGCATTTAAAAACACCGACCAATCCGTTGCGTATAATCCTTCCGCTTTACTTGCATGAGGTTCGGTTGCCCAGGCAGGTGCTGCTGCCCAGGCACGCTCGGCAAGTCCGTAAAGTTTGGGCAGCAACAGGTATTCCATCCGTTCGGGCGAAGTGATGATTTCGCTCCAAAGGGGAGCCTGCAAGCCGACGATGTTGGTCCGGCCGGCGTCGGTAAGCCGCTCGCCAGTAGCTTTGGTTTCTAAACTGCGGTAATAGTCGTACGGAACGAACCCAAACGGCTTTTCCAAATCCACGTATCCACCCCAGTACTGCCCCGGCTCATAGAAGCTATTGTTATACGCCAAATCGATATAAAAGTTCGTTACGTTGGTCAACACCACTTGGTAACCGGCATTTGCAAGGCGGTAGGCCAGGTCGACATTATCACCCAGGTTATTCCATACGTCGGTATGGAAATTTTCATTTGCAAAGCGCGGCTCCACCACCATCTTACGCCGACCATCCACAACTGCCTTCTTCATACCGATTTCTTCCCACCCCGAGAGGTAAAGCCCGCGCGACTGCAACATATGATTAACACGGTTGAAAAAATAATACCACACGTCGTCAACATGCGCAATGCCGGGTTCCGTAGCTATAAGCCGGTGTACAGCGGGCGATTTCTCCCACACGCCATTGGGTACCTCGTCACCACCGAAATGAATGGTTTGTAAGGGCGCCCCCGCCTCTTTGTGCATGGCAATGAGTTCGTCCACCACCTTTTCAAGAAATGTGTAGACCGAAGGTACCGCCACGTTAATGATGTTGTCGTCCCAGTTTTGTATGGATCGGTATTCCGACTGGTCATCGAGATCGCGCAACAAGTACTGCTGCGCCGCTGCGGTGTCGCCCTTGGCCATGTAGGCGTGGTACCGGGCGTCCATGGATTTTATGGCCGCGCGGGCGTGGCCCGGTGTTTCGATTTCGGGAATAACGCGGATATGCCGCGCCGTGGCATACCGCAACAGTTCGATATAGTCAGCTCGGCTGTAAAACCCGCTCCCTGTTGTATTGACCACATCGGGTCCCGAGCCGTATGATGGCATGAGCCATTTGGCATCATCAAGGGTATGCCCCCTCCGGGCACCGACCTCGGTCAGTTCAGGCAGCCCTAATATCTCCAACCGCCACGCTTCATCCTCACTGAAGTGGAAATGCATCACATTCACTTTGTGGAGCGCCAAGAGGTCCAGTATTTTCATCACCTGTTCTTTGGGCTGGAAATTACGCGATACATCCAGCATCACTGCACGGTGCGAAAACCGCGGTTCATCCGTAATGGTGACACCTTGGAGGGCGATGGCAGTTTGCTTTTCCACCCACACCGATGGGGGCAGCAGTCCCTTGAGTGACTGGATGCCATAAAACACACCGGTAGGAGTCGTCGCCTCAATGACCACGCCACCGGCATCGACCATCAGCCGATATCCCTCGGGGTGCACACCCGCTTGATGGCGAAGTACGATTGTTGCATCCGACGCTTCGTCTACCAACTGCGGCGTATGGGTCAGTACCCTGGCCAATTCGTCTCGCAAATACGCCGCCTCGTTAACAAACGCGGGGTCTGCGCTTATGGTGATCCCATCTGCCACCAAGGTAAACGAATCCGCCGTATATCCATAACTCACCGGCGTGGGCAGTACTGGCGGTAACTGAGCTAGGGGCACATCGGTAATACGGTCATTCTGTTCATATACCTGCGCAGCAAGGACCATTTCCAGGCTGTCGGCTTGGGCAAAGGGCTTTACCTGCATGGGTAACGATACGCCTGCCGGATGGTCGGCCGAGACCAGGTAAAACCCTTTCGGGATATCGGTAATGTTCCGCAGCATCCGCGACATCACGCCGATTTCTACCGTGGCGCCGGGGGCCAAGGGTGGCCATCCCTCGCGGGGATAAAGCGTGAAGAAATCGCCATTGATTAGTTCGATACCCGCCACGGCACTATCCACATCGGCCACCCGCGCCACACCGGTATTGAAATAGATGGACCAACCGGTGGCCCCCAGCGTATCGGACGTATTGTTGGTGATTGCCAGCGTGGAACGTGTTTCGTTCGTTCCCGGATAAGGTGAGGCTACGATTTCCCACTGCAGGGAAAGTGCCGGATTATTGCCATTCGTTTCCCGGGTTGAGCAGGCCACTACCGCCAACAGAACGAGCAAAGCGAAAAAAAGATTTCGAAACATCATATGTGTAAGTTATAATTTCAACCGGATACGTCGCTTTTCGAGTATCCCTGTGATGGCAATGATAACTAGCGCGTATAGCAACGATTTAGCGATACCCACCGTACCGGTTCGGAGTACCGCCGGCAGCTGCCACCCGATATACGCTAAGATTGCATAGTGGATATAGGGCAGTAGGTAACACGTGAGGGTACTGGTACCAGCCGGGCTAATGAAGCGATACCAACCCGACCAGCGCTTTATGTCTACGATATACACCAGCAGTGCAAACGCTGCGACGCTGATACCGGCACACACCAGTGCAAACGAGGGAGTGGCCCATATCTTAGAGATATTCCACTCCAACCGGGCCAGGAAACCCAGTGCCAACAGGGCAGCGGCCAGGACAGTGGCTCGCCATAAAAATGCCGGTAGTTGCGCGTTGTACCGCCGGTATAGTAACGATACCAAAACACCACAGGCAGTAAGGGCGGGCAACGCACCATCCCCGGCTATCCATACCCACGTACGAACCGGCTCCAGCCCGTCAAAGACGCTGGATTGCGCACCCATATTGAACAGGATAAAGGCGGTGAATACGCCCACCTGTGCCCAAGGGTTGCCCCGCGTCCATAAAAACAGCAAGCTCACCAACAGGTAGCACCAGCCAATCAGGCCCAATATGCCCCACCAGTGTGGCCGCATGGCCAACCAGCTGCCGGGGTCGCCGCCATCGGCCTGGAAGAGCAGTGCCAATACAACCAATCCGGTGATCCCAATGCTTTTGAGCACCGTTGCCTTGGCCGAGCGCGGTGCGCGGTAATCCATCCATACGAGAAAGAAGCCCACGGTTATGGCTATTTGCCACACCCACTTCGGCAGCCATGCGGTGTCTGCATAACTGTCCAGGTTGACATGGAACACACCCATCACGATCAAGGCGAGCGACCGTACCGCCACATGTCCGGTAATCCGCCATCGGCTGTCGCCCTTTTTCAACCGGCTCCGTATGGCCAGCGGCACGGAAAGCCCCACGATAAAGAGAAAAGCCGGAAACACCACATCCGCCAAGCCCAAACCATCAGCCTCAGCGGGCAGATGGTCTATCCAATTAGGAATACCGATCAACGTCCATGTGTCGTTCACGAAAATCATCAACAGCATAACCAACGCCCGATAGGCATCGATGGAGAGCAATCGGCTGCTGGTAGGTGGCAAACTCATCTTCCGGTATTACTGCAAATTTATTGTAATATCTGGTAAATCGTGCCCATCAACGACTTTTCACCCGTCACGTCATAATCGCCAGCCCAAAGGTATACCCCTTTGAAACCATTTTCTTTAACGTATGCGGCTTTCTGTGTAACCAATGGTATTCCATTGAAATAGACGCCGTGGGCCTGTTCAATAAATTCTTTATTGTGCGCTTCGCTATCTGCAGCCACGATATCACGATAAGGAACATAACTATAAGAGCCCCAATCAAGGTTATTGCCATTGTCATCTATCCCGTTATATTGCAAACCGAACGCCGGAATACCCAAGACGATTTTCTCTTTGGGAATACCGTGGTTGAGCCAGATATTGGCACCATCTACCATGAATTGGAAAGGCGAGGGCTGGTCACGTGGTGCACCCGGCCCCACGGTCAGTCCATTTTCAAACCCGCGTACGTTAAGCCAGTCTGCCGCCGAGAGGTCGGGATACTCCCAATGCTGCCAGCCGGTGGCGACCGTAACGGTAATCAGTGCATCGGGGGGTAATGCCGCACGGAGGTCTGCCAAAAATGGGCCGATGGCAGCAAGGTTCGACGAATAAGCTCCTGAATTAATGTCGGTCATCATGATGTCCACGCCGTCCATCCGCCGGGCAGTTACATAATTGACCACGTTTTGCACCACCAACTGCCGTGTTGCCGGCTGGGCGATGGCACCACCGAAATCGTTGCTTTCGTACAATGCCCAGCCATCGAGCCCGGTAAGCCGACCCGCAATGCCCAGCAATACCGGAATGCCATTGATATGTGCACGTGCTACCACCTCATCGGCTGCCTGGTTCGTTTGCCCGGCTGTCACATCGAGGCCACCGTCGGGCAGTACCCTGGCACACTGGAATGCCACATGAGTTACCGTGCCCCAATCCACATGGGCGGCCGTGCCGCCATCCGACAGATAGGCCATGGCTACCGATGTATAGGGTTTCAGTGTGTAATCCGTTGGGTTGACCAAGATAGAAGAGGTACGGCTGGTTGTTTTTCCACCGTTTGACACCTCCAGTGTAATCGTGTACTCCCCACCACCTTGGGGTGTAAACATAAAGGCTGTATCGGTAGAAACTTCCGTTCCGTCTACTTTCCAACTGATATCCACCGCCGCAGCAGGCGAAAACAACAGTCCCGTAAAACTGGCCGTCTCACCCTCCGAAATAATCATCGAAGGACTGGTAAATACACCGGTTCGATCGAATATCCGCGGATGAAAATCAGTACTATACGCTGTGTCACCATTTTTTTCGCAACCGGATACCGCAACAACCAGCAGCAGTACCGGCATCCAAACGTTAATTAGCTTATTCATTGCTTTTTTGTTCATATCGTTTATCAATTGATTGTTTCGTTGATGGCACGGAGCAAGGATTTATCACCATCGGCATCCTGCAGGAGTTGCCAGATCATCACACCACCGGCACCGTTGTCGATGGCATACTGTGTCTTTTTACGGATCGTGGGAATTCCGTTGTAATAGATGTCCCCACCCTCGGGAAGCGTCACCTGGTCGTTCCATTCGCTCCCGGGCCAGCGCGCCACGATATCGCGGAAGAAGATACTTTGGGGTGCCCCTTCGCCAAAACCGTATCCGTAAAAGGGTAACCCGACGAAAATACGGTCGGCAGGAATATTTCTCGTTTTATGGAAGTACTCGAAATCCGTAGTAGCCATGGAATAGGGCGAATGCGGACCGGTATTGGACGGATTCCAAGGTCCTGTAGCATCGTAAGACATGATATGGATAACGTCGTAATGGGCCAGTGTCTCGTCTGCAATCTGGTCAGCATTCCAACGGGCCAATGCTGCGGTAACCAATTTACCCAATGGCTTCACGGCCGTTGCAACTTCTGCTACAAATGGCGCATAGTGCTCATTGATGAGCGCATTCTCCAGGTCGATATCCACCCCATCAAATCCGTACTGGTTTATCAAATCGACGATTCCAATCACCAGTTTAGCCCGCCCCTGCTTCGTACTTAGCAGCCCTTCGAGATGGGGTGGTGGATTGCCACCACCAATGGAGAAAAACACGCGGACATTGTGATCGCGCGCCTGTCGCACGAGCGTGCCCAACGCCGCATTCCGCTCGAAGCCGCCGGCAACATCCGGGTTCAGGAATGCGATATTCAGGTCGGTGATGTATTGCCAATCGATCTGCGTGCTAGCCAGCGACCAATCGGAAGCAAATACATAACCCAGTACCCGTAACCGAGGCTGCTCGGGCGGCAAATCCGGATCAAGGTTGCCTTTGCATGACGTTTCCAGCACCAGCAACGGCAAGACGAGCAGCAAAAAACGTATTATTCCACGTCCCACCATACCCTCCCGTTCCAAGAATTGGTACCACCCAGCCGTCCTACGGCTGCCCCATAATTTACACCGTTCTGTTCCTGCTCCGATAGCGGGTATTCAAACCGCCGCGGCGTTGTTGTCGAATTAGACTCGCCATTTACCGGCGATGGCAGCACCGGATAGCCGCTACGCCGCCAGTTGGCATAAGCTTCCGGGCCGTTGAGGAACAAGGCTATCCACAATTGGGTATTGATGACCTCCAATTCGCGGCCCGGCAGCAGGGGCACGCTTTGTATGAAATTCGCGATTTCGGTATCGGTAAACACGGGGCCGCCCGTAAACAGGCTCAGTTGCTGCAAGGCTGCGCGGACCCCGTTTTCGTAATGCATCTGGACGTCACCGAAGCCGGTGCCGAAGCGCAGTGCGGCCTCGGCCAGCAAGAACTCCACTTCGGCATACGTCTGGTGGAAAAATGGTGCATCGTTCCTGATAAGGAAATTGGCCGGCTGGGCTTTCTGTTCGTTGTTGGTAACGGTATGGGTGCCTACGCCGGGTACTTCGATATCGAATGGGTTTTTCCAATCGTCCCAAATGTAGTCGGTTGGGTTCACACCGGTTATACCGACAACCGCGCGTACCTGCTCGGTAATATCCACCCGGTCAAACGGCCGGTAAGGCAAATCGATGTAATACCTTGCGATATGGTTTAGGCGGGGATCGTTGGAATTGCGCATCTGATTAATGAAGGTAGCTGACAGCCGCGGCACGACCTCATGCTGATTGATACCCACGGATACGCCGTTGCCCCGGATATCGACATAATCATTCTGGACGTTTTCATGGCGCATGATGCACATCGCTGCATTGCTGTCAAACACCCCGTCCTGATAGGCTGCCTGTGCTTCGGTCTGTGCCTTGGCCGGGTCGCGTTTCACGAGCCGCATGGCCAATCGCAGCCGCAGAGAATTGGCAAATTTTTCCCAAGCCGCCACGTTACCGCCGTAGAAAAAGTCGCCGGGAACCGGGTCCTTAGATGCATCCAACTGAGCCGATGCCTCCTTCAACTCACTGAAGAAGTGGGCGTAAATGTCTTCTTGCTTATCGTATATGGGCCGTGTAACGCCTGTATAGGCGGCCATTCCAGCTTCGCTGTACGGAATATCACCGTAAAGATCGGTCAGCCGTGCAAACATATAGACTTTCATGATCCGGCAAACGGCATTCAGGTTGGTTGATTTTTCCACACCGTTGGTCCGTTCCACGGCATCCACGATGTTGAGGATGTCGTTGTGGTACGTATATTCCCAAAAGGATGAAAGGTACGGGAGGCTCTTGATATACATTTGCCCGTAACGATTGGCCCAGATACCGCCGAGCTGTTGAACCAGGGGCATGGTCATCACGACACCTAGTTTTTCGTTGATTTCAAGGTCGCCCGAAAAGCGGGCTTGAACCAGCGACAGTTGGAGGTTGGGGTCGAGGTCGCTCGACCGTGTTGGGTCGATATTGGTGTCACCGAATTTCGTACATGCAGCCATTGATAACAGAATGGCTACCCCCGTTACACTCCGATAGATTAACTTCTTCATAGTCTGTATAATAATTAGTGTAGACATGGCCGTTATTAAAATCTGAAATTGAGGTTGATGCCCCAACTGCGCCGCGAAGGCAGGGAGCCGTATTCCAAACCTTGCCCATTGCTGTTGTTGTAATTCGAATCGGGGTCGACATTAGGTACCGACTTGTAAATGATAAACGGGTTGCGGCTTACCACAGCGATACTAAGGTCTTGGACACCCCATTTAGAGACCAGTGAACCGGGTACACGGTAACTCAGCGTAATTTCGCGCATCTTGAGATATCCCGCATCATAAATATAGGGGATGGAAATACCATTGCCATCGGTATAGATGTTTGACCAATATAGCGATGGGTCCACCGCCTGTGTGTTAGGCGTGTAAATAGGGTTGCCCTTGTCATCTGTGCCGGTCTGTACAACACCTTGAGGTACATACCCGCGCACCTTACCCATGTTTCGCCACTCGTCTTCGGTGGCGCCCGCGGCTAAGCGTTCTTCTTCAGATTGAATCCACTCCTCGCGCCCTTGGAGTGTGGAGTTAAGACTTCCCCGAGTGGCGGCAAACAAGTTGGACATCGAAAACAGGTCGGCACCAAGTTTCATATCGACGATGGCCGTAAGCCCGAAATTCTTGTAATTCATGCTGGAGTATAAACCACCCGTCAATTTGAACGTGCCCTGCCCCAACAATTGGCGTTCTTCGCTTACCAGCGGCGTTAGGTTATTGGCGTTGAGGATGATGTTACCCTCGGGGTCATATTGGTAACCATACCCCAATATGGAACCGTAGGGCGCATCGGGCATCGCCACCACAGCCACGCCCATCCAGCGGGCATCAGATAGGGTGAGGAACGGCACCCCTTCGGCCAATGACTCTACTTTATTGATATTGCGTGCGACATTGAAATTCAAATCCCAATGGAAATGTTCGTTGGATATGGGCTGGGTGTTCAGCACAATCTCCACGCCTTTGTTTAGGATAACCCCAGCATTGATGATCTGCGACGTAAAGCCGGAAGAAACCGGTATGGGTACGCGATTGATCTGGTCGCGCGAGCGCTGGGTGTAATAGGTTACATCCAGACCGATCCGGTTTTCCAGGAATTTCAGCTCCAAGCCGGTTTCAAACGAGCGGGTGCGGGTAGGCTTCAATGCCGGGTTGGGAAGCAACATACTGGAAATGTTGCCTACCGAACTGCCCATGAACGAGAGCGGATTGAGCGCATAGTATAAATCCAGCTGATAGGGATCGGTATCGTTGCCCACCTCGGCGGCCGATACGCGCAGCTTGCCAAACGTCAGGATTTGCTTGTCAATCTTGAATGCATCCGAAAAAACAAAGCTTCCCGCCAGAGAGGGGTATATGTAACTGTTATCAGTGCTCGGCAGTGTGGATGATGCATCATGGCGGATCGTTGCATCGGCGTAGAGGAATCCTTTGTAGCCAGCACTCAATAGTATGTATGCGGAGTTATTATGCTTTCGGTAATCGTTTTCAACGACCGACTTATCGGCAAAGCTGTTTGGGCTTACCACATCCGTCATGGTCATGTTCAGGAATTCCATCGTACTGCCAGCGTTGCGGATACGGGATACGCTGGCGCCAAGCCTGGCTGACAGGTACCACGCGGGCGTTACCTGTTTTTCCATGCTCAATAGCACATCCGATTCAGTGGTCGAATACCGCTGGTGATTGGTATTCAACCGGCCTGCCAGTGAGCCCGGTGTGGTTCGGGGGGTATATTTCTCGAAATCGAGAAACGTCAGGTCGGTTGCCAGTCTACCCTGCAGGCTCATCCAACTGGTAATGGTATAATTGAGTTGAAGTGCACCCATCAGCCGATCTTTCGCTGTCTCATTACTCATCTCGTTGATGATCCAATAAGGATTTAGCCGGTATTGGCCACCACCCCAATCAACATACGTACCTTGGGCATCTTTGTAATAGTTCTTGAAATACGCTTGATCCACGTTATTGGCCAACCCGACGAAGTTGTTCCCGATATTTCCGGGGTCGTCGGCCAACGCCGGCCGGTTGGTTACGTTTTCATTGAGGTAATACGCACGTGCTTCCATCGTCACCTTCTCGCCAAACTTAGAGGTGCCATTAAAGGTGAATGAATTGCGTCGGAGCCCACTTTCGGGTACAATATCTTGATTGCGCATATCAGATACCGCCAGCCGGAACGACGAGCGATCCGTAGCATTCGTCAATGATACGCTGTTGGTATAGGTAGCCCCTGTTCTGAAAAAACCGCTGATGTTATCCTTTGCCAATGCGTAGGGACGTAATTGGCCATCAAAATAAGGTATCATTAGGTCCGGATCGAGGCGCGGGCCGAAATTCGAAAACAGTGAGGTGCGCGCCTGATCGGCATCCATTACCAGATTTTGGTTACGCCCCTGCCCATATCGCGTCTGGTAGCCATCAAACGTGGTCAATTGGTTCTCAAATGTCATCGTGCTGTTAAGTTCGATACCAAGCTCTTTGCTGGTACCGCCCTTTTTGGTAGTAATGAGGATAACGCCATTGGCTGCCCGGCTCCCATACAATGCAGCGGCAGAAGGTCCCTTCAGCACACTTACTGTAGCGATATCGTCAGGATTGATAGCTGAAATCGCATCGCCAAGATCATAGCCTGCAGCGAATTTCCCACCGTCCACTTGTCCGTAATTGGAGTTGTCCATTGGAATACCATCCACCACATAGAGTGGCTGGTTGTTGCCGGTGATGGTAGTTGCGCCGCGGATGATGACGCGCGACGATCCCGCGGGACCACCAGCAGTGGAGTTGATGACCAACCCCGCAACGCGCCCGGCGAGTGAATTAATTACGTTGGGCTCGCGTACTTTTTTGAGCTCGGCCCCCGCCACTTCAGAAACCGCGTAACCCAATGAGCGTTCCTCGCGCGTAATACCCAACGCGGTGACTACCGTTTCGTCGAGTTCCACGATGGCATCTTCCAACACCACGCGGAGCGGCTGCGCGATCGCTGCAATGGTGACCGTTTCGGTTGTATACCCCATCATGCGGAACCGGAGTTCATCACCCGCTTGTGCGGGAATTGAAAAATTGCCGTTAGCGGTGCTCATCTGGGAGCTATTTGTCCGCATGTTGACAATGGTTACGCCCTCAAGTGGCTGCCCCCGGCTATCCTGGACCTGTCCGTTTATAAACTGCTGAAGTACTGTTCCAGGTTGCTCATTGAATTGGATGATGACCATCTCGCCGCGCAAGCGGTAACGGAAAGCCAGCTGTTGACCCAGTTTATCCAGCAGTTCGTCCAGTTTGGCATTGCGGACTTGGAGGGTAATACGTTTGTTAACATCCAACTCCAACGGGTTATAAGAAAACCGTACGTCTGCACGTTGCTCAATTTGTTCAAACACGTCGCCTATGGCCTCCTGTTTCCATGTAAAGGAAAAGAGTGATTCGGTCGATTGTGCATGCCCGATGGCGAAAAATGCCATGAACAGGGCGAACATTAATTTAGGGGTTAGCCGGTATCGGCAATATAACATTCTCTTCATTGTTAGTTTAATTGGTCTGATACATTATTTAAGTGGTTTTCACATCAAGGGATTATCTGAAGTTGGTTACCGTCCATCGTGAACTGCACCCGATTGGAAAAAGCGATTGCATCGAGTACTTCCTGTAATTGCCTGTTGACAAATTGCCCGGTAAATGCAACCGTTTGGGCCACGTCGCTTTCGGCCACCAATGAGACGCCGTATACATCATACAGCTTATCTTTTATTTCGGTAAAATCAGCTCCCTGGAACGTCAATCTGCGGTCCAACCACGCGGTTATTTGTTCTTGCTCGAAAGACTGGATGACCAATGGCTGATCCGTGGTGATATTTGTCATTTGGCTGGGATGGAGAATGGCAGACGCCATTGACTTACCCGCTACGATATGGTTTACCTGCACTTTTCCCGAGGTGAGCATCACCTGCGATTCCGTTTGGTCGGCATAGTTTGTCACACGGAAGGACGTGCCCAAAGCGGTGGTCATTGTAGACGCCGTACGTACAATAAATGGCTTTTCAGCATTTTTAGCCACCTCAAAATAAGCGTCACCTTCTAACCATACTACCCGGTGGGTACCATTGAAATCATCGGCCACACGCAGTCGGCTGGAGCCATTGAGAAGCGCAGTACTGCCATCGGGCAATGTGAAATGCTGGCGTTCACCGACAGCCGTTTGGACAACTGTTTGGGGCTGCGCTTGAACCAGTGCAAATGTAATGGCGCGGTCAACCACGTTGTCGCTCATGAAAAACAAGGAAGCACTACCTACGAAGAGGAGTGTAGCCGCAACAGCCAACCACCGTTTTGCACGGCGTGAAAGCGTAGCGATAAACACCGGGTGATGTGCAGGTGCATTTGGGGTTACATCTATCGCTGCCTGGAGCCGATTAAGTTCCCTATGTTTTTCTTCATCATCTACCTTCACCGCCATGAGCAGTATCAACTCCTTCGCCGCTTCGGCCCGCCCGCGAAGTTCGGGGCGATTGTCAAGGATACCCGCCCAGTAGTTAACATCCGCATCGTCGGTACGCAAGCAGTAGTTGACAAACCGGTCGTCCATCAAGAAATCTTCAATCGTGTAATTCACATGGTCCATAATTATTACCCATTAAGTGAGCCTATTTCTTTACTTAGTGGGATGGTTTTGCATTTTTTACCAAAGATTTTTAAAAAATAATTCACCGTAGGTTTTCTGCATCAATACGTTCATAAGGTGAACTCCTTTACCACGATCTCGACAACTTTCCTTATTTTCGCCCCATGGACGAAATCATCCGCATACATGAGCTGTCCAAACGATATGCGGGCAGCGACCGGTATGCGTTGAGGAACTTATCACTTTCCATCAGGAAAGGGGAAATATTCGGATTATTGGGGCCGAACGGGGCGGGCAAAACCACGTTGATTTCCACCTTATGCGGTATGATCAAACCCACTTCAGGGGAACTCTGGTTTGACACCCTGAATTATCGACGGCATGGTCGGGCTATCCAACGGCAGCTGGGCGTTGTACCACAGGAATATGCGCTGTATCCAACCCTCACAGCGGCAGAAAACCTCTATTATTTCGGAAGCTTGTACGGGCTTTCCGCGGCCGAATTGACGAATCGTATTGCGGAAGGGCTGCAACGGGTCGGGCTAGCTGAGTTTGGCAAAAAGCCCATCAAGACATTCTCCGGCGGTATGCAACGCCGAGTCAATTTGTTGGCTGGCATCCTGCACCGACCAAACGTCCTTTTCCTCGACGAGCCTACGGTGGGTGTGGATGTGCACTCCAAAGAAGTCATCATGGCGTTGCTCCACGAACTCAATCAGCAGGGCACCACCATCATCTACAGTTCGCACCACCTCAATGAAGCACAGCATTTCTGCACACGGATAGCCATCATCGATGCAGGGCGCATCGTAGTGGAGGGACAGCCTGCTCAGCTTATTTCGTCGGTGCCGGGGGCCACCACATTAGAAAACGTATTCATCCACCACACCGGGAGCCAACTGAGGGATTATGCGTAAACTGATCGCGTCGGCATACAAGGAGGTGTTGCTGTTGCTCCGCGACTGGGGCGGCCTCGCCATCCTGTTTTTCATGCCATCGGTATTGATCATCACGATTACGCTCATCCAGGAAAGCACGTTCAAAGCGGTCGGTGAGTCTACCCTGCCGATTGTACTGGTCGATGAAGACAGCGGCGAAATCGGCCGGATGGTCGCCAACAACCTAAGTGAAGCAACCAACATCCAACTGGTTACCGAAGCAGAAGGGAAACCCATTGATGAAACCTATGCGCGGAAGCTGGTAAGCGAGGGCAAATACCAGATTGCCCTCATCATCCCCGAAGGAATCAGCAAGGAGCTGAACGATAAGGTAAACCACAACGTCGATCGGATTCTGGGTGCGTTTGCCCTTGTTGATGCCGATAGTGCCCAAGCGGAAACCAAAGAATGGAAAATGCAGGAAATTACCATCTATTTCGATCCCGCAGCAGGCCAGACTTTCCGAAACGGCGTGAAAAGCAACATCGAGCAACTACTCGCTAAGGTGGAAGTCCGGAAAATATACGATGTCTTCATTGACCAAATGGAAATGGAAGAAGATCCGGGATTGCTGAACGGCGAGATCATCTCATTCAAGGAAACGATTGCCCAGAAAGGGAACGACGGCATCATCCCCAATGCGGTGCAACACAATGTGCCTGCCTGGATATTGTTTGGTATCTTCTTTATCGTGGTACCGTTGGGCATCAACTTAGTCAAGGAAAAAAACCTCGGCACCTACATCCGGCTGCGCACCAGTCCGGTTTCATATGCCATTATCCTCGGTGGCAAAATACTCACCTATACGGTTATCTGCCTCATCCAGTTCATTTTGATGCTCCTGATTGCCAAGTACGTTTTCCCGTTGATTGGCTTGATTGAGTTTGATCCCGGTGGGCAATTCCCGTTGATGTTGCTGATTGCTTTTGTCTCGGGTCTTGCGGCAATCGGATTAGGCATCTTAATCGGCACCATCGCCGAAACCCAGGAGCAATCGGCGCCATTCGGTGCCATCTTCGTCATTATCCTTGCCGCCTTAGGCGGAGTTTGGGTACCCACCTTCATCATGCCGGAAATCATGCAGAAAATTTCGGCATTTTCACCGATGAATTGGGGTATTTCGGCATTTTACGATGTCATCCTTCGCAATGGCACGGCCGCTGACATCGCGCAGCCTTTGGCCTACCTGCTGGCCTTTTTTGCAGCTACGCTACTGGCCGCGATTCTATACGACAAACGAAACAAAACAAGCTGATGGACCAGACCCTTCGATACCGCACCCGTTTCCGCGTACGTTTCAATGAGACGGACCCCTTGGGTATCGTGTGGCATGGGCACTACATCACCTATTTCGAAGATGGCCGTGAAGCGTTCGGCGAGGCCATGGGCATCAGCTATCGCCATATCCGCGAGCAGGGTTATCTAGCTCCGGTTGTCAAATGCGTCTGCGAATATAAATTGCCCCTGCGCCATGGCGAATGGGCAGACATTGAAACAGCATTCATCAATAACGCCGCCGCTAAAATGACGTTTCGCTATACCATACTAAATACCGCGCAGCAAGTAGTGGCTACCGGTGAGACAACGCAGGTTTTCACCGATCTGAACGGCGAGCTGATACTCACCAATCCACCGTTCTTCGCGGATTGGAAGACCGAAAATGGCCTACTATGAGGGATGACGTGTACATCATCGGTGATGAGGTCATCTCCCCGTTGGGGTTAGGGAGTGAATTGAATTTCCAACGGTTGCGGGACGGGCATACGGCCATTGCGCCGGTGATGGACATGCGCCTCCGCGACCACCCCATCCATGCGGCACAAATGGATGGAAATCCGTGGAACCAGCTGGTCAAAAACGCATCGCACTATACGCGGTTGGAAAGGCTATTCATCCTGGCACTGCAGCGGCTCATCGAAAGGCACGATATTCCGCTGGATAGCGAGACGCTGGTCATTCTTTCTACCACGAAGGGCAACATCGCACTACTGGGCGACCCGGAGGGTACGTTTCCTGAGCAGCGGGCGAATCTCACGGCGATGGCGGAAGCTATCCGGCAATACTTCGGATTCGAAAACCAGCCTATACCCGTTTCAAATGCGTGCATATCGGGCTCGTTGGCCATCGCGGTGGCGCGGCGGCTGCTCCGGTATGATAACCGCTATAAACGGGCCATCGTGGTGGGCGGCGATGAGCTTTCAAAATTCATCGTATCGGGGTTCGATGCATTCCAGGCACTGGCCAACGAACCGTGCCGCCCATTTGACCGCAACCGGAGCGGATTGAACCTCGGCGAAGCCGTAGCAGCGGTGTACCTCTCAACCAAGCCGACACATGGAGCCGTGAAAATAATGGGCGTGGGTTCATTCAACGATGCCAACCACATATCGGGACCGTCGCGTACCGGCGAGGGGCTGTACCTGAGTATCTGCGAAGCAACACGTGAAGCTGGCGGCGGAATGCCGGACTTCATTTCGGCCCATGGCACAGCCACCGCCTATAATGATGAAATGGAGGCAATCGCTTTCCATCGGTGCAGCTTATCGGCGGTGCCGCTTCACAGCCTGAAGGGCTATTTTGGCCATACGTTGGGTGCCAGTGGGCTGCTCGAAACGGTGATGGCGATCCACTCACTGAAAAACAACGAACTGATACGCTCGCTCGGCTTTGCACATCCCGGTACCAGCCAACCGCTAAACATCATTACGCAACCCACGCGGCGACCACTCAACACTTTCCTTAAAACCGCATCCGGTTTCGGAGGCTGTAACATCGCGATGATCATCCAAAAAGTGTGACCCATGGGAAAACAGGAATACCGTATCCAGACCTATTGCACCATACGCAGTCGCTCCATCCGCGTGAACGGCAATCGCTTTTTCGATGCCGAGCCGTCAACACCACTGGGCGACTTCCTCAAAGCCGCTTATCGGGAGCTGGCCGTCGACTACCCGAAATTCCATAAGATGGACGGCCTGTGCAAAGCGATTTTCATCGCGGCAGAGCTCATCGCACGAGAATCGGGGCCGTACGAGCGGCATACGGCACTCTTATTCGCCAACCGGTCATCCAGCTATTTATCCGATAACCGCCATGCCCACGATATTTTCCATGCGGACAACCCGGTGGCCAGCCCGGCAACATTCGTCTATACATTGCCCAATATTGCCCTGGGCGAAATCAGCATCCGCCACCAATTGCAAAGCGAGAATGTTTTCTTTATTTTTGACCACTATTTGCCCGAGTTTATGGTGCCGTATACAAATGCGACATTGGAAGATAGCCAACCCAACGGGGGCAGTGCCCTCTGTGGATGGGCAGAAGTAACGGAAGAGACGTGTGACCTGTTGTTGTACCGTATTGGCACATCGGGTCAGCTAACGCATAGTGTGGAGCAATTGAAAAGATTATACAACGAAGAAGATGAGTGAACTGACACAAGAGTTAAAAGCTAAAATCATTGCACAATTGAATCTGGAGGATCTGACCGTCGCTGATTTAGACGACCATACCCCACTGTTCGGCGATGGCCTCGGACTGGATTCCATCGATGCGCTGGAGCTCATCGTGATGCTCGACAAAAGCTATGGCATCAAACTTTCGGACCCGAAGGAAGGCCGGAAAGTCTTTGAAACCATCCAAACCATGGCCGATTTTATCGAGGCCAACCGAACATGAACGCACCCGCCCGGATTGCTATCATCGGGATGGGAGCCATCTCCGCCATCGGTGAAGACGTATCGTCCAATCACCAATCGCTACGTACATCCAGCCCGGGGATAGGCCCGATCCGGCACTTGGACACCCCCCACCGGGGCAGGCTCCTCGTCGGCGAGGTGGATATCGCCAACGACGAACTGGCCGAACGGCTGGAAATCCCTGCCAATGAAGCTTACACACGCAGTACGTTGCTCGCCCTACTGGCAGCCAGGGAAGCAACCGCCGGAATCGACCTGGGCGACGGTAATCGGACGGGACTCATCTCTGCCACCACTGTAGGTGGTATGGATGCCACCGAGCGGTATTATGACGATTATTTGGTATCCGAAACGCATCGGCATTTTATTCCTACGCACCCATGTGGGTATTCCACCGAACAGATGGCCCGCTACCTCGGCGTAACCGACTTTGTGACTACCATCAGTACCGCCTGCTCGTCGGCGGCCAATGCCATCATGCTGGGCGCCCGGATGATCAGGGCCGGGTTACTGGACCGTGCTATCGTGGGTGGCACGGACTGCCTTTCGCGCTTTACCGTCAATGGGTTCAATTCCCTGATGATTTATACCGATGGCTATTGCCGTCCATTCGACGAGCACCGCAGCGGGTTGAATCTTGGCGAAGCAGCAGCATACTTGGTACTGGAGCGCTCGGAACCGGCGGCACGGCAATCGAAAACGCCTATGGCCTATCTTTCCGGCTACGGTCACGCAAACGACGCGTTCCATCAGACCGCCTCATCGGAAGACGGCGAAGGTGCCTATCTCGCCATGAAGCAAGCACTGGAAGTCGCCGGATTGGAGGCCAGTGCCATAGACTATATCAACGCCCACGGTACGGCCACGCCCAATAATGACCTTGCCGAAGGGCAGGCATTACTCCGTATTTTTGGCAACGTCCAGTCCATTCCACCGTTCAGTTCCACGAAAGCCTTTACCGGCCATACACTCGCAGCAGCAGGAGCGATTGAGGCGGTTTTCTCTGTCTTGGCTTTACAGCACCAGGAGATATTCGCTAACCTGAACTTCTCGCACCCTATCGCAGCGCTTGGCATCGTGCCCCAGACCACACTGCTTTCAACAGCAATCAACCACGTGCTATCCAATTCGTTCGGATTCGGGGGTAACTGTAGCTCCCTGTTATTTTCAAGCGCCCATGATTGAGCCCATCTATATCCATGGCAAGGGCGGTATTTCCATCCAGCCAACCACCGAACCCGACTATTTTTTTGATCGCATACTGCCGTACACGCAAAACCCGATACCCGCCTGCGATCCGGATTACAAAGCACTGATTCCGCCGCTGCAACTGCGGCGCATGAATAAAAGCATGCGGATGGCCATTTTCACATCGCAATTGGCCCTGCAAGAAGCTAACCGCACAACGGTCGACGCCGTCATTACCGGATCGGGATTGGGCTGCCTCCGCGATTCAGAGCGCTTTGTGGAGGCGCTGTTGGCCGATGAACGGCAAGCCCTGAATCCGACGCCATTTATCCAGTCCACACACAACATGGCGGCAGCAGCCATCGCACTAGCGCTCAAATGCAAAGGCTATAACATGACTTATATCAACAATGCCAATTCATTTGAATCGGCACTGCTGGACGGGATGGTTTACCTGAGCGAGCATCCCGATGACACCATCTTATTGGGAGCTGTGGATGAACTTGGCGAGCGGACTACCGAATTCTGGAACATCGCCGAATACCTCAAGCACGATGCGCCTGCCATACCAACGCCTTTACCTTTAAGAGCTGCTGCCGCACCAGGTGAAATCGCAGCAGAGGGGGCTACATTTTTCGTGGCCTCACGGCAGCCCGGGGCATCGGCCATTGGTAAAGTCACCGCCGTGGAGACCTGCCTCGAAGCCGATAACCCAACGACTTTTGTGAGCCGGTTCCTGCAAAAGAACGGGTTGGATGCACCGGCCATCGATGCCGTGCTCTTGGGGTATAACGGCGACTCACGTTACGACGACAGCTACCGGACCGTCGCGCAGGCGTTGTTCGCAGAAACACCTTGCGTCGGATTCAAACACGTCTTGGGCGAATTCGACACGGTTATTGCCGCCGCGCTGGCACTGGCATTGCAGATTCTCAACAAGCAACGCATCCCCGCGACCGTCCAATTGAGCGGACCACAACCGCAGGAGCTCACTCGTCTGCTTATCTATACCCAGCGGCGTGGAAAAAACCACGGAGTGATGCTGGTAGAGCGCTGATTCACATGGCAAACCCCGGATTATAAGTGGCCGATAGATGGCTACCGGGTGGATTGACTAGGAGTAAAACCTGAGTTTACACGAAAATTGTAACAACCTATACCGTTTCTCATCCAAGAATGGTAAACTTGTAATGTATTTCATTTTCATCGCCTTCTGTGCCAGACGCTGACATGGCAGGTTTCATCAATACATCTGTAAATTACTGTTAACATCGTATAGCACAATGAATAAAATCTTAATCCTCTCCGCATTCTTGGGCGTATCGCTCTGTATAGGCAGCGTAGCCATAGCCCAGAATCGCATCGAATTCAAGGAATTCGAGCTTGACAATGGCCTGACCGTGTTGATGCACCGGGACAATACCACACCAATCGTGGCCGTATCGGTGATGTACCACGTCGGTTCCAAAAACGAAAATCCCGAGCGTACGGGTTTTGCCCATTTTTTTGAGCACCTGCTCTTCGAAGGCACCAAAAATATCGGCCGGGGTGAGTACATGAAAAAAATCGAATCCATTGGCGGTACGCTCAATGCGTATACCTCAAACGACGTGACCTATTACCACGAAGTGGTGCCGGCAAACTATCTCGAAACCGCCTTATACATGGAAAGCGAGCGGATGCTGCACGCCAAAATCGATACGGTGGGTGTAGAAACCCAGCGTAACGTGGTGAAAGAGGAAATGCGCCAGCGGATAGACAATCAGCCTTATGGCACCATCCTGCAGGAAACCTTCAAACGTACCCATCTGGTACATCCCTACAAATGGCCGGTAATCGGCTCACTGGACCACCTGAATGCTGCGACACTCGACGAATTCATGCAGTTTTACAATACCTATTACGTGCCGAACAACGCTGTACTGTCTATTGCCGGTGACATTGACTACGACCAAACGGAGGAATGGATACGGAAATATTTCACCGAGATTCCGGTAAGCATCGGCACCATCAACCGACCGACAGTGACGGAGCCCCGGCGCACGGAAGAGACCCGCGATATCGTATATGACAATATCCAACTTCCAGCCGTTATCCAAGCCTATAACCTTCCTCCAAAAAAGCATCAAGACAGCCATGCATTGAGCATGCTCTCCACCTACCTTACCGGTGGGAAAAGTTCGCTCCTAACCAAAGAGGTGGTTGACAAGCAACAGAAAGCAGTCGCCGTAGCCGCATTCCCGTTAGACCTGGAAGATGGTGGGGTATTCTTACTATACGGGATTGCCAACATGGGGATTTCAGCAGATTCACTGGAACACGCCATCGACCAACAATTGGCCAAAGTGATTGCCAACGGCATATCGGAAGACGATTTCCAAAAGCTAAAGGCACAGGTTGAAAACGCCGTGGTCAGCCGTCATGCTTCTGTAGCCGGAATAGCCGAAAGCTTGGCCGAAGCAAAAACTTTTTTTGGCGATGCTGACGAGGTGAACCGGGAAATGGAAAAATACAACGAGGTATCGCGCGCCGATATCCAGCGCGTAGCCCAGGAATATTTGGGTAAAGACGGCCGGGTGGTCCTCTACTACCTGCCTAAACCCGCCGATAGCGAATAATCACCCAAACGCTTGAACGATGACGATAAATAAGATAACGATGAATAAGACCAGCATATTTCTCTTCGTGGCCCTCTGCAGCGTGGCAACTGCCGTTGCACAGGTAGACCGCAGCAAATACCCGGAGCCTGGGCCCGCTCCGCAGATCAACATCGGCAATCCCGCCACCTTCACATTGCCCAACGGCCTGAAGGTATTCGTGGTGGAAAACCACAAGCTTCCCCGCGTGACATACTCATTGGTATTAGACCGCGACCCAATTCTAGAAGGCGACAAAGCAGGGCTTACCTCCTTCGTGGGCGAGATGCTGATGGGCGGTACCACAACCCGGAGCAAAGACGAGCTCGACGAAGCCATTGACCGTATCGGCGGCCGCATCAGTGCATCATCCACTTCGGCAAATGCCTCGTCACTGAAAAAGTACAACGGCCAATTGCTTGACCTGTTCGCTGACGTACTGTTCAACCCGGTTTTCCCACCATCCGAATTGGATAAACTGAAAAAGCAAGCAATTTCGGGCTTGGCCGCAGCCAAGGAAGATCCAAACAGCATCGTAACGGTGGTCCGGAACGCCGTGATGTATGGCAAAGACCACCCCTACGGCGAGACGGAAACGGAAAAGACCGTGGAAAATGTGCAAGTGGACGATATCAAAAGCTATTATAACAGCTATTTCAAACCGAATATCGCCTACCTTGCTATTGTGGGCGACATCACCGTGTCGGAAGCCAAAGCGCTCGTTGAAAAGTACTTCTCGGATTGGGAAAGGGGCGACGTACCCAAGCATGAGTGGCCTACACCAAAAGCACCGAGCGCAAACAAGGTGGTGTTGGTAAACCGGCCGGCAAGCGCCCAATCCGTCATCAATGTTGGATATCCCCTTGCATTGAAGCCCAACAACCCCGATGTCATTGCCGTGTCGGTGGTAGCAGAGATTTTAGGGGGTGGTGCTTCATCAAGGCTTTTCCAGAACCTGCGTGAGGATAAAGGGTATACCTATGGCGCTTATGGTAGCATCAGCCCGGACGAACTGGTGGCGAGGTTAAACACCAGCGCCAGTGTACGTAATGCCGTAACGGATAGCGCCACGCAGGAGTTCATCCACGAGCTGAACAGCATGGGTGAACATACGGTTACCCAAAATGAGCTCGATCTGGCCAAGGCATCCTTGGCAGGTAGCTTCGGCCGGTCGTTAGAGCAGCCGTCCACCATTGCCCGATTTGCCATCAATACCGAGTTGCAAAAGCTACCCAAGGACTATTACCAAAACTACCTGAAAAACCTGGATGCCTTGACGCTCGACCAGGTCAATACCACCGCCGCCAAGTACGTCCATGCCGACAATCTACAGATTACCATTGTGGGTAAAACCGACGATTTTGCCGATCAGATGGCGCGTTTTGGCGATGTACAGTATTACACGGTTACCGGCGACCCGGAAGTGAAGGCAGCTATCACCGATGCCAGTGTAACGGCAGAAGGCGTGGTAGCGAAATACCTCCAAGCCATCGGTGGCAAGGAGAAACTGGCAGCAGTGAACACCATCAAGAAAGTGGGCGAAGCGGAAATCCAGGGGATGACGCTAACCATCGAAACAGTGGTTGATAAGCACAAGGGCATAGCGGTGCAAAGCACGAAACTTGGCCCACAGGTGCTGTCTAAGGTTGTCGTTACGCCCGATCGCGTAACGATGACTGCGCAGGGACAATCGCAAGAGCTGCCAGCGGAAGCCGCAACGATCTACCAGTCGTTATTAGAGATCTTCCCCGAACTCGCTTATACTACGGGTGGTGCCACACTTGAACTGGATGGCATTTCCAAAGTAAACGACGAAGATGCCTACAAAATGAAGGTGAGCCAAGGCTCAAATACATCCATTGCTTACTTTAGCGTAGCCTCGGGCCTGAAGCTGAAAACGGAGAGCGAATTATCGGGCGAAATGACCATCGAAAATTACGGGACTTATGATGGCATCCAACTGCCCGAAACGGTGTCCATGGTAAGCAAAATGATGCCCATGCCGTTGAAAGTGGTAACCAAAACCGTAGTCATCAATGGCGAGATCAGTGATGAGGAATTGAAATAAGGAAGGAAACTTAAAACCGAACGAATTCGTCGATCTGTTCGTTGGTAAATCGCAGGGTATCCTCCCGATAGAGGTTGCCCCGGTCATCGAGTTCCTGGAAGATATGTGGAATATGGATGCGTAGTGGCAGCACCTGCAAACGCACGTAATGGCATACACCCGTAAAATGGTCAACCCCACGCACATTTCCGTATTTGCCACTGGATAGCCCCACCAACGCCGCTTTCTTGTTGAAAAAGCTACTGGGGAACTGGCACGCATCAACAAAGGTCTTCAATATCCCCGGAAAGCTGCCGTTATACTCGGGGATGATAAAAATAAATTTTTCCGTCGCCGTGATAAGGTCTTGGAAGGGCTGGAACGAGATACTGCGGCTTTTATACATGTCGGCTGTGATAAAATCAGCCGATAAATCGGCGAGGGAGAGAATATGCGAGTCTACCCGTCGCTCCGTAAGTTTTTGCTGATAATAATGAGCAAGTTTAAACGTATTACTATGTGGGCGATTCGTACCGGATATGATGGTTATCATAATGGATTAAATTAAAAAAGCGTATCTTAGCCCGTCGCTTTCGCAGCTGCTAAAATGCCCAAAAGTACGAATTAATGCCTACTTTTGGGGTGCGAAACAAAAAGAGCGCTAATTTTTCATCACCCATGGGTAAAATCATTGCAATAGCTAATCAAAAAGGGGGGGTGGGTAAGACAACTACCTCCATTAACTTGGCAGCCAGTTTGGCCGTGCTGGAATATAAGACGTTGTTAGTAGATGCAGACCCGCAGGCCAACTCTACGTCCGGTATCGGTTTTGATCCCCGCACGGTTAAAGCCAGTGTGTATGAATGCCTGGTCAATGACCTTAGTCCGCGCGAAGCCATCCAACATACGGACACCCCCTATCTTGATTTGCTTCCGGCTCACATCGATCTGGTAGGTGCCGAGATCGAGATGATCAACCTGCATGAAAGGGAATACAAAATGCGGGGTATTTTGAACGAGGTAAAGGATGAGTATGACTTCATCGTGATTGATTGCTCGCCCTCACTGGGCCTCATCACCATCAACGCACTATCGGCTTCCGACTCGGTCATCATCCCCGTGCAATGCGAATATTTCGCCCTTGAAGGATTGGGCAAACTACTCAATACCATTAAAATTGTACAGAACAGGCTCAATACCGCTTTGGAGATTGAAGGTATCCTCCTAACCATGTACGACGTGCGGCTGCGACTTTCCAACCAGGTGGTTGAAGAAGTACGCACACATTTCAATGACCTTGTATTTGACACCATTATCCAGCGCAACACACGATTGAGTGAAGCCCCAAGCTTTGGCATTGCCGTAATCATGCACGATGCGAATTGCAAAGGGGCCATAAACTACCTGAACCTGGCACGGGAAATCCTTGAGAAAAACAACCTCCATAAAGAAGAAACAGCACAAGTAAGCGTATAGTAAACCATGGCAGCACAACAACGGAAAATAGGTTTGGGTAAGGGATTAAGTGCATTGCTTGACAACTCGGAAGAGGTAACGCATCGACCCGCCGACAACAAGGGAGTGGGCGATGTGAAAGAACAGCGAATACCGGCCGGCGTCAGTCCGGTTCCTATTTCCCAAATCGCCGTCAATCCATTCCAGCCACGTACGGATTTCGATGAGGAAGCATTGCGTGAACTGGCCGACTCGATCAAACTCCAGGGACTTATACAGCCGATTACCCTGCGCCAGACGGAACGGGGAACTTACCAGCTTATCAGCGGTGAGCGCCGCCTCCGTGCAGCCAAACTTGCCGGCCTAAGTGAAATACCGGCTTATGTGCGCACAGCCAACGACCAACAGATGCTGGAGATGGCGCTCATTGAAAACATCCAGCGTGAAAATCTCAATGCCATTGAAGTTGCGTTAAGTTTTCAGCGGATGATTGAAGAATGTAACCTGAGGCAGGAAGAACTCGGCGAGCGCGTGAGTAAAAATCGGTCTACCGTAACCAATTACCTTCGGCTGTTAAAGCTGCCGCCCGTCATACAGGCAGCCATCCGCGATGGGCAACTGAGCATGGGCCATGCACGGGCGCTCATTAACGTACCTGAAATCGACAAACAGCTGTATATCTTCCGTGAGATTGTAAAAAAAGGACTTTCCGTAAGGAAAACAGAGGAATTGGTACGCGATATGCAACAGCGAACCCAGCAGGGTACGGCCAAAAACACGCGGACCACGCCGTTGTCTTTTCAATACCAAAAGGTGGAAGACGACTTGGCATCGAAATTTTCGACGCGAGTGCGCCTGAAAGCCCTGGATAAAAAGGGCAGGGGGGCTATTGAGATTCCCTTCCACTCTGAAGACGACCTAAACCGGATTCTCGAATTATTGGACTGGTGATGAATCGACTGCTTATCATCTTGCTGTTCGCTTGGGGGATGTCCGTCGGCACGGCCCGTGCACAGGAGCCTGACAGCCTTCAGCGTGATAGCATCACAACGCCCGTAGATAGTGTAGCCGCGGCAGCAACGGACACCACTGCCAACGAAACCCGAAGGGAGCGGCGGCAACGGGAAAAACGCGAGCGGGAAGCAGCCGAACAGGAGCAGGTGGTATTCAAGGATTCTGCCCGGCTGGCCCTGGAAGCCATGTCCAACCGCCCCTGGAAGCAATCGCTGATGGTACCCGGCTGGGGGCAGATTACCAATGGCGGTTGGTGGTGGTTAAAAGTGCCGGTAATCTATGGCGGATTTGTTAGCGCTGTACTGGTCTTCGAATTCAATAACCGATATTACCACGATATCCTATCGGAAGTGCAATACCGTATTAACAACAACCACGCAATCCCGCCGAATACAAAATATCCACAACTCGGAACAGGCAGCCAAATCACGGACTATATGATCAATGCGAAGGACTATTACCGGCGAAACCGTGACCTTACCGTACTGGTTACGCTGGGGTGGTGGGGGCTCCAGGCCGTGGAAGCCTACGTGAACTCCATGCTCAAAAACCGGTGGGAAATCAATGATGACTTGGCATTCAGCATTGCCCCTACCCTATTGGCTAGCCCCGGCTCGTCATGGGCGTACCAATCCCAACCCTATACCATCGGCGTGAAGATAGGGGTAAGGTTTTAGGGACGAGGCAATAGACTTACGACATAAAACTAACAACATAAAACTAACGACATACGACTAACCACATAAGACTTACGACTAATATGAACATCGCATTACTTGGATACGGCAAAATGGGGCAGCTTATCGAACGCTTCGCCCAAAAACGCGGGCACCACATCCACCTGATTGTGGATGAAAATAACCGCGAGGACATCGTAGCAGGCGACTTGAGCGGTGCCGATGTGGCCATCGATTTCAGCAGGCCCGAAGCCGCGGTAGCGAACATTGATTTATGTTTTGCGGCCGGTGTGCCCATTGTTGTCGGCACCACCGGTTGGTATGGCCAATTGGAAGATGTAAAAAAAAGATGCTTAGCCGGTAACAATACGCTACTCTATGGCTCTAATTTCAGTATTGGGGTCAATGTATTTTTCCATATCAACAAATTGCTGGCCGCCGCGATGAATCCTTACAAACAGTATGACGTACAGGTGGAGGAAATTCACCATACCCAGAAGCTAGATGCACCGAGCGGTACGGCAATCACCATTGCTGACGGTATTATCGACCACAACGACGGCAAGACCGAATGGATAAACAACCTTATCGGTGATGGAGCCGAAGCCGTTCCAAAAGCGCACGAGTTGCTCATCGAGAGCCACCGTATCGATGAGGTTCCCGGCACCCATACGGTACTCTATAGTTCGGAGGTCGACCAGCTCGAATTTAAACATACGGCCCATAGCCGTGCCGGTTTTGCGCTGGGTGCCGTAGTCGCTGCCGAATGGGTGCAGGGCCGGACCGGATTTTACCAAGTGACCGAAATGTTTAACTTTCATCTATAATAACTTGTTCTTCAGCGGCAGATGAGAGATCGATAAACTTGTCTTATATGCCGCCTATGTAAACTTGCATATAAAAGCAAGTTTATCTAAGTTTGGCGGGCACATATAACAGGACGTTAAGATAATAATTGTATACAGAACAAAAACCCATGGGATATATCGTTTTTGCCATCATCCTCATCCTTGTCCATTTTGGGCTTTGGAAGCTCTTCGTAAAAGCCGGTCGCCAAGGCTGGGAGTCACTGATACCCATCTACCGCGAATATGTAATCACCAAAATAACCGGACATCCTGGATGGTGGATCGCACTATTACTCATCCCAATCGTCAATATCTTCATCTTTTATGGATTATACCTCGATCTGGTCAAAAGCTTTGGCAAGCGTCGGTTTTGGGAATATGCCGCCACGGTATTAATTCCCTTCGTGGTGCTCCCGTGGTGGGGCAACGACCCGAAAGTAGTGTATCTTGGCCAGTCGGCCACCGCTGAGTTCAAGGAGAAGTATCCCTACAAAAAATCCGTAGGTCGCGAGTGGGCAGATGCCATTGTATTTGCCGTCGTGGCTGCTACGCTGATCAGGGGGTTCCTCATTGAGGCCTATATGATCCCTACGGGCTCTATGGAGAAAAGTTTGTTGGTGGGAGACTTCCTTTTTGTGAGCAAACTGAACTACGGCCCCCGGGTACCGATGACCCCGGTAGCCTTCCCCTTTGCACACCACACCATGCCGCTCGTCGGCGGTAAAGCCTACTGGGAGGGCCTGAAAATCGGATACCATAGATTACCCGGATTCCAAGAGATTGAGCGCAATGACGTTGTCGTTTTCAACTATCCGATGGAAGCTGACGCACCGTTCAACCGGCCTATCGATAAACGGGAAAACTACATCAAGCGCGCCGTGGGTATCCCTGGCGACACCATTTCGCTGCGCGGAGCAAACCTGTACATCAATGGGGAGCCCGGGTTCGAACCGCCGCACAGCCAGATGGACTATTATGTGTATACCGATGGTACCGGACTGAATCCGCAGCGATTATTGGACATGCGCATCGACTACGACCCATATGCCCGTGAACCCTACCGGCTTTTCCTCACGGAAGAGGCGTATGAAGAAGTAAAAAACTGGGCGAATGTTACCAAAATCGTCCCTAATATCCGGCACCAAGACACCAATGAACCCGGTGTGTTCCCGAATAATTCACTGTACCATTGGAATATTGATAACTTCGGCCCACTGATTATCCCGAAGAATGGGTGGACGGTGAGCCTGGATAGCCTAACGATGCCGCTCTACGAGCGCGTCATCCGCGTGTATGAAGGCAATGAACTGGAAAGCCGCGGCGACGGCATCTACCTCAACGGCACCAAGGCCGACAGTTACACCTTCAAAATGAATTACTACTGGATGATGGGCGACAACCGCCACAACTCGGAAGATGCGCGCGCATGGGGCTTTGTGCCAGAAGATCATATTGTGGGCAAAGCACTGTTCGTATGGCTTAGCTGGGATAAAGACGGTTCCTTCTTCGACAAGATACGGTGGGAGCGGATTTTTATGGGTATCAAATAGCTTGGCGAAGCGGTATCCGCTGCTACCGCAACTGCTCCTTATACCGCCTAATGGTTTCTTCCAGCCCAAGGTACAATGCGTCGGCAATCAATGCGTGGCCGATGCTCACTTCCAATAAGCCGGGTATATGCTGGTTGAAGTACCGCAAGTTATGCAAATCGAGGTCGTGACCGGCATTAAGCCCCAAGCCCACCTGCTGGGCCACTTTCGCCGCTTCGAGGTAAGGTGCCAAGGCACGCTCCGGGTTATCCGTGTAGTCGCGCGCGTAAGCCTCGGTATACAATTCCACACGGTCGGCACCTGTTTCGGCTGCAGCTTCCACCATGGCAGGGTCGGCATCCACAAAAATAGAAACGCGGATACCTTCGCCTTTAAACAGCGCACACATATCTTGCAGGTACGACCGATGTTTAACCGTATCCCATCCGTGGTTCGACGTAATCTGCCCCGGATCGTCGGGAACCAACGTGACCTGTGCGGGTTGAGCATCCAACACCAGCCGCACAAACTTCTCCTCGCGGCTATTCCCCTCGATGTTCAATTCAGTATGGATGGCCGTCTTTAAATCAAATACATCCTGATAACGGATATGCCGCTCATCCGGCCGGGGGTGCACCGTGATGCCCTGCGCGCCAAACCGTTCGCACGCCAGTGCGGCTTCCAGTACGTTGGGATTATTGCCGCCTCGCGAATTGCGGAGCGTTGCGATTTTATTGATATTGACAGAAAGTCTAGCCATGGTGATCGTGCTTTAGTTAACAAAGATAGAAACTTCGCTAGATAGAAAAATCTTTATCGTGAAAACGACGAAGATGGTCGTGCCATGGAGTCAATAACGGGCGGATTTTTTTCGAATGAATTTATTAACTTGCCCAAGATATGGACTTGCAAAGTTTCGACTTCAATTTCCGGTTGCTAGACATTGTTGACATCCTTCTGGTGGCTGTCATCCTCTACTATGTTTACAGCCTGATACGGGGCACTATTGCGGTGAATATCCTCATCGGCCTGGGACTTATCTATGTCATTTTCCTGCTCGTTAAGCAATTCAACATGCACCTGCTTACCGAGATTTTCGGGGGCTTCATCAGCGTGGGTTCACTAGCACTCGTGGTGGTCTTCCAGCAGGAAATCCGAAGGTTCCTCATCCATATTGGCAAGAATATCTCCGTAAGGCGGAAAAACTTCCTATGGTCTGTTTTTGTGAGCAAAAAAACGGCCGAGCATGACCACCACGCACACCTCAAGCCCATTATCGATGCTTGCCGCAGCCTTTCCAAATCATACACCGGCGCGCTGATCGTATTCGCCAAATATTTCGATGAAGAGTACTACCAGACCAGCGGCGAATTCATGGACGCACACCTATCCAAGCGTTTGCTTGAGAGTATCTTCCAAAAAAACAGCCCCCTGCACGACGGTGCGGTGGTCATCGTCGACTTCAAAATCATGACGGCCAGCTGCGTACTTCCCCTCTCCGAGAGCGAAGACCTACCTCTCCACTTCGGGCTTCGCCACCGCGCTGCCATTGGGGTGACGGAGGTAAGCGATGCCGTGGCGGTGGTGGTATCGGAAGAAACCGGCGAAATATCGTTTGCCAAAGACGGCAACGTCAATATGAATATCAGCCATGAGGAGCTGGAAGAACTTCTGAATGCTTCATTATAAACGCACATAGCCCCCACACGTCGGTGCAGGGGCTATGCGGTCAATCACTTACCAATGCTGGCTTATTTCTTATTGGCTTGGGCAATCACCTGGCCATTCAGCTTCACATATTCGTCGTTGTTTTGCTGTTTGGCAAGCTCAACACCTTCGGTTGCAGTGGCAATAGCTCCTGCCTTATCGCCCGCCTTTAATTGGATAAGCGCTTTCCAGTACTTGATGTATGGCGCCGGATTCGGCGACTTATCCGCTTCGTTTACCCACTCAAGCGCTTTTTGGATATCCTTATCGTTCTTATAGTAATATTGGGCGGCTTGGAAATAGGGTTTCTTATCGCCTTTCATCGCTTCGGCTATGGAAGCCATGATTTCGGCATCTTGATCGACCACTAAGTCGAAGCTTACTTGCGTCTTTTCCCAAGCGATATTCAGCCGTGCACCTTGTGGCTGCACGTCGGAAAACGAGATGGTAAAGGTTTCCACAGGCTTTTTCAGCCGTTCGGGGGCTACGTCAAACCGGAGCAGGTCTTCTTCCTGCTTATACGTATAGGCTCCCCACTGTTCGCTGTTCTTACTCAAAATAATGGTCCAATTCTTCTTACCGGGGATGGTCAGCAATCCGTAAGTACCAGCGGCTACCTGGGTGCCAGCTATCGTCACAGGGCTATCGAAGATCAATGTAGGTACATTATTCGCACCGGTACGCCACACTTCATCATAAGGTACCAGTCCGCCGAAAACATCCCTTCCGTTTATGTTCGGCCTGTTATACTTCAAAGTCACTGTACCGATACCCAATCCTTGGGTGACGGTCTGCGCGCTACTCGCCGGTGGCAATTTCACTTGGGCTGATGCGGGCTGCCAACCTGTGGCAATGGCTACGGCAATTAAGGCAATGGTAAAAAAATTCTTCTTCATGTTACTATCGTTGGTTACAAGGTTCGAATTTAAACATATTCGCCAAGCATCCTCCAACATTACCGAAATATTACAATTCGCGCATAATAGCAGACGGCGATCCGCGTTATTAGGGTACTATTTATTTCACCAAGTCCTGTTTTCCTGCACCACACAAACCGGTGCAGGAAAATCAGGCGCAATGCTTACTAGCCACGTACTTTAGCTTTACCTACCTTGTGGCCGCTTACCGCATAATAAAGTATAAACAGATAGCATGGGATGGTAACCCAATAGGCCTGGTGCGGCGTAAAGTGGTCGGCCAACGCGCCGTATACCAGCGGAATAATGGCACCACCTGCGATACCCATAATGAGCAACGACGATGCTGCTTTGGTAAACCGGCCTACACCCGCAAGGGCAAGCGGCCAAATAGCGGGCCACATCAAGGAGTTAGCCAACCCGAGCAACGCTATAAATGCCACCGATGTAACGCCGGAAGTAGCCAACGCACCAAATGAAAACAGCAACCCTAGAACCGCACAAATAACAAACGCTTTTTCTTGCTTGATGTATTTGGGAATGGTAATGATCCCGACGACATAGCCGATAATCATCGATACCATCGTTGCGGTTGTAAAAAACTTGGCCTGTGTAAGCGATACGCCCTCGCTGGACGCATAGCTCACAATCGTATCGCCGGCAATGACCTCCACACCTACATATAAAAACAACGTGAGCACACCTAGCAGTACATGCGGGAACTCAAAGACACTTTTCTTGCCCGTATTCGACGCGGCCACCTCTTCATCTTCGGCATCGGTATCAACTTCGGGCAATGCCGATTTGAAAATCACAAATGCCAACACCACCAATACGGCTACAATCCCTAAATAGGGAACGATTACTTTCGCAGCCAATGCATCCAGTTCAACTGCGCGTTGCACTTCGGATAATGCCTCAATCCGCTCGGTCAGCCCATCGGCATCACTCAGCAGAAAGAACCCGAGTACCACCGGCGCCAGTCCTCCAGCAAACTTATTGCAGATACCCATGATACTGATACGCTGGGCCGCGCTTTCGGGCGGCCCGATAATGGTGATATAGGGATTTGATGCGGTTTGAAGGATGGCTAAGCCACCGCCTTGCACAAACAATCCAATCAAAAACAACAGATAAGTCCGGCTCATTGCTGCCGGTATAAATAACAGCGCGCCCACAGCCATCACGATCAGGCCTACGGCCATTCCATTTTTAAAACCAAAATACCGGAGGGTTGCCGTTGATACCGGTGCCATGAGTAAGTATGCGATATAAAAAGCAAACGTAACCAGGTACGATTGGAAGTGGTTAAGTTCACATGCAATCTTCAAATAGGGAATCAGTACCGAGTTTAACCAGGTAACAAATCCGAAAATAAAAAAAAGGGCGCCGATGATAATCATGGGACCCATCGTGGATCTTTGGGAGGTGGGATTTACGCTCATTGTTGATTAGTATTTTTTTAGTTTCACGTACTGCAAGACTATAAAATAAAATCAACATTTGAAACAAAAAAGATTAAGCAATCGGTTGTTTCCCTTTTTGGTGTTCGGAAACCGACGGTTGTGGTATGGCCAAAATAGGAAACGTCCCGATCAAATCGGGACATTTCCTACACCTAAACCGTATCATAAAACCATGGAAATGGTTTCGTAGATACTATAACTACAAAATGGATTGAAAAAGGTTTTTTATTTATTTTTATTTTCGCAAACCACCAGATTCACAGCCTCATAGGCTCACAAAATCACTCCCCGCCAAGATATCGCTCACGGATAATATTGCGGTGGTGATTAAGATGCCCAGCAATGATATACATAAACGCCCGAACGCTGGTTAATCGTTCAGAGGCAATGCCCTTCCGTGCCAGTTCATGTTCGTTGAAATGCTTAAAGAGTTCCAGATTCGATTTCCGTACAAGCACAAACTCTTCCGAAAAGCTTTCCAACGACCGCTCGTTGAAGCGCGCATTGGCCACAAAATCATCCGGTTCAAAGCCAATCAGTTCCTTGGTGTCATTGCGTCCAAAACGGAGGGCCCGGTAGGCCATCACCCGTTCCGTATCGATCACGTGCCCCACCACCTCTTTGATGGTCCACTTGCCTTCCGCGTAGGCGAATTCCGATTTCCCTGCAGGTATGCCCGCCAGAAATTCGGGGAACGCTGTAATCTGCTCGTTGAGCAGTTCCATCACATCACCGGTAACGGTATCGATATAGGCGGAGTAGATTGCAGGGTATTCATCAGATCTGAGCGGGTTCATACGTTTGGCTACTTGGTAATACGATTCTAAATGTGGTTCCTTTATCAATTTCCGATTCTCTGACGAAAATCTGGCCTTTATGGTATTCAATCATGCGTTTAGTAAGGCTAAGCCCTAACCCCCATCCTCGCTTTCTGGTAGTGAAGCCCGGCTGGAAGACCGCTTCAAACTGACTGCGAGGTATTCCCTTTCCGGTATCGCTAATATCTATAAAAATTTGTTCTTTGGCAATATTTTCTGAAATAACGATGTCAATCCGGCCGGCAGATTCGATCGCATTCGCAGCATTCTTTAATAAGTTTTCAAGCACCCAGTCAAATAGCGGCACATTTAACAGGGCTTCCGCTTTGGTCTCGCCAGAGACATTGAAGATGATTTTATCGCTCGTCCGCACTTTGAAGTAATTGACAAAATCGATCACCGTTTTGTACACCGCCTGGCTCTTCAACACCGGCGCAGAGCCAATTTTCGAGAAGCGGTCAGCCACGACTTCCAACCGCTTCACATCATTTTCCATTTCATTGAGCAGCGGGTCGCTTTCGGCGTCAAACTTGGTCCGCACCAGCTCCAACCAAGCCATCAATGAGGATATGGGTGTGCCCAGCTGGTGGGCAGCCTCTTTGGCCAGCCCGACCCACACGAGGTTTTGCTCCGACTTACGGATGGAATTGAATACCGTATAGGCGATGGCTAGGAAAATCGCGATGAGCGTAAGTTGCACATACGGGAAAAACCGCAACTGGTTTAACAGCAGGGAATCTTTGTAATAAACGAACCACTGTCCATTATTCGGTAAGTTGATGATAATTGGGGGGTGGCTTTTCTTCATGATGGCCAGCTGGCGATTGAAATATGCCGGATCATACACCACGTTGGCATCGATATCGTCGGCCAATATGTTGGTTTTGGTAGAGTCCAGGTCACGCCAATAGATGATACTGTCTTGCGCATCTGCAATGATCGCCGGCAGGGAGAGGCTATCGCGCACGGCATAGATAAATGTGATCATCTCATCATCCACATCGGGCATGGTGATGATGCTCCGGGTGCTCATCGCCCACACCTCTGCCTTCGTACGCTCGGACCTCGATAGGTTCCTCACCAAGAAATTGGTATAGAGCAATGATGCCGCAGCGATAAGGGCCGCGAAAATCAACAAGGCAAATTTCCAACGCTGTTGGTTATACTGGTAAGGATTCATCTACGGTACTGTACCTACAAATTTCCGCCAAAATACACAATTCTCTGTGGATGGTCGTAAAAAGTATCAAAGGCGTTGGGGAGGCGGATTATTTTTAATAAATTTATCTAAGTTTGCCCCATGGATCAAGACAGGAAGGTACGGGTACGCTTCGCTCCAAGCCCCACGGGAGGCCTGCATCTGGGCGGTGTACGCACAGCATTGTTCAACTATTTATTCGCGCGCCAGCACGGCGGCTCGTTTGTACTTCGAATTGAAGATACCGACCAGACACGCTTCGTGCCAGGGGCCGAGGCATACATCCAAGATTGCCTCGCTTGGTGCGGTATTGAACCGGATGAAAGCCCTGATCATGGTGGTGAATATGGCCCCTACCGCCAAAGCGAGCGCAAATCGAATTACCGCCGGTATGCCGAACAGCTTGTTGCCGACGGGTATGCATACTATGCATTCGATACGGCCGACGAACTGGATACGCAGCGCAAGCTGCACCCCAATTTCAGGTACAGCCACGAGAACAGGCTGGAGCTGCGCAATTCACTCAGCCTCGCACCCACCGAAACCCAGCAGCTGCTGGATGCAGGCCACCCCCACGTCATCCGCATCAAGATGCCTGTTGGTGAAACCATCAACCTGGACGACTTGATACGGGGAACCGTGAGCTTCGAATCGGATTTGATAGACGACAAAGTGCTGCTCAAGGCAGACGGCATGCCCACATACCACCTGGCCGTGGTGGTAGACGACCATCAAATGGCCATCAGCCACGTATTCCGCGGCGAAGAGTGGTTGCCTTCGGCACCGGTGCATATCCTCCTATGGGAATATCTCGGTTGGCTGAACGCCATGCCGCAGTGGGCACACCTGCCACTCATCCTCAAGCCCGATGGCAATGGTAAACTGAGCAAGCGGGATGGCGACCGGCTTGGTTTTCCGGTGTATGCCATGAACTGGCAAGACCCCCAAACGGGCGCCATCACCGAAGGTTTCCGCGAAATGGGTTTCCTACCCGAAGCGTTTGTCAATCTACTGGCCACCCTGGGCTGGAACGACGGTTCCGACCAGGAACTCTTCGCGCTCAACGAGCTTGTCGATAAATTTTCGTTGGAGCGGATCAGCAAAGCCGGTGCAAAGTTCGATTTCGAAAAAGCGAAATGGTTCAACCACGAATGGATAAAACGGAGCGACGACGATCACCTCTTGCCGCAATTAACCGCGTTGTTGGCCGACCATGGCATCCCGCTTACCGACGAAAAACAGCTCTCCAGCGTGTTGGCCCTGGTCAAAGAACGGCTCACCTTCGTTAACGACTTCTGGGCGCAGGCCTCGTTCTTCTTTAAACGCCCCGATAGCTATGACCTGCCTGCCGTACAACCCCGTTGGAATGCAGAGAAAACCGCATTCTTCGTAGACATGATTGGCAAACTGGAAAACTTCGACCCGTGGCACAGCGCCGAACTGGAAAGTTTCTACAAACTCGCCATCCAGGCATCGGGCATGAAGATGGGCGAGCTGATGCTGCCTTTCCGCATTATGCTGGTCGGCGGTAAATTCGGGCCGCACGTGTTTGATATCGCCGCGCTACTGGGCCGTGAGGAAACGGTAGCCCGCATGAAAATCGGCTTGGGCGCCTTTACCCAAGCAGCTCCCTGATATCGTCGCGCGACAGCGACTTGATAAAACTCTCCTCCGTGGTGATCAGGGTGTCGGCAATGGTCTTCTTGCGGTTTTGCAGGGCGAGTATTTTTTCTTCCACGGTATCCTTGGTAATGAATTTGTAGATAAACACGTTGCGTGTTTGCCCAATACGGTGCGTGCGGTCTATGGCCTGCTGTTCCACGGCAGGGTTCCACCACGGGTCCAGGATAAAGACGTAATCGGCCTCCACGAGGTTAAGGCCTACGCCCCCTGCTTTGATGGAGATAAGGAATAGGCGGGTATCTTTGTTTTCGCGGAACTCCCGCACCACTTCATTCCTGTTTTTGGTGGCGCCATCCAGGTACGCATACCCGATACCATGCTTGTCGAAATACTGCTTGAAGAGCACCAGTTGCTTGACGAACTGGGAGAAAACAAGCACTTTATTACCCCGTTGCAGTACCGTTTCGAGGGTGTGTATGGCACTTTCGAATTTGCCCGATTCACCGCTGAAAGCGGCATCGATCATGGCCGGATGATTCGCCAGCTGCCGGAGCTTCGTCAGCCCTTGCAATAAGGCGATCTGCGGGGGCTTCGCTTTCTCGTCGCCCAGGTTTTCCAATATGGCATTGCGGTATTCGGATTTGATACGCTCGTAGTATTCGGCCTGCTCCTCACCCATTGTGCAGTAAAACACCTGTTCCGATTTCGGCGGCAGCTCCGTAGCCACCTGGCTTTTGGTACGCCGCAGCACAAACGGCTTGATCATGGCCTGCAAGCGCTGGGCTTTCTCGTCGTCTTTTTTCTTTTCAATGGGCTGCACAAACTCCTGCTGGAAATAACGGTAGCTACCCAGTAAACCGGGGTTCAAAAAGGCCATTTGCGACCACAGGTCAGCAACGGAATTTTCAATCGGCGTACCGCTCAGCACCAGCCGGTGTTTCGCCTTCAACCGCTTTACCGCTTTGAACGATTTGGACGACGGGTTCTTGATCAGCTGGCTTTCATCAAGTATGATGTAGTTGAAGTAAAATGAACTCAATAGCTCCTCATCGATGCGTGCAATGCCATAGGTGGTGATCACAAGGTCGTACGGCTCAAACTGTGCGGATTCCTTGGCCCGGCCTACGCCGGTGTGAATCAATAGCTGCAAATCGGGCGCAAATTTGGCGGCCTCATTCTCCCAATTGTATACCAATGAGGTAGGCATAATGATGAGCGATGTCGAGGGGCCTTTAGCCGTGTCTACCGCCTCTTTCTGCTTTTGGAGTAGCGCCAGTGTCTGTATGGTTTTCCCCAAGCCCATGTCGTCGGCCAAGCAGCCGCCAAAACGATATTGCTGTAAGAAGTGGAACCAATTATAACCGGCTTGCTGATAGGGTCGTAGCTGGCCGTTAAAGTGTGTTGGCGGTTCCATCTCTTCAATCGTGTCGAAATTGGCCAGCTGCTCAATTTTCCGGTCCATGGTCAGCGTAGTATGTTCGGAAATGTCGTTGAGCAGCCCCACATGGTATTTACCCAGCCGGATCCCTTTTTTATCCTGCGAGAACTGAAAAAGGTGGTTATACCGTGCAAACCACTCCGCGGGGATCACGGCAACTTCACCATTGGGTAAAACAAACTCCTTGGTGCCTGTGAGAATATGGTTGCGCAGCAAGCTAAAAGGGACCTCGTATTCACCGAAGCGGGCAGTGGCACGCACGTCAAACCAGTCATTGTGCTCCTCGACGGCCATGTTGAGTTCGGTACGCCCGAAGAAGAAGCGCTTATTGGGGTCATCCTGCATGATTTCAAACCCGTGCTGCAGGAGTTCATCGTTCCTATCGCGAAGCCAATCCATCGCCGATATCGCATCCGTACCATTCGCCTTCGGTTCGAGGTTACTGAAAAGCCCAGAGCCCCTATGCAGTCCCATATCCAGCAGTTCCTGTATCCGGTTGTCTTCCCATTGCAACGACCGCTTGATGCGGTGGAACGTGTACTGGTCGGTAAGCTGGTCGTATTCCATGCGTACGGTTACCTTGTGCTGGCCACCTGCTGCAAAAAGGTAGGGACCATAGCGGAAATGCAACTGCAGCTGTGAGGTACCGTGCTCAACGTAAAGCAGTTTGATAACGGGCACCGCATTATGTTGGTGCGTTTCAATAGCAAAACCCTCCGCATACACATGGTGTTTCTCAATAAGCCCACGCACAAACGTTTCGAAATATTTACGTTCCGTGGCACGTGCTACGGCGATGTAGCGTTTTTGCAGAAAAGGCGATAGCTTCTTTCCCTCCAGGGGTTGGTCGAAGTGATAGAGTACATTTTCCAGTAATAACCATGCCTGTTGGTTGATAACCACCTGCGCATCCTTATACATAAACTCGATCCGTTGCCCATTGTATTTAATGGTGGGGAAGTAGCGGGTTTCTTCCGTGTTGCGCCTGAAATGGAACAGCACCGAGGCCGGTTGCTCGGCAATCGTTATCGGTTGGTCGGCAGCATAGCCGTCTTTGCTCATCAAGAATAACGGCTTACCATCAAGTAATTCGAGCGCCTGCAGGAGGTGTGCCTCGATTTTCGGCCGGATATAGTCAAGGAATTTGTTGTCGAAAAATTTGGCAAAGAAATCAACGGGGCGTATGGGCTTTTTATGATACCGTTTGATGACGTTGGTTTGCTCTACCGCTTCCAGCAGCTTAATCAGCTTGTAATCCACCTCGTCCAGTATGGGAGCATAGTCGACCGCGGTGTGGCTAAAAATACGCCGGTGCGTCAACGAATAGCCTCCATTCGGATTAAGTTGCACCACGTGCGGCTCGATCAAATAACCCAAATAAGGATGTTCGCAAAGCGAGTATATCAGTTCATGCGGTTGTGTGGTATCAACTTGCTGCATTTCACAACGGTGGTATCAAGAAAATAAAAGCTTCAAAGATACACAAACTAGCCGACAATGGACGCCTGGGCAATACGAATCTCATGGTATTCCACACTATTCTTCAATATCGCCCGGATCGCCGAAGAAGACTTTTCGGGATTTGCCCGCAGGGCCTCTTGAATAGCGGCCAGCTTGTCGGCATCCATTAGCTGATGGGCAGCCACCCCTTTACCGATGAAATCGGTGAGGTGACCAATGATGGTACCCCTCGTTAACCCCCGCTCTTCAGCGATTTCCTCGATGGTTTTGCCACTTTGGAAAAGGTCGAAGCTGATTTGCTTCGTTGCACCCTTGACAGGTTTACCGGCGGCGGGGGCGGCGGACAGTTCTTCCGGGGCAATGGCAATGGTCGTCAACGCTTCCGTTTTGATCATGACGTCTTGCAATGCGTCTCCTTTTACCAGTGCTTCGGTAATAACGGCACATTGCCGCAGCTGTTCCCTTTTCCGCTTGAAGTCCACCAACAACCCCTTTAGCTCCGCAACGTATTTCTTGGTTCTTTTTTTGATGGCCCAGCTGCTGATGTGTGCCTCCAGCGCGTCGATCAACGGGGTATCCATCCGGGGCAGAAACCACGCCGTGGCTTTCATTATACGCTCATGGATTTCGGGGTAATCGGCTTGCTCGCCTTTATTGAGCAAGCTATTCAACTGGTTCCGGAATTTGTTGGCCACTTCCATCAATGCTTCGCACGCGAAGCATACCGCTTCGACAAATTTCATCGCTTCTTCCTGGTCGGCAATATTGCGGGTAGGCAGATCCATCCGCTGCGCCTTCGCCGCTTCCACGATGCGGTCCCATTTAAAGGCCTGCAGAAGCAGCTGGCCGATGTAATTACGCTGGGAGGCTTCCAGCAGGGGCGCGATTTCATTCTCGGCCACCGTGTTGTTCGAAAAGTCGGCCACTTGGCGGTCCGTACGGATGCTATATGGTGGAATCCGCGAATGCAGTACCAAGCCATCCAAGGTGCGCAAACGGCTCAACGCAACGTACACCTGTCCCGCAGCAAACGAAGCACCTGCATCGATGATGGCACGGTCAAACGTAAGCCCCTGGCTTTTATGGATGGTGATGGCCCAGGCCAATCGCAGTGGGAACTGGGCAAACGTACCCAGCACTTCTTCCTCCACTTTATCTCGCGATTTATCGTAGTTGTATCGGATATTTTCCCACTCCTCCCGCTTCACTTCAACGGCCTCACTGTCGTCCTTAAACTCCACGATCAGGCTGTCGCCGGACGAATCGATGTGCTTCACATAGCCGATCTTGCCATTGTAATAACGCCGCTCATCGCCACTGTCATTACGGATAAACATCACCTGGGCCCCCACTTTCAGCGTCAGTTCGAGCTCTGCGGGGTACATGCTTTCGGGAAAATCGTTGGCCACTTTAGCTGCCAGCGCAACGGGTTTGCCGGGAAGTGCTGATAATTCCTGTTTATTGATGGTATCCGCACGGTTATTGTGGGTGGTCAGCGTGATATACGGCTCGGTGGCCGGCGGCACGAAATCAGGCCGATAATAGCTATTGAGTACGTCCAGCTGCTGTGGTGTGCAGCAGTCATTACGTATATCGTTGAGGATATCGATGAAGGTCTGCTCGCTCTGCCGGTAGATTTTCTTAAGCTCAAGGAGCACGGGAGGCTGTTCGCGCAACACCTTGGCATCGAAGAAAAACGGGCTTGGGTAGTGTTGCGCCATCAGATCACGCTCCCGCTCCTTCACCACCGGTGGCAATTGGTACATGTCGCCGATAAAAAGCAACTGGGTGCCGCCGAACGGGCGGGCATCGCGCCTTACGTTCTTTAAAATCGCATCAATGGCGTCTAACGTATCTGCCCGTAGCATAGATACCTCATCGATAACCAGCAGCTCTATCTCCTGCAGCAACGCACGTCGCTGCTTCGTCAGCTTCACCTTGCCGAATAGGCGACGACGGTTATAAATATGGCTATCGTCATCGTTCCACGCCAGTTCATAGTCTTCAATATAGAGGCCAAACGGCAGCCAAAACAGGGAGTGGAGCGTGGTACCGCCAGCGTTCATTGCCGCAACGCCTGTAGGTGCGGCCACGGCCATCTTCTTATAGCTGTGCTGCCGGATATATTTCAAAAAGGTCGTCTTCCCGGTCCCGGCCTTGCCGGTCAGAAAAATAGTGCGATTGGTGTGGTTTACAAAAGATACCGCCTGTGCGAAAGCCGTATTCTGTATGTCTAATGCTGTCATTTACGGACACCGGTTTTAGTGCGACTTCCAAAGGTAATGAAAAACGGCGGGCAAATCCACCGCAATCTGTTTAGATTTATTGTAAATTACTACATTTGGGGATTATTTATTGCCATGCATACAATTGTCCAAGATAAAACCATAAGTCACTTACGGAAGGGAGAGAAGGCGACCATCGTCGGTTACATCCCGGGTGAAGTCCCCCTCAAAATCTACGAAATGGGATTATTGCCCGGTGTTATCTTCACCATGAAACAACGTTTGCCATTAAGCGGTCCGGTTTGCCTGCACATCCACGGCAACCCCAATGGCGTCGCACTGCGGCGTACGGAAGCCGATCTCATCCTCATCGAACCTTTATCATAATGACGGAAACAAAAATCGCGTTGGTAGGGAATCCCAACGTGGGTAAGTCTACTTTGTTCAATAAGCTAACCGGGTTACGTCAAAAAACAGGCAACTATCCGGGCATCACGGTAGAGAAGAAAACAGGGAATTTCATCGATGGTACCACCAAATATCACGTTATCGACCTGCCGGGTGCCTATGGTATACACCCGTCATCGCTGGATGAGCAAGTGGTATATGAGGTATTGACCAACAGGGCCAATCCCAACCATCCGGAGCTGGCGGTGGTTATCGGCGACCCGTTCAACCTGAAACGGGCTGTATTCCTTTACCAACAAATACGCGACATGGGTGTTCCGGCCATTTTCGTGGTCAATATGGCCGATGAGGCCGAACGCGCCGGGCTTTCCATCGACATCGGAAAACTGGAAAACCTGTTAGCCACCAAGGTTATCGTCACCGATGCACGCTCCGGCAAAGGGGTTGATGCCTTGAAAGCAGCGCTATCGTTTAAGCCGGGTGGCACGGCACCGTCGTTCGGTATACCCGATGAATACCACGGAGCCATCCAGCAGGTGAAGGGCCAGACGGGCGTGGAGAACGATTACCTCGCCTGGTTAGCGCTCTCACAAAAGCACCAAACCACCCACGAGGCCAATGGCGCACATGCCCTGGAGGCTATACGCAACGAGCATGGGCTCAACCCACACCGATTGCAGATCCAGGAGACGATGGCCAGGCACGCCAAGCTGGACAACGACCTGTTGCATGTCGTCAAGGATCCCGCGAAAAAACGGGAACATTTTACCCAACGGCTCGATCAGTTGCTCATTCACGCCGTATGGGGGTACGTCATTTTCTTTGGGCTACTACTGCTTATTTTCCAGGCCATTTACACCTGGTCGGGCCCGTTCATGGATGCCATCGACAACGGGTTTGCATGGCTGGCCAGCACCACGGCCAACTGGCTGCCCCCGGGGCCTATTAATGGGCTGCTTACCGATGGCATCATCGCAGGCATCGGCGGCATCGTCATCTTCATCCCTCAGATCGCCATCCTATTCATCTTCATTTCGCTGATGGAAGAGTCGGGCTACATGAGCCGGGTGGTTTACCTGATGGATCGATGGCTGAAGCCGTTCGGACTGAGTGGTAAAAGTGCTGTTCCCTTGATGTCGGGCGCCGCCTGTGCCATCCCAGCTGTCATGTCAGCACGGACCATCGAAAATGATAAGGAGCGGCTGATTACCATATTGGTAACCCCTTTTATGACCTGCTCCGCGCGGCTACCTATTTACATTGTCATCATCGGCCTGGTCATCCCGCAGGAGCGCGTGCTCGGGCTGGACCTGCAGGGGCTCGTCTTGTTTGGTATGTACGTATTGGGTCTGCTGGCAGCCTTGGGAAGTGCTTGGCTGCTCAAGTGGTGGCTCAAATCGAACTATAAGAGTTTCCTGATCCTGGAAATGCCTACTTATCGGTTCCCGGTGTTAAGGAACGTAGCCTTGAATGTGTGGGATAAAACCATGGGCTTCGTGGTGGGTGCCGGTAAAATCATCCTGGCCATCAGCATCGTTCTGTGGGTGCTGGGCTCTTTCGGCGTAAGCGACCGGTTTACAAATGCCGAGCAGGTTGTGCAACAGGAAAACCCGGGCATGTCGGCCGAGGACCTCGAAAACGAGGTCCAATCGCAAAAGCTCGAATATTCATTCCTCGGTACGTTGGGGCGGTTCATCGAACCTGCCATCGCGCCGTTGGGTTACGACTGGAAAATGGGTATCGGGCTGATCGCCTCGTTTGCGGCCCGCGAAGTGTTTGTGAGCACCATGGCAACGGTATACAGCCTCGGCGGCACCGATGATGAGTTGACCATCCGGGAGCGCATGGCGAGCGAAATAAACCCCCATACCGGCAAGCCGTCCTACAATTTTGCCTCGGGCATATCGCTGCTCCTATTCTATGCCTTTGCCATGCAGTGCATGAGCACGATTGCCATCGTGCGCAAGGAGACAAACTCCTGGAAATGGACCATCATCCAGTTGGCATTTATGACGGGATTTGCGTACCTTGCTGCGCTAGTGGCGTACCAACTGTTGAAATAATATGGATACCATCACTATTCAGTATATTGTAATCAGCGTCCTCTTCCTGGCGTCGGTGATTTTTTTAATCCGCCGTACGCGGAAGTCGATCAAGGGAAAACGAGCCTGCTCGAAAGGGTGCGGCTGCGATTTCAGTGAACAACCCAAAAAAGCATCTTATTAACTAACTGCGTAATAGATAACCCATGACTTACCAAACAAAGGAAGCGCTCTTCAACGAAATAGAAGGTGTATTGAACGAACAAGGCTTTCAAGTGGTACAACAGGACCAAACGCGGCCTTGGGGTGGTTTCTTCGTTATCGAAGAGTCGCAAGCCCAGCAGTTTGCCAACACGTATTTCAATGGCCTCGATGTGCAGGAACTGAAAATTTCGGGGAAGCTGAGCCCTAAGATTCTCGTCGTCGCACCGGGCAAGCGCCTCTCGTGGCAATACCACCACCGCCGTGCGGAAATTTGGCAAGTGGTACGGGGTGTTGTGGGCGTGGTAACGAGCGATACCGATGAGGAACATGAACTCAAACTCCTCCATCCGGGCGACGTGATCCGCCTTAACCAAGGTGAACGCCATCGGCTCGTTGGCTTAGACGAGTGGGGGGTATTGGCAGAAATCTGGCAACACACGGATAGCGACAACCCGTCGGACGAGGACGACATCGTACGGGTGCAAGACGACTTCGGAAGGTAGTTATCAGCTGTCGGGAATCGGCTATCAGCGATCAATGCCGGCCATCCGCGCGTGCATCTCTATCATGGCCGCCTGGTCGAGTAACCATTTTCGCGACCCTTGTTTTGTACCATCCCAATGTTTACCGAAAAGACCATCGGAATCACGGGCGTGGCGCCATGCGTAATCCAGGTTTTCTCGAAAGGCATTTAAATAACGTTCGTTGCCGTCGATGCCGTACAGTTCGACATACCCACGCATCATCACGGCTATAAACCAATTATCACTGCGCTTCAGCAGGCGGAACGACTCGCCGTCGGCCGACGTGAACGCCTCGAAAAAATACTGGTAACCACTCGCTGCGATACGCTGCGCATCGCGCAGGTAGCTGCTATCCTGTGTAAACCGATATAACAGCGCAGCGCTTTGGAGCATCTGGCCACTGTTATATGGATATTTCCGTTTGTCTACCCTGCCCTTGAGGTTAACGTTATCCCAATACAGGCCGTCCGTCGGGTCTTCCAGATGCTGCTTGGTCCAATCGTACCACCGCTTGCCGGCCTCCATGTATGTACTGTCTTGGGTCGCCTCAAACATCCGTAGGGCAAATACCGCCGCAGGCGCATTTGAGCAGGCATTTTTGGATGTTTTTTTCTGCTCGCACCAATAGATACCGCCTCCAAGGACGGCATCTTCGCCACTTGCTACGAACTTCCAGATCACCTTCGCCCGATCCAGGTACCGCGTTTCGCCAGACGATAGGTAAAGTTCCGCGAAATCGATGCCCAACCAGATGTTATCGTCGTAAAACCGGTCGGACTGGCCCTCACTTCGTACGTAGGAAGCGAAACCCGCCGGCAGTCTGCTATCGTCATAGTAGCGGTCCAAGCCGTGCAGTATCCGGTTATCCAGCATGTCGAGGTAACGCTTGTCGCCCGTCGCCTCGAAAAGGGCACCGACTGCCGAGAGCATCCCCGAAAAGGGCCATAAGTACGAATAGGCATTGGATGCCCCCTCGGCTCCCTCGGCCAGGTAATCTGCACGATAAGCGCGGTCGTCCGGATAGTTTTCACGGAGTAACGGCGACCCTTCCACCCCGTACCGATCATAGACCAGCTCCGTCAACGCATCGGCACGTATTACCGATTGATTGTCTTGCGATAAGCTGTCCTTGCCCACCCGGCTGGATGCGCCTGCGTAGGCCGTACCCAGTAGCGCGGCCATAAGCGCAGCGCAGGGCAGTATCATCTTATTGAATCGCATCGTCATGCTTTATAATCCGTGATTGTTATCCTATGGTCGCAAAAGCCATATTCCCGTTCCTGATTGGAACATACCAGCAAAAGCCGGCCGGCACAGGTTTGCTCCACCAATTGCAGGTACCAGGCAATACCTTCTTCATCCAAATTGGATGTCGGCTCGTCTAGCAGCACAATGGGCACATCGGCACAACACGCCAGGCCCAGTTTCACCCGCTGTTTCATGCCCGACGAAAAATGCCGAAGTTGTTTATCCTGGGCATGCGTAAGCCCCATGTACTCCATAAGCGACAGCGCATCGAAACCGCTTAGGAACGCTTTGTGCATAAAATGGAAGCGGATTTGCTCGGCGAGTGTAAACTCCTCGATCAGTTCGAGGTAAGGTGCCGCGATTGACAGGTATTGGTACACCCGGTCGGGGTCAACAGCGCTCCCCCCACGTTGGTACGTAATGTGGCCGGCAGACGGTGTCAACGCCGAAGAGACGACCTGCAGCAAGGTGGATTTCCCCGAGCCGTTGGGCCCCAGTACGGCATAACGCAACCCGGTGGTGAAACGATAGTTCACATGCTGAAAGACCCAATCCCGGTTAAACCGCCTACCAATGTCTTCCAGCACAATTTCCATGGTTTACAACACACCCTTGCTTTGACCGAATCCCTTCATCACACCGCGGTTGGAGTTCCGAATGGAATCGAGTATTTCGTCACGTATTTCCGTTGGTTTGTACTCCGCCTCGATAATGTCCAATGCCTTGGTCAAATTGTTGTTTTTGACAAAGAGTACACGGTAAATATCTTGGATTTCGTTGATTTGGCTGGAAGAGAAGCCCCGCCGCCGCAACCCTACCGAGTTGATACCCACATAGGCAAGTGGCTCACGCGCGGCCTTCACAAAGGGAGGTACATCTTTGCGTACCAACGAGCCACCGGCGATGAACGCGTGCGAGCCCACATGGCAAAACTGATGCACAGCCACCATGCCCGCCAACACGACAAAATCGCCTACGGTAATGTGCCCGGCCAATGTACTGTTATTCGAAAAAATGCAGTTGTCGCCCACAATGCAGTCGTGCGCAATATGGCTATACGCCTGGATGAGGCAATTTTTTCCAATAACGGTCTTCCATTTATCCTTGGTACCGCGGTTTACGGTTACACACTCGCGAATGGTGGTATTATCACCGATCTCCGCAGTGGTTTCTTCGCCATCGAACTTCAGGTCCTGCGGGATGCCCGAAATAACGGCTCCCGGGAAAATCCGGCAGTTCTTACCGATGCGGGCGCCATCCATGATGGTCACGTTAGAGCCAATCCAGGTGCCTTCGTCGATAACCACGTCCTTGTGGATGGTCACAAAAGGCTCAATCACTACGTTCCCCGCAATCTTGGCCTGTGGATGTATGTATGCTAACGGCTGTATCATGACGCTTGGCTCTCTTTAACTTTAACGATCTGGGCCATCAGTTCGGCTTCTACCACCACTTTTTCGCCAACCATGCCCACGCCCTTCATCTGGGCAATTCCCCTCCGGATGGGCTCCAGCAGATCACAGCGGAAAATGATGGTATCGCCCGGGTTCACCTGTGCCTTAAACCGTGCATTCTCAATTTTCAAAAACAAGGTCAAGTAGTTCTCGGGGTCGGGCACGGTGCTTAGCACCAGCACCCCACCGGTTTGGGCCATTGCCTCAATCTGCAATACGCCCGGAAAAACCGGTGCGCCTGGGAAATGGCCCATGAACAGGTCCTCGTTCATGGTCACGTTTTTCAACCCCACCACATGCGTTTTGGTGAGCTCCAATATCTTATCGATCATCAGGAACGGTTGCCGGTGGGGCAAGATGTCCATGATCTGGACCGTATCATACAGCGGCGGCATATTGGGGTCGTAGACCTTGGCGTATTTACGGCTTTTTTCCTTCTTGATCTGTGCTTTTATTTTCTTAGCAAATGCCACGTTGGCGGCGTGCCCCGGCCGTGCAGCCATGATATGGCCTTTGATCGGCCTGCCCACCAATGCGAGGTCGCCAATCATGTCCAGCAGCTTATGGCGCGCGGGTTCGTTTTGGTGGCGGAGTTCGATATTGTCCAATATCCCTTCCTTAGCCACGTCGATATCGTCGCGGTTAAAGAGCTTGGCCAGGTGGCGCAGTTCATTTTTGCTCACTTCCCTATCCACCACCACAATCGCATTGTTCAAATCGCCCCCTTTGATCAGGTTGTTCTGTAGCAGCATTTCCAACTCGTGGAGGAAACAGAAGGTCCGCGATGATGCGATATCCTTCGAAAACTCATCAATATTGCTGATGGACGCATGCTGGCTGCCCAACACCGGCGAATTGAAATCAATCATACAGGTAAACCGGTACCCGTCGAGCGGCATGGCAACCATCTCCACTTTCCGATCCGGTTCGGTATGGTGTATATTATGCGGTATTTCGTAATAGTCACGATCGGCGTTCTGATCCACATATCCTGTTTCTTCGATCGCTTTCACGAACGGTGCCGAGCTACCGTCCATAATTGGAACCTCGGGGCCGTCGATATCGATGAGCACATTATCGATCTGCAGGCCTACCAATGCTGCCATGAGGTGTTCAATGGTACTTACACGGGCTCCATTTTGGGATATCGTTGTACCCCGGGAGGTGTCTGACACGTTGTCGGCATCTACAAGAACCACCGGTTGGTTTTCGAGGTCGATCCGTCTAAATTTGTACCAATGATGTTCCGGAGCAGGTTTTAAGGTCATGGTCACAGGCTTGCCGGTATGAAGGCCTACCCCCGAAATCACAATTTCTGATTTGATTGTGCGTTGTTTTACGTTCATCTCTGTCAATTGGCTTATCCGCAAGTAGGCGGACCTAAGCTTACTTTATTTCGATACTTCCTTTGTTAATAATAGTTGTTCCAATTCTTCAAGTCGGCGTTCCAGTTCGGGGAGGCGCGAATACACCACCTGCGAGCGCATTTGCGCATTGTAGGGTGCGGCAGGGCTGCCCGACCAGCGTTTCCCCTCTTCCGCAATGGTACGGTTAACGCCCGACTGTGCCTGTATTTGACTGCCATTGGCAATGCGAATATGCCCCACTACGCCCACCTGTCCGCCAATAACGGTGTTCTTGCCGATTTTGGTGCTCCCAGAAATCCCCGATTGGGCAGCAATCACCGTATGTTTGCCAATTTCGACATTGTGCGCAATCTGAATCAAATTATCCAGCTTTACGCCCTGCCTTATGATGGTCGATCCCATCGTGGCGCGATCGATTACCGAATTCGCACCGATTTCGACGTCATCCTCAATGATTACGTTTCCAATCTGGCTGATCTTATTATAGGAACCATCTTCCTGGGGGGCAAAGCCAAAGCCATCGCTACCCACCACCGTTCCCGAATGGATGATAACGCGCTCGCCAATCACGCAATCGAAATAAACCGTTACACCCGGAAACAGGGTGGTATCGTCTCCGATTTTCACGTTATCGCCGATATAAACATTCGGGTAGATTTTACACCTATTGCCTATAACGGCTCCCCGGTCTATATAAGCAAATGCACCCACGTACACCTCTTCCCCGATTTTGACCGTTTCATCAATGAACGCCCGCTCCTCGATCCCGGTCTTATCCAAGCGCATCTTGTTGTACAGTTCCAACAAGGTCGAAAAAGCCAGGTAAGCATTTTTCACGCGCACGATGGTACCCGATACGGGGCGTTCCAATTTCAGGTCGTCATTGACGATGATTACCGACGCTTTCGTTGTATAGAGGTATGGTTCGTACTTCGGGTTAGACAAAAAAGAGAGTGAGCCTGTCGATGCTTCCTCGATCTTTGCCAGTTGGTCTACCATCACATCGGGGTTCCCTTCAAGGGAACCGTTCACGAACGTTGCTATTTGATGTGCGGAAAATTGCATCTGCAAATGTATAAGTTTAAACGGTAATATTCCAATTTTTACTGACTATCAATGCATTGATAATGGGGTATGGACCAGCTCCTTCGGAAAGGAAACGGCAAATTTCTGTACTTTCCGCGAGAGTGTCTCCAAATTAGATAGGTCAGAGGCTTCTGCAATATCTTGTATACTGCCATCTTTCATCAATATCCTGATGGTCCCATTATTAGGTTCATAAGCACTGTTTTCTATCGATTGCACCCACACGTAATAATCCACATCGGCCACGTCAATGTCAAAATAATTCACCGCCTCCGCCCTCAACTGCACGAGCTGCCCCTCTTCCGGAAGCACGGCATGCAGCTCGGTGTGATACAACGACCGGGCAATGAGCCGCGAGCACAACCGCTGCAAAATACGGTCACTGTGGTGTGCCCACGTTTTTACGGCAGACCATATATCTGTATCGTCGAGCTGCGAAAAATGCACTAAATGCAGGGCATCTTCGGTAAAATTCTGCCGAGTTACCTTATTGCGCAAAAAATGTTCCAACGCTGGTGTGGCGAAGAGCGAATGGCCGGCGCCATACAATTCCTTAGCCCGCTGCAAGATTTTAAGCAGCATCTGCTCGGCGCTAATCACCGTTTTATGCAGGTATACCTGCCAATACATCAGCCGCCGCGCGATGAGAAACTTCTCGACCGAATAGATGCCCTTCTGCTCCACGACAAGCTCATTGTCGATCACATTAAGCATTTTTATGATGCGATCGAAACTGATCACACCCTCGGCAACACCGGTAAAAAAGCTATCTCGGCTCAGGTAATCCATCCGGTCGATATCAAGCTGACCGGCTACCAGTTGGTAGAGAAATCTCCTCGGATAGCGGTTATTGAAAATCTCGATCGCCAAATCGAGGCGTCCCATCGTTGCCTCATTCAGTTCATCCATCATGAGCGAGGAGAGCAACTCGTGCGATACGCCTTCCACCAGGGTATGCTCAAGCGAGTGTGAAAACGGCCCATGGCCGATATCGTGCAGCAAGATAGCCGCCAGTGCCGCTTCCTCTTCCTCGGCTGAGATCGCGATGCCCTTTCCGCGCAGGGTTTCCAACGCAAGCGCCATCAAGTGCATGGCACCCAGCGCGTGCTGGAAGCGCGTATGCAACGCGCCCGGGTATACGAGATGCGTCATGCTTACCTGCTTGATGTATCGCAAACGTTGGAAATAGGGGTGCTGGATCAGGTCAAAAATGAAACCAGAGGGAATGGATATAAACCCATATACGGGGTCGTTTATTATTTTCTTTTTATTCAATCGCGTTGTCCATTGCGGAAGGGCCTATTGCCAACCGCATTTACAGGGAACAAAGATACGTTACCTCGCTGTTAATTTATGTTAAAAATGTCGATACAGGCAAACTTTTCACTAAGTTCGCGCTTATTATTGCTATCTAGGGAAGACTGGAAGGCTTCACATACATTGACGAACCAACATGCAAGAAACAAATATACTTTGGGCAGACGATGAGATTGATTTGCTAAAGCCCCACATCATGCTTTTGAACGAAAAAGGATATGGCGTGAAAACGGTTACCAACGGCAACGATGCCGTGGATGCCTTTAAGAAGGGGTTTTATGATCTGGTGTTTTTAGATGAGAACATGCCCGGACTCACTGGATTGGAAACGCTATCCGAACTGAAAAACATCAACCCGGCGGTACCCATGGTGCTGGTCACCAAAAATGAGGAGGAACACCTCATGGAGGATGCCATCGGCTCCAAGATCGATGACTACCTCATCAAGCCCGTAAACCCCAAGCAGATCCTGCTCACCATCAAGAAGCTCACGGAAAACAAACGGCTGATCAGCGAGAAAACATCGATGGCCTATCAACAGGACTTCCGGAATCTGGGCATGATCCTGAATGACAACCTCGACTATGAGCAATGGGCCGACGTTTATAAGAAACTTATCTATTGGGAGCTCTCCCTGGAGAAACTGGAGGACGCCGGTATGCATGAGGTGCTTACCCTGCAGAAAGCGGAAGCCAATATGCAATTTTTCAAGTTTATCGAGAAAAAGTACCTCCAGTGGATAAAGGAGCCCGAAACGGGGCCCGTGATGTCGCACCAGCTTTTCCGCAAAAAGGTGTTCCCTACGTTGCAGGAAAACCGGCCCACTTTTTTCTTCCTGATAGACAACCTGCGGTACGATCAGTGGCGCATCATCAATGATGTCATCACCAACTATTTCAGGCTCGAAGAAGAAGACAGCTATTACAGTATCCTTCCCACGGCCACACAATACGCCCGTAATGCCATCTTCAGCGGACTGATGCCGCTCGATATGGACCGCCAGCATCCCGGACTGTGGCAGAACGACGAGGACGAAGGCGGTAAGAACCTGCATGAAGACAAGTTCCTCGCCGACCAAATCAAACGTACGTACCGCAAAGAATGCAAGCATTCGTACACCAAGGTATTAACGCTCGAACAGGGCCGCGACGTTACGGAAAACCTCAGCAACCTCATGGGCAACGACCTCAATGTGTTGGTCTATAATTTCGTCGACATGCTCTCGCATGCCCGTACCGATATGGCCATGATCCGCGAGCTGGCCAATGATGAGGCTGCCTACCGGTCGCTCACCCTCTCTTGGTTTGAGCACTCACCGCTGCTCGAAACATTGCGGTGGCTTTCGCAGAAGCCTGTGCGGCTGATCATCACCACCGACCACGGCACCATCCGCGTAAAGCATGCCAGCAAGGTTATCGGCGACCGAAACACCAATACGAATCTGCGCTATAAACAGGGCAAGAACCTCAATTTCATCGCCAAAGACGTGTTCCACGTAAAAAATCCGCACGACGCCATGCTGCCGAAGCTGCACGTCAGCTCCAGTTTCATCTTTGCGCGCGAGGACGCGTATTTTGTATATCCCAATAATTACAACCATTTCGTCAACTATTTCAACGAGACGTTCCAGCACGGGGGCATTTCGCTGGAAGAAATGATTATTCCGTTCGCCACATACACCACCAAGTAGCAAAAACCGTACTTTTGCCCGGATGGTTATTGATGTTCCAAACTTGGAAGGATTGCCCGATGCCGCCAGCCGGTTGCTGGCCGCTGTGGGTGATCGGCGCGTCTTGCTGTTTTATGGCAGCATGGGTGCTGGCAAAACAACGTTCATCAGCGAAATCTGCCGGCAACTCGGTGCGGTCGATGCGCCATCAAGCCCTACATTTGCCATCGTCAATGAATACCATAGCGCTGCCGGACCATTGTATCACTTCGATTTCTACCGCATCAAGTCGGAACAGGAAGCTTTTGATCTGGGTTATGAAGATTATTTCTACTCGGGTTCGTATTGCCTCGTTGAATGGCCCGAGAAAATAACGAATCTGCTGCCCGATGACGCGGTGCACATCCATATCACCGCCGTTACCGACGGTACGCGCCGTATCACTATCAATGTGACACCCTAGCTAAACTGAATTGGCATTTTTTCTTTTCACCGCTCTTTCGCCGCGGAGGCGACAAACTTTTGCTTGATCAAAAGTTTGACTAAAATCAAGGCTTGCCTACGCCGTTGCAACCCGTTGCCGCATGCGCCGTCGCAAACCGAAGCCACGCCCGCACACCTCCCCGTCCCTTCGTTCGTCGGTTCACTGGATGTACGGTGGCTGCGCTGGTATGAGGGTGGGGCATGCTTGGCAGCCGGTTGCTGCCTCCGCAGGCTAGGCCTTCTGCGTTCATGTGGTACCTTCGGGTGGCTTCGCCGCATCCGTGCGCGTGCTTGCAATAGGGGTTTGACAATCGGGGTCTAGTCTGTGGTAGCTCTATTTGACCATTTGCAGTATTATCAATTCGGAGGTAGGAGCGGCCTTGGCGCAATTGGACGTGCAGGCCGTGGTGGTGCGTTGCAGAAACGGTAGGGTACGCAACACCGAGCAGAACCCAGCCACTGGGTGGGCCGTGAGCGCAGGCGGCCTAGGGTTCGCACCGTTGCACCAGCGCGTAGCCGGAACAACAAATGCGGCACAGCCAAAGCACCTTGGGCACTTGGGTGCGCTCCAAGTGCCATGCCTCCGCGGCATGGAGCGGAAAACACCTCCACTTCTTGTCCTAGGTTAATGTGCATGAACAATGCCCCCTGTATCTTTGTACTAACAAAAAAGGAGCATTATCATGGACAACAACATCTTAGGTATCCATCACATCACGGCTATTGCAAGCGATGCCAAACGCAACTACGACTTCTATACCCGTGTGCTGGGACTCCGCCTGGTCAAGAAAACGGTC
>NZ_DATMFT010000011.1:0-302839 GCF_035556095.1 Parapedobacter sp. | reverse complement strand
TGAAGTAAATCCGATATAGATTTTGTCGTGTTTTCCGGAATGGAGTACGTAAACGGTAAACATGGTTTAGTATAAAAAAGTGAAGCCGGTCAAAAAATTGACCGGCTTCTATTGGTAGCGGGGATTGGACTCGAACCAATGACCTTCGGGTTATGAGCCCGACGAGCTACCAACTGCTCCACCCCGCACTATATTTTCAATATTTCATTTTCGCTGTACTCGAACCATTGTCCGCCAGCTGGCGGATATGAGCCCGACGAGCTACTCTCGCCTTAGGCGAGACTCCACCCCGCACTGTGTTTTTCAATTCTTTTTCCGAATTGGACTGCAAAGATATAATTTGTTTCTTTGCAAAGCAAATAAGATTGAAAAAAATGCCGTATAAAGCAGGTTTCGTTAGTATCGTTGGAAAGCCCAATGCAGGTAAGTCTACCTTAATGAATGCGTTGGTGGGCGAAAAAATGTCGATAATCACCCCAAAAGCGCAAACAACCCGGCATCGTATTATCGGCATTGTCAACGAACCGGAGTATCAAATTGTTTTTTCAGACACACCTGGCGTAATAAAACCGGCCTATACCCTGCAAACATCGATGATGAGTGCGGTACAGGGCTCTTTAATAGACGCTGACATCATCCTGCTGGTAACCGATATACACGAGCGATATGATGAAAGTGATATCATCGAGAAATTGAAGAAAACCGAATCGCCAGTAGCGGTGCTGATTAATAAAATCGATAAGTCCACAGCGGAGGAAGTGAAGAGTAAGATAACCTATTGGCAAGAAACGGTATCGCCAAAGGTGACCCTAGCCATATCCGCACTGCATGGCCACAACATCCAAGCGGTGATGGAATTTATCCTCGATCATCTGCCTGAGCACCCGCCGTATTACGAGAAAGATGCGCTCACCGACAAAAATGAGCGTTTCTTTGTGTCTGAAATCATCCGCGAGAAAGTATTCAAACTATATGAAAAGGAAATTCCATACAGTACTGAGGTCGTCATCACAGCATTTAAGGAGGAGCAATACATCACGCGTATCAGTGGGGAGATCATTGTCGAGCGCGAGTCGCAAAAGAACATCATTATCGGTAAGGGTGGCAGCATGATCAAGAAAGTGGGGACTTACGCGCGGCAAGACATCGAGGAATTCCTGCAAAGAAAGGTGTTTTTGGAGCTTTTTGTGAAGGTGATTCCCGATTGGCGGAAAAAAGACAACTACCTGAAACGGTTTGGCTATGAGCGGTAGGCCATCCGAAAAATAAAATGCCCCTGACGCTTAGTTATCAAATAATTAATTATCTTTGCAGCCCCGCAGCATAAAGCTACCGGGAATTATGTTGGATACATATTAAAAAAAAGAATGGCAGTTAAAATTAGATTGCAAAGACACGGTAAAAAGGGGAGACCTTTCTACCACGTAGTAGTAGCCGATTCACGTTCACCGCGTGACGGTAAATTTATTGAGCGTATCGGCTCTTATAATCCCAACACAAATCCGGCTACCATCGATTTGAATTTCGATAAAGCACTTGATTGGTTGGATAAAGGTGCACAACCTACGGATACTACCCGTGCGATTCTATCGTACAAGGGGGTGCTCTACAAGAAGCATTTATTGGGTGGTGTGAAGAAAGGTGCTTTTGATGAAGCTACTGCTGATGCCAAATTTGAAGAATGGTTGAAAGGCAAAGAGGCAAAAATACAAGGCAAAGAGGAGAACCTAGCCCAAACCAAAGAAGAAGCTAGGAAAGCGGCTTTGGCTGCTGAAGCGAAACGTAAAGCTGCGGTAGCTGCCGCGGTAGCTGCGAAGAACACACCACCGGCTGAAGAAACGCCTGAAGTGGAAGAAGTAGAAGCAACGGCCGAAGAAGCAACAGCTGAAGAGGCACCAGCGGTAGCAGAAGAAACGGCTGCTCCTGAAGCAGCTGCCGAACCCGAAGCTGCAGACGAAGAAAAGAAAGCTGAGGAATAAAAACTTATTCATCCAGCATTGAAGAAAGCCGCTCAGGAGGGATCCAATCCATCCCGAGCGGCTTTTTTGTTTTGGTCAACAATAACAAATTAGCGGCATTTCGAAATGGAAATAGCAGACCATTTTTATATTGGGTATATCAGTAAGACACGCGGGCTCAAAGGCGAGGTACAGTTGTTCTTCGAGTTTGAGGACTATAAAAGTCTGGAGCTCGATGTGTTGTTCCTGCAGGTCGGCGGCAAGTTGGTGCCTTATTTCGTGGCGAATGCCAATGTATTGCCCAACCGTACCGCCTACTTGTTCTTTGATGATGTGGATCATATTGATGCCGCAAAGTCGCTGGTGAGAAAGCACGTTTACCTGCCGAACAATAAGTTTCCTGAACGCCACCCCGACGATTTTCGGCTGACTGATTTGAAAGGGTATACGGTAGTGGATAAAACATACGGTACGTTGGGCGAAATCACTGAGGTACACCAATACCCGCAGCAATTTGTGGCTGCGGTGATCCACAAGGAGAATGAGGTGCTGTTCCCGTTAACCGATGAATGGATGTTGTCCATCGATAGGGAAACCAACACGCTCGAAGTCGATTTACCCGAAGGGCTGATCGATATCTATTCTTGAGTTCCGTCGGCGCGCGCCGCCTGACAAATTCACTTTGCATTAAAAAAGAATTTGGCTAAGTTTGGCGGCTGCTTAATAAGGCTTTGGTGAAAAGATGAAAATAACCGAACACATTAAAAATGCCAAGGGCAAAACCCTTTACTCATTCGAGATACTACCGCCCATAAAAGGTCAGAGTATACAGTCTATTTTTAATGCCATCGACCCATTGATGGAGTTTGCCCCGCCTTTTATCGATGTCACCTACCTGCGTGAGGATTACATTTACAAGCAACATCCAAACGGGTTACTTGAAAAGGTGGCCTACCGTAAGCGGCCGAGCACCGTAGCTACCTGTGCCGCCATCATGAATAAATATAAGGTTGATGCCGTGCCTCACCTGATATGCGGTGGTTTTACCAAAGAGGAAACGGAGAATGCACTTATCGACTTGCAGTTTCTAGGGATAGACAACGTGCTGGCACTGAGAGGGGATGCACGCAAGAGCGATAGCTCATTTATCCCAACCCCTGGTGGCCATGCATATGCCTCTGATCTGCTGCAGCACGTGGTCAACATGAATAACGGCCGATACCTCCATGAAGACATGGAGAATTCGGAAAAGACGGATTTCTGCATCGGGGTAGCGGGGTATCCCGAAAAGCATTTTGAGTCGCCGAATTTGGACACCGACTTCAAATACCTGAAGAAGAAAGTGGAATTGGGAGCCGATTTTATCGTGACCCAAATGTTTTTCGACAACAGCAAATATAAAGCATTCGTTGACAGGTGTCGTGCAAATGGTATCAACGTGCCAATAATCCCTGGGCTGAAACCACTCACGAATAGCAAACAGCTGGTCAGTCTGCCCAAAATCTTCCATCTGGATATTCCGTTGGAACTGAGTGAGGCCGTGCACTCGTGTAAGTCAGAACAGGAGGTTCGCGATGTCGGGGTTGAGTGGATGATCCACCAATGTAAGGAACTCAAGGCGATGGACGCACCTGTGCTGCACTTTTATACCATGGGCAATCCCGGGCCAACCAAACGAATTATCGAAGCGGTTTTTTAGGCCGCCGTTCCTTAGCTCTTATTAGCTTCCTTCGCCCATGTGTCCCGCAAGGTTACCGTTCGGTTAAATACCGGCCTATCGGGTGTCGACTTGCTGTCAAGCGTGAAATAGCCTTTGCGGATGAATTGATAGCCTTTGCCTGGTATTGCATTCAATAAATCAGGTTCTACATATGCCTTTTCGATAACATGCAAGCTGTCGGGGTTGACAGTCGCGCGGAAGTCTTCTTCCGCTGCTGGATTTTCTACGTTAAATAAGCGATCGTATAACCGCACCTCCACGGTCTTGGCGTGGGGCACGCTCACCCAATGGATGGTTCCCTTTACCTTGATGCCGCTGGTGTCTTCGCCGCTCTTGGATTCGGGGATATAGGTGCAGTGAACTTCGGTCACATGGCCATGCGCATCCTTCACGAAGTCGTTGCACTTGATGATGTAGGCATGCTTGAGCCTCACCATCAGTCCGGGGCCGAGCCGGAAGAATTTCTTGGGTGCGTTTTCCATAAAATCTTCCCGCTCAATCCACAGTGTGTTGCTGAACGGTATGCTCCGGTTGCCCTCGCCGTCGGCCGCCTCGGGGTTGTTTTCACCGCTCAACAGCTCCGTCTCCCCTTCGGGATAATTGGTAATGACGAGCTTGATGGGATCAAGCACGGCCATCCGACGCCAGGCGGTTTTATTGAGATCTTCACGGATACAGAATTCCAGCAGTCCTACATCAATGATGTTTTCTCGCTTGGCCACTCCGATACGCTCACAGAAATTACGGATACTGGCAGGGGTATATCCCCGCCGGCGTAATCCACTGATAGTTGGCATACGGGGATCGTCCCAACTTTCCACGTATTTCTCGTTGACCAGTTGGAGCAACTTCCGTTTGCTCATCACCGTATAATTTAGATTAAGCCGTGCAAATTCGTACTGCTTGGACGGGAAGATTTCCAGTTTTTCAATCAGCCAGTCGTATAGCGGCCGGTGGGGTACGAATTCCAAAGTACAGATCGAGTGGGTGATTTGTTCAATCGAATCGCTTTGTCCATGAGCGAAATCGTACATGGGATATATACACCACTTGTTTCCCGTGCGGTGGTGGGGAGCGTGTTTGATGCGGTACAACAGGGGGTCACGCAGGTGCATGTTGGGGTTGGCCAGGTCAATCTTGGCACGCAGCACCTTTGCTCCATCGCTGTATTTCCCGTCGCGCATTTCTTCAAACAAGCGAAGGTTCTCGTCCACACTCCGGTCGCGGTAGGGTGTGGGTTCCCCTGGCTCGGTGGGCGTGCCCTTAGAGGCCGCAATGGCTTCTGGCGAACTATCGTCCACATAGGCCAGCCCCTTTTTTATAAGTTTAACGGCAAAATCGTATAGTGTGTCGAAGTAATCCGACGTATATAATTCTTCTGCCCATTCAAGGCCGAGCCATTTGATGTCGTTTTTGATGCTCTCCACGTATTCCGTTTCTTCGGTTACCGGATTCGTGTCGTCAAATCGGAGGTTTGTCTCGCCTCCGTATTTTTTAGCCAATCCGAAATTGAGCACGATGGATTTTGCATGGCCAATATGCAGATAGCCATTCGGCTCGGGTGGGAATCGGGTCAGTACCCGGCCACCGTGTTTGCTACTTTGGATATCTTTCTCGATGATTTCTTCTATGAAATTGAGGGATTTTTCTTCATTTTCCATAGCGCAAAGGTAGCTGTTTTCGGTTGAAGTCTGAAGGGGGAAATGATGGATAGGGCCGGTCCAAATCGCAAAGCTAGAGCTCGAAGGTGATAAAAGGAGAAAAAATAAACCTTACTGAAGCAATTATGTCTAATTTTACGTCTTTCTTCGAAATCGGTTAGTATGGATAAACGGTACGTATTCTTTTTTTTGTTTTTGATAATCCCATTCTTGGGGAGCGCACAGCGTAAGAGGCCGGAGGTATTGGTGTATGGCTATGGCCCAGATGCGTATGCTGCGGCGCTACAATCGGCGATGTCGAATTTAAATACCGTATGGGTAGTCAACGGCGATCGGTTGATGCCGGAGTTGACTTCGGAGTTTGTTTCCCTAACGAACAATGCTCATTTAGATGCAGGTATTTGGGCTAACCTCTTGGCGGGAACCAAAAAGGAAAAAGCGAGCGACTCACTGTCGGCGGCAGTGAAACGGCGAATAAACCCGCAATTGATTCAAAATACAATTGACAGTGTGCTCAAAACATTCAATAACCTGACTGTGATCAAAGGCGGAGCGCTCCGATCGGTCAAACAATCGGGTAAGAACTGGCGGGTCGAGTTAAACGACCGACGCCGTTTCAACGTCCGTGCGGTGGTAGACGCATCCATAGATGCACAGTTGTATCGGATGGCTCAGGGCACATTGGATAGTTTCCGAGTCCGATCGGATATCCAGGCCGATTATTTCCAGTCGGTACCCTATGAAGGGCTTGCGCGTACGGGGGTGTCTGTCGGTGAGCGTGGAGGCCGCGGTTATACGTTGCCGTTGGGTGCACTTATACCGATGGGCGAAAATAACCTGTTTTTAACCCGGTTTATACCTGTGGTACAACAACTATCTACCGATACCCAAGCTGATGTTCCTTTGTGGATGCATGTGGGGCAAGCAGTCGGCGCGGCAGCTGCATATACGGCATTTTTTAAAACGACGCCCGATAAACTGGATGTGCGGAGTGTGCAGGGCGAGCTATTGCAATATGGGGCGCGACTGATTCCTTTTGTGGATGTGCCATTGGGGAGTCCGCATTTCGGTGCTATCCAACGGGTTGGCGCTACCGGCATGTTGTTGGGTAGAGACGGAGAGGATGGTCAACTCTATTTTGATGCCGATAAGCCCATCACCGCCGATGAGGTCCGACCGGTACTCAATACACTTTTTTCGAGAAGCCAAATCTGGTTTATTGACCATGCTGATGTCGATACTTTCACTTTCGCTGATTTATTCAGCTACATCAGGTTTGTAGGCCAGCGCGGAAACGAGCTGGAACAGCACGTTGAAAAATACTGGAAGCGGCGGTATCACTTCGAAGGCGAATATGACAAACAGCAACAGGTAACGCGAACGCACTTTGCGGTACTGATCGATGCCTATTGCAGTCCGTTTGATGTGAAGGTAGGGCTAGACGGTACCATCCAGCGGTAAATCCCCAACAGGCTGCGAACGGACAACCTATGTTAGGCTGATTTGACGTTTTATGCTCTCCTCCAGTGAAATGATGGTTTCGGTCCGCTGTATGCCCTTCACAGCTTGGATGTCTTCGTTGAGTACTTTCCTTAAGTGGGTTGTATCACGGCATACGATTTTGGCAAACATGCTGTATGTACCGGTACAGTAATGCAGTTCGACTACCTCTTTCACCTGTTTCAATTGTGCTACTGCGTGATTGTATTGAGAGCCCTTCTCCAGGTAAATCCCAAGGAATGCGGTGATGTCAAAACCGATTTTTTGGGGGTTTATGATGAGGTTCGATCCCCGTATGATGCCGAGTTCTTCCATTTTTTTCATCCGCACATGGATGGTGCCGCCGGAGACGATCAATTTTTTTGCAATTTCGGTGTACGGTATAGACGCGTTATTCATCAAGATTGATAAAATTTGGGTGTCTAAGTTGTCTAATTCATAATTGTCGTTTCGTTTTTCCATGACTTGTTGTGGTTAGCTCAAATCGTTATTAATTCACTGTTTGGAGCGTTTACCGTCACATATCGATGCAGACCAATGCTGCGCGATAATGCATCCATTCCTTTTAATTTTCTGTACAAATGAGAATATTTGCTCAATTTAATGTTATAATAGGTATTCGTTGCCAATTCTTCAAAAATAGCCACTAAATTCCGATTATTTATGAAAATATTTCAATTTTTTATTGCGCAGTATCAAAACCGTATCTTTACCTAGCACAACGTGCCCATTAACAAGTATGGAAGAGGTCAAGATTTCCCGCAAAAAACCAGTATATGCCGTGAGTCCGGCATTGCGTAAATACTTACGCCATTACGAGCGTGAGGCACGTATGCCGATTAGTTATGAGCACCTGCTCGATTTTTATGAGACTTTGCCGGTAATGGATAAGCACGGCCGCGATACCTTATGGGAGACGCCCATTTATCCGCCACACGTGCAGGAAAGCCTATACAACGGACTTAAAATCATTTATGCGGAATTGAAGGCATCGGGTAATACACGTATTGTGGAGCACAAATACATCGACCGCGTCGAATACTGTGCTTTTGGCAATACACATCCATTCCGGATACGAATTGTAAACCGGCTGAACGATGTCTACGATTATTTTTATATAAAGCAGGCCGATGCATCGCGGATATACGGTTTGGAGTTGGAACAAATCATATCGCCCAACCCCGTAAATTATTTGGTCGGCGGGCAGACCCTTGTGGAAGAACATATCGTGGGGATACCTGGCGATGTGTTTACGAAGTCGTTGATGTACAATCCGGATTACAACCCCAAGCGGATCGCAAAGGAATTTGTGAAGTTCAATGAACGATGTATCATTACCCTGTTGGGTGATATGCGATCCTACAATTTCGTTGTTCAGATTACACCCGATTTTGATGATTTCCAATTCCGTATCCGGGCGATCGATTTTGACCAGCAATTTTATGAGGGCAACCCCAAGATATATAGGCCCCAATATTTCAAAGATAACCTGGCTTATGTGCAGCTGTGTATGGAGCACTTGACTGACCGTACGGCGCTGCAATACCAACAGGAAGAGCGGTCGTCTATCGTGCACCGGGTGCGTAGTGAGCGGCATCGCATCGCAGCGTTACGAGATGTATCCAATACGGAAGAATTGTCCACGCCTGAGAATGTAAAGCAACTCAGAGCGGGGTATGCAGCATACTATGAGAATAACCAATATTTGAAATGCCGCACGATGACTGATATCATCGAACTTAATATAAAGAATGTAATTAGGCAGGTGAAGCTTTGATGCGTTACTTCAGTCGGTCGGCATTATCCTTTACAAATGCTGCCCATCCGGAATAGTTGCCTTTCGAACCGGCTGCCCGTTGGTTTTGGAAGGCGTGGCATACGGCAGCCGCAAGTCCGTCGGTAGCGTCTAAAAACTGCGGTGTTTCGTCAAATTTAAGCAGGGTCTTCAGCATGGCTGCCACTTGTTCTTTGGCGGCGTTCCCGTTCCCGGTGACCGATTGCTTGATTTTACGCGGTGCATATTCGAAGATGGGGATGTTTTTATTCAATGCAGCCGCCATGGCGACGCCCTGTGCGCGACCGAGCTTCAGCATTACCTGGATGTTTTTACCATAAAAGGGGGCTTCCAGTGCCATGCAGTCAGGTCGGTATTGTTCGATCAACACGCTGATTTTCTCAAAAATACGTTGCAATTTAAGCGCGTGGTTGTCCAGGTGGTCCAATTTGATAACACCAAGATTGACCAACGTTAGCTGCTTGCCAACCTCCTTGACAATGCCATACCCTAGAATGGCCGTGCCTGGGTCGATTCCCAATATAATCCGTTCCGCCCTTGCCGTATTTTGCATGATGCAATATTAGGACTTTTCTGCGCAACTTGTGGATGTTTGCGATTATTACATCCTCGCAGGCGGCTAGCATACCTTTGTAAATCACTGACCCGCCAATTAGTGGGTCAGTGATTGATTTGCTTCAATACTGATGTTATTGACTGAGATCGAGGGCAATGGGCAACGTGTAGGCCACGCGTACCTCCCGACCGTTCTGCACGCCGGGCGTCCACCTTGGCGACGTCTTCAGTAACCTCACCGCCTCTTCGCCTGTGCCGAATTTGAGGTCGCGCACAATTCGGATATCCGTCAGTGAGCCATCGCGCTCCACAATAAATGTCAGGATGATTTGACCTTTAATCCCCGATGCCACCGCCTGTGTAGGGTAGCGATAGTTTTTTTGCACGTATTTAAGAAATGCTTCCATCCCGCCGGGGAAAGTCGGCTCGATTTCCACGGTGATAAATGGCGTATCACCCCTGCCTGCAGTTTCAGTTATCATGGCGTCGCCTTCGGCATGCCCCGCCGGTATGTCGATATAGATTTCGGCACTCGGATCGCCCTCGATGGTCTCCGAACCGGGGTTGGCGAGTTTGAGTGTTTCGGCCGACGGCGGATCTTCCGTTGCCATATCGGCCCTGACCACCACCGGAGGAGGCATGCGCACTTGACTCGTGCGGGGTAAAGGCCGTTCTGCGGCCGGTGGTTGTGGAAGCGGTTGGTCAACCGGTGGTGGCGACACCAGTTCGATGACGGTGCTTTTTTCAAGTGGATTTAGATGCTCCGACGTGCTGGGGAAGAGGTGCTGTTGGATAAGTGGTGTTAATAAAAGGATCACGAACACGGAGGAAGCGATAAGTAGTGCGAGTGTTTCAGTTTTTGACGCATCACGTCGCAACACGTATGCACCGTATTGCTTGTTGCGCCCTTCGAAAACGATATCCAGCCAAATCTGGCCGAAGATATCCTGCTTTGGATAATCCATAACGATTAAGATTGGTCTCCATTTCCTTATGGATGCGCGTCGCCGGTCAATTCCATAAATCATTCCATTGGGAATGGAGCAGATAAATTAGTAACATTGCACGCTAGAATCATTCGGGTTTGACTAATAAGACAAAGAAGAAGCTGGGCATTGCACTGAAGGTTGCCATTTTGGTTTTGGTAGCTTGGGTGCTCTACCAAAAGCTCAACAACCACCAGAACCTGAAGGAATTTGAACGGCTAATGCATAACCTGGGCACCGACACGGTGGTCATTACCTTATCAGTGGTGGTGGTGCTGATGTTTGCGAATTGGTTTTTGGAAGTGGTGAAGTGGCAATACCTGTGCCGCCCTATCGAACGTATAGGTTTATGGCGGGCTACGCAATCCGTATTCTGCGGATTAACATGGGCTGTTTTCACACCGAACCGTATTGGCGAGTACGGTGGACGCGTGATGTTTCTCCAGCCTCGCAAGCGCATCTTTGGCGTGGTAGCCATGGGGGTGGGGGCACTGGCCCAGTTGGTCCTCACGAGTGTCGCGGGCTCACTGAGCATCGCGTGGTTCGTCAATCGGTTTTTTGAAGTAACCACTGTTGGCGGTGCTGCCATTTGGGTGCTGGCTATCCTTTACGCCAGCTTTTTTTTGGTGCTGTATTTCAACGTACGGTGGATCAATAGCTGGATGCAGCGCATAGGGTTTCTCCGCAAATTCCATCGTTTTTTCGAAATCCTGACCCGCTATAGCCGCCGGGAGCTAGCCACTGTCTTTCTTAACTCGCTGGCTAGATTTATCATCTTCACATCGCAATATTGTATACTGATGCTGGTCATTATCCCCGATATTGAATTCCTGCCCATGTTGCTGCTTATCTTCATCCTCTTTTTTGTACAGGCGGCGTTGCCTACACTCGATCTGTTTGATTTCGGTGTGCGCAGTGTTACGGCGAGTTATTTGTATGCACATATTACCGACCAGGACATCGCCGTGATGGCAATCGCTTCGTGCGTTTGGTTTATAAACCTTATATTGCCCGCCATTTTGGGATCAGTGTTTGTCTTAAAAATAAACTTCTTTGGCGACACAACTAATTAGTATCGCGTTAGCTGTATTTACCGGAATATATGCGGTGCTGGTATGTTACATGCGGGCAGGATGGTCGTCGTTACCATCCTTCTCCAAAAAAAGTATCCCTAAAACAAGGGTGAGTATACTCATCGCAGCCCGCAATGAAGCGGCGAACATCGGCCGTACGCTTTCGGATATATTGGCCCAGGATTTTCCGATGGAGTTGCTGGAGATCATTGTGGTGGATGACCACTCCACAGACGATACGGCAGCAGTGGTGCGTTCGTTTGCCGAACGAGGCGTAAAACTTTTGAAACTGAACGAATCAGAACCCCTAAACTCCTATAAAAAGAAGGCGATATCTTCAGCTATCGAGATGGCAACGGGCGATTTTATCGTAACTACCGATGCCGACTGCCGGATGGAGAAGGATTGGCTGGCTACGGTTATCACTTTTGCCGAAGAAAAGGGACATGTGCTGGTTTCATCGCCGGTGGTATACTCCGAGCAGAAGAGTTTCTTTGAGGAGCTGCAAACGCTGGAATTTCTCTACTTGATTGGCCTCGGCGCGGCGGGTATCGGTAAAAAGCACGCATCCACCTGCAACGGAGCTAACCTGGCCTATCGGCGTAATGTGTTTTACGAATTGGGTGGCTTTAATGGGATTGACCACCTCGCCTCGGGCGATGATGAGCTGTTTTTGCACAAGGTTGCCGGAAAATACCCAAATAGGATAGGCTTCTGCAAATCGAGGAGTGCGATTGTATATACCGATGCCAAAAGGACGCTGCGCGGTTTCATCAACCAGCGCCGGCGTTGGGCCTCCAAAAGCACGCACTATAAAAATAAGGGGATTGTGGCGCTGGGTTTGGCGATATGGATGTTTAACCTATTGCTGTTGCTCACAGGGCTAGCCTCCTTTTTTTTCGAAGTAAGCAGTTACTTGGTCGGCGGTTTGCTTGTGGCGATAATGTTGAAATTAGCTGTGGAGGCTTTCTTTCTTTACCCGTTATGCCGGTTTGCCAACCGGATGGATTTGCTGGCATACTTACCCATACTGACCGTCCTGCATATCGTTTACATGGTCTATATCGGCATAGCCGGGAACCTAGGTAAATATCAATGGAAAGGACGACGGGTCAATTAACTCGTTTTTATTTTTTCCCTGATTTTCGCTTCCGCGGTTGCCACTACCTCTTCCGGATTCCGGCCCTGTGGATTGATGGGTTCGAGTACTTCCCACGACATCCGTGTGAAGGTGTTGAGTGGGAAAAAACCGTAACGTACCATTTGCCACGAATTGTTGATTGCTATAGGCACCACAAGTACCTGCGGCACTTTTTTCAATATCGTGGCGATACCCCCAACGTTGAATGGCTTAATGACGCCTGTTTTGGCACGGGTCCCTTCAGGGAAGATGAAGGCCGACCAACTCTTGGTTTTCATGTTGTTGGCCAGCTTCAGTATTTCTGCGATGGATTGTTTAGGGTCCTTGCGGTCAATATTGGCCGCGCCACCATGGCGCAGGTTGAATGATATGCTGGGTATGCCCTTTGCTAGTTCGATTTTAGAAATGAATTTACCTTGGTGTTTACGCAGAAAGAAAATCAGCGGCGGGATGTCATACATGCTTTGGTGGTTGACTACGAAAAGTAAAGGCCGGCCCACCGGTAGTTTTTGCCGGTTGGTAAACGTTACTGTATTGCCCAATACGTAATAGGTGCAAAGCAGACACAGATTAAGGGCCTCTACGCACCGCATGTGCGCAGGGTATCCGCCCAATTTCAGGCATAACCATTGGATAGGATGGAACACGGTAATAATAATACCAAAAAGCAGGTAAAAAATAGGAGAGAGGACGTACCCGGCAAATTTTCTCATGTGTGGTAATACCCTGGTATATATGTTGAAAGTCGCAAACTTAGATAAATTATTGATATCTTGTTCGTTTTTTTGGCATCAATGAAATCGCTTTGCTAGTTATTGATTTTTTCAATTGTCTTTCTTCGGTATCAATGAAATCGCTTTGCTAGTTATTGATATCTTGTTCGTTTTTTTGGCATCAATGAAATCGCTACGCTAGTTATTGATTTTTCCGAAATGGGCCGTCGTTTTTGGCCTTTCCTACCGGACAACGGGCCGGTTATTGAAACTGCGACGGGTATAATTGCCCGGTATGGCATGGTCGCCCTCCGCGAAATCGAAATGAACAACCTCGATATCCGGCAGTTCGGTATATGCGTAGGTGGCTTCCATGATATACACCCGTGCCCCAGACGACCCCATTTGCTGGGTGAGGTAGCTGGCATCGGCAATTCGCACAAAAAGCGTGTCATTGGAGATGCGGTCTACTTCAAGCTCAATTTCAGGATAATTGGTGCGCAACGCCAGTGTCAATGCGTCTACAGTCAGCGACGTTCGGTCGAAATCGGTGTTTTTTTCTGCCTCTAACTGTTCCGATTCGTCATCAAAAACGGCAATGTAGGGCAACGCGGGCAATGGCGCCCCTATATCTGCAGCAATCTCCGATGCCGGGTCCTCCTGTATCGCCTCCGAAGCATTGTTCCGCGATTCATTTTGGCAGGAAAGGACAATAAGCACGAATACGGCTGGCCATAATCGCAATGCCTTGATGAAATGAATATTTTTAATCTGTATCATAACGTTAGCCTATTTATTTCACGGAGTCGTTACCGCTACTGGTAAGACCTTTCCATTGAAAAGGCGATGGCCCTTGAGCGCGAACTGGGCGATATAGGCTCCCATTTCGTGCGCGGTAACCGGCGACTCATACTGTGGAAACGCATTTGCCAGCATTTCTGTTTGCGCCGAACCCAAAGCTAAACAATTTATTTTAATCGCCTTAGCTTCAAGCTCCATAGCCAAGCATTCTGTAAGCGCATGCAGGGCAGCCTTACTGGCTGAATAAGCAGCTAACCCTGGAAACTTCACGCTGCCCTGAAATCCACCCATGCTGCCGATATTGACGATATGGCTATCGGGTGGCATCAGCGGGAGAAGGTGCTGTATCATCCGCACATGGCCTAGTAAATTGCCTTCGAACATCGCGGAAAAGTCGTTGATGGATGTTTTTTCGAAAGACCTGTTGATAAGCACACCGGCATTGTTGACCAGCGTGTCTACCCGTCCTAGTTTCTCCACCACAAATGGAAGAAACTCCTTCGCGTAATCGCCATGTACGATGTCAAAAACGAAAGGGTGGATGACCGCATCGGGTGCGCGCTTAAGCGCCGTTTCCCGCAGCTTTTCCAATCCGTCCCGTGAACGGGCAACGGCAACCACAGGGTGCCCCGCATGGGTTAGTGCCAGCGCTGTCTCAAACCCGATTCCCTTGCTTGCTCCGGTAATTACAATAGTAGCCATGGTTTTTATATTGATTCAGTCATTGCATCATCGTCCAAGCGGTCCAAGTCGGCCTCGGTGGCAGTAGGTAGCTTATCTTCGCCCAATCCCTGTGGGCGGAAGATAAAATACGAGCCAATTGCGGCCAACAACGCCGAAGTGAGGTAGAATAAGAGGCTGATGAGTATGGCGAGATGGGCGTCGAGCTGGAAATACTTTGCACCAAAAACGAACACCATTTCACGTGCGCCAAGCCCACCAACAGTGAATGGTACAACCGCTACCAACGAAGAGACGAGGAACATCAATAAGTAAGGAGCGAATTTACCGTCGAAACCCAATGCATAAAGTAAAAAAATAGCACAGATTACCTGCATCGATTGCGTGCCTAATGCTTTGAGGTGTGTGCGGAAGAAACGTTTGCTGTAGTCGGAAAAGTACCTTCGTACAATGGTATAATACACCACCGATCCGATGACAACAACGATGATGGGCACTTGGTTTGGGATTTGTAGGCGCGGAATGAAAATCACCAAAGCGGAGGTAATCAAACATAATGCCCATAACCCACTCAACCGGTCGAAGAAGACCGCAGATAAGAGTTTGCGGCCCTTTATACTGAATTTACGCCGTAAGAAGTAAATTTTGTAACCGTCGCCGCCCACACCACCGGGAAGGAAAAGGTTGTAGAACAACCCCAAGAGATACAGTCGGAAATTATACCGCTCGGAAAGTACCAGTCCCACACCCTTGAAAAAGCCGTTGAGGCGTGAGGCGGCAATCACGATCGAACATCCATAGGCGACGAAGGCTAGGCCTAAAAAAAGCGGGTTGGAGTCAGCAATGGTCTGCCCGATAAATTGCCAGAAACTGGGGGGGTATTCATCCGAACCAGCTTCGATGTTTTCCATCGCCTGTTCGTGGTAGTCGGCCTCCACTTTACTGAATACCCAATATAACGCAATAGCGGTAATGCAAACCTTTAAAATGGTCTTCGAGATTCGCCATATCTGCTTCTTTGTCATGGATGTTATCGCACGTTGTTTGGACAAATGCCCGAAAGAAAATGATGCATGAAGCCCCAAAGGTAGCAAAAGACGATGACTATCGCGCCAAGCATCAGCCGAAGATGATGGGGTAAAGCCGTACGTATACCATGGCTACATAGCTGATGAGGAGCGCGGTGTTTAACGACAGCATCCAGTTGAGGTCAGTTTTCTGGTACTTATAACGGAGGGTCAGAAAAAGCAGCACAAGGAAACTTGCAAAGAGTAAGCCGGGAAATATTAGTGCCCATTTGTTTTCGATATATACAAACGTTTCGCCGTATGACCGTGTAGTCTCTTGTTCAAGAACAATGGGTGCGAAAGCGAACAGTAGAAGTAAAATGAAAAGGCGTACCAATAATTTTGCCGCAAATTGACTGATGGTATGGTTTTTGGACTGAATTGCCATGCAAAGTGGATAATGTGTCTTTCTTACAACAAACATACATGAATATCCCTATGGCGCATAAAAATAATTCATTTCGTAGCTGAATCCGTATCTTTACGTCATGAAAAAGCTTAGGTAAAGCTTGGTTATGTAATCCATTTAGTAAGTTTAAAAACATGAATAAAACGTTATTTTTCTTTGTAGCCCTGCTATCGGCATCTTTTTTATTAACTTCCTGTACAGCCCAGCAAGGTGCGGTAGACGGCGCACCTTCCGCAGCTTCATGGCGTAAAGGGGTAAAAGGTCAATGGGTACTATACTCGGTAGATAAGGAGAATGTTCCCACGGCATACAGTGTGAAAACGATTTTTGAAGAAGCGCCTGCCGAGTGTTTTATAGGTAGCGTGTGGAATTTGCCCAACAATGGCAAGGGTAGCATTACCTTCGACGCGGAAGGAACGCTTTGTGCTCCCGGTGCGGTGCGAAATATCGTATGGTCCGTTTATAATCCTGGTAAAGGCAATGGGGAGCCAAAATTTCAGTTCAAGAAAATCTATCCGGGCGATAAGCCGAGTAATGTGACAGCTGGATACCGGTTGGATTTGTCATATGCTGATGCGGATCAGTTGACGATGCGGATGCCGCTTGATTTGGATGGCCAAACCGGTTATCTGGTATTCAATTTCGAACGTCTCCAGTAAAATAATTGATGAACACGTAAAATAGAAACGTTATGAAAGCAACCCTGTTATCCTTGTTGGCGGTAGTGGTTATGTCTACCGTCGCTTTTGCGCAGCAAGATAAAAGCAAGCGGGCCAGTCCGCCAGACAGCATTACCGTGACGACCGATGACGGCGTAACGATAGCCATCCATTACAGCAAACCCTCATTGAAAGGCCGTGAAATCGGTGTCGATATTGCTCCTTTCGGTAAGGTTTGGCGTACCGGTGCTAATGAAGCGACAACATTTGAAATAAACAAAGACGTATTGGTGCAGGGGCAGCCCCTTGCTGCTGGAAAGTATAGCCTGTATTCCATTCCTGGCGAAAAGAACGTCACGCTAATTTTCAATAAGGTCTGGGACCAATGGGGTACACGTTATGACGAAGCACAGGATGCATTGCGCGCAGACGCCACCCCTTCAGAGACCGATGATGCCGTGGAGCAATTCACCATCACCGGCGATAAAGATGGAACGGTAACCCTGCTATGGGGCGCTTATGCTGTTCCGTTCTCGGTCTCTGTACAATAGCGGCGATCTTTCACCTTTTTCGGGCAGTTCGCTTAAAAATTAATAGCTTTGCCTTTCTGTTCATTAGAAGCACAAAAAGTGAAAGGTATTATTTTGGCTGGGGGGTCCGGCACCAGGTTGCATCCGTTAACACTGGCTGTAAGCAAGCAGTTGATGCCGGTTTACGATAAGCCGATGATTTATTACCCCCTCTCTACACTTATGTTGGCCGGGATCCGGGAAGTGTTGATTATTTCGACGCCACATGACCTACCCGCTTTCCGTAAGTTATTGGGCGATGGGTCGCAAATCGGTTGTTCGTTTTCCTATAAAGTACAAGAGGAGCCTAATGGGTTAGCTAAGGCGTTTGTAATCGGTGAGGATTTTGTGGGGAATGATAAAGTGGCGCTGATATTAGGCGACAACATATTCCACGGTGAGGGCTTGTCGCGCTTGCTGCAGCAAAGTGCCGACCCTGAGGGAGGGGTGGTCTTTGCCTATCCGGTTTCCGACCCGGAGCGATATGGTGTGGTTGAGTTTGACAGCGACCAGCGGGTCGTATCCATCGAAGAGAAGCCAATTCAGCCCAAATCAAATTATGCCGTGCCGGGGTTATACTTTTATGATAATTCTGTCATCGACATTGCTAAAAATATTCAGCCATCAGCACGTGGTGAATATGAGATAACGGATGTGAATAAAGTCTACCTTCAGCAGGGTCGATTAAAAGTAGGAGTGTTCAGTCGCGGAACCGCATGGTTAGATACCGGCACTTTTACGTCCCTTATGCAGGCCGGGCAATTTGTGCAGGTTATTGAAGAGCGGCAGGGTCTAAAAATCGGTTGCATCGAGGAAGTCGCCTACCGTATGGGCTATATCGATGCGGCGCAGCTCGATGCCGTTGCTCGTCCGTTGTTAAAAAGCGGTTATGGGCAGTATCTATTGAAATCGGTATTAAAACAACATCGTTGATTACATGGCTAAGACTGCATTAATCACGGGTATAACCGGGCAAGACGGTGCTTATTTGGCTGAACTCCTTCTCGGAAAAGGATATATTGTGCATGGCGTAAAGCGTCGAAGCTCATTATTCAATACGGATCGTATAGATCATTTGTACCAGGATCCGCACGAGACCAATCGGCATTTCACATTGCACTATGGTGACCTTACCGACGCCACGAATCTTATCCGTATTGTCCAGGAAACGCAGCCTGACGAGATTTATAACCTAGCAGCGCAAAGCCATGTAAAAGTGAGTTTTGATACCCCCGAATATACCGCAAATGCCGACGGGCTGGGTACCTTACGGCTGCTGGAAGCTATCCGGTTGTTAGGGCTGGGCAACAAATGCCGTTTTTACCAAGCGGCAACGTCAGAATTATATGGTTTGGTGCAGGAAGTGCCACAGAACGAGCGGACGCCTTTCTATCCGCGGAGCCCGTATGCAGTTGCCAAGTTGTATGCCTATTGGATCACCGTCAATTACCGGGAAGCGTATCAGCTTTATGCCTGCAATGGTATACTCTTCAACCACGAGAGCCCAATTCGGGGCGAAACATTTGTGACGCGGAAAATCACGCGCGCGGTCGCCCGCATTGCATTGGGATTGCAGGATAAGCTATTCCTTGGTAATCTATCGGCACAACGCGACTGGGGTCATGCGAAGGATTATGTCGAGGCAATGTGGCTCATGCTGCAACAAGAAATGCCTGAAGACTACGTAGTGGCTACCGGCATTACCACTACGGTACGCGATTTCGTGAAGCTGAGCTTCGCCGAGCTGGGGATCGATGTTGAATTCAGCGGAAAGGGTGATCGTGAAAAGGGTGTTATCATTGATGTTGATGAGACAAGGTTGGCCGCATTGGGCATTGATACAACACGTATCAAGTTCGGTCAAACCGTTGTTAAGATAGACCCTACCTATTTTAGGCCCACCGAAGTGGATATGCTGATCGGCGACGCGACCAAGGCGCAACGCCAACTTGGCTGGCAACCGAAATACGACCTTGATGCGTTGATAAAAGACATGGTACAAGCCGATCTTCAACTGATGCGCAAAGAGGAATACCTTCGTGGCGGTGGTTTTTAATCATTGAACCTTTCTGGGAAACGCAATAAGAACCTGCCGTCAACAACGAGTTTGGGTAGACGGTGTATGTTGGAACAATTTTTGCATTGTGTTGAGCTGCTGTGTTAGCGAAGGCTTGTTGTCTATAAACCATGCAAGAAATACGTACGATGCAAGAAAAAGGTATCGAGTCCGTTCCGGAAGAGTCGAGAAAGGATTCCACCAAGATTTACTTCTTTGTGGTGGCCATTGCAGCGTTGCTCGCAACCAACGTGTATTTTTATGTTAAATACAAAAGTACAGACGATAAGGTGTATGAGCTCACCGAGGAGAAAGTAAGTATGGAAGCCGAAATAGACCGTATCGAAGCGGAGCTAGATCGGTTAACGGATAATAATATTGAACTCAACGCCACGTTGATGAGTGCGCAAGACAGTGCACGCACTACAATAGCGATGTTGCGCGCAGAGCTGGCTAAAAGCAATCTTACCCGGGAAGAGTTGGGTAAAGCCCAACAGGAAATCAACCAATTGAAGCAGCAAGTATCGAGTTATTTACAGGAAGTGGAAGTGCTTCGTAAGCGGAACGCCCAATTAATTACCGAGCGGGATGAATTGAAGGAGGAAGTCTCAACTTCTTCCGATCGCCTTGCCGAGCTCGAGGCGCAGCATACCGATTTGGTCGATATCGTGAAGTTGGCATCGGCCATTAAGATATCGAGCATTTCCATCAACGGGGTTAGACAACGAAGTAACGACCGGGAGAATATGGAGACCCGAGCACGCAGGGTTGACAAATTGCGGATTGATTTTTCACTGGCAGACAACCCACTGGCTGAAATCGGAGAGCACGATGTCTACATGCGTGTTATCGATCCCAATGGCAACCTGCGGACCACGGATGACTACGGGCTTTTCGAAGCAGATGGCAGGCAAATGCAATACACCTACAAAACCACGATAGGTTTTGAGAACGATGGTGCTGCATACACCATCGAATGGGCCGATGTAAGGGGCTTTCAGAAAGGAACCTATACCATTCTACTCTATGCCGATAATGCGGTAATGGGGCAAAGCAGTGTTGTATTGAAATAGGTCTTGCAGCATCAGTCCACCGCTTGTTGGACTTTCACCGATGGAATGCGTATGAAAAACGTAGTCCCCTTACCGACGAAAGTTTCGTACCAAATGCTACCGCCCATTCCCTCTACCGCTTGTTTTACAAATGCCAATCCCAGTCCCGTGCCCGAACTCTTTGTGGTGAAATTGGGCTGGAACAGCTTTCCCCTGGCTTCGGGATTGATACCTTCACCATTATCCTGAATGGCTATCGCCACAAAATGGTCTGTGTCATAGTTAATGGCAATATTGATTTGACATCGCCGTTTCGTAATTGCCGCCTCAATCGAGTTCTTGATCAAATTATTGAAAGATCGTAGCAATTGGTCGCGGTCGCCCTGTATGGTAATGGTATTTTCACCACAGGTATTTGTGATCGTTATCCGCACGCCCACGTTATTACGGAATACTTCGACAGCCTTCGCCAGAATGTCCAGTACATCGACCTCCTTGAGCTGCGTATCGGGCATTTTGGCAAATTCCGAAAACTCGGATGCGATGTGCGAGAGGCTGTCTATCTGTTCGATAAATGATTCACTGAACTTTTCAAACCGTTCTTCAAACCGAGGGTCTTTTTCTTTCCAAGAACGCTCCAATTGCTGGATGCCGAGTTTTAAAGGCGTAAGCGGATTCTTGATTTCATGGGCTACCTGCTTGGCCATTTCACGCCAAGCCGATTCACGTTCGGAGCGCATAATAGTGTTTGCGCTCTGTTCGAGCGCAACGATCATCAGGTTGTATTCCTTGATTAGACTACCGATTTCATCGTGCCGTTTCCAGAAAATAGGTTCGTTCGGCTTGCCGATGCTGGTCTTGGCGAGGCTGCGTTGTACAAGCGCAAGCGGTGCGGTAATTTTATTGGCCACAAATACCGCGAACAGTCCGAGGACCAAAATGACCAATGCATAGATATTGATGAGTGTGTTGAGTAAGAGACCCACGTTCTGGTCGAATTCTTTCCGATAGCTATAATGGGGCAAACTGAGGAAAGCCACCGCTTCATACTCGTCGTTTCTGATGGGGGCATAAGCGGCAATAAAGTTCAATCCACCGATCTGCTCGTGCTGTAAAACTTCAGACCGCTGGTACTTTGCCATATGCAACCAGGCGTGCGGTTGCATGTAACGCGACAGAAGACGGAGGTCATAGATGCGCGGCTGCGTCGAATAAATCAGCTGCCCATCCGTATCGTAAAGATTGAGGTCGGCAGCAACAGCCTCGGCAATGGTATTGAATTGCTCATCTGCCGACAACCCTCGATTCAAGTCCAGTTCCTTAAGCCAACGGGATTCCAGCCTAGATGCAATATCCACTACATATTGCAATACTCCACTTTCCTGTTGTTTTTTAAACTGGCTACTGATACTGAAGAACGTGATGATGCCGGCTACGATCAGTGTGGTCACTACCGCTACAACCATAAATGTTTGGATACGGGTACTATATAATATTTTATTGGAGAGAATCAGGAAACTCCATCGGAGGTTTCGCAAACTGAAGTCATTACTATTCAGCGTCAAAACGAGCCAGCGGGAGATGAATGCTAGTATGGCAAACAATAGAAACACTAGGAAAATAAACGATAGTGCGGCCAGTTGCATCCAACTGCTGCGCTGCGGCCAGCTCACCACAATCAAGGTATGGCTATTGGGTCTGCGCATCATGTGCTCATAGCTATCATCGGTGCCAAGCGAGATAAACTTTCGCAGTTCATTAGGATAAGCATCCGCAGACAACGGGTATACGTAGTCTCCGTATTGGCTTACAAGATTACCATGCCGGTAAAATGCATAGGCATATCCAGCTATTAATTCGGTTTGCTGTTGGTCGATTCTACTATCGGCAAGGATATCCGGATAGGAAGATAGCTGACTGAACGACCGATTTTGAAGTTCGATGAGCAGAATACCCAATAGTTCACCTCCTTCCTGCACAGGTAATTGAGCAAAGTATTCAAAATTGCCGAACCTGCTGTTTCCACGGTAGAAGTTTTCAGATACTTTAATCGCACCCGAAATGACCTTTTCGCGATAGGCCTGCCGCTTGCTGGCCGAACTGTTGCCGATGGGTACCCAATCGGTGTCATATTCGTTGGCCACGAATTCGTAGCGCGAGAGATACCCGCTCAAGTAGGTCCTTTTTAGATGCTCGTTGAGCAACTCGCGGTTTTCACTTCGCGGTCTCTTGAAATAGTCGATGAGGGTGGTATCCTTCACGATCTCTTTCTCCAAATCATGGAAAAGTGCAATCGCGTTAGCATCATCAACGGACTCCAGCCGGGATATGGCGATTTTTTGTTTTTCCTCTTTTTTGTAGCGTTGAAACTGACCATGTTTTATTGCCGTGATGGAGGCCAGCAACAATAAGGTAGCAATGAATACGGCCAAGTCGAATCGGCGTTCGCGCCGGGTATACCATGCCCGCAATCCAATCAACGCGCTTAGCAGCAGGAAAGTGAGCGGTGGATTATGGAATGAAAAACCATCGATGTATATGAGTATTCCGACGATAATCACTACGGTTATCCCGATGAGGAGTAATCGCTTTTGGTTGGGAATGAGTGCATGCGCGGCTCCAACCAGTAAGTCGACGAGCAGTAGGAGCGACATCATGCTCAAGCATAACGCGAATATGCCGATCCAGCTGTAAAAGCTAAGGTCCATTATATTGGTAACATCAAAATTGATGTCGGAATTTGTTACCAACCCTGAAAACACATTGGTCATTGCATAGCTAACGCCATAAATCACAGCACCTAGAATAAAGATCATCAGGATGCTCCCTACCTTGGTACGTGCTATTGCGGGTAGGTCAAGCTGTTTTCTGAAGGTGTATAGGTAGCCAATGAACCAAGTGAATGCGATGATGTTGAGGAGAAATCCGCCTAAATGCGGAAAGAGGAAGCTGGATGCGAAATTGCGCGAGTCGAACAGTCCTGTGTAGAAATGGGAAGACAACCAGCCATAGTGGAGGTCCAAATAACGGATTCCCGCCAAACAGCACGCAAATAATACTACCGAAGACCATACCCAACCCCGCCGGGCTAACCAGCTGCACATGATATTGAGCAGAAGTACCACGGAAAGCCCCGCGAGCATCCACATGGTCAGTTCCAGCTTGGAAAAAAAGGTATCGTGGCGACCTTCACTGAGCTTTACGGAAAAAAGATACTCGCCGGTCGTACTCCTGATGTTATAAATCAGGTGGTCATCATAATTCGCAATCTCCAGATTATTGGTTTCGATGAGGTTTTTAGAGAATCTGTCCTGCAGGTACTCATTGTTCTTCTGGAAGTCAGACTTGATCGGGATTAGGAATAGCACCGAAAAATTACCCGTACTTCTTTTGATGGACTCATACCATCCGTTGCCGGTTTTGATGATATCCACGCCGTCGGTAATACCTGCATCCGTTTTTGGGACAAATTTGTCGGTACCCCAGATGACCAGCTCGCTATTGATATAGACGAACGGGTAGATATCATGCTGATCCACGAAGTAGTCGATTATTTCCTCGGCTTGGTTTACATCGGTTTCTATCGTTTTAAGGGCGTTAAATCGGTTGTTGTCGTTCAGGAAGTCGAATACAACGTGTTCCTTCTTATGGAGGTTGTTTTGGATACGTCGACCATCGAGGAGTAAGATTTCCTCTTGATTAAATGTAAGGTTTATGGTGACGGCGGTGCCTATGAAGCACAACGTCAACACCAGTAACAATAGCCTTATTTTGACAACCGTACTCACCGTTTATAGCTGCTAATTTACGCAATAAAAATAGAAACCCCCGCAATATTACGTAATTGCGAGGGCTTCCTAGTGGACTAATATGCCGTTAGCTTAATGCACTTCTTCTTCCTTAAAAATCTTGGCGGTAAGGTATTCACGGTTCATCCGAGCAATATTCGTCAGTTTAATTCCCACAGGACACTCCGCCTCGCAGGCGCCGGTATTGGTGCAGCTGCCGAAGCCTTCCGCGTCCATTTGGTCAACCATGGCTTGCGCACGGCTGTACCGTTCTGTTTGGCCTTGTGGTAATAAGGCGTATTGCGATATTTTGGCTGAAACAAACAGCATGGCCGATGAATTTTTACAGGCTGCCACGCAAGCCCCGCAACCGATGCATGTAGCCGATTCAAATGCTTCGTCGGCAACCACCTTTGGAATCGGAATGCCGTTTGCATCGGGAACTCCTCCCGTATTTACATTGATATACCCGCCCGCTTGTTGGATACGGTCGAATGCAGTCCGATCTACCGCCAGATCCTTGATTACGGGGAATGCCGAAGCACGCCAAGGCTCGATGACAACTGTCTGCCCATCGTGGAAGCTTCGCATATGGAGCTGGCAGGTGGTGGTCAATTGTTTTGGGCCATGTGGCCGGCCATTGATGTAGAGCGAACACATGCCACATATGCCTTCGCGGCAATCGTGGTCGAAGTGGATGGGATCTTCACCTTTCCGCACCAGTTCTTCGTTCACCACGTCCAGCATTTCGAGGAAAGACATGTCCGGCGATATGCCGTTCGCTTGGTAGGTTACAAACTTACCCCTGGTATTGTTATTCTTTTGGCGCCATACTTTTAGCGTCAGGTTCATGTTTCCGCTCATTGTTTCTCTATTTACGATTTTAGATGTACGATTTCACAAAGCCCGTTTACCTATCAATCCAAAATCTACAATCCAAAATCTACAATCACTTATAACTCCGTTGTGTCAATTTAACATTCTCAAACGCCAATGTTTCTTTGTGGAGTACCTCAGGTTGGTCGGATCCTTTGTACTCCCATGCGGCTACGTAGCTAAAATTCTCATCATCGCGTTTGGCCTCGCCTTCTTCGGTCTGACTCTCTTCGCGGAAGTGGCCGCCACACGATTCGCGGCGATTGAGGGCATCGTCTACCATCAGTTCGCCCAACTCGAGGAAATCAGCTACACGGCCCGCTTTTTCGAGCGATTGGTTCATCTCTTCGTTCTCACCCAATACAGTCACATCATCCCAAAACTCCTGTCGCAGTTCTCTGATAAGTCCTTTGGCTTTGGTGAGACCTGCCTCGTTACGTGCCATGCCGCAGTATTCCCACATGATGTGGCCGAGCTTTTTGTGGATGTCATCCACCGTTTTATTCCCTTTCAGCGAAAGTAGCCGATTTACGCGATCTTCCACCTCTTTACGGGTTTTTTCGAAATTCGGGTGATTCTTATCAACCGGCGCGAAGCCCAAACTTGCCAGGTAATCACCAACGGTGTAAGGAATGACAAAATATCCATCGGCCAAGCCCTGCATCAATGCCGAGGCACCTAGGCGATTGGCGCCGTGGTCGGAGAAATTACACTCGCCGAGGGCATACAATCCGGGAACGGTTGTCATCAGGTTGTAATCCACCCAAACGCCGCCCATGGTGTAGTGTACGGCTGGATAGATACGCATGGGCTGCTTATACGGGTTTTCGTCTGTAATCTGATAATACATATCAAACAGGTTGCCGTATTTTGCGCGTACCGCATCCTCTCCCAATCGCTTGATGGCATCTTCGAAATCGAGGAATACCGCCACACCCGAAGCGCCTACGCCGCGGCCTTCGTCTACGACCTCTTTTGCGTTGCGCGACGCGACATCACGGGGTACGAGGTTACCGAAAGAAGGGTATTTGCGTTCCAGGTAATAATCACGGTCTGCTTCTTTGATGTCCGCGATTTTGATTTCACCTTTACGTAATTTTTGGGAGAGTTCCACCGTTTTAGGTACCCATACGCGACCATCGTTACGCAATGATTCTGACATCAGTGTCAGTTTGGATTGGTGGTCGCCCGTTACGGGGATACAAGTAGGGTGTATTTGTGTATAACATGGGTTGGCAAAGAAAGCCCCTCGTTTATGGGCTCGCCACGCGGCGGTGACGTTACAACCCATGGCATTAGTCGAGAGGAAAAACACATTACCATATCCCCCTGTGCATAGGAGCACCGCGTGGCCTTCGTGCGATTCGATAGCCCCCGTTACCATGTTGCGAGCAATGATACCGCGAGCATGGCCATCGATCGTCACCAAATCCAGCATTTCATGCCGATTGTACATTTTCACCGTGCCTTTATTGATTTGGCGGTTTAATGCAGAATAGGCGCCCAACAACAGCTGCTGACCCGTTTGGCCACGGGCGTAGAATGTACGGGAAACTTGGGCACCACCAAACGAACGGTTATCTAGCAATCCGCCATATTCACGGGCGAAAGGTACGCCCTGCGCCACGCACTGATCGATAATATTCACCGATACTTCTGCCAAGCGGTGTACGTTAGCTTCGCGCGAGCGGTAATCGCCGCCCTTTACCGTGTCGTAAAACAGCCGGTAAACGCTGTCACCGTCGTTCTGATAATTCTTAGCCGCATTGATTCCGCCTTGGGCAGCAATGGAGTGCGCCCGGCGTGGGCTGTCCTGGTAGCAAAATGCCTTCACATTGTAGCCGAGCTCTGCGAGTGAAGCAGCGGCCGATGAGCCGGCCAAGCCGGTACCGACCACAATGATGGTATATTTTCGCTTATTGGCCGGATTGACCAACTTCAGGTTGAACTTATGTGTCGACCATTTTTCGGCCAGTGGCCCTGCTGGTACTTTCGAATCTAACATATAATGATGTCTGTTATATCGTTGTGCCCGGCAAACCCTGCGCGGGCATCACAAAATAGCTAGTTAACGAAATAGAAATATAACGGCATAGCCGCAAACCCAAGGGGGATGGCCACACCAAATAACCAGATACCAATGAATCGGATAACGGGTGCATATTTTTTATGGTCCCAACCCAACGTTTGAAACGCGCTCTTGAATCCGTGGATCAGGTGGAACGAAAGGGCACCCATGGCGATAACGTAAAATGCAACCAGAATCCAATTGTTAAACGCAAACTGCACCTGCTTATACAGGTCTTTGGCCTTGAGTATCTCGATATCGTTGTCTACATACTTAACATAGTCCGTATACTCTTTGCCAATCAATTCGGTTACGGTAGTTTCCTGAGTGGCCAAATCGGTGCGGTATTCGACGTAAGGTACGTCTTCATTATGATATTTCCACCAGAAATTACTCATATGGGTTACAATAAATACCAGCAATACCGTCCCCAGTATCCCCATATTGCGTGAGTTCCAAGCACTGTTGGCCGACCCGTGATAAACTGCATAACCCACCGGCCTTGCCCTTTTATTGTGTATGGTTATAATCACCGCATAAATAGCGTGTATAACGATGGATGCGTAAAGCAAATATGAAACGACTTTAATAGGTGTAAAGTGCGTCATGAAATGAGCGTAGTCGTTGAATGCTTTCCCATGGTCGTTATAAAATAGCTGAAGGTTACCGATAAGGTGGACAATCAGAAATGTGCACAAAAACAGACCGGTTAAGCTCATGACGAGCTTCTTCCCAAGCGATGAGGAAAGTAGTGGTTTGGACTTATTCATTCTCCTCGAATATTAAATTTTGGTAAGCAAATCTACCAATTGATTCAATACACCGGGAAACAAACAAGCAAAATCATTAATTTAGAACTGTTCTAATGTTTTGGGTGTGCCAAAACAAAAGCGCCACGCAGATAGCTACGTGGCGCCAGATATTATTTTCGCTAGAAAGGGTTGTTAAAACAACCGATAGCCGATACCCACTGTCCAGAGGTTTACCTTCTGCGGCGCACTGTCATTTTTGCTCAATTCGCTTAATCCGTGCTCGTAACGTGCATCGACGCGGAAGTTGCTGATATCTAGCCCGAGTCCGCCAGTTACAGCCCAAGCTTGGTTTTTGTATTCACTGAATTCAGGGACTTGTGCAAGCGCATCACCGATATTTTTGTCGACGACGAATGACACTACCGGGCCGGCAACGATCCGCAGTCCTGCAGGGCCTAAGCCAATGCGTGTGCCCAACAACAATGGGAGGTCGAGCGATGTGAAGCTCACTTTGCCTTCTTCGTTTTCTTCCACCAATTTAGCCTCAGAGCTTTTACCGGTCAGATAGAGCTCCGGTTGAAAATGGACACCAGCGCCTCCAATGCGGGCCCACACACCTGCTTGGTAACCGGTACGCGTACTTGCATCTAACCAGTTCCCTTCGTCAGTTTTCAGGTTGGAAAAGTTAAGTCCCGCTTTTACCCCGAACTGGAGGCTCGGCAGCAATTGGGCGTTTGCGCCAAAAATCGTAGCGGTTACAAGAAAGGCAATAATAAGGTACTTTTTCATAGCATAATCATTTTTAATTGTTTCTTCGAACATACTGTTTGTCGTCCAACCATAGCAAAATTCAAGCCGAAAATTCCTAGCCAAGGCCTATGGCTGCCTTACTTCTCGATTAAGGGCAACTCGTAGGTTAAGACTAAGCAAATGGTAAGGAACAGGTAAGGCAAACCTTGTAAAAACATCGGCCGTTTGCACATCATCCCAACTTTAGCTAATTTTGTGGCAAATCAATGGTATATGGCTGATATCAACATGACTCCGGAAGAGTGGGAAATCGCGAAAGCGAAATTCCGGCGTAAATACAATCACCTCTCTGATGATGATCTCGCTTTTGAGCCGGGAAAAGAAGACGAATTGATTAACCGTTTGGCGAAGCGTGTGAGGCGTAGCACCGATTATATTCTGTTTACGCTGAAGAAGGGAATCGCCGATCTGGAAAGTAATCGGTTATAACCTTTCGCAAGCGTACCCCGATGAATGAAATTTCATGGCACGATTTTGAAAAGGTAGAACTGCGTGTCGGAACGATCATCCAAGTCGATGAATTCCCAAAAGCGCGGAAACCAGCATATAAGCTGAGGGTTGATTTTGGAAGCGAGATTGGAATACGGCAAAGCAGTGCCCAAATCACTAAGCATTACTGCAAAGAACAGTTACTAGGGAAACAAATCATTGGTGTGGTCAATTTCCCGAAGAAACAGATCGCCGATTTCTTGTCGGAATGTTTGGTTACCGGTTTCGCTGACGAAAACGGTGACATTGTACTAAGCACGGTTGAACACCCCGTACCCAACGGTGCCAAATTGATTTGACAAATGTTGTTGTTGTGCGTCTCATATCTTACATCTAGCGTCTTCCGATGAAATACATCAACTTTGAAGATTCCGGCGACGCGATTCCGGATGAAGTTTATATGAAAGAGGCCCTTCGTGAAGCCGAGAAGGCGTTGGAGCAAGGCGAAGTGCCCATCGGTGCGGTGGTTGTTGCTGGCGGGCGTATTATCGGGCGTGGCCATAACCTCACCGAACGGCTAAACGATGTAACCGCCCATGCCGAAATGCAGGCATTTACGGCGGCTGCAAGTTACATGGGAGGGAAGTATTTACGTGATTGTACCTTATACGTTACCATTGAGCCCTGTGTGATGTGTGCAGGCGCGGCCTACTGGACGCAAGTGGGCCGTATTGTATTCGGTGCGTTGGATGAAAAGCGCGGCTTTTCGAAATTAGGCACTGCTATATTGCACCCTAAAACAACGTTGACCAATGGCATACTGGAAGCGGAGTGTGCGGCCCTCGTTACGTCATTTTTCCGTAATAAACGCTCCGCCCGATGATTCGAAACCACCTTGCCAAACAAAACTGTCCCGATAAACGTTGACATTACACCCTTACCGCGGTATCTCGCCGCTGGAAGGGCGTAGAGTGGTTGCAATTATCTGCAACTTTGGCTAAGTTTGTCCAACACGAATTATTAATTTTTAACTAAAAACAATACATACTATGGCTTTTGAACTACCGGCGTTACCCTACGCCACAGATGCACTGGAACCCCATATCGATAAAGAAACCATGGAAATCCACCATGGCAAGCACCATCAGGCTTATGTTGATAACCTAAATAAGGCGATTGCTGGGACAGATGCAGAGAACCTGTCTATTGAGGATATCTGCAAAAACATCTCCAAATACAGCGGTGCTGTGCGCAATAACGGTGGCGGCCATTACAATCACTCCTTGTTCTGGACTGTTTTGTCGGCAAATGGCGGCGGTACACCGTCCGGTGATTTAGCCGCGGCAATCGACGAAGCTTTTGGTTCGTTCGATGAGTTGAAGAAAAAACTGCAGGAAGCGGGCGCTACTCGGTTCGGTTCGGGCTGGGCATGGCTTGTAGTAGATGATTCCGGCAAGCTGCAGGTAACCTCGACACCCAACCAAGACAACCCGCTGTTTGATATCGCAGAAGTGAAAGGTACACCTATTTTGGGTATCGATGTGTGGGAGCATGCGTATTACCTGAAATACCAAAACAAGCGTCCGGGATACCTGGAGGCCATCTTTAATGTTATCGATTGGGATGCCGTAGCTAAGCGCTATGCCGATGCGAAATAATGAAATAAAAATTAGCTAGTAAAGAAGGCGGCCATATACCAGTGTATGTGCCGCTTTTTTGGCTATGGTTTGTTTCGGCGCCCCTGTTTCCGTCGTCTAATGTTTCGTGTTTAGCGTTTAACATCTCAAAACCTTATGACTACCCAGAAAGCAATCGTTCTTCACGGCGCCAATGAGCCGTTGATCTTAAAAGAAGTGCCCATCCCCGCGATTGGCCAAGATGAAGCGTTGGTACGCGTCAAGGCGGCGGCATTCAACCGGCGCGACTGGTGGATACAGCAAGGGCGGTACGCTGGATTGAAGTTCCCCATTGTACTGGGTTCGGATGGTGCTGGTGTTGTGGAGCGAGTCGGGGGCGATGACCACCGCTATTGGGTGGGTCGTGAGGTCGTGATCAACCCGTCTCTTTGGTGGGGCGATAATGAGGCCTTTCAGGGGAAATCATTCCGTATCCTCGGGCTGCCGGACGATGGCACCTTTGCGGAGTTTGTGACTGTGCCCGTGACCAATTTACATGAAAAGCCCGATCATCTTTCGTTTGAAGAAGCTGCCGCGCTGCCCCTCGGTGGTCTTACGGCGTATCGGGCGCTTTTCAGCCGGGCCGGATTGAAGGACGGCGATAACGTACTCGTGGTGGGTGCGGGCGGGGGCGTGGCAACCTTTGCCTTGCAGTGGGCCTTGCATGGCGGTGCCAGGGTGTTCGTTACCTCCAGTGCACCGTCGAAGATTGAGCAGGCCAAGACATTGGGTGCTGAAGGGGGTGTATTATATACCAATGAGAATTGGGCGAAGCAACTCCAAGAACAGGCGGGCGGATTTGACATTATCGTGGATAGCGCATTAGGCGAAGGGGTGGCACATTACCCTGACTTGGCTAATCCCGGTGGCCGGATTGTCTTTTTCGGTGGTACGGCAGGGGATATCCCAGCACTGAACGCGCGGAAATTGTTCTGGAAACAACTCTCCCTGTTGGGCACGACAATGGGCTCACCGGCCGATTTCGCTGCTATGCTGGCTTTCGTAAACCAGCATCGTATCGTGCCGGTTATCCATGCTACTTATCCGTTGGAAGAGGCGGAGGCCGCACTGCGCCAAATGGACCGATCGACGCAGTTCGGCAAAATCGTGCTGAACGTTTCTTGATGATTCTGCACATTATCCAGTTCCGTGCACTACCTAATATGGTGTATTTTGCGCGTTTCCTTCGAAAAACCACCAAAGCCTTCGTACCTTTGTGTAGAAAGGAACCGAGATGATGAGGTTATTATTCATGTTGATGGGTGGGGTGATGCTGCAAGCCGCATGTTTGCAAGCCACCGATTCGCAGTCTGCCGGTACGCAACTGTTCAAAGCCAGTGGTGATTCATTAGTTGGGGTAGATACCGCCACCTTCGCAGGCGGGTGTTTTTGGTGTACCGAAGTGCAATTCCAGCAATTGGCCGGTGTCGATACCGTGATTTCGGGATATACGGGTGGTAAGGTGGCCAACCCCACGTACAAGCAGGTAACCACGGGCCGCACGGGCCATGCCGAGGCCATCAATGTGGTTTATCGCCCGGATGAGATTTCATATGACGAATTACTCGAAGCATTTTTCATCGCCCACGACCCTACACAACTCAACAGGCAGGGCAATGATATCGGTACGCAATATCGATCGGCTATTTTTTACCATGACGATGCCGAGAAGGAAAAGGCCGAATATTACATCCGGCGGCTCACGGAGGAGAAGGTTTACGACCAACCCATCGTGACTAAGCTGGAACTCTATACCGATTTCTACATTGCAGAAGACTACCACCAAAATTACTACAACCTTAATCCACAGCAGGCGTATTGCCAGTACGTTATCGTGCCTAAGCTGGAGAAGTTTAAGGAGGTGTTTAAAGAGCGGTTGAAAAAATAAGTAGATATTTTTATGATGGGTCAGCCACGTACCTATGATGATTTAGCCTCGCTATCGTTGCGTGGCGGCGGGGATGGATTCAGCCGTATCGGTATGACGTATTTTACCCGGACCGGCACGCCCCGCTGGTAACCTGGCGTCCAATCCGGCGCTCTCTTCAAGACTTCCACCCCGGCGGCACCAGTACCATAACCCAGATCGTTCACGATTTCAATTTCTACTGGCGCACCAGTGGTGTCCACGACAAAGCTGATCAGTACCTGCCCATTTACGCGCGCACGGACGGCCTCTGCTGGATACCGGTAATTCTTGGCGACAAACTGCATCAGGTTTTGTATGCCACCGGGGTATACGGGAGGGAGTCCCCGTTGGTTATAAGTGAACTTCCTGCCTAGGCTGTCGGTCGTGATTCCTTTGGTAACCATTCCCCGTGTATACCATTCTTCAAACCGGTATTTGGCTTTATAGAACGTGCCTTCCCAGCGTCCTTCGCGAAGCCCATCTGTATACCGACCACGCTCAATGTCGGAATCGCCAACCGCTATTTCGGCATCGCCGTTGCCTTCCTTCACATAGGTGTTTCCCAGTGAGTCAGCATAGTATAATACGCGGATGCCGACCTCATTATCCGGCGACGTTCGGGATTCTTTGGCCACCGGCATATAGGCCCGGCGTTCCTTTAACACGCCATTCCTATAATAGTATAGTGCGGTGTCGGCAGGCTGGTTGTCTACATATTGTACAGCAGATTCTAAGGTTCCGTTATCGTAGTAAGATGCTACCAACCCCACGAAGTTGATGCGCCGAGGGTCAGCTGTTTTGACAAACCCGTGCCGCTTTAGATTGCCATCGGGGTAGTAGTCATTCAGTTCGTATAGGCCCTCTTCGTTGGGAGCAATTTGCAGTACATTCGTGTACGCCGCGGAATCTTTATGGGCGGTGTAACCACCATTTTCCTTCACGTAGGTAACGATTGTCTCTTGCCCTAGTGCATGCAGGCATGGCATACACATCGCTAAGAGTAACCACGAGATGGTTACCATATCGACTTTAAAAGCGTTCATATTCGTCGTCATTGATTGTGTTGATGAAAAATCAACGCATATTACGGGTTTCCAAGCAAATTTCATCCATACAGACTTGCTTTTTTGGTAATCTGTTTGAAAAAATCTTTCGCGATAAGATGGGCGTGTATGTTGCTCGGGATTTAGCTGTATTGAATGTGGTGATGGTCGCATTACTGTTTATAGCGGATATAATCTGAGACCAGCGGTTCAATTCCGTTCTGCCTGAATAACAATGCCAGCTGCCCGCGGTGATATGTAGCGTGGTTAACGACGTGGAACAACGTATCACGTACCGTATTAACGAATGGCGTTCCGGCGGTAGTTTGATAGGTAATTTTGTTGGCAAGGTCGAACGCGGCGAGAATGCCCCATGTTTCCTCGTGGTTGAGTCGATCTATCGCCGCAAATGCGTTGATGGCGTGATTATCCCATACACCGTAGTCTGTTTTCCGTTCCAATATACGGCTGTTCCAGATATGGTGTGCGTTCAATAGGTGACTAAATAATGCCACAGATTTTGCATCCGTTTTCTTCCGTTCTTGCTCAAAAATACTTGCTAGTTGCTGGTTGCAATGCTGGTTATACTGGAATAACTCTTCGAAAAATGGCTTCATATGGAACAAAAATACGAAAGCCGACGGTTAATGAAGGCTGACAGGCACTTTCTGATGTGCATTTTTTTCTTATTTTCGCATATTTCGTGTGCAGATTTTACTAAGCTACGGATCACAAACAATGAATCAATAATCCTAATATGAAACCCTTATGGTTTTCAAAAATCACTCGGTGGTATGATTAAATCATGACAACTTCACCGCCATTGAAGAAAAATTTAGACAGATGAAGAAGATAATACAGTTTTGTATACTCATGGTATTCGCCGCAAGTGTGGCAGCACAATCGCCTGACGATGCGCCACTGAAATTACGGGTGGCAACTTATAATGTGGGCCATTTCAACCAAGGGGTAGCAGGGGGGCTTGAAGTAAGAGGGGAAGCGGTTTATGGCAAGGAGGGCAAACAAAAGTATGCGCGACTGGAAATGTTAAATTGGAGGGATTGGATAAGCCGCCAAAGCCTGGACATCATTGGCCTGCAGGAGTGGAACAGATATTTCGATGCCGATAGTGTATTGCATGCCGAAGAAGAACTGTTAAAGCCTTTCTATAACAACGTCTATTTCGGCGATGAAGGTACTTGGATATATAATGGCATTGCGACGAACTATAAATTAACCAACCTCCGCCAGCAATATTGGGCGGGTGAGTATTATGCGTTAATCGGGGATTTGCAAATTGGCGATAAGGTGATTACCGTCATTTCCACCCATATACCTTGGCAGAAGGATACGCATGCCCCGGCGTTGGACTCGCTTTTGGCTGAGATGAAGAAATATGAATACCTCATTTGCATGGGTGACATGAACGCCAAAGATGCCGAGCAACTACGGTTTAAAGAAGAGGGATTCAATATTGCCAATGGCGGCCACCAAGGATGGTTCGGTACTGCGTTCGGGTCGCTAAAACTGGCAGGCCGTGAGGCTGGGGCCGACAAGAATATCGATAACATCATCACTACCCAAAATATTAAAATCATGAATGTATCTGCCCCGCAAACCGGGTTGAATGACCAGGATCACCTGCCCATTATCGCAGATCTGATTATCACATGGTAACGGAGTGCTGGCACTTGGGTCGGAGCGCTCATCAGCCAATAACAGAAAAAAATTAGATGAGAAATATAATCATAACTCTTTTACCAGTTGCGTTGTTACTAGGCTGCGTTGGGACAAATAAGACATTGACTTCTACCGCTGATTATCCCGCTTTTAGCGGTATTTACCCACATTTAGCCTACTACAATAACGAAGGCGAATGTGGTACCGGGGCGGTAATGCCCTGGGCAGATAGGCTATGGGTGATCACTTACGGTCCCCACCAGCCTTTCGGCTCATCCGACAAATTGTATGAAATAACTCCCGACCTCGATCAGATCGTACGGGAAGAAAGTATTGGCGGAACGCCGGCAAACCGGATGATTCATCGCGAAAGCAACCAGCTGTTCATCGGGCCGTATGCCATTGATTCGGAGGCCGATGTGCGTGCGATTCCCTACACTGTTATGCCCGGCCGGCACACAGGTATCGCCCGGCATTTAACCGATCCGGCAAACAAGATATATTACGGTACCATGGAAGAAGGGTTTTATGCGGTAGACGTTCATTCGTATCATGTGGATACGCTGTATGAGGATGGAAATGTAAGCCGGAAGGAGGGAGAAATGGGGCAAGAAGCCCACCTGCTTCCCGGTGCGCATGGCAAGGGCCTATATTCCGGACAAGGCGTTATGGTCTATTCGAACAACGGAGAAGCCACAAGTGAGGCTCTTCGCCAGTTTGACATCGAATCCGGCTCGTTGTCTGAATGGGATGGCAAAGAGTGGACCACGGTTAGGCGGAACCAGTTTGTGGAAGTAACTGGCCCGGGCGGAGTTTATGGGAACGCAAACCCAGAGACCGACCCGATATGGGTAACCGGATGGGACCATAAATCCGTAATCTTGGGTGTGCGTGCACCCGAATCAGGATGGTCCTTCTATCGCCTCCCCAAAGCAAGCCACTCCTACGACGGTGCGCACGGGTGGAACACCGAATGGCCGCGTATCCGAGACGTTGGTACCGAAAGTAACCCCGATTACCTAATGACCATGCACGGGATGTTCTGGCGGTTTCCCGGATCGTTTACACCGGCAAACAGTGCCGGCATACGGCCACGGTCAGCGTACTTGAAAGTAATCGGTGATTATACACGGTGGCAGGATCAGCTGGTGTTCGGATGTGACGACTCGGCACAGAAGGAGTTCTTGAACAAACGGAAAATAAAAGGCGGAATTGAAGGGCCCGGGCAATCGAATTCCAATTTATGGTTTACCAGCGTGGATAAACCCGATAACTTAGGGCCTAATACCGCAGGGGGATCCGTGTGGCTTTCAGAAAACGTGAGTGCCAATGAGCCTTCGGAGCCGTTTTTATTTGCCGGGTGGGCAAGCCGGTCCGTTTGGGTGGCTAATGAAGGGGATAAGCCCATTTCGCTTCTCTTTGAAATAGATAACGTAGGAAATGGAAATTGGACCCCGCTCAAAACGGTCAAACTAAAAGCGGGCGAGGCTGTTGATTTGGTTTTTGAGAAGAATGAAGCTGGTGAGTGGATTCGGATAACGAGTGATGGCGATACCAAAGCAACCGCTCATTTTTCTTATACCGATCATGCACGGTACCCATCGGGCGAGAGCAGGTTGTTTGATGGCATGGCAATGGCCGATTCAGATGCACCGGTAATGGGTGGGCTACTGTACGGTTTGGGAGATGATCGGCGCGCGCTCGGCATACTCGCTACGAATACATCCAATGGTGAGACGTCGGAAGCAGGCTACTACGAGCTAGATGGCGAAATGAACCTCGTGAAAAAAGAAGATACGGAAACCGCAGCTTTCATTAGGCAAAACTTTACGATTCCAAGAGATGTGATAACGGTTGAAGAATCGTCCATTTTGGTGGTAGATGACAGCGGAAGGCGATGGCGCTTACCGCGGGGTGCGGAGGCGTATACCGAACTCACGGAAAGTGGCAAACTGAGAATCTGCCGGGAGGTGGCTACCGAACGGGATCTGCTGAACCTACACGGGACATTTTACGAATTGCCTGCCGAAAATGCAGATGGGTTTGCGAAAGTCCGTTCGGTTGCATCGCATGGACTGGCCGTTCATGACTATGCGTCGTACAGGGGGCTGCTCGTGATGACAGGAATCGATAAAAACCGCCAGGCCAATGAGCACATCATCTCTTCTGCAGATGGAAAGGCGAGCGTATGGGTAGGGGCCATTGACGACCTCTGGGAACTGGGAAAACCAACCGGGCAGGGCGGCCCGTGGAAAGAGACACAGGTGACTAAGCATATACCATCGGATCCGTATCTAATTGGCTTTTACGACGAGAAGCACTTGGAGATTTCACACGACCAACCCGTTGCTGTGATGTTTAAATTACAGGTTGAACCCGTTGGCCATGGCCCTTGGATGGACTATATGGAAATAGCAGTTAATCCCGGTGAGACATTTGATTACCAATTTCCCGATGCGTTTCAAGCGCGATGGATACGGTTTGAGGCGGATACAGATTGCAAGGCGACAACGTGGTTGGAATATAAATAGGTAATGGGTGTTTAGTTCATATGTTTAGTAATTATAAACAGCAAATAGTCTATGGTTGGGTTCATTAGTATGTTAATTGTTTCGCTCACCTTCACCACTCCTGTTCGGGGTACCGAGGGGAAAACGGAGGAAGCCGATGTTATCGTTTATGGCGGTACCTCTGCGGCGATCACCGCGGCCGTACAATTGAAGAAATCGGGTAAGTCTGTAATTGTCGTTTCGCCCGACAAACATCTTGGTGGGTTGTCTTCGGGTGGCCTGGGTTTCACCGACACCGGAAATAAGTCGGTAATCGGAGGTCTGGCGCGCGATTTTTACCACCGAGTTTATATGCATTACCAACACAGTGCGGCATGGCGCTGGCAAAAGCAAGAGGAATACGGCAATAAAGGTCAAGGCACTCCGGCCATGGATGGGGATGCCCGGACCATGTGGATCTTTGAACCCCATGTCGCTGAAAAGGTTTTCGAGGATTATGTGAAGGAGTTTCAGCTGGATGTACGGCGGAACGAATGGCTTGATCGCGAACGTGGTGTGAGGAAGCGGAATGGCCGCATCGTGTCGCTCACCACGCTTAGCGGAAATACCTATAAGGGCAAAATGTTTATCGATGCGACCTATGAGGGAGACCTTATAGCCGCGGCTGACGTGAGCTACCACGTAGGCCGGGAGGCAAACGCTACTTATGGCGAGCAATGGAATGGCGTGCAAACTGGGGTGCTGCACCACAAGCACTGGTTCGCCTCAAATATCAGTCCATATAAAGTACCCGGCGACAGCACGAGTGGACTGCTGTACGGCGTATCTGGTGAGCATCCCGGCGAATACGGGGCCGGTGACCACCGGGTGCAAGCCTATTGCTTCCGGATGTGCCTGAGCAATCACCCCGAAAACCGGGTACCATTCCCCAAACCTGATAATTACAATCCCGAAAACTACGAGCTGCTCGCACGGGTGTTCGCTTCAGGATGGCGGGAAACGTTCCAGAAGTTCGATCCGATTCCGAACCGGAAAACGGACACAAACAACCACGGTCCGTTCAGCACGGACTTTATCGGGATGAACTACGATTATCCAACGGCCAGCTACGAGCGGCGTAAGCAGATTATCCAAGAACACGAAGACTACCAGCAGGGCTTAATGTATTTTCTGGCAAACGATCCCAAAGTACCCGCGGAGGTGCGGGATGAAATGGCACAATGGGGATTGGCTAAAGACGAGTTTACAGACAATGGAAACTGGCCCCATCAGTTGTACATCAGGGAGGCTCGCCGGATGGTGGGCCAGTATATAATGACCGAGCATGATACATTCAGCGAACGTGAGGTTACCGACCCCGTGGGAATGGGTTCCTATACGCTTGATTCGCATAACGTACAACGGTATATAAAACCCGATGGCTTTGTGCAGAACGAAGGTGATATTGGCGTACATCCCGCGAAAGGGCCCTACCAGATTTCGTATGGCGCATTGATTCCGAAACGGGAAGAATGTACGAACTTGCTTGTGCCGGTATGTATGTCGAGTTCGCACATTGCCTTCGGCAGTATACGCATGGAACCGGTATTCATGATACTCGGCCAAAGCGTGGCATTGGCGGCTTCACTGGCCATCGATAACGGAACAGCTGTGCAGGATGTGGCATATGCAACACTTGCAAAGGAGTTGCTGAAAGAAAAACAAGTATTGGTTTTACCTACTCCATAAGTGGATGTTTGCTCGTGGAGATAATGTAAATTTGCAGCTAGTTAAATCAAGAGACATATGAATCGTAGAGCTTCCATACGCACGATGTTATATATCGCGGGGGGCACACTGGTGCTTCCAGCGTGTTTCAGGCAATCGGGCCGGCCGAGCATTGAGCTGGCCAATTTAACAGTGAATGAGAAAGACGAAGCTTCATTGGAAGCGCTCGTTGAAACGCTTATCCCGGAAACCGACACGCCGGGCGGCAAGGCTTTGTTGTTGCACCTGTTCGTGCTGAAAATGATAGACGACTGCCACGGACCGGAAGACCAGCAATCATTCATGGAAGGATTGCGGGCATTCGAGGGGTGGGCCCAGGAAGAACTCGGCGGTCCTTTCGAGGATGCCGGAAAGGACGAGCGCGAAGCGCTGTTGAAACGTATCGGTGAGGCAGAAGTTGATTCCGTAGACACTTTTTTCTCGCTGGTAAAAAGACGCGCCATCCAAGGATATATGAATTCCGAATATGTGATGACAAACCTGGTCAAGTACGAGTTGGCGCCGGGGAGATATGATGGTTACTTTCCGATGGGAAAGGCAGATGGTGCAACCGGTTAAGTAGAACAACAACAATAAACATGGCAAACCTTGTAATAGACAATGTGAAGGAGCGGACATTTGACGCCATCGTGATCGGATCCGGTGCAAGCGGTGGGTGGGCTGCTAAGGAGTTGACCGAGAAGGGGATGAAAACCTTACTGCTGGAACGGGGCCGCGACGTGGTTCACGTAAAAGATTACCCAACCACGAACCTGTATCCTTACGAATTGAAATATCGGGGCGAAACAACCCATGCAGACAAAATGGCCAATCCCATCGCCAATAGGTGTTATGCTTATAAAGAAGATTCACAGCATTTTTTTGTGAAGGACGAAGAGCATCCGTATATCCAGGAGAAGGATTTCGATTGGATAAGAGGCTACCAGGTGGGAGGCAAATCGTTATTGTGGGCGCGGCAGACACAGCGGTGGAGCGAATATGATTTCGAGGGCCCTGCCCGCGACGGCTTTGCGGTTGACTGGCCTATCCGGTACGCCGATATCGCCCCTTGGTATAGCCACGTGGAACGTTTTGTAGGTATTGCCGGCGATAGGGACGGGCTGGCAACGCTGCCCGATGGGGAATTCCTGCCGGGGTATCCGCTGAACGCCGTGGAAGACCATTTCCGCAATGTGGTAAACAAGCACTATAAAGGCCGCCACATCATCAGCGCACGCTGTGCACATCTATCGCAACCCCAACCCATACATATTCAACAGGGGCGGGTACAGTGCCAGCACCGGAAGCTTTGCCAGCGCGGCTGCCCGTTTGGTGGCTATTTCAGCAGCAACTCGTCCACCATACCGTGGGCGCAAAAGACGGGCAACCTCACACTCCGCCCCCATTCGGTGGCGCATTCGGTATTGTACGATAAAGAGTCCGGCAGGGCGACCGGTGTAAAGGTGATTGATGCCGAATCGCTGGAAGAGATGGATTTCTATGCCAAGGTCATTTTTGTCAATGCGTCGACGTTGAATACAAACGTTATTTTGCTCAACTCGGTTTCGGACCGATTTCCGGATGGGTTGGGGAATGACAACGGGCTGATGGGTAAATTTGTGGCCTTCCATAATTATACCGCACGGATCAGTGCCGAGTATGACGGGTTGCTCGAATACCGGACGGATGGGCGAAACCCTGCGGGTGGCGGATACATCCCTAACTTCAGGAATGTGGAAAGGCAGGAGGTCGATTTCCTACGCGGCTGGGCAGCAGCATTCGGAGCCAGCCGGTATGAAAACCGCAACAGCAGCGGCATCGGTAGCGAATTGAAACACGGTCTGCTTAACGGAACGTGGAGCAACTGGCGCGTGCATTCGCACATGATGGCAGAGACCATCCCCAAAGAACATAACCGCGTATGGCTCGACACGGACAAGAAAGATAAATGGGGGGTACCGTTATTGCATGTGTCTGTTGACTATGCCGACGACGACTGGCAGCGCCGGCAAGACTACTACGAGCAAATGACGGAAATGTATGAGACCGCGGGATTCACCAACATTAAGACCCAGGACGATGGCCGGCGGCCAGGTAACGACATCCATGAGATGGGCGGTATCCGCATGGGGCACGACCCGAGGACTTCACTGTTGAATAAATGGAACCAGCTGCACTTATGTAAAAACGTCTACGTGACGGACGGGGCGTGTATGACGTCCACGGCAACGCAGAATCCGACGCTCACCTACATGGCACTGACCGCACGAGCCGTAGACCACGCCGTGAAGGAGCTGTCAAAAAAGAGTTAGGATATGGCGGCAACCTAGGTAAGGCTAGGTCATCGGTTATCAAGAAATAGACTGTTTTTTTCGGTAGTACTTTCAGAAGTGGCGTAAATATAAATAGCCGCCGCAAGCTACTCATTAAAGTCTTCCGGTAGAATCAACTGGAAGGCTTTTTGTGTGCTTACACGGGAGAGCCGGCATTCCGGTGAACTTCAAATTCATTTTGGTGTTGAACGTCAGTCCGTTATACCAATCTGCCGTCCGAGCTTAGCCACTGATAAAGTGTTTTGCGGCTAATGCCTAACGATGCCGCCGCTTTCGTTTTGTTTTGTCCAGCTTCATCCAGCGCTTTTTGGGCTGCACGGCTTTTGTTAAACGGACTGGTTGGCGGCGTGTCAATAAGGTCAGGCAATAGCGTCGGGTCTCCTTCCAGAACCGGTTTCTCTTCAATGATGGCATGCCGGGTAATCACCTGCTCAAGCTCACGGACATTGCCGGGCCAGGAATGGGCTTTGAGCTGTTCCATAAATGCCGTTGTTGTACCCACGAACTTTTTGTCAAATTTCAGAGATAATTTGTCGAGCTGGTTAGCCACCAATAGTGGAATATCACTTTTTCGATCCCGCAAGGGCGGAATTTTAACTACAATGGCGCTTAACCGGAAATAAAGATCGACCCTGAATTTGTTTTCCTGAACCAATTTTGCGAGGTTCTGGTTGGATGCGCAGACAATCCGAACGTCAACAGAAATCGGCTTTTGCCCACCCAGACGGACGACCTCCCCTTGCTGGATAACCCGAAGAAGTGCCGCTTGGGCATGCAGGCTCAAATCGGCAATCTCGTCGAGAAAGAGCGTGCCCTTGTCGGCAAGTTCAAATTTTCCGGGCTTCTGGAATACCGCACCGGTGAATGCGCCCTTCTCATAACCGAAAAATTCGCTTTCGATTAGCGTGTCCGGAATGGCCCCACAATTAACGGTGATGAACGGGTTTTTCTTTCTTGGACTGAGCGCGTGTATTTGGTTGGCTACTAGTTCTTTTCCCGTGCCTGATTCTCCGTCAATACAAACGTTCACGTCGTAAGGGGCTATTTTTTGAATGAGTTTGAATAGGTCCTTCATCGCCTTGGAAGAACCGATTAACTGTCCGAATTTAGCGTGGCGGCTTTTTCCGAGATGATATAAGACAACATCCTTAAAACTTCCTACCCGCGTGTCTATCGCTTCGCTAAGTGGGAAGCGCTCAAACGCAGACCCGCCGGCATAGCCGTCAATCGGAACCTGGTCAAGAAATGCAGCGAAATCTTCCGGCTCGGTTATCGCGCCTCCATATACGAGCGAAAAGGGCTTATTGCCCGACTTGTGTGCGTGAGCTAACATATCCTTCCCTTTCGTAATCGACAGTTGTAACTGATTGCGTTTTTCAATGATGTCTTCAAGCTCAGAGGTAATACCCACGTTGAGGATGAGGGCGTCCACGCCGCTTTTCGCAAACGAGTAGGCATCGTCGGCCGATAAAACAAAGCCAAAGGTAACAAAGCCTCGGTTTTTTGCCTGTTTAAGCATTTCGATTTCATTGGCAATGCCTAATCCCGCGTCTTCCAAATGTGCGCGGAATGCACCGTCAAAAAAGCCGATCGCCGGCCAGTTGGTTACACCTTCAATGCCCAGCTCCTTCAGCCGGGAGAACCGCGCAGATAACGGTCGCGTGGGATCCGATGAAAATACGCCGGCGACGACCGGGACATTGCTCGTATGAGGAAGGATATGCCGTCGCAATAATTGTTCGGTCTGGTCATTGGCGTTGTGAAAGGGCATGAAGGAGGTCAGCGAACCATAACCCATGTGACGGTATAACCCCGCATTTAGGGCGATAATCAGGTCGGCTCCGGATGAAATTGACGATTTGGCTACACGGCCATTCCCGGCAACGACCGATATGATTGGCGAAGCCGTTCGGGAATCCGTTTGTATCAACTGTTTCAGTGACGGCATGAATTAGCAGTTTTAAAAAAAAAGTTACTAGGGTTACACTATTGTTTCCAAAGGTAACATAATTAATTTAAATTTATATACTTCCATATTAAAATTTTAAAAATATTAAATTTTAATGCACTGTAAATTAGTATTTTAATGAGATTATTTTTTTATTGACCTAAAACGGAATGGAGTTTGCCTTTCCGGGGTAACATTGTAAACAGAACCAGCATGAACGAATTATCGAGACAGGAAATTATTGCAAATTTTAAAAAGAAAATAGCCGAGGGAAAACCCATTATCGGCGCGGGAGCGGGGACGGGCATATCCGCTCAATGCGAGGAAGCCGGGGGTATCGACCTCATCGTGATTTATAACTCGGGTCGTTACAGAATGGCCGGAAGGGGTTCGTTAGCGGGATTGCTGCCCTATGGCAACGCCAATGAAGTGGTCAAAGAAATGGCCTATGAAATCCTGCCCGCGGTTGAATATACCCCTATCCTGGCGGGTGTATGCGGCACTGATCCGTTTATGTTGCGAACAGCATTCCTGAAAGACCTGAAAGAAATGGGGATTGCCGGGATACAGAATTTCCCGACGGTAGGGCTGATAGACGGCAGTTTCAGGGCAAACCTAGAAGAAACGGGGATGTCATTCCAGAAGGAAGTGGAATGTATCCACGCCGCTCATAACCTGGATATGTTAACCACACCCTACGTATTTAACGTAGAGGAGGCCCATTTGATGGTGGAAGCCGGCGCCGATATCATCGTTGCACATATGGGGCTCACCACCACGGGTAAGATCGGGGCCATCACCGCCAAAACCCTCGAGGAATGTATCGTGGAAATACAGGCAATCGTTGATACCTGCAAGAATATAAACAGCGAAATCATTGTGCTTTGCCATGGTGGTCCGATCGCGCAGCCAGAGGATGCCCAGTATATTCTGGATCGCGTAAAGGGGGTCGATGGATTTTACGGCGCGAGTTCGATGGAACGGTTACCAACGGAAACCGCCATAACGGCGCAGGTGCGTAAGTTCAACCAGATGATCCTGGGGAGGAAGGAGGCCAAACATGGCTAAACGGATCGCCGTCGTCGGTACTTTCGACACCAAGGCCGCCGAGTATAAATTCCTGATCGACCAGCTGCAGGCAAATCCGGGTTTCGACGTGGTGACCATCAATACCGGCATCATGAAAGCCACCGATCTGTTCCGTATCGACATCCCTGTCGAGACGGTCGCCAAGGCCGGGGGAGCCGAACTGGAGGCGCTCCGTGCAGCAAACGACCGCGGGAAAGCCATCGCTGCCGTATCGAAAGGAATTAGTACCATCGTGGAACGCTTGTATGCAGATGAAGGGTTCGATGCCATCATCGGGATGGGGGGCACCGCCGGTACCAATATCGTCACGGCCGCCATGCGCGGCTTGCCTGTCGGGGTGCCGAAAATATGCATCTCGACCGTAGCCTCGGGCAATGTAGCTCCTTATTTGGGTATTAGTGATATCGTGCTGTTCCCCGCACTCACCGATATCTCTGGCATCAATCCCATCAGCAGGGTATTCATCACCCGGGCGGTAGCGGCGCTGATGGGTATGCTCCAAACGGAGGTGACCGTCAGTAAAGATAAACCCGTGGTTGCCGCCACCATGTTCGGCAACACCACCGCATGCATCGACCGGTGCAGGGTCATGCTGGAAACGGCCGGGTTCGATGTGCTGGTGTTCCACGCAACCGGCACTGGCGGCCGGATGATGGAAAAGCTCGTCAAAGAAGGCTTTATCGACGCCGTACTCGATCTCACCACCACCGAATGGGCCGACACATTGTGTGGCGGCGTATTCGATGCGGGCACATCACGACTGGACGCCCCGGGTATAGCGGGCATTCCGCACCTTATCGCGCCCGGCTGCATCGATATGTGTAATTTCGGGAGCCCCGAAACGGTCCCTCCGCGGTACAATGACCGCTTATTTTACCAGTGGAATCCCAACGTCACGTTGATGCGGACCACGCCGGAGGAAAATCGCCAAATGGGCGAGATTTTCGCGCAAAAGGCAAACACCGCCAAGGGAGAAACCCGGTTCATCATCCCGATGAAGGGCTACTCGATGCTCGATTCCGTCAACGAAAAGCAGGAGCCCCAGGTGTTCTGGGATCCCGCGGCCGATCAATCGTTTGTCGATGCATTGAAGGGGAGCCTGGACCCGTCCATCCGCGTCATCGAAGTGGATGCAAATATCAACGACGTCGTATATGCCGAAAGGGCGGTGGCGGAGTTGCTCAAAATGATCGAACAACACCAAAAAAAAGAACAATGAAAAGCCAACGCTTAAAAGTCTTACACCCATTGATGATCTTGCCGCTATTGGGCGCTTTTGTCGGCTGCTTGTCATCTAACGGGTCAAATCCAGACGGGAACGCAGGCCACGTCACCGAACGCCGCTTGATCAACGCCGACAGTGAACCCGAATCGTGGCTGACCGGCGGAAGGGACTACAAGCAATCGTATTATTCACCCTTGGACGATATCGATAAGGATAACGTGGGCCGGCTGGGGTTTGCGTGGCACTACGATATCGATTTCGAAACCGCCTTCCAGGCGACACCGGTAGTCGTTGATGGCATGATGTTCACCGCTGGAAACCGCGGGAACGTTTATGCACTCGATGCCGCAACGGGCGAGCTGCGGTGGTCGTTTATTCCCGAGGTAGCGCAGGAGACGTTCGATAATCACTGTTGCGGCGGCCCGAACCGCGGCGTGGCCGTGTGGAAAGGCTTGGTCTATGTCGGGGCACTCGATGGTTACTTATATGCGCTGGATGCCGAAACCGGCGCCGAAGTGTGGAAGGCCGATGCCATAGTAGACCGGAGCAAAGGCTACTCCAGTACCGGAGCGCCATACATCGCGAAAAACCTAGTGGTCATCGGCAACAGTGGCGCGGAATACAATGCCCGGGGCTATATCTCCGCCTACGACTATAAAACCGGCGAACTGGCGTGGCGCTTCTATACCGTGCCAGGCGACCCAGCGAAAGGGTTCGAACACCCGGAGCTGGAAATGGCAGCAAAAACATGGGACCCCAACAGCGTGTGGGAAAACGGGCTCGGCGGAACCGCATGGGATGGAATGGCCTATGATCCCGAGCTGAATCTCCTCTATGTGGGTACCAGCAACGGGGCGCCGTGGAGCAGAGACTTGCGCAGCCCTGCCGGGGGTGATAATCTTTTTTTAAATTGTATCCTCGCGATAAATCCCGACAACGGCCGCCTGGTTTGGCACTACCAGACTACGCCTGCTGACAACTGGGACTATACCACCGCACAAAAGATGATCTTGGCCGAGCTACCGATGAACGGCAAGACCAGGAAAGTGATTATGCAGGCACCGAAGAATGGGTTCTTCTACGTGTTGGACCGCGAAACGGGCGAGCTGCTCTCGGCAGAGCCGTATGTATATGTCAATTGGGCAAGCCACGTAGACCTCGCAACGGGAAAGCCGGTGGAAACCGGCAAGGGCGACTACAGTAAGGGCCCCAAACTCGTGTTTCCCAGCAGCCAGGGCGGCCACAACTGGCAGCCTATGGCGTTCAATCCCGAAACCGGCCTGGTCTACATCCCTACCAACGAGGCGGGGCAGGTATACAGCCTAGTCAATGCACCGTTCCAAGTGCGGGAAAAGGGGTGGAATACAGGCGTTTCGTTCCGGGCGGTACGCGATAGTGCATCTTTCCCCGACGAATGGCCGTCGATCGAGGAAATCACCCGGGGTGAACCCGACGCTTCCCCGCGATCGTTCCTGAAAGCGTGGGACCCTGTAAAGGCCGAAGTGGTGTGGGAAGTGCCACTGAAATACCGGATGGATACCTGGCGCTTTGACCGACGCTACGGCGGGGTGATGACCACGCAGGGCAGACTGGTCTTCCAGGGGGGGATAGACGGGTACCTGCGGGTGTTCGATGCTTCCACCGGCGAAGAACTGCATAACGTTGACGTGGGGACCAGTATGGTGGCTGCACCGATGACCTATAAGATAGATGGCGTGCAATACGTAGCGGTGATGGCCGGCGTAAATGGCGACCAGCCCACCAATGCCGACTACCTATATGGCAATAAAGGACGGATTGTGGCTTTTCGGATGGATGGAGGGCCGGTACCCCACAGGCCCATGCTGGACCGCCGCGAGAAATTGGTGCCGGCGGTAGACCGTTCTGCCTTCCCCCGGGAGGTGGTTGAGCAAGGCCAAGAATTGTTTTACACCTATTGTGCGGGGTGCCACGATGGTGGCCGCGCACCGTCGCTGCTGCCACTGAAGGTGCGGGTGGCGGACGAGTTCGACGCGATCCTGATGAGCGGCAGCCGGCAGAAAAACGGCATGCCCAGCTTCAAAGGGGTATTGTCCGACGCGCAGACGGCATCGATTTTAACGTACCTGAAAGCGACCACCCATCCCTGATGGGGGATGGCAGAATAATGGAATATACACTTAATAGTTGGAGGAACAGATGAATAGTAAACGATTGATGATGGCGATATGCCTATTTGGATTGATGTGGAGTGTGCCGTTAGCCGGATCCGGCAATGACCCCGCCGAGAAAGTACTGATTTTTACCAAAACCCTCGATTACCGCCACGAGTCCACGGAAGTAAGTATTGTGGCCATCAGCAAGCTGTGCGAACAGAACGGTATCCTGGTGGATGCTACCGAGGATTCGGAATGGTTCCGACCGGAGAAGCTCCAGGAATATGCGGCCATCATCTTCCTGAATTCTAGCGGCGATGTATTCAATAAGGAGCAACAGGATGCATTCCGCGACTACATCCGCGGCGGCGGCGGTTTTGTGGGCATCCATGGCGCTTCCACCACCGAATATGAGTGGGATTGGTTTGGCCGGTTCGTGGGGGCATACTTCGCCGGGCATCCCGAGCCACAGCCGGCGACCCTCATCGTGCACGATACCACCCATATTTCCACCTGTAAGTTGCCCCACAAATGGACGCATTTTGAAGAATGGTACAACTTCCGTTGGGTGGATCAGGACTTTAACCTCCTGCTTACCGTAGACGAAAGCACCTACCACGGGGGGCGGCACCCCGACCACCACCCCATCTCGTGGTATAAACCTTTTGAGGGCGGGCGGATGTTCTACACGGCATTGGGCCATGGCGAGGAGTGCTATGCGGATAAGCATTTCCTGGACCATGTGCTGGGGGGCATTTTTTATGCAATTGACCGGTCGCCCGTGGATTAGCCGCACGGTAGATCTTAAGCCTTAAAAACCAACGCGTATGAAGTGAGTCAAACGATAAACCTGTAAACGAATTAAGTAGCCTTTATGAAAAAAGACCGTGAGAACACGGCCATGCCATTGGCGTGACCAAAGATTACGGTGTGTTTACGCATTTTTTAACAACCTTTTATATGATTATGAGAATTATTGGATTTTTAGTTTTACTGCTGATGCACGAGGTGTGCGTGGCCCAGACCAAGCAAGTCTCAGGGGTGGTGAAAGACGCCACCGACGGTTCGTTGCTGGCCGGGGTCAGCCTGACCGTGCCGGGGAAAGCCACTGCGGCCCAGACGGACGCCAATGGCGAATTTTCAATCGAGGCGGCCGTGGGCGACACGCTGGTTTTCTCGTTTGTGGGCAAATTGCCTGCGAAAGAGGCGGTAGGAAACCGCAATGTAATGGAGATCCTCCTGTATGATGACCAAAGCCAGCTGGATGAAGTCACGGTGGTGGCTTTTGGTACCCAGAAAAAGTCGAGCGTGGTGGGTTCCATCACCACGGTGAAGGCGTCCGATCTACGCATCCCGTCTTCTAACCTCACCAGCTCATTTGCCGGCCGGATACCGGGTATGATTTCCTTTCAGACTACGGGTGAACCCGGCGCCGACAATGCGCAGTTCTTCATCCGCGGGGTAACGACGTTCGGTTACCAGACCTCGCCCCTCATCCTGATCGATGGTTTTGAGGCATCCACCGACGCACTGGCGAGATTGCGGCCGGACGACATCGAGAGCTTTTCCATCCTGAAGGATGCCTCAGCCACCGTGCTTTACGGTGCCAGAGGGGCCAACGGGATCGTGATGATCACCACCAAGTCAGGCCAAGAAGGGCCAGTGCAGGTGAATGCGCGCATCGACTTTAACGTCACCACTCCCGTGCAGATGACCAAGCTGCTCGATGGGGTGGAGTACATGCAACTTTATAACGAGGCACGGATGACCCGCGACCCGCTGCTGGGCGCATTTTACTCGCAGCAGCAGATTCAATCAACCATCGACGGCGTAGACCCCATGCTGTTCCCCAATATCGACTGGCAGGAGACCTTATTCAACAAGTCGACGAACAACACGAAAGCGAATGTCAATCTTTCTGGCGGTGGCCAGGTAGCCAATTATTACGTGTCGGCCGGATGGGAGAAGGAGTCGGGCCTGCTGAAGGTGGACCAGCGCAATAATTTCAATAATAATATCGATATCAACCGGGCATTCATCCGTTCGAATGTCGTATTTAAATTGACGCCAACGACCACGCTTGATACCCGTATCACCGGGCAGTTTGAGCGCTACAACGGTCCTTGGGAGTCGGCGACAGGTATTTTCCATCAGATCATGCAAAGCAACCCGGTGGATTTCCCGGCGGTGTATGAGCCCGACGCAAAGAACCAGTTCGCTAGCCACACCCTGTTCGGTAACACCTGGGTGGATGGCGGCATGAAACCCAACCCTTATGCGTCTATGGTGCGCGGGTACGAAGACCGCAACGAAAGCCGGCTGACCACCCAGGCCACCCTGATGCAGGATTTGGATTTCCTTGCCGAAGGGTTGAAATTCCAGGGCCGTGTATCAGCCAACATCTGGGGGCTTTATTCCAGCAGACGCACCTACGCGCCCTTTTTCTACTCGTTGCAGGACTATAACCAGGTGACTGGCGACTATACGCTTTATGAGCTGAACCCCAACTCCGGGTCAGTGTTTCTTGGCAACGTAGAGCCCGGCCGGAACGCCGATGGGCATTATTATTTCGAAGGGCGCTTCAATTGGGATAGACTGTTCGGGAAACATAATGTCAGCCTGATGACTGTCGGAATGATGGAGGAGAAGCTATTAACTGGCGGTAATAGCACGTCGATTTACGAAACATTACCTGAACGCAATATGGGTAACTCCGGACGCGCTACCTACGGCTACGACGACCGATATTTCTTTGAATTTGCCTATGGCTATAATGGATCGGAAAAATTCGACGGATCGAAACGCTATGGTTTTTTCCCATCCTTTGGCGGCGGCTGGATGGTCTCCAATGAACGCTTTTTCGAACGGACCAAGAACGTGTTCAGTACCCTGAAGCTTCGTGCCACCTGGGGGCTCGTTGGAAACGACGCTATCGCCGATCGAGCCGGGCGGTTCTTCTATCTATCGGACATTGGCATCGGTGGATCCAACGGCTACCGGTGGGGTACCAATTTCATGAACGCCTATAACGGCTACTTCATCAACAGGTATGCTAACTCGGATATTACCTGGGAGGTATCTGAAAAATATAACTTCGGCATCGAGCTCGGCTTGCTAAACGATGCACTCCGGTTAGAAGGCGATTTCTTCCGCGACATCCGGAGCAATATCTACATGGTAAGGCAGAACTTCCCTGCCACTGCTGGCCTCGAAGCCAGTATCAGCGGCAACGTGGGAAAAGCGATGTCGCAAGGCTTCGATGGGTCCATCACGTACCAGCATTTCTTTAACAACGAATTCTGGCTGAATGGAAGGGCCAACTTCACGTATGCCACAAATGAGTACCTGGAACTTGACGAGCGTGATTACGCGGATAAATATCTCAGTCGGCTCGGCCATAACATCAACCAGCAGTGGGGCCTGATAGCGGAGCGGCTATTCGTCGATGAGGCGGAAATCGCCAATTCGCCGAGACAGGACTTTGGGGAGTATATGGCCGGTGATATCAAATATAAGGATGTTAACGGTGATGGCGTCATCAACGGCAATGACCAGGTACCCATCGGATTTCCTGCGGTACCGGAAATCCAGTATGGATTTGGTTTGTCAGCGGGCTTTAAGCAGTTTGATTTCTCGTTCTTCTTCCAAGGCAATGACCGTGTGTCGTTCTTTATCAACCCGGGTGTGGGTGGAGGGAATGATAACGATGAGGGCATTGCCCCATTCGTGAGCCGCCGGAATGCGCTGCAGGTGGTAGCGCGGGATTACTGGACGGAAACCGATCCGGATGTACATGCCTTCTGGCCACGGCTTTCCACCACGCCGATCAATAACAACCTGCAGCAATCGTCATGGTGGCTGCGCGACGGTTCATTTATGCGCTTGAAAAGTGTCGAGCTTGGGTACAGCCCCAAAGGATTGAAACACCTCGGCCTTGGGGAGGGTACCCGGATCTACGTGACGATGGAGAACCCTTGGGTAGTTAGCAGTTTCAAGCTCTGGGATCCTGAGATGGGCAGACGCGGGCTGCGCTATCCACCAAACAAACGCTTTAATATAGGAATTCAGTTATCGCTTTAATCGTTATAAAGATGAAGAAATTTTCAATAGTGGGGCTCTTGGCGTTTTTTACCCTGTTGGCTCCTTCTTGTTCGAAGTACCTCGACGTGGTACCAGACAATACGATGACCCTTAAAGACCTTTTCGATACGCGGGAAACCGCCTATGAAGCGTTGGCAAGGGTGTATAGTTACATCCCTAGGATGGACAACACGGCGTTGACCACCTGGACGTTGGGCGATGAGTTTGTCGGACGACTGGATCTTAATAATGCAACCGGCGACATGCGGGCCATCCGCATCATGCGTGGCTTACAGAGCGTCACGAATCCGCAACTTGGCACTTGGTCGGGGACCGAAGGGGCGAAGAGCCTCTACGAAGGTTTCCGTCAATGCGACGTATTTCTCGAGAATATCGGTTTGGTACGAGACATGGGTGATCAGGAAAAGCGTGAATGGAGTGCGCAGGTGACCTTTTTGAAGGGATACTATGCCTTTCTTCTGGTCAAACAGTACGGTCCCATCGTGCTGCCAACCGAAATGATTACACCGGAAGCTACGAAAGAACAACTGTTCCTGCAACGATCAAAAGTGGAAGATTGCTTTGCCTTTATTCTCGCGCGGATGGATGAAGCCATTCCGAACCTTCCCGAACGGTCGACCGAAAGTAATATGGGACAGGTAGACCAGGTATCCGCGATGGCTATCAAGGCCCGCGTATTGTTTTTCCGGGCGAGTCCGTTCTTCAACGGTAACCAAGAGTACTTCGGCGATTTTATGGACCACGACGGCCAGCCATTCTTCCCGTTGCAGTACGATGGTGAAAAATGGAAGCAAGCACTCGACGCCATCAACGAGTCCATCGCACTTTGTGAACGGAATGGCCTAGGCCTTTACAAGTTCGAAAAGGAGCCGTTTATTTATGACCGCGCTGCATTTGAAGCGAACCGCGAGCACATGCAGACGCTCTATGACCTGCGGATGGTGGTTTGTGACCCCTGGAACCGCGAGCTGGTGTGGGGGTATTCCAACCATGATTACTACAACCAGGGCGAACTGGCCCATTCGACTAATATCCGGCTTCCTGCTGGCTATGGGGATGGCGTTATCAATACCGCTGCTTTTTCCTGGCAATGGATGGCAGCAACCTACCGGATGACCGAACGCTATTATACTCGAAACGGGCTTCCTATTGATGAAGACCTTTCTTTCAACACAAATACCATGCACGAATTGACCCGGACCCCGGGCCTACTCGATCCCGAATATGAGGAGTTGAACGGCATTATGCAACCGGGCGCCGAAACCATCAATCTCTACCTCAATCGGGAACCCCGCTTTTATGCAAATCTGGGGATAACCGGCGGATTCTGGCGGGCGCATACGGTGCGCATCAATACGATGATGTATAATGGAGCGGATGGTGGATACAACTCGTCGACGCATTCCACCGACTTCCTGACAACCGGTATCGGTATACAGAAGCTGGTACATCCGGAGTCGCAATCAAATGCCTGGCAACGCGTGATCCGATTCCCTTACCCCATTATGCGGATGGCCGACCTGTACTTAATGAAGGCTGAAGCCCTCAATGAATATAGCGGTCCGAGCCAAGAAGTGTACGCTTCCATAAATCGGGTACGTGAGCGGGCGGGCATTCCAAATGTCGAAACGGTTTGGTCGGATGCCACCTTAGCCAAATCGGTAAATAAGCACTTGACGAAAGAGGGGATGCGCGATATCATACTAGACGAGCGTTCGGTTGAACTTGCCTTCGAAGGCCAGCGTTTCTGGGACATGTGGCGGCACAAGCGCGCAGTAGCCGAATTTTCCTCGCCGGTTTGGGGATGGACGCATACCGGATCGACCGGCGAGACCTTCTTTGTACTTGAGGCTAAGCAGGCTAGGCGGTTTACCATAACCGACTACCTATGGCCGATTGATCTGAACGAATTGAATACGAATGGAAACTTGATCCAAAATCCGGGATGGTAACCATCCCCCAATACAAGGATAGATATGAAGATTAGAATATTTGTAATAATGATCATGGCTGTGCTGATATCAGCATCCTGCAAAGAGGAAAACCGCTTCGCAAGCCACGTTACCGACGATGTACCTCCGGGCAAAGTAACGATTACCAACCAAAAGCCGCTGTATGGTGGCGCACGCTTTTTTTATAACCTGCCAGCCGATGAGGACCTATTGCAGGTGGAGGCGGTCTATATCGCAAAGAATGGTAAACCATATACCTTCTCGGCGTCGTATTTTGTCGACTCAATAGACGTATTCGGTTTCGGGAGCACGGAGGCCCATGAAGTTACACTGTATACCGTGGACCGCTCAGGCAACCGCTCCGCACCGGTAGTCGTATCAGTCATTCCACTGGAACCTGCGTTCAGCCGCGTGGCGGCTTCCATATCGGTTAAGCCGGGATTCAGCTCGTTTTTTGTCGACTGGACTAATGAGCTCGAACAAAACGTAAACGTGTATGTGGATTACCATTTCCGGCTGGACGGTCAAGAGAGGCAATTAACCACGGTGTTTTCATCCAATCTCCCCATAGACCGGCGCTTCATCAATGACCTTTACCTCTCGCCCGATGACCCGGTCGAGGTCAGTGTGCGGGTGGAAGACCAGTTCGGGAATACCAGTGATTACATTGAAAAGGGTTCGCTGACGTTGTATGAAGATATTGAGATTCCGAAGGCTAAGTGGATGTTGCCTGATGCGAACGACAGCATCGGTGGGGTACCTATGGTGTTCGGCGATGGCCTCGAAGGACGGTCGTCCAAGGTGATCGACGGCATTATTGACCAAGGAGATAACCTCAATTTTATGCATACCAGTAGCCGCGGCCGCACGGGCCGCACGGCAGATGGCAACATGCCGTGGAATTTTATCATCGATCTGGGCGATTATTACGAGTTGAGCCGAATCGTTACCGTTCAACGGCACTCAGGTGGGTTGGCCAATATCGAAAGGGGGCACTATTACCGCTGGGAGAACGTAGGTATGTATAACATGTACGTGTGGGATGAGGAGACCAATGAGTGGGTGTTCATCTCACAGCACAAGATACCCGTGCCGGTAGGACTCAGCGAATTGGAGTATGTACAGGCTGGCGAGGCTGGCGATGAGGCGTACATGTTCCCTGATGATCCGAAGTATACCAAGCCTACACGTTGGTTTAGGTACGAGGCGGTGAAGAGTTTCAACGGAAACTACACGCTCGAAGACGCCAACTGTTTGTCCGAAATCACCCTGTTCGGCCGTAAGGTCGACTAGCGATGTTGTGTAAACAAAAATAAAATTGATATGATGTACAGAATAATATATCTCGTCGTGTTGGCTGGCACCTTTTTAAGTGCATGCAGTGGCATGTATGACAGCTTGGAAGAATATTCCGGCGAAGTGGTATACCCCGCCAAATATGATACCATTGTAGGCCGAATAGGGTATGAGCGGGTCGAGATCAACCTGATGAAGGCCGGCCGGATTCCGTCCAATAAGATTAAACTCGGGAAAGCAAAAAAAACCGTTGTGGAGTATGACGACCAACGGATCGTCATTGATTCGCTGGTATCGTGGGTGAACGTAACGGACCTTACCCAGCCCAAGTTGTACCGTTTCCGGATTTATACCGTAGACGAGTTCGACAATAGATCGGTGGCGCAAGAGATTGCACTGATTCCCTATACCGCCAGCGATGCGTCAGGCCTGGCCATCAATTCGCCACGTGTACTCGCCTCGCCCACCTCGGCTGCGGTCGATTGGCCGAATGGTCTTTCTTCCGTTTTGCTCGACTATAAGGGGCTATCGTTCAGTTATACCAATAAGGATGGCGAGACGCTGAACGGTAGCCGGGAGGCGGATTCCCGTTTTTTCGTGGCCAATCTGCCGGCGGGACAACCAGCCACGATATCGCTGACGTACAAGGTGGTGCCCAAAGTGAATAACGTCCCGATCCTTGACACCGTTTTGGTGGAAAAGCCGTTGGTGATAGACATGCCGACCGGCAGCAGTATATTTACACCGGTAGAACGGGCAATATTGGAAGCCAATGGGGTGACTACCTTTACGGCCGACGGGGTGGCCGCATTCACCAAACTGGTTTTTCCGATTCATGTGAATTCGTTGCAGGATATCTTTTATTTCTCTAGCCTGAAGCAACTCGACCTAACCGGGGGCGACCTGTTTGAAATGGCGACGCTCCAGTACGATCGTAACGGTGCACAGTCTACGGTTGGTGGCGGTGATTTTCCGCCATTTGTCCGGAACGTGGGAAATGTCTCTGCGGCTAATGCACAGACGCTGAAAGACCTGTTGGAAACCGGCATATTGGAGCATGTACGGTACATTCCTCACTCGTTGGGCCTGGATGACATCCTCCGCCCGTACGTGGAATCGGGCGTTGTTGAGCTCGTCAACCTGCCCGATGAGGCTCTCATGCCCATGAAACTCCTCATGGACGGCGTGATCCAGGACGGTGCCTGGCGGATGGAGGTAATGCGCAATCCAGGCGATGCGCCCGCCGGCGATGGGCTTGCTAACGTACTCAAAACGACCATGATTGCTCGTAACGCATCGTTTGTCTTTGCCCTGCCGACACAATACCGGTATAATTTCGAGGAATACAGATACCTGAAGTTTAAAGTATATATGCCCGAAAAATCGGTGTTGGAAGCGCATAACGCTTCATGGTACCAGCGGCTCTGGCCACGGTTCCTGAACCACCTGTGGGGATTTGACCACGAAAGCGTATACGGTCAGGAATATTGGGCACCCAACCCCGACAATTTCCGGATCAACGACGCCGACCTCTCAAAATGGCATGACGTGACGGTAGATCTGTCGGAAGCGGTAAATCGACATAACCGGGTGATCATCATGAATATTGGGGGCGAGCCGCCGGTTCCGTTCGATCCAGATAGCCGAATCATTTATTATTTTGCGAACTTTAGGCTGTCTAAAAGTAGCTAATCAGGCAGTTAACGACTGTGGGGATAAACTCAAGAATTGTTATGGAACTGAATTTCCGATTTTTGAAACCGGTATCGATGGCCTTTCTGGTCGTATCGGGGGCCATGGCCAACACGTCGGCCCAGCCGGCTCCAGCGCTTGATTTCGACCAGTCCGTGTCGCGGCCCATCCAGCACGACGAGGAACATGTTTATGCGCTGGATGCGGAAGCGGGCCGCCATGTGGATATCGAATTGGCCCAGCGGGGCATCAATCTGGGGGTGACCGTCTCGGCGCCGGACGGCACGGTGCTTGTCGCTGGCGACCACCAGCGGCATGTGGATGCCACAGAGTGGCTCGGGTTTGATGCGACCGAAGGGGGCACTTACCGGATCCGGCTAACGCCGCAGCCCGGCTATGCCATCCAGACGGGGCTGGATGGCAACGCCTTCGTGTGGGACGGTGAGCGCCGTGTACCGTACAAGCAGACCAACGATGCTGGTGCTTATACGCTGACCGCCCGTCAGGCCGACGGGGGCGGGAAGAAGCTCGATAGGATCGACCGACTTTTCCGGCCCTATGCCACAGCCGGTTCGGCTGGTGTCGCCGTCGGCATCGTGAAAGACGGGGCGATGCTGTTCGCGCGCGGTTTCGGTCTGGCCAACCTGGAGTACGGCATCCCGGTGTCGCCGCACACCCCGTTCCATATCGCTTCGGTGTCGAAGCAGTTCGCGGCTTATGCCCTGGCGGCGCTGCACGACGCCGGTAAGTTGTCGCTGGAAGACGACGTCCACCGATACCTGCCCGAACTGAAGACGCGCGAGCCGATCACCATCCGGCAGATGCTGAACCACACCAGCGGCCTGCGCGACCAGTGGGTGGTGGCCGCCCTGGCGGGTTGGCGCATGGACGACGTGATTACGCAGGAGCAGCTGCTGGGGCTGATCTTCAATCAGGAGGCACTGAACTTTCCCCCCGGCACGAAGTACCAGTATTCCAATGCCAACTACACGCTGGCGGCCGAAATCGTGCGCCGGGTGACGGGGAAGACCCTGCGCGAATGGACCACGGCCGAAATTTTCGAGCCGCTGGGGATGCGGCGCACGTTCTTCTACGACGACCACGAGGAAATCCTCCCTGAGCGGGCCTACTCCTACGACGACCGCTCGGGCGAGATGAAGAAGAGTGTGCTCAGCTTCGCCAACTCGGGTGCCACGAGCCTGTTCACCACCGTACACGACTTCGTGAAGTGGATGCCCAATTATCGCCACCACCACGTGGGCAATGCCCGGATCTTCGAACTGATGACCACACCCGGGAAGCTCGATGACGGCACGCAACTGAATTACGCGCTGGGGGTCGCCGTGGGCAACTACAAGGGGCTACGCACCATCGACCATTCGGGAGTCGATGCGGGCTACCGCTCGTTCATGCTTTGTTTCCCCGACCAGGACGTGGGCGTCATCGTGCTGAGCAACCTGGCCTCATGCAATACTGTGGAGCTGGCGCGGCGTACGGCCGATATCCTGCTGGACCTGCCTGCCGAGGCGCCCATGGACCTCTCACCGAAGGCACCGGCACGGCTCCACGGTACGACGGATTACGAGCCGGAGGCACCAGCCTCGGATTACACCGGGGTATACTACAACCCGGAGATCCGTACCGAGTACCGCATCGCGGAACGGGATGGCCGGCTGTACCTCAGCCACAAGCGGATATCCGACGTCCGGCTGCTACCCACAGTGGCCGACCGGTTCAAAGGCACCTACTGGATCTTCAACGAGATGACCTTCAACCGCGACCGCCGTGGCCGTGTCACCGGTTTCACGGTCAGCAACGGCGGGGTGTCGGGCATGGCCTTCACCAAACGGAATGTAGAAAATAACCAAATAAAACGATGAAACAAGTCATAGCAAGCAAAGCGGCGCCGGCCGCCATCGGGCCCTATAGCCAGGCCATCCGGCATGGCAACCTCGTATTCCTTTCCGGCCAGCTGCCGATCGACGCGACCGACGGGACGGTCCCTAGGGGCATAGCCGCCCAGACACGGCAGTCGCTGGAAAACATGCGGCATGTGCTGGCCGCCAGCGGCTGCACGCTGGCCGACGTGGTGAAGACCACGTGTTTCCTGGCAGACATGGCGCTTTTCCAGGAGATGAACGCGGTGTACCAGACCTTCTTCACCGATGCCGCGCCTGCGCGGACCACCATCGCTGCCCGGGAGCTCCCCAAAGGCGTGCTGGTGGAGATCGACTGCATGGCCATCACGGGCCAGCCGGCCAGCACGGCCGGCGGATGAGACGGGAGGGGAAAGGAAGGGCGGAAAATACAAGAACACAGCAAACAGCTAGGAAGAACAATTATGGATAGAGTGAAAAGTACAACTACCGCCGGATCTTGGTACGAAGTGGGTAACGCGCAGGAAATCGATTCGCCAGCCCTATTGGTGTACCCCGACCGGGTAAAACATAACATAGATGTGGCCACCGGTATGGTGGGCGATGCCCAGCGCTTGCGGCCGCACGTGAAAACTCATAAGTCGTCAGCCATCACCCGGTTTCAGTTGGCAGCGGGCATCACCCGCTACAAATGCGCCACGCTGGCCGAGGCTGCAATGCTCGGGCGTTGCGGGGCGCCGGATGTGCTGGTGGCCTACCCGCTGCTTGGCCCACGGGTGGGCGCCTTCCTCCAGCTTTCGAAGCAGTTTCCCGGTAGCCGGTTTTCGGCCATCGTGGACCACCGTTCCGCCGTCGACCGGCTGTCTGCGGCTGCCGTTTCGCAGGGTGCCTCCGTGGACGTGTACCTCGACCTAGACATCGGCATGGGCCGTACGGGTATCCCGATCGGTGCGGAAGCCGAAGCGCTTTACGTGCATTGCCACTCCCTTGCGGGGCTGCACGTGGCGGGCCTGCACGCCTACGACGGGCAGGTGCGCGAGCGAGATCCGGAGAGGCTGCGGCAGCAATGCGAGACGAACTTCCGTCCGCTGGCTGCGCTGGTGGAGCGGCTTTCGGGGCAGGGCTTCCCTCGGCTGGAAATCATCATCGGCGGCTCCCCGTCGTTCCCGTATTATGCGGAGATGGCCGAGGTGCAGTGCAGCCCCGGCACGTTCGTGCTGTGGGACCATGGCTACGCGGTTGACTGCCCGGATCAGGCATTCCTTCCCGCGGCGGTGCTCTTCACTCGGGTGATCTCCCTCCCGGGTCCGGAGACGATCTGCGTGGACCTAGGCCACAAGGCGGTGGGAGCGGAGAATGCCATCGAGCGGCGGGTGCATTTCCTGAACGCGCCGAGGCTCCTAGCCCTGCGCCAGAGCGAGGAGCACTTGGTGCTGCAGGCGCCCGCGGGGCATGGGATCGGTCTGGGCGACATGCTTTACGGCATCCCGTACCATATCTGCCCGACGGTGAACCTGTACGACGCCTATAACGTGGTGGAAGGGGGCGTAGTGACGGACAGCTGGGAGATCGATGCCCGGCAACGGTTCCGTTATGCGGCAGATACCTAATTAGTGCGCTGTATTATTCATTAACTATTCAAATCTGAAGACATGATTACGCTGAAATTTCACGTGTTGCAACCGCTTGTTGCAGCTGTATTCCTGGCGGTTTCGTGCGCGCCGCCCTCGCCCAAGGAGGCCTACCAGCAGAAGTATGGTGCGCCCACGGTGTCGACCGTGGAAGAATACCGCCGGCAGGTGGCGCAGAACCCGGACCGGGAGCTGGTTGACCTCCGTGCTTACCTGCCCGATGCGGTATTTGATGTGGTGTATGCAACCTCCCGCAATTTCATGGGGGAGCCCGTTTATACCAGCCCCGGCGCTTACCTGTGTCGGCCGGCTGCGGTAGCCCTGCAGGCGGTGCAGGCCGAACTGGCGGAAATGGGCTACGGGCTGAAAATCTGGGACGCCTACCGGCCGTACCGGGTTACGGTGGCTTTCTACGAGCATGTGCTGGACTCCACCTTCGCCGCCTCGCCCTACACGGGCTCCAAGCACAACCGGGGTTGCGCGGTTGACCTCACGTTGATCGACAAGGCAACCGGTGAGGAGCTGGCCATGCCCACCCTATTTGATGAATTCACGCCGAAGGCCCATGTGGATTTCAGCGACCTGCCGGCAGCGGTGCTGCAGAACAGGGAACTGCTGATCCGCACGATGGCCAGCCACGGCTTCACAGTATACGCCGACGAATGGTGGCACTTCGATTTCAGGGACTGGGAACAGTACGGCCTGATGGACCTCGAATTTGAAGAATTGGAATCGGCAGAAATTTAGTTAGATACTTACTGATTGATGATTTATGACGGATAATGAATATGATGCGATTGTGATCGGATCAGGAATTAGCGGCGGATGGGCCGCAAAGGAATTGACCCAAAAAGGACTGAAGACCATCATGCTGGAGCGGGGGCGGAATGTGGAGCACGTAAAGGATTACCCTTCGGCCACCAAAGATATTTGGGAGTTCCCGCACCGGGGTGGACGTACGCAGCAGATGATCGAAGATTACCCCGTTTTAAAGCGGGATTACCCGCTGAATGAAAAGAACCTCGATTTCTGGGTCAATGAGAAAGAGAATCCTTATGTAGAGAAAAAACGCTTTGATTGGTATCGCGGTTACCACGTCGGTGGCCGTTCGTTGACATGGGGTCGCCAGAGCTATCGGCTCAGTGATCTGGATTTCAAAGCCAACGCAAAGGATGGGCACGGCGTGGATTGGCCTATCCGATACAAAGACATCGCACCCTGGTATAGCCATGTAGAGAAGTGGACGGGCATCAGCGGCAACCAGGATGGTTTGGATGTGCTTCCCGATGGCGAATTCCTTCCACCAATGGAAATGAATGTTGTGGAGAAGGATCTCGCCGCCCGGATAAAATCTCACTACAAGGGCAAGCGACATTTCATCATCGGCCGGGCAGCAAACCTTACGGTACCCCACGAGGGTCGAATCAATTGCCAATACCAGAGCCAATGCTGGCTAGGATGTAACTTCGGTGCCTACTTCAGCACGCAGTCGTCCACCCTGCCAGCGGCGGTGGCCACAGGCAACCTGACCTTGCGTCCGTTTTCCATCGTTACGCGGATACTTTATGATAAAGATGCCAAAAAGGCCAAGGGCGTGGAGATTATTGATGGGGAAACCCACCAGACTTACGAATACTTCGCGAAAGTCGTGTTCGTTTGCGCCTCGGCGTTCAATTCTACTTGGGTATTGATGAATTCGGCAACGGATGTCTGGGAAGGGGGACTGGGTAGCAGCAGCGGCGAACTGGGTCACAATGCCATGGACCACCATTTCCGTTGCGGCGCAAGCGGCCGCGTGGAAGGATATGAAGACAGATACTATTATGGACGTCGGGCCAATGGGCTGTATATCCCTCGTTTCCGTAATGTTGGCGATGACAGGCGCGACTATCTCCGGGGCTTCGGTTACCAAGGGGGCGCCAGTCGTGGGCGGTGGAGCGGCGAGATTGCCGAGATGAGCATCGGTGGCGAATGGAAAGATGCAATGTGTGAACCGGGGGGCTGGTCCGTGGGCTTCGGTGCATTCGGTGAGATACTGCCTTACCATGAGAACCGCATTTCCCTCGATAAAACGGTGAAGGACAAATGGGGGTTGCCGGTGTTGTCCATGGACATGGAAATCAAGGAAAACGAGTTGAAGATGCGCGAGGACATGATGAACGACTGCGCGGAGATGCTGGAAGCGGCAGGGGTAAAAGACGTGGGTACGTTTGACAATGCCTACGGTTTCGGCCAAGGAATCCACGAGATGGGTACAGCCCGAATGGGACGCGACCCGAAAACCTCGGTACTCAATGGCCACAACCAGGTCTGGGACGCGTTGAACGTATTCGTGACCGATGGCGCATGTATGACTTCTGGCTCGTGCGTGAACCCATCACTTACATACATGGCCCTAACCGCACGAGCCGTGGATTTTGCGGTCGGTGAGCTCAAGAGGCGTAACCTGTAATCCCATCTGTCTGCGGGAAAATAATCATAAAAAAAACACGGTGCAATGAATAGAAGAGAAGCGGTGAAAAGGGTCGCCTGGATTATGGGCGGGGCCATAGTAGGGGCCAACTTATTCCTGGAGGGATGCGCCCGTAAAGCAACTCCGAGGGTTGAGGGCCTTTTTGAGGTTGATAAGGTCGATTTTCTAGGCAATATCGCCGATACCATCCTACCGCCTACCGCTAGTCCGGGGGCGAAGGAGGCCGGCGTAGGGTCTTTTATCCCGGTTATGGTAAGGGATTGTTACACATCGGAAGATCAGCATGTCGTGATCGACGGCCTCGACAAGCTGGAGGCAGCTTCGTCAGGCAGGTTCGGCCGTAAATTCCAGGAACTGGATATTTCGGAACGTACCGAGCTGTTGGTAGCGATCGATATGGAATCCAAGGAATACCAGCGCAGTAAGCTGGGAGAAGCTCCTAACCATTATTTCCATCTCTTGAAGCAACTGACCTTGCTCGGGTATTTCACCTCAGAACTGGGCGTCACCAAGGCGCTTCGGTACATACAGATTCCGGGCCGGTACGATGGGAACTATCCGTATAAGAAAGGCGACGGGGCATGGGCACTCTGATGGAGATCTCATTTTTGCATAGTCTTTCGGCCCTGCTGGCCGGCGTTGCGGCCATCGTGTTGCTTACCACCCGGTTCAGGGTGCATGCGTTCTTTGCCCTGCTGGTGGCCTGCTTGGTGGTGGGCTTTGGGGTGGGTATGCCTTTCGGCGAGGTTCTGGCTACGGGCAAGTCGGGTTTCGGGGACATTATCGGCTCGCTGGGCTTGATCATCGTTTTCGGCACCACGCTGGGGATTATCCTGGAACACACCGGGGCCACGCTGGTGCTTGCCGGGGGCATCCTGCGCCTGACGGGCCGCCACCGGGCGGCGCAGGCCATGAACGTTACCGGCTATGTGGTGGGGCTTCCGATTTTCTGTGATTCGGGATATATCGTGCTGAGCGGGCTGAACCGCGGACTGGCCCGGCAGACCGGGACCGCGATGGCCCTGATGGCCACCTCGCTGGCCGCCGGGCTGTATGCCGTGCATTGCTTGGTCCCACCCCACCCGGGTGCGGCGGCGGCCACCGAAACGCTGGGGGCTGATTTCGGCCGCGTGATCCTGTACGGCATGGTGGTGGCTATTCCCACTGCCTGCAGCGGCTGGCTGTGGGCGCGTTTTGCGGTGCGGCGATTGCCGGTGGACAGGCAAACTGCCGGGGAGGATGATACGCCCCCGGCACCCGACCGGCTGCCGTCGCTGCTGCTGTCGGTGCTCCCTGTGGCGGTACCTATCCTGTTGATCAGTATCCGTTCATTCACCCCGGTAGAGGGGGCTTCTCTACCACTGCGCATCGTGCAGGCGGCGGGCATGCCTGAGGCGGCGTTAGGCATCGGCATACTACTGGCGCTGCTGGGCAAGCGGCGGTGGAAGCAGGCGGACCTGAACGCATTGCTGCGCAGCGCCGTGGAGAAGGCGGGCGATATCCTGCTAATCATCGGTGCTGGTGGTGCTTTCGGCGCGCTGATCGCGCAGACGGACCTTGCCGGGCATCTGGCCGGAAGCAGCATGGTCGGCAACATGGGTGTCTTATTTCCTTTCCTCGTGGCGGCGGTGCTGAAGACCGCCCAGGGTTCCTCTTCGGTGGCCATTATCACGTCGGCCACGATGATGCTGCCGGTGCTGCCCGCCCTAGGACTCGACCATGAAATGGGGAAAGTTTTTGCCGTGCTGGCCATGGGGGCCGGTTCGATGATGGTGTCGCACGCCAACGATTCCTATTTTTGGGTGATATCCCGGTTTTCTGGGGTCGGTATGGACGCGATGCTGCGGGTGTATACGGTCGCCACATTTATCATGGCGTGCGTGGCTGTTAGCGCAGTTTACCTGTTGTCGCTTTTCTTTTGAACCGGTTGTCGGCGGTTTGTAAGTTCACTACACGCAGGCCGTGCCGCGAGTGGGCGGGGTACCCGACAAGCTTTATCTAGTTTGTGAGGGCTTGGGGCGTCTATATTAAAGAGAAAGTTAAGCAGGGGCAATAACCGAAAAACAGTAGAAGTTAGCCGTTTGGTGGCCGGACTCGGAGAATGGTTTGCCGTACCCGATGCGTTCGACGGCGAATCCTATATTCCGGATATTGCCGTTTCGTAGGATACCCAATGAGCTCTATAAATACTTGATAAGGTAAAGAATAAGCGTGAGAATCGCAAAAAGCAACCTCGCAAACCCTTGGCGCATTACCTCGATAAAGTCGTTGCCACCGATTTCATGAAAGTGCCGATGACCAGTGCCATGATTGCGGCGTATATCAAAGCGCAATACGAGTTGGATAGCACTTCCGGAAGTCACTGACCTATTGACCCGCCACCCTCGAAATGGACAGGTGAAAATCGTGGACCGTCCTGAAGGGGAGAAGGCAGCTGGGAATTGGTATCAATGGATCTGAAACAATGATCTGAAAAATAAAAGCCACACCGCTGGAGTATGGCTACATAATTTAAAGAAGCAATTACAGCTTCTCGACCTCTTCAATCGGCAATTCCAGGATGTCTGCAACCAAGTTATTCGTAAGCCTATTTTTTCAACCGTTGGGCTGCCTCAGCGGAGACAACCAGCCCGGCAGCCATCATAATCACATCCTTCAATACCAACCGCCCAGCGCCGGAAAGGTAGGGGAATCCGTAACGCGGGGTTGGGAAATCGCCACCTAAGTTTGGAACATACACTTCAGGCGTGGTAATAAGGAAAGAAAGCGTGACAATTGACATCAAGAAGGTTAGTACCCCGCCGATGAGACCTAGCTTTGCCGACCAGATACCGGCCAGCGTCAATAGGCCGATAATAACGATAACCGTACCCAAACCATACGAAAACACGTACGTGTTATTCGCTTGATGCCATTCGATATGCTTAGCCACTGTTTTGCCTTCTGGGTTTTTATATTGCTGGTACTCGGGGGCCTCCTTGCTATAGAAGAAGCTCATGAAAGGACTGTTTGCCACAAACGGAACAATGCCGTCCGCTTCATACTGAAATACTTTCAACCCACCGATCCAAGCCATAACGATAAAAATGGCAATTCGCACAAAATGAATGAAGCCCCGTTGTCCGCGTACCAAGAAATCCACAAGATAATTCATGTCATTTGATGTTTAAGGCTGCGAAAATAGTGGGTCTCAACACCGCATCAAATGGACAAATACGGTTTCGTCATGGATTTTTCTGCGCTACAATGGAAATGCCGACCCGTTCCCTGAATTTGGATGGCGAAACGCCGACATATTTCTTGAAATACCTACTGAAATAATGTTCATCGCCAAACCCTAGCTTGCCGGCGATTTCCTTGATAGACAGGTAGGTAAGATGAAGTTGTTTTTTCGATTCGAGTATGACACGTTCATGGATTAAAACGGAGGGTGACTTACCAAGCTGTTGCTTTATTTTTTTACTGAATGCACTTAGGCTGAGGCTCAGCCTTTCTGCATAAAAATGGGCGGAGCGTTCCGCCGTGAAATGATCTTCCAGCGCTCGCTGGAATAGCGTGCCTTCTGCCCTCAGCGCAGTATTGGCCAATAACTTCGAATCGATCAACTGTTTTTTTGCCTTGCTCGCAAGTGCCAGGATGAGTTGTAGATATGCTTTGACGACCGATTCGGAAAACGTAGAAATAGCAGTGCTTTCTACTTGCATTTTGTAGACAATGAGCTCCACTTCCTGATAGACGCTCTCATCAACACTAACAATCGGTTGCAGATAAATGTTATTGAAGAGTAACCCATTGCAGGCAACTTCTTCTTTGTGAAATTCGATGCAATAAAAGTCGCCATGGAACAACACCCGTGTGGCAGACGTTATGGATGCTGTTTTCCACGACAGGTGTTGGTAAGGGCTGAGGAACAACAGTGCGGTGGTTGCATTCTTATAATCCGTGAAATCAACAACGAATTCTGAGGGGGAAGGCAGCAAGATGATTTGATAGCATGAGCTGTCTTCCGGAAAGGAATGCGTTTGTAAATCTATGGTGTCGATATGGAACAACATCCACCAAAAATAGCAGATAAAATTGACTGCTGGTTGTATGTTTTAACAAAATAGCAGCGCCATGTTATTGCCTGATAGCAACGTCCCATATTTTCGTTCGGGTAGATTCGGTAGCCCCATCGCTGACGCGAAGGCTAACCACGTAGAGGCCCGGTGCTTCGTATCGGTGGTGGGGATGTTGTTCTGTGGAATGGCTACCATCGCCAAAATCCCAATACCACGTTGTCACGTGGCCTAAAGATTCGTCGCGGAAAGATACCAATCGAACATCATTCGGGTCAACATGGAAATGCCACTCACTCTGAAGGTCCGGTAGCCATTCTGGCGCTAGCGGCAACAGCTTGAACGGCCGAAGGTGGGATGCGTTGCTATACATCGTACGATCGCTCCCAAGAATCCAGAAATCGGGGAGGGCATCGGGTTCGTCATCGTAATCAATCACTCCCCAGCCAAGTCCGATAGTCTTATGTTCCACCAATTGTGAGGGTATGGAGTGGGCAGGTCCCGCTGCACTTGCAAAATCAAACGGCGTGATGTAGAATTCAAGGGTAAGTCGGCCGCGCCCCCCGGGAGCAAATTCATAACGATATGCTGATTGTGCATACGGCAGCGACTTCAGCCAAGTCTGCGGCCCCCAAAGCATGGCCCAATCTTTATCACCCGGTGGCGTGAAGATGTGATAATTCTGGGCGTGCACACCATGGAATGTGAAGTAAGCATCCATGAGGTCTATCGTCGTATCGGGATGGAAACGATCGATGAATGGGCCACCCGACCGGTCGCCGTCAACAACCAATTCGAAAATATCGCTTGCGAGGCTGGCGCGCGAGAAATTCCAATAGTTGTCATACGCCTCGTAAAGGAAGTAAAGTCGATTCAGACCATTTACCCAGCCCACTTTGACGGTTACGTTCATGTTGTTGGTATCGATGCTGCCATCAGGGGCATTCACATTCTTCAGTGCATCGATGCCAATGGCTAGGCTGTCTGGCACGAGCTGCCAATCGGAGGCGTTGCCATCAATAGACGGGATACGATTGGGGGGGAATTGGTAGATGCCAAAATATAGGGGTACTTCTTGAGCCAGGCTACTTCCCGTACTCACGATTCCGAAATAGGCGATCAATAAAAAGTATTTGAGTACGTTGACGAAAATACGTATCCTTTCCATATTGTTGGTGCTGTTAGACTTAAATCTGATGCGTAAAGTTATCCCATTGACGGTAAGATCCAACCTGTACTGTGCTGGTATACACTTTTTTCTGGCGGGGATGGTTCACATCATATCGAAGTATTCCTTTATAAAAGCTGGCTCTCAGCGGCAGCCGGAGAGATCGATAAAGTTGCTTTTTTATTGAACGCGATTATAATTGCATATAAAAGCAACTTTATCTAAGTTTGTCGCTAGTGATATTCACCCAAGTGAATTGAACCAATACGGCGCTCAAAATCCGGCACATCCAATTAAAGGCACTTACTGCATCAACTGGATAAATTGTATGATAGCGTATTGTGAAACTCTGCTCATGCGGGGGTAAACGAAGGATGGGCAAATGGGGCAATTTAGATGTGAATGACGGTCAAAACAAGCTATAAAAACCAGCCCGATACAGCATTGGTGAACTTACTTAAGAAAGGGGAAGAAGGGGCTTTTAATGCTTTGTACCAGCGGCACTGGGCCGTCCTGTATCAACAGGTTTACCGCATCTTGCGAGACGATGATGAGTGCAAGGATGTAGTACAAGAAGTCTTCAGCAATCTTTGGCTTAAGCGCGGGCAACTGACCGAAAATACGAATATCGGTGCTTATCTATATGTGCAGGGGCGAAACAGGGTGTTCAATATCATCGCCAAGCAACGGGTGCGTAGGGATTACGTTAACTCGATTGCCCAATTTATGGAGCAAGCTGACATAAACACGGTCGACCTGCTAGAGGCGAAGGAGATTGCTGTCCGTGTTGAACAGGAGATTCAAGAGCTGCCTTCGCGCATGCGGGAGATTTTTATACTGAGTCGTAAAGAAGGCCACTCACATAAAGAAATCGCAGAGGTCTTGGGGCTTTCCGAACAGACGGTAAAAAAACAAGTGCAGAACGCATTGAAAATCATCAAACCCAAGCTCCAAAATTTGGGTGCAATTATGGTATGGTTGTTTTTTGGATAAGAATTCCAAAAAAATTTAAAATTCTTCTACCCCCAACCCCTTTATTACCGGTTATACCCTTAGTAAACCGATAATGAATAGTGATAACTGAGGAAACCGTACGGCAAATTATCCATAAATACCTACGAGGCGAGGCGACCGATCGGGAACGTAAGCTACTGGAAAATTGGTATTACCAACAGGGGCGGGACCATCCCATGCAGGAGGATGATTTGCGTTTTTTGCTGGATAGCGATACGATATTCGAAGAGGTACGCCGCCGGGCCGGACTTGCCGCCGAGGGGCAGCCACGGCGGCGCCGACTATGGGGGTGGTTTCCCTATGCAGCTGCTTTGTTTATCCTCCCGCTTTCGATAACGTGGATTTTTTATGCCAACCGGGCTGTCGATGAAACGGAAGTGGCTTTATTGCCACCGGCAGATGTAGCGTCCGGTGGTAATCGTGCAACGCTTACCTTGGCCGACGGCCGTCGGATTAACCTAAGTGAAACGCAAACGGGTATCGTAGTAGGCCAAGGGCAGATTTTATATGAAGAGGGCGAACAGGAGCTCGTGGACTTGGAAGGGGGTGAGGTTGTCCCCTTGGAGTTGTCGGTACCCCGAGGGGGCACCTACCAGATTACGTTGGCAGACGGGACTAAGGTTTGGCTTAATGCCGAATCTACATTGAAGTACCCGTCACGTTTTGATGGCAACGAAAGGGTGGTGGAGCTTGAGGGTGAGGCTTATTTTTCAGTAACCAAAACTGAGTCTGGCCGTTGGCCGTTCCGTGTGCTGGTTGACGGGCAATCGGTTGAAGTGTTGGGTACTGAATTTAATGTTTCGGCCTATCCCGGGGAATCGAAGAAGACGACGCTCGTGGAAGGTGCTGTGACGGTCACCAATCCCTCATCCGGTCTTGCTAGCCCTATTTCACCAGGAGAGCAAGCCATCGTCAATGGTGTGGTGCTGGATGTGGTAACAGTAGACGTTTACAAATATACGGCTTGGAAAGACGGTCTCTTTTATTTTAAGCAGACTCCGTTCAACGAGCTGATTCGTGAGATTGCCCGTTGGTATGACGTGCAAGTCGTGTACGAAGGCGCTGTGCCCAAGGAGACGTTTAGTGGGAAAATGAGGCGGGGGCTGTCGCTCATGACCGCTTTAAACTTACTGGATGTCTCGACCAAAGCAAAAATACGGTTGGAAGACCGGACATTGGTCATTCAACAAGGTCTATCCAACAAATAGATAACCAATTTAATATACTAAAAACGCGAAACTATGAGGAAAAAATGACTAATGAAAAGACAAGAAAGGGAAGTGCTGCCACACTCCCCCTTGTTCAGACAGTAACAGTTTAAAACCGAAAGTATAACCATTTAAAGCTATCTAAACGCACAAACGTAATGATAAATTATGTATTTTATCCATTGGGTAAGATAAAAACGCCCAATGGCATTCGCCAAATACTCCGCATTATGAGATTGACATCGCTGTTGTTAGCAATCGCTTGCCTGCATGTAAGTGGAGCATCGTTATCTCAAACCGTGACGCTGAAGGTCAAACAACAATCCATTATCAAGGTCCTTGAAGCCATCGAATCGCAAACCGATTACTTGGTTATCTATAACGATCAATATGTAAAAAAGGACATGCTCGTTTCGCTTGATGTGAAAGACAAGCCGCTAAAGATGGTATTGGACGAAATGTTAACGCGGAGGGGATTGATTTACGAGATAAAGGATAAGGCTATAGCCATTAGCGGACGTGATATTAGGGGCATGCTGTCCAAAGTAGAACTCCGCCCGATTACACGCCAGCAAAATCGTGTGGTGACGGGCCGGATCACTGATGAAGCCGGCGAGCCCCTTCCAGGGGTATCCGTCGTGGTAAAGAACCGGACCTCCATTGGGATCAGTACCGACCAAAATGGTAGGTATTCATTGGAAGTTCCCGAGGGAGCGGTCCTGGTATTCTCCATGGTGGGATATGAAAGCCAAGAGATACCCGTGGGAGGAGGAAGTACGTTCGACGTCGTACTAAAGGGGGCGTCTCAGCAAGTAGACGAAGTCGTGGTGGTTGCGTTTGGAACCCAGAAAAAGGAAAGCGTAATCGCTTCAATCACCACCGTGAATCCTGCCGATTTAAGGGTGCCTTCCAGTAACCTGACCACCTCATTCGCCGGGCGCATTGCTGGCATGATTTCTTATCAGCGAACCGGCGAACCCGGGCAGGACAATGCGCAGTTTTTCATTCGCGGCGTAACCACTTTCGGAACAGGCAAAGTAGACCCACTGGTGCTGATAGATAATGTGGAAATGACAACGGAAGATCTCTCCCGATTGACCGTGGATGATATCGCCAGTTTTTCGATCATGAAAGATGCCAATGCAACGGCGCTATATGGTGCCAGAGGAGCCAACGGCGTGATTTTGGTGACGACGAAAGAGGGACGTACGGGCGAGGTGAAGGTGCAATTCAGGGCAGAAGGCTCGTATTCCGCTCCTACCGAAAATGTGCAGTTTGCTGATCCGGTAACGTTTATGAAGGCCCATAACGAAGCCGTGCAAACAAGAACGCCCGGTACGCGCTTGCCTTATGACCAAAAGAAGGTGAACTATACGGAACGGGGAATCGATCCCTTGTATTATCCGGCAGTCGATTGGCAGGATTTATTGTTTGATAAAAACACCTTCAATCAGCGATACAATTTAAATATCAGCGGCGGCGGAAATGTCGCACGGTATTATATCGCTGCGGCATACACAAAAGACCAAGGTATTCTTAATGTAGATAACCGGCAAAATTTCAATAATAACATCGATATAAATCGGTATTCATTACGATCTAATATCAATGTAAACCTTACGAAAACGACAGAGGCAATCGTACGGCTGAATGGCGTGTTTGATGATTACCAAGGGCCGTTGGATGGCGGTACGGATTTATATAATAAAGCCGTACTGGCGAATCCGGTTTATTTTTTACCGTACTATGAACCCGACGAGTCAACCGTTTACGCAAAACATATCCTTTATGGAAATACTGCATCTGGCGATTACCTGAATCCGTATACCGAGATGCTAAAAGGGTATCGGTCGAATGACCGCTCTTCGATGTATGTTCAATTCGAGCTGAAACAAAAGCTCGATTTCATTACGGAAGGACTTTCTGCACGGGGCTTGCTAAACGTGAATAGGTTTGCCCAGTTGGAAGTGAGGCGACAGTACAATCCGTTCTACTATGCATTATCACCTCAAATAGCGGGAATGGACGACTATAGTCTAATCGCCCTTAATCCCGATGGCGGCACAGACTACCTCGACTACGTGCCCGGAAGCAGGCAGATGGAAAACACCATGTATGCAGAAACTGCATTGCAGTATCAAACGGATATTGCAGAAAAGCATTCGATTGCAGGCTTGCTTGTCGGTACACTCCGTGAACGGAAAGACAATACGTACAATACATTACAACTATCGTTGCCGCAACGCAACTTGGGCCTCGCCGGAAGGGCTACGTATAGTTATGACAACCGATATTTCCTGGAAGCGAATTTTGGGTACAATGGGTCGGAACGCTTTTCGCAGAACGAGCGATGGGGCTTTTTCCCCTCCGCTGGATTGGGATGGATCATATCCAATGAACCCTTCATGGAAAAATACAGTAGCGTGATTTCCAAGTTAAAACTGAGAGCTACTTATGGACTCGTTGGAAATGATGAAATTGGACTGAAGGAAGATCGCTTTTACTACCTATCCAACGTGAACATGAACGATGGGGGCAGGGGTATCAGCTTTGGCGACACCTACGGCTATAATCGCAGCGGGATTTCCATCTCGCGTTACGAAGATCCTTATATCACATGGGAAATCAGCCGTAAAAGCAACTTGGGTCTCGAATTGAACCTGTGGAGGAGCTTGGAGATACAAGCAGATTATTTCAGGGAACAACGGAGCAACATTCTGCAAACACGGGCTGATATACCTACCACCATGGGACTCCAAGCCACGCCCAAAGCGAATATCGGAGAGGCAATCGGACAAGGTGGTGAGATTTCGGTGGATTACAATAAGGCCTTCGCGTCGGGGCTTTGGGCGATTGTGAGAGGTAATTTCTCTTATGCTGCCAGCAAATTTGAAGTATATGAAGAACCTGATTATTCAGCGACGCCGTGGAGAACGAGGGAGGGTCAGAAAATTTCTCAGCGATGGGGGTATATCGCCGAACGGCTTTTCCTCGACGATGACGAGGTGAGGAACTCGCCTGTGCAAACGTTTGGTGAATATGGAGCCGGAGATATCAAATATAAAGACATCAACAGGGACGGTAGGATAGACGAAAACGACCAAGTGCCGATTGGCTACCCGACGACACCTGAAATCATTTATGGATTCGGATTGTCAATGGGCTACAAGAATTTTGACCTTTCCGTTTTCTTCCAAGGGTCTGACCGCTCATCCTTTTGGATAAACCCTGGTCAGGTTGCACCATTCGTTGCAGGTAGTACCGATTTCACGACAAGGACAAATAATAGGGCCTTGTTGCAGGCCATTGCAGACGACCATTGGTCGGAAGACAATCGGAATATCTATGCCTTCTGGCCACGTTTGTCCGAAAGGGCAATCAGTAACAATGATGTATCAAGCACCTGGTGGATGCGGAATGGTTCATTTATGCGACTGAAGACAGCAGAAGTGGGATACACATTGCCCACGCATTATTTGGATAGGTTTGGGGTGAAGAACGTGCGGGTTTATGCGTCCGGTAGTAACCTATTCCAAGTGCGCACGTTCAAATTATGGGATCCAGAGCAAGCTGGTAATGCATTTAATTACCCGCTGCAGCGTGTTATCAATATGGGCGTGAGTGTAGAATTTTAGAACAACGAAACATCATGAAAAATCTAATCAAAATAGTTAAACAACTCATCATGGTTTTTAGCTTATTCAGCTTGACCAATTGTTCTGAATACCTGAATGTTGTTCCCGATGGTGTGGCCACGTTAGACAACGCTTTCTCCAATCGGATCAATTCAGAGAAGTTTCTCTTCTCGTGTTATAATATGATTCCCAACCAGAACGACCCTTTTGTTTATCCAGGCAATGTAGGCTTTGACGAAATCTGGTGGGATACGAATGTAGGGGGGCTGAATGCTAGAAGTGGAGCGAGAATCGCTACGAACGACCAGAACTCAGCCGATCCATTCCAGAATTATTGGGATGGTAGACGCGATGGGAGGAATCTATGGGTAGGCATTCGGGATTGCAATATTTTTTTGGAGAACATCGATAGGGTGCCGGATTTACAAGCTTGGGAACGGGTACGGTGGGTGTCGGAAGTGAAGTTCATCAAGGCGTATTTGCATTATTTCCTTTTACAGCTTTACGGGCCAATCCCTATTGTTGATGTGAACCAACCCGTAAACGCAAATCCGGAGGACGTCAGGGTGTACCGTGAGCCGGTAGATTCCGTCGTCAACTTTGTTGTCCGCTTATTGGACGAATCTATGGAAAACCTTCCGGACAAGATTGACGAAACGACTACCGAGATGGGAAGGATTACGAAGTCTATCGCGGCTTCCGTGAAGGCTAAAGCACTTGTATGGGCGGCAAGCCCACTCCTCAACGGGAACCCGGATTATGCAAACTACAAAGATAAAAGAGATATACAGCTTATCCCTTCACAAGCCGACCCGGCCAAATGGGAACGGGCATTGAATGCCATCGATGAAGCCATTGAAATCAGTCATCAAAACGGTCATTCGCTTTTCAAATTCCAACGGGGCTTTGAAACGATGTCTGATACGACACTCCTCAAATATACACTACGTGGAACGGTGTCGGAAAGGCCGATTGACAATCCGGAAATCATCTGGGCACACCCTGCATATAACAATACTAACCAATTCCAGAACTATTGCATACCGAAGTTCTTTGAAAATTATGGCGGAACATCGGAGCTTAGTGCTACGCTGAAAATAGCGGAACAATATTACTCACAAAACGGGATACCCATCGATGAGGATCGTTTCTGGAATTATGCGGAGCGATACGAAATGAGGAGGGATACCGGGGATTTTCACCGGTACTACATCAGCAAAGGGGAAACAACGGCTAACCTTAACTATTACCGAGAGCCCCGGTTTTACGCACATCTAGCTTTTGATCGCAGTCTATATGAGGCATTGGCGCAAGCCGAAGACCAAACAATCGTGATAAAAAACCGTAGCGGCGACCCGCACGGTGTGGTGTTCAGCGATGCACACATTAAGACCGGGTATTTCATTAAAAAGTTGGTCAGTTTCAGGTCCGCCACTACCACTGCATCGCCCGGCCCCTATCGGTTTTCAATACCCCTCATCCGGCTGAGCGACCTTTATCTGTTGCGCGCGGAAGCAGCGAATGAAGTGAAGACCGATCCCGATAACGACGTTTATCAGTGGGTTGATAGCGTCCGTCATCGTGCGGGACTAGAAGGTGTCGTTGCGTCGTGGTCCAAGTATGGGACTATTCCCGGAAAGCCAACCACGAAAGAAGGAATGCGGGAGATCATCAAACGGGAAAGACTGATCGAGTTGGCTTTTGAAGGGCAACGCATGTTTGATTTACGCCGCTGGAAAGATGCGATGCGATACATGAACCAACCCGTGCAAGGCTGGGATCACCAAGGGGTAAAAGCAGAGGATTATTACCAAGTTGTAACCTATTTCAATAATAGGAACTATACGACTAAAGATTACTTATGGCCATTATGGATGACCACGATCATTCAAAACCCCAACTTACAGCAAAACCCGGGGTGGTAAGTCTTTTGTCAATAATATATCGTAGAAATCATGAAGAAAAATATAAGCCTTTCGTCACTCCTAGTCCGGTATGTCATTTCGGTAGGGGTGTTGGTTATGGTATCTTGCAAAGAAGAAAAAATAGGCCAAACCCCTGTTGATAGCACGCCTCCTTCAGCGGTGAGGAATGTTAGTATCGAAGCGTTGCCGGGGGGTGCAAAAATCAGTTATGACCTTCCGGACGAAACAGATATCTCGTATATCACATGCGAATATATGTTCAATAACGAAAAAAAGGTGTCCCGGTCTTCGATTTACAATAATTATGTTGTTATAGAAGGACTGGCGGACATTGTTCCTTGTGACTTTACCCTTTACTTGGTAGATCATAGCGAGAACAAATCGGAACCTTATACAGGATCATTCATTCCACTAGAGCCGCCTTTTCAATCGGTATTTAAGACCATTACGGTAGAGCCGGATTTCGGCGGCGTGGTTATTCGATGGGAAAATGAATCGAACGCTTTGATAGGCGCATTTTTATACGCGATGAATGACGACGGTGAATGGGAAGAGTACGATTTGGTGTACTCGTCAACAGCGGAAGAAAAGCGTTCCATCAGGGGCTACAGTACGGATGAGCGTCAATTCGGTGTAAGCTTAATCGATCGGTTTGGTAATACATCGGACACAATGGTGGTAGCTGCCGAGCCACTTTATGAGAAATTGCTGGATAAAAGCAAATTTAAGGATGGGCATTTGGCCGGAGACAATTATACGTCGCATACCAGCCGTCCCATCAACAATATCTGGGATGGAGATATTAACGTGATCTGGCATACAAGTCCTACCGCGGGTTTTACCCCACCGCAAACCTTTACGATCGACCTCGGTGCAGAAGCCAAGTTAAGCCGTATGATGCTTTGGAATAGACAGGGTGAATTTATTTTTAGCCAACATAACGTACGGTATTTTGAAGTGTGGGGTACCAACGAACTGACCCACGATATCAATGATGCATACTGGAGAAGTGAAGCTTGGAAAGATGACTGGATTTTGATTGGAGATTTCGAACAGATCAAGCCGTCGGGATTGCCTTTAGGCCAATCAAACGCAGATGACGATGCGGCTACGCGGGCTGGAAGTGAATTTATATTTGAATCGGGGGTTGGAGAAATGCGCTATATCCGGTTTGTGGTGAAAGAAACCTGGGCAAGAACGGCCGCCCTACATATTGCGGAAGTATCCATCTATGGCGATGATGGAGTGATAGCGGAATAATGGTTTTCTAAAGAAGATAAACATGAATAAAAGCATAAAAAAAGTTCAGGACAACGTGGTGAAAAAAATTGCCACGATGTGCGCTGTCGTCGCCACGTTTTGCGTGATGAGTTGTGACGATATGAATAGCATCCACCAGGAGTATTATGAGATGGGAGAGGGAATCTATACAGGGGTTGTCGATTCGTTAAAAGCTCTGTCGGGATATGAACGGGTTAGGTTCGATTGGGAAGTTAACGCAGATCCGAGGGTTAATAAAACAGTGATTTACTGGAATCAGCGGTCCGACTCTGTCGTAGTTGATATAAACCGTACCCAACACGGCAGGATGAGTTTATCATACGATCTGGAAAACTTAAACGAAGGCACCTATACGTTTGAATTCATTACGCGTGACAATCAAGGGCATTTCTCGATGGCAACCGAATTGGTTGTCGATGTTTACGGTGAGTTCTATATACAGTCGCTGCGGAATAGGGGTGTCGCTGCCATAACAAAGCAACCGGATGAAACGATGGTGATCGAATGGGAGCCGATTGCCAGTAACACGGTGCAGTACGTTACCGTAAGCTATGAAGTGGATGGTAGCGAGCAGACCGTCCAAGTGGCGAATGACGAAACAGAAACCATATTGACAGGCCTCAAGACGGGCGATGTAATAGGCATATCCACTACACACCTGTCTGAAAATGCGCTGGAACCGCTGAATGCTTTGGTAAGGGAGTATGCCATGCCTAAATTGGAACGTGAAATCAACAAGGGGAATTTTGCCATTGTCACGTTGGCTGGAGATAATACTTCCGTCAATGGTGACCGGAACTTGGCAAAGATATGGGATGGCAAAATAAGCAATCCGGATATCCTGCATACGGTAGAAAATGCCGCTGGGTTTAACTTCCCCCATCATTTTACTTTTGACATGGGGGTTCCGGCAGAACTCAGCCGTTTCCGATTGTGGCCCCGTACGGATGCTGGTGCGTTCACAGGACACAGCCCCCGGTATTTCGAGGTCTGGGCAACCGACGAGCTGCAGCGGCCCGCCGATGATAATTCCTATTGGACATCCGATGACTGGAAGAGCGATTGGAAGCTGTTGGGCGATCATGAAATCATAAAGCCCGTAGATGCTGCCGGTCAATCGACCGAATGGAAAGAAGGTTGGGAATACATAGTCGCCGACGATGCCGGTAAGGTTCGCTATATACGGCTGGTCATTAAAAATTCCAATTGGCAGGGCTCAAATTGTGTAAATATTGGCGAAATCACCCTTTGGGGCGACGACCTTTAAGAAAGCACGAATAGGCCCGTAACATCAATATTGTATTCCACTACAGCATGGTGCAGGTTGCACCTGCGCTCACAAACCGCTATGTTCGCTAGCGGTTTGTTTGTTTTGTAACCAATTGAACGATTGATTTCATTTGGGAATCAATTTTATAGGCTATTTCATGTCATAGACAAGACATTGAGATAGGATAATCGAATAGCATTATAATATTTGCCTTTTATTAAACACTATAAACTATTATGAAGCACCTATTTTTATTGATAAGTCTAATTGGATGTTCCATCCTATCGTTTGCGCAACAGGGAAATAGCACAGCAGAACAGCTTCCGATTCTGGCATGGTATGGGGTTTCTCCGGAGGAAAGCACGGTGGAGCGCTATATCGAATTGCGCCAATCGGGAATCACGCATAACTTCACCTTTTTCAATAGTGTCGACGAACTTGCTGTGGCTATGGAGTCGGCACAAAAGGCGGGTGTTAAAATGATTATCCACTGTCCCGAATTGGAGAAGGAGCCCGAGAAAATCGTACAGCGATTTAAGGACCACCCAGCGTTGGCCGGTTATTTCTTGCGGGATGAACCTGGCCGGGTTGACTTTCCGGCACTTGGAAAGTGGGCAAGGCGTATACAAGCGGTTGATAGTGAGCATTTTTGCTACTTGAATCTTTTCCCGAACTACGCCGGGAAAGAAGCGCTAGGCACGGAAACATACCGGGAGCATGTACAATTATTTATTGAAGAAGTGCCCCTTCAGTTGTTATCTTTTGATCATTACCCCATTGTCGAGGATGAATCGGGTGACCGGACGATGCGAGCAGGGTTCTATGAAAATTTGGAGATTTTTTCGGATGAGGCACGCAAAGCCGGGAAGCCATTTTGGGCATTTGCGCTGACGGTGGCCCATACACCTTATCCCATTCCCACACCTGCGGAAATACGCGTGCAGGTTTATAGCAATTTGGCTTACGGCGCGCAGGGCATCCAATATTTCACCTATTGGACGCCGAAGCCGGGTACATGGGATTTTCACCATGCTCCGATTGAATACGATACCAGAAAGCGTACAGAAGTTTATGACTATATCACGCAAATGAACCGCGAAATCCGTGGACTGTCCAAGGTGTTTTTAAATGCAGAGGTGGTTTCGGTAGCCCACACGGGCGAATCGATTCCACAAGGGACCCGACGGTTGGAAAAGCTACCTGAGGTAATTACCAAATTTGAAACAGCGGGAACAGGGGCAATCGTCTCGGTGTTGAAGAAGGGAAATACTTCCTATCTGGTTATCGTGAACCGGGATTTCCAGGAAAGCATGTCGGTGACGATCGAGGGTGATAGTCGATTGAATCGCGTATTGAAAGACGGGAGCATTGTAAAGGCCGATGCATATGTCAGTAAATTGCCTGTGGCACCCGGTGATGTATTGGTGTATGCTTGGGAGGGGTAAGTTCGGACTGCTTATTGGGTTTAGTGTCATCGCACTTTCGGGATGTGGTTTGGCGCGCTTTACAAAGCAGGGCGAGCGTACTGCAGAGGTACGCGTGGAGAATGATGTCCCTGCGCTATACATCAACGGCCAAAAATGGCCCCCCTATGCGTATATGTCCTATCTTGGCGAGACCCGATTTTACGAGGAGATGGCAGATGCGGGCCTCCACCTTTACAATATACCCGCATACCTCGGCGACCAAGGTATTAATTCCACGTCTGGTATCGGGCCGTTCCGTAAGGCTATTTGGCAAGCACCACATGTATTTGATTTTTCGAGCATCCAGGAGGATTTCGACGATCTTATCAAGGCTGATTCTGCCGCTCGGGTAATTATTCGGCTGCACCTCGATCCACCGATATGGTGGGAGAATGCACATCCCGATGAAGTGAGTCGGCAGCCAGACGGTACCTCGATTCGGACGAGTTTCGCGTCGATGAAATGGCGGCATGATGCTGGGGAGGTGCTGCGGAAGACCGTCGACTGGCTGTTGGAATCTAACTATGCGCCACATCTTGTTGGTATCCACGTGGCGGGTGGGTTTACAGAAGAATGGTTCTACCATTACCGCGATTTCTTTTATGATGGGAGTCCGGCGCGCTTGAAAAGCTTCCAGCTATGGCTTCGAGAGAAGTACGCTGCAGATGTGGCAGCCTTACGTGAGGCGTGGAACGATAAATCACTAACCTTTGAAGCCGCTCGGCCAGAAGATATCAGCGGCAAGAACCGTGAAGAAGGTTGGCGAAATGCCGGTAGCGACCGATCTTATTTCGATACGTTTGATTTCCACGCTGGCCTGATGGCTGATCATATCATGTATTTTTGTGATATCGTCAAAGATGCCAGTGCCGGTCGGTTACTCACCGGGGCGTTTTATGGGTACCATTACTTTGTGACCGATCCCCGCCGCGGGCACGGTGCGCTAGCGAAGCTGCTGGATTTTCCGAATCTCGACTATCTTTCCAGTCCCAACGACTATCACCGCGTTGCTGGAGAAGATTGGGCACCGTTTGCGGCAATTAAATCTGTTCAGCTCCATGGCAAGCTATGGCTGGCTGAAAACGACACCCGTACCAGTATCACCACCCTGTTGAAAGACAGGGCTCCCAACATTGATCCGCCGGGCGACTGGTATAGCAAAGGTGTGTGGATAGGACCCGAGAATATGGAAACATCGGTATCCCTCTTATGGAAAAACTTGGGAAGGATGTTGGCATATGGGTATGGAGGTTGGTGGTTTGACATGTGGGGAGGTTGGTTCAGCGATCCCCGGTTGATGAGGGTGATTCAGGAGGGGCAGGAACTGCACCAGAGGTACTCGCCGGACGACTGTCCAGACATGCATACAGAAGTAGCTGTCGTGGTTGATGAGCGGTTGCAGTTCTGGGATAAAAGTTTTGGTCAGCAAACCGCTGAACTGATGGCCAACCGTTATGCGCTGGGTAAATGCGGCGTACCTTATGACTTATACCTACGCACCGATTTAGACAAAATCGAAGTGGACCAATACAAGGCTATTTGGCTGCTGGGACTTCGTGATTTGAGTAGGGAAGAACAGCTTATCGTTGACCGGTTGGCAATAGGCAATTGGCTGCTACATTCCGATGGTGAAGGGACTGTCTTGAAAGCCAAAGGCGAGAAAATCGAGCGTTATCCTCAAAAAAATCAGTGGTCAGCAGCAGAATTGGGTGAATTGTGGCAGCAGGCCGGCGCACATCGTTACAATGAACAAGAAGATGTCGTCTATGCGGGTCGGGGTTGGATTTGCATTCATTCTCTAGCCGGCGGGGGAAGACAGCTGTTTTTGCCTTTCCGAGCCCAAATAACAGATGTGATTTCTGGCGGTACCATAGAAGCGAATAATGGTTTTGTCGAATTGGTTATCCCACCGGGAGGTACTCGGTTGTTTCGGATTGATAAAGTAATTTAGTTTTCTGATACCTTTGATATGTTAAAATACCTTTTTCAAGTCGTTGGCAGCCTTGTTTTTCTGATGATCGTACAATGCACTGGTGGCAGTATCGATAACGATGAATCATTTTTCTTTTTTCAAATGTCGGATACGCAGTTTGGCTTTTTTAATAATAACGAGGATTTCATTCAAGAAACAATCAATTTTGAGCGGGCCATTTCGGAAGCAAACCGATTAAAACCCAAATTTGTAATCGTTACCGGTGATTTAATCAATATCCCCGGCGACACTATACAGATAGCTGCGTATAAAGCTATAGCGGATAAACTTGATCCGAACATACCGTTGTACAATTTGCCTGGCAATCATGAATTAGAAAATCAAGTTACAAATGAATTGCTGGCTGACTACAGGCGCCAATTCGGAAAGGATTACTATACCTTCTTTCATGGGAAGTTAATGGGGATTGTACTCAATTCGTCGTTGATTTCAGATCCGAGTCTAGTTCAGGACGAAGCCGACAAACAATTCGAATGGTTACAGGAGATCTTGTTGGACGCTGCATCGCACAATTTTCACATTATCGTTTTTCAGCATCACCCCTTGTTTTTAGAAGAGCCGGATGAAGATGACCAGTATTTCAATATAAAAAGGGAAGTTAGAAAGCGGTATTTGACTCTGTTTAAAAAGTATCAGGTGAGCCATGTTTTTGCCGGTCACCTACATCGGAACGCTTATGGGAAAGACGGTGAATTGGAAATGGTCGTCACTGGGCCTGTGGGCCGGCCATTGGGAGACGATCCTTCTGGTTTCCGGATTATCAAATATGACAGTGGTCACGTGAGCCATCAATACTATAGTTTAGATTCAATTCCTTCAACAATTAGGTGATTGGTGAACCTGTTTAAAACGATAACCCAGTACGGTACAGGTTGCACCTTCGTTTATAAACCAGTAAGTTCGCTACCAATGTGGGTGTTTTATAACCAATTCAAACACCATTGTTATAGCGTAAGTCTGCTAGAATGGCTTTTCATGTCGTCGATACGAATATATCATTTCCTCCTAAGGTTCTCATCATGGTATAAAAAGGAGAAAATATGAATCGAAGCTATCAAGGCAGTCTCTCAGACGAGATGCTCATCGAGCGTATCCAGCAAGGCGACAAGGAAGCGTACGCACTATTTTATGAGCGCCACCGGACTGCCATGTATTTATCAGCCTACCATTTGTTGCGTGATGAAGAAGATTCACGTGATGCTGTACAAGAATTGTTTGTGACGGTGTGGCAGTATGCAGACCGTATAGACCCAAAAGGCAATATCAAAGGTTACCTTTATACTGTGCTACGAAACCGGATTCTTACCGTGATGAGCCGGAGTAAACACTTCGATGAATACATTAATTCATATCTTGCTTTCGAGCAGCAATCTGTTAGCACCACTGAAGAGGCCGTACTCGCGCGTGAACTGGAGAGGCTGTTAGAAGAAAAAATCGAACAGTTGCCCCCCAAAATGCGGGAAGTATACCAGCTTTCATGGAAAGATCACCTAAACAATAAGGAAATTGCTGAACGTATGGCTATCAGTGAGGGTACCGTAAAACAACATAAGCATCAAGCAATGCGTATTCTACGCGGCAAATTGCAGCGGTTGGTATCCGTCTTATTATTTTTTTAAAAAGAAGTTCAAGTCAACTATAACCTTTATCCATCCCATTAGTATAGCTATAAAAGGGATGAGAACCTTTGGAGCCCAATTGTAAATGATATGCAAGAGCGAGAAAAAATCAGGCAATTATTTGAGCGTTATCGATCGGGTCGTTGTACGCCCGAAGAGCAGGCGCGCTTGCATGCTTGGTTTAATCAGTATGCCGGGAATGAAGCGCACGGGCTGGATGATTTAGATAAATTGTACTACGCTAAACGCGCGTTTAAGAAAAAACGATTGTTGCGGTGGTTTCCCTATGCGGCGGCAGTAGCGATACTCGCCTTCGCATTTGTGTGGTACGTATCCAATGATTCGGTCGAAAGCCCAAAACCGGAAATCGTGTTGGAACCAAATGACGTCGCACCGGGCGGAAACCGAGCCACGCTTACCCTCGCAGATGGGCACACGATTGATTTGAGCGAAGAGAAAACAGGAATCGTCATTGGCGACAGAATTATGTACACTGATGGCGATGATGTATGGGATGGAAAACTAGCGGAAACCGAACGCACGACCCACTACTTACAACTCACGACTCCCAAAGGGGGGACGTACGATATTACACTCTCAGATGGAACCAAGGTGTGGTTAAATGCGGAATCTACGCTTAAATATCCTTCGCGGTTTGCAAGCGAAGAGCGCGTTGTTGAAATTGAAGGCGAAGCTTATTTTTCAGTAACGAAAGATTCGCAAAGGCCATTTAGGGTGGTAAGTCTAGGTCAGCAGATTGAAGTACTGGGTACGGAGTTCAACGTTTCTGCCTATACCGACGAAAATGAAGTGAAAACAACCTTAGTGGAGGGAAGTGTGAAGCTGCAAATCCATGCTAGCGGCGAGCGCATGCTGTTGGCTCCCAGTGACCAAAGTGTGCTTTCAGGGGCTAGGATAACTAAACGGGCTGTCGACGTCAGGCCGTATATCGCTTGGAAGGATGGCGACTTTAATTTTGACAACACAACACTATCGGACATGATGAAGCAAATGGCTAGATGGTATGACGTGGACGTGATCTATGAAAGTAACGTGCCGGACGAGCGGTTTAGCGGAACGATGTCTCGGAATGTCACGCTACAGACGGTGTTGGAGCTGTTGCGTATTTCTGGAATCGATTACCATATACAAGGAAACGACCTGATTATTAAATAATATGAATCACTAACGATATAAAACCACCGATGCGTATGGATATGAGAGATACCACTTGACCAGAAGTCCAGAAAAACACACAGGGAAGACGCTTCACCATCCTCCCTGCGATATTGGACAACCGAACTTCTGTTATAATTAATAAATTAAGCTATCCAGTCACTGCAAACTTAAGGAAAAAAGTATTGCCGTGGCTATAACATGCCATGAATATGATAATTCATTTCCCCATACATACAGCGAGGGGAATAAAACGAAAGCAGGTATTTCGAGTAATGAGATTAACAGCACTATTGGTGTTGGTCGGATGCATACACCTCAGCGCAGCGTCTTATTCGCAAACTGTCACGTTGGTTGGCGACGACTATTCGTTGCCTCAGGTGTTCAAAGTAATCGAGAAGCAAACCGCGTACAAAGTCATCTACAATGTACGTTTTTTAAAAGACACCAAGACGGTTTCGGTTTCAGCTAAGGAGGTGCCGTTGCAGCGGTTCCTCTCGGACGTGCTGGAAGAACAGGCACTAACGTTCAGTATCCGAGAAAACACCATTTTGATAGGGCCAAAAAAGGAGGTTTCGGCTCCCATAATAACAAGGCCTGTCCAACGGATGATAACGGGAAAGGTGACTGATGAACAAGGAAACCCATTAGAAGGCATCACAGTTTCGGTAAAGGGAACAAGTATCGCGACAACTACGGATAATGCAGGAAACTATCAAATCGAGACCCTCAATAGTGCCGCAATGCTAATATTCAGTGGCGTAGGGTTCTCCACCCGGGAAATCACAACGGGCAGTGCTGCCGTAGTGAATATGAGGTTAGCGACTGAGGTCAGTGATTTGGAAGAAGTTGTGGTGGTTGCATACGGCAAGCAGGCCAAAGTTTCGTTAACTGGCGCCATCTCCACCGTTCAGTCGTCAGACCTCCGGAAAACCGCGGTTACCAGTTTTGGGAATGCGCTGGCAGGCAGATTAACCGGTTTATCCGCAACACAATCTGGAGGAGGAATGCCCGGCAGTGACGATCCAACGATATACCTAAGGGGCGCCGCAACGATGAATAGTTCAAGTCCATTAATCATTATCGATGGTGTTCCGCGTGATAATATCCGTACCCTCGATATTAATGAAGTCGAATCGGTAAGCGTGTTGAAAGATGCATCGGCTACAGCGGTGTACGGCGTCCGGGGTGCAAATGGCGTAATCATCATTACCACGAAGCGAGGCGAAGTAGGTAAAGCCAACTTGTCCATTTCGGCGTTACAGACGTATTCCTCGTTTACTAGGAAACCTGAGCGGTTGCATTCTGTAGACTATATCGATCTTCGAAACCAAGCTTATATTAACGACGGTTACGATCCTGTTTATGCTGCTGAGATTCGTGAAAAATACGAGAACCCATTATTGGGCCTTGACCCGAATGATCCAGACTACGAAACCAAAGCGGCCCTGAGACGACATATTTACCCAGACAATTACTTTTATGAGCAGGTATTTAAACCGTATGCTCCTGAAACGCACTTGAACGCCAATGTACGGGGTGGTACTGAGCGTACACAATATTTTTTTAATGTGGGTTACATCAAGCAAGGTGGTCACCTTAATACCGAACCTAAGGATAAGTTGGGTTACGACCCTGCAATACGATTGGACAGGTGGAGCTTCCGGTCAAATCTAGATTATCAAATGTCTGATTTTCTGACCGCACGACTTAATATCGCATCCTATATTGAAGATCAAAATACGCCCACTTCCTTTCCGTTCAGCTCGACGGAAGAAATGCTACGCGGGATTATGTTGACAACGATGTTGATGACTCCCGTGTCTATAGGGCCAACTACAATGGCGGGAGTGAACCCGGACGTGCCAGGCGACCATATCATAATTCCTATTTATGCCGACTGGGCACCTTACGGCATGATAAACAGAAATGGATATGAAGTATATACACGCACAAATCTCAACTCTTCATTGGAATTTGAATTCGATTTTGGAAAAATGGTTACCCCGGGGCTATCAGGAAAGGTGCTGGCTGCCTATGATGTATTTCCACAAACAAGACTTTTTGGCCAGCGTAGTGAAAGAACCTATTATGCGGAGCCAGAATACGAAAGGAACAGTGTGGGATATTCCGAGAAAGCCTCGGCCGAGAATCCGATGACATTGACACGTCATTCCTTCTCAAATTATAATATCAATTTCCAAGCATCGCTCAATTATAATAGAAGCTTCAATAAGCATCAGGTCTCGGGCTTATTCTTAGCCCAGCGGGACTACTGGGAAGCGGTATTGGCCGATTTACCTTACAATGTAGTTGGTGTCGCTGCTCGGGGTACTTACAATTATGATGAACGTTATTTTGCTGAAATAAACATGGGGTATAATGGTTCTGAACAATTCTCTCCAAAGAAAAGGTTCGGTTTTTTTCCTGCTTATTCTGCAGCCTGGGTGTTATCCAATGAACAGTTCTATACAGCCGATGCTATTTTGCAGTTATTCAAGATCAGAGGATCCTATGGACGTGTTGGTAATGATAAGATCGGTGGTTCCCGATTTCTATATTTAGATAACATCACCATCGGACAGAACAACAATGTTGGGGGGCTCGGCATCGGTGAAGTCATCAATCAAGGGTTATTGGGAAACCTGGGGCTTACGTGGGAAGTGGCCGACAAACTGAATATAGGTATGGATTTTAAACTATTGAACGTATTGAGCGGGTCCGTCGATGTCTTTAGCGAAAGGCGGTCACAGATCTTGATTCAGCGCAGTGCTGTGCCGGTTTATCAGGGAATTCCGGCTGGCAACATCCCGAAGGCTAATCTTGGAAAGGTCAATAATCGAGGCGTAGAGCTGGAACTCGTTTATAATGGAAAACTCTCGAATGACTTTTTTATAACCGCGAAGGGGAATCTCGGATTTAATAAAAATGTTGTCGTCTACAACGACGAACCCCGGCGGGATGAAACATATGCCTACGCGTATACTTCGACAGGTTACGGATTAGGACAGCAGTGGGGATACAAAGTTGATTGGAGCTCCCCGGGCAAAGGTTACTGGACATCGGGCGAGGAAATCGAAGCGAGCGGCCTGACTTATTCATTTGGGAGCCCCCAACCCGGTGACCTGAAATACGTCGATCTGAATGGCGATGAAATCATCGATCAACGGGATATGGCCCCAATAGGTTATACCAGCATTCCGGGTGTTACCTTTGGCTTTGATGTTAATTTCGAATACAAAGGATTTGACTTCAGTGTGTTTTTGTCGGGAGTCGGGCGTTATTCATCAATTTGGAGCGGAGATGGCATCTATGAAAACGTCAAGCAGGGAACGTATTTTGGCTATCATCATAATGCGTGGACGAGAGAACGGTTTGAGCAGGGAGCAGAAATCACATACCCGCGATTAAGTACAGGTACCACATCCAATCATGTCGCCAATGAGTTTTTTTTGCAGGATCGGTCTTTTATCCGTTTACGTAATCTTCAAGTCGGATACACCCTCTCGGATAAGGTACTCGAAAGGCTTGGCGTGGGAAACCTCCGTATTTTTGCGTCAGGCCAGAATCTCTTCCTGTGGGATAAGTTGAAGATGTCGCATCAAGACCCTGAGAAAACGCACCCGGTACAATATCCCATTACTAAGTTCGTTGGCTTCGGGATGAATGTTTCTTTTTGATTTATCGGCCTTATTAATTTAACTATAATGACTAAAATATACAGCAGATTTTCACTTTTGCTTTTAGTGTTTGTGCTGACCTCCTGTGAAGATATATTGGATCAGGCTCCAGACGGAAAAGTTTCACTTGATGAAGTTTTTTCCGATCATAACCGGGTAGCCGCTTTTTTAAATACATGTTATACGAATATTCCTGCATATGGGAATGAATACTGGTATAACACTAGAGGCCCCGTGGTAGCAAGCGATGAAGCCTGGGATGCAGACGACATAGACTATCCATCCGGAATGGGTCCGCGAATGTATAATGGTGATGCGGCGGCTGGCAACTATCCGATGACAGACATGGTAGGTTTTCAGAATGTAAGCAATGGACTATATTGGGAGCGTTATTTTGAGGCCATCCGGAACTGCGCGTATTTTATCGGCAGGATTGAGACCGCAGCGGTGAATAATGATACTGACAGAGCCCGATGGAAAGCCGAAGCACATATTCTTCGTGCCTTTTATTACTTAGAATTATTAAAATGGTACGGTACCGGGTTGCCGTTAATCAGCGAGCCATTTTCCCTTGATACCGACTTTTCGACGGTAAAGCGTGCATCGTATTATGAGACTGTTCAGTTTATCATAGAAGACTGTAATAACGCATTGGCCACGGCTTCGTTGCCGTGGCGTATAACCAATCAAACGGAGGCCTATCGCGTGACCAAAGCAATGGCAGAAGCGATAAAATCTCGTGCCATCCTGTATGCGGCAAGTCCGTTGTATAACGAAGGGGAAGATCATTGGCAAGAAGCGTATGAGGTAAATAAAGCCGCAGTGGAAGCATTAGAAACAAACGGATATCAGTTATATAATGCGCTCAATTTCCCCTCTGTATATAAAGGTTTCCAATCTTATCTTCCCAATCATACTGCTAATTTCCCTGCGGATCAGGCCGACGAATATACGACCGCCGCAGCAATATTAAATGAATATTACACGAGGGATCTGGATTTTACGCCTTCTCCGAGAGATCGAGAGACCATTTATAGCCATTGGGCCCCGATGAATGGGAACTTTCATGCTGAAGGAGTGGGAGCGCAAGCCGGATACCGAGCGGCAACTTGTCCATCGCAGGAACTAGTTGATGCCTTTGAAACTATCAACGGTCAGACAATACTGAACTTGGATAATCCTTACTTGGATGAGCGGCATACCCAACCCAATTACAATCCGGCTAATAGCCTATATGATCCGCAAAACCCCTACGAGAAACGGGATCCCCGCTTTTACGCGTCGATTTATTATAACGGAAGTGAGCGGTATTGTTACTGGCATACCAGTTTAAGCCCGGAAAATTTGGATAATTATACACCAGATGGCAATAACGGATTCGGATTTGCAACGCGTACTATTTCTACTTGGAAAGATGATCCGTTGTTCGGTATTAGTGAGAACGTTCGTTACCGCACGCGTACAGGCTACTACCTACGGAAGTTTATTTCGCCCAATGCGGGCTCTTTCAACGAAATACCCGGTCCACGTGAGAAAATCTTTCGGTTAGCTGAAATGCTCCTCAACTTCGCTGAAGCTGCGGCGCATGCCGGTTATGCGGACGAGGCAATTGCCGTGGTTAATGAAGTGAGGGCACGTGCCGCCATGCCGTCACTGTCAGGCGGATTTTCCAAAGAAGAGTTGATTTTGCGTATTCGGCACGAGCGCCGGGTTGAACTGGCACTCGAAGGGCACCGTTTTTTTGACGTGAGACGCTGGCAGGAGCCGGATGGTGACCTTTCCGCAACAGATAAGTGGGTTACGGCGATGGAAATAACCCGACATACCAACGCAGGTGGTGAATTTTCCCATTTTACATATCGTCGGCGACCTGTGCGGCTTGCTGAAAGACAAAACTATACTAATAAATATTTGAAAGCTCCCATTCCCCAGGCAGAGGTCAATAAGATTTTTGGCGTATCTGGCGAGAACTGGCAAAACCCTGGTTGGTAATAATGGTTTACATCGTTTTAAAGACAATTAAATATGTTTAAAAGATATATTTGCGGCGTGCTATGTTGCTTCCTAATGCATGCCCAAGCCGCTGCTCAAAGCCTGAATACCGAGGTGAATGGAGGTGAGGATTCCCTCGGTATGGAAGAAATAATTGATTTAGGTTTCATTCGCCAGCAAAAGGACCACTTAGCGGGTTCGATATCCGTTGTAACCGGAAGTGAACTCGCGAAAACTCCTATGCCTAATCTGTCTTCCACCTTTGCAGGTCGCTTTTCAGGATTACTCACCAATGAGACGTCATCGGAATGGGCACGGGTTAAAAATCAATTTTGGGTACGGGGCGGAGCGACGGGAGAAATGAGAAACCCCATAATCATTGTCGACGGATTGATGATTCTGGTCAGACCCGAATTGGTATTGGAATACATCAATCCCAATGAGATCAATACGGTGGCCGTTTTGAAAGACGCATCAACGTTAGCCTTATATGGGATTAGCGGTGCGGATGGAGCTATTGTAATCTCAACCAAACGAGGACGGATAGGAAAGCTTGAAGTTAACGGGCGCGTGGATTATTCGTTGCAAGAATTATCAGAAAGACCACGGACGCTTAACGCGTTCGAATACGTATCGCTACGGAATCAAGCGGCGTATAATGATAACAACGCATTGGGGAAATTCCAGCTATTCCCAGAAGAGGTCGTAAACGCATACACAGCCGGGGGGGACCCGGAGCACTATCCGGATAATAATTGGTTTGACCGATATATAAATCGATTTGCCCACGTGCAGCGCTCATCGCTCAACATGCAAGGAGGGGGCGAAAAAGTAACTTTTTTCTCGAACGTAAACTTCATGAATCAAACATCGAATTTCATCGTCGAGAAAAATGAAAAATACAAACCCGATCCGTTGTACCGGTGGATTAATTTTCGAACGAATGTCGACGCCAAATTAAACAGTGTATTCCGGGCATACTTGAATGTAGCGGGTAATGCCGTACGGGAAAAAACCACCGATGAGAATATGGCGGACACCTATACAAGCATATTTGAAATGCCGCCCATCATTTACGACGTTACTCCCGTTATTATCGATCCCAATACGGGCGATATCATTCACCCGGGGGGCGAAGTAGTCACTTCCATCAATTCAGACGCATCCAATAGCACGTATGGTCGTTTGAACAGACAGGGATACCGACAGCATACTGCTACCAATATCTATTCTAATTTTGGTCTCGAAGCAGATCTGAATCAGGTAATCAAGGGACTTAAGGTGCTCGGAAATATCGGTTTTCAAACCAACAGTCCCAATACGCTGGGCTCGCTGCGGGATTACGAAAGATGGACCCGAGATGGCGATTGGAACGAACTGATGTTTCAGAAAAAGGGTACAAACGAGCATACGCCGCTTACCATATCTAAGGTAGGAAGGCTGTTTTATAATTTAAATTATCAAGTATCCGGTATGTACGATAGAAGGTTTGGAAATCATCAGGTAAGCGGCTATCTGTATGGTATGTTTCAGAAATACCTCAATGGAGACCCCTTGTTATATAAACGTATTTACACGGGTGCAATAGGCACCTATGTGTTTGATAACCGTTATGTAGTTACCTTGGGTACTGGATATTCCGGATCGGATAATTTTGCCCGCGGACGCAGGTTCCATGCCACACCGGCGGTTGCTGCGGCATGGATTGCATCAAACGAACACTTTTTCGATCAGATGCAGTGGTTGGAGTTCCTTAAGCTGAAAGCCTCGTACGGAATAAACGGCAACGACCAGACCGGGGTACCGCGATATGGCTACCTTGATAATATAAGCGGTGTCACGGAAGTGAGCTCGGGCAATCCACTGTACGAACCTGAGAAAGTCCATAAAACGAATATAGGTATAGAAACTAAATTCAAAAATGGGGTCAGCGTGGCGGCCGAGTGGTACGCATTGAAAACGGATAATTTAATGATTAACAATACCGCGTATATCCCCGCATATAACGGACTGGTGTCATCGTTTCCGTTAATAAACGGTGGAAGTGCTGAAAACACAGGTGTCGAAATTGAATTGGGTTACGATAAACAGGTCAATGACAAGCTTTCCGTAAGTACCTACGGTTATCTAAATATCGGCGACAACAAGATACAAAAGGCCGGTGAAAACCTGCGAACTTCCGACTATGTGTACGGCAAGCGTGTGCAAGGATTTCCGATTGGCCAGGCGTGGGGATACCAGGTTGACTATTCCAACGGCAATGGGTTTTTCAATAGTCAAACAGAACTTGATGATTACCTTTCCACAACGAACTATGCCTTTGGGAATCCGCGAGTCGGCGACCTAAAGTATGTGGACTTAAACGAAGACGGAGTGGTAGATGAGAAAGATCAGGTACCGATTGGCTATGGTATCCTTCCCCGTTATACGTTCGGATTTCAGATTGGGCTTACTTATAGGGCATTTAGCTTTTCCGCTTTATTCAATGGCCGTGCAAAAATCAAGAACTTGGTCCATGGTAATGCAGGATTCTATGAATCAGCCATACGCGACGGTTTGTATTCTCCGACCCATCTTTCCGCGTGGACCGAAGAGCGGTATGAAAACGGTGAACCAATTTTACATCCCGCGTTGTCATTGGTGTCAACAACAACCAATGCTGCAGCGAGTGATTTCTTCGTTATAGACCGATCCTATGTGCGGCTCAGAAATGTCGAAGTTTCTTATCAACTTCCGGCCAGTGTAGTAAATGCAATTGACAGCAAAGAAATACGGGTGTTTGTTAGTGGCCATAACCTGATTACATGGGATCGGTTGGGCGATTACGAGTTTGGACCGGAAAATCATTACAATACATTGTCACCCGCCCGGGTTTTTAATTTCGGTGTTAATGTAAGCTTCTAAGGGAGATTTATTATGGAAAATAAAAAGAAATCAAAAATATTCATTCAGTTACTGGTATTAGTTGGATTGTTCTTTGGCACTTCGTGCTCCAGTATGTTGGACCCGGAAGATGATGGGCGGGTGACTTACGAATTTATCTTTAGCAATCAATTCAAGATTCAACAGTTATATAGCTCATGTTTTTCGACAATCGTGTCGCCGAATATCATGAGTGCGTCTTTTACCGATGAAGCACAGGATGCAGATTACTTAACCAATAGTTCATTGATTAATTGGTATAATGGTAATATTACAGCAGCTAATCACGGAATCAATACCTTCGGTGGCGATCCATGGAATACACTATATACGTTTATCAGGCGCTGTAATGTTTTTTTAACATATATTCATGACGAGACTGCTGGATTGCCAGCAGATCAAAAGGCTGGCTACATTGCGGAAGTCCACGCGATGCGTGCATACTACTATTGGCAGCTTGCAAAGCGCTATGGAGGTGTCCCCATTGTCACCAAACCACTTCCCGTGGATTACGATTATTCGTCGGATGTGAGGCCATCGTTTGGCGAGGTTGTCAATTTTGTTTTGTCCGAATGCGAAGAAGCATTGAAAGGCCCCGACACTCAACTTGGGTTTCCATGGGGTCATCACGATCGATTGGTTGGGCGATTAAACCGGGCTTCGGTTTACGCCATCATGTCGGAGGCTGCATTGTATGCAGCCAGCCCGTTATGGGCTGATGGAACGATTACTTGGGAACAGGCTACGGAAATTACCGGCAGGGCGTTGGCTGAATGCCTTGAACATGGTTATGAGCTCTTTAAAGCGGCTCCCACGGATGGTACCAGCTATAATGCGTATGAAAATTATTTCCTGATGCAAGATGTTACACGCTCCGTCGATAGGGAAACCATTTTTTGGGGTGGGGGGCAGCTATCAATTTGGAGTAACGCCGGCCTCCCGACCAATCCAGGCATGGTTACCGCCGGTCAGACGCCTACCCAAAACCTGGTGGATGCGTATGAGATGCGAAGTAGCGGGCAACCGCCCATCTTAGGTTACGAAGACACGAATCGTCTGGTTCCGATCATCAACCCGAATTCGGGGTATAATCCTCAGGCACCATATGAAGGCAGGGATCCGAGGTTCTATGCTACTGTGCAATTTAATGGGGCGGCCCGTTACCCTAATCGGCCGGATGATAAACGCATTGAGACCTTCGTTGGTGGGGCAGAGGGCATTGCGAATAATGACCGGCGACATACACCGACGGGCTACTACTTGCGGAAGTATAATCACCCAAATTCTACCAACGCCGCGAATGCAGATGGGGCAATGCGGATGTTCCGATTGGCGACACTGTACTTAAACTTCGCCGAAGGTGCTTATCATTCGCATGGCCCAGACACTAAGATTCCGCTTCAGGGGGGAAGGGAGATGAGCGCCGTAGATGCGGTCAACGCTATTCGCGATCGTGCGGGTATGCCTCATTTCCCGGCGGGTATGACGAAAGAAGCGTTTGAGGATAAATATCGAAATGAAAGACGTGTAGAGTTAGCGTTCGAAGGGCAGCGGCCATTTGACCTGCGACGTTGGAAGATTTTGGCTGAACAGGAGGAAACTGTAACCGGTATGCGCATCGAAAAAGAAGCAGATGGTACGTATATTTATAACCGATTTGCGTTTCCCAAAAGGAAGGCTATTGCTGACAAGTTTTTAATTTTCCCCATTAACATAACAGAAATAACAAAGATTAGGGAAAATACCGGAGCGAATTGGCAAAACCCAGGGTGGGATTTTTAATCCCTTTTCAATAAGATGCGATGAAAACAAGAAGCACATTATTTCTTTTTATTCAGTTTATTCCGCTTATTCTGTTTGCAGAACAGTCGCTACAGCTAGCTAATCATGGCCGTTCTGCATACCAAATAAAAATATCGCCAGACGCTTCTGCGTTAACAAAGCATGCTGCCAACGAATTCCAACGCCTGTTCGAAATGCGGGCGGGCGTTTCTTTGCCGTTGGTTACAAGTAATTCGACTAATGATAAGGAAGTGGTTATTGGAGAAGGTTCCAACGGCTTGCTTGAAACCGGGGAGGCGCTTGAAGAAGATGGATTTGTAATTAAAGTACGTGGAGATCGGATTTTTATCGAAGGTGGTGCGGGCAAGGGTGTATTATATGGTGTATATACGTTTTTCGAGAAATATTTAGGATACCGTTGCTACGCCCCAGACGTGCTTACATATCCCAAGCGGAAACGGATCACATTGCCGGTAGGGCTTTACGAAGTGCAACAGCCACAAAACAGCTATCGCAACGTCTTTTACGATGTGGTGAAAGATCCATTTTATCGAGACTGGCATAAACTTGACCAAATGAAACCCGACTGGGGTCTGTGGGTACACACCTTCAGTACATTTATACCTGCCGGCGAGTATTTTGCAACGCACCCGGAATATTTTGCGTTGGTGGATGGTAAGCGGCGTGGGTTTCAGGACGACCCGCATCTGCAGGCACAATTGTGCTTAAGCAATCGGGAAGTCCGCCACCTCATCGTGGAAAAGTTAAGAAACTTCATTAAAGAAAACCCAGAAGCCAAATATTGGTCGGTTAGCCAGAATGATACCTATCCGAATAGTGGGTATGAATGCACATGCAATGACTGCGCAGAAATTGATTTGCTGACCGGCTCGCCAAGCGGCTCACTTGTTACGTTTGTGAACGGAATTGCCGAGCAATTTCCCGACCATGTGATATCAACGTTGGCTTACCGTTATAGCCGTCGGCCTCCGCAACACCTTGATGTCGACAGCAACGTGAACATCATGTTGTGTTCCATTGAGTGCGACCGACAGCAGCCGATTGCTACCGATACGCTTAGCACTGACTTTCGCAAGGACGTTGAAGGTTGGGGACAACTAACCGACAACATCATGATGTGGGATTATGTTGTGCAATTTTCAAACTTATATGCGCCTTTTCCGAACTTGCGAATATTGCAACCGAATATTCAATATTTCAGCAATCACGGTGTGCATGTTCATTTTCAGCAGGGGAATATTAGCAAGGGCGGGGAGTTTGCAGAACTGCGGCCATACCTTATTGCTAAATTGTTGTGGAATCCTCAAGTGGACATCGCTAAGGAAATGGCTGACTTTCTAAACGGATATTATGGAAAAGCGGCGCCCTACATTGATGAATATATACAATCGACACATGATTTGCTGGAAGCATCTAAAATCAAACTCACCATCTACGGCTCTCCGGAAAATCATTTAGCTGGTTTTTTAAGTCCTGAGGCTTTGGTGCGTTATGAACATCTTTTCGACCAAGCGGAACGTAAAATAGCTTCTGACACCACACTGCTCAAGCGGGTTAAAGTTGCCCGTATGCCATTGACTTATGCCATATTGGAAATAATTAAAAAGGCCGGTGAACCTGACGGAAGCGATTTTTATAAAATAGGCGATAGGCAGTGGAGCAAGGAATTGCTATTAAGCCGACTGGAGGAGTTTTATGCGTTGTGTAATGAAAACAAGGTCAATTATTTAAAAGAGAACACATTGTCACCGCTATCCTACTACGGGGATATGAAAGCGTTTCTGACGGGAAATATAAAAGTGTATTGAAAACCAAATTATTAGATAAAGTATTTATGAATCGTATTTTACTACTGCTTATTCTCGTTTTTTTCACCTTGTACACCCAGGCCCAGCGTAAAAGCGATTTCATAATGTGGCAGCTACCCTCCCAGGTAAACACAATAATGAATTCCTACGTTTTTCAGATGGCTAATGGTAAAGTATGTGTGTTTGATGGGGGGACAAATGCAGAGACTACTTATCTCAGGGGTTTTATCGGAGCATTGGGAAATGAGGTTGAGGCGTGGTTTGTAAGTCACCCGCATAGCGATCACATTGAAGCTTTGAATGAAATATTGGAAAATCCCAACGGCATAAAAATTAAGACAATTTACCACTCCAAACTTTCAAACGCATTTGTTAACACGTATGAGATCGACTCGAAGGATCTTACGTTTACGTTTTATGATAACCTTGTCAAATCAGGCATCAACGTTATTGACATACGAGAACCTGGCTATGAGGTTCGTATTTCAAAAACGATTTTCAAGATATTAGGTGTAAGTAATGAAGAAATAATTGTAAATCCATACAACAATTCCAGTATGGTTATCAAGGTGGCTGACGCGAACAAATCGATATTGTTTTTGGCAGATTTAGGTAGAGAAGGTGGAGACAAACTGTTAGCCAGCCCGTATGCCAGGGAGCTTGATTGTGATTATCTACAATTGGCACATCACGGGCAGTCAGGAGTGCGTAAGGAGTTTTATCGTCAGATTAAATTTAGCGCTTGTCTGTGGTCAACGCCTTCTTGGCTGTATGACAATGATGCAGGACAGGGCTATAATACCCATACATGGGAAACTGTCGAGATTCGGGAATTAATGAAACAACTCGGTATCAAGAAACACTATCGCTCGTTCGAAGGATTATTCGTGATCGAGTGAGTCTTTCTTATTATCACTGCACCACCTTGTTTGCACAGGCCGAACTCGCGAATGCTTCGGGCTTTGCTTTAAACACAAAGCCCATGCTGAGGATGTAGCCCATAGCATCATGCAGGGCGAGGTTTGATTTGAACATGGGGTTGGTGTTGATGTCGGCATGCACCTCGAGGTCAACATGGTAGCGATCAAGTAAATCACAGAGTGCGTATGCGATTTCAATGGAGCGCTGCACTTCGGCGAGCATACGCTCTTTGATGCTCATTTTGAGGCTGGTGCGGTCCTGATGAATGTACATAAAGCCGCCCCTGCCTTCGCGGACAAACACAATAACAGTAGCGAATTCGGTGGTGCCACCCTTTACTTGTGAGTCGGTGCCAATACAGACTTTGAGCTTGTTGCCCAAGGCATATTCGCGGGCAATGGTGGTGGATACTTCGTCAAGAATGGGCTGGCGTATGGGTTCGCCACTGAATTTTTTCCAAGTCATAAAATTGGTTTTTAATGAACGATACGGAAAAGAACGCTATTGAATGCGAGTTAAAGGTAAAGATAAAAGCAGCTTGATACCAATAACTTAGTGTGAAGTTTTTATTAACACGTACGCGGTTTTTAACATCGCGTACGGTGTTTCGGCGGGGTGCACGCTTAATCTTTCGCCCCGTAGGCCAGATCGCCCGCATCGCCCAAGCCTGGCACAATATACGCCTTGCTGGTGAGCTCACTATCTACATCACCGATCCACAGTTGGGCTTGGGGAAGGAATGCCTGTATGTGTCCGATGCCTTCTTCGCTGGCAATGGCCGATATGATAATGAGTGATTTGATGTCGAAGTCGTCAAGCAACTCTTTGCAGGTAAGTACCATCGTTCTGCCCGTAGCAAGCATAGGGTCAACGAGGATGACAATGCGGTTGTTCAGGTCTACGCTGCTTACATATTCTTTGCGGACTTCGAACGCGCCGCTTTTTTTGGTCTTACGATAGGCCCCGATGAACGTACTCTCCGCTTGGTCGAATACGTTCAGCATCCCTTGATGCATGGCTACGCCGGCCCGCAAGATCGTAGCTAATACGGGTTGTTCGGCGAGGAGTGCGGTTTCAGCAATGCCCAGTGGCGTTTCTATCTCGGCAGGCTCGTAGATGAAGGTCTTGCTGATTTCGTAGGCAAAGATTTCTCCCAATCGTTCCAAGTTACGCCGGAAGCGCATACGGTCCTGTTGAACCTCGACGTTCCGCAGTTCGGCGAGGAAGTGGTTGGCGATGCTGTTCCGTTGGGTTAAGATAGTAAGCATATTCAAACTTAGCTAAAGTTGTGCTGATATGCAACCATAACCAGGCTGCATGTTCGACGTTCTACCATGCATAAACATGATATCGGTGGATTGGTTTTAATTAAAAGGCTAAAGTTTGATAAGTCGTCGACTAGCCCACCGGTTTATTCTTTAACAGCACCACGGGTACATCGGCGATATTGAGCAGTTTTTTGCTGACACTGCTGTGGAACAACCTTTCGAAGAAACCGTAGTCTCGTGACGCCATCAGGATGAGGTCGATTTGGTTCGTTTTTACGTATTTGAAGATGCCATCCGCTTTGTCGCGCGCCTCGCCCACCACTTCAAACAAGGGGCTGACCGTGCCTAGCATCTTGAGTAACTCGTTTTTGCGGTGAATCTTATCTGGGGTCTGCCCCTGCGTTGCTGGATCTACATGGACGATATGTAACGATGCCGCTAATTGGTTTGTCAAGCGGATGATGCTTTCAACAGGAGTGACATGCCGGATATCTCTCAGGTCCGTGGCATATACCATCTGGCTTATGGGCTCGAAATCATGGTTTCGAGGTACGATGAGCAATGGGGCGGAACCCGATCTGGCAACCGCCATCGTGTTATGGCCGACCAGCGTATTCTCTATATCGGAGAGGCCGGCGATGCCCATGACAATCAAGGAAATTGCGTATTGGTCTACGATGGCCTCAACCCCGGCCTCGACCGGCTTGTCATCCGAGATAAACACAAAGCCATCGGTCGATAAAGAGGATGGGACACGTAGCCTTGCGGCCATTTTCTCCAGGTGCCGTAAGGTAGATGCCCGATACCCCGCTTGTTCGTCAAAGCCATCCGGCGGTCGGTGGGCGTAGGAATGGTAAAAAACAACATTTCTCGCACGGAGGTACCCAGCCAAGTCAACTGCATATTGCGCGGCGGTGTACGATACGTCGGAAAAATCGACTGGTACGAGAAACGTCTTCACGGCGCGGGGGATTAGTTTTTTTGCTTATCGGCGTAACCAAATACCTTCTGCAGTAAGGGCGTGGTCCGGGCACCACCCAGGTTGTCGCGTATCTTTAACTCCTCTTGGGCTACCTGATGGAAGAGGCCGTCTATCGCTTTGCCGGTGACGTATTTTGTTAAATCGGTTTCTATTTTTTCGTTCACCAGCGGAATCTGGTTGTAACGGTCTACCACCGCACTCCAATACTGGGCTACGTTATGTTTACCGAGAGCGCCTTCCACGATGGGGCTGAACCGCTTGGCTAGCTCTTCGGTAGTGGTCCGTTTAAAGAACTGGGTAGCGGCATCCGGCTGCCCGCTGAGCAGGATGTTGGTGGCGTCGCGGACGGTCAACTTGGAAAGTGAGGATACGAAAACCGGCGCGGCCTCGTTCACGGCACTTTCGGCCGCGCGGTTAAGGCTTTGAATCAGGTTATCGCAAAGCGAACCTAAGCCGATGCCACGGAGCGCACTTTCTACTTTCTGCGCTTCGGGGGGCATAAGGATTTTCACCGCCGCATTGCCCAAGAAACCATCGGTAACCGATAATGACTTGATGCTGCGATCCAGGCTTTGGCTTAATGCTTGTTTTATGCCCGAGGCAGCTTCGCTCGAACTCACTGATGACGCACTGCTACTGGATGTTGTTGATCCGGATGAGCCATCGGTGGTAGACAATTGGCTAAGCGTATCGCATTGCGTGAACAACAGCAAACAGGATGCTAGCGAAAGTGTTTTTAAGCCCTTCATGGGATGGTATTTTTAATGTGATTTTTCTTATTGATAGCGAACCGTTGCCATCACCGGGAAATGGTCGGAAGGCGTTTTCCCCTCGTAACTGTCGGTAAGAATACCATATCTAATTACGCGGAATGGCTTGGACACGAAAATATGGTCAATACGGCTGTCCCCTTTTCTCTTGACATCGAATCCGTTAAACGTTGCACTGGGTGCATACCTCAATTCGGCGAGTTCATAAGCATCGGTTACTTCTCCGCCTTCATTAAGTACGCGATAGCTTTCGTTGTGCTGATTTACATTGAAGTCACCCATAACGACCATGGGAATACCGGCACCCAATTCGTGTGCTTTTTCGACAATCAGCTTGGCGCTCTCTTTACGTGCTTCTACCCCGATGTGGTCGAAGTGTGCGTTGAATAGAAAAAACGAAAAACCTGTTTGCTTATCTTTGAAAAGCCCCCATGTACAGATGCGTGGTAACGCCGCGTCCCAGCCCTTATTGGGGGTTTCGGTATTTTCAGCGAGCCAAAAATCCCCATTCTTAACTACTTCAAATCGATCGGACCGGAAAAATATGGCAGAATGTTCACCACCGTCTTTTCCATCATCACGACCCGCACCGATGTATGCATAGCCGGGAAGCATACCGGAAAGGTCGTCCAGCTGGTGCTTGAGACCTTCTTGTGTGCCGAAAATATCGAACCCGTGAAATTTGATAAGCTGGGCCAAATGGGGTGACCGATCCTTCCATAGGTTGCCTGTATCGCTGGCGGCATCATACCGGATGTTGTATGTCGCCACGTTGAACTCTTGGGCAATGGCGATAGACAAGCCCGTAGCGAGGAAGGCGATGATAAAGACAATTCTGTTCATATGCGCTTTAAGCCTTAGTCCTTAATCTTTGTTCCTTAATCCTTAATCTTTATTCCTTGTTCTCTTTTGCTTTTTGTTTTCCTTTTTGAACTGCTTAATGACTTCAAACAACAAAGCAGGTTCGTCAGTAGTGATAAACTCCACCTGTTGGTTTAATAGCGTGCGCATGCCCTCTTCGGTATTGACGGTCCAAACGTTTACGGCTAGACCGAGGTCGTGCGATTCTCTTATCCACGTAGGATTTTTCGCGAATACGTTGAAATGGTAATCCAAACCTGTAAAACCATCTTGTTTGGCTTGGGCAGGTGTGATATCGCCGTTGAGATAATAGACTTTGGCATCTGGATCGAGTTCAACGATGCGCTTGCAGGCGTCGTAATCAAACGCGATGTATTCTACCATCGATTCAGCGCCGAGGCGCTTAACGAGTTCAACGGACAAATCAGCCGAATGCAGCGTGCGCTCCTTGCCCAACTTGGATGTTTTTAGTTCGAATATAAGTTTCGTTTTTTTCTGTTTCATTCCCTCGCGGAGGTAAGCCTCTGCTGTGGGGATAGCCTCGCCGTTGGGATGCTTCTTAGCCAACAATTCGTCATAGGTAGCAGTACCGATATCGATGCCGTAAAAATCGTTGTCGTGGTTCACGACCAGTATGTCATCTTTGGTGAGATGTACGTCAAACTCGGTGCCTGCACACTTCAGTTCAATGGCGCGATGCAGTGAAGCGATGGAGTTTTGGGGAAGGCTATCCACTTTCCATGCGCCGCGGTGGGCAATGACCTGACTCACGGATTGGGCAGAAGAAACATGCCACATAGTGCATACGATTAACGTGAAAAAAATGCGAATAAGAGGTTTCATTTGTTGCTTTTTATAAATCGGATTATACCAATCAACCTGATTAGATGGGTTAAAGGTAAGCATTTTATTAAAGGGGTGAAATTGGGGTGGTAATAATTTAGAAATCTATTGTAACTTTATGACCTAGTTAAGCATCCTAATGGAAGTGTACGGCAGGTATTCGTTTTCGAAGTTGCCCATCGAATGGGTATGTTGGGTGTCGGCGTTGTTCTTGCTTTATTTTTCCAATCCGCACACACACCACTTTTCACTGTGTCCGTTGGATAATGTGGGCATAGCGTGGTGTCCGGGGTGCGGGTTGGGGCGTTCAATTGCGCTGCTTATGCACGGGGAATTGCAGGAATCGATTCGAATGCACCGGTTGGGAATTCCAGCTTTTTTAGTCATCGTACATCGGATTTATAATTTATCAAGACGAACATATAGTATTTGGATTAAAACATAACCATCATGAGCAACCGAAATATACTGATGACCATCAGGGGCATTTCTCCCGAGGAATTGATGTACCTGGAACACGCTACCAAAACGTTCAGCGAAGAGCAGACAAAGCATTTTGTGTTTATTTATAGCGGTAAACGAAAAAATACCCAAGACATTTTGTTATTTACATTGTTGGGTTTTCTTGGTTTTGCGGGTATCCAGCGTTTTGTACTCAATCAGGTAGCGATGGGTATTATTTATTTCCTTACGTTGGGATTTTGTTGGATTGGCACGGTAGTAGACCTGATTAACCATAAGAGTATGACCGATGAGTACAACCAGCGGATGGCTCGGGATGCAGCAATGATGGTGATGGGGGGCTATATCTAATCGTTAGGGAGTTTTCCTTCCCATTCCCGATAAAACTGCGCCAGGTATCGTTCCATGAATTGATGCCGTTCTTCGGCTACTCGCTTCGCGGTAGCCGTATTCATTTTGTCTTTTAGCAGCAGCAGCTTTTCATAAAAATGGTTGATGGTAGGGGCTGTGCTATTTTTGTATGCCGCTTTATCTTGGTTGGGTTGCGGCGGAATACCGGGATGATATAGTTCCCGGTTTTTGTAACCGCCATAATGAAATGCACGTGCAATACCGATAGCGCCCATTGCATCCAGTCGGTCAGCATCCTGAACGATTTCGAGCTCTTTGGATTGAAAGAGTACGACTTCTAAACTGGCCTTATAGGAAATATTTCGGATGATATGCTGCACATGGACAACCACCCGGGCATCGATACCGATGCTGTCGAGAAATTCGCCTGCGATCCGTGGGCCGATGGTTTCGTCGCCGTTGTGGAATTTGCTGTCTGCGATGTCGTGCAGCAACGCGGCGAGCTCACAGACTAATCGGTCGCCCTTTTCGTACTGCAAGAGCAGCTTTACCTGATTCCATACGCGCAGGATATGCCACCAATCGTGCCCTGCCTCGGCGTCGGCAAGTTGTTTGCGTACGAACGCGGCCGTCTGATCGATATAGGCTTGCATTAGTCGGTGTTTTCACTGCGCGGCCTGCGGCTCCCTTCGTAAATTTCGTATTCAAGCAGGCGGCAATCGAGTTTGCCGTTGTAGAATTCTACCCTGCGCGATGTGTGGAGGCCGATTTTTTTGGCTAAATCTGGATTGCCCGTAAACACATACCCGCGTTTTCCGCCGCACTGTTGCTTCAGGAAGTCGCCGATACGGCTGTAGGTGGCCTCAAGTTTGGTATGGGTACCCATCCGCTCGCCATATTCGGGGTTGAATACCACCACGCCGGCTCCGTCCGGAAGCGGCGTATCTGCAAAATCACCTACATGGAAGTCGATCAGCTGGTCTACCCCCGCGGTCTTGGCATTTGCCCGCGCGATATCCACGGCGTCTTTCGATAAATCCGAGGCGATGATAACTGTCGTGGTTTTTTTGTTTACCTGTTCTTTCAGTCGTCGCCTTTCGGCAAAAAACACCTGCTCGTCATAGCCCAAAATATGCATAAAGGCATAGTTCATGCGGAACAGGCCGGGTTTGCGGTTCGTTGCAATGAGCGCCGCTTCGATGGCTAATGTACCCGATCCGCACATGGGATTCACAAAAGCGGACTGACCATCCCAACCCGTAGCGTATACCACGCCGGCTGCCAGTGCCTCCAGCATGGGCGCTTTCCCCGGATGCTTGCGGTAGCCGTGCTTAGCCAGTGTTTCACCCGAAGTGTCCAGAAAGATTTCCGCCTGATTATCCTGCCAATACAGATGAACCACCGTTTTATGCTGGTCCGGACCACTATCCGGCCGAAGGCCTTTCTTGGCTTTAATACGGTCGGCAATAGCATCCTTTACCTTTAGATTGGCGAACAGCGGCGTGGTAATGGTCGGATTGTTGACATTGGACGTAACTGAGACGTATCCATCAAACGCAATCAGTTCTTCCCAAGCTATCGCGGATAACGCTTCGTAAAGTTCAGCAGGATTACGGGCGGGAAATGCGGCCAGTGAGTAAAGGATCTGGCTGGCGCAGTGTAGGTTGAGGTTCAGCCGGATGCAGTCATTTAATGTAGCAAACAGTTCTACGCCGGTGGCAAAACCACGTTTAATATCGAAATCCAACCGCCTTACTTCCGCCTGTAAATAGGGCGAGAGTTTTCTGTTGCAGGTAATGATGATTTTCCGGGGGGTGTTGAAAACTTCCATAAGATTTTGGCAAAGGTACTTATTATCATAAGCAAAAAATACCTAATTTTACCATTTCATTAAGAACATGTAATTGTAATAACCGCAATGCCATCGACTGCCAGCAATAATTGCTTAGGTAGGTGATGGCAAAAAGAAAGAAGTAATGGAAATACGAGGAAAAGTGCACGAAATTGGCGCTGTGCAGCAAGTGACCGATACATTCAAGAAGCGGGATTTGGTTGTGCAATATGCGGAGAACCCCCAGTTTGTGGAGTATATCCGTTTTGAAGCCACCCAAGACCGGACAGCTTTATTTGATAACTTGAGTGTAGGTGATGAAGTAGAGGTTTCGTTCAATTTGCGTGGGCGGCCGTGGACAAATAAGGATGGGGTAACCAGCTATTTCAATTCCCTGGTTGCATGGCGAGTGGCCAAAGTAACCACCGAACCGGTATCGACTGGACAACAGGGATCGGGGCCGCAGCAATTTGATGCTCCCCCTACGGTCGATATTTCTGCTGATGATGGGAAAGACGATGACTTGCCATTTTAATCGAATATAGTTTGAGTTGATTGTAAATCAAAAAGTGTCCCGCCATTGGCGGGACGCTTTTTTTGTGTACGTTTTGTATGTCTGATCTATGGATGTGCAGCCATTTGCGATCAGAATTTAAACGTCAACCCTACCGCCAGGACCGAAACGCCATACCCCAGTTCGGCATAGGCACCTAAGCTTTCCGTGAAGAGCCACCTTCCGCCCACGAAACCGGAAAGGCCAAGGCCGCTACCATAATTATTGCCTAAGTCGGTACCACCCCCTTCCGCTTTATACTTAACAATGTTGTACGCGAGCATGGCGCCACCATATACATCCAGGTTGGGCAGGTCCGTGAAACCGTTATAATGGTAAGCGCCACGTGCGCCGACAACGATGTAGTTCCATTTCGCGGTGTATCCGGCGTCAGTGTATTTGTAACCGGTATTTCCAATGTAGCCACCCAGACTGATGACACCCGGACCTCCGATGTCCCAAAAGCCATGATCAATTGAAACACTGATGGCTGGGCGAGCCTTTCCGAGACCACCTAATGCAGTTCCTAAGCCGATGCCGACGTTGGCTGCGGTTGTTCCTTGTTGAAAAGGCTGTGCGTTTACCGATGAGGCAATCGCCACGGACAGGAAAATGAAAATGGCTTTTTTTACGATTTTTTGAATGATTGATTTCATGAGTGATACTAGTTAGCTTTTTTGTAAACGTATTCGTGGGTTTCGGCTGCCGTTTCCGAATCATTAGGATATACCTCCATTTTGATGGGGTAACCTTCGTTATTATAAGTGTATTTCAGTGTACGCTCCAGGTTGCCACCATCGTAAGTGGAGGTTGTCTTCTCGGATCGGTGGTTGTTGGGGCTATTGAATTTCCACCTGTAGGGATTTCCGTGCCTACCAGCAGCGTGCTTATTATCGTAGTCGCCGTATGTCGTCGTTGACGCCCATTGTCCTTCGGCCGACGTTTCGATAGCTAACAGGTTTCCCTTGTCGTCCGTGGTATATGTAACCTCCGAAGTGTAGCCTCCCGGAACGACTGCTTTCTCGATGACTTTATTTTCGGGATAGCTATAGGTGGTATTAATTGCGTTTTCGGCATCCTGTGGGTCAAAGGTCGTTTTTGAAGAAATTGGCCTGTTGTCACTGCCATAGGTATAGGATTCGGTGTATTCGATATCGCCCGAAACATTGATCATTTCCACGAATGACAGTAAATCATCGCTGTACAGATAGGTTACGGTAGCGGTGTGAACGCCGGCCTCATCGTGTGTGTATAGTTTGGCCAGTTTGTTTTGACCATCATATTCATAACGGGCACGTGTCTTTCCGTCTACTTTCGATTCCACGAGCAATAGGTTGCCGCCACCGGATAAGTCTTCGTTGACGTCCCCCTTGGTACACGATGCCAATGCTACCAAGATGCCGCAGCCTAGCGCTAGCATTTTACCAGTTGTTTTCATGTTGTTTTTCATCTATCTAAATTTGTTTATTCATCGCTTTTTTGTTTCTAAAGGCATTCATGCTGCTTTCGGCGGTTTTAATGGTGATGAAGCTGTCATGGTTTAATCATTCCCCTATGTGGTTTTTGAAAACCATGACGGTTTCATATACTCTATTTTCATTTTTCTGCTGTCAGATGAACCCGACGTATAATGACCCGTGTCTTCTTTGTAAGGTACGGGGCAAAGATACAGCGGGTTGGCGGGTGCACTTACCCCCCTAAAGGGGGTTTTTAATTGGACGAAAACACGCTACCTTTGCTATTGTACGAACCCGCGCAACTAGATAAACGCTTTATATATAAACTGATGGAGGAACACGAAAAAGAGCTAAAATTGTCAGAGGTCTATCTATAAACCTTCGATTATGAATATATATAGCAGTAAGGTACTACGCTACGGTTTGTTTTTATGGCTGACTGTTTATTTTTCATCTACGGTATCAGGACAATTGGTCGATACGTTGATTTTGAAAAATACGAATAGTAAGGGAATAGTGGATATAGACTCTCTGCTGGCCCAAGGCAATGTTCTTATGCACTCCGACCCACAAGCCGCCATGGAACTGGCCCGTAAAGCTATTGTCGTGTCTGAAAAACAAAAGGATCCGCTGGACCTTGCCAACAGTTTCCAATATCAAGGAGCTTGCTTTGCCCAAGTCAAAACAAATTTTGATTCGGCATTTTTTTATTTCGATAGGGCCGAACAGCTCTATCGGCGTCATCCATCGACTACGTCCACGGTCAGTATGGGCAGAATACAACATAATTCCGGAACTATCCGGCAAACCCAAGGTGATTATGGAGCAGCTATGAACCATTATATCCAAGCACTACGCTTGTTCGATGAGGTGAATGACATGAAAACACGCCCCTATACACTCAATAACCTGTCTGCTTTATATTCAACCTTGAATAACCTTGATAAAGCCGAAAAATATGCCCGGCAGTGCCTGGCGCTGTCGCGCGACGCGGGCAATGCCTTGTTAGTGGCTACCAGCCAAAATAATCTGGGCGATATCTTGATGTCAAAGGGAGAATATGAGCGTGCGCTGCCCCTATTCCAAGAGGTACTGAAGTACGGGGAAAAGCACAACGACCCGAATAAAAAGTTTTCGTATTATTTCAACCACGGAGAGTACTATCTATATCATGAAAAAAAATACGATTTGGCTGTACAAGAGTTTGAAAGAGCAAAACAGATTGTCGATTCATTGGGTCAGGATTGGAATTTGAGAGACTACAACTCCGCCTTATCTCAAGCATATCTGTTGAATGAAGAGTATGAAAGGGCCTATGAGGCAGCAGAAAAATCATTGCAATCGGCAGACTTACAGGGCGCAAAGGGTACCCGCCAGGTTGGCCTGTCGGTATTGGCCCAAGTCAATGCACATATGGGCAAGCACAAGGAGGCTTATCAACAAATGCATGAAGCCTACCTGCTGAAAGATACCGTTTTTGGTGAAGATAGCCGTCGTCATATCGCATTTCTGGAAGCCGAATATCAAACCGAAAAAAAAGAACTCAAAATCGCATCGTTGGAAAAGCAAAAACAGTTGTACACTTGGCTTGGTGTTGCTATAGCGGTTATCTTATTCGTCGCCCTGGCTTTTGCCTTTATCCGCTACCGCCTCGCGGTGAATCGCAGAAAACTGGCGGAGGAAGAAGCCCGGCGGCTGGAACAGGAAAAACAGTTGGTAGCCGTGCAGGCTACCCTGGACGGTGAAGCAGCTGAGCGCACGCGTCTGGCAAAAGACCTGCACGATGGCCTGGGGAGCATGCTCTCCTTAGTTAAATTCAATCTGCCGCAGGTAACGGGTGATGCGGCCGTATTAGAGACCATCGATGTATCCCGCTTCCAGAGAGCGATCGGCATGCTCGATGATTCCATCCAGGAACTTCGTCGTGTGGCTCACCACATGATGCCCGAGTCGCTATTGAGATATGGCCTTAAGGCGTCACTGACCGACTTCTGCTCGGCCATACCTATTGCGGACTTTCACTATTTTGGCAATGAGGCGCGGTTGCCGGAAAAAATGGAGATCATGATTTACCGATGTATCCACGAGTTGGTCAACAACGCGCTCAAACATGCGCAGGCCAATCATATCAACGTGCAGCTGGTACAGGAAGAAGACCGCATATCGTTTACGGTGCAGGATGACGGCAAGGGGTTTGACCAGCAGCAGGTGACGGAAGGTATGGGCTTGAAGAATGTACGGCAGCGTGTAGCGGCTTTCCAAGGTGATGTGCATATCTATTCCTCAGCCCAAGGCACCGAAATCCATGTTGAATTGGAATTCGAAAAAAAGGGTGAATAGCGTGCTACTCCCAGCGTTTTCTGGGGACGCAGGTGATAGCTGCCGTTTTGCGCAATAGCAATGGCCGCGGATCGTAGCGGTTTTCGAGCAGTAACGAATCTGTCGTATGCCGAACAATTTTGAATCGCGGAAGGTATTGCCCACTGCGGTAGCAACCCGAAATCTTCTGGCTCCAATCGGGTTTTGTATACAAGCCATCCACAATCAGGCTGTCGCCCCGTACCACATAGATTCCTTTGGCATATTCCGTCCACTGTCCGCCGTTATAGCATGAATCCGCGATGTTCTTGGTTTTAGAGGTAACGTGTAGGGTAGCGTAGATGGAATCACAGGTGAACTTCAGGTCATGCAGCGTATAGTGAAGCAAGGCATCCTGCATGGGTATGCTGTCTTGCACCCACATCCCTTGCAGGAAATCCGCGCCTTCGTATTGGACGTCGGGATTGAACCGACAACTGCCGGCAAGTAAAAAAAACATGCCGGCCAGGAATAGCCGACAACTCATTTCAGTCCACCAATCATCTCTTCGGGGCGTACCCATTCGTCAAACTGCTCGTTGGTCAACAGTTCCAATTCAAGCGCGGCTTCCCGTAATGATTTGTTCTCTTTGTGTGCTTTTTTGGCAATCTTGGCCGCTTGCTCATAGCCGATATGTGGGTTGAGTGCTGTCACGAGCATCAACGAGTTTTCAAGGTGGTTTTTGATACCATCGCGATTAGGCTCGATGCCGATAGCGCAGTGATCGTTGAATGACACGCAGGCATCACCGATAAGCCGGGCGGATTGCAGGAAATTGGCTGCCATAACGGGTTTGAATACGTTCAATTCGTAATGCCCGTTGGCGCCGCCGAACGCGATGGCGACATCATTGCCGATGACCTGCGCGGCTACCATCGTCAAAGCTTCGCACTGTGTTGGGTTTACTTTGCCCGGCATAATGGACGAGCCCGGCTCGTTTTCCGGAATGACGATCTCACCAATACCAGACCGCGGACCAGATGCCAGCATGCGGATGTCGTTGGCGATTTTATGCAACGACACGGCCAATTGCTTCAACGCGCCGTGGCTTTCCACGATGGCGTCGTGTGAAGCCAATGCTTCGAATTTGTTGGGCGCGGTACGGAACGGAAGCCCCGTAAAATCAGCGATATACTTAGCCACGTTTTCCGCATATCCCTTCGGGGTGTTGATTCCCGTACCCACGGCGGTACCACCGAGGGCAAGTTCGGAAAGATGGGCCATGGTGTTGCGGAGTGCTTTGAGCCCGTAGTCAAGCTGGGCTACATAACCCGAAAACTCCTGTCCAAGGGTAAGCGGCGTAGCGTCCATCAAATGCGTACGACCGATCTTGACAACTTGGGCGAAGGCCTCGGATTTGGCTTTCAGCGTGTCACGTAGTTTCTCGACGCCCGGAATAGTGGTTTCAACCAAGCGTTTATAAGCGGCAATGTGCATCGCCGTGGGGTAAGTGTCATTTGACGATTGCGACTTGTTGACATCGTCATTGGGGTGGATAAAGACCTTCCCTTCACCCAGCTTCTGGCCTTGCAGCACATGGGCGCGGTTGGAAACCACTTCGTTGACGTTCATGTTGGACTGTGTGCCCGATCCGGTCTGCCAGATAACCAAGGGAAATTGGTCGGCCAACTGGCCCGCGAGTATCTCATCACATACTTGGGCGATGAGGTCGCGCTTTTCCGCAGGCAGTATACCTGCATCGGTGTTGGTATAAGCGGCCGCTTTTTTAAGGTAAGCAAATGCTTCGATGATTTCCTTGGGCATCGACGCCGAAGGCCCTATCTTGAAATTGTTACGAGAACGCTCCGTTTGCGCACCCCAGTACTTGTCGGCAGGTACTTGCACCTCGCCCATGGTATCGTGTTCTATTCGGTATGACATGGAATCGTTGTTTTGATATGTTGCAAAGGTACGAAGATACAGGAGATGTGAAAATGTATCTCATGAACCTTTATGCCGCTGGCTCCACAATAACCCCATAACGCCAATAAAGAGCGTACCGGCCGCGACCGCCAGCAACAGGGGCACATGATGGATGGGCGTACGCGCCAATCCCGAAATGCCCTGTGCCATCAAGAGCAATTCATTCCATATAACGCCGGCCACGAAGATGGCTGTCGACGCAACGGCTAGGCGGTTGATGTGCAGCAATCCACCAATATAGTTATACGCGATGATGAAGAGGCTGATGACAGCCAGTAAAACGAGGTGCAGGTAACCGATGACAATGGGGCGGAAACTATAACTCAATTGGCTCAGCGACGGGATGACCGGCAACCCTTGGAGGACGAACTTGATGGTCGCTGCGGTGGCCACGCCGATAAGTAGCCATTTTGCCACGGCGGTTAATGAATGCCCGAACACCAGTCGATTTACCACACAGCTACGCAGCCATTGGGCCCAAGCAATGCTTTGCGCCACCACTGCCACTACCACGCCGACGTAGAGCCAGGCAGGCATATCCCACCAGAGCACGGAAAGCAGGTAGTTGATCGGACAGGTTAACGCGAATAACCAAAATATGGTCTTTGGATGGTTTACGGACACGCCAATACGATTGAACCAATGTTGCACCAAGGCCATGCACGCAAAGAAAAACCAGCCGTTATACTGGAAATGTAAGTAAAAATATACCGAGGCGAGTTGTAGCCGGGAGTCTATATTGTTTGACGTCATGAGGTGGGCCAAGTAAAATGTACCTACGGATGATAGCACGAGAAACAGCAATGCTGCCCGAAGCCAACTAAAGGCAAGAGAATGACGGCCACTGATCGCCATATCCCGCCAACACATCACCGCAAATACGTAGGAAACCGCAACGGTGGCCGTTGACGCCACAATAGAGTAAAGCCCATAGCCTTGGAGAAAGAAACTGATGAGCATGCCATAGCTGGCCAGCAGGTTGGCAACAACCGTGAGTTGATATCGCCAAGGTAGCTTTTCGTGTTGTTGCCGGTTGAAGATCATTGCCACCACCAACACCATCAATGCATGCGACACCCACCCGGCGAACGCGAAGTGGGAATGGGCATGGAGCAGGAATTTCTGGTTGATTGCCGGCATAGGAAGCAACACTTTCAGTCGCATCAATAGGCCGAGCGCGGCAACCAATAATAGATTGAAAAGTGCCAATAACAGCCATTGGCGCACAGTGATACGGCCGAGGGCAGCCATCAGACCCCGTCGGCCGGAACGAATACTTTGCCTTTTACGATGCATAACTTGTCCTCTTGTTGCAGTTGCTTGATGGCCCGGATAACCGTTTCAACCCGTAGACCGACCATGTTGGCTAGTTGCTGCCGGGTAACCATCAACCGGTTGCAGTCTTGGCATATCAGCTTGCCGTGCCGGTTGAAATAATCAATTAATTCAACAAGGGCAGTTTGGGGATTGTTTTTAGCCAGCGCATTGAGCAAGAAGACCTTGAAACGTAAATGGGAAACCATAGACTTGGTAAATGCCAAGTGAATGTCGGGATGTTCGGCAAGCAGCTCATGGAATGAGGTGGTGCTCAACCGCAGGAGGGTGCAGGGCGAATCGGCCACTGCGCTGGCCCCGTAGGGCTCCCCATCGAAAAGCGGCAGCTCACCGAAAGCTTCTCCAGCTTCAACGATTTTGTGAAGTACTTCTTTCCCGTTATCATCGAAGTGCGACCACCTTACCTTACCCGAAACCAATTGATAGTAGAATGTTGCCTGCGCACCTTCATTGAAAATGATCTCACCCGCCTCGGTATGCCGATAGGTTGCGCCTTTTTCTAATAGTAAATCGGTGTCTATCATGATGTTGAGATTAAAATAGTATCAACATTTCGTTAGCAATAAGCGATAGATACAAAGGTAATGGCTGGTACATGAAGGCCGCATGACTGCTGTCAACTGTAGAAGTGACAACAATCATAAATCATTAAAGTGTGATTTATATTATTGGAATACAATGTGTTAATGATTATCTGGTGTTACCTTGTGCGATACGACAGGTTGTTTTGTGACCGTACGCATAAAATCACTAGCGCACGCTACTTAGTTTTGCTTCAGAAAGAAGGGAACGTCATACAAGGTAAATTAAAAACAATTCGTACCTTCATGGGTTACAATAATAACCCTAAAAAATAATAAAATGAAAAAGCTACTGGTTCTACTGACGCTGGGAGTTGCGCTGTACGCATGCTCCCAAGGAGGAAAACAAAACAACGACAACAATGCTCCCGCCCAGTCTACGGCTAACCCCGAAGACTACGATCCGAAGCGGGGTGAAGGAAAGTTTGAAAACGTGGATGTGGGCAACAAATTGGATGCGGCCATGGCCCAGGAGGGGAAAGTGATTGCCGACCTGAAATGTGCAAGCTGCCATAAATATACCGATGAGCGCTTGGTGGGCCCAGGATGGGCCGGGGTTACCGAGAAACACCGCCCCGAATGGATCATGAATTTTATTACCAACCCCGATCCCATGATTGACAAGGACCCCGAATTACAGGCACAGTTGGAGATCTGTTTGGTGCGCATGCCCAACCAGAACCTCGCTGATGAGGAAGCGCGCAAGATCCTGGAGTTCATGCGTGAAAATGACGGGGTGCAATAGCGATTATTTTTATTGATCACTAATATATTGTATAATGAACCCAAAACAGTATCTCTTTTGGATGGTTGCCGTAGCCGCGGTATCCCTGTCCTTCAATGCTTGCAGACCCAAGGGTGCTGGAAGCGCGGTGTCTGGAAATGCGGCCCAACGGACGTACGTGCCGCCGGGGCAGTATGACGAGTTTTATACCTTTACCTCTGGTGGATTCAGCGGGCAGATGAGCGTATATGGCTTGCCCAGTGGCCGGTTATTCCGGGTGATCCCCGTTTTTTCTGTCGACCCCGAAAAGGCGTGGGGATTCAGCGAAGAAACCAAACCCATGCTGATGACCTCACATGGTTTCGTTCCCTGGGATGACTTACACCACATTGAATCGTCTTTCACGGATGGTATGCCGGACGGTAAGTGGGTGTTTGCCAACTCCAACAACACGCCTCGCCTGGCGCGGATCGACCTTACGACGTTCCGTACGGCGGAGATCATCGAAATCCCCAATACGGGCGGTAACCACTGCTCGCCGTTTACCACGGAAAATTCGGAATACGTGATTGCCGCAACACGCTTCAGCGTACCGCCGGATGGGCCCGAGAGCGATGTGCCTATCGATTCCTATAAGGAAAATTTCAAAGGCCACATCAGTTTCGTAAGTGTGGATAAAGAAACCGGTGAATTCGATATCACGTTCCAATTAAAAACCCCCGGTCTGAATTTTGACTTGTCCGGTGCTGGAAAAGGCATATCAGGTGGATGGTTGTTTATCAGTTGCTACAACTCGGAGCAGGCCCACACCTTGCAGGAGGTCAACGCCTCACAGAACGACAAGGACTTCATCATGGCCATCAACTGGAAGAAAGCAGAAGAATATTTCAAGGCAGGGCGTGGTACCAAGCAAACCAACGTGCGCTATGCACACAACAAATGGGATGAACATACCCACAGCGCTACCCACGAAATAAAAACCGAAGTCACCGTGTTGGATGTGGCCGAATTTGACGACTTGGCGTATTTGCTCCCCTGTCCGAAATCACCCCACGGGGCTGACGTGAGCCCTACTGGCGAATACATTGTAGGCAGTGGTAAGCTGGCCGCGTTAATCCCGGTATTCAGTTTTGAGAAATTGCAGCAAGCCATTGCCAATAAGGAGTTCGAAGGCGAGCGTTACGGTGGTATACCCGTCATGAAGTACGAGTCAGTACTGCATGGGGAAGTCCAAAAGCCCGGATTGGGACCGCTACACACCGAATTTGACGCCAAAGGGAATGCCTATACTTCTTTCTTCGTTTCGTCGGAAGTGGTAAAATGGAATGTAGAGTCGCTGGAAGTCCTCGATAGGCAACCTACGTATTATTCTGTTGGCCACTTGATGGTGGCGGGTGGAAACTCCAAGAACCCCTATGGCAAATATTTGGTAGCGTACAACAAGATCACCAAAGACCGGTTCCTGCCTACAGGTCCCGAATTGGCGCACAGTGCCCAATTGTTTGACATCAGCGGCGATAAAATGGAATTACTCCTCGATTTCCCGACCATTGGCGAGCCCCACTATGCGCAAGCCATACCAGCGGAGATGCTGATGGATAAATCGTTGAAGATATACGACATCAATGCCAACGCACACCCGCATAAAACGAACGGCGAAGCCGAGGCCCGTATAGAACGTGAGGGTAACATTGTGCGGGTGTACATGACCACCATCCGGTCCCACCTCACTCCCGACGTCATCGAAGGCATACGGTTGGGCGATGAGGTTTATTTCCACGTGACCAACCTGGAGCAGGATTGGGATATGCCCCATGGATTTGCTATCAAAGGCGCCAATAACTCCGAGCTACTCATCATGCCGGGTGAGACGACAACGCTCAAGTGGGTGCCGGACCGCGTGGGTATCTTCCCATTCTATTGCACCGACTTCTGTTCGGCATTGCATCAGGAAATGTCAGGCTATGTACGTGTCTCTCCTAAAGGAAGTAACGTACCCATGACAGCCTATACCGGCACCAAAAAATAAGTGACGTGAAAAGCCAATATCCTATGAAATCATTGCACAGGGCCATACTCGCTATCAGCGGCGTGGCCCTGCTTGCCGTCATCGCATTGCCGATATGGCGTATCGAACTGGACGCTGCACAGTATCCCGAAGGGCTCGAACTGTTGATATACAGTTATAAACTGGATGGACAGGTCGACATCATCAATGGATTGAACCACTACATCGGGATGAAAGTACTCCATGCCGAGGATTTTATCGAATTTACCGTACTGCCTTACTTGATCGGTATCTACGGGCTTGCCTTTATTGTGGTGGGGCTTTTGGGGCGGCGGCGGTTGTTATACATCCTGTTTGGGGCATTCCTGCTTTTCGGGGTCGTCGCGATGGTCGATTTTTGGCGCTGGCTGTATGAATACGGACACGACCTCGACCCGACGGCACCTATACAGGTGCCCGGCATGGCTTACCAGCCACCGTTGATCGGGTTCAAACAGTTGCTGAACTTCGGTGCATTTTCGATACCCGATGTGGGGGGATGGATATTTATTTCCTGTGGTGTACTGCTAGCATACTGCGTTTTTGCCGAATGGAGATTGGTTAATACAAAACAAGTGGTATCATGAATATCATACGATTAGTAAGTTTATTCGCATTGGGAGTGGTGTTGGCATTGGCCGTTCAGGCATGTGGCGGCGACGGACCGGAACCCATCAACTACGGGCATGACCAATGCAGTCATTGTAGGATGACGGTTAGCGATGCGCGCTTCGGATGCCAGCTCGCTACCACGAAGGGCCGGGCGTACAATTTCGACGATGTGCAATGTATGATTGCTTTTGTGAAGGCTGGTAGCGTTGCCCAGGAAGATGTGGCTGAATACTACCTGCCCGATTATAGCCATGCAAATAAATTGCTCCCTTCAGACGGACTTTTCTTCCTGAAAAGCGAGTCCTTGAAAAGTCCCATGCGCGGTGATGTCGCGGCATTTGCGACCCGGGAAGAGCTGGCACAAGTGCAAGAGACTCATGGCGGTGAAGAACTGACATGGGCAGATCTCTGGAAATAAGTGGAATGTATCGATGTTAAGGCCTGTTTACGGTGTTTTTTGTATGTGTGTTTGCCTGATGGTGGGCGGCGTGGGATATGCCGCTACCATTCAGGTTGGCCCATCCCACCCCATAACTTCCATTAAGCAAGCCTTGGCGAAAGCAGTAGCTGGCGATACCATCCGGGTACACGCTGGGATATACCGGGAGGGCAATATCGAAATCCGGAAGGGTATTGTCTTGATCGGTGTGGACAACCCGATCATCGACGGTGAAAAGGAATACGAACCCTTTTCCGTTTTCGTTCCCTATGTGACGATAAGTGGTTTTACCATAAAAGCGTCCGGCCAATCGTCGATACGGGACATTGCGGCCATCAAGGTTTACGATACGCACCACATCACGATTGCGGACAATATGCTTGATGACAACTTTTTCGGCATCTATTTACAGGGTTCCCAGCAATGTACCGTGCGCAACAATCAGCTTACAGCGTATGGCGAGACCGAACAACTCACCGGCAACGGGATACACAGTTGGAAAAGTGATAGCCTCTACATTATCGGCAACAGCATCACTGGCCACCGCGACGGGATATACCTTGAGTTCGTCACGCATACGGAAGTGCGCGATAACGTGGCATCGGATAACCGGCGGTATGGACTCCACTTTATGTTTTCGCACGAAAACGGGTACTACGGGAATACCTTTTCCCGCAACGGCGCGGGTGTGGCCGTGATGTATACCAAACGGGTGCGCATGGAAAATAATGTATTCAGCGAGAACTGGGGAGATGCCGCCTACGGGCTATTGCTCAAGGATATCACCGATAGCCACATCGAGCATAACGTGTTTTCCCGGAATACCACGGGGATACTGATGGAAGGAAGCAACCGCGTGCAGATACAACGCAACCAATTTGAAGGGAACGGCTGGGCGATGAAAATGCAATCCAGCTGTATGGACAATATGCTTACACAAAACAATTTTGTACAAAATACCTTTGATTTAGCGACCAACGGTTCCTTGAAACTCAATACATTTGTGCGTAATTACTGGGATAAATACGAGGGATACGACCTGGATAAAGACAAGGAGGGGGATGTTCCGTACCGGCCGGTTAGCCTGTTTTCCATGGTGGTGGAGAAATACCCCACGGCCATGCTGCTGTTTCGTAGCTTCATGGTTACGCTGCTCGACCGTACCGAACGGGTGATGCCCAGCCTTATCCCTGAAGATTTGAAGGATGATTTTCCGATGATGAACCCTGTCGCCCTATGATTACCATACAACAACTATCCAAGCGGTTTGGCAAACTGCAAGTGCTCGATGACGTCTCGCTCACCTTGTTGGGAGGGGAATGCGTGGCCCTGATCGGCCCCAATGGGAGCGGGAAAACGACGCTGATCAAAGCGATACTGGGCATGGTGGTGCCGCAGTCAGGGACGATTTTTTTCAAGGGGAACCCGATTGGTCGGCAATGGGAGTACCGGCGCGACATCGGCTACATGCCGCAAATAGGCCGGTATCCGGAAAATATGACTATCGGACAGGTGCTGGACATGATGCGCGATATCCGCAAAATGCCGGAAGCGACGTTAGATAAGGATCTTTTCGACGTGTTCGAACTACATAACATGCTCGATAAACGCATGGGTACGCTGTCGGGCGGGACAAGGCAAAAAGTGAGCGCCTGCCTGGCGTTCATGTTCAAGCCCGAGGTGCTCATCCTCGATGAACCCACCGCGGGCCTCGACCCGGTGGCCACGGAGTTGTTGAAAGATAAAATATTAGCAGAAAGAAGCAAAGACAAGTTGATTGTCATTACCTCGCACGTGTTGAGCGATTTGGATGATTTGGCCACCCAGATCATCTACATGCAGGACGGACGGCCTTTGTTCCACAAATCATTGGATGTCTTGAAAGAAGAAACCGGCGCCGATAAACTGGGCAAGGCCATCGCCAAGGTCATGGCTAAAGAAGCCGCAGGGAAGGGGGTAACGGTATGAACAAGATTGTAAAATACGTCATCGCAGACCTGTTGCGCAGCCGCACCGTCATGGTATATGCAGCGGCACTGCTGGTGTTATCATTCAGTGTGTTCAGTATTGAAGACAATGCCGACAAAGGGGTGGTCAGCCTGCTGAATATCATCCTGTTCGTCGTCCCCTTGGTGAGCATCATTTTTTCGACGGTATATCTGTATAACAGCGCCGAATTTATCGAATTGCTTGTGAGCCAGCCATTGAAACGCCGTACGATATGGCTAAGTATATTCACCGGATTGGCCGGTGCCGTGGCGCTCGCTTTCCTCGTCGGCGTAGGCATACCCATCCTGCTTTATGCGTTTACCCCTTCGGGCATCATGCTGCTGCTTTGCGGTATGCTACTATCGGTTGTATTCGTATCGGTAGCTCTATGGGCCGCGGTGCGTATCCGCGATAAGGCAAAAGGTATCGGCCTATCCATCTTGTTATGGCTATACTTCGCCCTGCTCTTCGATGCATTGGTGCTGTTTATTCTATTCCAGTTTGCCGATTACCCGATTGAAAAGGGGATGATTGCCGTATCGATGCTCAATCCAATCGATATCAGTAGGATATTGATTCTGTTGCAGGTCGATCTATCGGCAATGATGGGCTACACCGGTGCCATTTTCCGCAATTTCTTCGGAACGGGATGGGGCATGGCGATAACAACGTTGGTATTGTTGCTATGGGTTGCGGTCCCCGTATGTTTCTCCACGCGGTTTTTTGAACGGCGAGATCTCTAACCCTTGCAGCAAATGACAACGCAATGTCAAAAAATAACGTAGTAAATAAATAAAGGACAAAAATGTCCGATATTAGTAGGTGTTTAACAAATAAACGAATTAGTCATGATTAAAACAGCAGTATTGGATGTTACGCAGATTGAACCGCGGCTGAAACATCCCACCATTTTCGAGCATTTCGATGCGTTGGAACAAGGCGAGAGCTTCATCATTCACAACGACCACGACCCGCGGCCGCTTTATTACCAATTGCTGGGCGAACGCGGTAATATTTTTACTTGGGATTACCTGGAATCGGGCCCCGAAACGTGGCAGGTACAACTAACCAAACCGGCTGCCGAAGCTGAAGAAACCGTGGGCGAGATTGCGGCAAAGGATATGCGCAAGGCCGAAGTATTCAAGAAGCTGGGTATCGATTTCTGCTGTGGTGGTAAGAAGACGCTGAAAGAGGCTATTGCAGAGTTAGGACTGACGGAAGCGCAGGTCAAGGAAGAGCTGGAACGGTCAGCGGCTGCTGGCAGCGGACAGGCTACGCATGATTTCGATTCGTGGGACCTGGGTTTTTTGGCCGACTACATTTATAACGTACATCACAAGTACGTCCGTGAGAGCGGCCCGGTTATCGAACAACTGGCAGAAAAAGTGGCATCGCGCCACGGCGCCGTGCATCCGGAACTTTTCGGGTTGGCAAAGGGGTTAAAAGAACTGATGGCCGAGCTGTACAGTCACGTACAGAAAGAAGAGCGCGTATTATTCCCAGCCATCAAGACCTTGGAGCGTAGCGATGACCCCGCACAGATGGCGTTCGGAATTGAGGGGCCGGTACATATGATGGAGGCAGAGCACGACTCTGCAGGCGACGAGCTCAAGGCGTTACGGAAATTGACGAAAGACTATGAGCTGCCGGTAGATGCCTGCAATTCCTATACCTACCTCTTCGATAAAATCAAGGAATTTGAGAACGACCTCTTCCAACATATTCATTTGGAAAACAATATCCTGTTTCCCAAAGCACTGAAGTTGGAGAAGGAACGCTTGAGTAGCGCAGGAGCATTGTAGCCCTGCGGGTAGCATAGCAGCGGTTTGTTGCGGCGGGTGTGTGATGGCGCCGCAGGTCACGTTGGCCACTGTCGTGGTCAATGTGGCCAATTTTTCAAAAACCTTAATAGCAGATGGAGATAAAACTCAGTGACCCATTTGCCGCCGAATTGCTCAAGACGCGCACGGCGCTGATGCAGGTGATCGATCCCGAGCTATGTGTCAATATTGTTGACCTCGGCTTCATTTACGGTGTCGATTTTACCGACGCGGCAAAAGTGAAGGTGACCATGACGCTTACCACACCCGGTTGTCCCATGGGCGGTACCATTGTGGAATGGGTGAAAAATGTGCTGGGAGCCGCTTTTCCCGAGCGGGCAATCGAGATTGAGATCGTCTGGGAACCACCATGGAATTACGATAGGATTACCGACGAGGGTAAGGCCCAGATGGGGCTGCAATAGAGATGATTTGACGAGAATGATTCTTGTCATTTATAGCGGTGACCACCGTCACATGATGAGGGTATGGAAACCCTAATTTTGCCATACAGACACATACACCATGAACGATACCAATCAACACACGTTCCACATACCCGTCATGGGGCTGGGTTTTACCGTCGATACGCCACTTAAAGTAGCCCGGTTTGGCATTTCATCGGCATTATCTTTGGCCGACGACCACTTGCTCGAACAGATGCGCGAATTTTACACTGCACAGTTCGGGCAACCCTTTACCCCCATTTCGCAAAAAACTAAAGACCATCGGGCCGAGCGGATTACGGCATATCTCAACCTCGTACAAGATATAATAAATGCGCAGATGAAACAATTGCGTGCAAACTCTTTCGAGGCAGATAGCGAACTTACCCGTTATTTTGAATTGCTGCCAGGTGGATCGCCGATTAAACGCAATTACCTGACCATGTGTGCCAGCAGCGGTAATAAACGCGAAAAAATGGCCGCAGATCTCCGAGCTGCCGTTACCGCGGGAGCAGTCGATGTAAATATCATGACCAAGGTGGATAAGACCAATTACGCGCCGGATGGTACCGCTTTGCCACCGGAATATTCGGATGCCTTGGCTGCACTGCGGGGATTTGCCCAGAGTAAACTGCGATCATCCGTTATCCTATCGGCAGGGCTCAATCCGCGCCTGTATAGTTATTTTGAGCAATTTGACGATTTCTTTCCCGGTAGCGATGGAGCGCTTGCCAAACGCATTACGCTTAAAGTAAGTGACTACCGGTCGGCATTGATCCAAGGTAAATTGCTCGCCAAGAAAGGACTGTGGGTATCTGAATTCCGGATTGAATCAGGACTCAACTGCGGCGGGCATGCGTTTGTAAGTGACGGTATGTTGCTGGGGCCGATCATGGAAGCATTTAAAACACAACGTGAGACGCTGTATGCCGAACTGAAAAGTCTGTGCGACGCAGCGCTCGGACATAAGCAACGGTTGGGGTTCCAAGCCGACCCCGTGCAGCGCATTACGGTGCAAGGCGGAATCGGTACGGCGGGAGAGGACCGCTTTTTATTGGATTACTACGAGCTGGATGGCACCGGGTGGGGGAGTCCGTTCCTGCTGGTTCCCGAAGCGACCAATGTGGATGACGACACGTTGGCGAAGTTGACGAACGCGGCGCCTGAAGATTTCTACCTGAGTGATGCCTCGCCGCTGGGCGTGCCGTTCCATAATTTACGGACGAGCAGCTCGGAAGAACAACGGAAGCAACGGGTTGCTAGGAACAGGCCGGGTAGCCCATGCCATAAAAAATTTCTCTCGTTTAATACGGAGTTTACTGATAAGCCCATATGTACCGCATCCCGGCAATACCAACACCTCAAACTCAAGGAAACGCGGATCAAGTTCCCCGACGAGCAAGCCTACCAAAAAGCGGCAGCCGCGATTGTGGAAAAGGACTGCCTGTGCGAAGGGCTTGCCGCACCGGCCGTGCTCACCAATGGCATACCGCCCAAGCACAACCTCAAAGCGGTGACGGTATGTCCGGGGCCCAACTTGGCCTACTTCTCTAAAATCGCATCACTCAAGGAGATGGTTGGCCATATTTACGGTACGGCTAACCTGCTGAATAGCCGCTTCCGGTCAAACCTGTTCGTCAACGAGCTCCGTCTTTATATCGACTACCTGAAAAAGGAAATCGAGAAACACCAGCATGATTTTACTGAAAAGCGAAGTGCCCACTACCAAACATTCCGCGATAATTTACTGGGCGGTATCGCCTATTATCGGTCCATCATGCCGGCCATGCAACAATATGCACAGACCAACATCGATGATATGAAATCCGCCATGGCAGATGCGGAGAAGACACTGCTTCAACTGGTTTTTAATGCTAAAAAGCCGATGTTCCAGCCTGTTTGAGAGGACGAGATACCGGCACAGAGAAGTATGTTTAGCATCCTCTGCGTAAAAGTCTTCGTGTTCTTTGCGTGAAAAAAGCAACTCCACTTCTTACCACCGTTCATTCCCGTTTACTATCCACTCGATACCGATTTACCTATTGCTTATTAATTAATAGGAGATAAAACGGAGTTTACCCCGGGTTTGTTCGGAGTTTATTCGGGTAAAAGCGAATAAATCCCGAATGATTAACGGGTTATTTTACAATAAATAAAAAGTTAAAAATAACTTAGGGTTAAATAAGCACTAAGTGGAAAGTAATCTGGATGAGAACGCCCATTTGGTGGACGAAGAGATCGAGCGGATATGGGGGTTGTTAAGGTTTAACCCTTAGCAAATCCCGGCTTGGCGACTTTAATGCCCGTGATAAAGAGTACAACGGTGGCGACAACAAGCAGAAGAAAGGGCGTTTCCCAATTCCCCACCCAATCATACAACGCACCAAAGAGTGGCGGCCCCATGGCGGCAAGTGCATACCCGAAAGATTGGGCCATTCCGGAAATCCGGGCTGCCTCACGGGTCGTTTTCGTGCGAAGAACGAACCACATCATCACCAGACTGAACGCCAAGCCAGTGCCCAGGCCGAACAGGATGACCGCGGGGATGATAAATTGCGTTTGCCAGCCAATAATTAGCAACAGGCTCAGCGCCAATGTGACGCCGATAAACCAGACCAGCGGTGTATGGTTGCGAAGGCGGTCGGCAACGATTGGGCCAACAAACATAATGGGAAGCTGGGTGAACTGGACGAAAGACAATACCCAGCCCGATGTTTCGGAGGCCATACCCCAATCCTGCAATACGACAGGTAGCCAAGCGATGGAACAGTAGAAGAGGAACGATTGGAGGCCCATGAAAATGGTGATGTACCAAGCAAGCCGCGATCTAAGCATTGATGCCCCTGTATCCGGGTGAGCCACAGACCGATCAGCTGATGCCCCGCTCGAACGGCGTTTTAGCTGTGGCGCCCAAAACGCGATGGCAATCAATGAAAAGATAAGCCACACACCGATAGACCCTTTCCAACCCTGGCCTGTCCAACGGCCGATGGCGATGCTGAAACCCGAGGCCAGTGATGCGGTGATGTTCATTGCTGCGCTATATATCCCCGTGGCTAAACCGACTTTTTGTGGAAATCGCTGTTTGATAAACGGCGGTACGAGCACATTTCCAAAGGCGATGCCGCACCCAACAAGTGCCGTACCAGCAAACAACAGCGCAACCGACGACGATATACGGATGAGCAGTCCCAGTCCGATGGCCCAAATCGCTGCCCAAAGTAACGTTTCAATCGTCCACCGTTCGGCCAATTTGGGTGCTACGGGCGAAAGGAGTGCGAACGCCAGTAATGGTACCGTGGTGATAAGGCCGGCTAACGTATTGGAAAGGTGCAACGACGCCTGGATCTGCGGAATGACCGGCCCAACGCTAGTGATGGGCGCACGTAAGTTGGACGCCACTAGGATAATGCCGGTAAGCAGCATATATGTTCCCCAACGGGTGGTCCCTCTTGATTCGTTCGTCATAAATAACAAATGCGCTGGTAAGCGCCCGCGAAAGTAGGGTTAAATTTGCATGACTACGCAAACAGCACTGATTTTTGACAATGGAATTATCAAGCTGTCCATCGAAACTAAGTGGCTGGGGAAAAAATGGAATGATTTTTGGCTTGGCGTGATCGTATAATAATATGAATAAATACATGAAGAAGTATTACAGTTTATTTTTGGCCACGGCGGCCGCATTGGCAGTTGTCGGTTGCGCCGACAAAGGGAATGAGCCTGCCAATCACGCAGCAAAAGTGTCTTTTAGTGAAAAATATCCCCAGGCTACCCAGGTGGAATGGGAGCAGAAGAATAGCCATTACGTAGCTGAGTTCCGGCTATCCCAACATGAAGCGGAGGCATGGTTCGACGTGTCAGGGAAATGGAAATTAACGGAAACTGACATTCCCTACCAAGATCTTCCAGCTGAGGTGAAAGCGTCCTTTGAGTCCGGCGAATACCAGGATTGGAAAGTAGACGATGTCGATTACATCGAGCGGGAAGGGCAAGAACCATTTTTTGTTTTGGAAGTAGAGAAAGGTGATTTGGAATACGACCTCTATTACCTTGCCGATGGCAGTCTGATTAAGGCATTTCCCGATAATGATGACGACAACGACTACCTGCCAAATGAGCTTCCGGCAAAAGTCGAACAATTCCTTACAGACAATCATCCGGGCTATAAAATCATCGATGTGGATGTCGATGACGGCCGTATTGAAGTCGAATTCATCGATGGAAACGCTAAACGTGATGCCGAATTTGCCATGGATGGTGCTTGGATAAGCACCTCAACGGATCTAATGCTTGCCGATGTGCCTGCAAACATAAAAGCTGTTCTAGCTGCTTCGGCCTATGCATCATATCGTGTGGACGATGTGGAATTCGTAGAGACCGAGGTCGGAAACTATTATGATATCGAATTGCAATCCGGGAGCAAGGAGGTAGACATCCGGATACACGAAGATGGTACGTTGGAAGTGATTCCAGATAGGTAATCATTACAATATATCAATACCGTATAAAACGGGGGCGCATGTCAACATATGTGCCCCCGTTTTTTATGTTATCCACAGTCGGACGTGTTTGTGGATATCTTTTCCCTGAGATTGTGCGTGCGGTCATAAAGCCGACTAAAGAAGTGGGATAATTTTGTGTGTCTAACGATACATTGATATGGAAAAATACGTCATCAAACGGAGCGGGGCGTACGAGCCCTTTATGCCTTACAAAATCAGTGATGCCATTGCAAAAGGGTTCGAGAGTGTATCCCAACAGCTGGACGAAGCGGCGTTTGATACTGTGATGGAGTCGTTGGACGCCAAGGATACTTGGGCAGTGGAGGAAATCCAGGACTGTATCGAAAAGGCGCTCTACCAGCGGGGCCACTTCGAAGCGATGCGTTCGTTCATGTTGTACCGGCATACGCGAAAACTTCAGCGCGAACATATCCACGGCTTCAACGAAGACACCACCTATGTGGACAGTACGCAAACCATCGAAGAATACATCAGCCAAACAGACTGGCGTATCAACGCTAACGCGAACGTTTCCTATTCCAGCGCCGGACTGATAAACAATACCGCCGGTAAGGTGATTGCCAACTATTGGCTGGATAAGGTATACAGCAAGGAAGAGGGATACGCGCACCGTAATGGCGATATCCATATCCACGACCTCGACTGCCTAACGGGATACTGTGCAGGGTGGAGCCTACGCGTATTGCTCAACGAGGGGTTCAACGGCGTGCGGGGCCGGGTGGAAAGCCGGCCGCCATCCCACTTCCGGGAAGCGCTCGGGCAGATGGCCAATTTCTTGGGTATCCTACAGAGCGAATGGGCGGGCGCACAGGCGTTTAGCTCGTTCGATACCTATTTGGCTCCCTATGTGTTCAAGGACCGGTTGCCGTATACCGAAGTGTTAAAAGCTATCCGCAGCTTCGTGTACAACGTCAACGTCCCGGCACGGTGGGGGCAGTCGCCCTTTACTAACATCACGCTGGACTGGAATGTACCGGACGACCTGAAAGACCAGATTCCCACAAAAAAGGAAATTCACCTCTTTTCAGGTTTGGAAGATGGGGAGCTGCTTCAGTTGACTCGTGAGCGCGGTGTCCTATCGCTGGAAGACCTGTGCTACAAACATTTCCAGCCCGAAATGGATATGATCAACAAGGCCTATTATACGGTAATGACCGAAGGCGATGCCAACGGGCAGCCGTTTACTTTTCCCATTCCAACCGTCAATATCACGGAGGATTTCGACTGGGAAAGCGAAAATGCCACCCTACTATTTGAGAACACAGCCAAGATCGGATCATCCTACTTCCAGAACTTTGTGGGTAGCCAGTATATGTTAGACGAGGCAGGCAACCGTGTGGAAAACCCAGAAGCGTACAAACCCAATGCGGTGCGGAGCATGTGCTGCAGATTGCAGCTCGACCTCCGGGAGCTGCTCAAACGGGGGAATGGCTTGTTCGGTAGTGCCGAGATGACCGGTAGCATTGGAGTGGTCACCATCAATATGGCGCGTCTGGGCTATTTGTACCGGGGTGATAAGGCCGGGTTATACCAGCGGCTCGATTGCTGGCTTTACGTTGCCAAATCCACCTTGGAGAAAAAGCGGAAATTCATTCAAGAGCTGTATGACCGAGGGCTATATCCCTATACCAAGCGCTACCTACCGCATTTCCGTAACCATTTTTCCACCATCGGTGTCAACGGCATGAATGAGATGATACGGAATTTTACGGAAGACCGCGACGATATCGTTTCCCAAAGCGGGATGGCTTTCGCGATCGATATCCTCGAACATATCCGCATGCGCATGCGCGAGTTTCAGGAAAGCACGGGAAACCTATACAACCTGGAGGCCACACCCGCGGAAGGGACGACGTATCGCTTCGCCAAAGAAGATAAAAAGCGGTTCCCCGATATCCTGCAAGCGGGGCAGGACGACAATATTTACTACACCAATAGCTCGCAGCTGCCAGTGGATTACACAGAAGATCCGTTTGAGGCTTTGTTATTGCAAGATAATCTGCAATGTAAATACACCGGCGGTACGGTATTGCACCTGTACATGAATGAGCGGATTAGCTCGCCCGATGCATGCCGGAATTTTGTGCATACGGTAATCAGTAATTTCAAACTGCCTTATATCACCGTTACACCGGTATTCAGTATCTGCCCGGTGCACGGATACCTCAACGGCGAACACGAATACTGCCCGAAGTGCGATGATTTAATTTTAGCAACTCACCAACATACAATAGAAAATGGATACACAACAGCAACATGATCTGGTTTTGCAGCAAAATCAGGAGAAACGAAGCAGGTGCTTGGTTTACACACGAGTAATGGGATACCACCGTCCGGTGGAGAGTTTCAATATCGGAAAGAAAGGGGAACACCGGCAACGTACGCATTTTACCGAACGCCGTGCCGACACCCATCTATAGCATTACGCCCTTTACGCTATTGGATTTTCCCGGCAAAACAGCCTGCATCATTTGGTTTGCAGGCTGTAATATGCGTTGTACCTACTGCTATAACCCCGAAATTGTGCTGGGTAAGGGCCGTATGTCCATTGCCAAAGCATTGGAGTTTATCCGATCGCGGCGAGGCTTGTTGCAGGGGGTGGTATTGAGCGGGGGTGAATGTACACTTCATCCCACGATTTTCCCGTTGCTGGAAGCGGCGAAAGGGTACGGTTTTAAGGTGAAAATCGATACCAACGGCTCTCGACCAACCGTATTGAAAGCACTGATAACGCAACAGCTGGTTGATTACATCGCCCTCGATTTCAAAGCGCTGGAACATCGTTACCAAGCGATTACCAAATCGGGGCTGTTTCCTCAGTTCGCCGAGAGTTTAGCATTGTTAAACAATTCCAACGTACCGTTTGAGGTACGCACCACGGTGCATAGTGAACTGATAACGCAAAACGACCTCCGGGCGATGGTTAGCTTCCTACAGCAACATGCGTACAAAGGAAACTACTACATCCAGCATTATGTAAACGGTGTGCCCGTGCTCGGCACACTGGGCCGGTCGCTGCGGGACGAAAATCCATCGGTATTATCGGCGGGCGATATACAGGTGGTAGAGCGCTGTTAATTTCCCATAAACCAACAAAAAACCCCGACACCTGTGCAGGTATCGGGGCGGTATATATTTTTGCGACAAACCTTTTATTTACTGAGGTACATCGACTTTTTAGCATACATCTCCCGGAAGAATGGGTCATCAAGATCCTTGATGAAACGGATGGCTTCGCCAGTGGATTTCATTTCGGGACCGAGTTGTTTATCTACATCGGGGAATTTATCGAATGAGAAAATCGGTTCCTTGATGGCATATCCTTTGAGCTTGCGCTCGATGGTAAAGTCTTTGAGCTTGTTGGCTCCCAACATCACCTTGGTGGCAATATTGACGTAAGGCACGTCGTAGGCCTTGGCGATGAATGGCACCGTGCGCGAAGCGCGTGGATTGGCTTCAATTACATACACCTTTTCGTCTTTTATGGCGAACTGGATGTTCAGTAGTCCCCGTACATTCAATGCTTTAGCAAGTTTGATGGTGTATTCTTCCATCTTGTCTTTTACGTTTTCGGACAGGCTGAATGGTGGCAATACCGCACTCGAGTCGCCAGAGTGTATACCTGCCGGTTCGATATGCTCCATCATACCGATGATGTGCACATCTTCGCCATCGCAAATGGAATCGGACTCCGCTTCTTCAGCCCGGTCGAGAAAATGGTCGATGAGCACCCGGTTGCCGGGTAGGTTGCGCAGCAGCTTCACAACAGCTGTTTCCAATTCGTCATCGTTGATGACGATGCTCATCCGCTCGCCACCGAGTACGTAACTCGGGCGGACAAGTACTGGATAGCCTACATTTTTGGCTACTTTGAGTGCCTCTTCCGCACTTTCTGCTACGCCATACTTCGGGTAAGGGATGTCCAGTGATTTGAGCAGGTCGGAGAAGCGCCCGCGATCTTCCGCCAGGTCCATGTCGTGGAAGGATGTGCCGATGATCTTGATGCCATTGGATTCGAGCTGCTCCGCCATCTTGAGGGCGGTTTGGCCGCCTAGCTGTACAATCACCCCTTCGGGTTTTTCCAGTTCGATAATTTCACGTACGTGCTCCCAATAGACCGGCTCGAAATAGAGCTTGTCGGCCATATTGAAATCCGTCGATACCGTTTCAGGGTTGCAATTGACCATGATCGACTCGAACCCGGCTTCTTTGGCAGCAAGCAGGCCATGCACGCAAGAGTAATCGAATTCGATACCCTGACCGATGCGGTTGGGGCCGGAGCCGAGCACAATGATTTTTTTCTTATCGGAGGCCACCGATTCGTTTTCCTCTTCGAAGGTGGAATAATAGTAAGGGGTGTGGGCCGGGAACTCCGCAGCGCAGGTATCCACCATTTTGTATACCCTGCGAATACCTAATTCTTTCCGCCTGTTATAAACATCGTCTTCAGAGACATTGCCTAGCAACCAGGCAATCTGCTCGTCCGAGTAACCCTTTTGTTTGAGCGTGATGAAGAAATCCTTGGGGATATTGTTGAGTTGATAGCGGCGCAATTCCGTCTCCAAGGTAACTAACTCCTGTATTTGGGTAAGGAACCATTTGTCGATGTTGGTCGCTTTCCGGATGGACTCCAACGGAACACCAAGTTCGAACGCATCCTTGATGTGGAAGAGCCGGTCGCTGCTGGGGTGTTCGAGGCTGTACATAATTTCCTCGAGGTTGCGCAGTTGCTTTCCGTCGGCACCGAGGCCGTGGCGGCCGGTTTCAAGGCTTTGGCAGGCTTTCTGCAACGCCTCGATAAACGTGCGGCCGATGGCCATCACTTCACCCACCGATTTCATCTGCAGGCCGAGCTCGCGGTTCGCACCTTTGAACTTGGCGAAGTTCCAACGGGGTACCTTTACGATCACATAATCCAGTGTGGGCTCAAAATAGGCCGACGTTGTTTTGGTGATTTGGTTTTCGATTTCGTCCAGATTATAACCGATGGCAAGTTTCGAGGCGATTTTGGCAATGGGATACCCTGTTGCTTTGGACGCCAACGCCGAAGAGCGTGATACACGTGGGTTGATCTCGATGGCAATGATGTCTTCATTTTCGGGATTAACCGAAAACTGCACGTTGCAGCCGCCGGCAAAGTTGCCGATGGCGCGCATCATTTTGATGGCCTGGTTGCGCATCTCCTGGTAGCAACGGTCGCTCAAGGTCATGCCGGGCGCTACGGTAATCGAATCACCAGTATGCACACCCATGGGGTCGAAATTTTCGATGGTACAGATAATGATGACATTGTCGGCGCCGTCGCGCAACAATTCCAGCTCGAACTCTTTCCAGCCCAATACGGCTTGTTCCACCAACACCTCGTGTGTGGGCGAAGCCTGTAACCCACGGCTGAGTGCGGCCTCGAATTCTTCTTTTTTATGTACGAATCCGCCGCCGGTGCCACCCAGTGTATATGAAGGCCGGATAACCAGTGGAAATCCGATTTGCTGTGCTGCTTCCTTTCCTTCAAGAAAGGAGTTGGCAATTTTGGATGTCGCCACACCTACGCCGATTTCAACCATCAACTTGCGGAATTCCTCCCGGTTCTCCGTTTTTTCGATAGCGGCAACGTCCACACCGATGACCTGTACGTTGTATTTTTCCCAAAGGCCCCGCTCGGAAGCTTCAATGCAGAGGTTGAGTGCTGTTTGTCCACCCATGGTGGGGAGTACGGCGTCGATCTGCTGTTCCTTTAGGATCTCTTCGATGCTCTCGCAAGTGAGCGGTAGCAAATATACGTGATCGGCAATGACCTTATCGGTCATGATGGTCGCCGGATTGGAGTTGATGATGGATACTTCAATCCCTTCCTCCTTGAGTGAAAGGGCTGCTTGTGATCCCGAATAGTCAAATTCACAGGCCTGTCCGATAACGATGGGGCCTGAACCGATAATTAAAACCGAGTTGATGGAAGTGTTTCTGGGCATTATATGGTGAAAAATGTTAATAATTTTCAACGCTACGCTTGCGAAACAGCAGGAATGCCTGGGGTGATAAATGAGGTTATTCCGACTGTTTTGTCGGAGTGCAAAGGTATGTTTTTTAATGGAATAAACGATGGATATTTTTAATAACCTCCGCTAATTGGGACAAACAGCCATACCCAACTACCTGTTTTTAGGTATTTTTTCTTCCTCATACATAAATTATTTTTTGCTAACGAGGGAATGTCTTACTTTTGGGCGTTTATTTTATTTATAACATAAAATTAAAACCATGAAAATTAAATTGACGTTATTGGCCCTGTTTGCCGCATTTGCTTTCACGGCATCTGCACAGAGTGATTACAAAAATTCCATCGGTATCCGTCTCGGCGGAGGGTACTACGATCTGATTGGTGCTGCTTTCAAAACCTTCATTTCTGAACCTGCTGCTTTGGAGTTTGATTTGGGTTTTAAACCGAGCATCGGTTATGGAGTTTACAGCGACGGGATTACAAACCTGTCACTATCCGGTGCCTATCAACATCATTTCCCTATTGGTTCGATTGAGGGGTTTAAATGGTTTGTAGGTGGTGGTGCCATCATTGCTAACACATTTTCTGACTACGAAGATTGGGGTGGTGTTTCGATTGGTATTTTCCCTACAGGAGGGGTGGATTATAAATTAAAGAATGCTCCCTTTGCATTTTCTGCTGATTTAAGGCCTACTGCACACTTTGTAAAATCGTATGGGGGAATCAATGGATTCTTATTTAACAGTGGTCTGACCGCCCGTTACGTATTCTAAAAAACGAGCTGTTTTTTGTGAAAGGTTGCCATTGGTTTAAAAAACCAGTGGCAATTTTTTTATTTATGCCCGGAACGGCGGCGTAATACAAACAATACACAGCCCGTCATCAGGGCGATGGCCAGCCACCGGAACGAAAAGCCAGTTGCGGGCTGGCGGTCGGTTTCCGATGCACGTTTTTGGGCATGGGTGTGCGTAACGGATGTATTATGGCTTGCGGACGATCGCCCCTCCGTTTGGTTCGTTGCATGGCTTTGCCGCCATTCGGTCTGCTCGCTTCGCGTACCGTAGGATACGATGGCCGTCGCTTCGCCTTCAAACCCACGGTCGGGGTGGTAAGCTACCGGCCCTTTCGGGAGAATGACCACCGCGGTTGAGCCAGCGGACCACCGCAGCTGATGTTGGCGGATGGACTGTTTAGTTGCCTTTTCGATGTGTGCCACTGCCGTTGCGTAGCGCACGTGGGTGCTGTCGCGTTGGGATGCCTGCCGCATAAGTTGGGTTTGGCAGGCGCATAACGCCCAGAGTAGAGATAACAATAAGATAAACTTCATTTTCTTTTCGATTAATCAACCCCGCCGGCGGCACAAAGGCTGCCGGCGGGGTTGGGGTTCATGGTTTCAACTATCCGAGGCTATCGGGCAATCTGCGACACGGGATCGCTCCAGTCGCTTACCCCCTGCGGATTGCGTGCGCGTACACGTACGTAATACCTTACCGCTGGGGTAAGAGATCCGATGATGTTATCGCGCTTGTACCGACCACTGCGAAACGAGGCGATTTCGCCCCAGGCGATTTCGCCGCCTGCCATCGTGCCCATCTGGTACTCAAACTCCGTAGCGTTGGGTACGGGGTCGAAGAGCAGGGCCAGCTGGCCGCTCAGGTCGCCATCTACAAGGCGTGCGTGGGTCGGGGTGCTTGGCACGGTGAGGCCTTTGGGCAAATCCCTCAGCCGGAACCCCGAACTGAGCAGTTGGTGCACCACCCCGTCGCACGTGGTATTTACGTAAAAGGCCAACCTGCGCAGCACATCCACCAACACTTCCTTGCTGGCATTCTTCGCTTCAGCGTCGTACGGGCTACCCTTGCGGTTCGTGAACTGCATCTTCTCGTCGTAGTCCGCAATGGCCGCTTCCAGTTCCGTCAGCGGTGGGTTCGGTTCGGCGAAGAATGTAGCATTCTCGCCGATTGCCTGGAGTACCGTACTGGCCAGGTAGCCCAGGTCTGTATCGCGGTAGTCGCTGTAATTGATTTTTACTTGTCGTTTCATGATTGAAGAAATTTAAAAGTTATTAAATGAAGGGATTAACGAGTGCCCGGGTCCGATAGCCAATCGGCTACGGCATGGAGGCTCCCGATGGGACGCCGTTTCCGACGCACCCGGTTGTCGGCATTGCCCTCTACGATAACCAGCCAGTCGCCGTCGATCCGGTCTACGAACCCCACATGGGCAATGCGTTTCAACGAGGGGTAGTAGATGCCGAACACGTCGCCCTGTCTGATCGCCCCGGTGTGGTCACCCTTCGTCCAGACCGTACGGCTGGCCGGGAAGAGCGCCGGGCTCCAGGGATTGCGGGGCTGGGGGTATCCCGCTTTGCCAAAACACCAGCTTACGTAGGCCGCGCACCATGCGTGGCCGGGCCCGAGGCCGCAGTAGTGGAGGTACTCCTCGACCCGGGTGCCGTCGTTGCGGCCCGTGGCTTCCCGCACGCCCAGTTCGGCCATGTAGGTGTCTCGCAGCCGTTGGCGTGCATCGGCTGGGGGCGTGGCTACAGCAGGGCGATCAGCACCAGCACAAAGCCCCAGAACAACGAGCAGAACAAGCCCAGCAGCATAAGCAGGTGTTGCCATGGTTTCATCAGATTTGAGGGTTTAACCATAGAAAGTGTTGCGTGGCGTACCAGCGCTACCGTAAGTACACGGGCCAGCAAGCCGGCAGCCAGTACCGCTGCGGCGGCAAAAGCCAACGCACTCAGCAAGCCCGGGTCGAACGGTGCCGCGGTCGCATCCACTTGGCGGAGCAAGGGTCCGCTGAAGGCAAATGCCAGCAGTGCAACCAGCAACGCTGATACATTTCGTGCGATGCGCCCACCGCTCCAATAGATGGTGCCCGGTGGGGCAGGTAATGGAATTGATTTTAACATGATTGTTGTTTTTAAAGTGATTAACTCGTTCCTACTCTGGTTCTCAGGTTTTCGGATTTCCCCTGGTCGTTGCAACAGACAGGGGCAAACATAGGGCGGGGGGCGGGCCGCGTCAATTTTTTAGACGAAGATGAACCTACTTGAACTGAAATGAACTTACTTGCACTTCGGAAGCGATCGCTTCCGACCCGTCAGCCGTTACTTCCGGCTCGCAAGCAATCGCTTGCGGGGCGCCAGCCGTTGCTGAAGCGTCGCCAGCCGTTACCCCCGGTGCAGCAGCAACGGCTTGTGGCTCGTCAGCCGTTACTCCCGGTTCGTCAGTCGTCATTCTCGGGCCGGAAGGCGTTACTCCCGGTGCGGAAGCCATCACTAGCGGTGCGCAAGGCGTTACTTCCGCTGCGGCGGCAACGGTTTAAGCTGCGTCAGCCGTTGCTTATGGGTCGTCAGCCATCGCTTGCAGCACGGCCACGACCGCTTACGGAGCGTAAGTGTTTACTTCTCGTGCGCAGGTAATCCCTTCCAAGCGAGAAACCATTGCTCCCCGCCCGCAAGCAACGGCCGGCAATGTACAAGCCGTTGCTTGCGGGACGGAAGCGATCACTTAGTTGCCTTACTTTTTCGTTCGGTGTTTAGTTTTTTGAACCCGAGGTGCTTCCTTTTGCGTTCCGTCATCAGCTCAATCACGTCCGATTTCAGGTAGTAGGGCCGGCGACCGATATTCAGGATAGCCTCCAGTAGCTTGCCATCCACTTCGTTGTAGAAGGTGCCCTTGGAGATTTGAAAATAGTCGGTTAACCACGTGATGTCGACATGTTCGGGCACTTCGTCAGTCGGTTGCGGCACCGAGTCTGCTTGGCTAGGGTCCGGTATACGCTCAGCGAGCAGGTCGTGGATTTTTCTGGTCTCTTCCAATAGGAGCGTCAATGTAGCATTTGTTTCCATAATAGATGTATAGATGATTCGGAAACAAATATCATCCGTTGTGGGGCTTGTGGTTAGTTCGTTACGGACATTTCCTGTGGTTTATTCCGGACGGCGGGGTTCGATGGCGGGAAGGCTATCCCCGGCGAAGCTACGTGCTTCCGACGGTAAGTGGCCCCAAGCTTTGTGATACGTTTTCGTGAAAGCCGATGTTTCCGCATACCCCAGCATCAGCGCCGTTTGTTGCACCGATACGTCTTCACTGCCCGACAGGATCCGGTGAGCCGTTGCCATCCGTAGGTGCTGTAGCATGCGGCCCGGCGTGATGGCCCCTTTTGAAACGCTTCGGAATGCACGGTTCAAGGTTTTGGGCGATACATGGATCGCTGCTGCTACGGCTTCGGCACTCAATAGTTTCTGGAGGAGCATAGCGTGTTCACAGTGGCGGAGAAAGGCATAGACGATTTCTTCGTAGTTGCGGCGGGGTGCATTGTTGTTTCGGGTTTTTGCCAATAAGGTGTCGTAGTAAGCTATGATTCCGTTCAGTTTATGGAAATGATCCAATTCAGTGGTCGATGTAGCTTCAGCGGATTGGTAGGTGAGGGATAGGAGGTACTTGGCCAGGGTTTCTGGCAATTCATAACGCGGAAAGATCAGTGCCTGCTGATGGGGTTCCATGCTTGCCGATATTTCGTTGATGATAGGAAGCGCCTGTTTTATGCGCTGTATCCATCCGGTACCGGATGCGAAGCACACCACCCGGTGTTTACCGGGCGCGAAGGAAACGTAATAATCGCCTTCGCAAAGATAAAGCGCTTGGCAATGGTTGTCTGAGGCGGTAACGGGCACATCGTCTGTACCCGTACGTTCCATCACGAGGTAACCGGCCGCCAATACGAAAAGGTATAGGCCAGTTTCGGGTATTTCGATGGAAGCGCGGGTTGCTGCTGGTGTATCTATCGTAATGACCGTTTGTGTATAGTGTATAATCACAGTCGTTTTGGCCGTAGCGGAGATTTCATCAGAAGCGGTCCGCACGGTGGCTTGTGCAGCAGGATCGGACAATGCCGGGAAACGGATCGATAGGGTTGGTTCCATGGTGGATGTTTTTCAATACGGTAAATCGGTATGGTGAAGATAGGGAATTTTGGTGGGAAACCAAAAACAAATTACCGATATTTGCCGGGGTTCGCCCATCACGCCGTGGTTCAACAATTGGGCATTCAATCGGGAGCGTGGTGCCGAGATCAAACTCCATTGGGATCTGATACCCATAGAAACTGATATCCTCATTACCCACGGTCCACCTTTTGGCATTGTGGATGAGACCGTTTATAGCAAACGGACTGGATGTGAGGAATTATTGCTGAACGTCTATCAAGTGAAGCCCAGACTCCATGTTTTTGGACATATCCATAAGGATTATGGTCAATACACCAACGGTGATACCACGTTCGTGAACGCCAGTGTGCTGGACGACCATTACCAGTTGGTGTATCATCCGGTGGTGATAAATCTTGATGAGAATAGACAATCTCGACATCAGACATCAGCCAAAGAAGAAAGCCAGCTTTCGTAAAAACGGGCTTCCTAACAATAGCAATCGGCCGTTTTTTTACATTATACGCTCCTCGATATCTTCGTGGGACGGTGCGATGGCTTTCAGCAAGCTCATCGTGCCATAAAACGGCTCCGTGATTTTGCGTTCGCCGTTCTCATTAAGAATCAGCGCACATTGGAGCAGTTCAATCAATTCCGGATAGAGGCGGCTTAATGTGTCGGCTTCCAAACCGCTAACGTCTTTGGGATCAAACTCAATGATGAGTTTGTTTGGTTCAATGGTGACCATAATCTTTGAATTTAGGAAACAAAAAATCCCTTGTTTTAGGTGTCCTACGCTTCAAAGAGGCGCCGGGGGCTTTCGCCTGATCCGCACCATAACAAGGGGTGATTTAATTTTTTACTCATTTCTTTGAATTCAGGAATTACAAATATAGCTAAAATAGCTGGCTCTTGGAATAAGTTTATCTCAAAAAATGAGATGGTAATTGAGTTTTGTATACTGCTTCTAAAGGGGTCGAATTCGACCCCTTTAGAAAAACAAACAGGTTTATGGTGATGATTGTGCTTACTTCCTACACGCTAACACTGTTCCCTGAAATCATCCAAGGATGATTTACGTATCCATGCCGGAGAAGTAAGTAGGCAATTGCATGACAATTATCAGGTGGCACACACATCATTGTTGATAAATCTCACAATAAGCCGTCTCCGGTTTCCCGTATTTTGTAATACGCTTCGTTGATTATTTTTGGATGACGTGGTGTCGGTTTTTATGCTGCGTTATAAGTCGATCTAATTGTATCTCACAAAATGAGATGATAGTCGGATTTTTGTGTATCTTGTGAAGCAATTTCAATAGCTGAACAATGAACCGAATCAAAGAGGTCTTGCAGGAGAAGGGAGTCACGCAAACGTGGTTGTCCGAGCAATTGGGTAAAAGTTATAACATGGTGAATGCGTACGTGCAGAATAGGCAACAGCCAAGGCTGGAGGTGCTTTTTGAAATTGCCGAGATATTAGACGTCAAACCAACAGAACTACTAAAAGATAAAAAATGACGAGCACTGCACAAAGAATTGCACTACAAAATCAAATATGGAAAATAGCCAACGATGTGCGTGGCTCGGTGGATGGATGGGATTTCAAACAGTTTGTGTTAGGAACACTCTTCTACCGTTTTATCAGTGAGAATTTCACTAATTATATCGAGGGCGGTGATGAGAGCGTAAACTACTCGGGCTTGTCGGATGATGTCATTACCCCGGAAATAAAAGAGGATGCCATTAAAACGAAAGGCTATTTTATTTACCCCAGTCAGTTATTTGTCAATGTCACTAAAAATGCACGCGCCAACACCAATCTCAATACAGATTTAGCGAGGATTTTTGCCGCTATTGAAAGCTCCGCTAATGGCTATCCATCTGAAGAAGATATAAAAGGGCTATTTGCCGACTTTGATACCACCAGTACACGGTTAGGTAATACCGTTGAAAATAAAAACAGTCGACTAGCTGCCGTATTGGAAGGTGTAAAAGCGTTGAATTTCGGGAATTTTGAAAACAATCAAATCGACCTTTTTGGGGATGCTTATGAATTTCTCATCTCCAATTACGCCGCCAATGCCGGAAAATCAGGAGGTGAGTTTTTTACACCACAACATGTATCCAAGTTGATTGCGCAATTGGCGATGCATAAGCAGATTTCCGTCAATAAAATATATGACCCCGCAGCAGGTTCGGGCTCTTTGCTTTTACAAGCCAAAAAACACTTCGACAACCATATCATCGAAGAAGGTTTCTACGGTCAGGAAATAAATCACACCACGTATAACCTTGCCCGTATGAACATGTTTTTACACAACATCAACTACGACAAGTTTAATATTGCGCTTGGCAATACGCTTATAGATCCTCATTTTGGCGATGAAAAACCTTTTGATGCCATTGTGTCAAACCCACCTTACTCGGTAAATTGGATCGGTTCCGATGACCCTACGTTAATTAATGATGACCGTTTTGCCCCGGCCGGTGTGCTTGCTCCGAAGTCAAAAGCCGATTTTGCCTTTGTGCTACATGCGCTAAGTTACCTTTCCGGCAAAGGAAGGGCAGCCATCGTCTGTTTTCCGGGTATTTTTTATCGAGGAGGGGCGGAGCAAAAAATCAGAAAGTACTTGGTGGACAACAACTTTGTGGAAACCGTTATTTCTTTAGCTCCCAACCTGTTCTACGGTACGTCTATTGCCGTAAATATTCTCGTTCTTTCAAAACATAAAACCTCAACTAAAACACAGTTTATCGATGCAAACGGCGAAGGTTTCTTTAAAAAAGTAACCAATAATAATGTGCTTCTTGATGAGCATATCGAAAAGATCATGGCCCTATTCGATAGCAAAGAAGAAGTAGCACACGTAGCCACCACTATCGACAATAGCAAAATAGCCGAAAACGACTACAACCTTTCTGTAAGTTCGTATGTAGAAGCAAAGGATAATCGTGAAGTGATTGATATAAATGTGCTGAACGCCGAGATTGCAAAAACCGTAGAAAAGATAAATACATTGCGAGCAGATATTGATGCAATAATAAAGGAGATTGAAGTATGAGTGAAATAATTTTATACACGACGGATGACGGTCTAACGAAACTTGATTTGCGTTTAGAAGATGGTACTGTGTGGCTTTCCCAACTCGAAATAGCAGAATTGTTTCAAACAAGTAAACAAAATATTAGCAAACACATACAAGCAATTTTTGACGACCAGGAGTTGGATATAAATTCAACTGTCAACCAAAAGTTGACAGTTCAAAACGAAGGCAATCGTAATGTTGAAAGGCTAATTACAAGCTACAATCTTGATGTTATTTTAGCTGTAGGTTATCGGGTGCGTTCCGTTCGTGGGGTTCAATTCAGACGCTACGCCTCAACAATTTTAAAGGAATACCTTGCAAAAGGTTTTGCTATGGACGATGAACGGCTGAAAGGAAACGGTGGTGGACAGTATTGGAAAGAATTATTAGACCGTATTCGGGATATACGCAGCAGTGAAAAAGTTATTTATCGTCAGGTATTGGACTTATATGCCACAAGTATTGATTACGACCCCAAAAGCTCTGTTACCATCCAATTTTTTAAAATCGTGCAGAATAAATTGCACTATGCTACCAATGAGCAAACAGCCCCCGAAGTTATCTATAACCGAGCAGATAGCACAAAAGATTTTATGGGACTTACTACTTTCAAAGGAGCGATGCCCACACTAAACGAAGCAAAAATTGCCAAAAATTATCTTACACAAGATGAATTGTTCCGATTAAACCGTTTGGTTACGGCATTCTTTGACTTGGCAGAGATAAAAGCACAAGAACAATCGCCAATGAATATGCAAAACTGGATTGATGAACTTGATAAATTTTCTGAAATGTACGGAAAAGGTGTTTTGCAAACGGCAGGAACAATTAGCAGAGAGCAAGCCGACCAAAAAGCAACACAAGAATATCGGGCATACGAAGAAAGAGTGCTATCTCCTATTGAAAAAGAATATTTAGAACACCTTAAAAAGGTGGAAAAAAAAGGAAACAAAAAATGAACAACATAAATAAACTATTACAAGGCGCTGAGGTGGAGTGGAAAACGTTGGGGGAGGTTGTTACTCTTCGACGAGGTAGACGACTTGTAAAAAGTCAACTCGAAGAAACAGGACAATATGCTGTTTATCAAAATGCGATGACACCACTTGGCTATTATCACGAAAGCAATGTGAGTGCAAATACAGCATTTATAATTTGTGCAGGTGCAGCAGGTGAAATCGGATTTAGTGACGTTGATTATTGGGCTGCTGATGACGTTCATTCTTTTATTACTCCTGATGACATTGATGATAAATATTTATATCACTATCTGCTAACGCAACAACAGAAAATTTCATCACAAGTTAGGCGAGCGAGTATTCCTCGATTGTCAAAGGGCGTTTTAGAAAAACTCCAAATCCCCATTCCATCCCTCGAAGTTCAACAAAAAATTGCGGGCATTCTCGATAAGTTCACCGAGCTTACCGCAGAGCTTACCGCAGAGCTTACCGCAAGGCAGAAGCAGTACGAGTATTATCGAGATAAACTGTTGAATTTCAGCAATGTAAATGGGGGGGGGGTATAAATGGCTAACAATCAACGAGATAGGAATGTTAGTTAGAGGAAATGGGTTACAGAAAAAGGATTTTACCGAAAGCGGGGTTGGTTGTATTCATTACGGACAGATATACACCTATTACGGTACGTTTACGAATACGACAAAATCATTTGTATCGGAGGAATCTGCAACGAAATTCCGAAAAGCACAAAAAGGCGATTTAATCATTGCAACCACAAGTGAGAATATAGATGATGTATGTAAAACAGTAGTGTGGCTCGGGGACGAAGAGATTTGTGTAAGTGGTGAAACATATATTTTTAAACACAATCAAAATCCGAAGTATTTGGCTTATTACCTGCAAACACCAATGTTTTACGATTATAAAAAGAAAAATGTAACAGGTACAAAGGTCATTCGTGTTCACGGCAGTAAACTGGAGAATTTCAAAATTCCTATCCCCTCTCTCGAAGAACAAAGCCGTATTGTAGATATATTAGACAAATTTGATGTTTTGGTAAATGATATTTCTGTGGGGTTGCCTACCGAAATAAAAATGAGGCAACAGCAGTATCAATATTATAGGGATATGTTACTAAACTTTTCCGAGAAATAATTTGAACGCATAATATGGGGCAGTCATTACCAGAAATAGCACAGTCTCTAAAGGACGCAGATAAAAAAGTGCAGTTGATTTATGCCTTTAATGGCACAGGGAAAACACGGCTATCCCGTGAATTCAAAGAATTGAATGCACCAAAAATGACCGTCGAAGAACAACAAGGTGAGTCAGGTATCAAAGTGCTTTATTATAACGCTTTTACAGAAGACCTATTCTATTGGGATAACGACTTGGATGCTGATAGGAACAGAAAGCTTGTGATTAGACCCAATGGTTTTACCAATCTGGTTCTTGGGTTTCTTCAAGATCAAGGTTTAGATGGCAACATCGTTTCAAATTTTCAACATTTCACAAATCAATTTTTAACGCCTCAATTTAGCGCTGACTTCTCTGAAGTGAAATTTTCAATTGAACGTGGTGATAACGAAAGTATAGATAATGTTAAAATATCCAAAGGCGAAGAAAGCAACTTCATTTGGTGCGTATTTTATAGTTTGCTCGAACAGGTTATTGAAATTTTAAATGTCTCGGAACTTGAAGAGCGGGCCACCGATCAGTTTGACAACCTCGAGTATGTATTCATTGACGATCCCGTAAGCTCTTTGGATGATAATCACTTGATAGCGTTAGCTGTTAACTTGGCGGCACTCATTAAGAAATCGACCGGTTTGAAATTTATCATTTCAACACACAACCCTATATTCTATAATGTGCTGTTCAACGAACTGGGGAAAAAAGTTTGCTATATGTTGCATAAATTTGACGATGGCACTTATGAACTAGCTGAAAAGGATGGAGACTCCAACAAGAGCTTTTCCTATCATCTTTTTCTTAAAAACACCATTGAAGAGGCCATCAATTCGGATAATATTCAAAAATACCATTTTACACTATTGCGGAACCTTTACGAGAAAACGGCAAATTTCTTAGGATACCCAAGGTGGTCAGAATTACTACCGGATGACAAGCAAATATACTATAATCGGGTTATTCAATTTACAAGCCATTCTACATTATCGAATGAGGTGGTACCAGAGCCGACAGAGCCTGAAAAACAAACAGTGAAGTTTTTGTTAGCGCATCTCACTACAAATTTTAACTATTGGAAAGAAGTACAAAATGTCGCAATATAAAACCATAGCAGAATCCAACAATTTTATCGTACTTGATAACTACATCAAGCACTCAATGATGAATGAACCTGCTGTCGGCTATCAGACAGAGGCAGCTCTTGAGCATGAATTCGTCAACGACTTGATCAACCAGGGATATGAACATGCGATTGGCATTAAAACTGTTGACGCCATGCTTGCGAATGCAAGAATACAGCTCCAGACGCTCAATAACATGGCGTTTTCAGATAGTGAATGGGCACGCTATGTGGAGGAATATTTGGATAAACCAAGCGATAACTTGGTTGAAAAAACACGGAAAATACACGATAATTATATTCACGACTTTGTTTTTGACGATGGACATATCCAAAACATCTACCTGGTAGATAAAAAAAATATTGCCCGCAATAAAATACAGGTCATCAAACAATTTGAACAGAAAGGAACACATGCCAACCGTTATGACGTTACGATATTGGTCAATGGCTTGCCTCTGGTACAGGTCGAACTTAAAAAACGGGGCGTCGCTATCCGTGAAGCATTTAATCAAGTGCATCGCTATACGAAAGAGAGTTTGAACAGTAAAAGCTCACTCTTCAGATATGTGCAGATTTTCGTTATCTCAAACGGTACCGACAGCCGTTATTTTGCAAATACCGTTGAGCGAAATAAAAACAGCTTTGACTTTACCATGAATTGGGCAAAGGCGGACAATTCGTTGATCAAAGACCTGAAGGATTTTACGGCAACATTTTTCCAAAAGCATACGCTGTTTAATGTGCTATTGACCTATTCGGTTTTTGACACCAGTGATACGCTTCTGATCATGCGACCATATCAAATTGCCGCTACCGAGCGGATGTTATGGAAAATAAAAAGTTCTTTTGAAACCAAAAACTGGTCTAAACCGGAAGGTGGCGGTTATATTTGGCATACCACCGGTTCGGGAAAAACGTTGACGAGTTTTAAAGCCGCACGATTGGCTACCCAACTCGATTTTATTGATAAGGTGTTCTTTGTGGTCGATCGAAAGGATTTGGACTTTCAAACCATGAAAGAATACCAACGATTCTCACCGGATAGCGTAAACGGCTCGGATAGTACGGCCGGATTAAAACGGAATATAGAGAAAGAAGACAACAAGATCATTGTCACCACTATTCAGAAGTTGAATAACCTCATGAAAACAGAGAATGATCTGCCCATTTACCAAAAACAGGTTGTTTTTATTTTTGATGAAGCGCATCGTTCGCAATTTGGTGAAGCACAGAAGAACTTGAAGAAAAAATTCAAAAAATTCTATCAGTTCGGCTTTACGGGAACACCCATATTCCCACAAAATGCGTTGGGTGCAGACACCACGGCAAGTGTATTCGGCCGTGAATTGCACTCCTATGTAATTACAGATGCCATTCGGGATGAGAAAGTGTTGAAGTTCAAGGTGGATTACAACGATGTGCGTCCGCAGTTCAAAAGTATCGAAACCGAAATCGACGAGAAAAAATTAAGTGCGGCAGAAAATAAAAAAGCCTTTTTGCATCCTGCCCGGATCAAGGAGATTTCCCAATACATCCAACATAATTTTAGAATAAAAACACATAGAACACAAGGTGGCAATAGCGGTTTTAACGCCATGTTTGCCGTGAGCAGTGTAGATGCCGCCAAATGTTACTACGAGGAATTAACCAACTTACAAAAGGATAGTGATAAGCCTTTACGAATAGCGACCATCTTCTCCTTTGCCGCCAATGAGGAGCAAAGTGCCATTGGCGAAATAATGGATGAAACTTTTGAGCCTTCGGCATTGGACGTTAGTGCAAAAGAGTTTTTAACGAAAGCCATAGCTGATTATAACGCCCTATTCAAAACCAGTTTTGGCGTGGATAGCAAAGAATTCCAAAACTATTACCGCGACCTCGCAAAACGAGTAAAGAATAAGGAAGTAGATTTGCTCATTGTAGTCGGTATGTTCCTTACCGGTTTTGATGCACCTACACTCAACACGCTGTTCGTAGACAAGAATTTGCGTTATCATGGGTTGATGCAGGCCTTTTCACGCACCAACCGTATTTATGATGCTACCAAAACCTTTGGCAACATCATTACGTTCCGCGATTTAGAAAAAGCTACGGTGGATGCCATTACGTTATTTGGGGATAAGAACACCAAAAACGTAGTACTGGAAAAAAGCTACAAGGAATATTTAGAAGGCTTTACCGATAGCTCTACAGGCGAAGCCCGCAGAGGGTATGTTGAAGTGGTGAATGAACTCAATGAAAAGTTTCCTAATCCCGATGAAATAGCTACCGAGGCAGCCAAAAAGGAGTTCTCCAAGCTCTTTGGAGAATACCTGCGTGTAGAAAATATCTTGCAGAACTACGATGAATTTACCCATCTGAAAGAACTTCAATCTATAGATATGAACGACACGGAAGCGGTAGAAGCTTTTAAAGAAACGCATTTTGTTACCGATGAAGACATTGCTGCCATGCAGGCTATTGAAATGCCTCCGGAGCGTATAATCCAAGATTATCGTTCTACCTATAATGACATTCGCGATTGGTTACGACATCAGAAAAAAGGCAATGCAGCAGAAGAATCCACCATTGATTGGGATGATGTGGTCTTTGAGGTGGATTTGCTGAAATCGCAGGAAATTAATCTGGACTATATACTCGAACTCATTTTCGAACATAATAAAAAGACCAAAAACAAAACGGAATTAGTAGACGAGATTCGAAGGGTGATACGCGCCAGCATAGGTAACAGGGCAAAAGAAAGTTTGGTAGTTGACTTTATCAATGAAACCGATCTCGATACCATTCAAGACAAAGCGAGTATCATCGATTCTTTTTTTACCTATGCACAAGGCAAACAGAAAACGGAGGCGTCGGAATTAATGACAGATGAGAACCTAAACGAAGAAGCCGCCAAACGCTATATTACAGCTTCTTTAAGACGGGAGTATGCTTCTGAAAACGGAACAGAGTTGAATGCGCTGCTACCAAAAATGAGTCCATTGAACCCACAATATTTAACCAAAAAACAGCGTGTGTTCCAAAAGATAGTCGCCTTTGTAGAAAAGTTTAAAGGAGTTGGGGGGCAGCTATAAATAACGGGATTTCATTTTCACAACTTGGGAAAAGAAATAATATTGACAATGCCCGAAACCAACCGCATAGAATACAAACGAGAACTCCATGTCGATGTGGATATTGAAAAGGAAGTCATTGCCTTTTTGAATTACTACGAGGGGGGTGTAATCTATATCGGCATCGACAAGACAGGTAACGTAATTGGCATTGCGGACGCGGATGGCGATGCCCTCAAAATCAAAGACCGTATCAAAAACAATATTTCACCATCGGCTATGGGTTTGTTTGATGTGGTGGTTGAGGAGCGCGAGGGTAAGGAAATTGTCAAAATCACCGTGGCCAGTGGCAGTGAAAAGCCGTACTTCAAAAGGAAATACGGGATGACGGAGAAAGGTTGTTTTATCCGTATCGGCACAGCAGCGGAGCCTATGCCGCAGCCCATGATTGATAAACTGTTTTCCACACGTACCCGCAATTCCATTGGCAAAATCCGGTCGAACCGGCAGGATTTGACCTTTGAGCAGCTTCGCATATATTACGAGGAAAAGCGCAAGCCGCTCAACAATCAATTCAAGAAAAGTTTGGAATTGCTCACGGAAGATGGTGTGTTCAATTATGCAGCCTACCTGTTGGCCGATGAAAACGGTGTTTCCATCAAGGTAGCGAAATACAGGGGTACGAATCGGGTAGACCTCATTGAAAACAACGAATACGGCTATTGTTCGTTAATTAAGGCAACGAAAAGCGTATTGGATAAAATCGAATTGGAAAATCGGACGGCAACCCAAATTACGTCCAAAGAGCGGATAGACCGTAGACTTTGGAATCCGGTGGCCATCCGCGAAGCCGTGATAAATTCAATTGTGCACAACGACTTTACCCGTGAGGTGCCGCCCAAGTTCGAAATTTTTGCCGACCGTATCGAAATCACTTCCGCAGGCACATTGCCAGAGGGATTGAGCGAGGAGGATTTCTTTGATGGGGTTTCCATTCCCAGGAACCGGGAATTGATGCGGGTGTATCGGGATTTGGAATTGGTGGAGCAGCTTGGTTCGGGTGTGCCACGGATTTTGGAAAGTTACGGCAGGGAATGCTTCCGGTTTATGGGTAACTTTATCCGTATGACGTTCCCTGCTTCGGAAGTGGTCACCCCGCAAGTCACCCCGCAAGTCACCCCGCAAGTCAAAGAGCTTATAAAGGTTTTTGAAACGGTACATAATAGAACTGAATTGCAGTCTATACTAGGTTTACTGGATAGGGAGCATTTTCGAAAATCATATTTGCAGCCAGCGATAGATGCTGGGTTGATTGCGTTGACTATACCAGACAGACCAACCAGCAGTAAGCAACGGTATGTATTAACCGACCTCGGAAAACAGCTGAAGCGCAACCCAAAGAAAAAACACACAAAATGACAAACAACACCCAGATAAAATGTCCAAGCTGTGGTACTTCCATTGATGTGCAGGATATACTTGCCCATCAGTTGGAAGCCGAAATCAAACAGAAGTACCAAAACCAATTGGCTTCCGAACGCCAGCGATATGAGCAGGAGCAGACCAAACTCCAGCAGGAACGTGAGGCCTTCGAACAGAAGAAGAAACAGGAAAACGAGCTGTTCCAGCAACGCTTGGATAACAAGTTGCGGGAGGAACGGAAGGCTATCGAAGACCGGCTGAAAGCCAAGCTGAACGAAGAACAGGCCGATCAGTTCAAAGCGCTGCAACAGGAACTCAACGATAAATCGGAGCAAATCAAAGATCTCAATCGTGCCAAGGCCGACATCGAACGCTTGAAACGCGAGAAGGATGAGCTGAAGGAGGCTGTCGAGCTCGACCTGCAACGGAAAATGAACGAGCAACTGCTTGCCGAGCGGGAACGCATCAAAAAATTGGAGGAGGAAAAGAACGAGCTGAAGCTACGTGAACTCCAAAAGCAGTTGGACGACCAGAAGAAACTCACCGAGGAAATGAAGCGCAAGCAGGAGCAGGGGTCTATGCAGTTGCAGGGCGAAGTGCAGGAACTCGCTATTGAGGAATGGCTGTCGGCTCAGTTTCCGCTGGATAGCATCGAAGAGGTGAAAAAAGGCGCCCGTGGTGGCGACTGCATCCAGGTGGTCAATACGCATAGCCGTGTAGGTTGCGGCAAAATCTATTATGAGAGCAAACGTACCAAAGATTTCCAGCCAAGCTGGATCGAGAAATTCAAGGCCGATATGCGGGAGAAAGGTGCAGACGTAGGCGTACTGGTTACCGATGCGATGCCCGCCGGACTTGAACGCATGGGCATCAAAGATGGGGTATGGATTTGTTCGTACGAGGAATTCAAAGGCCTGTGTGCCGTGCTGCGCGAAACGGTTATCCAAATCGGACTGGCGGTTGCCTCGCAGGAAAACAAGGGAGATAAGATGCATATGCTCTACGATTTCCTTACCAGTAATACATTCCGTATGCAGGTAGAAGCCATCGTAGAGGGCTTTTCGTGCATGAAAAACGACTTGGAAAAAGAGAAACGGGCCATGCAACGGATATGGAAAGAACGCGAAAAGCAAATCGACAAGGTGGTGACCAACACCATCGATATGTACGGCTCGATTAAGGGTATCGCTGGAAATGCGATACAGCCTGTACAGGCGTTGGAACTGCCCCCGGGCGATTTGCTGGACGACGAAGACTGATGGCACGCAGGCACCCGAAGGCGAATGGAAAATAAAAAGCAACTCCTAAAAATAGCCGTGGTCGGCCCCGAGTCGACGGGCAAATCGACTATTGCGGAGCAATTGGCCCGACAACTGGACACGGTATGCGTGCCGGAGTATGCACGTGAATACTGCCGCCACCTTAACCGGGAGTACACGTTGCAGGACGAAATGAACATGTTTTACGGGCAGTTGGCATTGGAACGCAGTTTGGTGCCACTTGCGCAAAATAATATATTGGTCTGCGATACCATGTTCCTGACGATCAAAGTCTGGTGCGACCACCTATTCGGGCATACCCCGGATGACGTGTTGGATGCGCTCCGAGCAGCCGATTACGACCTTTACTTATTGATGGATATCGACCTGCCGTGGGTGGACGATCCGCTACGGGATTTCCCCGAGTTGAGAGCACATTTCATGGGGGTGTGGCATAACGAACTGAAAGCCATCAATGCCAATTATACCGTCGTATCGGGCTTAGGCGAAAAACGACATGAAAATGCGTGGGAAGCGGTAAAGCGGTTTCTCGATAAAAAACAAGGGCGCTAAGTTTGCAGCTTAGCGCCCCCGTGGTATGAATTTTTCTATGTCTTTTAATACCGGTAATGCTCCGGTTTATAGGGTCCATCCACTGAAACGCCGATGTATTCCGCTTGGTGCGGTTCCAACACATCCAGTTCCACGCCGATTTTCGCCAAGTGGAGCCGGGCTACTTTCTCGTCGAGGTGTTTGGGGAGTGTGTAAACCTTGTTCTCGTAATTCGCGGTATTGGTCCACAGTTCAATCTGGGCCAGCGTTTGGTTGGTAAACGAATTACTCATTACGAAGGAAGGGTGCCCCGTAGCACAGCCCAGGTTAACCAAGCGGCCTTCGGCCAACAGGATGATGTCTTTGCCGTCGATGGTATACTTGTCTACCTGCGGCTTTATTTCCACCTTGGTGTCGCCGTAATTGCCATTAAGCCAAGCCACGTCAATCTCGTTGTCGAAATGGCCGATGTTGCACACCACGGCTTTGTCTTTCATGGTTTTGAAATGCTCGCCGCGGACGATGTCACGGTTGCCCGTTGTTGTGACGATAATGTCAGCTTCTTTAACAGCGTTTGCGAATTTCTTCACCTCGTAGCCTTCCATGGCGGCCTGCAAAGCACATATCGGATCAATTTCGGTCACGATGACGCGAACGCCGGCACTGCTTAACGATTCGGCAGAACCTTTCCCCACATCGCCGTAGCCGGCTACTACAGCAACCTTACCGGCCAGCATCAGGTCCGTGGCTCGGCGGATGGCATCGACGAGCGACTCGCGGCAACCGTATTTATTGTCGAATTTGGATTTGGTCACCGAGTCGTTTACATTAATGGCCGGCAGGTGTAACGTGCCGTTCTTCATCCGCTCGTAAAGCCGGTGCACACCCGTAGTGGTTTCTTCCGAAAGGCCTTTTATACCTTTAATCAATTCGGGGTATTTGTCGAAGACCATGTTGGTGAGGTCGCCGCCGTCGTCCAATATCATGTTGAGTGGCTGCCGGTCCTCGCCGAAAAACAACGTTTGCTCGATACACCAGTTGAACTCATCTTCCGTCATGCCTTTCCAAGCGTATACCGGTATGCCCGCTGCGGCGATGGCAGCGGCGGCATGGTCCTGCGTGGAAAAAATGTTGCAGGACGACCAAGTGACTTCGGCACCCAGTTCGATGAGGGTTTCGATAAGTACGGCGGTTTGGATGGTCATGTGCAGACAGCCTGCAATACGGGCCCCAGCCAGTGGCTTGGCAGCACCGAATTCCTCGCGGAGCGCCATCAAGCCAGGCATTTCGGCCTCGGCCAGCTCAATTTCTTTGCGGCCCCAAGAGGCGAGGTTGATATCTTTTACCTTATAAGGTACGTATGCGGTGTCTATCGATGACATAATGCGTTGTTTTTTTGTGAACTGCAAAAGTATTGGTTTTGGTGGTTATATTCAAACTTACTTAGCAGCTTGCCGTTAAAAATTGACACTGATTTGAAATTGGTGATTTGTTTTCCGCCCGTTCGCATGGTATCTTTGCAGGCATAATTAAAGTGGAACTAACAGAAAGGACTAAGCAATGTATCCAGAATACTTAGTAGCGCCGATGCGCAATGAGCTTACGAGTGTAGGTTTTGAGGAATTAAAGACCCCTGAGGAAGTTGATGCGGCTATCAAACAGGAAGGGACCGTGTTCGTGGTGGTTAACTCGGTTTGCGGTTGTGCAGCGGCCAATGCGCGCCCGGCTGCTGTGGCCGCCATCAAGCATGAGAAACACCCCGATAAGGTGGTTACCGTATTTGCCGGTATGGAAAAAGATGCCGTAGATAAGGCACGCGCCTACATGTTGCCGTACCCACCATCGTCGCCTGCTATGGCGTTGTTTAAGGATGGCAAGTTGGTGCATATGATCGAGCGTCACCAGATTGAAGGTCGCCCTGCCCAGATGATAGCAGATAACCTCGTAGCTGCTTTTGACGAGTATTGCTAAAGATAAGGCACTCAAAAGTAAAACAAAACAGGAAAGGCGCCCGAGGGCGCCTTTCCTGTTGGTATCCGTACGGGGACTCAGCGATCAGTACTCGACCGGTCCGCTGATGGTGCTTACCGCTCCGCGCTGGGGAACGATGGTCACCTTGATCATTCCACGTTGGGTTTTGCTAAGTGCATTTTCCACATCATCGGTTGAGTTGACAGGCACATCGTTGATATGGGTGATTACCTGCCCACGCTTGATGTTTTGGTAGTCGAACCATCCGCCTTGGTGTACTTGCGTAACCGTTACGCCGGAAGAAACGCCTAACTCCTTTTTCTTGGCATCAGTAGTGGGCACAAAACCGGCACCCAGTTGGTTGTAGATTTCTGTGGCACTCCGTTTTGCTTCGTCCGATTCGGTGTCGCGTTCAACCGAACTCATGTCTTCCTTCAGAGTAACCGTTACATCACGTTCCTTGCCATCGCGCTTGTAGGTAAGTTTCACCTTGTCGCCCGGCCGTAATCGGTAGATACGCTCTTGTAAATCCGAAGACGAGGCGATGATGCGTCCATCGAGCTTAGTGACGATGTCTCCCTCCCTAAGGCCAGCCTCCTGGGCTGCACCATCTGGTACGACATCGATGACATATAGACCATTCACGTCACTGATTTCCAGTTGTTTTGCCGCTGCGGGATTAAGCTCGCGGAATGTAATGCCAATCAAGCCGCGTTTTACCCGGCCGAACTTGATGAAATCATCGGAAATCTTCTTGACCAAATTGACGGGTACCGCAAAGCCATAACCGGCATACGTACCTGTAGGGGTCATGATGTTGGAGTTTATCCCGATCAGCTCGCCTGCTGCGTTGACCAAGGGCCCACCACTGTTACCTTTATTGATAACGGCATCTGTTTGGATAAAAGATTCTACGGCGGTATTGATGATCGGCTCTTCGTCGGATTGCGGGTAACCGCCCCGTTGTTGGTATTGCCGTTGCTGCAACTCACGTGCGATGATTCCCGTTGAGCGGCCGGTGGCACTGACAATCCCTGCGGTTACCGTGGATTCCAGACCGAGCGGGTAACCGACGGCCAACACCCATTCGCCGATACGGACTTTGTCTGAATCGCCGAATCTCACAAAGGGGAGACCTTTCTCGTTGATTTTAATCAGCGCTAAATCGGTATTGGGATCACGGCCGATGATTTTGGCTTCCACGACGCGTTTGTCCGTAAGCTGTACTTCTATTTTATTGGCATCCTCCACGACGTGGTTGTTTGTAACAATGTAACCATCCTGCGAGATGATCACACCGGACCCCGTGGCTTGGGCGGGCGGTTGTGACCGCTGTTGACGTTGGCGAGGCATTCCGAAAAACTCCTCAAACAAATCCATCGGAGCGGCGCCATACCCTCTCGAGCGCCCTGGGTAGGTGGTAGTAATGTGAACCACGGCCGGTGCAACCATTGCCGCAGCTTGGGTAAAGTCTGGATTTCCTGTTGAAGAAACCACATCCGGTACCGGATTGCTGGCATAATGCAGTTGTTGCCGTTCTTCGAAAGACATCTTGCTTTCCTGTTTGCTTTCAAATAGTTTATAACCGCCTACAGCAATCAAGCCTCCTACCAACGCGGTCAATAATGTTAATCCTAATTTTTTCATTCGTATCCTATTTTGTTGTGTTTAAATTCCGCTCATGGAACCCGCAGTTGCATTGCGGTTTTGAATCGCTGGCGAGGCAGGTTTCATGATCATTCCAAATTCGTTGTAAGTCGAAAAATTCTGCGCTTGCAAAAGATGTTCAAATGTAATACCATTTGGACAGCCAAAGCAAGTGGAAAGGTCTACTTTTCTGTTAAATAATGTTAAAGCAGCGCAGTGCGGCACCCGACAGCCCGTGATGAATTATTGAACGGATATAACTACCTTTGACCCGCTAACGGAAATACATGGCAACGCATACGTTTTATAAATACCAAGGAGCAGGCAACGATTTTATTGTCATCGATAACCGTAACCTCTTGTTTGATAGCGGTAATAGTGATTTGGTGCACCGACTATGCGACCGACGCTTTGGCATCGGTGCCGACGGATTGATGTTGTTACAGGATGCCGATGGATATGATTTCGAGATGGTGTATTTCAATGCGGATGGCCGGGAGGGGAGTATGTGTGGGAACGGGGGGCGCTGCATCGTAGCGTTCGCAAAAGATACGGGAATAATTGGCAAAACGACCGACTTTTTGGCAGTAGATGGCCGTCACCACGCGGAAATCGACGGCCAGCACGGCACCGTACGCCTGCAGATGATTGATGTCGGCGTCATCGAACGCGATGGAGAGGCCTACGTACTCGATACGGGGTCGCCGCATTATGTAGTGCTCGTAGATGGGCTAGCGACTTTCCCCGTGGTGGCCGAGGGGCGCCGTATACGTAACAGCGAGCGCTACCATGCACAAGGTATTAACGTGAATTTCGTGGAGGCAGAGGGAGCTGGGTATTTTGTGCGGACCTATGAACGAGGCGTGGAAGATGAAACGCTAGCCTGTGGAACAGGGGCGACCGCCGTGGGCATGGCTATGGCCGAACATGAGGGAAAAAGCGGTGCATTGGCGATCCCTATCCGGGTGGCTGGTGGAAACCTCACCATCCGTTTCCATAGCAACGGAAGCCGATTCACGGACGTGTCGTTGGAAGGCCCAGCTAGCTTTGTATTTAAAGGCGAAATAACCGTGTAACCCATGACGTTGTTGCGCTTTATCGTTTATTTCCACGGATTTTCATTGGTCATCGCAGGCATCGCCATAGCGTTGCCGTTATTATTCGAGGGAGTGCCCATTTTGAGTCCCCATTTTTGGTTGCTTTTTGCCGCCGTATTTGCCACGACACTGTTGGCTTACCTATTGAGCGATTTGGGAATCCGAAAAGGGGGTGAAGTGTCCATTTTAAGCCTCATGGGAGGGCTTTTCCTGAAGCTGCTGGCCTGTTTGGCTGTAGTCGCTGTATTAATAATAAAATACCCTGATAGTAAGATGCTTACGGCATTGAATTTTTTTTCGCTATATTTCTTGTTTACAGCCTTTGAAGTTAGTTGTTTGTTACGTAACTTGCGCGACCAAAATCAGACGTAAAAAATTGGGAATAGATGGATTTTAGGCACTTTTTCAACTCAAAAAAAATCAGCTTCATTGCGATTTTCGCCGTTTTAACAACCTTTTCTGCTGCACAAGCTGCCAACTCCACCACCACAGCCGCTGCTTCGGTGAGCCATGAAACCCATGGCGAAGAAGAATTCAAGCCCACCGAGGTGATTATGGAGCACATTGGCGATTCCCATGATTGGCATATCGTGGGCCATTATTCGGTTCCACTTCCGGTGATTCTTTACACCGACAAAGGGTTTGAGTTTTTCCTGTCTTCCCAGTTTCACCACGGCGAGCACGATTACCAAGGGAAACACTATACTTACCGGCTGGTAGATAAAAAGAAAATACAAGTGGTGGGCGCGGATGGGGCCGTGGATGAAGCGGCGTCTAAGCATGTGTGGGATTTTTCCATTACGAAAAACGTGGCGGCCATATTTCTGTCGGTGTTTTTGTTGGTGTTGATTTTCACCTCTGTAGCGCGTGCGTACAAAAAACGGGAAGGGAAAGCACCAAAAGGATTCCAGTCGTTCATCGAGCCCATTATCCTTTTTGTTCGCGACGACATCGCCCGGCCGAACATCGGCCATAAGTATGCACGTTTCATGCCATTGTTGTTAACGATCTTCTTTTTTATCTGGTTTAACAATCTACTGGGGCTGATACCGATTTTCCCAGGTGCTGCCAACGTCACCGGTAATATCGCCGTGACGTTCGTATTGGCCTTTATCGTATTGATTGTCGTGAACATCAATGGCAACAGGTATTACTGGAAACATATTCTGGCACCGGACGTACCATGGTGGTTGTACCCCATCATGATTCCGGTGGAATTGGTTGGGGTCATCTCTAAACCGTTTGCATTGATGATTCGTTTGTTTGCAAACATCACCGCTGGGCACATCATCATCTTGAGCCTCATTTCACTGATTTTCGTGTTTAAATCGATGGCTATAGCACCGGTTTCGGTGGCATTTGTGCTGTTTATGAACGTATTGGAACTGCTCGTTGCGGCTTTGCAGGCCTTTATTTTCACATTGCTGACGGCTTTGTTTATTGGGATGGCTGTAGAGGAGCATCATTAATAAGTTTTACACTATATATAAATATATACATTAAATTCAATTTGTTATGGTAGGTTCAATTGCGGCAATTGGTGCCGGATTAGCAGTGATCGGTGCCGGACTCGGTATCGGACAGGTAGGTGGCAAAGCCATGGAAGGTATTGCGCGCCAGCCCGAGGCTGCTTCTAAAATTCAGACTGCGATGATTATTGCAGCGGCCCTTATCGAAGGTGTGGCCCTGTTTGCAGTCGTTGTATCTTTGATGGGATTAAATTAATCCGCAAAGCGTACTGAATCGAGGGCCGGACAACCGACGGTTGGTCCGATGTCCGGCCTTCATTTAAACAGCATCAGACTTAGACTCTCCGCTGCCGTTGAGAGAAAGTTTTTTAGAGGAAATTTAAACATCGTATATGAGTTTTGATATTGGTAATCCGAGTTATGGATTGGTTTTTTGGACGCTGATTGCTTTCGTCCTGCTTTTGCTTCTGCTGCGGAAATTTGCATGGAAGCCCATCATGGAGGCTATCGGTGAACGTGAGCAATCAATCGAAGGCGCGTTGGCTTCGGCCGAAAAGGCAAAAGAAGAAATGGCCAGGCTCACCAACGAGAATGAGCAATTGCTCAAGGCCGCTCGTGCGGAACGGGATGTTATTCTGAAAGAAGCGAAGGAGTTGAAAGATCAGTTGGTGGCCGATGCAAAGGTGCTTGCCCAAGCAGAAGGGGCCAAGCTCATCGAGCAAGCGCGGAAAGAGATTGACGATCAGAAAAAACAAGCATTGGCAGAAGTGAAGAACCAAGTGTCATCACTTTCGCTAGACATTGCCCGCAAGGTACTGCAAAAGGAATTTGAAAACGAACAACGGCAGGAGGCTTTGGTGGCAGACCTGTTGAAGGACGTGAAGTTGAATTAACACACCGAGGCAAACAGCAAAACGATATGTCGGAGTTTAAAGTTGCGTCGCGCTATGCCAAGTCACTCATCGACCTGGCACAGGAACAAGGGAACTTGGAGGTGGTTAAGCAGGATATGGTGCAGTTCGTAGCGACACTACGTGCCAATAGCGAACTGCAAGCTGTATTGAAGAACCCCATCATGAAGCAGGATAAAAAGCGCAATATCCTTGATGCGTTGTTTGGTGGTAAAATCCATCCATCCATCGTGGCTTTTTTCCATATCATGGTACGGAAGGGACGTGCAGGTATCCTGTATGCAACAGCGCGCGAGTTTATCCGTGAATATAATGAGGTGAAAGGTATTGTGCATGCTACCGTTGTTTCGGCAACCAAGCTTTCTGCGAAGAACCTGGATGGGCTTCAAAAAGTTATCGCCAGTGAGATTAATGCGGAGGTCGTGTTGCGGAATACGGTAGATCCGTCACTAATCGGCGGGTTTGTAGTAAAGGTAGGCGACAAGCAGATTGATGCCAGCATCAGTGGCAAATTGAATAAACTGAAGCGTCATTTTGAAACGCAGGCTAATGCCTGAAGCATGCCGCGTAAAGCATATAGCAAATAGCAAAATAATAAAGAAACCCCTAATACAAATAAGATGATAGAGGTAAGACCCGATGAAGTGTCGGCAATTTTGAGAGAACAATTGTCGAGCTTTAAATCAGAAGCCGAGCTTGAAGAAGTCGGTACCGTACTGCAGATCGGTGACGGTATTGCACGGATATACGGCTTAACGAAAGTCCAATCCGGTGAATTGGTTGAATTTGACAACGGATTGCAAGGCATTGTACTGAATCTCGAGGAAGATAACGTGGGTGTGGTATTGCTTGGGAAGTCCGACGAGATCAAGGAGGGTGACACCATCAGGAGGACCCGCCGGATTGCCTCTATTAAGGTAGGTGAGGGCATGTTGGGCCGCGTGGTGAATACATTGGGACAGCCCATTGATGGTAAGGGTCCAATCGTGGGCGATACGTATGAGATGCCGATTGAGCGCAAGGCACCGGGTGTCATTTATCGCCAACCGGTAAACGAGCCGTTGCAAACGGGCATCAAGGCAATTGATGCGATGATTCCGATTGGCCGTGGCCAGCGCGAATTGGTTATCGGCGACCGCCAGACAGGGAAGACCGCGGTATGTATCGATACGATCATCAACCAGAAGGAATTTTATGATGCTGGTGAACCCGTATTCTGTATATATGTAGCCGTAGGCCAAAAGAACTCAACGGTTGCCAATATCGTCCGTACATTGGAGGAGAGCGGTGCCATGCCTTACACGGTGGTGGTAGCGGCTTCTGCTGCCGACCCCGCACCGATGCAGTTCTATGCACCCATGGCGGGTGCCGCTATCGGTGAATTCTTCCGTGACACCGGCCGGCCCGCATTGATTATCTACGACGATTTGTCGAAGCAAGCGGTAGCATATCGCGAAGTATCACTTCTGTTGCGTCGCCCACCGGGCCGTGAGGCATATCCGGGTGATGTGTTTTACCTACACAGCCGTTTGTTGGAGCGCGCCGCGAAAATCAACAGCTCCGATACCATTGCGCAGAATATGAATGACCTGCCCGATTCAATCAAAGGGCTGGTCAAAGGTGGTGGCTCCCTTACGGCATTGCCGATCATCGAAACCCAAGCGGGCGACGTGTCGGCATATATCCCCACCAACGTGATCTCCATTACAGATGGACAGATCTTTTTGGAATCCAATCTGTTTAACGCGGGTGTACGCCCGGCAATCAACGTGGGTATCTCCGTATCACGTGTAGGTGGTAACGCCCAAATCAAGTCGATGAAGAAGGTGGCGGGTACGTTGAAGCTCGACCAAGCGCAGTACCGCGAATTGGAGGCGTTCTCCAAATTCGGTTCCGACCTCGATGCGGCTACGAAAGCCGTACTCGATAAGGGGGTGCGTAACGTGGAGATTCTGAAACAGGGACAGTTTGCACCGGTGCCGGTAGAGAAGCAGGTAGCAATTATCTACGCCGGTGTAAGAGGACTATTCCGCAATGTGCCGGTAGATAAAGTGAAAGAATTCGAAGCAGAGTACTTGCAGCAACTGGAGCAGCGTCATCCGGAGGTGTTAAAAGCCTTGAAAGAAGGCAAATACAACGACGAACTGACAGGCGTATTGGAGAAGGTTGCAAAAGAGTTGGCAGATAAGTATTAATTATTTAGACAAGAGACATCAGACATCAGACAAGAGACATCGGACGTGTCTGATAGAAGCAGGTCTAATGTCTAATATCTAGTGTCTAAAGCATAAAAAATGGCAAATTTAAAGGAAGTCAGGAACCGGATCACATCAGTTTCGTCTACACAGCAGATTACGAAGGCGATGAAGATGGTTTCGGCCGCCAAGCTCAAACGGGCGACAAACGCTATTGTTCAATTGCGCCCTTATGCTGAGAAGCTTCGGGAAATCTTGGCCAATGTTTCCGGTAGTGTGGAAAGCGGAGCATCGCCTTACACGGTAGACCGTAAGCCCAATAAAGTGCTGGTTGTTGTCATCGCATCCAACCGTGGGTTGGCCGGGGCATTCAATACCAATGTCATCAAAACAGCCAACCAACTCATAGCCGAACGGTACAGTGAGCAGTTGCGCGCCGGAAATGTGCATGTGATTGGTATCGGGAAACGTGCGCAGGATTATTATCTTAGGCGAAACTATCAGGTGGTAGGCAACCATAATGATTTATTTACGGCACTTAATTTTGAAAATACATCCAAGATTACCGAAGTAATCATGGAAGGTTTTGCAGCAGGCGAGTACGACCGGGTGGAACTGGTGTATAACCGCTTCAAGAATGCCGCTGTGCAGCTGTTGACTACGGAGCAATTACTTCCCCTATTGCCTGCAAAGGAGGCTTCCGCCACATCGGAAACCGAAGTTGATTACATCATCGAGCCTTCAAAAGAGAAAATCGTTGAGGAGTTGATCCCTAAAGCCATTCGGGTGCAACTGTACAAAGCGGTATTGGATTCACACGCATCCGAACACGGTGCACGGATGACAGCTATGGATAAGGCTACCGATAACGCCGGTGAATTACTCAAATCTTTGAAACTCTCTTACAACCAGGCACGCCAAGCGGCGATTACCACTGAACTTACAGAGATTGTGAGCGGTGCTGCTGCACTGTCTAATGGCTAGGTAGCTACGTTACAGATTGCTTACTAAAAAGGACATTCAATGTCCTTTTTTTATTCATATTGTTCATGGATAGTAAACAAGCTTAAAATACCCACAAATAGGTATATTTTCCCGAAAACAAATCGGTTATATTTGTGTTGTCTTTGACGTACGATGTGATTTCGCTCTTTGGCAAGGTTATTGATTAAAAGGAATCGCAACGTGCGCGGGATCAAGGTTTTTGATCATTTATCTATTTTTATTGTAGCGAGTGTGGGGCAAACTTGGTTAATTATCATTCCAAGTGTAGAGGGCTACGTTATCCGGCTTACATGAAAGAACTTATTCTTCGTTTCAAAACGGTGCCTCGTTGGGCAATCCTACTATTGGATTTATTGATATTGACCTGGTCGTTCTCGTTATCTTATTTTATAGCTAAGCAGTTTAATTTCCACGAGATTGTACGTGGACACTTTTTTATCTATACAGTAATGTATAGTGGTATTGCACTGCCTGTCTTTTTCTTAATGCGTATACACACGGGTTTAATCCGGTACTCGGATACGCGGGATATGTTGAAGATATTTTCGGCGATGCTGTTTACGTCCGCAGCGTACCTTATGGTGGTCTATTTGATTCTCGGTCCGCTTTTGGATATCCGCGATGCCCAATTGGGCTTGGTGATGCTCATCAACTTTTTCATTGCGACCTCGCTGCTCATTATGTTGCGGATTACAGTGAAAAGCATTTATTTTATATTGATGAGGAAAGCCCAGGACGTGGATACGGTGCGGGTTTTGATTTATGGGGCCGACCAGAATGCTGTCATGGCGAAGCAGGCATTGGAGAACAGCACAGAATCGAAATTTATTATCATCGGCTTCATCGACACCAACCGGAGCAAGCTGAACAGTTATATTGAGCGGAAACGGGTTTACCATGTGAAAGATCTTCCGGCGCTGAAAGACAGATATGCGATCGATCAGATGATTTTTGTGAAAGACCACTTGGGAAGCCGGGATAAGAAGGTCATCGTGGAACGTTGCCTGCGGCTTGGTATTAAAGTATTGACCGTTCCCCCGGCGTCGGAGTGGGTATCGGGCAGGCTGCGATTGCAGCAGATCAAGAATCTTCGTATTGAAGATCTGTTGCAGCGGGCACCGATTAAGATCAATAATGACAAAATATGCGATGACCTTTGTGGCAAACGTATTTTGATAACGGGTGCTGCGGGATCGATCGGTTCCGAGATTGTCCGGCAGGTATTACGTTACGAACCCCAGATGCTCGTGCTTTGCGATCAAGCGGAGTCACCCATGCATGAAATCCAGCTGGAGATCGAAGAGAAGTTTCCAAGTAGCAATGTGGTGGTAGCGATTGCCGATATCCGTAACCTGGAGCGGATGCACCAGATTTTCAATGACTATCGGCCCGAATTGGTGTACCATGCTGCTGCCTATAAGCATGTTCCCATGATGGAGCGAAACCCCGGCGAAGCGGTAAGCACCAATGTAGGTGGCACCAAGAACGTCGCCGATTTATCCATCCTTTTTGGTGTGAAGAAGTTCGTAATGATATCCACGGACAAAGCCGTGAATCCAACCAATGTGATGGGGGCCTCGAAACGTATCGCGGAGATTTATACCCAAAGCTTGGATGGGCAGCAGTCCCTGCAATTTGTTGATTCCACTTCAGGGCGGAGTTCCACAGTGAAGGGTACGCGCTTTATCACTACCCGTTTTGGTAATGTCCTCGGATCGAATGGGTCCGTAATACCCCGTTTTAGGGCGCAGATTGAAAAAGGCGGACCCTTGACGGTGACACACCCAGAAATTACACGGTATTTCATGACTATACCCGAGGCGGTGCAGTTGGTATTGGAGGCGGGCACCATGGGTAAAGGTGGCGAAATCTACGTGTTTGATATGGGTAAACCCGTCAAGATCGTTGATTTGGCCCGGAAGATGATTCAGCTTGCCGGCTTAAAGCCCGATAAAGATGTTGAAGTGATCTATACGGGTTTAAGGAGCGGTGAAAAGCTTTATGAAGAGTTGTTGAACGACGGTGAAAAAGTGTTGCCTACGCATCACGATAAGATTCATATTGCACGTGTCAATCCTGTAGACTACGAATACGCAAAACGTACGATTTATGAACTTGTAGCGCTAAATGAGCGAAAGAACAGCAGTGGTGTCGTTAGGAAGATGAAAGAGATCGTTCCGGAGTTCGTCAGTAAGAATTCACCCTTTGAGGCGTTGGATTCGGTAAGTTAAACCGTATCGACAATTAGCCGCCCCGGCGGTCAGCCGCCAATTTTCCGATGACCTTCACCACCTGATCAAGGCACTAGCCCACGTAAATCCGGAGCCGAAGGCTGCCAAGCAGACGAGGTCGCCGGGGTTGATTTTCCCTGCCTCCCACGCTTCGCAAAGCGCAATGGGTATAGAAGCTGCGGTCGTATTCCCGTATTTTTGGATATTGTTGAAGACTTGGTCGTCTGATAACCCTAATAATTTCTGCACATATTGGCTGATTCGTAAGTTGGCTTGATGGGGTATCAAGAGGTCGATGTCATGCTCGGAGAGTCCATTGGCAGCGAGGGCTTCCTTAATAACTTCGGGGAATTTGATAACCGCCTTCTTGAATACCGCTGGTCCATCCATGTACGGTAGGGCGGCGCCGCTTTCTAACTGATCGGATGTAAGGAAAAGCCCACCCAGTTCCTGTTCGGGGAACGGCTCAGCGTCGCTTAGCCATTTGTTGGCATGGGCGCCAGGGTAGTACATCGCCAATAGTTCGGCATCTGCGCCGTCGCTGTGGAGGTGTGTGCTAAGTATGCCTTTACCCGCTTCTTCGATAGGTTGAAGCACTACGGCTCCGGCGCCATCGCCGAAGATCACCGATACATTGCGGCTCCGGGTCGCGAAATCCATGGCGAAAGAGTGTTTTTCGCTACCCACCACCAGGATATTCTTGTACATGCCCGTTTTTATGAACTGGTCGGCGACCGATAAGGCGTATACGAATCCCGAACATTGATTGCGAACGTCCAGCGCCCCTACTTCGCGCATGCCCATTTCACGTTGCAACAATACGCCGCAGCCTGGGAAGTAATAATCGGGGGTTAATGTGGCGAAGATGATGAAATCGATATCGTGGACTGTTGTGCCAGCCCGTGATATAGCCATATTTGCGGCTTCTATGGCCATGGTCGTGGTGGTTTCATCGTATCGGTCCGCAAAACGGCGTTCTTGTATACCTGTCCGCTCGCTGATCCACTCATCGCTCGTTTCCATGAAACGGGTCAAATCCGAATTGGTATACACATTGCTTGGCACATACATGCCGATACCTGCTATCTTCGATTGATACATATGAAGCTATTTAAACCGGGTTCTTTGATGCAATTTTACGGAAATTTTATAAAAAGACGTAACTTTGGCGGATGACGGTCGAAACGCAGGAAGAAACCTTTACACTAGATCAGATATTGGCCGCTGTAACCCCCGGTCATCGTTTAATTCTATGGAATGACGATACCAATACCTTTGATCACGTCATCAATTGCTTGGTTAAGCATCTCCAGTACACGGAAACGGAGGCTGAAGATATCGCATGGAAGGTACATAACGAAGGGAAATGCGCGGTGTTGGAAGGAAGTTACACGGAGGTGGAGGTGTACCGGAAAATACTTAAATCCGAAGGTCTCACGGTAAGTGTAGAATAACGGCTCATACCAAGGTAACAATGTACGTGAAGCAGTGGCCCAGCTGTAATAAAGCGGTTACCATCATGATTAGATTGCAATAAAAGCACAATCTTTGCGGCCGATACGCAGGTACTATTATTTAGAAAACAAACAGATGAACGCTTCACGTACGATGAGGGAGATGAAATACATTGGGTTATTGCTGGCTTTCGCTTTGCCTTTTGCGGTGTCTGCACAACAGACATCCGGTAGGGTGTCCGCAGTGGTGATTGATGCCGGAACGAAAGAACCTATCGGATTCGCCAGTGCCGCGCTGCTTACGCAAGCCGCCAAATCACATGTGGCAGGGATGCAAACCGTTGATGATGGCAAGATCGTGTTTAACGATGTCGCTCCGGGCGTTTATGCCATTCGGGTTTCGTACGTTGGTTACGACAGTTACTTGAAAGAGGATGTGCGGGTGGAAGCCGGTAAACACGTTGATTTGGGAGACCTACCGTTGAAGGCCACGGGGGAGGTGCTCGAAGAAGTTGTGGTGGAAGGTACGCCGCCACCGATGCAGTTGGGTATAGACCGCAAGATATTTAACGTTGCACAAAGTACCCTGAGTGTAGGGGGAACGGCTACGGATCTCTTGGCTAATGTACCTTCATTGCAGGTTGATATGGATGGTACGGTTAGCTTGCGTGGCTCCAGCAGTGTGCGTATTTTGATTAATGGGCGTGAGTCGGCACTGGCGGGCAGTGATGTGTCGCAATTCTTGCAGGCATTGCCGGCCGATGCCGTGGAGCGGATTGAAGTCGTGACCAACCCATCTTCAAAATACGATGCGGAAGGGCAATCTGGCATTATCAATATTGTATTGAAGAAAAACACCTATCTGGGTTTCAACGGATCGGTTAATGCCTCCGGCGGGTCCTATGATAATTATATGGCCGGCCTTAACCTTAATTTCCGCAACCGGAATTTTAACTACTACGGGGGGTATACATTTAACCGCCGGAATATGATAGGCGGAGGTGTGAATAATACCGAGATACTGAGTAATAATAGCCAAACCAATAACGTGAGCGAAAGCGCCCGGTTGGGGCTCAACCACAGCGTACAGCTGGGCGTCGATTATTACCTCGGCGAAAAAACACTCATTGGTTTGGCAGGTAACCTGAGCCTGCGCGGTAACGATCGCAACGAGGACCTATTTTACCAATACCTCAACCACCCCCAGCTATCGGGTAATAGTAGCAGGTACTCCCGCCAGGACGAAGACGATTTGGGGTATGAGGTCGCGTTGGATGTGAAACGCAGCTTCGAGCACGAAGGGGAGGAGCTGCTGGCTAACTTCGCGTTCGGGTATGATGGTGAAAAAGGGGTAAATAGGTTTAACCAAGACTATACTACGCCACCCGAGGAAATGTATGAGCTTATGCGTATCAATGACACCGAGGAAGATGGTAGAAATATCAATATCCAACTGGATTATGTACGCCCGTTTGGCGACAACCACAAATTTGAGGCTGGCTACCGCACGACGGTGCGCAGTAGTTTAGAGCACCAGTATTCACAAGTGGACTCTACGAATGGCCTACGCCCCGACTACCAGGTGAGCAACGACTTTGACATGACCAGTAGCGTACACGCACTGTATGCGAATTATCAGAATAAGCTGACCGAAAAGTTGGGTTACCAAGTAGGCCTCCGCGCCGAACAGGCCTATCTCGACACGGAACTTGGACTGCTTACGCCGGGCCTGTCTGAAGACGACCGTACCACAACGGGGCGGTTGGATTATTTCCGCCTTTATCCCAGTGTATTCCTAACGCAGGAGTTCGGTAATCAGAACCAGGTACAGCTAAGCTATACACGCCGTGTAAGCCGACCGCGTGGATGGCAGGTCAATCCTTTTGTAGACGTATCCGATAACCTGAACCACCGGCAGGGGAATCCGAATCTGTTGCCGGAAGATATCCATTCGTTCGAACTGGGCTATACGAAAACGTGGCCGTCGCTGTTGGTTACTTCATCTGTATACCATCGTATCGTCAACGATGTAACCCAGCCCATCATCCGTGAAGTGGACGATAATACAGGTGTCACCCTCATGCAGTGGCAAAACATCAGTCGGAATGAATCTACCGGCTTGGAGCTGATTTCACGAATAGACATATCCAAGAAGTGGGATGTTATGGCCAATGTGAATGCGTTCCACACGCGCTTCCAGGGGAGTGAGGAGTTTGATATCGATGAATCTGAAGGTTTCAGTTGGAACGGCAACGTGATGACGAATTATCGGTTCACTCCGATATTTTCGCTGCAGGCTAGGTTTGACTACCGGGCTCCCCGGATCATGGCGCAGGGAAAGATGATTGAAAATTATGTCATCGATGCGGGATTGAAGCTCGATGTGCTGAACCGTAAGGGTAGTATCATGTTCAATGCTCGTGACCTGTTGGACCAACGGCGGTTTGGCGGGTTTACCACGAGCAACGGCGTGCATCGGTATTTCGAACACAGGTGGATGCGGCGTACATTCACGCTATCATTCAGCTATCGCTTTGGCGACCAAAGCCTCAAGCGGGATGATCGCAAACGGGGTAACGAAGGTACGGAAGACTTCGGCAACGGAGGCGGTGAGCAGCAGTTTTAAAACAGCTGTTTCAGTTCTTCCAGGGTGTTGATGCTTTGTTTGACGTCTGGGGGTACTTCTGCGTTGTTGGGGTTGAAGTAGATGGCATCCATGCCTACATTCTGGGCACCCCGGATGTCTGCGTCTAAACTATCGCCTATCATGACGCTGTTTGTGATGGTTGTATTGGCATTACCGACAGCATGGTGGAAGATTTTCGGATGTGGTTTATGGAAGCCGACCACCTCGGATATAACAATCGTACTAAAATATTTTTTCAGGTCGCACGCGGTGACTTTAGTCTCTGAAGCATCTCCGAATCCATTGGAGATAAGATGCAACGTGTATTTCTGTTGCAGATGGGCGAGCGTTTCATGCGCGTGGGGGAAGAGATTCGTTTTCTGTGGGCATAACCGGAGGTAGTCTTCTTCGAAAGCAGTTGGAAACCATTTCGGATCGACTCCAAATTCGCGGAAGGTATCGGCGAACCGCGCAACACGGAGTTCTGCTTTGGTTATTTTACCATGATGATAAAGTGCCCATAGGCGGTGGTTATTCCGGTTATAGGTGTCGATAAACACCGTTGCAGACGCGATGCCGAAGCTGTTGAAACGATAGGTATCGAACAACTCCATTAGCGTTTCCGCAGCGTTCTTTTCGAAATCCCAGATGGTGTGATCTAAATCAAAAAAAATATCCGTTTTGCCTGCGTGTTGCATCAAGCAAAGATAGCTATTCTACCGGATATGGAACTTCCGCAACTGTTCGCGTATGTATCTGCCTGCCGGGGTGAGTTGCGCTGGTGTCCAATTGCCCGAAATGGGTGCGCCGGGAGCGAGTATGGCCGTGGTTTCATCCTTATCCGTGATGTTCCAATTCGCCCAGCTGAGTTGATGGTCTTCCATCCATTCCATCCAGCGTCCCGTTTTCTCTTCGTCAAATACACCGTCTCCGTTCGACTCGCCCACACCCCATTCCGTGACGATTATCGGGAGCCCGTTGGCCAGCGCCGTCTCTGCCTTCTTCCTGAGGTTGTCTTGATGGTGCGGGTCACTGGCATAGAAGTGGAAGGAGTAGGCTATATTGTCGTATCCGGTGATGGGGTCATTGGCTGTCACATCTACATCTTGGTCCCAATGGGGGCTTCCAACAACGATTATATTCTCGGTGTCGTATTTTCGGATCTCATCGATAATGGTAATGGAATATTCTTTGATGGTCTGCCACGATTGCCGCTCCGGTTCGTTCCATATTTCGTATATGATATTGGGTATACCCGTATATCGTTTTGCCATCTCGCCAAAGAAGGCTTTCGCCTGTTCAATGTTTCGGTCGGCGTTGTGGTCGTGCCAGTCTATGATTACGTAAATGCCGCGTTTAATTCCACGGTCGGCGATTTGTCTAATCAAAGCCATTTGTTTTTCGGGTTGCTGAAGATACCCTTCATCCGGTTCTATGGCCATCGATAGCCGGATGAGGGAAACATGGAAATCGTCGACCAGCCAATCCACTACGGCATCGTTATAGTACTTCCGTCCTTCCCATATGCTCCATGAGAAGCTTATGCCCCGTAGTTGGGGAGGCGCACCGTGTTGGTCAACGATACGATTGCCCACTGTTTGGAGCACGCCGTGTTGTGCGACGGGCGTTGCTATTGTGGGGGTTTCTCGACCGTCGGTCCGGCATGCACAAATAATCAGGCACAGTGCCAAGGGAATAGAAGTGTATAAAGCTTTCATTGAAGATGATTATTTATTGATGTCGGGTTCATTCGGTTACTTGTGGTAGCTGATACATATCCGGCATTTCATCGGCGAAATAAATGTAATCATTGTTTTTGAATGAAAGGAAGTCTGCTTCCGCGGGATGGCCTTTGTAGGGTGTCCAGAAGCTATCTTTACGGTTTGCCCATACAAGCACATAGGAAAGCCGGACAGGATGATGTTGAAGTGCCTTGAGTAATACTGCGGTGTACCAATTGGCTTGGCCGAGGTTTGAAAGTCCCGTTTCCGTAAGGGCAGCTACCTTCTGGTGTTGCTCGGCATAGTCGGATACGATTTTCATTTTTTGTGCGGCGATTGTCATGGTTTCGCTGGTCTGCAAGTCGCCATAATTGTCCATACCTACCAGGTCTACATAGGCATCGCCGGGGTAGTGCTCAAGGTACTGCGCTTCGGTATTGAAATTCCGGTCAGGAGACCAAGCGTATAAGAAATTGCGTACGCCCAATTCATCCCGTAGGTATGTGACCGTGAATTGGAACAATTGCTTGTACTCCTCTGCGGTGCAATGTGCGCGGCCCCACCAAAACCAGTCACCGTCAAACTCATGAAACGGACGGAATAAGATAGGAACTGGTTTTCCGTTGGCTCCGATGAGTGATTTGGCATAGTCAGCAATCGTTTTCAAGGAGTTTTTATAGACGTCATGGTAGTCGCCTCCGGGCAAGATGCGATGTACGGCCTTAATGGGTGAATCACTCCAATAGAAAGAACCGCCGGATACTGGATTCCCATAATGCCAACTGTACGTATTGATGCCGCCCCGATCATAAGCTTCAATGGTGAGTCGGCGGGCTATCTCTTTTTCGTAGCCAAACCATCCATTACTTGGGTCGAAGAATCCCGCAATGTGATTGAAATCGTGCCCATACACTGCGGGATACGTGCCCGTTACGTTTTTTACATCCGACCTTTCGGTTGAGACGGAAGGTAGGTGCTGTTCGTTTGCCCATTCCGTTCCGTCGTCGACGCCGCGCTTTGTGGCATCCTGGTGGCCGAAGAGGATGTGCGTTTCTGCTACCTGCTTCAGGTTATAGAAAAGTGCGGCGGTTTCGTCGGTTGCATTTTGATCTACTAACTGCAATTTTATTTCTGCAAGAGAAAGCTCCTTACTTTCGGCTGGCGGAGGCGTTGAATCCACCCGCTCTTCCGTTTGGTTAGCAATGGGTTCTTTGCCGCACGCCGCAGTAACAAAAAAACAGTAAAAATATAGACAGATTCGATTTGCCATCGAGTTTACTTTAATCCAATATGGTCTATGTATATAACACCCGACCAACCGGTGTCTTGGAGTATCAGGTCGTTCAAGGTGCCACTGATGCCAAGATCGGATTTTGCGATATCGAACGTGACCCATTCTCCTTCAATGATTGTAACCACGTGGGGTGCGCCCCATTGCTCATTGGCAATTACGTTGATTTTTTTTCCATCCGTGCCGGTCGTACCAAAGACAGAAAAGGTAACGAACGCGTATGAGCCGATCGTTGTTCCGTCGCTATGGAGCCGGAGACCGCCATAAGATCCGTCGTATGTCTTTTTTATTGCAGCCTCGCCGTTGCGGACGTTATCCTGATTATTGAAATCAACCGATTTAGCCGGCCAGCTCCAATCAGACCAACCGGGCGCTATAGCATCGACATAAATGGGTAGGGGAAGAGGATCTAGTGGTGGAAGGTCACCGAGGAGTTCCAAGGCGATTGTCGTTTCCACATCGATCAAGGGATGGGTAATTAGGGTAAGTGTGCCTTTGTTGGCTTTTTCGGGGACGACGATTTCTAGCTCCGTGTCGGTCTGGTTAGAAAATGCGGTAATCGTGTCTTGCATTCCTTTGAACAACACGCCTTTCACTAACTTCAATTCGGTGCCCGATAGGGTCAATGTCCCGCCATGAGCTACGGGGTTTGGTGAGAGCGCTGTTACGGTTGGTAATACGACCTGTAGTGGTGTTTCACTTTCGACGGTTATCCCTGAAAATGCGATAAGTTCGAAACTCCCATTGTTCACACCATTGGGTATCGACAGCACAATACCTTCCTCCGTTTGGCTAATAAACGTTTCAATCGGTTCGGTGAGTCCAGTGAAAAGTACGCTTTTAACCAAATCAAGATTGGTGCCCAATATCGTCAGTTCATCGCCATGGCGCACAGGAGATGGTGTAAAAGATGAAGGTGAAGGAAGGATTACTTCCAAAGGTGTTTCACTTTCCAGCGCAATGGGTTCGGTGCCACCACAGGAGAAAATCAAGTGTCCAGTTTGTGCTTCCAGCGGGACACGAACTACCAATTCCGTGCGAGATTGGCTTTCAAATTCGTCAACAACCGCACCACCTTCGAAAGTTACCGCGGATATCCAATTGAGGTATTGGCCCTCAACGATGATTGTTTCACCGGGTTTCACCGTTTCGGTTATCGACGTTATTTCGACGGGTACACTAAGGTTGAGGGGCGACTTGGACACAATATCCCCTGCTGATGTTTTCAGTGTAACCAAGCCGTGCTCGGCCGCTATGGGGACCGTAACGACAATCAATTCGGCGGTGTGTTCAACAAAATCAGCACTTGGGATGCTCGCACCAACGAGGTCGATGGCTGTCACCTTATCCAAGTTATTTCCGATAAACCGGATTTGCTCACCGTGCCCTACACCGGCGGGGCCGAAGCTAAGCAATTCCACGGCGGTGGATGTAACTTCTTTTTTCTCGCAGGCGCCTATTGTCAGTAGGGTAACCGTTGCCAAACAGGCAACCATCATCCTCATGGGTATTATCAGTTTCATCGTCTTCGTGTTTTAGGTGTCATTTGCTTTTATTTTCGTCGATTTTGGGCACAATCCGGAAATTGTCGAACGCAATGTCACAATCCAAATCGCCTGGACCGTGGATCAATATCCGCGTCCAGTATCCGTTTGGATTGACGACCGGCGTAGTGCCAAGGTCTTTGTAACTCTGCATTACCACCTCATACGGAATGGCCACGGTCTGCCATTTGCCGCCTGTGTCGAAGGGTGGAGCCCATTGGTAGGCGTCGTTGACTTCACTGGGGAGACCAAAATTGAATTTGATCATGTTGTTGTTATAAGGTTTCAACGTATTGATCTCGAATTTCAGGTAATAATTTTCCGGTTTGAGAATCGCTTCATCGGGAATATTCTTACTGATATCGCCCATGGCGTCGGCGGCCCCTCCCGCTACTTCCGTCCATGCCCACCCCGAGATTGCGCGGGTTACCCGTATGTAGTTGCCATTGATGGCGGGCGGATCGCCGGCCCCCGGATTGGTGACCACAAATGCGGCGTTCCACCAACCGGTGAATGGATCGCTGCTGAGGATGATGTTCCGACCATCCCTAAACCAGAAATCGGACGGCGTTTGCCCGAAGTTGGTTTCGACGGTGATTGGCCCCGGCTGTGCTCCTTCTGGGATTCGCACCTCCAGCAAGTCGTCTTCAACAGAAACCAATTCGCCCACGGCACCACCTGTGAAGGTGACCGTGAGGGGCTCGTAAAAATAGTTGCCCCGAATGGTGGCTACTTCCCCTGCGAGAGCATATTCGTTGTTGATGGAGTTGACGTGTGGCTCACTGATTTGCACTTCAAATTCATGCTCCAAGGTATTTCCATTGGCAAAAACGATACGCATTTGGTTGGTGATGTCTAAGGGGACTAAACTGGGTACGCTGACCAGTATGCTCGTGTTGGTGATGTATGTGGTGGTCAGTACGGCTTGCCGGTCATTGAACCAGATTTCGCGCGCACCACCGAGGTTTTCACCTACAATGGCAATGAGGTTGCCCTGGCCAGCACCAATCAACAGTGAATCTGCAGACAGCGGGTCCGTTATCCGTATGTATCTGATCCTTGGGTCGCCATTATTTGGAAGGTCGGCTTCGGAGCACGATGTATAACTCCCCACCATCGCTATCGCAATGGCAAGGAATAGTAGCTGAGTATATATCGATTTCATTATCATTCGGTTTTATCTGTCACTATTTGTTGAAATAATCCACTGGCGGTTTTCTTAAATTGGGTGCCTGGCTCAACTCTGCCGTGGGGATGGGCAAGAGGAAATTGCCCGCATTGGCATCGATGTTCCTGATATCGACTTCTACCCAAGGGGTTTTCGTAAATGTCCACGACGTGGGGTTCGGGAATTGGTCGGGCGCAACAAAGAACCGTTCACGGTCCTGTCCATTCAATATTTCATACGCTTTGGTAGGATTATAATAGTGTAAGCTTACCAAATCGTACCACGCCATACCTTCCATGGCGAATTCAATGAAGCGCTCCTTGAGAATCACATCCAGCGTGAGCGGGTCTTCAAACGGCGGTAACCCTGATCGTGTATGTACCTTATTGAAGTATTCGAGTGCGGTAGCATCTGTGGTGGAGGCGCTGTTGCCTAGTACGGCTTCAGCATAGATAAGATAAATTTCTGCCAATCGTTGCATGTAGGTGTCATGTCCGTAGTTTTGGGATGCCGCTTGGCCGCCCACGTCGTCCGCTTTACCGGTAACGTATTTCTTGATGGATACGAAATTGACATCGGTACCGGTAAACGGGAATACGAGTTCTTGCGAACCGCCGGGAATGGTCTGCGTAATTTCGGGGTAATGCGCACCGGGCAGCATGAACGTTGCTTTGAGCCGTTGGTCTAATGTGCGCCCCTCCATGCCGTTTTCTGTAGGTGTGATGCCATCATATAAGGACATCATCCACCATGTGGCCCCTTTATCGCCGCCCCAGCCGTCGCCATTGGCGATATCGCCGCTATAGGCGAGGTATGCCGGGGTTGAATTCTGGATGCCCCAAGCACCGGGTGCGAACGCCCATTGCAGTGAGAATATCGACTCGGCATTGTTGTCGTAGGGATACAGGAACAGGTCGGCATAGTTTGTCAGCAAGGAAGCCCCACTGAGGCTAATGACCCGCTCGGCATAATATTTTGCGCTGTCGAGGAAGACTTGGTCGCGGGTGCCGGCACCGCCCGACACTACGCCCGCACGGGTGAGGTAAAAACGGGCTAACATCCCTTCGGCCGACCATTTGGTGAGCCTACCCGGGCGAATAGGCTCGTCGGGTAAGTGTTCTGCGGCAGCCCGCATTTCGTCAGTGATGAATTTCCATACGCTTTCGGGCGTATTCCGTTGGATGGTCGTGTCGGAAAGGAGCGTGAGGTTATTTTCAATGATGGGTACAGCGCCCCAGTTCATCACCAGGAAACGGTAGGCTAGTGCACGCATAAACCGGGCTTCTGCAATAGCCAATTGCTTGATTGTCGGTGAGACGCCCGAGCCGGCATACGTCTGAATGTTTTGAATAGCCAGATTGGCTTGGCCGACTACGATGAAGAATGAACGCCAAGCGGCCCCATTATCGGGCGTGTCGCCAGTTGTATTGAAGAGCACATTACCGCGGTCATTGTAAGCGGAATATGCCGTTCCGGCACGGAAGTCCCCCAAGTTGTACGAGGCTTTATCGTTGTAATCAAACCATACCTTGCTATAGAGTAGTGCGGTGGCCGCCAATACCTGGTCGTCTGTTTGGTAAAAGTTGGCGTCCACGATGGCGTCCGTAGGTGGCTTTTCGAGAAAGCTGTTGTTGCAAGCGGAAAAGGCCAATAGGACGGTGGTCAGTGCTACGCCGATAGGAATATGTTTAGTAATTGTCATGATCGTCGGATTTAAAAACTTAGTCCTAAACTGAATGAATAGATGGGGGTTAACGGGTAGCGGCCGAAGTCCAAGCCGATTGCTTGGTTTACGTTGCTGGCATCCCGCCCGATGTAGGCACCCACTTCAGGGTCGAATCCTGAATATTTGGTAAACGTAGCGACATTTTGTGCGCTGAACGACACTCGTATGCTTTGCAGGACCTTCTGCGTTGCGAGTAATGACGGGGGCAGGTTGTAGCCCAGGGTAATGTTTTTGATACGGATATAGGAGCCGTTTTCCACCCACTTGTCGGTGTGGCGTTCGTAATTCCCATTAGGTCCGTGTGAAATCCGTGCCACATCGGTATTGGGATTCTCGAGCCGCACCACACCGTCCTCACCCGTGATAGGCCTTGCATAATCCATCGCATGTATCATGAGGTTCCTACTCAGGTTGATGTTATTTGGGTTTGAGTTTACGCGGGCGATGTAGTTGTAGATATCGTTTCCAAATGCACCGGTGAATAGGATACTCAGGTCGATACCTTTGTAGCTGAACGAATTGGTAAATCCTGCAAAGAATTTGGGGTACGGATTGCCGATGTAGGTTTGGTCATACACGTCGATGATGCCATCGGGTGTACCCTCGGGGCCGCTGATGTCTTTGAATTTGACATCGCCCACCCAAATGTTTGCCTCATTGGTGGGCATCCGGTTGCCATTGTTGTCTGCCGGTACGGCACTCTTTTCGATTTCCTCCACCGATTGGAAGATACCTTCTTCGATATAGCCAAGGAATTGCCACGGTGCCACGCCCACCACCGATTGCTGGGTCCAATCATCCAGCCACCAGGATGTGCGGTTTATTTGTGCGGCATCGGAATAGAATTTTTCAATCGTGGTCTTAAATCCTGAAATATTGAAGTTGGTTTCCCAGGTAAACTGGTCATTCCTGATGTTTGTGGTATTCAGTGTGATCCCCCATCCTTTATTCTGCAGCGACCCGATATTCACTTGCGGAGCGGCTACCGCGCCTGTGCCGTTGGTACCCATATACCACGGCAGCGGATTTTCCATCAACAGGTTGTCGGTGTTTTTTATGTAGTAGTCTGCCTCTAGTTGGATACGGTTCTGCAGGAGGCCTATATTCAGGCCGTAGTTGTAGGTGAGAGTTTCCTCCCATTGTAATCCCGGATTGTTATACCGGCTAGGTAAGAAGCCCGTGCCAGTCGGTGTGGCCCCCGGAGACATGGGTGAGTAGATGTATCCACTGCCACCCTGATTTCCGGTAGTTCCGGTTTCAAACCGCAATTTCAATTCGCTGATGGCAGGGATATCGAAGAACGGTTCTTGTGAGATGCGCCATGCTGCCGATACAGAGGGGAATATACCCCATTTATTATCCTGTCCGAAATTCACCGAACCATCGCTACGGATGGTGCCCGAAACGATGTATCGGTCGGCATAGTTGTAGTTTATCCTACCCAAGTACGATTCCATAGCCCATTTGCCCGAGCCACCGTTGGCCGATGCTGTTAGCGGATCACCCGCTTCCAGGTCGAGGATATCATTGGTAAGGAATCCCGTACGTCTACCGCCTAGGTTTTTCCAAGTGGATTCCTGTGCCTCATGGGTAACCATTACATTGAAGTGGTGGTCGCCAAGCTGTTTGTTGTATTCCAACAGTTGGTTCCAATTCCAATACGTGTTGAGGTTGGCCCGGCTTTGCAACGAAGCGGTCGCATTCTCGGCCCAGCCGATTTTGTAAACCGGGATGTAATACGACGAATTCGAAAAGCCGAAGTTGGTATTGAATGACGATCTGAACTGGAGCCCTTCGATCAGATTGATGCCTAAGTTAATTCCGCCGATAAATTGCCGCCTAACCAAGTTGTTGGTCGTCAGGCTAGCGATGGCAAGTGGATTGACGGGGGCAAAATTATTGGCCCCATTATTTTCGTCGCCGCCGCCCCATGAGCCATCCAGGTTCTTTACCGGGATTTGCGGTGTCAATCGCAAGGCATTGGATATGATGTTTTCCTGACTTGTCGTGAGGTTTTCATCGGTTTGGCTGAAACTGAGGTTGGTGCCTATGGAGAACCAGTCACGGGGTTTCGTATCGACGTTGAGCCGGGTGCCATACCGGTCAAACCCAGATCCTGCGGCGATGCCTTTTTGGTTGAGGTATTCACCCGAGAGGTAATAGGTGGTTTTTTCATTTCCGCCGCTAAGGCTCAATTGGTGTTTGTGCATCGGCGCGTTTTTGAATAACTCCCGTTGCCAGTCGGTACCTGAACCCAAAAGCGAGGGATCAAGAAATTCGAGTGGCGTTTCGCCTCCGGCTATTTCGTGGTATTCACCCACCATTTGTGCGTATTGCCGCAGGTTCATCACTTCCATCCGGGGCGGAGCCGTTTGGATGGTGTACTGGGCACCGTAGTCGATTTTCGTTTGTCCCGCTTTACCGCGTTTGGTAGTGATCAATAGCACACCGTTTGTGGCCCTTGATCCATAGATGGCCGTGGCGGATGGCCCTTGCAGTACTTGGATATCTTCGATGTCGGCGGGATTAAGCCCGGCCAACGGATTGGATGAGCTTTGCTCGCCGAAAGAAACCGCTTGGCCGGCGATTTGAACCCCATCGATTACGTAAAGCGGTTCATTGGTACCGTTAATGGAATTTATGCCTCTGATATTTACCGATATCCCGCCGCCGGGTTGGCCCGAGTTTTGGGTAATATAGACGCCCGCTGCACGGCCTTGTATGGCTTGCTCGATGGTCGTGTTTACCGTTTTTCCGATGTCGTCCGCCGTTACTGTGGTCTGTGCGCTGGTGAGGTTGCCGCGCTTGTTCGTGCCGTACCCAACCACGACTACCTCTTCTAGTGAGGAAGTGGCGCTCAATAACACCACATTGACGATGTTACGGTCGCCGACGGCTTCCTCAACTGTTTGCATACCTAAGTAAGAGAATATGAGCACAACATTTTCTGTGGGTACCGTCAATCGGTAGCCGCCGTCGTTTGCCGTGGAGGTAGATTGTAATTGGCCTTTCACACTGACGGAGACCCCGGAGAGCGTCGCTCCAGACTCATCTGTTACGGTTCCGCTCACCAAGCGCTGGTTGTTGCTTTGGCCGATAGCTAGCTGTACAATGGCTATGGCCAAGAAAAGCAGTCCTGCGTTTTTTAATAAATGTGGAATCATAAGGTTAAAAATTGGTGGTTAAACTGATATCAAATGTATGTTGATTTTTGCGCTTGTGTTAATACTATTTTTGCCTATTGTTGTTAAAAACAAACAAGGTTGTGTAATTACCCAATCAACCGGATCAGCTGTAGGCAGCACCGGCTATTGTGGTAGGGGCATTTCCAAAGCCCCGCTTTGTCCTCGTATGCCATTACCTGCCCGTTGGCATCCCGCCCCCAATACCATTCGCCGTTTTGATAGTCGATGAGGTGTTTCTTAGTATATTGCCATATCCCCGAGGCTGCTGCCAGGTACTTGTCATCTCCAACCAATAGCCCGGCATGGTAGAAGCCCACCAATGCTTCGGCTTGCACCCACCAATGTTTCTCGGCGACCAGCGTATTTGTAGCGGCGTTGAATTCATAGAGTAATGCGCCCGATTTGTCGAGCCATTTTACGCTTGCCGAAGCTAAGCGTAGCGCTAGCGTGCGTACGGTATCGGTGAGTTGCCCGTCGTTAATGGCACGTGCTGCTTCGCAGAGCAGCCATGAAGCCTCGATTTCGTGGCCGAAGGAACGGAGGGATGACTTCGCTTGCCAGTGTTCATCGAAAAATAAGGTCAGGTGGCCGTGCTGATTGATAAAATGCTTTTCGAATAGTTCGAGTATCGCCGTAATCCGTTGTTTTAGGATGTCGTTTGGCCATATTTCATATAAGTTTGTAAAAGCTTCCAACACGTGGAGATGTGTATTCAGGGTTTTCTTTTCATTGTCGTCTTTCGCACTAAGGCTCAGGTGCGTGGTAGGCGACCAGTCCCTACCGAACGCCTCGATGTACCCGCCATGGCAGTTGTCCCAGCTGTATTTTTCAATGACTTTATATAGCGCTTCGGCGAGGGCCAATACCATGTTATCGTTATTGACTTTATAGTATTCTGCCAACCCGTAAATGGCGAATGCGATGGCGTAGATCTGTTTCCGGCTGTCGGCCGGATTGCCATCGGGGTGTACCGACCAATATACACCGCCATATTCGGTGTCTACCATGTGCTGCTGGATATACCGAAAAGCGATGTTTGCTAGCTCTAGGTACCGGGGTATGCCGGTATGGCGGTATCCTGCCGAGAAGGCCCATAAGATGCGTGCATACATTACCGAGCCCGAAGCGGCAGTGCGATGGCGATTGTCTGCGTGATCCACTTTCGGGTAAAAGCGAGCGTTGGCATGGTCAAACACCGTATCGCTCCAATAATCCAATATGCGTTCGAGCTCAGATTCGAATTCAATGGCCTTCAAACCGGGCGCCGCTATGTTGCTCAATGCGTTCATTTTTCCGGGTGAGTTTTTGGATGTTTTCTACAGAAAAGGCCGAAAAAAACCGGTCTTCGGGTGTGTTTTTGGCATAGTCGACCAATTGTGCTATTGAACTGATTGCCACGTGCATCCGCGTATCGGACGAGGCGTAGTAGATAAAAACTTTACCGTCGTTGTCTGCAATCCACCCGTTGCAGAAAACAACGTTGGACACGTCGCCAACGCGCTCATCGCCCTCCGGCGCCAAAAAATAACCGCCCGGTTTGTGGATAATCCGTGAAACATCATCGAGTGCTGTCATAAAGAGGTACAGCACGTACCTTAGCCCGGCGGCGGTATGGCGTACGCCGTGTGCTAAGTGTAACCATCCTTCGGGTGTTTTCAGTGGTGCAGGGCCCTGTCCATTCTTGGCCTCATATACGGTGTGGTATTGTTTGGCGTCGATGATGCACTCGTCGTGCACCACGGCATTTTCCATGCGCTCCGTCAGCGCGAAGGCGATCCCGCCACCCTTGCCGGCTTCAATAAAGCCATCTTGGGGCCGCGTATATAGTGCATATTTACCGTCCACGAATTCGGGATGCAACACCACATTGCGTTGTTGTGGCGAATTCGTTTTCAGGTCAGGGAGCCGTTCCCATTGGGCCATGTCGCGCGTGCGGATGATGCCGCATTGCGCAATGGCGGCAGACTGATCGGATTGGGGTGCGCTGGGATCGCGGCGCTCGGTGCAGAACAGGCCGTAAATCCATCCATCTTCGTGTTGTGTGAGCCGTATGTCGTACACGTTCGTATCGGAATCGGCTAACCGCGGGATGTCGATGGGATATTTGCGGAAGCGGAAATTATCGACACCATTGGGGCTCTCCGCAATAGCAAAGAAAGATTTTCGGTCGGTGCCTTCTACGCGGACCATGAGTAGGTACTGCCCCTGCCACTTGATAGCACCAGCATTGAATGTGGCATTGATACCGATGCGCTGCATGAGGAATGGGTTGGCCAGCCGGTCGAAGTCGTACTGCCATTCCAACGGTGCGTGTGCAGCCGTGAGTACCGGGTGCCGAAACCGCGTGAATATCCCGTTATCCGGCCATATGGCTTCGTTTTTCCGGCTGAGAAGTTCCTTATGCCTCTCCATGAGGGCCGCCTTTTTGGCTTCGAAATCAGTTATTGACAAGGACACAATCGTTATATTGACTAATTAATTTTCCAGTTTGTTCCACCACGTTTTCTTCAGCGTAAAGGCGATCACCGCCAGCAGCGCGACGGTAACCAGCAGTTCCGTTTCCATCATCAGCACAAGGTACATGGGCAGGATGGTAAGACACAGTTGCCCGATGATGCCAAGTACAACATTGAACATATCCCGCTTGAAATGCTTGTTGCGTACAAATGTGGGATCTTCGGCGGCGACCATCAATCGGATGGGTTTCCAGAAACCCCAGGGTTTTACCGTGCGGTAAAATTCCTTCAGCACCTCGGTGTCGGTAGGTTTGGTGCATAGCGAACCGATGATAGCCCCGGCCAGTGACAAGGCAAAAAGTAATGGGAAATAATATAAATCGAGGAAGTCGAACAGCAGGGGGAATACCAATGCAGGGACGATACCTGCCAGCATACCCCAGAAGAAGCCTGAAGCATTGAACCGCCACCAGTACCATTTCAGCATATTGGCAGCGATATACCCACCGTACAGTGCCGATACAATCCATTGCAATATGCTGTTTACGTCTTCCGCAAAGAAACCCAATGAAATGCCGATGATGGCGATAACGATGCCGGCGATGTAATTGGTGTTGCGGATTGCCCTGTTTGAGGCTTGTGGATTGACGTATTTGAGGTAGATGTCGTTAGTGAAGTAAGCCTGGGCGGCATTCAGCGTGCCGGCAAAGGTACCCATGAAAGCTGCCATGAGGCCTGCCAGCAACAGCCCCATCAGGCCTACGGGTACAAACTGGAGGATGGCCGAGGGTAAAATCCGCTCGAAATCGACGCCGGAAGCCGTTTGTAGATCAAGCTGGTCGTAATATAGGAGGCCTAACACGGCGAAGCCGATGACCATCGCATAGCGAATGGGTAGCAGCACCACGGAAACCAGCCCGCTCATTTTGGCGGCATCTTTCGGCGATCTTGTAGATAGGATTTTCTGCATATCGTAATTGGGTGCTGGACCGGCGAGACTCGCGAAAACGCCTTTGAACAGCATCATCATAAAGAAAATGGTGAATAGGTTGAAGCCGTCGCTTTGGATTTTGCCGTTTACCTCATCGATGATACCCGTCCAGTTGAGGTCATCCAGCGTCCATCCGAAAAACGGTGAGAGCCATCCGTCGGGCACATCCAGTGGTTTACTGGCGAGGTGTTGGGCAGCGATAATGGCGATAACAATGGCCGCCGCCGACATAATGGTGTATTTAACCACATCGCCAATGACGATACTGGTCATGCCTCCCAAAATGGAATAAAACATGGTGAGCAGACAGCATACCACCCCGTAAAAGTGCGGCACATACTGCGGGGCGACAGAGAATGGCAGATACGGCTCCACGCTGCTCCATGGAATGAAGATTTCGACAAATTTACCCAGTCCGATAAAGCCGTAAGCAAGGAAGCCGAAGCAGCTGATGAGTGCGAAGACAACCACGATGGTGTGTGACGCCGTCACGCCCTGCCCTTTGTTGCCGAAGCGTGTACCCAGCCACTCGGCACCGGTGGTGACATTGCTGCGCCGCAGCCACACCGAAAGGTACATCATCAGGAAAATCTGGTTGAACACCGGCCAGAGCCATGGTATCCAGATGCTTTTCATGCCATATACGAACGCCAACGTAACCATCCACATAGTTCCCGATATATCAAACATATCGGAAGCGTTGGACATGCCCAGCATATACCAGGGCAGTTTTTTGCCACCCAGCAAATAAGACTCTTTATCGCGCTGGGCCCGTTTTTTCAACAAGATGCCTAACAAGATCATGGCGGCCAAATAGACCAGGATGACGACGATATCGATGGTTTGGAGTAGCATGGATGATTAGGGCTTAGTCGGTTGGTAAATATCGAAGGGAGCGAGCCCGTCTTCGAAGCATATGATCGGCAGCCGGTAGAACTCACGGAAATCGTCGGCAGCGGGATGTGCTGGATAAGGTACATAATAATGGTTGGGGCGATTGATGGCGTTGCGCCACAGCAGTATCCACACCACAGGATAATCTTTGATAGCGGGGTAGAGCACCTGGGTAAACCAGTTGGCGTTAGGAATCTGTTCGTATCCCGTTTCAGTCACGGCGGCCGCCTTATCCCGTTCTTTCGCGACTTTCGTAAGGACACGTAAGCTATTGGCCATCCGCTTCACATAGGCGGCTTCATCGCCCGTGCAGTAGTCATCAAACCCCATGATATCCACATAATCGTCTCCGGGGTAACGCGCCAAGTAGTGCGCCTCGGATTCGATGGTACTGCTGGAATAGGCAAAAAGCAGGTTTTTTAGGCCATTTTTGTTGCGGAGATAGTGCACGGTGTATTGCCATAGCGCCACGTATTCCTGGGGGGAGCAAAATGCTTCACCCCACCAGAACCAACTTCCCGTGTGTTCATGGAATGGCCGGAAGATGATTGGAATGGCGGTTCCGTCGTCGGTTTTGAGCGTTTTAAAGAAAGCGGCCAATCGGCTGAGGTAGTTGTTATAGGTATCGTGGTGTTTACCGCCGGGGAGAATTTCTTTTACGCTATTTCGGGTCGTGTCCCATGCACTTTGCCCGTTTGTGGGATTGGTGGTGTGCCAACTAATGGTGTTGATGCCACCCCGGCTGTACGCTTCGATGATACGGGTGCGCATTAGGTTGAACGATACATTATCCAGATTGGCTGGCTTGCCGATTTCCAGGTGACCCACATCCCACCCATAAACAGCAGGGTATGCACCGGTGGTACTCTTTACGTCAGCCTTGTTCGGTTCGGCCGACCAATCCACCCCATATGCCGTAGCATCCTGATGTCCCAGTAGTATGTATTGGCCACTTAGTGATTTCAGTGCCGCCAGTAAAGCATTTGTTTCGGGAGAGCGGTCGGCAACCGTCGTACATGTGGCGAGGCAAAAAACAATAATCGAGGTACCAATTTGTTTAACAATGCTCATTACGGTTAATAATCGGGTTATTACAAAAGCAAACATACGGGATGTCTACTGTTCGAAAATAATACTTTTTTAGCGTTTTGTGATGAACTTCTTACAACTGCGATGTGATGAACATTTCTTTGCATGATTTATTGTTTTTTGATTCCATACGGTTATAACTTGTATTTCGAGGCAACTTTATCTAAGTTTGCCATACCATAAGTTTGCTACACCGATTATGAAACGCCCATGCTCCAGAAAATCACCCGGGAAGTAACGCCGCTTACAGAGAGCGATTGCTTCACGTTATTTTGGCGGATAAAGGACCATTTTGATTTCCCACTGCATTATCATGATGAATATGAGCTCAACCTTATCCTTAATGCCGAAGGTGCGCGGCGTATCGTTGGCGATCATGTAGCCCGTATCGATGACGTGGAGCTCGTGTTGGTAGGGTCTAACCTGTACCACGGTTGGTTTGACGATGCGTGCGAAAGCCGGAAAATCACCGAGGTGACCATCCAGTTCCACCGTAACCTGTTCAGTGAAGACTTTCTGCGCAAAAATCAGTTGAACTTTATCCGCAACATGTTTGACAAGTCGCAACAAGGTATCTTGTTCAGCCGCGAAACGACCCTCTCGCTCAAAGACCGGCTGATTGGCCTTAAAGCCAAGACCGGCTTCGACTCGGTGCTGGAGCTGATGGCAATTTTACACCGACTCTCCCAAGCCGACGGCATGAAGACATTGAGCAGCGTAGGTTTCGATGACCACCATGCGCGGTCTAACAGCAGGCGCATCATGAAAGTATTCGAATACTTGAACGAACACTACAGCGAGCCCATTGCCTTGGCCGATATGGCAGCATACGCCAATATGCACGAGGCCTCATTCAGTAGGTTTGTTAAAAAAAGTACAGGGAAGACATTTATCGATAGCCTCAATGAAATCCGGCTCGGGCACGCTACGCGACTGCTGATTGATACGAGCCGGACGATTGCGGAGATCGCTTATGATTGCGGATTTAACAACATTTCGAATTTCAACAGGATATTCAAACGAAAGAAAAATTGCACGCCGAGGGAATTCAGGGAGAACTTCTCGGGGGCGCGGGTTTATATTTAATCTCCCCGTGGGAGTTTCCTAATATTGTCATAATGTAACCTGTAGTTTGTAACTAACCGATGTAAATCGATACTTTTGTGATTGCTTTTCAGGAGTTTTGCTATGCGGAAGCCTTTGGTGTTGTTTTATTTCCTCGTTTTTTATGCCACGGCACAACTGGTTTGGTGGGGGGTGTTGCTTATTGAAGCCCAGCCCCACCGAAAGGTGATGATCATTGGTGAGGGTATATTTTTTATGCTGATTTTCGTTGTGGGAGCGCTTAAGCTAAAAAAAGCATTCGTACGTGAACATAAAATACAGCAACAGCAGCAGAATTTTCTTCTGGCGGTGACCCACGAGCTGAAATCGCCGCTTGCGTCTATTAAATTGGCTATCCAGACCATCCTCAAGCGAAGCTTGAGCGAAGAACAGCGTAACCAGTTCCTGTCTAATTCGCTGAAAGATATCGAACGGTTGGATGATTTGGTGGGAAATGTGCTTATTGCGACCAAACTGGAAAACCTGCGCTATAATTTCCCTAAAGAAGATATCAACCTCAGTGAACTCGTGAAGAACGTTGCCGGCCGTCTGCAGATCCACTCTTGTACCACACAAGTGATCAAAACCGAACTCGAACCCGGCTTGCAGATCGAGGGCGACCGATTTGCAATCACTAACGTGGTGACCAACCTGATCGAGAATGCCGTGAAGTACTCCCCACCATGTGCACACGTTTCCGTAAAGCTTGCCCAGGATAACGGTAGCGTGGTATTTAGCGTTGCAGACCATGGTATTGGGATTGCAGACAATGAAAAAAAGCTGATTTTCAATAAATTTTATCGGGTAGGTAACGAGGATACACGAAAGACCAAGGGAACGGGGTTGGGGCTATATATCGTGAAAACCGTGCTTGAACGGCATCGTGCACACATCAGTGTGAAAGACAATACGCCATCGGGAAGTATTTTTGAAGTTATGTTTCCGTTAACGAATACTGTTTTTTTAGCGGCAACGGAAAAAGCGATAAAGTAACTTTATCTAAGTTTAATAATCATTATGCAACAAACTAAGCAACGCATTCTATTGGTAGAAGATGAGGAGCACCTGTTGGACGCCATCAAGCTCAACCTCGAATTGGAAGGTTACCGCGTGTCTACAGCCACCGATGGGAAAAAGGCACTGAAGATATTTAAGGAAGAGCGGTTCAACCTAGTAATATTGGATGTGATGATTCCTGAGATCGACGGTTTCCAAGTGGCTGAAACCATCCGGTTGCAAAATACGGAAGTACCCATTATGTTCCTTACAGCGAAAAATAGCAGCGAGGATCGTATCACAGGACTCAAAAAAGGAGCGGATGATTACCTCATGAAACCGTTCAACTTGGAAGAGTTGATCCTGCGTGTAGGGATTTTGGTGCGCCGGGGAATGAAGGGAGATGACCTCAAAGAGCTCAATTCCTACCAGATTGGCGACAAAACCATTTACTTTAACTCGTTCGAACTCCATCACGCAGACGGTACGGTGACGTCACTGACCAAAAAGGAGACCATGCTACTTAAGTTGCTGATTGAGCGGCGTAATGAAGCGGTATCGCGGGAGCAGATATTGGAGACGGTGTGGAACTATGATGTGTACCCATCTACCCGTACGATTGATAATTTCATCCTTACCTTTCGGAAGTACTTCGAGCCCGACCAGAAACACCCGATATATTTCCATTCCATCCGTGGGGTAGGTTATAAATTTACCGACAATCAGCAAACATCATGATGACTTCCCGAGCACGTGCCATCGTGTTGGTACTTGCTTTTTTTTTGCTGGTGTGGGCAATCTACACCGAAGCGTACCAAGTTGCGGCGATGGTGGCGGGTGCCATGGGCTACCTAATCTGGAGCCATTACCGGGAAGGTACGGTCTTTATCGCCACGCAGGCTTTCCAGAAAAAGGATTATGAGAAGGCGCGGCTGCTGCTGGCAGATATCAGGAAGCCCGAGTACCTACGTAAAGGGCGGCGCAATTACTACGAGTTTATGTGTGGCAATATTGCCCTTAAGGCGGAAGACTACGTTGCTGCTGAGCGGCATTTCCAGATCGCTTCGCGGCTGCCTTTCCGCCGGCCGAACGACAAGGCCATTATTCTCGTCCATTTGGCTAACATTAATCTCCGTAAAAAAGACTACGAACGGGTACGGGCATATGTCGAGCTGGCGCGCAAGCTGGAAGTGACCTCCCGCGTAGCGCAAATCATTAATAAAATCGAAAACGAAATACCAAAAGAATAAGCGTGACAAACAATTTACAGAACGATTTGCTCATCCGGGCGGCTTTCTCGCAGCCTACTGAGCGGCCACCGGTTTGGATGATGCGGCAAGCGGGCCGGTTCATGAAGGAATACTGGGCCATCAAAAACAAGTATTCATTTTTGGAAATGTGCAAGACGCCCGAAATAGCGGCCGACGTGACCCTGTTGCCCGTTGATTTGCTGGACGTGGATGCCGCTATCCTGTTTTCCGACATCCTCGTGACTGGCGAGGCGATGGGCGGGCAGCTGAGCTTTGAGCAAGGCGTAGGGCCCCGCTTTGCAAACCCGGTACGTACGCAGGTGGATGCGGAAGCGTTGCGTACCGATGTGCTCGACAAACTGCAATACGTTGGTGACGCCATCCGTGTTATTCAGCAGCGTCTACAAGGACGTATTCCGCTCATTGGGTTTGCGGGTGCACCGTTTACGGTATTGAGCTACCTGGTAGAGGGCGGTTCATCGCGCGATTTCAAGCGCACCAAGTTGCTGCTCAACAACGAACCCGACTTGGCACACCTGATTTTACAGAAAATCGCCGATGTGACGGTGGAATACCTCAATATGCAGATTACGGCAGGGGTAAATGCGGTACAGTTATTTGATAGCTGGGCACAAGCGCTTTCGTGGAACGATTACCAGGCGTTTGCCCATGCATATAACACCCAAATCATTTCCAAGCTACACCGGAAGGATATCCCCGTTATTTCTTTCTGTAAGGGAAGCTCGGTGTTTGCACCGCTCATGGCGGAAGCTGGCCCTGATGTGGTTTCCGTCGATTGGAACGCGGATCTGCGTAACATCAAAGATAACCTCCCGCAGGGTGTAGCGGTGCAGGGTAACTTGGACCCGTTTGTATTGTACGCTGATAAAAAGGTAATCAAGGATAAAATCTTGCAGCTGTTTGAGCGTATGCGCGGACAGGACGGGTTTATCTTTAATCTAGGGCATGGTATCATGCCGGACATTCCATTCGATCATGTCAAATATGCCATTGAAGTCGTGAAGGATTTTAGGTATTAGATTCGACGATTTAACTTAGCGCTGCCATGCTGTACCTGTACGCAAAAGCCATACACATCATCTTCGTTATCTGCTGGATGGCCGGGTTGTTCTATATGGTACGGTTGTTTATCTACCACACGGAGGCACGGCAACGGCCGGCGGCGGAGTATCAGGTGCTGCATCGGCAGTTTATGGTGATGGAACGCAAGCTGTGGTGGATCATTACCACACCCGCTATGTACATAACCGTGGTTGCGGGACTCGTGATGCTATACGTTAATCCGGCACTTTTGCAGACCGGGTGGATGCATGTGAAATTGGCCTTTGTACTTGGGTTGGTGGGCTACCATTTCGTATGCCAGCGTGTGATGTTTAACCTACGTGCTGAGACGAACACGTGGACCTCCATGCGCCTGCGTTTGTGGAACGAGCTCGCTACTGTACTGTTGTTTGCGATTGTTTTTGTGGTGGTGCTCAAAAGTGCTATCAATTGGATTTATGGGGTGGTGGGTTTGCTGCTTTTGGGGATGATGTTGATGGTTGCTGTGAGGTTATACAAGAAAATCAGGGAGCGGGGGTAGTACCAAGCCCGAAGGCTCAGCCCCCTTTCTTCCATTTGATAGTGCAACCGACTGCCTTAGTAAACGACGGCGTAGGTGCTTGGCCTGCATTTATGGCCGCAATGGCGTCCTCAACATAGTTGTTTTCGGGCTCCCCGCCTTCGCTATCATCATCAATGGCTCCTATGTATTGCAATTGCATACCCGCATCGGTATTGACCACGACAAATGCATGTGGTGTCCGGGTTGCACCAAATTTCAAGGTGGTCAGATGGCCGGGGTCTAATAGGTAGGGAAACGTAAAGCCTTTGTCGGCCGCCCGCTTTTTCATCTCCTCCCCCGATTCCCTGGAATCCACGCCAGGGTCATTGGGGTTCACGGCCACCACTGGAAAGCCTTGTGGTTTGTATTTGGCATCCAACGCGATGATCCGGTCTTCATAAGCTGCTGCAACCGGACACGTGTTGCAGGTGAATATGAGGATTATTCCTTTTTGATCAGTGTAGTCACCCAGTGATACGGTTGTCCCGTCCACGTTGACTAGGGTAAAATCGTCGACGACATCACCGATCTGGTACCCGCCGGTTTCTTGTGCATGCACGAATAGGGCAGCTGAAAAAACCATTGCTAAAAATAAACTGGCTGCTTTTTTCATCTATCTAAATTTGTTTATTCATCGTTTTTTTTTCTAAAGGCATTCATGCTGGCTTCGGCGGTTTTAATGGTGATGGTTTCATAACTGTGTATTTTAAGGGTTAACAATCGACAAATAAGTTTTGTTTAGTGTTTCGAAATCAAATTCCCGCTCATGGAATAACCGTACGTCTTTCGTTTTATTAATAAACAATGTCGCAGGTATGGCTCCGGACCACTTCTCGCTTACGCGGTTGATATACTCCTGTTGGTTTCGCTCATCGAGGATAAGCACCTCGTTGCGTAAGCCGTTTTTCTCACCGAATTTAACGACGCGTTCGTGGTTTTTGGGTGCATCTAGGCTAAGCAGGATTATCTTCAACGGCTGAGCACTATGGGTTTGTTGTAATTGTTCGAAATAGGGTAGTTCCGCTACACACGGTTCACACCATGTGGCCCATAGGTTCACGACGTACGTCGTATCGCCACCGTTGGCAAGCCGCTCTTCCAATGCGTCGAGTTTGATGAGCTTAACTTCCTGCTGGGCGCTTCCTATCGAAGGTAGCCAAGGTATGCAGCGAGAAAACAAACGACGAGTTTTTGCATAACGTCCGTTTCTTTACACAAGGATACTGATAATTTGGTTATTAACAATAAGTTATACAGTATTGTTGCAAAATATAGATAACTGTTACAAGCAAAAGCACCTCTATATCGGTATATCGTGATAGCGCGTCAAAGGTACGCGTAGGACATTACGCAGCCGCGGATTTACCCCGGCTATCTTACAACCAATTGGGGGTCGGAATATTACAACGTTTGAATACGGAGAAAAGGCCTGTTTTAAGGTTCTAAGCCGAAGTGTTTCATATTGTATCCGTCTGTATTTAGAAATAAACCATAGTTTCGTTTATGCAATGCGATTGGTTTTGCTTCACTTAACCAATTGAAAAGTAGGGAAATCGGTATTGCGGATGCCTGAACATAAATTATAAAGGAGAACAAAATAAATTATGGATAATCTTAAATAAGGGAATTATGGAGTAAACAAACTATTAATCACCATTTATAAATCTAATGAACATTTCAATAAGTAAATCGCGCTTGTGATAAATCCTGAGTCTGTTTGGTTTTAAAGTACCGATAGGGCCGTTCATGGCGGTAGCAGTTGTAGTGATCAATCTGCACAACGTGATACGACACGAACTGATTGTTGCTGTGCGATAGCGAAAAATCATCTGAATGATTTTAATGTAATACCATTTAAAAAACGAATTATGATGGAAAATTTAACTAACCTATCTGTGAGGAGATACGGCATGGCATTAGCAGCCATTTTATGGTTGCTGATTGTACAAACCGGTTTTGCCGAGGAGGACAATGGTGTGGCTTTGAACGAAGGCGGCCATACAGGAGCTTTGCTTTTGCAGCAGAAGACCGTGCACGGCACCGTTACCGACTCTACAGGGAGTGTGCTGGTCGGCATTTCTGTTTTGGTGAAGAGCACACCGAGCGTTGGCACGACGACCGACGTGAATGGCAGATTTGTATTGGAGGTGCCTCAGGATGCGGTCTTAGTTTTCAGTATGGTGGGCTTTGAAACCCAGGAAATCCCGGTTGCTGGGAAAGAGGCGATTAATGTGACCATGATAGAGACCCATTCGGCGCTGGATGAGGCCGTTGTCGTGGCCTTCGGTACGCAGAAGAAAGAGTCGGTTATCGGTTCCATAACAACCATCAGCCCAAAGGAACTGAAGGTTCCGTCAAGCAACTTGACCACGGCATTGGCTGGTCGTTTGGCTGGTGTCATCGCTTTCCAGCGGAGTGGTGAACCTGGGCAGGATAATGCCAATTTCTTTGTCCGGGGAATAACGACCTTCGGCGCTAACCAGAACCCGCTGATTTTGATTGACGGTATTGAGCTGTCGACGACCGACCTGGCACGGCTACCGCCCGATGATATTGCCAGCTTTTCGATCATGAAAGATGCGACGGCAACAGCACTATATGGGTCTAGAGCGGCAAACGGTGTTATACTGGTTACTACAAAACGGGGTAAAGAGGGTAAGCCTTCTATTATGTTAAGGCTCGAACACTCGATCTCAGCACCCACCAAGAATGTGGAACTAGCCGATCCGGTTACCTATATGAAACTCCACAATGAGGCGATTTTGACTAGAAATCCGTTAGAGGAACTGTTTTATAAAGATGATAAAATAGAGAATACCGTGCCCGGTTCGGGCTCTATTATTTATCCCGCAACGGATTGGCGCCAGGAATTGTTTAAAGATTATACAACCAACCAGCGTGTTACGCTGAATGTTTCCGGCGGTGGCTCTGTAGCCAGGTATTATGTGGCTGGGAACTTGACGCAGGATAACGGTGTTTTGCGTGTAAACGGGCGTAATAATTTCAACAATAACATCGACCTGAAGACATACAGCCTGCGGACGAACGTTGATATCTCCCTGAGCAAGTCTACGGAAATGGCAGTACTGTTAAGCGGTAGCTTTGATGATTATACCGGGCCGTTGGACGGCGGTACAGGGATGTATCGGAAATCCATGTGGGCCAACCCGGTATTGTTTCCTGCCACCTACCCGGTAGACGATGACCACCGGTTTGTGAACCACATCATGTTTGGGAATTACGGTGATGGCAACTTTATGAATCCCTATGCCGATATGGTAAGGGGCTACAAGGAGTATGCCCGGTCCAACATTGTTGCGCAATTGGAATTGAAGCAGGATCTTTCCATGCTGACGGAGGGGTTGGCTGTACGTTCGATGGTCAATACTACCCGATATTCGTTTTTTGACGTACTGCGTGCGTATAACCCATTTTATTACATAATGGGTGATTACAGCCGCCGGGAAAATACGTACCGTGTAAATATCCTCAATCCAGATACAGGTACGGACTTCCTGACTTACGGACTCAATGAACGGGATATTCGGTCGCAGTTTTATATAGAGACCGCAGCCAGCTACAACCGGACTTTCGATAAGCATGCTGTGAGCGGTATGTTGGTGAATATCCTTCGGCAAAGCTTGACCAGCAGGTCGGAATCACTGCAAGAGTCGCTGCCTTTCCGCAATTTCGGGTTATCTGGCCGTGCTACTTATGCATATGACAGTCGTTATTTCGCAGAATTCAACTTTGGTTTCAATGGTACCGAACGCTTTTATAAAGACCACCGGTATGGGTTTTTCCCGGCAGCGGGATTGGCTTGGAGTGTATCTAACGAAAAATTCTTCGAGCCTTTGAAAGATGTGATTTCCAATTTGAGGTTCCGCGCTACTTATGGTATTGTGGGCAACGATAACATCAGCAGCAGCCGTTTCCTGTACCTCTCGGAGGTCAATATGTTTAATTCGAGCTATGGCGCGGTGTTTGGAACGGAGAACGGCTATTCGAGACAAGGGATCACAATGGTCCGCTACTCGGATCCAAACATCACTTGGGAGACCGCCAAGAAAACCAATTTCGCGATGGAATTGGGCCTGATGGACAGGTTGTCGCTGGTAGCAGAATATTATACCGAAAAGCGGGAAAATATCTTACAACAACGGGTCGCTACGCCTGCATCCATGGGGCTTGCTGCACAACCTTATGCCAATATCGGCGAAGCGACAGGCCGGGGTGTTGATCTAGCCTTAGAGTATAACCATGCGTTTACAAATGGGTTGCTCCTGCAGGGGAGAGGGAATTTTACCTACGCCACGGGTAAATATACTGTCTTTGAAGAATATGATTATCAAAATGCTCCGTGGCGATCGCGGATTGGTTATCCTATCCATCAGCAATGGGGATACATTGCCGAAGGGTTGTTTGTCGACGAATATGAGGTGGCGAACTCGCCTCGACAGAGCTTCGGTGAGTATATGGCGGGCGACATCAAATACCGTGATATCAACGGTGATGGTGTGATCACCACGTTGGATCAGGTACCTATCGGCTACCCGACAACTCCGGAGATCATCTATGGGCTCGTGTTTTCGGCAAGCTACAAGGGTTTCGATCTATCCGGATTCCTGCAGGGACTGGCTAGGGAATCGTTTTGGCTGAATACGAAGCAATGGCACCCCGATGATAATCCAGATTCTACCCTGCCTTTCCTCGGCAACCAGCGGCAACTGCTTAAGGCCTATGCCGACGATCATTGGTCTGAAGAGAATCGTGACGTGTATGCGCTGTGGCCCAGGCTGAGTACCACCTACCGCGACAACAATGCACAAACCAGTACTTGGTTTATGCGCGACGGCAGTTTTTTGCGGTTGAAGCAGGTTGAGGTTGGTTACTCATTACCAATGCAGCTGGTTCAGCGGGTTAGCATGAGCAGTCTCAGGCTGTATGTAACGGGTACAAACTTGTTTACATTGAGCAAATTCAATCTTTGGGATGTGGAGATGGCTGGTAATGGGTTGGGGTACCCCGTTCAGCGTGTATTTAATTTTGGACTTAGTGCTACTTTTTAGGAGATCAGATTATGAAAACGATAAGATTTTGCTTGCTTATAACGGCACTTACGGTATCCTCATCCTGCCAAAAATACCTCGATGTGATACCTGATGATATACCTACACTGGAGAATGCATTTACGATGAGGGTTACGGCAGAGCGTTTTTTGTTTACGTGCTATTCATACATGCCGTTGCACAGTAGCCTCGCCGGAAACCCCGCATTTACCACGGGTGACGAGATCTGGGTGCACGATAACTACCTGACATCCGGCTTTCAAATAGCCCGCGGTGGACAGAATGTGGTGAATCCATTCCTCAACTTCTGGCAGGGGGGGCGAGACGGCAAGGATCTTTTCCAGGGAATACGTGATTGCAATATTTTCCTGGAGAACGTAGGCAATGTGCCGGACGCAGATGAGTATGAAAAGAACCGGTGGATCGCCGAGGCGAAGTTTCTGAAGGCCTATTATCACTTTTGGCTGGTACGCATGTATGGCCCAATTCCATTGAAGAAGGAAAACCTGCCTGTGGATGCGGATATCAATGAAGTGAAGGTAAGGCGGGATCCGGTTGACGACTGTTTCGACTATATTGTGGAGCTATTGGATGAAGCACTTGCCCCCAACATGCTTCCGGATCAGATCATGATCGAAATATCGGAGATGGGACGGATAACCAGGCCTATCGCGGCTGCAGTCAAGGCACAGGTATTGCTTACGGCCGCTAGTCCATTCTTTAACGGCAACGCCGATTATGTTAATTTCCGTGACAAGGAAGGTCAGCAGCTGTTTAACACAACTTATAGCTCGGAAAAATGGGAAAAAGCAGCAATTGCCTGTAAAGAGGCAATCGAACTTGCTGAGGAGATGGGAAACCGCCTGTATACGTATGACCAAAGTTCGCTACAATACAACGTGTCGGACACGCTACGTTTACAGATGAATATCCGAAATAGCGTAACGGAAAAATGGAATAAGGAAATCATATGGGGCAATACCAACAGTATGGGCAACACCGTTCAGGTACAGTCGCATCCACGCGGGCTGGATCCGGCTTTACGGGCAAATGGATCTGTTGCGGGCAATATGGCTGTTCCCTTGAAAATCGTAGAGACGTTCTACTCACACAACGGGGTGCCCATCCAAGAGGATAAAACCTGGGATTACGCAAACCGATATGGACTCAGTACGGCCACTACGGATGATCGGTTCTATATCAGGGAGAACTACACGACGGCTAATCTCCATTTTTCCCGGGAACCGCGTTTTTACGCCAGTCTAGGGTTCGATGGTGGTATCTGGTTTGGGCAGGGTAAGTACTCAAATAACGACCTATGGTATGTGATGGCCAAAAAAGGGCAGGCAGCATCCACCATTGCGAACCATGCGCACAACGTAACCGGTTATTGGCCGAAAAAACTAGTCTATTATACCAATGCCCAGGTGCAGAATACCTACAACCGTACGGATTATCCCTGGCCGGTCATTCGCTTGGCCGATCTATACCTGATGTATGCCGAAGCACTCAATGAAGTGCAAGGGCCTGGTCCAGATGTTTATGAATGGATCGATCGCGTAAGGGAAAGGGCCGGTTTGGCTGGCGTGGAGGAGTCTTGGGCGACGTACTCCGTCAATCCGGGGAAACCAGCCAATCAGGATGGTCTGCGTGACATCATCAGGCAGGAACGGCTGATTGAGCTGGCCTTTGAAGGAAAGCGGCTCTGGGACCTTCGACGGTGGAAACTGGCATTGGAAGAGTTGAATACGCCTATTTCCGGCTGGGATATCAGGCAGCAGACCGCGGAAGGATATTACCGTGTAAATGTGATTTATAACCGCCGGTTTGCTCAAAAGGATTATTTGTGGCCGGTGAGTGAGGCCGAATTGCTGGCTAATAAAAATACGGTACAGAATCCGGGTTGGTAACGCAATCTCACCATTACTAATAAAGAAAATTATGAAACGTTTTCAATATATCAATTATATCATCTGTGCGCTGATTTTAGTATTCGGCGGATGTGATGAAGATCGCAATTACATCAGACTGGAAGACGGCGAGATTCCGTCGCCGGTAACAAACATCCGGGTTGAACCCCTGCCTGGCGGTGCCAAGATCACGTATTCGATTCCACCGGAAACGAGTTTCCGCTACGTTCGAGCAGAGTACAATATCAGGAGCGACGCTGCCCGGGTATCGAAGTCATCCAATTATGTGGATTTCGTCACTGTCGATGGCTTTCCGGATACTGAAGAGTATGAGGTCAAGCTGTATTCGGTAAACGGAGGCGAAAAGAGCTCCGAACCAGTTGTTGTTAAAGTAAACCCGCTGACGCCACCGCTCCAAGAAGTACGCAACACCTTGACGTTTACGGAAGCGTTTGGTGGCGTAACCATCAATTTCGAAAACTCGGGGGAGGCACCGATGGCGATAGGTATCTTTACTCCCGATGAGAACAACGAGTGGGTGGAGGTTGACACCTATTATAGCGAGGCCAAAAACGGCCGGTTTACCGTGAGGGGATTCGCCGCGGAGGAGCGGAGGTTCGGTGCGGTTGTCCGTGACCGGTTTGGCAGCTTGTCGGATACAGCGGTTGCGGTGATTACGCCTATTTTTGAGGAGGTCATTCCCAAGCCTTTTAGGGCCTATACATTGCCTTCTGATTACATTACGCCGCACCCTTCGGCGTCTTATACCATTGATAAACTTTGGGATGAACGAAATGCAGACGCCGTGTTTCACACCAGGCCCGGTGCCGGAATGCCCCAACATTTTACGTTTGATCTGGGAAGAAAGTGCACGTTGAGCCGCTATAACCTGGTGCACCGCGGTCCGGGTAATACGTATTCCTATAAGCTTGGCGCTCCCAAGACGTGGGAAATCTACGGCTCCAATGATCCGACGGACGAGTGGGACAGTTGGGAATTATTGGGAACGTTTGAGTCTTACAAGCCCTCGGGGAATCCCGTAGGAACAAACACGGCAGAAGATAATGATTATGCTACGGTAAACGGGGAAGATTTTGAATTCCCGACAGACAACGAAATCGGAGCAGTTCGTTACCTCAGGTTCAGGATATTGGAAACCTGGGATTACCTGGATTATTTTTATATCGCAGAGCTGAGCTTTTGGGGGAGGGTTGAAGAATGATAACGCGTAAATTAACGAAGAACGCTATGGAACGTAACAATCAAAACATCGGACTGCTATTTGCAGCATTGCTGCTTGCTGGCGTGTGGCTGGCAGGATGCGGTAAAATGGACGAAACGTATAAGGATTTTATCAAGGATGGGCGCATTATCTATGCGGCAACTCCAGGTGATTCACTGAAGGTGCATCCTGGTAGGGACCGGATCCAACTTTCATGGCCTGCTGCGCCGGATCCAAAAACAGCCAGGGCACACATTTATTGGAACGACCGTGCAGACTCCATGATCGTAGATCTCAAAAATCCACCAAACGACACCGTCGATGTCCTAATCAATAACCTGCCAGAAGGTTCGTATCTGTTTGAGATTTATGTTTACGATGATTTGGGTAACCGATCGGTTAAAACGGAAGTGAACGCCAGTTCTTATGGTGATGATTACGAGCGCTCGCTGTTAGTGAGGCCTATTAATCAGGCCACCTCGAAGCGGGACAGTGTAACGGTGAATTGGGGTGCGAATGCCAGTGAGGAAGGTGTGTTTTCGGAACTGGTGTACGTGGATCTGGATGGTAATGAACAGGTGATCACTGTCTTGCCAGAGCGGGAGCTCTTGTACCTCACGGACGCTAACTATACGGTGCCGTTGCGCTACAGGACGGTATATTTACCATCGCCCATTGCGATAGACACTTTTTACACCGAATATTTTACCGCGGAAATCACTCGCCTAAAGGGTGATCCAATTGAATTGCCTAAGATTGATTGGACGGCTACTGCGTCTAGTTTTGACACGCGTTCAGGAGCCAGTTATCGTCCGTCTAGCAATGCAATCGACGGGGATCCGGAAACCTTGTGGGTGAATCAAATCAATCCGCAAACCGAGTTCCCGCACACAATTACTGTGGATATGGGTGAAATGCAAGAAGGTATCGAAGGTTTCGCCATCATTTCCCGGCTATCTGCCGCTTCCCGTGCGAAAAATGTCGAATTTCAGACCAGTGAAGATGGGGAAACATGGCAGAGCCATGGGAACAGAGAGTTGGCCAATGTTGCGGAGAAACAGTTCTTTGATGTTGATGCACCCGTTAACGCCAGGTATTTCCAAATGATTGCCAAAGATGCGCATGACGGGGGCAAGAACATCGCCTTGGCTGAGATCGGTGTTTACCGCTATTAACAGCCTCCAGCCTTCTTTCACTAACCTACAGATCAATTGGGTAGGTTAGTAAAAGATAGCTGGCTTATTCGAAGATTTTTAAGGAACATGGAAATGAAAGTTGTTTTACCGTCCGTTGTTTGTCTGGGTATTTTATAAGGTCGAGCAGCAGTTCAGCTGCTTTTTCGCCAATCATATACGGCTGTTCCTGCACGGAGGCTAATGGGGGATGGTTGATGTAATCGAAGAAGGGCAGTGCGCCAAAACCAATAAGTTCTACGGGACTGACTTTGTCGGGGAAACGTTGACGGAGGCATTTGATGACGTCCAGCATGATATAGTCCTTGAAGCACAAGATGGCGGTAGGTGCAGGTACCTGGCCGAGGAGCTCGCTGACGGCAGCATCGGTTTGCGCAGCACTCAGGTCGGTTTCTTTGACCAGAGACCGCTCAAATGGAATGTTATTGCGCAAAAGGCCATCACGGTAACCTAGTAGACGGCCTTTGCTGGTAGACCATGAACGGGGACCATTTAGATACCCAATGTGGTGATGACCACGGGCTACGAACAGGGATACCGCCTCAATGGCTGCCGAATAAACGTCACTAACGACGCTGTAACACGGGATTTGGGGTTTCCTGGCAAAATAGACAACGGGTATATCGGCGTGTTCTAGCCTGTTAAGATGTTCGAATTCTTTTGTCTCTTTGGATACCGAAATAAGCAGGCCGTCGATTGAACTCGATTGCATCACAGACACGAGCTCGGCTTCGCGGGTAAAGCTTTCATGGCTTTGGCCAACGATTACATTGTAACCATGAGATGAAGCGATTTTTTCAAAACCGTCCAGTGCAATGGTATAGAAGTGATCCATCAGACTGGGAACAATGATGCCCAATGTAAAGGATCTACGTTGCTTAAAATAGATTGCAGCCCGGTTTGGAACGTAATTGAGCTCTGTCGCTAGTTTCCTTACGCGATTTTTTGTGCTCTCGTGAATATTCGGGTGATCATTCAACGCCTTGGACACGGTGGACACAGAGAGCTGCAGTCGGGACGCGAGGTCCTTTATTGTAATCGGTTTACTGGACATGTTGCTAATTAGTACCTGCTTAAAAAAATAGTTTTCACTCCGCTGACGCCATAATTGTCGTTACAACGTTCTAAAGTATGAAAACTACGGTAAACTTCCTAACTCATTCCAAGGCAGATGTGTTTCTGATTTTTTTAGAACCTTCAGCAAGTTGTCGTTATTTCAGCTGAAATCGGGTCTTTCACCTTGGGTAAAAGACAACTACAGGTTAACGAGCGGAAAAAAGTAGGTGCCGATAGCCGAAATTATTCGCTAAAACAAAGATATTTGATTTCCATATATTCATCCAATCCATGCTTGGAGCCCTCGCGGCCGATACCAGATTGTTTGACCCCGCCAAACGGCGCGGCCGCATTGGAGACCAACCCCGTGTTGACGCCTACCATACCCGATTCCAGCTGTTCGGCCACACGCCAACAGCGGTTGACATCCCGGCTGTAAAAGTAGGCCGCCAAGCCGAATTCGGTGTCATTTGCTTTGGCAATACCTTCCGCTTCTGTCTTGAAGCGAAACAAGGCGCAAACCGGGCCGAAGGTTTCTTCGTGGGCGATCAATGCCGTTGCAGCCAAATTAGTCAGCACGGTAGGTTGGTAAAAAAGGCCTTTCTTTGCCCTGCCGCCGGTAAGGAGGTCAGCCCCTCCGTCTAGTGCGTCTTTCACGTGCGCTTTTACTTTGTCCAGTCCGTCTTTACTGATGAGTGGTCCCACTTGTACGCCCTCATCGAGGCCGTTGCCGACTTTCAACTTCTTGACGGCCGCAGTTAATTTGTTGGCGAATGCATCAAATGCGGCGTCCTGTACATAGAATCGGTTTACCGCTACGCACGTTTGGCCCGAATTACGGAATTTTGCGGTGATTGCCCCGCTTACGGCAGCATCGATGTCGGCATCATCGAATACGAGGAACGGTGCATTCCCGCCCAGTTCAAACGAAACTTTTTTAACTGTACCAGCGGCGTTCTCCATCAGTGCGCGCCCCACTTCCGTAGAGCCCGTAAATGATATCTTACGCACGCGCTCGTTGGTTGTCAGTTCCTCGCCCATGCCTTTGCTGTCTTTGCCGGTTATGACGTTGAACACACCGATCGGGAAGCCCGCCTCATGGGCTAGTTTGGCTAGGGCCAATGCCGTAAGCGGTGTTTGCGATGCCGGTCGTAAGACCACGGTGCAGCCGCTGGCCAGGGCGGGTGCTACCTTCCGCGTAATCATGGCGAGCGGGAAGTTCCACGGCGTGATTGCTGCCACAACGCCCACCGACTGGCGGATGGTAACGATCCGCTGGCCTGTTTTTGGCGCGGGGACAGTTTCGCCATAGGCCCGCTTAGCCTCTTCGGCAAACCATTCGACGAATGAAGCACCGTAATCCACCTCGGCGAGGCTTTCGGACAGCGGCTTGCCGCTCTCCATGGTCATGGTGCGCGCCAGTTGCTGCTTATGTGCTATGATGAGATCGTACCATTTCCGTACGATGTGGCTGCGTTGGGTTACGTCGGTGTTGCGCCAGGCTGGCCATGCGTTGTGGGCGTAGTTGATTGCTTTTTTACAGTCGGTCACGGTGAGGTCGGGTACCGAAGCGATTGTATTACCTGTGGCGGGGTTGATGACATCAAAGGTTTTCCGGCCCTTAACGAATTTGCCGTTGAGGTAGGCGTTGAAATTAGTTATGGATTTTTGCATTGTTAAAAATTATTGATGTGCTTCATGTTAACGTTCTGCTATGCTAATGGTTTTTCGCCTGATTGTTATATTAGTCAATAAGCGTACCTTTGTTTCCGATGCTTTAAGGAATGACCGAAAGTATTTTATTTCAAAATACGGTAATTGACCACAATGGAAAGAATCAAATTGCTTGTTAGTTTTTGTATACGATACGGCTTATGGCCTGGTCTGAAGTTATATTTTCAGGTGAAGACAGGTCGTGTTGATTGCATTAAACTGGCATCGGTTAAACATCCATTTTCATTGCGAGCTAATACGTCGGATATTGATGTATTTTACCAAGTATTCTATAATGGTCATTATGATATCGAATTTGGTAATCCAAGCGTCATTATCGATGGGGGAGCAAATGTGGGGCTTTTTGCGATATTCATGAAAAACAAATATCCCAATGCAAAGATTATCTGTATTGAGCCAGACAGCGAGAACTTCGGTATCTTGAAAAAAAATACCGTAATGTATGATGAGATTTATAGTGAGCAAGCTGGACTGTGGAAGTATGATTCGGTATTGAAAACCTACAATAAGCCTAATGCCGAAAAATGGGGAGTAGTTGTTGAAGAGGACGTTGAAAATGGGGATATAAAAGCGATGTCAATGCAGTCATTATTCCATAAGTATGACATTGAATACGTAGATGTTTTGAAACTCGATATCGAATCCAGTGAAAAAGAGTTGTTTGAGGGTGATAGCCATGAGTGGTTGGGAAGGGTAAAGACTATTGTAATAGAATTACATGACGCTGACAAGAGTGGTTGTTCTCGGTCTTTTTTTGAGGCAATCAACGCTGCTTTACCACGATATACCTTCGCCATGAAGGGAGAGAACGTGATTATCGAAAATCTGGACTATAAATTGGAATTGCAACGGTAATCGTTTCCCTGTTGTGGTAAAGAAAATAAGCTTTCTATTCGTCTTAAGGTTTGCCAAGATCGTCTTATCGATTTTAAGCTTATGGTTGTCTGCTAAGTACTTCGGTACATCGGTGTGGCGGGATGTATGGTTGCTTGCTTTGAATGGCATCATCGTATTAGATGCGGCATTATGGGGCCCATTGAATGAGATTTTTCGGACGAAATTTATCTTTATCCGTGAAGATGAAGGGGAGCAGCAAGCATTGGTGAAGGTAAAGTCTCTTTTTTTTTATACATTCATCGTATCGGTCGTCTTAGTTGTCCTTATCGCTTGTTTCCATGATTTATTTGTTAGATTGTTGGCACCTGGTTTTGACGATGCTGCATTAAGCTCACTGTCGCTGATGCTTTTGTTGCTCGTTCCTGCGTTGCTTTTAAATCAACTAAACCTGTTGCTGACCGGGTTGTTGAATGCTTACCATTCTTATGTTATCCCAGATGTTGTGGCATTCATTAGCACGGTGGCCAATATCATCCTGCTGATATTGCTTGCTCCAGTTATTGGAATATTTTCATTGGTAATTTCTTACTATCTGGGGGTTTTGTTACTTACTGCGTTGCTGTTATGGCAGGTCTCCCGATTAAAAATTGCATTGTTTTCGAATGCCGGTCCCTTACGGTTTTCCTACTTTTGGGTTTTCTTCGGTTTTTCATTGCCGTTTTTTTATTCGTATTTTCTAGGCCAGGTAAATACGATTCTCGAGAAGTCTTTAGCAAGCACACTAGGCATTGGCATGGTATCTATGGTGGATTATGGCAGGAAGTTTTCGGAGATGCTAATCATGGTATTGTCGGGTATTTTGATGACTTTTATGGTACCCTCCATTTCTCAGCATTTTATAAAAAAGGATTATGATGCTTTTTTCGGTGATTTCCGATTGATTTATCAATGGGGACTTTTGATAATAGCTGTTTTTGTAGCTGTATTTTCGGTAATTCCTGATGTCTTTGTCAATTTATTTTATAGTCAAGATTCTATACAAGCAGGTGAGTTAGAAGTGATAACTAGGTTATCAATGTTATATGCGTGGGGCGTTCTTGTCGTATACCTGTATTTTGCATTCGGTATGGCATTGCTATCTTCCAACAACCGAAAAAAACATGCATACTTCGCAGTAGTCGCCCAAGTTATTGCTATAGGTTTAAACCTAGCATTGGTGAAACGTTTAGGAGAAATAGCCTTTCCAGTAGCGTACATCACCGGCCATTCGGTTGGTGCTATCGTAATGTTTGTTTTCTTTCCATTCCGTATCAGGAAATTGTTTTTTGAAACGATTAAATATTTCGGATTAATCGGTTCAACGGTGGGGATCATGTACGTATTTGATCATTGTATAACGTTCATGTTATCCGATGTAGTACGTTTGACCTTATATACAGGTGTGGCGGTGTTTTCTGTGGCTACATTCGTTGTTGTTTTTAGGCTTGACGAGAGAAGGTATCTGAAACGATTATTTCGAGGGTAATGCTTTTTTACAGATGAAGAGGTTTTTGACAATTTTCCCCGAATTAGAAAATGTTCATCTAGCGAAAGATGTTGGCATGATACCGTACTTTTTACACCGTGAAAGGGGTTACGAATGTACAATCGCTTGTTTTGGAAAAGGGAATTACCCCTATCTTAACCAAGAGGCTAAGGGACTAAAAATAAGGCAAATAAGGAAATTGTTTAAAAACGATTTCCTGAATTTAGTGGTGTTTGTTTTATCGGAGCACAGGAGGTATGATGTGTTACAGATGTATCACTATTCCAGAGAGACACTGGTCCTGTTGTTCATGTTTAGAATGTTGGGTCTATTCAGAAAGCAGACGTATCTCAAGCTTGATGCGGATGACCGTGTAAGGAATTTCAAATACCATGGAATCCGTGGTTTATTCGCCCGCTTTCTGTTTCGTTCCATCTCCTTAGTCACGGCGGAATCCATTCCAATTTGTACAAACCTAAATCACAGCCACCGAATGGGAAAAGAAGTGGTATACGTTCCTAACGGATTTTATAAGAACAGAGGGCGAAATAGCAGGATTCAGTATGCGGATAAATCTAATGTCATTCTTTCCGTAGGGAGGTTGGGTGCCGAACAGAAAGCAACGGAGCTTGTCTGTGAAGCGTTTCTGAAGTTTATCCCCGCTTATCCAGAGTGGACATTAATGTTGGTGGGCGCAGAAGAGCCGGCTTTCCGTGACTATTTGGATAACCTTTTAGGTGAAGAAGAGTGTTTGCGAGGCAGGGTTATACGTGCCAATGAGGTTGCTGATCGGGCGCTATTGGTCTCATATTACGACCGGGCGAAAGTTTTTGTGCTTCCGTCTCGTTGGGAAGGGTTTCCCTTAGTATATCTTGAAGCCATGGCATCAGGGTGTTATATCATCACGACGCCGGTTTCTGCTGCATTTGATATTACAAAAAACGGTGAGTTGGGTGCAATTGTCCCTTTTGAAGGGGTTGAAGAAATAACAAGCGCATTGAAGGATTTTGTAGCACGTGAATCTATAATGGAGTCGATTAGTGGCCAAATTCAGGATTATGCTTATCAAAATTTTTGGTGGCCTGACATCGTCGAAACGATTGATAAAAAGCTCAGCCAATGATAGAATTGCAGATATCGTTTGTTATTGTCAATTATAATACTGCTCGGCTTACATTAAATTGTATCCAGTCGATTGTCAAATATTGTTCCTCGCTAACATACGAAATCATCGTCGTCGACAACGCGTCATCGGACAATTCAAAAGAAGTTTTGGGGAAATTGGATTCCATTATATATATCCAACGATCCGAAAATGCCGGGTTTGGGCGAGCGAATAACCGCGGAGCCGCAAGAGCAACAGGGAAGTATCTTTTTTTTCTGAATCCAGACACTTACCTGTTAGATAATGCCCCTAAGTTTTTTTTTGATTTTATGGAGCATGCGGAAAATCAGGGTGTGGGGTGTTGCGGGGGAGACTTAATAGATGACTTTGGGAACCAACAAGTGTGCTATGGGAACTTTCCTACGATTTTCGAACTCTTTTCTCAATTCGGTTTTTGGCGGTTATATCCAAGGTATTATCGCGAAAAATTGGCAATCAGCCGGGTTAATCATTCCGACACGCCCGTGGCTGTTGACTATATTTGCGGTGCGGATATGTTTGTCCGTAAATCTGTGTTTAATGAATTGGGCGGGTTTGATGAGGACTTTTTTATGTATTTCGAAGAAACCGAATTCGCTTATCGGATGAAGCGTAGTGGCTATTCTTCTGTCCTGGTTCCTTCGATCCGTATCGTCCATTTGGAGGGAGCTTCTTTTAAAAAGAAGGATGACATATATCGGTATGATAAAGTCAGGCTGTTTGAAAAAAGTAGGCAGCTGTATTTCAGGAAAACACAGGGGCGCATTGCTGCCTGTACGGTTAAGGTAATATTGAGTTTTCAGACATTGATAAGAGGTCTCTTTCGTTGGGACGGACATTACCTTAAAGTATTTCGTATTATTGTACGGTCTTGAATATGAAAAAAATATTAGTTGTGTTTGGTACTCGACCGGAGGCCATCAAAATGGCCCCTGTGATTAGAGCTATTCAACAGCGAAAAGATGACTTCTTCCTGGAAGTTTGTGTGACCGCTCAACACCGCTATATGCTCGATCAGGTGCTTTCTTTTTTTGAAATTGTGCCTGACTATGATTTGGACCTGATGCGTAGTAAACCTGATCTTTTCGAACTGACTGCGGGTGTACTGCTTAAAATGAAGGAAGTGCTTGAAGCTAGCCGACCGGGTTATGTGTTGGTACATGGTGATACGACGACCGCAATGGTCGCTTCCTTAGCAGCTTATTATAAGCAGATTCCTGTTTGTCACGTAGAGGCTGGCCTTCGAACATACAATGCTTATGCCCCTTTTCCTGAGGAAATAAATAGGCAAATGACAGGACGTATTGCCCACTTACACTTTGCACCGACACTGAAAGCTAAAGAAAACCTCATAAAAGAGGGAATACAGGCATCGCGAATCCAGGTTACCGGCAATACGGTGATCGATGCCCTGCATTGGGCGAAGGAAAAACTGCTTTATTATCAAGATGATGAAATAAAAACCTTACATGAGGTCATTAGTAATGCCGGTAGAGTCATACTTGTCACTGCGCACCGTCGGGAAAACCATGGTAAGGGCATTATCGGTATCTGTCAAGCATTGCAGCAGATCGCGCTACGCAATGATATCGTTATCGTATTTCCTGTACATTTAAACCCTGAAGTACATAAACCCGTGTACGACTTATTGGGCAACCTCCCAAATGTCATATTGGTGGATCCGCTTGGATATCCTGCCTTTACTTGGCTGATGCTACGTTCGCATTTTATCATTACTGATAGCGGTGGTATTCAGGAAGAAGCTCCGAGCTTGGGTAAGCCCGTATTGGTGATGCGCGATGTTTCAGAACGTCCAGAGGCCATCGATTCAGGTTCTGTAAAGCTTGTGGGAACGGACAGCGAACAGATATATGCGGCGGCCACCGAGTTGTTGGATAACGATGAGGTATTCAGGCGTATGTCGGTCACCTCTATGGTCTACGGCGACGGCCAAAGTGCGGAGCGGATAGCCGATGTTATGTTGAACTTTTAATGGGACAAAGATGCTGTTGATTTTGGCGGAATACCCGGACACGAAGACGCAACACGAAGGCATGTCGCAACGGGTGATGGCCATCGACCGGCTTTGTGCGGTACATCGGCGAGTATACTTATTTGTGTCGCACCGTCGATTTTGGATCAAGGAGCGACGGCAGCTCGGAGAAAACGCTATACAGTACCGATGCAATTCTGTGGCCCACGCCACTTTTATCAATAGCCTGTTTAGGCAGGCGGATATTTGTTATTTTCATTCGGTGATTAATGTACTGCCGTTACTTCCATTTCTATCGGCGATCCCCCGGCATACCTCTGTAATATTGGATGCACACGGCGTGGTGCCGGAAGAAAGTCGATTTGCCGGCAGTAAAGTGAAAAGCAGGATGTACGGAATAGCAGAACGAATAGTGTTCCGTCGAGTAGACAAATTGATTTCCGTTTCAGACGCTATGACCGGCCATTTTCGGGAAAAGTATCCCCGATGGAGCGGTCCGGCGATGACTTATCCGATTCTGCCCAGTCATATTGGAATAGATTCGGACGTGAGTACCGGTGGTGAATCGGATACCGGCGAAATAGTGAATGTCGTATATAGCGGTAATCTTCAGTCGTGGCAAAATATCGAACTGATGTTATCCCTTATCAGCCAGCATCGTGGGAGCAGGATGAGGTTTTGGATCCTGACTGGCCAGCGCGAAGCCATGTTACGTCGGGTGGCTGCGATTGGAATGGCAACTGATAAACGCCTTTCAGTAATTACAGTTGCACCACAAGAGCTCCAGCATTATTACAGAATCGCCCACTATGGGTTTGTTTTGCGCGAGGATATGGTAATCAATCGCGTCTCTTGCCCCACAAAGCTAGTAGAGTACTTGCAGGCCGGTATTATACCCATCGTATTGACGCCAAAGATTGGTGATTTTGAAGAAATGGGATACGAATATCTTCGATATACCGATTTTTCCGCAAATTTGCCTGCTAGAAAGAGTGAACACAACCGACTACTGATGGGACGCTATATCCATGACGTCCGTGCGGTGAATTTTGCCCAACTGATTGCCTGTGACTGACCATGTGGAAATAACGATTGTCATGGCCACTTATAACGGCGAGGCGCACCTGCGGGAGCAGCTTGATTCGCTAATTGGGCAGACATATCCGTATTGGCGGTTGTTGGTGCACGATGATGGCTCGACCGACCGAACCTTAACCATAATCGATAAGTATATGCGGCAGGACGCACGAATTGCCTTGTTGGATGACGGCATAACTGGGTTGGGCGCCACTCGTAATTTCCTCCACTTACTGGATCATGTAAACACGGATTTATGTATGTTTTGCGATCAAGACGATATCTGGCTACGTGATAAAGTCGCCAAAATGGTTGAAACTATTTCGATCGATGGCGGTGCCGCGGCGGCTTATGCCAATTCTTATTTGTATGTGGGCAGCCAGGTAGTGCGGCAATTATCAACCCGGATTCACCCGACCTCATTGCGGAGTACGCTCTTTCTAAATTCGGGGATGCAAGGTTGTGCCATGATCATCAACAGGGCGTTGCTAGAGAAATTGAAACCGTTTCCAGAGACGGTTGCCATGCACGATCACCTGCTAACGTTGGGTGCAGTGGTATTTGGGAAACTGGTTTACCTCGACGAAGTGCTCACCCTGTATCGTCAACACGAGTCCAATGTTACTGGAAACCAAGATCTCGGCTTATTTCAACGAATTTTGTCTTTTTTTGTACGGTCCAAACCCGTAATCAGTCGAACGCATTACGAAGCGAATAGGGCGTTTTATAATCGATATAAAGATTCGTTAAACGCGTCGCAACAAAGGTTGTTTCAAAATTATTTCCGCTATGCTATGGAAGCAAACCTCATTCAACGGCTATTGATTTTGCTGGAAAATAAATTTACCTTGGGAGACAAAAGAGGGGTCTTACTAGTGAAGACACTGTTGCGGAGACCCGTTTCATAAAGTTAGGATGGAAAAGGCTAGCCCGTTTATTACGTTGTTTACACCTGCCTATAATAGGAAACCCTACTTGCTTCCATTGTACAATAGTATCAAACAGCAAGCTTATCGCCGTTTTGAATGGATAATTGTGGATGATGGCAGTACAGACGGTACGGGTGAGGAAGTTGCTGGTTTTATCGTTGAGGGCGTGATTCCAGTCCGGTATCATTTCCAAGAGAATGCGGGGAAACATGTAGCTATAAATAAGGGCGTGGAGTTGGCGAATGGTGAATTATTTTTTATTGTCGATAGCGACGATACCTTAACGCCCGACGCACTTTCCATTGTAGCTGAGCAGTGGAATGCCGTGCTTGCGCGACCAGATGCCGATCGGTTCGCGGGTGTATGTGGATTGCGTGTGCATCAAGATGGTCGGGTAATCGGCGGTGATGTAGATTACGACGTGCTCGATGTATCTGCCATAGACTACCGATTTAAGTTAGGCTACAAAGGGGATCGAGCGGAAGTTGTTCGAACCAGTATTATTGCAAAATTCCGATACCCATCTTTTCGTGGCGAGCGATTTTGCGCAGATGCATTGGTTTGGAACCGTATAGCGCTTAATTATGTGATGCGGTTTTTCAATAAAGGCATTTATGTCTGTGAATACTTACCGGGGGGGATTACGGATACATCCGTTAAGCTCCGACAGAACAGCCCTAAAGGGGCTTGCCTGTACTATGCAGAAATGGCGAAACTGCCCGGATTGACGAAGATTCAACGGTTCAAGGCCGCATTGAATTATTGGAGATTCGCAGTTTATGATAGGCAGGTTTCGTTTATGGAAAATAGAAAAGCTATTGGCACGTGTTGGTCTTACATCATGTATCCTACAATGGTAGTGTTAAAATTTTATAAGTCATTGAGCCGGTCGCACGAGTGATGTTAGTTTATTACCTACTTTTCTTCGTTACTTTTTTGTTTACGGTCTTTGACTTCATACAGTCACAGTATATCAGGCTTTTTGCTTATGTGCCGCTTTGCTTGCTATTAATCGCTTTCGTAGGATTGCGGTCATTGGGAGTCGATAATGATGGTATTGCTTACCAAGATGCATTCCAATTGGCGGGCGAGTATGCGTGGTCCGATTTGCTAAGGGGAAATTACCCGGAAACGATGGAACGTGGGTATTTACTGTTTAACAAGTTAGTGTTTACCTTAGGTGGTGATATCTACGTAGTATTTATAGTGATGGCCTTGCTAACGGGCTTGGTTAATTTCACATTGATCTTTAAATACAGTCCGATGCCTTTTCTTTCGGTCTTAATTTACCTATGTTTTTTTTACCTCTATAGGGATTTTACACAAATTCGTTACGCGCTTTCGGCTGCAGTGGGCCTTTGGGTGATATGTTTGTTAGCAGAAAAAAAATACATATGGTCTGCGGCGTTCATCTTCTTTGCTACTTTTATCCACAGTTCGATACTCATTGTACCGCTGTTTTATTTGTTTTACGCGCTAATCCGAAATCATTTGTTTTATTTGATTTTGCCAATTGTAGGGTTTATCGTAAGCTTTTTTGATCCAGTTATGTTTTTATTTACGTTAGGGGGCTTACCCCCTACATTAGCTGGTTACGTGCAGCAAGAGGAATTTGGGAGAGGGGGGTATATGTTATCTGCAATTGCACAGATTTTTATGCTGGTAATTTATTTTTACAGAAGTAAATTATTGGAGTTTTACAATGAACGAGCTATAGATCTTTTTTTTGTTGCACTGTCTTTAGGTTCGTTCATCAACCTGACATTTATCTCGTTTGCTATTATGCAACGGTTGTCCTCATTATTGTTTACGGTTATTGTTTTCGTTATGCCCTATGTTTTTTGTATCATGGAAGATGATGCCAATGAGCGTAATTTAGGTTTGCTTATTCGATTTGTTTCTATGATGTTTTTACTTTACTATGGTTTTAAGATGATTGATATAGAGTTAGTCAGGCCTTATTCAATTCTTTAGGACGAATAGGGCGGTTGATTTCTAAGTTGCTTACGATATTATAGAAGAACTATGATTCCCAGGGTGATCCATTATTGTTGGTTAAGCGACGATCCTTATCCAGAATTGGTTGAGCGATGTCTCACGAGCTGGAAAAAGAATTTGACTGGATATGAGTTTTGCCGATGGGACCTCACACGGGCACCGAAAGTGCCTTGGGTTATGGAAGCGTATAACCAAAAAAAATATGCATTTGCGGCTGATTATATTCGCTTTTACGCGTTGTATCGATTTGGGGGAATTTATTTGGATGTAGATGTAGAGGTACTGAAAACATTTGACCCCTTGCTCATTAACCGGTCTTTTATAGGGTATGACATTAATGGTTATATCGAAGGAGCAGTGATCGGGGCGGAGCCTGGAATGCCTTGGATCAAAACTTGCTTAGACGCGTATCAGGACAAGCATTTCATCAAAGATGACAGAACGCTAACTATGAAAACTGTGCCACTACTGATTGCTGATGTTTTGAAATCTCAATTCGGTGTTACAACAGGACGCGCGGAGATGAATGAGGCCTATGATGGGATTAATATATTTCCATTTTATTTTTTCTCCCCTAAAAATGCTTTTACCCAACATTACGCTGTTAACGATGAGACCTTTTGTATCCATCATTTTGATGGGGGATGGGTAAAAAAAACAAGGTGGCTGGCATTTAAGTTTTATATGCATAGGTTGTTGGTGATTTTATTTGGACAGCGTGGCCATAACCGGTTTATGCGTTTGATGAGGAGATGGATAACTGAATGAAGTGTATGACAGCCGTAAAGATTTGCCTTGTATCAAACACTGCCTGGAGTTTTGTTCGATTTCGTATTGATGTTATCGTGGCACTACGTGATGCGGGGTGTGAGGTGTTGTTGTTAGCGCCACCGGATGATGACGTGGTTACACTTAAATCATTGGGCGTTCGGGTCATCTTACTTAAGGAGTTATCGCGTAAAGGTCTCAATCCGATTGATGATATCCGGCTCTACTATGAGTTCAAGTCGATTTATCAAAATGAAAGACCCGATTTGATTTTTCAGTATACCATTAAACCAAATATCTATAGCTCGCTTGCGGCATCGCGATTAGGTATTCCCACGATCGCGGTCATCACCGGGTTGGGCTATGCTTTCATCAACAGTGGACTAGTCACTTGGGTGGTAAGAAGGTTGTATAGATTAGCCTTAAGTAGGGTTACGCAAGCGTGGTTTTTGAATCAAGACGACAGGGATTATTTCTTTCGCTATCGACTGGTTGATGCACACAAAGTTTCGTTGATTCCCGGAGAAGGGGTGGATTGCCATGGACGTTTTAACCCAGCGCTCCAGTTAAATCAAAACACTTCGGAATCGGAAGTGCTGCGATTTTTATTTGTTGGACGGTTATTGTATGATAAGGGTATTAAGGAATACGTAGAGGCAGCGGCTTATATCCGTCAGCACCATCGCAACGTATGCTTTCAAATACTGGGATATTTAAATGTGGATAACCCGGCCGCGGTGCGGAAAGAGGAATTGATGAAATGGGTAAAAGATGACATCGTCGAGTATTTGGGACATACGGATGATGTTAGGCCATATGTGCTCCAAGCGGATTGCGTCGTACTGCCATCGTATAGAGAAGGGATGTCGACCGTCTTGCAGGAAAGTGCTTCGTTAGCGAAGCCGATAATAGCCAGTGACATTGCAGGCTGCAAGGAGCTTGTCGATGATGGCGTGACGGGATTTCTATGTGAGGTGAAAAATGTTGCAAGCCTCATCCAACAATTGGAGAAGTTTTTGAGGTTATCGGAATGTAAAAGACGGATGATGGGAAATTCCGGGCGGGAAAAGATGGTAGCCGAGTTTTCGGTAGAACGGGTTATTGAAAGATACCAAGTAGAAATAGCATCCGTTCGTGGTAGGTAATCGTTTGTTACGTTAATCATCCAAATGATGAATGCCAATATTATAATTAAGCGAAATGCGTCAACAATGAAAAAAGGAAACTGCGATTTGTAATGCGGTCGAACTCGGATTGATGTACCAGTTCTAGAACAATCGGAAACCCAAGGGGAGAATCTAATTTTATTAAATTATCTTTGTGCTTGGAGAGGACAACGATAAATGCCAGTTTAGCTTGAGTTTGAAACAAGGTAATATGCTAATGAATTATAAGGTCGCACGTTATTTCTTATGTATTATATGGAGCTTCGCCCTCAGTTTAAGTCATGGAGTTTTTGCTCAGCCCGCAAGTTCGAGTGACCTTTCTCAAGTACGCGTTGATGATTTATCCGATGAACAAGTTTTGGTGTATTTGCGGCAGGCAGAGGCGATGGGGCTGTCTGAGGAAGAATTAACACAGGCGGCGCTTCAACGTGGAATGCCGGCATCAGAAGTGGATAAATTGCGTGCGAGAATAACAGCGCTGAATTCGTTACCAATCGAGGAAACACCTACTAGCCACACTTCGGAATATCGCCCGGAACGTCGATTTGTAGATACCTTGGCTACTCCGATGCCGCCCTCATCCCATACGCCCGACGAAAGGAGGTTGAAGGTCTTTGGAGCGTCGCTTTTTCAAAGTGCACCCGCCTTGTTTGAGCCCAACTTACGTCTGGCTACCCCTAGGAATTATGTGCTCGGACCAGGGGACCAAATCTTAGTTGATATTTATGGGCAGTCTGAAGAAAACTATTCGCTGACTATTACCCCCGAGGGAACGATTAATATCCCTTACGTGGGTATCGTACATGTTGCCGGTATGACCATCGAGCACGCTACGGTACGCATCAAGAGCGAACTGTCTTCCGTATATAGTGCTGTCCGTACAGGTGCCACCAAAGTGAACATTACGTTGGGGGACATACGGAGTATCAAGGTAATTCTAACCGGTGAAATTGTTAAACCGGGTACGTATACTTTGCCGTCTGTAGCTACAGTGTTCAATGCACTTTACTATTCGGGGGGACCTTCTGAGGATGGCTCGTTCAGGAATATTAGACTGATTCGTAACGGCGAGGAGATTGCCCAACTGGATATCTATGATTTCTTAATTTCAGGTAATTTTAGCCAGAACATCCGTTTGGAAGATCAGGATGTATTGATGGTTCCACCCTATGAAAATAGGGTAAGAGTGAATGGGGAAGTAAAGCGACCGGCCATATTTGAACTAAAGCAAGGTGAAACGTTTGATAAGTTGTTGACCTATGCGGGTGGATTCACTGAGGAAGCTTATACCGCCAGGATCAAAGTTACCAAGCGAACCGATACTGAGCAGCGTATTGAAGACCTGTTGAGCAGTCAATATGCTCACTATGAGCCTCAAGGAGGGGATAGTTATGTTGTGGAACGTATTTTAAATCGATTCGAGAACAGGGTAACGATTGAAGGTGCGGTATTTCGTCCGGGCGAGTATGAACTCAGTCCCGGATTAACGCTATCAATGCTCATTAAAAAAGCCGAGGGACTGAAAGAGGACGCCTTTGTGAATCGGGGCAGTATCTTGCGATTGCAAGATGATTTACAGCATGAACACTTATCGTTCGATGTTGCTGCGATTATGGCGGGTATCGAACCTGATATTGAGTTAAAGCGTGAGGACGTTGTCAACATATCTTCAATTTTCGAATTGAGGGAAGCTTATACCGTGGATATCGACGGCGAGGTTCGTTCGCCTGGTCATTTCGCCTTTTCTGAGGGAATGACTTTGAAAGACTTAATTGTGCGGGCAGGTGGATTCCGGGAGAGTGCATCGGGTAGCCGGATTGAGATATCGCGGCGGGTAACAAATGCGGACGTGATGTCTCAATCGGCCCATATTGCCGAAATCTTTCAGGTAGATGCCGATATGGGGCTAAGTAAACGGGAGGAGGATTTTGTGTTGATGCCATTTGATCGGGTAGTGGTCCGCACATCAACTGGTTATGAAACGCAAAAGACGATTCGTATCGTGGGCGAAGTGCTTTATCCAGGATTATATACTATTCATCGGAAAGATGAGCGTATTTCGGACCTTATCAAACGTGCAGGAGGTCTTACACCACTTGCCTATGTAGATGGGGCCTCGTTGAAACGGGGTGGGTTGACGGACACTGGGACGGTTGCGGCCGAAGCGGGAACAGAAGCTGCTAATCGCGAGCGAAAGAAGCAGGAGGAATATGACCGATTACTTGCGTTGCAACAGTTACAAAGTGATGTGTCAATTTTTAATAAACTGAATATCGACAAAAGCTTTGATAATAATCTTGTGGGAATAAACCTCGAACGCATTATTATGAAGCCGGGCTATCGGGGTGATTTGATTTTGGAAGACGGTGATGTAATCCACGTACCTAAAGAATTACAAACGGTAAAGGTATCGGGAGAAGTTTTGGCACCATCGACGGCTGTGTACTCGCCTTCCAAAGGTTTCAAACAATACATTTCGCAAGCCGGGGGATTTTCATCGCGAGCCTTGCGTAAAAGTGTGTATGTATTATACGCCAACGGATCGGTGAAAAGCACGAACCGCTTTTTGTTTTTCAATAATTATCCGCCTATCAAACCGGGGGCAGAGATTTTTGTGCCGCAGAAAGAAATCAAACCCCCAATCGGTGCTCAACAGTGGTTAGGATTTGGTACGGGTATAGCTTCGCTGGCAGCAATAATTGTGACGATATTCCGTTAATCAACCTTTTCACAGATGACAGAAAACGAGAACGCTAGAATAATCCAACGGCAGGCGAGTCAAATCAGTCTTAGAGAATTGATTGTAAAGACACACGGTTTGTTGAGGTATTTATTGACAAAATGGTTAGTCATATTAATTGTTGTAGTATTCTCTAGTGGTATCGGACTATTATATTCATTAACTAAGGAAATTAACTATACCGCTAAATTGAGCTTTATCCTAGAGGACCAAAGTAACTCGGGTGGGGGCTTAGGCGCAGCGGCTAGCATCGCTGCTCAATTTGGATTTAATCTTGGGGGAATAAGCAGCTCGGGTGGCTTTTTCGAGGGAGATAATATTATTGAATTCCTCAAGTCAAGATCGATGTTGGATAAAACGTTGCTTACGGAAGTAGTCATTGACGGCGAGCGGGATTTACTGGTGAATCGGTATATTGAATATAATAAATTTAGGGAGAAATGGAGAGAAAAAGCGTCTTTGACGGGTATTCAATTCAAGGACACTACCGGGGTATATCTACAAGACAGCTTGATGGCCGAATTCTACAAATTGATTTTGGCGCGTAATCTGGTTATCGGCAAACCGGACAAAAAAATCAACATCATCGCCATCGAGATGGAATCTCCAGACCCGAAATTTTCGAAAGCTTTCGTTGAAACACTAATTGAGAACGCATCCAATTTTTATATCGAAACAAGAACGCGGAAAGCCAAAGAGAATTTAGCTATACTCACACACCAAGTAGACTCCGTGCGTCAGGAGCTTAATGATGCTATCAGCGGAGTGGCTGCTGCCGCAGACGCTAATCCAAACCCCAACAGGGCATTTCAGAGCCTCCGCGTGGGATCGCAGCTACGTGCCGTGGATGTTCAGGCTAATACCGCGATATTGACCGAATTAGTTAAAAATCAAGAGCTTGCGAAAATAACGCTACGAAATGAAAAGCCGGTTATTCAGGTATTAGATAAGCCCATACTCCCATTGGAAAGTGACCGAATAGGGAAGGCGAAGGCCATTATCATCGGTGGTTTCCTAGGGGGCGTCCTTATCTGTTTGGTTCTAGTGATGAGGCATATTTACCGCCAAATCATGGACGGCGATCCCGCATGATGGTATGCCCCATGCGGTCGCGTTTGGCGCGGAGGTATTGCTCGTTAAAGGGATTGGAGGGAATCTCAATAGGTACGTTTTCCACGATTTCCAATCCATAGCCTACCAACCCCGCCCGTTTTGTAGGGTTGTTGCTCATCAGCCGCATTTTCGTCACGCCGAGGTCCCGCAATATTTGGGCGCCAACGCCGTAGTCGCGATGATCGGGCTTAAAGCCCAGTTCAAGATTGGCATCGACGGTATCGAGGCCGTTTTCCTGTAGGTTATAAGCATGGAGTTTGTTAACCAAACCAATGCCCCGGCCTTCCTGATTCATATAGACAACCACGCCTTTCCCCGCTTCTTCGATCATTTGCATGGCCCGGTGTAGCTGTGGCCCACAGTCGCATCGGCAGGACCCGAAGATGTCGCCTGTGACACATGAACTATGCACGCGGACCAGAATGGGCTCATCGGTGACCCACTCACCTTTATAAAGCGCGACATGCTGCTCGCCGGTGTTTTTCTGTGTGTAAGCCGTGAGGTTAAACTGGCCCCATTCAGTGGGTAGATTGACCGATACCTCTCGGGTAATCAGTGAGTCTTTGTTGAGCCGATATTCAATCAGGTCTTGGATAGAGATGATTTTCAAGTCAAACCGGTTGGCTACGTCGATCAAATCGGGTAATCGGGCCATTTCACCGTCATCTTTGAGGATTTCAACCAGCACGCCTGCCGATTCGAACCCGGCGAGCCGGGCGAGGTCGACGGCTGCCTCAGTGTGACCGGCACGACGAAGTACACCGCCATCTTTAGCAATCAACGGAAAGATATGCCCCGGGCGGCCGAATTCTTCAGGTTTGATGTTAGGATTGATGAGTGCCTTGATGGTTTTTGAACGATCTGATGCTGATATGCCGGTGGTACAGCCATACCCTTGCAGGTCGACCGACACCGTGAAATTAGTTTCGTAAACAGCGGTATTGTTGCCGACCATGAGGTTCAGGTCGAGCGCTTTGCAGCGTTCTTCGGTAAGGGGCACACAAACTAAGCCACGCCCGTGGTTGGCCATGAAATTGACAACTTCCGGTGTGGCATTGCGCGCGGCAGTGACGAAATCCCCTTCGTTTTCACGGTCTTCATCATCCACCACGATGACCACTTTGCCAAGCTGTATCTCTTTGATAGCCTCTTCAATGGTATGTAACTTGATGCTCATTTATCTACTTTTATCACGCTACAAAGGTATCGTTTATCAAGACGACTTCATATAATCGTCATGTAAAGATTTGCGCTGCGTAATCGGTGCTCGATCGGCCATGCCGAGCCGTACCTTGACCCACCCCAGTGCTTTGTTGAGCTTAAGGCGGTACTGCTCGATATCAAATAATGCGGAATCCGTGGCCGCTTTATAGGCTAGAAAAATAGCCAATGGGGATAATACAAAGATAGCCATCCACATTCCCCAAAAGGTGTCGATATTGCCCTCTTTGGCCGATTTTTCGCTGACCGTCGAAATGATGTGGTAGATTAGGAAAAAAATGATAGCGACGACAACAGGTAAGCCCAGTCCCCCCTTGCGAATGATAGCACCTAGCGGTGCGCCGATACAAAACAATAGCAGACAAGAGACCGCCAAGGTGAACTTACGCTGGAATTCGACATTGTATAAAATGTCTTTATTGCTGTAAAACGCATCTTCATCCGCCTTAAGCATAACCACATCCTTGATGTACCGCACCTGGCTCAGGGCGCTACTGATGGCCATATTTCGCTTTTCGCTTGGAATAGTCGTGATGAAGTCTTTTTGATAACGGATTGGGTTTGATAAACGCTCACTGGTATCCTTCGTCTTATAATAGTCATTGAAATAGTGGTAATAGGATTTGATCTCACGAAACACGGTATTTCGCAAGCTGTCCATCTGGCGGGCATTGGAGTCCGTATAATGCGCTAGCTGCTTCAGGTTGAGCATCGCGTGATGGCTTTTGAATAGGTTTTCATCCGTTCGTTTCATCTGAAAAGCGGACATATCAAACTTTTGCTCGGTTTCCTCGAAATAAAACCGGGTGAATTGTTGCCGGGGGTTATACACGCGGGCCTTTTGTACCCTGGTATCCTCATAGCGGACACCGTCTTTAAGTTTGAGGATCATCGTGTTGTTGTCCGGCGAATTGTAGATGTATCCCTCCTTGGCCAGCAGTACATTATTGGCTGTATTACTCGTTTTATGATCATAGATCATCAGGTCATAAAGGATTTTCCCATCTTGGCTTTTGCCTTTGGCACGAATAGCGTATCCTGGGATGGTATTGTTGAATATACCGGGTTTGACGAAAAAGTCGGCCTGCTTGATCCGGACGTCATAGAGCAAAGACCCCATTTTAAGGTTAGCGACGGGCATGATGTAATCGCTGAATAAGAACCCGCCGACACTGAATAAGCCAACAAGGATAAATAACGGGGCCATGGCTTTCCGTAGCGAAACCCCGGCGGCTTTGATGGCCACCAATTCATAGCTTTCGCCCAAGTTGCCGAAGGTCATAATAGATGACAGTAGCATGGAAAGTGGTAGCGCCATGGCGACATTGGTGGCGGCCGCATACCAAAGCAATTCCAAGATCACGTACCATTCGAATCCCTTGCCAATCAAGTCATCGATATACTTGAAAAGGAAAAGCATGAGGAGAACAAACATCACGATAAAGAACGTGACGATAAATGGCCTGATGAAAGACTTCAGGATGAGAAGATGGATTTTTTTCATCAAAATACGTGCCCCGGACTACCTCAATGCAAAGGTACGATTTTTTTAAGCACCGATAACGCTTTGGAGATATTCGATTTGGTTATCCCAAATGAGTTTGCGGTCATCAAGGGTTTCTTCCCATGAAAAATCGGTGATGGCAAGAGCAACGTCATTGGTGAGTTCATCCTGCACGATTTCCATTTCGAAATGATAAGGCTCATCATCCAACCATTTATATTTGACCAGCTTATTTTCCCTAAGGCTGATTAGCTTGGCAACGTGCAGCTCACCATCCCAACTGAATTCATAAATACCATCTTTAAAGTTTACGTCATCCGCAAACCACTGGGCCAACGCATTGGGCTCGTGCAAGAAAGAAAACAGAATTTTCGGGGAGGACTTGATTTCGTATTCCAAATGGAATTTGGTTTTTTCTGCCATGCCAATTATGATGATTAAGCGTCTATGTTGCTTCTTTGAGCTTTAATAACTTTTTTTCTAAAGAAAGGGAAAATAAACTATATTTGCAAACAATTTTTCGGCGGGGTAGCTCAGATGGTTAGAGCGCAGGATTCATAACCCTGAGGTCGGCAGTTCGATCCTGCTCCCCGCTACTCGAATCAAGGAAGGAGAGACCGGTTTGGTACTCTCCTTCTATCGTTTTGAGCGTCAATGTGGCGTTATTTCACTTCCATCGGTGTGGTGAGTTGCCCATGACCAGCGGTTTCTCAAGTTGCATGTTGTATTTCGATGGTTAAATCCGTTTGCTAAGTATTGACAATTTGTAAAGCTTAGGAAGGGATTGTGCAAAGAAAACGTGCTAATGTTTAGTAATATAGGGTGAATAAAAATGATTTTTTTAACTTTATGCTCAGAATCCGTAGATGTAGCGCTAAGCCGATCACGGTTTACGATTCTATTCGTCAAAATTGATACATGATTCAGATCCGCACATTTGTAGCTCCACACGATAAGGAAGCTTGCGAAAAGTTTATTATTGGCCATCAAAAGTTGTTGGAGATATTTGGTATCACCAAAATTACCTCAAATCGACAGGATTGGGTGGATGACGAAAATACGGTCGTAATATTAGTTGAGCATGCTGAAACGAAGGCCGTGTACGGTGGGGCTAGATTGCAAATTGCGACGGGTGAGTATGAATTGCCTATTGAGATTGCGCTAGGTAAGTATGATCCCAAGATATATGACATGGTGCGGGCCGATCGCGAACGGGGCGGGACTTGCGAGTTATGTGGACTTTGGAATTCGAGAGAGGTGGCTGGGATGGGAATAGGTAGCTATATTTTGGCACGGATTGGCGCAGTGGTAGCTGTCCAGTTACCGGTGAATAGTATTTTTGTGCTTTGTGCCCCCATTACGGTACGGATGGGTAAACGTGTAGGAGCGGTTGTTGAAGCCAGTTTGGGCAATGATGGGCTCTTTTACTACCCCAAAGATGACTTAATCGCAACAGCGATGAGGCTGCGGGATATCCATGATTTACAACATGCTGATAAGTCGGAACAGGAAAAAATCATGTCGTTACGTGCCAATAACCATCAGAAGCTGTTCGAACGGGGACCTCGGGGAACGTTCGAGGTTGAATATAATTTGGAAATTGCTAACTCAGACAAATGGAAGTCGATTCGTAATCGCTAACTTATGAACACACACCTTTACAATCCGGACTATTTGCGGGAGACGCAGAAACTGCTGGAAAACATGAAGCAGGATTCGTATGGGCCGCTGCTAAGCCGTTCCGGTAAAATTGCAGACATCGGCTGTGGCGTGGGTGCTGATGTCAGTAATATGGCCAAATTAGGTGCTAAGGATTGCGCATTTGTAGGGGTCGATGCCGATCAAGGGATGATTGATCAAGCAAACCTCAATAAGGGGGATTGTAGCAATGTCCAGTTCCTGGTCGGAAATGCCGACACTCTTCCATTTGCCGAGGCTGAATTATCGGGATTGCGTGCGGAGCGCCTGGTGCAGCATTTAGCTAATCCACCACGGGTATTTGGCGAGTTTTACCGTGTTTTAAAAGACGGTTCGCCGGTAGTGATTGTTGAAACGGACTGGAACAGCGTATCTTTCTACAACGGCGATCTCCAGACTGTTCAGCGCCTCAGGGAATATCTTGCGGCGCACCAGGTAAAAAATGGGAACGCTGCCACTAATTTGATTCATGATTTGGAGACGGCCGGTTTTACGGACTTACGCATCCGGTTATATCCGTTGACCACGCATATACTTGAGCAGTGCATGGCGACCCTCCGTATAGATTATGCCTTGACCATGATGGAACAAAAGGGCCATATCACCCAGGAAGCGCATCGTACATTCCTTGATGCCTTGCAGCAGGCCGATAGTAGGGGCTGCTTCGTTTGTTCCATCAACTTGGTTGTCGTTACCGCCATGAAATAAGATTATCTATGTGGAGATACGTTGGTGCAACCTTTCTTTTCATGCAGTTTTTGGCTGTTGGATTGGCGCAAACCATTCATACGCATGAGGCGACGCAACGCATGTTGGAAAGCAACGACTTACTGGTATTAAAAACAACTACGCGTATCACCATCGATTCTGCAACGAAGGCAGCTTTTTTTCGACCCACTGCGAAGATTCCGAATTTAGGGATAACGAAGGGTGAAGTGTGGGTGAAATTCTCGGTAACGAACACCGCCGATGGTGCCGATAACCTGCTGAAACTGGCCAACCCGAATTTTGATGAAGTAACCCTGTATTCATTATCAGATCAATCTGTATTGGTAGATAGTGTATTGATTACCAAAGATAAACCGTTCGGCGAGCGAAAATACCTGGATGTTAATTATTTATTCGATTTAAATGTGCCGTCGGACCAAACCAGAGATTTTTACGTTCGTATTAAGAGCAAAATGCCCATCATTATACCGATATATATTGTAAGCCCGCAGCAGCATGTCAAATCAGTGGCCAGGGAATATTTGATTTCTGGGATATACATGGGTATCGTGTTAATCATGGGAATTTATAATTTTTGTTTATATTTATCTACGCAGGACAAAAACTATCTTTATTACATATGTTATGTTTTCGGCGCTGGGTTTACGCAAATGGGAGTAAAGGGGACAAGCTTTCAATTTTTTTGGCCCAACAATCCCGAATTCGAGAATTATGACATCGTACTGTTCGGATCACTCACTGGAATAGCCGCGTTATTTTTCACCATTAAGTTTTTGGATGTAAAAAGGAATTTTAGAAGGATTTATTTTGTCCTATTGTTTTTTATCTCGCTATTTGCCGGTGCGCTTGTCGCGCTGTTTTTCGACCACTATCTTGCTTTTTCTATCATGCAATCATCGACGACCCTGTCGTCTGTGGGCGTACTTTTGATTTCAGCATACGTAGTTTATAGGCAGCCCAAAGTGTCTTCGTCAACGATATTCCTCGGCGCATGGTCGATCCTTTTGCTGGGCTCTCTGATTTTCTTATTTAAAGATTACGGCGTCCTTCCCTATAATATGTTTACCGTGTATTCGGTACAAGCCGCGTCGGGAATCGAGATGGCGTTGTTGTCCCTTGCATTGGCAAACAAGATCAATGTTTATAAAAAGGAAAAAGAGGAGTCTCAAGCGAGGGAATTGGCGATGATTGAGGAGAATGCAAAACTTGTCAGTGAACAGAACGTCGTTCTTGAGCGACGCGTGGAAGAGCGCACCCGTGCATTGAAAGAATCGAATGGATCTTTGCAGGAAGCGCTAACGCATTTAAAAGAGGCACAAACCCAATTGGTGGAGGCGGAGAAGATGGCTTCTCTGGGGCAATTGACGGCGGGTGTTGCTCATGAGATCAATAATCCCATAAACTTTGTGACATCCAATGTCGCACCGCTCAAGCGGGATGTCAGTATGATTTGGGACGTACTAGACGAGGTAGAGCGTATTGCGCTGACCGACGGGATACCGTTCGAAGAAAAGGAGCGCCGTATCCAGGCCTATAAAGACGAAATAGATGTGGCGTATCTGAAAACCGAGATAGATTTTCTCCTGAAGGGAATGCATGAGGGTGCTACACGGACAGCCGAGATTGTTAAAAGCCTACGCATATTCTCGCGTGTGGATGAGGAGTCGTTGAAATTTGCAGATATTAACGAAGGGCTGGAATCTACGTTGGTAATCCTTAATAGTGTGATTAAGGAAGGCATTACGGTCAATAAGGAATTCGGCAAATTACCACCGGTAGAATGCTATCCAGGTAAGCTAAACCAAGTTTTCCTAAATATCATTACGAACGGTATTTACGCCATAAATAAAAAGTTCGAGGGAAAGCCGGGGGGTGTGTTGGAAATCAAGACAACCGTTGACGCTGAAAATGCATACATAGCTATTCGCGATAACGGGGTGGGTATGTCGGATCAGGTGAAAGAGAAAATATTCGAACCTTTTTTTACGACCAAGGAAGTGGGTGAAGGTACTGGCTTGGGCATGTCAATAGTCTATAATACCATTAAAAAGCACGGCGGTGAAATCAAAGTTGAATCGTCGCTTGGTGAAGGGGTATCTTTTTTAATTATTATCCCGCTCAATCAACAGGTGCAATAAGTTTACGTTATTAAATCAATTATGTTAATTTTGCTAAAATAGATCATTAACCATATAGACTTTTCCTTGTGTGATGCTCCAAGCTCCGGAAATACTTTACATTGATGACGAAGCCAATAACCTGATCAGTTTCAAGGCGACTTTCAGGTATCGGTATCCGGTTCATACGGCAATAAGCACCGATGAAGCCAGGGAGATATTGCGCTCAAACCCGAATATACGGGTGATTTTTTGTGACCAGCGCATGCCCGGGGAGACTGGGATTGAATTTTTACATGAGATTAGGAAAGATTTTCCCTTGCCTGTAAGAATCCTATTAACTGCCTATGCTGATTTGGAAACTGTTGTAGACGCCGTAAATAAAGGCCACATTTTCAGATTTGTACGTAAACCGTGGGTAGAAGAGGAGATTATTTCGTCTATTGAAGAAGCCAATAAGTTTTTCATTACCGATTCGATGTTAGCGCTACGAAATGAAGAACTTCAGAAGGCCTATGATGAACTCGACAAATTTGCCTACAGTGTCAGCCACGACCTGCGTGATCCGTTGACCGGTGTATTGTCGGCGATAAAATTGGGGTTGGAGTTTGATTCGGTTGAACGGATACACGAAATTCTAGCATTGATGGAAAGCTCGGTATTGCGATTGAACACCTACATCAACAGTTTGCACGACTATTACCTGTTGAAGCGTGGAGAGCTGACCATTTCAGATATTGACTTTAAAACCCTTTTTGAGTACCTGAAAAGCTTTTACAGTATCTATACACAGAACAACGGCGTAACCTTCTCTATTGAAAGTGATCAACGGGAGGGGTTCAAGGGTGACGAGACAACATTGAAGCTTATCTTGCATAACCTGCTTTCCAACGCGTTTAAGTACCAGAAGAAGGCAGACGACAATAAAAAAGTTCGATTGTCAGTCGTTGTCGAAGGAGGGAAAGCAACGATACGTGTTATGGACACTGGGATAGGCATCGCAGCGCAAGATATTGGAGAGATTTTCAAATTGTTTTTTAGGGGAAGTGACCAAGCTGAGGGTACGGGATTTGGGCTTTATAATGTGAAAAGTGCATTGGCCAAGCTTCGCGGCGAGATTGAAGTCAGCTCAATCGAAGGCGAAGGTACGACCTTTGTTGTGACCATTCCAAGCAAATAGTCGAATTTCCAACAGTGGGTTTATGAGAGTAGTTTTTGCCTAAGCAAAAACTCGAGTTGATCATTTGTGATTTCAAGTTGCGAGAAAGACTCCTTTATTTTCTTCCGTTCGGAGAATAGCTCATAAGCCCGCTGTATGGTTTCATCCAACTCTTCCTCACTCCAAGGCTTACTCAGGTAATGGAATATCTTTCCTTTATTTACCGCGTCGACCACCGCACTCATATCGGCATATCCTGTGAGTAAAATCCGCATAGGGTCGGGGTTTATCTTAATGACCTCTTCAAGGAATTCGACGCCTGTCATTTGTGGCATCCGCTGGTCGGTGATGATGATGTCTATGGGATGCTGTTCGACGATTTGCATGGCCTCGATACCACTCAAAGCGGTATATATCTTATATTTTAGACGGAAGGTAGCTTTGAAAGAAATCAAATTATTCTCTTCATCGTCTACATACAGAACGGAAATTTTCGTTTCCATGTTTCAGCGGATTTTAAGCCAATACCCATTTTTTTAAAACAATTTCTACAACAAACAGCAACGCAATATTTTGGCAGTCACCCTTTATAAGTTTACTCCTGCCGGGAAAAAGACCGTCATTTCAACAATCCCAAGTTACTAATTTTCGCACTCAAATAGTCAAAAATCAAAAATATTTTAAATATACACGCTAATATAGCTCGTTTTAATAATAAAACCAGGCTATTTATGAAACAGACGTGTCTATTTGGGAAAACTTGTTTCGTAATAGTTGAACCCCTCAATGGGTTAAAAGGCCGTCCCCCGAAGGAAACAGGGAGACGGCATCAAAAATCATATTAGCGGCTGCGGTAGAAGAAGATTGCCGCTCTAATTTTACTAAATGAATTTACGCGCCCAATTGAACCCGCTTGAAGACAGTAACTGTCAATCCCTTAGAAACACTATCCAGGAACTGGGCAATGTTTTTCGAAGAATCTTTCACGAATTCTTGGTTTAAGAGCGTGGATTCCTTATAGAACTTGTTGAGTTTACCTTGGGCAATCTTTTCAACCATTTCTTCAGGCTTGCCTTCTGCCCGGATTTGTTCTTTTGCAATCTCCAACTCGCGCTCAACGGTACGGCTGTCTACGTCGCTCTTGTCGATCGCTACGGGGTTCATGGCAGCAATCTGCATGGCCACATCCTTGCCCGCTTCATCCGTACCATCCGCTGCGCTGTTGAGACCTACCAAAACGCCTAAGCGATAATTGCCATGGATATAAGCAATTACTTTTTCGGCTTCAACTGTTTCATATTTTGACACGTCGATTTTCTCACCGATTTTGCCTGTTTGATCGAGCAATAGGTCGGCAATTTTCACACCGTCTATTTCCAGTTGTTTTAATGCCTCAACCGTTGCTGGTGCTTGGGCTACAGCTGCATCTGCAATGCTTTCGCCAAATGCAATAAAGTCGGCGTTTTTTGCTACGAAGTCGGTTTCGCAATTCAGTTCGATGACGATGCCTTTTTTTCCATCTGCGGTAGTCTTCGCGATAACTACGCCTTCGTTAGAGTCTCGGTCCTGGCGGCTAGCGGCCACCTTTGCCCCTTTTTTACGCAAGTAATCGATGGCTGCTTGGAAATCTCCATTCGCTTCAATTAGCGCTTTTTTACAATCCATCATGCCGGCACCGGTTTGTTGGCGCAGCTTATTTACGTCTGATGCTGAAATTTGTACTGTGGACATGCTATTTTCCTTATTTTGTTATGTACGATTCTTGGTTGCTAAACCAGTTTAATCTATTGTGCCGAAAAAAGGCAGAGATTTTGGGTTTCCATTAACGGATCGGATAAAAAAAACCGGATGGTACACTGGTTGACGGAAGTTAATCGCTTCCAGCACCCTTGCCCATCCGGCTTTTAAGATGCCAGTTATTCTCCGTCTTGGCTACCTTCCGCTTCGGCTGTCGCCTCAGCTTTTGCTTTACGCGGGCGTTTTCCGCCAGTGTCGGTTGTTTCTGCCTTAGCTTCTTCTTTGCCTTCAACTTCGGCTTCTTCGCCATTGTCTATCTTGGCTTTGGCAGCTGCAGCTTCCCGCTCGGCTTCTTCCTCTTTATCGCGCTTACGTTCTTCAAGTCCTTCCTGAATCGCCTTACCAATGAGCCCAGTAATAAGGGCAATCGATTTGGACGCGTCATCATTGGAAGGGATTGGGAAGTCGATGTTGGTAGGGTCCGAGTTGGTATCTACCATAGCAAACGTAGGGATATTCAATTTCAGTGCTTCGCTTACGGCAATGTGCTCCTTTTTCACGTCGATAATGAAAAGGGCAGCAGGCAAGCGGTTCAAATCGGCAATACCTCCTAATAGGTTTTCCAATTTAACACGCTCACGTTGTATCATCAGTTTTTCCTTTTTCGACAATACATCAAATGTGCCGTCCTTGGTCATTTTGTCGATGTTCGACATCTTTTTAATGGACTTGCGGACGGTCGCGAAGTTCGTAAGCATCCCGCCGAGCCACCGTTCGGTCACAAACGGCATGTTTACGGCCTTGGCTTGTTCAGCGACGATTTCCTTTGCTTGTTTCTTAGTGGCTACGAATAGCACTTTTCTTCCCGATTTCACCACCTGTTTGATCGCGGATGCGGCTTCTTCCAGTTTGGTGAGTGTTTTGTTTAAGTCAATGATATGGATGCCGTTGCGTTCCATGAAAATGTACTTGGCCATTTTCGGATCCCATTTACGGGTAAGGTGACCGAAGTGTACACCTGCATCCAACAACTCTTGATATGTAGCTCTTGCCATTTTTCTGTTCTCCTTAAAAGATTAACGTTTACTGAATTGGAACTTCCTGCGCGCTTTGCGGCGTCCTGGTTTCTTACGCTCCACCATGCGGTCATCGCGCGTTACCAGTCCTTTTGCACGTAAAGCAGGTTTTACCTCCGGATCTAGCGTGATCAATGCCTTGGCTATCGCCAGGCGAACGGCTTCCGCCTGCCCCTTGATGCCGCCACCGGCTACGTTAACCTTTACATCGTAGTTGCCAGTCGCACCGGCTACTTCTGTACTTTGGGTCACAATGTATTGCAATGGCAAGGTAGGGAAATATTCCTTGTAATCTTTGCCGTTTACAGTAATGTTACCGCTGCCAGCAGACAAATAAATGCGGGCTACTGCGGTTTTTCTTCTTCCTGACGTGTTCGTTGTCGACATTTCTTTACTCCTTAGAATTTAACAGTTTTTGGACTTTGCGCTGCATGGGGATGTTCGTTGCCTGCATATACGTACAGGTTCTTGAACAAGGCACGACCCAACCGATTCTTGGGCAACATGCCGCGTACGGCTTTTTCTACGATACGCGTGGGGTGCTTCGCCAATAACTCTTTAGGAGAATTGAAACGCTGGCCGCCCGGATAGCCGGTGTACCGTTGGTACACTTTGTCTTCGAGCTTGTTGCCAGTCAACTTTACTTTGTCTGCATTGATCACGATCACGTTATCGCCGCAGTCTACGTGTGGGGTGTACGAAGGCTTGTGTTTCCCCCGGATCACCTTGGCAATCTGGGATGACAAGCGCCCCAAAATCTCGCCTTCAGCATCAACAACAATCCACTCCTTGTTGACGGTGTTTTTGTTGGCAGAGACAGTTTTGTAACTTAACGTATTCACTTGCTTTGTTTTGAAATAATTAATAAATATATTTAACCCCTTTATTTTAAGGGACTGCAAAGGTACGACAATAAAATTTATTTTTCAAAGTTATGTGGCGAGTAATAATTATAGTATTCCGGGTTTTGGTTATGACTAGTGGCATGTGGTATACCACGGGTTCGGCCTTTGCCCAGGAAACCGCGGTATCGCAGACACCGAAATCTGCGGATAGTTTGTCGGCCAAAAGTCTATATGACAAAGGGATGCATCAAAAATCAGCCGGGCAATTGGCGCTGGCCGAGAAAACCTTTGAACAGGTAATTCAGCTACAGCCCAATCATGACGGAGCTTATTTCCAGCTGGCCCAGCTATACATCGATGCGGAAAACCTTGTCGCTGCGGAACGGGCCGCATTACGGGCGGCCGAACTCAGTCCGGATAATGAAAATTACTGGAATACCATATTGGATGTTTACCGGAAGACAAGAAACGTGAAAGCCATTCCCGTCGTATTGGATGAGCTCATCCGGCTTAATCCGAAGAATGCTTCCCTTTATCGTGAAAAAGCTTACGCATTGTTTGTTGATAAGCAGTATAATGCAGCATTAGCGGTTTGTGATACCATGAGTGCTCGATTCGGGGCAACTGAAGACCAACACCTCACCAAGCATCAGATTTACCTTGCCCAAGGCAACATGGACGCTGCAATCAATGAATTGGAGATGTTGGTCTCAACAGCACCCAACGAAAGTAAGGCTTACATCCTGCTGGCCGAATTATATACCAAAGCAGATGAGACGAAGAAAGCCATTGCCCTGCTGGATGATGCGGCGGATATTTTTCCGGATGACCCGCTCGTGTTGCTTGGTAAATCTGATGTTTACCTAGCCATGGAAAAACAACGGCAGGCTTATCATTATCTTCAGGAAGCGTTCAGTAGCGATAGCTTGGGAATAGATGCCAAAGCGGGTTTACTTTACAGTACACTCGGAAATACGCGGCACCCACTTGATAAAGTTTATGTTGCAGAATTGGCCGATTTATTTGCCCAGACCTACCCCAATGAGGCTAAGGCACATGCGGTGCGTGGTGACATATATATGCAATTGCAAAGACCAAATGAAGCCCGTGATGCTTATTTGGGTGCGCTGGATATTAATCGGTATATCGAGGGCGTCTGGCAGCAGTTGTTGCAGGTAGAACTTCAATTGGGGCGGTATGACGATGTTGAATCACATGGCAAAGAGGCGTTGGCACTCTTCCCCAACCAACCGCTCATCCTGTTTTTTACGGGCCATGGTTATTTGGGGAACAAGCGCTATCAAGAAGCCCGTACGTATTTGGAGACTGCGCTAAATCAGGCAAATGGGGAGCATGTTCCACTGTTGACTCAGTTGTATAGCAGTTTGGGCGATGTTTATAACGCAATGGACATGTATGCCGAATCAGATGTGGCGTACGAGGAAGCCATCGCGCTGGACAGTGCAAATGCATACGCATTGAATAACTATGCCTATTACCTGGCGCTCCGCAAAGAGAAGCTGCCTCTTGCCGCCGAGATGTCAAAGCGATCGAATGAGTTGGCACCCGATTACCCGTCCTACCAAGACACCTACGCTTGGGTGCTTTTTCAGCAAGGTGACTATAAAACGGCGCTTTCATGGATAGAAAAAGCGATAGCGAGTTCCGATACCGCATCGGAAACATTGCTGGAGCACTATGGCGATATCCTAGCGAAGTTAGGGCATGTCAGCAAAGCCTTGACCCAATGGAAAAAGGCTAGAACGCTGTCTCAAGCGGTTGGCAAGGATATTGATAAACTATCCCAAAAAATTGATGCGAAGCAATACATTGACTAAGGCGGCGGGGTTCTGTTTTGTTTTAGCGCTCTTGCTTTCTTGCGGGCCAAAAAAGCGGATCGTTTCGTCCGCGGGTAATGAAACAGCGGTGTCTGGAGCAGCAAGGGCGGCAGTGATGGATCATGTAGCCCAACAACAGTTACACTACGCTACCTTCAGCGGTCGTGCCAAGAGCAACCTCACCATCAATGGGAAGGAACGTTACGATGTGACAGCCAATGTGCGTGTGGTGCGCGATGAAGCGATTTGGATTTCGGTGACGGCAATCATGGGTATCGAAGTGGCGCGTGTGTTTATCACACCCGACAGCATAAAGATTATCAATCGCATGCAATCTGAATACACTAGAAAGCCCTTTGCCTACCTAAGTGGTTTTACGGGCAGTGGGTTGGATTTTTCCAGCTTAGAGCGACTGCTTGTAGGCGACGTAATTGACCAGGTTAGCGGACGTGATTTGGAAGTTTGGAAACGTGCCAGTGGGTACTTGTTGCAAAGACAAGCGGATAGTCTGCAATATGCGGTACACGTGGATACTGCTTACCAAAATAGTTATACGTCGATTGCGGCACCGGCACGTGGCCAACAACTAGAAGCGTTTTACTCCGACTACCAGGCGGTTGCCGAAAACTCCTTCCCGCATCAGATGAAAATTTCAATAGTTACCCCCCAGTTGACCCTGCTATCCGAGATGAGATACAGCAAGGTGGTTTACGACGAAAAGGTTGAGTTGCCCTTCATTGCCCCATCGAAGTATACTGAAGTCCAATAATGTAGAACGATGCGTGATTATCGGGGTAGATTTATTACTTTCGCAGACAATAACGGGCTGGGGGATGTGGTTATAGGAAGAAGGTTATCATTACCTATAACAGATTAAGTGGTATATAGATGAGTTATCTAAAAGGAACATTAAGCGTAGTTGTATTCTTTTTAACACTGGCTGCTGGCTATGCACAGAGCAGTGCTGAATTAAGGAAACAACGTGAGCAGTTGAACAAGGAAATTGAGCGACTTAACGAAAGCCTAAAAGCCACATCAAGCGATCGGAGCCTGTCGCTCAAGCAAGTAAACGCGCTAAACACCCAGTTGCGCCTGCGGGAAAAGAAAATCAGCACCATCAGTAGTGAAATCAAGCTAATCAACAATCAGATTGCGTCCCATAACAAGACCATCCAAAACCTTCGTGACCAGCTGGAAAAATTGCGTAAAGACTATGAGAGCATGATTATGTTTGCCTTCCGTAACCGGAATGCATACAATAAGATGATGTTTATTTTTGCCGCCAAAGATTTCAACCAGGCATTCAAGCGTGTCAAATACCTGCAGCAATTCAATGAATCGCGAAAGTTGCGCGCCCAAGATATTGAAGAGACGCAGAAGGAGATTGCCTTAAAAGTAGCACAACTGGAGGCCAGCAAAACGGAACAAGCAGCATTGCTTGGCGAGCAAGAGAGTGAACGTAAGACGATTGCGCAAGAGCAAGGGGCGCAATCTAAGGTATTGCAGGCGCTAACCCAGCAGGAGAAGAAATTCCAGCAGGAACTGCGGAAGAAACAGCAAGAAGATGAGCGTTTGGCAAGGGCAATCCGTACGGCAATCCAGCGGGAAATTGAGGAGCAGCGACGGATTGAAGAGGAGGCACGTCGGGCGGCGCTTGCAGTTGAGGCCGAGCGTACCGGTAAAACCGTCGCTGAGGTAGAAGCGGAAAAGCCGGTCGTCCGAAAAAGCGATACAGAGGTCTTGGCCAATACACCGGCAGCAGCAAAACTTTCGGCCGATTTTGCGGGCAACCGCGGGCGTTTGCCATGGCCTGTCCAGCAGGGCGTCATTACCCAGCGTTTCGGGCGGCACACGATTGGTCGGAACGTGACTGTCGAAAATTCTGGTATCACGATTCGCACGAATAACAACGCGCAGGTGCAGGCGATTTTCGACGGCACGATTATTCAAGTAGCAAATATGGCCGGATCTTATGCCGTTATCGTGCAGCATGGTAAGTATTTTACGGTCTATACGAAACTTGGCAATCCCACCGTGAAGCGTGGACAGACGGTTCAGCGCGGGCAGGCGTTAGGGACAGCACTGGTAGATCCGCAAGACGGGACGTCAGAGGTTCACTTCGAAATATGGGAAGGTGCAGCGCCCATAAACCCGGAGCCGTGGTTAGCAAAATAACGTGGTGATTGGCGTTCTCGCGATGCCAAGGTAGAGGGCAATTTATATGACAGAAACCGAGCTGTAAATTGAGCCTTCATCCACCATTGAAAAGAATAAAATAGATGAAATTAAATATTATACTTACATTTGCAGCATCGCCTAGTTATTGAAGGCTGGGTGGATTTGAAAATTTAAAACAACGGTTATGGTAGATTCAGTGTTGTTATTTCTTGGTGCTCAAGAGATTATCCTGATTGTTTTAGCGCTCCTTTTATTATTTGGTGGCCGGAAAATCCCGGAACTGATGCGTGGAATGGGACGAGGTATCCGAGAGTTCAAAGAAGGGCAGAAAGAGAACCCTAATGAGCCTAAGGAAGAGCTGGAAGGAAACAAGCAGTAAATAACTATCCAAATTACGGAAAGGACTTTATGCCGGATTGTCTACCTTGGTGTAAAGTCCCTTTATTTTAACGGCCGCTTACTCGATAGCAATTTTATTTATTGGCCGTACAATAAAAAGCAAATCCTTGCGTTTTTCACATAATGCATACTTACCCAGTATACATTGGTAACTCACTAATAAGCTAACCGATAGCTGAGATGTGAAATTATGGCATATACATACCCACTAGCAAAGCATGGTGTTAACTAAGATTTCGGCAGTAGCCGTAGGCAGTATGTTGTGTGTCCATGTGGCATGCGCTGAACCCTTCTCTCCTAATCTGCCGCCTGACACATTAACCACTGAGAATAGCGACGACAGTGCGATTGATATTCGGCTTGAACTGATAGCAGATAGTATAAGTTTTGTCGACTTGGAAGATGAACTGGAGTTGTTTCCGATGTTTACGTTCGTGCCAGCTACCGTCGAGGGGCGCTTAGCATACTTGCAGAAAATGGTACCACTTACCTACAACGCGCAAGTCCAGTCCTACATTGATGCGTACAGCACCGCGCGATATAAACGACATCTCGAGCAAATGATGGGATTGTCCCAGTATTACTTCCCAATATATGAACGGGCATTTTCCGAAGCAGGTATTCCTAAAGAAATTAAATATTTATCCATCGTTGAGTCGGCATTGAACCCCCATGCGGTGTCGCGGGTCGGGGCTACCGGATTGTGGCAATTTATGTATGCTACAGCACGGATGTATGACCTTGCTATTGACAGTTATGTAGATGAACGAAAGGATCCAATCGCGGCGAGTCGTGCGGCTGCCGCTTATTTGACAGATGCGTACAACGAATTCGGAGATTGGTTGTTGGCCATCGCTTCTTACAATTGTGGGAAAGGAAATGTGTTGCGGGCTATCCAACGGTCTGGATTGACCAATCCGGACTACTGGGCCATTAGTCCTTTCCTTCCGCGCGAAACTCGCAATTACGTGCCTGCTTTTATTGCCATTACTTATATGATGGAGTATCATGAAGAACATGGTATTGTGGCCGCGGCAACCAGCATCCCCAAGCAGACGGAAGCGATATGGGTGCAGAAACACGTGCCGCTGAGTGGAGTAGCCCAGGCATTGGGCGTAGAAGAAGAGGTCGTTAAGTCATTGAATCCGGCCTATAAACGAGGGGTCGTGAACGGTACTACCGACATGCCGAAAAGACTGATATTGCCCGAGGCACCTCCACATGCGTACCCAGCTTTATATGTCGTATTGAATACACCCAATGAAATGCAGGCATTTTACGCCGCCGAAGGGAAGGCACAACAGGACGTTGGGGCGATCGCGGCTACGCATCGGGTTCGTAAGGGTGAAACGCTCGGGAAAATAGCAAACCAATACCACGTCAGTGTCCAGGATTTAAAGGTCTGGAATGGACTTAAGAAAAATACGATTGTCCCGGGACAACAGCTTCGCATTATGGCTGCCGGTGAGCAATCCAATAAATCAACCTCACCGTCTACCAAAGCATCGTACATCACATATCGTGTTAAAAGCGGAGATACGTTGTCCGGTATCGCCGAACGGTATCGAAAGGCCAGCGTTTCGACTATCAAGTCAGACAATGGCCTGCGTAGCAACCGGATTAAGCCGGGAATGACATTGAAAATAAAAGTGAAATAACGGTTAAGTCGTTCGATTAAATGAGCCAAGCAGCATCGTCGCCTCCATCGCATTCGCGGAGCTGGACGGTTACATGTTCCTTGAGGATGGTGGAGAGTTTCAATCCCGAAAAATCGCTGAAGATTGGGAATTTATGATGGCTGCGGTCAATCAGCACCACGGTACGCATCTTCTTTAATGGCACGTCGAAAAACACGCCGATACCATAAGCTAACGTACGTCCGCTGTTCAACACGTCATCTATCAATACAACTACTTTGTCTTTTGCCTGTTCGACGGGAGTATCTGTCTGGGCGAGCAACGTGCTACTTGTTTTGTCCAACGTAACTTTGATCAGCGAAATATCGAAGGTTGAAATCCGTTCAAGTTCGGCTCTTAGGCGTTGAGCAAGCACATAACCGCGGTCCGCGATTCCCACCAAAACCAGCGAAGCCTCCTCGAAATTGTCTTCCATCAACTGGTAAGCAATACGGGTAATCTTTTTTGCTATCTGCTCTTGGTTGAGAATTAATACTTTTTTCGTGGACATATACTTAATTGTCATGCAATGGCTTGGTAAAGGTAAGTATATTCACCAAGCCCTCAAAGGGGGGGTACTAAAATAGCATCCTTTCATGGATAACTAATAAGCGCTTAGGGTATAAAAAGGATGGTTAGACGCATTAATGCATCGGTGGTGATAATGTCGACTCTTCGTCATCTGATTTGCTGGCTGTAGCAACGGCCAGCATCCGACCGCCGTTATAATAATAGCGTTTCCAATAGGCGTCATTCAGGTCGCTTATCATCACCCCACGGCTAGACGAAGCGTGTGCAAATCTATCGTCACCGATATAAACACCCACATGAGTAATGTTGCGGCTGCGTATTTTAAAAAATACCAAGTCACCGGGCATGAGCTGATCTTTCGCAATGGGGTCTACCTGTGTGTAGATGTTACGGCTATTGTGGCCAAGTGTGGTGTTGAAGACTTTGTCGTATAGCTCGTATGCAAATCTCGAGCAATCAACTCCCCGTTTGGTCTTTCCACCCAAACGATAGGGGGTGCCTATCCACTCGTAGATAAACTGATATAGTTTGGTATTGGTGGAAGCTGATACCGCTACGCCCATGATCTGGGAAAAGTAATCTTTGGCTAAATTGTCCGGGTCCGAAGGATCTGTAGACTGGTCGGCTGATGTTTGTGCTTGTGACACGGCAAATAAACAAGCGAATAGCAGGCAGGCTATTGAAGTTTTCTTTTTCATCTGTTTATTTCTTCTTTTTCAGTTGTCAGATGGAGCCTTTGATGATTTAATCCGCTAGCTGGTGGATTAATCATGTCGGGTTCATTAAATTGCCTTTTTATGAAACATGCAGACATTAATTGTTTACCAGCATGTTACCACATGCAAATGGTTCGGCGGCAAAACTATAGTAAAAAATCCATTGATGCAAGGAAAAAAGTACCTATAATTGGGCATGTTTCGAATTACTCGTTTTTTACTGGTTATAAACTTGCTAACAATAAGTTTTTGCTGGGCAAATACACAAGGGCAACCGGATACCTTGCGGATATTGGCTATTGGGAATAGTTTTTCACAGGATGCTGTTGAACAATACCTGTATGAGTTGGCTGCTGCGGCCGATAAGCCGATTGTTATCGCCAATATGTATATCGGTGGGGCACCGCTGTCACTACATTGGGAGAACGCGCGAACAGACAAGGCGGCATACAGTTACCGGAAAATCGATGTTGATGGTGTAAAAACCACAAAAGAAGAGGTGAGTATCCTCACGGCATTACGAGACGAGCATTGGGACTATGTTTCCTTGCAGCAAGCTAGTCCGCTGTCGGGCCAGTTCGATAGTTATGTTGCGCCACTCACCGCACTGCATTACTACATCGATAGTGCAACGGCCGGCGGTGTGAAGTACATTTGGCACCAAACTTGGGCTTACGCTGCTAATTCCACCCATAAAGGTTTTGCGAACTACCATAACGACCAAAACGAAATGTACCAAGCCATCATGGGCGCTTCTGCAAAGGCGCAGAAGTTGGTCCCGATCGGTCTGTTGGTTCCATGTGGTACGGCGATTCAGAACGCGCGGAACAGTTTTATCGGTGATAACCTAACGCGCGACGGATATCACCTCGACCTCCATATCGGTCGCTTCATAGCAGCCTGCACATGGTTTGAAGTGTTGTTTGGTCAGGAGGCGCCAGTAGATCGGTACCGCCCTGATGGCGTATCGGCAGCCCAAGCTGCGGTTGCCCAGCGGGCCGCCCATGCAGCCTGCCTTCAGCCTTTTTCGGTAACCGAAATTGCCTTAACGCCAAAGCCCAATATGCTGCTTGACGATTATGCTTTCGAGCCATCGAGGCTTACGGCGATAATTGGTAGAGCCAGCAATTTGGATTGACTTACCGATGAGGGTGCTGTTTCAGGGGCGTATAGGTAACCACTCAATCTGCGGGCTAGTTCGCGCAATGCTGCTTGGCCCTGATAAAAGGTTACGTATATTCACAGATTTGAAAACATTAAAATGACGGAAACAACGGTGATGATTATTGGATGGTTTGGATTTATTTTTTGCTCATTGGCTTATATGCTCCTCAACTTGAAAGTATTGCGGTTTGACAATCCGCTTTATCAGGTTTTGAATGTGATCGGTGGGGTAGGATTGGTTATTAGCGCTTTCTATTTTAAGGATACACCCAACCTCGCGGCCAATGGTATATGGGCACTCATCGCATTGTTTGGGGTTATTCGATATTCGCGAAGACGATCGGACCTAAGGCACAGTAGTCGGATGAGGGAGACCGAGTAGGCGCAAGGCTTCTATTTTATATTTGGCTATTTTTTCGTCAAAGGTTTTTGTATTCTCTAAAAGACTTAAATAAAAATACGCACCGTCTATCAATGCGAAAATGATGTCGGCTGTAAGCCGCGGATTTCGAACATCAATGAATTGCGCTTCTTTGCATTCTTCAATCAGCTCGGTAAGATGCTCACGAAGTGAATCGGTCAGTTTTCTATACTTGCTCTTTATTTTTTTTTCGCGAAAGGAGAGTGCATAGCAACTATAGAATAATCCGTCGTCAAATAGCTTGTTCCATTTTCTTGAAAACAGATCATCGATAACGGTTACCAGCAACTGTTTCAAAGGGATGCCGTTTTCTCGCTTAATTTTATAGATTAACAAATATTTATCGAGGATGTAATCGATGAGTGCGTAGGTGAGCTCTTCTTTGGTTTTGAAATAGTGGATAATGAGACTGGGGTTGATGTCCATTACCTTTGCAATCTTTGCAATAGACGTGTTTTCTAATCCTTCTTTCTTGGCAACCTTGTAAAAGACCTTGATGATCTCGAGTTGTCGGATTTCTTTTAAGCTCTTCCTTCCCATAATTGAGCGTTTATTAGTCTGTGCGAAAGTACAAAAATCTACAACATTATTTAGATTTTTGATTAATTGTATATTCATTTAATATTATTGTAAAAGCTTGGGGTCCGCTTATAATAGTAGTAAACGGTGAGTACGCCTAAGTTGTTAATTGTATGTTCAGTTAATAAATAATATTTATAATTCTGATTTATAGTGATTTATATTGTTTTATATATTATTTATTTGATAAATTAATAAAAAAAAAATAGCTTTGCTAAACAATTCGTAACCATTTTGCGATGATGAACTAACGAGGTTTTAATCGGCCAAATTATGAATAAAATCAATTTAATCAGAAGAAAAGTATTCGCACAGGCGCGAATGTAGTTTGAGTGTTTTTGCTTGTTACGCGAAATCCAGGCAAGTCTTATTGAAGTGGATGCGCTGAAAAAAATACTTCGTTAATCCGTGCAATAAACCGAAGTGTACGGAATTTACGGCGGTATTTGGCACCACGGCAGGCCGCAAAGCGAATTTATCTCATTATAACCACTGATTTTAAACTGAAATATACTTTTATGATAGTTGAGAAAAGCAAGTTTTCGTTTGTTATAGCGGTTTGCACGCTACTTCTGCTAGCGTGTGATAAGCAGAAAGCAAGGGAAGTTCCCTCGATTCCACATGACCCGAATGTACCCATCCAGTTAACTGACTTTATTCCCGATTCGGGCGGCATGTCTACACAGGTTATCATTCGGGGATCAAACTTTGGCACAGACGCATCTCAGCTTAAAGTTTATTTTAATCATAAGGAAGCCAAGGTTGTACGGACAATAGGTGATCTCGCGTATGTGCTTGCGCCGCGTTTGCCGGGCGATACCTGTATTGTTTCGGTTGTCATGGGAAACGATTCAATCCAGTACAAAAAGCCTTTCTATTATCGACCGAAGGTTCAGGTGTCAACGATTTCGGGTACGCCGCATAGCGAAAGGGAAAGCGTGGATGGAACATTGGTTGAGGCCAGATTCGATAACCCTTGGTACATCGCGGTAGATAGAGAAAAGAATATTCTTGTCGGCGAATGGAAAGCACGTGCAAGGTTGATTAATGAAGAGCGAAACTCTGTTGTGACTTTATTAAATACTACGGCATACGGGGAAATGGCTTCAGGCTGTACGGACAAGGATGGTAAGACGTTTTATTTTCCGATGAATGGTGCCCCGTATTATTATGAATTTGATCCCGAGAAACAATGGCTCGCGAGGCGTGTCAATCCGACAAAGCGTGCCGGTGATGATTTCGATTTAACCGGTAAGTATTCATTGGCATTCAACGAACTCGACAGCTCACTCTATACGATAACGACGCAGGGCGAATTAGTGAAGATTGATCCGAGGACTCATGAAGCATCGCTGGTTAAAAAAGGTATCTTAAAGGACAGGGTCCAGTCATCATTACAAGTATATTTGACTTTCCATCCAATTGATAAGCACATACTCTATTTTGTCAACCCTTCTTCAATGGCCCCCAATGATGGTCCTATACCGGGCACGGATAGAATTTATAGAATGGACATGAGAACATTGGAAGTCGAAGATTACGCAGGATCGGGTATAAAAGGGCATTCCGACGGGCCGAAAGAACTGGCGCAATTTAGTAATCCCTGTCAAATAAGCTTTGATAGTGACGGCAACCTTTACGTGGGCGATACCGATAATTATTGTGTACGTATGATTACGCCACAGGGTGTTGTTTCTACCATCGCTGGAATTCCAGGAACCTCCGGATATTTAGACGGAGACCCGGACGTAGCGTTATTCGATCGCTTTTGGGGGATGAAAATCGATGTGGACGGTACCTTGTACATTTCTGATTATTATAATAGGTGTATTCGTAAAATAACTATACAGTAACATGGAGAGATTTATAAAAAGAATAGCGTGCCCAATGATGAAACTAATATGTGCCGCAATCGTCATGTTCTGTTTTCCAAATCACATTGCTGCTCAACAAAGTACAACAGAAAAACAGGAGGTTGTGTTGGAAGGTGCGGTGTACGATGAAATGGACAAGGCCATGGAGGGGGTAAGTATCCATATCAAGAATCGGCCCGGTGTGGGGTGGACAACCAACGATGCCGGGCAGTTTCAGCTAAGCGGCCGTCCCGGTGATGTATTGGCTTTTTCATTTACTGGCTTTGAAAGCCAGGAGTATGCGATTACAAACCCCGAAAATGACATCAAAATTGTGATGGTGGCATCAGAAAATGTACTTGAGGAAGCAGTTGTAATTGGCCTGGGAACACAGCGGAAAATAAGTTTGGTTGGCGCCGTGACAAGTGTAGATGTCAAGGATTTACAGGTCCCGGCAACTTCGCTCAACAACCTCATTGGCGGGCGTGTTCCGGGTATTATTTCTATGCAACAGAGCGGGGAACCCGGAAAGAACATTTCCGAATTTTGGGTGCGCGGAATCGGCACGTTTGGTGCCAATAGTGGCGCATTGGTCTTGGTTGATGGTTTAGAAGGTACACTAAGCCAAATCGATCCGGCTGATATCGAGTCTTTTTCTGTATTAAAAGACGCATCTGCAACAGCTGTATACGGTGTTCGCGGCGCCAATGGTGTTATCCTGGTCACCACCAAACGGGGCGATGATCAAAAGTTACAAATCACGGGTCGACTTAGTCAGACTGTTTCCTACTTGAATAAGACACCAGATTACCTGGATGCCTATGATTATGCCAATTTGGCTAATGAAGCTTCTGTGGTTTCGGGCAATCAACCGCTGTATAATGATGTGCAAATGGAGTTGATCAAGAATAACTTGGATCCCGATTTGTACCCCAATGTGAATTGGCAGGAGGAAATCTTGAAGAGAACGTCATTGCAACAGACGTATTATTTGAGTGCGCGAGGAGGTGGGTCGCTTGCCCGGTATTTCATTAGTCTAGGAATGTCTAATGAATCGGCTGCTTACAAACAAGATGATGTGAGCAAGTACAAAAAGAATATTGGTTACAATACCTATAACTACCGCCTCAATCTCGATGTAAATGTTACCAAGACTACATCGGTATACCTTGGACTTGATGGTCATAACTCGGTGAATTTCCTGCCAGGTATGGCAAATACCGACTGGCTATGGTCTTCCCAAGCTAAATTGACACCGCTTACCGTACCCATGCAGTACTCAAATGGAGCAGCACCGGCATTTGGGAATTTCGACGAAATATCTCCCTATATCCTTTTGAACAAAACAGGGATGTCTACCAATCAAACATACCGGAACATGGCGACAATAGCCGTTAACCAAGATTTTGGTTTTCTAATTAAGGGTTTGAAGGGTAAAATTCAAGGTGCATTTGATAATTGGGCATACTTCAATGAGCGGCGAGATAAGCGGCCGGATTTGTATAGTTCTACCGGTCGCAATACCAATGGCGAGTTGATCATGATTAAGCGCGTGAATGCGTATGATGTCCAGTATTCAACTACCGAGAGCCAATGGCGTAAATACCACCTGGAAGCAAATTTGAATTTTGACCGGTTTTATGAAAGCGGCCATCGGATAGGCGGTCTGCTTTACTACTACATGAGCAGTGAAGGTGCGACCAACGAAGGGTCCAGCATGATGGCAATCCCAAAAAGATACCAGGGGATATCGTCGCGGATTACCTATGGGTACAAGGATACCTATTTGATTGACGGAAATTTCGGTTACACCGGATCGGAGAACTTTAAAAGGGGCGAACAGTTTGGATTTTTCCCATCAATAGCCGTAGGGTGGGTGCCAACGCAATACGAATGGGTAAAAGATCATCTGCCCGTAATCAACTTTCTAAAGATCAGAGGATCGTATGGCACGGTAGGTAATGACCGGATCAGTGACGATCGGTTCCCATACCTAACCATCGTTAATTCAAACGCCGCGGGTGGCTGGGGTGGTCCCGGGCTTATAGAAAGCGTGGTAGGTGCAGATAATTTAGCTTGGGAGGTTGCAAAAAAGGCGAATATAGGTCTCGAGGCTAAATTGTTTGATAATAAGCTGGAGTTTATCGTGGATTTTTTCAATGACAACCGCGAGGGTATTTTTCAACGGAGAACGCAGCTGCCTACTTGGGTTGGTGCAGTCACGATGCCATATGGCAACGTCGGTTCCATGAAAAGTTACGGTGCAGACGGTAACCTGAGTTATGTTTTAGATATTGGCGAACAGTCGGCGCTAACGTTTAGGGGGAATTTTACCTATGCTACCAATAAGGTGACCAATTGGGAACAACCGTATCAAAAATATGACTATTTATCGTTTACCGGCAAGCCCTATAATGTGCTTCGGGGTTTTAAAGCCATCGGTTTATTTGTCGATGAGCAGGACGTCATCAATAGTCCCACACAATTCGGAAAGGTACGGCCTGGCGATATCAAATACAAAGATGTAACCGGCGATGGCGTAATCACGGACGACGATCGAATTCCGTTGTCCTATTCACCGATACCTCGTTTGATGTATGGTTTTGGTGTCGAATTCCGCCGTCGGGACCTTACCGTTGGTGTATTGCTTAGAGGGACAGGCCGCACTGATTTTTTCATGAACAACAATGGGTATGGCTATCTTCCTTTTTATGGCGGAATGATCGGCAACGTGCTTTCTGTGGCAAATGACCAAGCCAATCGGTGGACACCTGCGTGGTATTCGGGAGATCCGTCTACTGAAAAACAAGATGTCCGTTTCCCACGGTTGACCTATGGTCGGAATGAGAACAACGATGTTTATTCGTCTTTTTGGCTCGGTGATGGTCGCTACCTTAGGTTGCAGGAGGTCTCCATAAATTACAACCTACGGCCAACCATTCTGACCGAATATCTGAATATGCGGTCAATCGACTTACAGTTTGTTGGATACAATCTAGCGGTTTGGGACTCAGTGAAAATATGGGATCCCGAATTGGCGAATCAAAATGGATATGCATACCCCATTCCAATGCGTTTTGCCTTTCAGCTCTACGTCAACTTTTAATTGAAAATACCATTAATACTCTCGATATATGAAAAAGATAAGGAATATGCTGCTCATTCTCACTTCCATTGTGACGTTTAGTTCATCGTGTAGCTTTTTGGATGTGACAGACTATTTCGAAGATACGCTTAATATCGATTCTGTTTTTCAGAATAGGATATACTTAGAGCGATACCTATGGGGAGCTGCGGCACTGTTGCCAGATCCAAGCAATATCTTTCGGAATAGTTATTATCCGGCTATTTTGGGAAGCGATGAAGGGTTTACCATGTGGGAAGATGATTATGCTGCACAACGCTTCCCGTTAGATCGGATCAATGCGGACAACTTGGGTCCGATGAATACCTGGGCTGCACTTTACCAGGTTATCCGAAAAGCAAACACCATATTTGCCAGAATCAACGAATGTCCGGGGTTGTCCGGTCAGGAAAGGCGTGAAATTATTGGATATGCCCACTTTTTAAGAGGTTATTCGTACTACTATCTGTTACTAAACTACGGGCCATTATTGATTGTGGGCGACCAAGTATACGATACTAGTCTTCCAGCGGAGGCCTACCAGAAATATCGATCAACGTATGACGAGAGTGTTGATTATGTGTGTAATGAACTGGAGCTCGCAGCAAGTTATATCCCAGCGGATGTACCCATTCCTGTTTTTGGTAGACCCACTAAAGGTGCCGCTTATGGTTTGATTGCGAGGCTACGCGTTTATGCTGCCAGTCCACTATTCAATGGTGGACAAGCTGCGCGGATTTATTTTTCCGACTTTAAACGGCAATCTGACAAGGTCAACTATATTTCGCAAACCTATGACGAACAAAAATGGGCAGTAGCTGCTGCAGCCTGTAAACGTGTTATGGATATGAGCTACCAGCTCCATACGGTCGAGGCCTCTTCAAGTACACCTCGCTTGCCCGAAGGTGTGTTGCACGATCCCAATTATTACAAAAATTGGCCGGAGGGTGCTAATGGCATCGATCATTTCAAGTCATACTCAGAAATGTTTAACGGCGAGACGCTCGGCTTTAGAAATAAGGAGTTTGTCTTTGGTATGAAGTCGGCGGAAGTAACCAACGCAAGCTACCTTTCGTTTCCTGCGCAATTTGGTGGGTGGAACGGTTATGGAATTCCGCAAAAGGTAATCGATGCCTATCGAATGGCCGATGGAAGAGGCATTGAAAATTCGAGTACCCTTTTCCCCTATTCGGAAGAAGGGTTCAGTACAAGGGACTCTACGTTTTCCGGGTATTTGATTAAGGCAAATGTCAACTCCATGTACCTGAATCGGGAGCCTCGTTTTTATGCCTCTATTGGCTACCACGGGTGTTTTTGGCCTATGAATTCGACAACTGAGAGTGGTAAATTTGCGCAGCAAGTGTTTTATTCAATCGATGGCAACGCGGGTAAAAGCGCCTCGGTGGGTGGAGATACCCGAAATTATCCAATTACCGGTTATGTTTCTAAAAAATACATCCACCCCGATGATGCCTGGAGCGGCTCGAATGCCGCGGTACTGGAAAAGTCTTTTTCAATTGTACGCCTTGCAGACATACGGCTAATGTATGCCGAATCATTAAACAACCTGACCCGTTCATACCAAATGACGGACACCATCACTGGAAATACATTTTCCTTTTCAAGAGATGTAAATGAAATCGCGACCGCATTTAACAGCGTACGATACCGGAGTGGACTACCGGGGCTAACACCAGATGAACTAGCTAACCCAGACCTTTTTTTTGAAGCATTGAAACGCGAACGGCTAGTGGAGTTTTTACATGAAGGATTGCGCTATTACGATACGAGACGTTGGGGTATTGTTGCAGAAGAGGAGGCTAAGCCAATTATGGGGATGGATACGGAACGAACCGAACGGGCGGGATATTTTAACCGCGTGATCGCTAATTATACCGCCGTGCGAAACCGGACCTTTAAGCCGAAAATGATTTTGTTGCCCATAGATAGGCAAGAGATTATGCGTGTCCAAACGCTCGACCAGAACCCGGGGTGGGAACAATAATATTAACGATGATCTTTATTCGCTCATGAGAAAAACGATAATTTTTATATGGCTTGGTAGCATCGTCATTGCTATAGGAGCGGTGTCCTGTGAGGAAAAGTTACTCGACCAGGAACATTACGAAAAGATAATTTACCTGAAGAGTGACGAAAATAATATCTTCACCTATACACACAAAATGAACGATTCCATATCCACTGGTTTCTTGACGCTTGGTAGTGGTGGAAGTATGCCCTTGGATGAAGACGTACGGGTAACACTTGAAATCGATACATCCATTTTAAATAGTTATAATTACCGAAACTACGGGTTGGAGTATTCAAAGCACGTAAAATTAGTAGATAGTAATTTATATGTATTACCCTCATTCCAAATCATTCTCCGGAAAGGGGAGTCAGCAGCAACCACCTTTTTCCCGATAGAGATCGATGCCAATGAATTGTCGCCCGATACCACGTATATGATTCCTTTCCGAATCGTATCAGCGTCGGGTCATGAGGTAAATCCAGTCAAATCATTTGTTTTATACCAGCCCGAATTAGCGAATGTATATTCCTCGCCTGCGTCGCGTTTTTATAAAATGAAGGGTTCTCGGCAGCGGGAGGGAGCGGGCTCCTCCAATATTACCGCTACCAAATCCATTGTCCCTTTGGCGAGTAATCGCGTAAGGATGTTTCCTGAAAACTTGGCGAGTTCGACAGTCTGGGAAGATATAAGGGATAAAACCATTGTTTTAATTATAAACGATGATAATACCGTTCGGGTAAAGCCGTTTAGGGATATCCAAATCGATGATGCCGACGAATGTTATTATGATCCGGAACTCCAAACGTTTAACCTGTCTTACCGATACAAGTTACCCACGCAATCCGATTGGGTGCAGGTGGTAGAAATATTAACAAGGGTCGAATAATTGCATTGGTTAACTATAGCTATAGAAGGTTATTGCCCTTATTACTTAAGAACGATATGAGAACAAAAATTTTATTCGCATTAGTTGTCCAATTTCTTATCGTTGCCTGCAGTGACAGTGAGTTGGAGCAGTTAAAGGCCTATTTTTCACTTTCTGAAACCAGTTTGAACTTCAAAAGTAATGAGGCAACCCAAACGATCCGCATCGAAAACCCAGTTGCCGGCCAAACCAAAGTGAAATTAGTCTCTGAGGATAGCGAATGGTGTACGGTGAGTATAGTCGGCGACGCCTTACAGGTGAGTGTCTCGGAAAACTTACTTGTCGAACATCGCAACGCAACCATAGAAGTAACCAGCGGCGATGAAAAAATACAGGTTTTGGTCCGCCAATCGCCGAAATTGTTTACGACGGTTGTTGCCGTTACGGATTTAACGGCAATCTCGGGACCGGGACAGGTTACGTTGAAATGGGTCGAACCAACAGACGATAACTTCTCCCACGTAATTATCCGTTATACGAAAGGTGGCGAGGAACGGTTACTCACGGTCCCAAGTGGTGTGGTAACTTATGTAGTGACCGACTTGATGAGCACGGATGGCGAATATACATTTGCCGTACAGTCTGTCGACAAGGAAAATGATGTGGGGGAAATCGCAACTGTGGTTGAGCAGGCACAGAAATTGGTGGCCTTTGGCTTCGAAAAGAATATGATCGCGGAATGGTTGCCTTTCTACTTTCGAAGTACGGACGCACACGTTACCTCTATTCGTATTGGCAGCAACGAATTTAACGAAAACGAAGGTGTAGCCATGCAATTTGCGGTAGATGAAACTGCGCTGACGGAATATAATACGACAAACGATAGTCAATTTGATCTGGTGCCTGCTGGCGCATACTCGCTGCCTGAAAACTATACGTTTACGGGTACATCTGCTTTTCAAGAGGTAACCGTTGAGCTGGACATCAGTCTTTTGGGCGATGGCAAGGCGTATGCGCTACCACTGACCATCGAATCGGCACAAGGCGCAGCAGTTGATGGTGCTACGAATACTGTGATGCTTTTGTATCAGGTGGATGATTTGGCCGGTTGGTATACGGTTGATCGGCTAGGTAAGTCCGGAGAAGGAGCAGGTAAGTATCCATCAAATCCAAATGATAGGCGGCGCTATGTAAAGCGAACGGGTGTAACGACCTGGGAGACGGGCTATTTATTTGGTAGTTACAGTGCAAACGAAGATCAAGTCGGCGGGATTACGGATGTCCAGTATATTTCAATCGACCCGGAGACGAAAGAAATTTTTATTCAACAGGGAAATTACGCGGTGCAAGAAAGCGCGAACGCCTTCAATCTGGCAACCAATGAGCTATTTATTGAATACCTCTATAGGGATTGGGCCGGTTGGTGGACACATGAACGTATGTATAACCGATCTTTTAAAAAATAAGGTACCACCTCATGACCGAATGCCGAGCGTGATAAAAAATATCCATTTGTTTGCTTTTCTCGTTACTGTGGTTAGGTATTGGAATTCATTATGCACAGGAAAAAGACGGAGGATGACCCCACTAATTACCAAATGCTTGCTTGTCGTCATCGTTAGTATTGCGGTACACGAACAGGTACTGGCCCAACAGCTGAAGGTTATGACGTTCAATATTTGGCACGGTGGCAGAGAAACCGGGGAAATGGAGGGGCCTATGCGCGTAGTGGATGTGATTCGAGATTCGGGTGCTGACATCGTGGCCATGCAGGAGACTTATGGTTCCGGGCCGCGGATAGCCGATGCGTTGGGCTATTACTTTTATTTGCGAAGCTCCAACCTTTCAATCCTTAGCCGTTACCCCATTGTGGATACATTGGATGCCTATGAGCCTTTCCATAGTGCCGCTGTCGTGATCGATGTCAGTGGTCAACCAATTGTTGTTGCCAACAGCTGGCTTAGCTACCCCTTCGATTATTGGGATATGTTAGAAAAAGGGCAGCCCATCGATTCGGCCGCATGGCGGGGTCGGTTTCAGGGTGAAAAGAATACGGGAATCCTGTGGGGAATTCTAAACGTATTGCGACCAGCCATTGAAAATTCGGATACCGTCCCTGTCATTGTATGTGGTGATTTCAATAGCGGCTCGCATCTCGATTGGATACCCAATACCCGGCATGTCAACAAAGGGCATGTCATGCCATTCCCGGCTACATTATTGATGCACCATTGCCATTTCAAAGATTCCTTCCGCGAAATACATCCCGATCCGTTGGCCGTGCGAGGAATCACGTGGAGCCCCGCATTTCCCGATGCTTTTCCCGATCGCATCGACTATATCTTTTACCGAGGGGATATCCTTAAAGCTATTGAATCGAAGACAATTGATACACATGCTGAAAAATACCCTTCCGACCATGCAGCAGTAGTGACAACCTTTGAAATCAGAAAGCAGGATTCCAAAAAGCCAATAAAATGAATAGATCAATAATAACCATCCAGGCATTTACCATTGCCGTATTCAGTATTATTTCCTGTCAATCGGTTAAACACGGGAAAACGAATAAGCACGCCAACGTACGCGTGATGACCTTCAATCTCTGGCATGGTGGTGATGCTGTCAAGCTGCCACGCGATACGACCATCAAGTACCAGCTGGAGGCCATCCGACGTGCAAATGCTGATGTGGTGGGCTTCCAGGAACAGACGACCAATCAAAGTAATAACCAGTCTCGGGCAAAATTGCTCGCAGACAGCCTCGGATGGGATTGCCACATCATTGATGGCAGCCGGGCGGTAATTTCAAAGTATGACTTCCGGCCGGTAGATACCACCACGGTATCCCAAGCGGTTTTGCTGCAACTGCCCGATGGTAGATACATCGTCTTTGGGGTGATGCACCTCATGTATACCCCCTATGAGCCGTATGACATTGCTGACAGAAAGCTCCTAAGTACAGAAGAGGCCGAAGCCTCAGCCCGTGAAACAAGATTACACCAAGTGCAGGGCATGCTAGACGAAGTTGCGGCTTATTCGGACTACCCCACAGTATTGGTGGGCGATTTCAATGAGCCGAGTTGTTTGGACTGGACCGAAGAGGCTATCCGCAATCGGGGCGACACATTGCTGCCGTTTGCTGTCAACTGGCCAGCCACCGCACTGCTTATTGAAAAGGGATTTAAGGATGTCTACCGGGACATGTATCCGGATGTGAAGCAGCGACCGGGTTATACCTGGACTTCCGTAGAAGGGTTATGGCGCACACCTGAAATACATGATCGCATTGACCTGATCTATGTAAGCAAGAATAGGTTTAAGGTAATCGAAGCACAAGTGGTGGGCGAGCCATCGCCGATGACAAACGTCGTTATTGAAACGTGGCCTTCAGACCACCGCGCGGTGGTTGCGGAGTTGGAGATACGCTAATTCGAAGCGTCCACCAGTCGATAATCCCCATTTTCTTTTCGTTCCGGGCGGCCGATCGCAATGTTGGTCGAGTGGTACATCAGGAATACCCAGCCTTCTACGCTACCCTGTTCCCAATATTGCTGCCGTAACTTCATGGATTTACGTCCGTCATAATCATACTTAGCGGCGAATTGGCGGAAGAATTGCTCGGGTTCGGGCGCTTCGTCACCGCCAAAAAAAAAGTGCTCGCCTCCCGTCTTGATATGAAAAACTTGATGATGTGGCGTGTGGCCACCGGATCGCTCGTAACTGATCTCGTTGTTAATCCTTCCGTCTCCTTCTACTAACAAGAGGTTGCCGCTGCGCTGGAGTACATCGAAGATTTCCGTTTTATACGAATCCGACTTGCCGCTGTATGCGTCTTCCCATTCGCCCCGTTGCACCACATACTCCGCATCGGGAAAAGCGAGCCTGAACGTGCCGTTGCGATCCGCAACCATGCCGCCAGCGTGGTCTTTGTGTAAGTGAGACAATAGGACGTATCGCACATCAGCAGGGTCGAAACCTGCTTTCCGGATATTATGATGTAATTGCAAGTCTCCATCACTGTCTGCGAAACCAATGCCAGTATCGAGTAGTAGCAGTCCATCTGCCGATTCAATTAAAAACGGATGTACATGGATAAATAGTGAACCGGGACGATCTGTTTTACGGTCTGTAGCCGCATCAAAAGGAATGAACTTTTTGGAAGAATCGACGGAAAATGAACCTTCGAACAAGGAATGTGCCTGCATGTTTTTATCTTTACCCTTTCGTAGTACACAAACTTAGCTAAATTTGCCTTTTTTGCAAATCTAAGTTGGTAGCTAAAAAGCGAGTGTATAGTCTACTCAGCTGCCATCGAAAGACAGCTTATAGCGAAAATATATGCAGAAAAGATGGGCTATCGCCTCTTGCAATGACGGATCCGAAACACGGCAACTAAGTGAAGCGCTTGGTATTCACAGGGTATTGGCTGAGCTGTTGGTAAAAAGGGGCGTCAACAACTTTGACGATGCGCGGTGCTTTTTTCGTCCCGATTTGTCGTCGCTTCACGATCCCTTTCTTATGAAAGACATGGATGAAGCCATTGCCCGGATTGAAAAAGCCATCGGAAATAAGGAAAAAGTACTTATCTATGGCGATTATGATGTGGATGGTACTACTGCTGTGGCTGTTGTTTACAGTTTTTTCAGGCAGTTTCACTCGGGTTTGGAATTTTACTTGCCCGACCGGTACGCCGAAGGATACGGCATTTCCAAGCAAGGTATCGACTACGCGGCCGAAAACGGATTTACGTTAGTGATTGCGCTGGATTGCGGTATCAAAGCATTGGACAAGATTAGCTATGCCCGCAGCCGGGGAGTTGATTTCATTATTGGCGACCATCACCTTCCAGGCGATAAGCTGCCCGACGCGGTGGCGGTGCTGGATCCAAAGCGCAGCGATTGCCCATATCCTTATAAGGAACTGCCGGGATGTGGTATAGGATTTAAGATTGTCCAAGCCTTTGTTCAGAAAAACAACATGGACATCAACCGCTGCTATCAATATCTTGATTTAGTAGCCGTAGGTATTGCATCGGATATTGTGCCCATTTCTGGTGAGAACCGGATACTTGCCCATTATGGGCTCAAGAAACTGAACACCAACCCGTGCTGCGGATTGCAATCGCTGATCGATTTATCGACCCACCGTAGCGGCCATTTTACGGTGAATGATATTATCTTCCAGATCGGCCCCCGTATCAATGCCGCTGGGCGGATAGATCACGCGAAAGATGCTGTTAAATTATTGACTTCAAAATCGTTACAGGAAGCTGGAGAATACAGTCAGCGTATCGATGTTCAAAATACCCAACGGAAAGATTTTGATCTCCGCATCACCGAAGAAGCACTCGCTATCATTGAGGGGGATGACGTGCTCAAAAAACGGAAAACAACGGTTGTGTTTCAGCCCGGCTGGCATAAAGGTGTTATCGGCATTGTCGCAACCCGGCTTACCGAAAAGTATTACCGGCCTACTGTAGTGCTCACACAAACCAATGGACATGTTTCGGGTTCCGCCCGATCAGTCGTTGGGTTCGATCTATACGAGGCTTTGAACGCTTGTAGCGATTTACTCGATCAATTCGGTGGCCACAAGTATGCGGCCGGACTGACAATGAAGCCGGAGAATATCGCCCTTTTCCAGGAGCGTTTCGAACGCGTTGTCGAAGCGAGTATCCTCCCGGGTATGCTACACCGAGAGATGGTCGTTGATGCGGAATTGGAATTAGCGGAGATCGACGCCAAATTTTTCCGTATTTTGCGACGGTTCGAGCCGTTCGGGCCGCAAAACGAGGCACCACTGTTTATGAGTAAGCAAGTAGGAGTTGTGGGTGAGGCAACGATCGTTGGAGGTAGCCACCTCAAAATGGCCGTTGCACAACCGGGTTCCCCCCGCTTTGACTGCATTGGCTTCGGTTTGGCAGACTATGCAGCAGCCATCAATACACATCGCCCGTTTGACATGTGCTATACCATTGAAGAAAATGTGTGGCGTGATAAGCGGAATTTGCAGTTGAATATAAAAGATATAAGGATATAGGAATTTACGGTTTTTGGATTAAATCTAAAATCTAAAATCATACATGATATTAAAAGCAGCGCATCTCATCAAGAAATACCGCCAACGTACAGTGGTAAACGATGTTTCTTTCGAAGTGGCACAAGGTGAAATCGTGGGGCTATTGGGCCCCAATGGTGCTGGAAAAACGACGTCGTTCTATATGATTGTAGGGTTGATCAAGCCTAACGAAGGGCATGTATACTTGGATGGCGAAGAAATTACCGAAGATCCCATGTACCGCAGGGCACAAAAGGGAATAGGTTATCTGGCACAGGAGGCATCTGTATTCCGGAAGTTGTCGGTTGAAAATAACATCATGGCGGTCCTTGAAATCCACCATAAGGACCGTGAAGAGCGGAAGGAAAAATTGGAGGAATTGCTGGCCGAGTTTAGCCTGAATCGCGTGCGGAAAAACCGCGGTGACTTGCTGTCGGGTGGTGAGCGCCGTCGCACGGAGATAGCGCGTGCCCTTGCAGCCAAGCCGAATTTCATCCTGCTGGATGAGCCTTTTGCCGGCGTAGACCCGATCGCGGTGGAAGAAATACAGACCATTGTGTCTAAGTTGAAACACCGTAACATCGGTATCTTAATCACCGACCATAATGTGCAGGAAACCTTATCAATCACCGACCGTGCTTACCTGCTGACAGAAGGTAAGATTATGCTTGCCGGCACGCCAGAGGAGATCGCGGTGAATGAAATGGCCCGTAAATTTTACCTCGGGCGAAATTTTGAGTTGCGACGTAAAAAACTTTGACGATTTTAGATTACCAAGAACTTAAGGCAAACGACTTACGACAAACGACTAGGACTCACGACTAAAAAAATGGCTTTCATCAACTCGATATTCACGTGGATCATGAAAAAGCGCATTCACCAGATTGAGCTTTTCATGAAATATCCGCACGAGGTACAGGAGGAGTGGTTCCAGAGCTTGCTCTCTACAGCCGAGGCTACGGAATGGGGTAAAAAGTATGACTATAATTCCATACTAACTGCCGAAACCTACAAAGAGCGCGTGCCGATACAAGATTACAACAGTCTCAAACCATACATTGACCGCATGATCAAGGGCGAACAGAATATTCTCTGGCCATCGGATGTCAAGTGGTTCGCCAAGTCATCGGGTACCACTGCCGACCGGAGTAAGTTTATCCCCGTGAGTGAGGAGGCGCTGGAAGACTGCCACTATCAGGGTGGAAAAGATATGCTTTCCGTATACTGCCACAACCGGCCGGACACCAAGATACTGACGGGGAAGTCCATGGTACTCGGCGGAAGCTCCCAAATCAACAACTTCCAGTCCGACTCTTATTATGGCGATCTTTCATCCATTATTTTGCGTAACCTGCCTTTTTGGGCAGAGACCCATCGCACCCCTGATCTGGAGACCGCCCTCAATCCCAATTTCGAAGAGAAAATCGAAACGGTAGCCCAAAACTCCATACATGAAAACGTAACCAGTCTATCGGGTGTGCCAACATGGTATGTGGTGCTGGCCAAACGGATGCTGGAACTTACGGGAAAAAACAACCTCCTTGAGATTTGGCCCAACCTGGAGTTTTACAGCCACGGTGGTGTTAGTTTCAAACCCTATCGTGAGCTTTTTAAGAAACTTGTCCCGTCCGATAGCATGTATTACCTCGAGAATTACAACGCCTCGGAGGGGTACTTCGCCCTGCAAGATCAATCCAATTCCGAAGACCTATTGCTCATGCTCGATTATGGGATTTACTATGAATTCCTTCCCATGGAGAACGTGTTTGACGAACACCCGAAAACATTGGGTCTGCACGAAGTGGAATTGGGCAAGAATTATGCGTTGGTTATTTCGACCAATGCGGGGTTGTGGCGTTATATGGTAGGCGATACGATTAAATTCACGACCCTGCACCCCTACCGAATCCAGGTTACGGGAAGGACAAAGCAGTTCATCAATACATTTGGCGAAGAGGTCATCGTGGACAATGCCGACGAGGCGTTGAAGCAGGCTTGTGCGGAGACGGAGGCCAGCATCCGTGACTACACCGCAGGGCCGGTTTATTTTAGTGATGACAAGGCGGGTGCGCACGAGTGGATCATCGAATTTGAAGAGCCACCCCGTGATTTCGACCAGTTTTGCAAGGTGTTGGATGCGGCGTTGCGTGAGGTCAATTCAGACTATGACGCGAAGCGGTTTAATGACTTGGCCTTGCGGTCCCCTATTATCCATCATGCACCCGAAGGAACGTTTTACCGCTGGATGAAGTCGCGGGGCAAGCTCGGTGGCCAGAATAAGGTGCCTCGGCTGGCCAATGACCGTGCCTACCTCGACGATATTTTGGAGCAACTGAAAGCAAACTAATCCGTTTACCATTCCTTATCCTTACCTTTGTGGGCTTATGGCAAATATCATCGCAATAGTAGGACGGCCAAACGTTGGCAAATCGACGTTATATAACCGATTGACAGAGAGCCGGCGGGCGATTGTAGACGATTTCAGTGGCGTGACACGCGATCGGCATTATGGACAGGGCGAATGGATCGGCAAGAAGTTTACCGTGGTCGATACGGGCGGCTACGTGCATGGGTCTGATGACGTGTTTGAGTCTGCCATCCGCGAGCAGGTGATGATTGCCATTGAGGAAGCCTCGGTTATCCTTTTTATGGTAGATGTAACCACCGGTATTACCGATTTGGACGACGCCATCGCCGACGTGTTGCGCCGTAGCAAGAAACCCGTGTTTGTCGTGGTCAATAAGGTCGACCATCCGCTGCTACAGCAAGAGGCCAGTATCTTCTACAGCTTCGGTTTAGGCGAAATATATCCGCTGTCGTCCATGACAGGATCCGGCACCGGCGAGTTGTTAGATGAGGTGGTCAAGCACTTCGAGCAGGAGGAAGAGGAAGAAGACGAACGGCCAAAATATACCATTGTGGGAAGGCCCAACGTAGGCAAATCTTCTCTTATCAATGCCCTAATTGGCAAGGAGCGTAATATCGTTACGCCTGTTGCAGGCACCACGCGGGATTCCATCCGCATTAATTACAATCAATACGGGCATGATTTTATCCTGATCGATACGGCCGGTCTCCGGCGCAAGGCCAAGGTAAAGGAAAATATCGAATTCTATTCGGTGATGCGGACCATCAAGGCGCTGGAAGAATCGGATGTCGTCATCCTCATGCTGGATGCGACCGAGGGAATTGAGGCCCAGGATATCAATATTTTCCATCTGGCTGAAAAGAACCGGAAGGGCGTGGTCATCCTGGTCAATAAATGGGACTTGATTGAAAAGAACAATAAAACCACCAAAGTTTTTGAAGAGCTCATCCGCGAAAAAATCGCGCCCTTTACCGATGTGCCGATCATCTTCACATCGGTTACGGAGAAGCAACGCATTTTCAAGGCGATAGAAGCAGCATCGAAAGTTTATAAAAATAAGGTAAAAAAAATATCCACCTCGAAGCTAAACGAGGTGATGCTACCCATTATCGAAAGCTACCCGCCTCCAGCTACCAAAGGCAAATACATCAAAATAAAATACGTGACACAGGTTGGCGATAAATCACCGATGTTCGCCTTTTTCTGTAACCTCCCCCAGTATATCAAAGAACCCTACAAGCGTTTCGTAGAAAATAAGCTGCGCGAGAACTTTGATTTTGAAGGTGTGCCTATTGAGGTATATTTCCGGCAAAAGTAATCCAAATACATAAAAAACGACCACGCCCTTTTTGGGAATGGCCGCTTGTTGTGACCCCACGGATGCTCGTTTAGAGGATATTCTTTTCGATGTGGTCGTTGACCCTTTCAGCCCTGCGATACATGGTAAGCCGTTCGTCAACCATGGGAAGCTCTTGCTGGTCCGTCAGTTGGGAGCCCGCTTCCAGGAAATCGAGCTGCTGCTCAATGGGCAAACGTGTGTATTCCAGTTCGGTAATCCGCACTTCGAAGCTGAATAGTGCGTCTTTATGTTGAAGAAGCTTAAGTTTGTTTCTCAAGTATGGTCGTGCTGCCGGTAACAGGCATCGAGCGCCTTGGTCTCGAAATCAAGCGCGAGCTTATCGGTGTCATCCGTATTTGCCCGAAGCCGTTCGCGTGCCTTATGTAGGTGGGCCAGTTGGTTAATGATTGGAAAAAAAAGAATAAACCCGAGTTTGATAGGATTTAGAAAAGGTGTTCAAAAGTCGTAAGCGATTGTGTAACTTTGAAATGCCGGCTCGTATTCAGGTTTGTACTGAGATCCCGCCCGAACGTCAAGCCCCGAACTGTTATAGGCAATAGACAGAAACTGGAAAGAATAAATTATGAATACTCACGCTGACAAAACACAGGAGAATAAAAGCCCATCGGTTTCCGTTGCAGCCTCCCAGATGCCGAGCGGTGGTGAATCAACTCTTCAATTTGTCGACAATCGACCTGAAGCGGTTATACAAGGAAAACTACAAGAAATAGCCAACAAGAGCCTTCAAGACAAGCAAGCTGCACAATTGCAGGCTATGGCTGATAACCATTCTGCCCAACAACAGCAGCCCATCGAAAAGAGAGCAAGTCTTCAGTCAAGTCAAAGGCAAAATAACACGGGCTTGCCCGACAACCTGAAATCTGGGATTGAAGGGCTTTCGGGGTACTCCATGGATGATGTGAAAGTTCACTACAATTCTTCAAAACCTGCTCAACTTCGGGCTCATGCTTATGCTCAGGGAACAGATATCCATATCGGACCCGGAAAGGAAAAACATCTGCCGCACGAAGCTTGGCACGTTGTGCAGCAGAAGCAGGGAAGGGTGTCTGTAACAAAACAACTCAAAGGAAAGATTGATATCAATGACGATCCCACTCTCGAAAGTGAAGCCGACTTAATGGGAGAGAAAGCATCACAAGGGGAAGAGGCGCATCCTCATGTAGAATTACAGGAAGGTGTAATAGGACACAACATCCAGCGGGTACCGCTAATTCAACTGGATGATGAAGAAATTGATCTCAATGATCGTTCAAAAACAGGAGATGATTGGTACGGAAATAAAGATTCCAAATCACTTTCCTCAACAGCAAAAGCGAAGAAAAAGTACCAGCAGCTTTTATACAGCTTTTTCGGTCTCACCGACCAAACTGATTTAGCGGAACAAGTGGACGCGGTAGATATTAACACCGTGGATTCCAATTTCCTCGCAATGATGATTGCAATGCATAAGCACATTGCTCCGTTTAGTGGGGATTCAGGTCAGGGATTCGATCGGACAGGACAAGATGATGGAAGTTATGTCAGAAGCAACACCGTCCATAGGCTGAATATCCTGCACAAACAATTACTCGAGTTGAAGGGGAGAGTGCCTACTTCCTGGATCCAACCCCTCAATACGGCCTTACTTGAATTGCAGGCAAAAACCCGTGATCAGGCGAATGTGGATAAGTTGATTTTAGACGAGTCCGGTACACACGTAAGTACGGCACGCCTGAGCTTGCCATCAGCCGGATTACCGTCTAATAATATGGAGATATTGAATCGTGCAATCGATTTGGCAAGTACGCGGGGTACGAGCAAGTTCTATCTGATCCAAGATCCCGGCAGAAACAATGACCGGTTTGGATTTATTCAAAATCCAACAATTCAAAATCCACATCCAAATCAATGTCATGCAGAAGGGCCTGGGGAGGGAATAATAAATAGTACTGATGTCGGATTGATAGGCGATGGAAAAAGCATCGATATTAGGGATAAAAATGTGCAGTTAAATGATCATCCAACCGTTTATAAGGGCAGGGGTGATTTTGAGGTTAGCGGTCGTGGCACCGGTATTTATCAGGGAGGGGAATTAAAACATATCCACGTACAAGGGGATGCGATGGGGACTTTGACTGCGGATCCATTGCAAACAATGGATGTGGACACGACAGATACTCAGGCAGCTTCGAACCAGTTGTTGTTCGATGCGACCCCTGATCCCGGTATCCGAAAATCACGGCGGCTATCCGGCGATCTTGATAAGCATCTTGCACGACTGGACGGCCCCTCGTTCCAACAGGCCATCGCTGCAAAAGATCCGAATACCAATGCCCATGATGCATTTTTGCAGGAACGGGCACAGGTAATCAATGCCATTGCCACGCGGATCAATGGAAAGGTTCCGGGTGTAAAGGCTATCGGTTCCGGAGATCATCCGAGTTTGATCTTGCATGTACCCCAAAAGGTGCTTCGGGGTAAGAAGAGCAACCATATCCAGGTATTCTATGGGGATCGGGATTTTACTAACCCTCGATCTGCCAACACCGCCGACGTATTACCCTTGATGATCACGGATTTCAACCAGCGCGCAGGAGGTGATTGGCAGGTACAACTTACCCGCCGGGGAAGCTTTGGTTTTCAACGGCCTACATTAACCGATACCGGAGATTCGGTGCGGTTTTGGCCCGGCTACGCCCCGATAGAGGTCCTGACAGCAGGCCTGACCGGGATCATGACCAAATTGGAAGAAGGGGCCTATCGTTCAAGAGGAGAAGAAGCACCTTTGCCGGGAGCGCGCCAGGATTTTGATCTTTCAAGTGTTTCATCCAACTTTGATAGTGGTTTGTCGCATCTTGAAGGGCTGAAGACGGCAATGCGCCATACCTACGTTGCTTTAAAGAATCCAGAGCCCCAGGCTTATCCGAGTGAAAAACAAGAAAGAGTGGCGCGCTGGCTGAAAATTAGGATGCTGATCAAGCTCAAACAGGCCGAAACGGTATTGAAAGTTGGTGATGACCTCGTGGGTATGAAGAAAAGGGATTCTAACGCAAATATTACCAACAAATTGGAAAAGAACTTCCTCCTGGCATCCGATCTGGTCGATAAATTACAGGAATATTCATTCGTTTATACTACAGCGGTGATGCCGATAACCACCAACCCCAACCTGAACCCGGATCAACCTGGTAAATTTAAAGATGAGTCCGATCCCTTTGAGATTTACCTGAAAAAGAGCCTTGAGGGGATACGGGGAGATCATCGTGTTTTCTACCTCGATAGTGGAGAGCAGGCGTTAGTGGCGGCAGGTTTATTGGCAAATCGATTCAAGCAAAATGTGGATGCCGATGAGAGGGACGTACCATCAAATCAGTATCAGGATTTGGATTCATACTTCGAAGTAGGAGTATTTGGTGGTGCACGGCGTTCGAATTTGGGTCGACATGATGCGGGCGACATCGTGCATGCGGATATGTCGCCCGTGATCACTTCAGGAGATCGAATGCCACTTGAGGATGTCACCAATAGAATTAAAGGTAAATGGCAACTGGAAAACGGTACTGTAGATCCCACGAAGAGCGATGTTATCCCAATATTGGATATTACTAATAGCTCCTTATCAAAGATCAGTGCTCTAGGTGCTATGCCCAATAATTTCATGCTGGTTGAAAGCCTGACAAAACACGAGCAATTGGGTGCAGACAAGTTCATAATGGGGCGATTAATCGTAGTTTCAAATACTGCCGGGACAGCAATAGGCGGACTGGATGCGGCGAATTTTCTAGACTTGGCACAAACCGTAATTGGACCTGTGGCAAACAAGGCATACAACCCTGTTCTGCATAAACTGAGGAGGCAAATGGATGAGGCGCTCTACAAGAAAGCTAATCCGGATCAATTTGCCCTCGTTCTTCATCCTACCGTTGCCCGACAAGAGCCTGTTGAACCTCCGACTTACCATGTAGCTCCGGAAGTTCTTCAGTATTTACATGCATTAAACGGCGGAGGGCTTCAAGACCCATGGCAGCAAATCATGCAACGATTGGCCCAGCAACAAATTGCTTTGGCTACAGCTAGCCCGAAAATAGATGATGTGGATTGAAAGAGCCGGTGCGCCTTACTGAGGCAGAATAAGGAGAAGGTCGCTTATTTGGAGGGGTTGTTAAATAGTACCCCTATCTATTTTGTTTTGATATAAAAACACTTTTCATGCTTATTGTTTCCAATTGAAAGCATTTTTAGTTATTTTTGTTTTCATATAAAAACAATTTGATTAATGGATATTCTAAGGGAAAAGTCAGCAATCCTCTTAAGCCAAGCGGAAATGGGATTTCAGCGGCCGTTATTGAGCCGTATCAATTGGCAGAATCGGCTCATTGGTTTGCTCGGCGCACGCGGGGTCGGCAAATCGACCCTGCTGTTACAGCGCATGCGGCTGTTGGATGTTCCACCCGAAGAAATGCTGTACGTCAGCCTAGACGATTTATACTTTGCGACACATTCGTTGGTGGAGACGGCAGAATCCTTCCGGAAGTCGGGGGGCAGGTACCTGTTTATTGATGAAGTGCACAAATACGAAGGTTGGGCACGTGAGCTGAAGAACCTGTACGATTTCTATAAAGACCTGCAGCTGGTATTCACCGGTTCTTCCATCGTAGAGATGCTTTCGCTGGAGGTGGACTTGAGCCGACGGGCACATGTATACCATTTGCCAGGGCTGTCTTTCCGCGAGTTCCTGTTGTTCGAGTATGGCGTCCATCACGATCCTATTCCGCTCGGCCAGTTATTCGATGAGCACGTTGTGTTGGCGACAGCGCTGAACAGTGTGAAACCTGTCAAGTTGTTTGAGCAATATACCGCATACGGATACTACCCATTCTATAAAGAAGATATAAAAGGTTATACTAACCAGCTTGCAAATGTCGTAAACTTGACCGTCGCTTACGATCTTGCGTTCATTGAGGACGTGGATAAACAACAGATCCGTAAAATCAATCAATTGCTGGCGAGCCTGGCTACCCAAGTTCCCTTTAAACCCAACGTTTCCGAATTGGCAAAGACCATCGGCATGGGAAGGGTAACCCTCATCCAATACCTCCACTACCTCGAAAAAGCCCGGTTGGTCCAACAGGTGTATCTGGAAGGAAAAGGGCTTGGGCCGATGGAAAAGCCCGGTAAACTGTTGTTGGACAATCCGAATCTCTTCCATGCCATTTCCACCCAACCTAAGAATGAAGGCAGTGTACGAGAGAGCTTCTTTGTCAGTCAACTGCGTAATGCCGGACACCGCGTGGATTTGGCCAAGAAGGGTGATTTCGTCCTTGACGGTAGGTACACGATCGAAGTGGGGGGAGCAAAGAAAAGCTTCCGCCAACTGGCAGGACTGGACAATGCTTACATCGCTGCCGACGATATCGAAGTGGGCAACGGAAATAGGGTGCCACTATGGTTGTTTGGTTTTTTGTATTGAGCAGGCTCGCTGACTTGGTTTGGTGAATCTGCGATGTTTGCAAAAATTCCGTAACACTGCCGCCGTCGAAATAATCGCGGCCCCGCTGCAGGATAGCCGAGGGGGTAGTCTGTTCGAAATTATCCAATGTCAGTTTTGCCACATTTAGCCAAATTGGCATTGTACGGGCAAAGGATAGGTGAATAAATTGACTGCCACACAGCAGTGCGCTGAAGATATAAATAATATTATTATTCGTATTTTCGCGCCCATGGATAACCAACTGGTGCTGTATAACACGTTAACAAGGACTAAGGAAAAATTCGAACCGTTAAACCCGCCCTTTGTTGGTATGTACGTATGCGGCCCAACGGTGTATAGCGATGTGCATTTAGGCAATTGCCGTACGTTTGTATCGTTCGACCTCATATTCCGTTACCTCCAGCACTTGGGCTACAAGGTGCGCTATGTGCGTAACATCACTGATGCAGGCCACCTAGAGGGAGATAACGATGAAGGCGACGACAAGTTTGCTAAGAAAGCGAAACTGGAGCAATTGGAGCCTATGGAAATCGTGCAGAAGTACACGTTGGGCTTCCATGAAGTGCTACGACTGTTTAATACATTGCCTCCCAGCATCGAACCTACGGCTACGGGCCATATTTCCGAGCAGATTGAGATGGTCAAGGAAATTATCAACCAAGGCTATGCTTACGAAGTGAATGGTACCGTGTATTTCGATGTTGAAAAATATGTCAAAACATACGATTACACCGTCCTTACCAATCGTAAACTGGACGACATGCTTAACAATACACGGCAGCTCAATGGACAGGACGAGAAGCGTGGTCGCCTTGATTTCGCGCTTTGGATCAAAGCTAAACCAGAGCATATCATGCGCTGGCCTTCACCGTGGGGCGTTGGCTTCCCGGGCTGGCATATCGAATGTTCGGCCATGAGCAGTAAATACCTGGGCGACCGCTTCGATATCCATGGAGGTGGGATGGACCTTGCGGCTACGCATCATACCAACGAGATTGCACAATCGCAAGCATGTAACCATACCCAGCCGGCGACCTATTGGATGCATACGAATATGCTGACCGTAAACGGCACGCGGATGTCGAAATCTGCCGGCAACGGCTTCCTGCCCTACGAACTTTTCAGTGGTAGCCACCCGCTGCTCGAACGTGGATATTCGCCCATGGCCGTCCGCTTTTTTATGCTGCAAGCCCATTACCGGAGTACACTCGATTTCTCTAACGATGCCTTGGACGCAGCAGATAAAGGCTATAAGAGGCTCATGAATGCGATGGCGCTGCTACCCAAACTGAAAGCGACAGCCAAGAACGTCGATGTGAATATCGATGAACTCAAACAACGTTGTTATGCGGCGATGGACGACGATTTCAACAGCCCGGTGCTGATTGCCGAATTGTTTGAAGCAGTACGTATTGTCAATAGCGTGTACGATGGCAAGCTCACCATCGATGAAGCCTCTTTGTCAGCACTCAAAACGTTGATGCAGGATTTCGTCCATGACGTGTTGGGACTGGTCGACGACAATACCGGATCTGACGATTTCGAGAAGTTGATGGAGGTCGTTATCAACCTGCGCAACGAAGCAAAACAACATAAGGATTACGCCACATCAGACCGTATACGAGAAGGCTTGAATACGATAGGTGTTCAGCTCAAGGACAGCAAAGAGGGCACGCTTTGGAATAAGATTTGATTAGTAGAAATGACCGTTATTAGCAGGATTGGTTTTACTGTTTTTTTGATGGTTACCGTCCATTCGGTAACCGCCCAGATGCTCGGCAAGGTAGGGAGCTTATTGATGGCAGATCGGACCGCGGCGCGGCTCTCGGAAATCAAAGGGCCGCATGCGGCGTTCATGTCCGTAGTGGATCAAAACTCCACGTTTTTCGGCCCAGCGCCGATGGATGCGCTAACATACCTGAACAACCGCCCGAATATTCCCGATGTGATGACGTGGCGCCCTACTTTTGCAGCCATTGCCAAGAGCATGGAATGGGGCGTAACGACCGGTACCTTGTCCTTCCAACGTATTGGGGCAATCAAACGGTATGGCGAGTATCTCACCGTGTGGCGACGCGACCGCAAGGGCAATTGGAAAATCGATCTTCGTGCACAGATTGAACACCATGGGGGCAATGAGGAACCCGATATCCGTTACGTCGAGCCGGACGACAAAGAATTTAGGCGCTTCAAGACCAAAGAACGTATACAGCAGCGGAAGGAAATCGTGATGAGCAATGACCAATTGCTAGCTACCGTACTCAAAACCGATGCAGCAATCGCTTATGGTGAGTTCCTGGCGGAAGATGCGCGGCTTTATTTCCCGTGGAAAACCCCCATTATTGGTAAGTCGGCCATTCTTGATTTTGTGAAGGAGCAGGATTTGGCGGTGCAATCGAGATCGCTTGTAGCGAGTCGATCAATTAGCGGTGAACTCGCATACTCTTATGGCGAAGCTGATGTAGCTACGGCATCATCTTCTGAGACGCTGAAATGTAATTATGTGCGCATATGGCAACTACAGCCCGATTTCCAATGGCGGGTTATTATTGAGATGTTGTTTGAGTCGTAAGTCTTTGCTCCTTGCTCCTTAATCTTACCTCTTAAAGCTTCGCTACAGTTGTTTGCTTGTCCTTCAGCCAAATCTTCAGGTCGTCACAGCTGTGATATGCTTCGTTGATATCGATAAACGTTACTTCCCGGCGCTTTTCAAACCATTGGCTTAGCTCCCGATTGATCTTATCCTCCAGGGCAGCTTCCTTAATTTTAGCAAAGTCCATGTCAAGGTTGGCTTGATGGGGTGGTGTCCGCGACTTCAGGTATGTAAACCGGTATCCGGTTTTTCCGGTGCGGTCTGTAAACTGGGCCGGTCGGGAATATTCACCCGGTTGAAGCGTATCAATCGCCGTGAAAACGGAGGCGTCCAGTTTGTCAGCCGGAATCAGCGTTGTGCGGCTTTGCTGATTTTCCATATTAAGCAACATGCCGCCATTATACTTTGTTTCTTTATTGTCAGAATAGAGCGTTGCAGCACTGTAGAAATCGAGTTTCTTGTTTACCACGTTTCCGTAAATACTATCGATACGTGTTTTGGCCCGCTCCAAGCTGGCTGCCGTTGGCTTGATTTGAATAAGGATATGCCGGGTCCGCACTTCCTCACCCCGACGCTCCAGCACTTCGAGAAAATGGAAGCCGTGTTCGGATTCGAAAACCGGCGACACCTCGCCCGGCTTCATCCGGAACGATACCGCCGTATATTCCTTTACCATCATGTCTCGGGTATGGAAACCCAGGTCGCCACCATAGGCTGCGGAGCCGCCATCTTGGGAATATAGCCGTGCTATCGTCGCAAAGTCAGAACCGTCTATCACCTGTTGGCGAAGGTCCTCGGCGCGGTCACGGAATTGCTGTTTTTCCTCACGTGTAAGTTCGGGAAATACCACCAATTCACCCACTTCCACTTCGGTGTTGAAGTAAGGAAGGCTGTCAGCGTCCAGCGATTCGAAATATCGCCGTACTTCCAACGGTGTTACATCGATGCCCGCAACGATGTTTTGTTGCATCTTGTTGGCCTTTAGCTGTTCGTATATGCTAGGTCGCATTTCTTCCTTATATTGCAGCAACGAGCGGTTGAGGAACTGCTCAAGACGCTCCTGCCCACCAGCTTGGCCCGACATGTACCGCAAGCGGGAATTAATGTTGTCGTCTACCTCACCTTCACTCACTTCGATGGAGTCGATAGCCGCCTGTTGGGCAAGCAATTTCTGGGTAAGCTGCTGTTGTAGGATGTAGCATTTGAAGTTTTCGCTGGCCTTATTACCCTGGGCAAGGTACTGGGCATATTGCATCTCGATTTCAGATTCCAGAATGATGTTGGACCCCACCACTGCTGCCACCCGATCAATGACCTGTGGTTCTTGGGCGATGGCCCAACGGGATATACTTACTAATGCCAAAACCAGAAAAATGCCGTTGTATTTACTCATTTAATTGTATATTTCTATGTTGTTCTTCTCGCGGGCATCCGCTACGATGCTCCGTTGCATGCGATCAATCAGATCGATTTTGCGTTTGTTCAAAATTAAATTGCGAACTTGCCCTCGTACCAATGGTAGGGGCGATCGTGCTTCCCTCAATTTCGAATCGTGCAAAATTATCAGATATAATTCATTATTTTCAATTATTTCAAAAATTCGCCCAATTTGCCCATAATCTTCCTCATCGATCTGTGCAAGGGGGATTTCCTTTACCAGGTCGTCAACGTAGTGCCATGAGGTATCGAGAAGTGCGTAGCCCGATGCATACATGGCGCAATATTTAGCCAGCAGGTCCTGTTCTTCAAAATTCGATGAAACCAAGAGCCGCTTTACTCGGTCCAGTTCGGGTGCATTCGTACGAAGCCGGATATAAGAACGCTTGAGAATGGGTTGCTGAAGGATGAACAGGTCTGGACGTGCATCGTAATATTGCCAGATTTCATCGTCCGTCACCACTGTATCCAGTTTCTGGCTCACCAGCGCTTGCTCATATTCATATACGATGAGGCCATTTTTATAGTTCTCTACCTGTTTGTTGAGGCGCTCGGTATTGATATCGACGTTGCGTTGTGCATGGTATAGCAACGCTTGCTGACGTAACCATTGTTCGATGTATGCGCGTACCAACTGCGTACTGTCATCGCCGGTTACGCCCGCTGGGACGACACCCTTCAGGTCTTCAGGATAAAGAAATTGATCAAATGATCGCGCCACTGGCTTTGGTTTTTTAGGATCGCAGGCCGAGAGCAACGTCGTGAAGATCATAACCGCCCATATAAACATCCAGACCATTCGTTTTTCCATGCAACGTGCGCGACCTTAAGACCTAACTATACAAGTGGCTAAAATACATATTCGAGACCAATACCCGATGAATTTAACCATTTTTAACACATTCGAAACGCCATTCTGGCACAGCCATCGGGCAGCCGGTGACCTGATTTGCTTCATTGGGTAAAATCTTTGCATCAATATGCCCGATTCTTTTCAATAATGCTATTTTTGTGTACCCTTACAAGGGAAATGCCAACGATGACAATGTGTAACTTACAATTAAATCAACATAATTATGGTCAGTAATCCAATCAATCGCAAACTGAGGATGGGAATGGTAGGAGGCGGGAAAGGGGCGTTCATCGGTGAAATCCATCGCATCGCCGCTGTGATGGATGGTCAGATCGAATTGGTATGCGGAGCGTTTAGTTCCGACCCGGGGCGATCGAAGGAAAGCGGCGAGTCGCTTTATCTTCCTGCCAACCGGGTTTACGGGAGTTATCAAGAGATGATAGCAGCGGAGCGCGAACTTCCAGAGGGCGAACGCATGGATTTCGTCAGCATCGTTACGCCAAACCATGTCCATTTCGAACCGGCTATGCTCGCACTGGAAAACGGATTCCACGTGGTGTTGGATAAGCCGATGACGCTCGACTTGCAAGAAGCCAAACGACTGCAGCAGAAGGTCGACGAAACGGGGCTGTTGTTTTTGCTCACCCACACATACGTCGGTTACCCGATGGTGCGGCAGGCGCGGAAGTTGGTGCGTGATGGCGTACTCGGCAAACTCCGCAAAGTTTATGTGGAATATCCGCAAGGCTGGCTCAGTCGACCTTCGGAGCAGGCGGGCGATAAGCAGGCTGCATGGCGTACGGACCCGAGCAAGTCGGGTAGGAGCGGTTGCATGGGCGATATCGGAACCCATGCCCTCCACCTTGCCGAATTTATCTCGGGCTTACGCACCACGCAGCTGTGTGCTTCGTTATATACCTATGTGGAAGGTCGCAGGCTGGAAGACGACGGGAACATCCTCTTGCAGTTTGACAATGGGGCCAGCGGCGTATTGATGGCCTCGCAGGTGGCAGCAGGCGAGGAAAACGCATTGAAGGTGCGTATCTATGGTGAGAATGGGGGGCTGGAATGGAACCAACAGGAACCCAATACCTTAACGGTGAAATGGCTTGACGAACCTGCCCAGATATACCGCGCAGGGGGCAATGCCGCCATTTCGCCTGAAGCTCGTGCCTTTTGTCGCACGCCCGTGGGACATCCAGAAGGTTACCTCGAGGCTTTTGCCAACCTGTACCGCAGCTTTGCTGACGCATGGCGTGCGCGGCGCGGCAGTGGGGGAAACGAAGGAGCAGATTTCCCATCGGTAGCCGATGGTGTACGTGGGATGGCCTTCCTCGACAACGTACTGCGCAGCAACGATAGCACCGAAAAATGGACGCCATTTACAGTATAGTCCCAGATAAAAATAAATCAGTTATAGTTTTAAACTCACAGTAATTATGCAAACAATTAAAGGTCCCGGTATTTTCCTTGCCCAGTTTCTGGGCGATCAACCACCATTCAACTCACTCGAATCCATTTGCCGCTGGGCGAAGGAATTGGGGTTTAAGGGGGTGCAGATACCGACATGGGCTACCGATTACTTCGACCTGCAAAAAGCGGCGGAGAGCAAGACCTATGCCGATGAAATCAAGGGATTGATTAACGAAATCGGTCTGGAGATTACCGAACTATCTACCCACTTGCAGGGGCAGCTGGTAGCGGTGCATCCTGCGTACGACGAGCAGTTCGACGGCTTCGCGCCGGCGCAATACCACAACAATCCCAAGGCACGTACCGAATGGGCCGTGCAGCAATTGAAATACGCGGCTAAGGCGTCAGCCAACCTCGGGCTCACCGCCCATGCCACGTTCAGCGGTGCTTTGCTATGGCAAACCGTGTATCCATGGCCGCAGCGCCCACAGGGGCTGGTCGATACCGGATTTACCGAGCTGGCCAAACGCTGGCGTCCGATATTGGACACTTTTGACGAGCAAGGTGTGGATGTATGTTATGAAATCCATCCCGGTGAAGACCTGCACGACGGGGTAAGTTACGAGCGTTTCCTTGAAAAGGTAGATAACCACCCACGGGCATGCTTGCTATATGACCCTTCGCACTTTGTGCTGCAATGCCTGGATTACTTGGCTTATATCGACCATTACCACGAACGCATCAAGGCATTCCACGTGAAAGATGCGGAGTTCAACCCTACTGGCAAACAAGGGGTATACGGTGGTTACACGGGCTGGGTGGAACGTGCTGGTCGGTTCCGCTCACTGGGTGATGGACAAGTGGATTTCAAAGCCATATTCAGCAAGCTGACAGCGTACGATTTCAAGGGGTGGGCTGTGATGGAGTGGGAATGTGCACTGAAACACCCTGAAGATGGTGCCCGCGAAGGCGCGGTATTCATCAACGACAACATTATCCGCGTTACGGAGAAGACGTTCGATGACTTTGCCGGTGGCGATGCCGACGAAGCCAGCAATCGGCGCCTACTGGGCTTGGAATAGCGGCGACTGGGCGGATGCATTTGAGGGGTTGGCCCGCGATCGTTAAGGTTGGAACATCGCGTCCGGTATCGGTAGGTCCTTCCGCTGGTTGACAAAGGCGAGTTGGGTGCTGTCTCCCGCTGGGTCGGTGAGCGTAACCTGGGTAAGCAGCAGGGAGGTTCCGTCAAAGGTTAGTTCTACTTGCTTTATATACCTGCTGAGGCCTTTGTCTTTCGGTACCAGTATAGCTATATAGTCGGCTTTGTCGTGAAAATAGGAAATTTGGAAGCGGCTTTCATCGAGCATATCGCCGCCCCGCACCGATCCCGCCAAGAGGTCGTTCAGCCCTTGCATCCGCCGATTAGCGCCGAGACTTGTTGTTTTGGTGCGGCCACCTTCTATGGTATGCATGGATTGGCCATTGAAGATGACCACGTAGTTTGCGGGCGACACGTATTCCCACCGTATTTGGCCCGGTGCTTTGAAATAAAGCTTCCCTGTGGAACGGATGGCGTTGTCCATGTAGCTAAGCTGCTTGATTTGCGTAAAGTCGCCTTGCAACGTTTGAAGGTTTTGGGTATTGGCGGTTACCTTAGCCTTCAGTACAGTAGATTCTTCGGTGCCGAGCGCCTTGCGTTGTGCAAATCCCGCGGTGCCGCACAGCAGTAGGCCTAAGGCGATTATGCTATATTTCAGTGTATGCATCCTGATCGATTAATTTAGGCACGGTAACCAACGTATAACCGCGCTGGAGGAGTGCAGGCAACAACTGTTCCAAAACCGGCACGATCCGGTCGTGTGTATCATGCAGTAGAACGATGGTACCTGGCTTTACCTTTCCCAATATGGTTTGGACGATTCGAGCCGGCGAGCGGCTGTCCAACGTATCGTATGGGCGTACGCGCCAGCCGATGACCCGATGACCGCTCGTGCGGATGGCTTTGGCGAGGTGCGGTGTGGTCACACCATAAGGCGGGCGGAAGAATCGGGGCGTGTAGCCGGTTGCCTGTGTGATGACGATATCCGTCTTCCGCAGCTCCTCAAGCCAGCTGTTTTTTCCATGGAAATCAATGGTATGCGCGTGGGAGAACGAATGGTTGCCCACGATGTGGCCTGCAACTTGGATTCTGCTGGCAATTTCCGGATGTTTCATCACGTTTTTCCCGATACAGAAAAAGGTTGCTTTTGCGTTGTGTCGGTCCAATAGTTCTAGTACCTGTGGCGTATAAACCGGATGGGGGCCGTCGTCAAACGTGAGGGCGATCTGGCGACGTGTAACATTGCCTTGATGGGTAGCTTTGAGAAAAAAGTTCGCTTGGATATGGAATGCGCCCCAAACGATAATTGCGGGGCCGATGACAAGCGCTGTAATCACTAACCAGGTAACCATAAACCAATCATCCTCATCTCGCAAACTTAGCTAAATTGGTTTTTAGTTACAAGGTGAAAGCGGATTGGACGCGCGAAAGCCATTCCAAAATGCCACTCGGAGTTTGACCGCCATGGTTCCGAATTCATTGCATTTTTGAACAACGACGCATCGAAAAATTAGTTGTGTGTATTTTTTTTGCAATTCAATAAATTATCCATACATTTACCCTCAACCAATAGCGTGCTTTACACATTTATTTATTTGGTGGGTTGTGGCACGTAGGGCTTAATTAATTATTAACCTTTGATAATATGAATTTCAGTTGTAGGACTCTATGATTAAAACATTACTTATCTTATAGCCTTTTTTCAGAAAATCTAGTCAGGTCGCATTTTAGAAATGTAATCGGTCTATCCATGTGCCAAGCAACCAAGTAAAACTATTGTATAACAACCAGTTAATTAACTATTTTTTATGGAGAAGTATCGTATGAGAAAACGAAAAAAATCGGTTTCAGGGTGCCCTGCAACTGAATTACTAACAACTTATTTAATCAGGGGAATCTTATTTTTATTTTTTGCCTTTTCTGTGTCGCCTGCTATTAGCTTAAAAGCTGGTGTACTTTATTCAGATGAACCACAGCAGAATCAACAACGGGTAAAAGGCAAAGTAACGGATGAAGGGGGAGACGTTGTCGCTGGAGCGACTATTTCAATTAAAGGAAGCACACGCGGGGTGATGACCGACGAATCTGGTGATTTCGTATTGGATGATATTCCGCTCAATACGGTGTTGGTTGCGACATTCCTCGGAATGATTCCAGAAGAAGTGACCTATACCGGACAGACAACGTTAAATATTGTGCTCAGATTCCAATCGAGTGAATTGGATGAAGTAACGATCGTTGCCTTTGGTAAACAAAAGAAGGAGAGCGTACTAGGCTCAATTACGACAGTCAAGCCGAGTGAGTTAAAAGTGCCAAGCAGTAATCTCACCACCGCTTTTGCAGGCCGTGTGGCAGGTTTGATATCCTTTCAGCAAAGTGGGGAACCAGGAAGGGACAATGCGAGTTTCTTTATCCGTGGTATTACTACTTTTGGGGCGGACGCAAAGAGAGATCCTTTGATCCTTATTGACGGAGTAGAGCTTACAACCGAAGATTTAGCCCGTCTCAACACCGACGATATCGCTAGTTTTTCGATCATGAAAGATGCTACGGCAACTGCACTGTATGGAGCTCGCGGAGCAAATGGGGTTATTGCCGTCACAACCAAAGAAGGAACGGAAGGGAAAGTCCAGATTAATGTCCGGGCTGAAAATTCATTCTCTTCCCCAACGAAGCGGATCGATATTGCAGATCCGGTCACATTTATGCGTATGCACAACGAGGCGATTAAAACACGCGATCCATTGGGTATACCCATTTATCCACAGGAGAAAGTCGTTATGACCGAACGTGGGCTTTATCCGGATATCTTCCCGTCTACTGACTGGTACGACGCGATGTTTGATGATGTGATATCTAACCAGCGGGTCAACCTAAGCCTAAGTGGAGGGGGTAAAGTAGCGAGATACTACGTGGCTGCGAATGTGACGCAGGACAACGGGAACATGAAAGTCGATAATCGGAATAATTTCAATTCAAATATTAGTCTGACAAAGTATGCTGCCCGTTCTAATGTGAATGTGAATGTGACCAACACAACCGAATTGATACTTCGCCTGAATGTGACTTTTGATGAATATACAGGCCCGATAGATGGTGGTACACAAATGTACAATAAGGTTATGCAGGCGAACCCTGTACTCTTTAAGCCTTATTACGAGCCTGATGATCAGTTTGCCTATGCCAAACATATATTATTCGGAAACTATGGGAATGCTGGATACACCAATCCTTATGCAGAATCATTGAAAGGTTACAGGGATTATAGCAAAAACCAGGCATTGACCCAATTTGAACTTAAACAGGATTTGTCTGGAGTAACCGAAGGACTGAGCGCACGGGCGTTGTTTAACATGAACCGCTACTCGGAATATACGGTTGATAGGCAATATTTCCCTTTTTATTATGATATGCAATCATACAACTTGGCAGATCAAAGCTATAAATTGCAGCGCTTGAATCCTGCCGGTGGTACGGAATACATCAATTATATACCCGGCCAACGACACATCAACACCGTGTTTTATTTGGAAAGTGCAGTCGATTATAACAGAACATTCAATGACGTTCACAGCTTGGGGGGATTGTTAGTTTACACGATGAGGAGTCAAAAACAGGGTATTTCTGACAACCTGCAACTATCGCTGCCTAGCCGGAATATGGGGGTTTCAGGACGTTTAACCTATAATTATGACTCTAGGTATTTTGCGGAATTTAATTTTGGATATAACGGATCGGAACGCTTTTCGGCGAACAACCGTTGGGGATTTTTCCCCTCTGCCGGCTTTGCCTGGATGATATCTAACGAACGTTTCTTCGAACCGATGACCAATGTATTCAGCCAACTGAAGCTGAAAGGTACTTACGGATTGGTAGGTAACGATGGCATTGGAAGTGGCTACGACCGTTTCTACTATTTGTCAGAAGTAAATATGAACGCAGGGCGACTCGTAAACTGGGGAACCCAACTAAATTATAATCCGCTGGGCATAAGTATTTCCCGATATGCTAATGATAGAATTGGTTGGGAAACCGCTTATAAAACAAATATTGGACTTGAAGCGACAACCGTAGGTGGTTTTTCTACAATAATTGAATTTTTTAGGGAGCGTAGGGAAAATATCCTGTTGAACCGTGTCATTCCAGCAACGATGGGAATTATTCCTGACGTGAAAGCCAACTTGGGCAAAGCCGAGGGGCAAGGGATTGATGTAGAATTGAATTATGAGAAAAGCGTGAGTCCAGACCTGTGGTTTACCGGACGCGGAACCTTCACCTATGCCACAAGTAAAGCAATAGAATGGGAAGAGCCGGACTATTCGGCAACGCCGTGGTTATCGAAAATAGGCCAACCCTTGAGTCAACAATGGGGATTTGTAGCTGAACGCCTCTTCGTAGACGATGAAGAAGTTGAAAATTCGCCCACGCAATTTGGTTCCTATATGGCCGGAGATATTAAGTACAAAGACATCAACGGCGATGGGCAAATTACCGATTTGGATAAAGTCCCGATTGGCTTTCCGACGACGCCGGAAATCAACTACGGGTTCGGTTTGTCCATGGGGTATAAATCGATTGACGTGTCGTTTTTCTTTCAAGGCTCAGCTCGTCAGTCATTTTGGATCGATTTAAAGAAAACGACGCCATTCCTCGATGGTAACTCGGGGATACCCGGAGAAGACGATGGTTTAATCGGGCATAATGCGATTATACAGGCATATGCAGATAGCTATTGGTCGGAAGGGAACAAAGATGTATACGCGCTGTGGCCACGACTTGCTAACTACGAGATAGCTAATAACAGACAACAAAGTACGTGGTTTATGCAAGACGCGACTTTTTTGCGCCTGAAATCCGCGGAGATCGGTTATACACTACCTCCAACGCTGACTGAAAGGTTCTTCGTGCGAAATCTCCGGGTGTATGCGAGTGGAACCAACTTGATGTCTTGGAGTGGATTTAAATTGTGGGATCCCGAAATGGCCGGAAATGGATTGGGATACCCTGTACAACGCGTATTCAACCTCGGACTGACCGTAAATTTATAATAAGCATGGAACGTAACATGAAATCGACATTGAAAAAATACATATGCTCGTTAGTTATACTAACGACTATTTGCTCCTGTAATTACCTGGATGTGGTACCGGATAACATCGCGACGTTGGATAATGCCTTTTCCGATCGGTACACGACGGAACAGTATTTGGCAACATGTTATTGGGGAATGCCGAAATCTGCGGGGTGGAATGAAAACCCGGGGATTTTCGGTGCGCTGGAAATGTGCTTCAATAAAGAGGGCCAAACATCCGGAGGCATGCAGTTCGGGCTGGGGAAAAATAGTTCGACATCCAATATGATCGATTATTGGGGTGGGAAAGGTGATATGATTCGCTCGTTGTATGCCGGAATAAGGGAATGTAATACATTCTTGGAAAACGTGGGCGGCGTGCAAGATTTGAATCAATATGAAAAGCAGCGAATGATTGCGGAAGTAAAGTTGATTAAAGCCTACATGCACTTCTACCTCGTCACATTTTATGGGCCGATAACCCCGTTAAAAGAAAGCCTTCCGGTCAATGAATCGACAACCGGCGTACGGGTTACGCGCCAGAAAGTAGACGACTGTTTTGCCTATATCACGGAACTGATCGATGAAGTTATCGTTAGCGATGCCCTGCCGCTGTTTATCCAGGCCACATCCACCCAACTCGGCCGGTTTACAAAATCAGCTGCTTATATGCTGAAAGCAAAAGCACTGGTATACTGGGCCAGCCCGCTATTCAATGGTAATACCGACTACAATAGTTTCCTTGACGAAAATGGCGAACCTTTCTTTAACCAAGTTTACGATGCCACCAGGTGGGATCGTGCGGCAGAGGCGTGTAGAGAGGCTATTGAAATATGTGAACAATCGGGAATTCGTCTTTACCAAATGGAAGACTACGTCACGTCCAAACCGATATCGGATACAACTAGGCTTGTAAATACATTGCGTAGTAGTGTTAGCGAGCGATGGAATGTGGAGTTAATTTGGGGAAACTCTTCTTATCCGGTAAATTCAGGGTTGCAGTCACCAGCATTACCCCGGTTCGAGCAAGGAACATCCTCGTCGTCGAGCGGTAGGATGAGCGTGAGTTTAGCCACGGTTGAAGAGTTCTATTCTAAAAACGGTGTGCCTATCGAAGAAGACATTGAGTATGATTATACCAACCGTTATAATATACGCGTAGGGGATGACGAACATGCACGAGTGATCCAAAAAGGAGAGCAAACGGCAGCATTGAATTTTGACCGGGAGCCCCGCTTCTATTCTACGCTAGGATTCGATCGCGGAAAATGGTGGGGTAATTCCTATCGTAATGAGCCAGAAAATGATTTGGATGCATTGTACCCCAGAAACAGGTTTGGTGAATTTTCTTCGGTATTTAATCCGGGAGATTACAACGCCACCGGGTATTGGCCTAAAAAACTGGTCTCTATGAATACGCAATTCAGGGACGCAAATAGTGTTTCTTATGAAACCTTCCCGTTCCCCGATATGCGCCTAGCCGATTTATATCTCTTTTACGCCGAGGCGCTGAATGAAAGTAAAGCAGCCCCGGATGCCGAAGTGTATAAATATATTGACTTGGTTAGGGAAAGAGCCGGCCTGGAAGGGGTCGTGGAGAGCTGGCAGCAATATTCTAACAATCCCAGCAAACCGACTTCAAAAAACGGAATGCGCCAGATTATACAACAAGAACGGAAAATTGAATTGGCTTGTGAAGGGCATTACTATTGGGATAGTCATCGGTGGAAAACAGCGGTACGCGAGCAGAACCGCCTGATCCAGGGATGGAACGTGTCGGCCAGTGACGTTAATGAGTACTATACGGTCACTACGCTTTATGTACAGAAGTTTACATACAGGGATTATTTTGCACCAATACCGGAATATGATCTCGTCAATAACCCACTCCTTGTTCAAAACCCAGGATGGTAGATTTTTTTCATGAATTTCTAAAGAAACCGATAATGAAACGGATAATTAAACGGATAAATTTAGTCCTTTTTTCAGTATTGATTTTATGGTCATGTACGGAGAAGAATTTGGACCCAACCAGCCCTAGCTTAGGAAAACCCGGTGTCATAACCGATGTATCCGTAGAAGCGACACCCGGAGGGGCAATTGTCACCTATCGTATACCCAACTCCGAGGATATCCTGGGTGTGAAAGCCGTTTACACCATTTCCAATGGAAGTAAACGGGAGGTATCATCGTCTTTTTATGATAATAAAATAGCGATCGTCGGGTTCGATGACATGTTGGAGCATACGGCAGACATTTACGTGTTCAATCGCGCGTTGGAGCTGTCAGATCCGGTGAAAGTAACGTTTACCCCCTTAGAATCCCCGCTTAGTAAAGTTAGGAAGAGCATGAATATTGTCAATGACTTCGGTGGAGCGCAATTTCAGTGGTCAAATGAACTGAAAGCACCGGTTGTTTTTGAATTCCTCGCGGCCGACTCTACTGGTCAGATGGTTACAAGCCGAATAGCATCGTCCGAAGCGGAGACGATGATGCAATCCATACGTGGATTTGCACCAGAACCGCGAAAGTTTGCGGTAATCCTCAGTGACCAATTCGGAAACTATACCGATACGATTGCTACAACTGTTGTACCGTTATTTGAAGAAGAAATTCCCAAAACAGGGATGTCTATCATGAAACTCGGCAACGATGCCAGTTTCACAAACTGGGAAGGGATGGATAATTTCCTAATTGACGATGATCGGGATAATTTTGGCCATTCCGCCAACTCTTCCATTCCGGCGCCGTTTACGATCGATTTGGGTGTTAACGCGAAACTTAGCCGAATTGTAATGTTTCAACGGTTCTTTAGCAGCGATTACTACAATTGGGGCAATCCGAAAGAGTTTGAAGTATACGTTTCAGAGACTAAGCCTTCACAGAATGGCGATTGGAGCGGATGGACTAAGATCATGGATTGTGAAATAGTCAAACCATCAGGGCTACCTATTGGGACTTCAAACGATGAGGATTTAGCGCTAGCACAAGAGGGACATGAGTTTGCATTTCCGTTGGATTTACCCCCTGCGCGCTACATCCGGATTAATATATTATCCACGTGGGGAGGAACGACATTCACTCACCCTGCAGAAGTCGACGTGTTTGGCGAAGTACAGTAATAAGAAGAACTAAAATCAAGAAAGAATGAAACAATCATATAGTATACTCCTGCTTTCCCTGGCTGTTGTCGCGACGTCCTGCGAAAGCTTTATGGATATCCATGAGGAATATGTCAAAAATGGAGAAACAATCTACGCGCCTAAAGTGGACTCCGTACAGTTTATTGCCGGTAAAGGCCGTGTTCAGTTCGCATTTTGGTTAGAAAACGCGCCGAACGTGAAAAGCGTCGATTTGTATTGGAATTCCATGTCGGACTCGTTAATCACTTCCGTTTCTCCAACAACCGGTTTGGATAGTTTTTACGTAGATGTGCCTGATTTACCGGAAGGTGCTTATACCTTTGAAGTAAAAACGACGGATAATTTTGGGCACAGCTCATTGTATCTTACTGGATTTGGTAACTCGTACGGCGATTTTTTTCAAAGTTCGCTACTTAATAGAAGAGTTAAAAGCTTCGAATTAACAGCAAGTGGCGGTATTATTGAGTGGTTTGGTGCGATGGAGGGACTGACCTGGACAGATATCAGATATACGATGGATAATGGCGAAACAAATACGGTAAGGTTGTACCCCGGGGATGAGCGAATTGTTTGTCCTGATTTTAAGGAGGGAACAAGTTTCCAGTTTTCATCATCGTTTATCCCGGAAGAATTTTCGATCGATACGTTTTCTGTAGATTGGGAACAATATGAAGGGCTCTACAAATACGACCGGAGTTCGTGGAGTGTATTGGAAGTTTCGGATGAAACGGCTAGTGATGGCGGCGGTAAGAACACGTTACTTGATGGGAATTTGGGTAGCTACTGGCATTCGCGATGGGATGGAGGAAATATACCTCTTCCCCACTGGGCTATTATCGATATGACCTCGTCCAAGAAGATTGCCAAAATTGATACGTATAGGCGACCTGGAAACGGAGACGCAAAAACAATTCAGTATTTTGTTGGTCCAGATCCTGATGCCGATGCAACCACATGGACAAAAATCGGAGAAGCGGAATTTGTTTCAGGGAGAGATAATATCGAAATATCGATAAGCAATTCGTCTTCTACGCTAACGGGTCGTTATCTGAAATTGGTATTGCCAGATAGTAATAGGGATCCGTTTACAAGCATAGCTGAAGTATATATTTACGGAGATTGAATGTAGTGGACGTACAGAAATGCGTCGAACATCAAGTGTGTTAGCTGATTTCCCGTCTGATGGACGGTGAAATCAGCTTTCATGGGTTTTCCGGGTAACTAACGACTACGACGCGCAGGTAATATCATCCACCTGTCAACAATTGGCCAAGTCCTTTCAAACCCAGTAGGAATTTGCTATTATTACGGAAAATCAAAAAATTATGGCAACAATAACATTCAAAGGTACAGAAGTACATACTGCCGGATCGCTTCCGGCTGTGGGAAGCAAAGCTCCCGATTTTAAATTGATAGCCGGAGACCTATCAACGACGTCGTTGAGTGACTACCAAGGAAAGAAAGTAATCCTCAATGTTTTTCCGAGCATAGATACGGGCACATGTGCGGCCTCGGTACGGGCGTTCAATGAGAAAGCCGCTGGCTTGGACAACACTGTGGTGCTCTGCATTTCAAGAGACCTGCCATTCGCACAAGGGCGGTTCTGTGCAGCGGAAGGCATTAGCGACGTGGAAACCTTATCGGAGTACAGGGATAGCAATTTTTCGGATGCTTACCAATTGAAACTAACCGACGGTCCATTGGAAGGGCTTTTGAGTCGTGCGGTGGTGGTTATTGGTGAAGACGGCACGGTGCAATATACCGAGCAGGTTGCTGAGATAACCAACGAGCCCAACTACGACAATGCGCTGGCAGCACTGGCGTAAATTAAGTCTTCGCATACCAGCCAACTAATCACACGGTACCGGTTGAAAAATCTGGCCAGCCTCGAAATCGATGGCACTACGATTGGTAAACCGGTACGTGTTTCCCACCGGTTCCCGGTCGCCGACCCCCCGTATTAGATCGGCCCCCCGTTTAAGGAATGCCTCCGCTGTACGGTTGTGGGTGCCCTCGGCATGGAAGTCGTAGATAACCATGAGCGTATCGCCCCGAAACCGGCCGCTTACCGTGCCTTGGCTGCCGTCGATCTGGTAGTTTTTGAATTGTAGCGTGCCCGAAGCGCTGTCGTTTGTCACCGTGATGCGCAGGTGTACGGAATCCCGCCCGTGCGTGTGGAGGTAGCACGAAGTCGCTGCCATCGGAACTACTGCGCCGTGGGATACGGTATCGCCCTGTGCTGTGGTTTTGTCGTCCGATGACGTGGGCTCCTGGCAAGAGCTACCAATCAACAATGCAGCCGTGCTAACAATCGCCGTAATTGATCGCCAATGAAGTTGCCTGTTCATAGGCAATAAGGCGGCAAATTCCGTGCAAGAAATTCCCCTTACCGAAGAAAGTGCCGTCTAATCGGTCAACGCCATGTTTTATAGCGGTTGATTAAGCCGTTAGTAGACGCATCGTGGGAAGTAATAGCCTCATCGTTCCGCAGCTCGGGTAAAATTTTCCCAGCCAACTGCTTGCCGAGCTCCACGCCCCATTGGTCGAAACTGAAGATATTCCAGATGATGCCCTGCACGAAAATCTTGTGTTCATAGAGGGCAATCAATGACCCTAGCGTAAAGGGCGTGATTTTCTTGATGAGGAACGAGTTGCTGGGCCGGTTACCTTCGAATATTTTAAAGGTCTTCAGACGAGCGATTTCCTCGTCTGATTTGCCCGATGCTTTCAATTCGGTGATTACCTCGGCTTCATCCTTACCATTCATCAGTGCTTCGGTCTGCGCAAAGAAATTGGATAGGAGCAGCGTATGGTGCTCGCCAATGGGATTGTGGGTCTGCGCAGGCGCGATAAAGTCGCAGAGAATCAACTTTGTGCCCTGATGGATAAGCTGGTAAAAGGCATGCTGGCCATTGGTGCCCGGCTCACCCCAGATGATGGGCCCTGTTTGGTATTCTACGGGATTGCCTTCGCGGTCCACATATTTGCCGTTGCTCTCCATATCACCCTGTTGGAAATACGCGGCAAATCGATGTAAATACTGGTCATAGGGGAGGATGGCTTGCGTTTCGGCGTCGAAGAAATTGTTATACCACACACCAAGCAGCGCCATGATGACCGGAATGTTTTCCTCAAACGGTGTTTCCCGGAAATGCTTGTCGCTCGCGTTTGCTCCTTGGAGCAACTGCTCAAAGTTTTCATAACCGATGCTAAGCACAATGGAGAGTCCGATGGCGCTCCACAGCGAGTACCTGCCGCCTACCCAATCCCAAAACTCAAACATGTTCTGTGTATCGATACCGAACTCGGCTACCGCTTTCGCATTGGTAGAAAGGGCTACGAAATGCTTGGCTACAGCATCGGCGGCGGCACCGCTATCCAGGAGCCATTGCCGGGCAGTATGGGCATTGGCCATGGTCTCTTGTGTGGTAAACGTTTTGGAAGCAATCAAGAACAAAGTGGTTTCCGGCTCCACTTTTTTAAGTGTCTCTGCCATATGTGTACCATCTACGTTCGAGACGAAATGGATATTCAAGTGGTTTTTGTAAGGCTTCAGCGCTTCCGTAACCATCACCGGACCCAGGTCAGAGCCACCGATACCGATGTTGACCACATCGGTGATGGGCTTGCCGGTATGGCCTTTCCAATCACCACCAATGATTCGCTCGGAAAACCCACGCATCTTGGTTAATACAGCCTTTACATCGGGTATCACATCTTTGCCATCCACCAGCACGGGTCTATCGCCTTGGTGGCGCAACGCAGTGTGTAGCACTGCACGCCCTTCCGTTTCGTTGATGGCGTCCCCGGCAAACATCGCGTTGATAGCTTCCTCAAGCCGGCATTCGCGGGCCAACTGGAGGAGTAGTGCTTTCGTCGTGTCATCGATGCGGTTTTTAGAATAATCGAACAAGATGTCGCCGAAAGTGATCGAGAACTTGGCAAACCGTTCTTTGTCTGCGGCGAAGAGCTCGGTAAGGTGTTTCGGCGCAATGTCAACGTAGTGATTGCTTAGGTATTTGTAAGCCTGTGTAACGGTAAAATTGATACGGGGTAACATATGTATTTCTTTAAATTATTCTTTGTTGGAATCTACAACGAGTCGTTTGTCGCGGTTAGCGATTTCCCATGCGGTATGGAAGACCAGTCGGACCCGCTTTGCAAGCATCTCGAAGTTGATTTTATCTACCGTGTCTGCCGGAGTATGGTAGTCGGGATGCAAGCCGCTGAAGTAAAAAATCACCGGGATGCCATGTTTAGCAAAGTTATACTGGTCTGAACGGTAGTAGATACGCATGGGATCTTTCGGATCGTCGTACATATAATCCAGCTCCATGTGCGTATACTCGGCATTGGCATTTTCGTTGATGACCTTCAGTTCGGAGCTCAATTTATCCGACCCGATGGCGTGCACGTAGTTATGGTTGCCACGGAGATGCTCGTCGTCGATGCGGCCGATCATATCGGTGTTGAGGTTAACGACCGTATTTTCCAACGGGAATACCGGATGGCGCGAGTAGTAGTTGGATCCCAATAGCCCTTTTTCTTCGGCCGTGACGGCCATGAAGAGGATACTCCGCCGTGGGCCGTGACCTTCGGCCTTTGCTTTGGCAAAGGCGCGGGCAAGTTCCAATATGCCCGTGGTGCCCGACCCGTTGTCGTCTGCGCCGAAGTATATCGTGCCGTTCTGGTTGCCCTCATGGTCGTAGTGCGCAGTAAGCACCAGCAGCTCATTTTTGAGGTCTGTGCCTTCGAGGTATCCCAGTACGTTATCGGATGTAAACGGCTCGGTGACCGACCCAAATGTTGTCTTTATTCGAGCCTTATAGGTCTTGCTCTGGCTTTTTTGGGTCTCATCGATACGCTTGGTCAGTTCACTGACGGAGGTGTTGGATCGTGCCAGGATCAGATCGGCCATTTCCGGGCTAATGTTGGCCACGGGTGCCCGGTCGGAAGCAGCACTATTGGTTGTGCCTTCATCCAACGCAATACGGGGTTGGGTGAGGCGGTTCCCGAATTGCTCAAGCGTTTCTTCCACCGAGTTAGAGATAGCGATAATGAGTTTCGGATTTCTCGAAGTGATGTTTTGGAGGCGTTTGGTACGGGAAGTTGCCCATTCTGATTCTTTGGTGGTGCCTGTGATGAGGGAATTTCCCTGGGCATCTTTGGGTTCACCATCACTAATCACCAATACAACTTTGCCGCTGATATCGACTCCGTTCAAATCGTCATACTTCGCGTCGCTAATGCCGTAGCCAATGAAGACGATTTCTTTGGCATTGACAGTGGTCTCGGGGCCGCCTCCTACGAAATAGAAATCTTGACCGTTGGCAAATGATTTGCCATCGATGGTGAATTCATTGACATCAAATTTTGTACGTACCAGTTTAACCGGCTGGAAATATGAACCGTCTACCGGCCCAGCTAACCCAAGTCGCTTAAACTCATCTGCGATGTATTCCGCGGCTTTCTCTCCTCCCGGTTCGCCGGTCCCGCGGCCTTCGAATTCGGCCGAAGCAAGCGTGGAGAGGTGTGCTTTAGCTGTTTCGGGCGTGATTTCAGCCGCATATTTCAGCTGAACCGGATCTTGGGCCATAATGCATCCGCAAAAGGCCGGAATGAGGAGTAATGATAATAAATGCTTCATGGTGCTTTTATTTTGAGACTCTAGACAACAGACACTTGACTTACGACTCAACACGACATTTTATTCACGCGGTTGGCATGCCTGCCGCCTTCGAAATCGGTGGTGAGGAATTTGTCGATGATGTCTTTTGCGAGGTCCACTTCGATGAAGCGGGCCGGAATACACACAATATTAGCGTCGTTATGTTGCCGGGCGAGGACGGCCAATTCCTCCTGCCAGCAAATTGCGGCACGGATGTTTTGATGCTTATTAGCTGTTATGGCTACACCATTGGCACTGCCGCATATCAATATGCCCCGGTCAAATTCGCCACGTTCTATCGCCTCAGCCACGGGATGCGCGAAATCCGGATAATCTACTGAATCGGTGGTATGGGTGCCAAAATCTTTTACCGTATAGCCTGCATCCTTTAAAACGTTTAGCAACTCGGCCTTATAGGTAAAGCCGGCATGATCACCGCCGATGGCAATCGTGTGTGGTGTCGTCATAGTTAATCCTGTTGTTTTTCTTCTCCTTGTTTTTCCTTGTTGTAAAAATCGGCATCAGCTTTCATCCGTTTCTTGTGCACCCGTGACGCAACGACGATACTCAATTCATAGAGTATAAACATGGGGAAGCTAACGGTGAGCATCGTGATGATATCGGGGGTTGGTGTGATAATTGCAGCGATAATCAGGATAACCACAACGGCGTATTGACGCGACTTCCGCATGAACTGGGGGGTCATGATGCCCAGTTTCGAAAGGATGAAAATAACGATCGGTAGCTCGAAAATGATACCGCACCCCAGCGTGAGCGTGGCTACGAACGAAAGGTAGTTCTGTACGGTGATGGTGTTTGCAATGTCGCCGCTGATGGAGTAATTGGCCAAGAAGTTCATCGCCAGTGGTACCACGACGAAGTAGCCGAACAGCACACCCAAAACGAAGAGGAGACTCGCGTAAAACACGAAGCCGCTGGCGGATTTCCGTTCGATATCGGTTAGCGCGGGTTTGATGAAAAGCCATACCTCGTACAAGAGGTAGGGGAAGCCCAACATCACCGCAATGATCAATGAGGAGTTGATCTGAAGGATAAACTGCCCCGCCATTTGGGTGTTTATGATGGTGCCCGGCACTTCGGTAACGCAAAAATCCGGCGTATTGAGCCAGTCCGCAATCCGGCACATCACACGATAGGTCCAGAAGTTTGCGTCTTTTGGCCCCATGATGACGTCGTCAAAAATAAAATCGTAAAATGAAAAAGCGACGACCATGAAAACAATCACTGCGATAGCCGACCGGATAAGGTGCCAGCGTAGCACCTCCAAGTGGTCGAAGAATGACATCTCGGCTTCGAGGGTTTTGCCTTTATTTTTGAGGGTCTCTACGAGTTTTTTACCGGATAATTTGCTCATGTTGTTATAATAAAGCAAAAATACCATTCTATTTGATAAGAATGGTATTTTAAAGGGATGTTGTTACATTTATTTATTCACTCAAATCAAAGGTATCCATAAACTTGGTCGTGAAGTTGCCTGCCCTGAAATTCGGGTCGCGCATCAGGCGCAAATGCAATGGAATGGTTGTTTTGATTCCTTCGATGATAAATTCGCTTAGTGCCCGCTCCATGGTTGAGATCGCCTCCTCGCGGGTCTGGGCCACACAGATAAGTTTGGCAATCATGGAATCGTAATTGGGTGGAATGACGTAGCCCGAGTAGGCGTGCGTATCCACCCGTACGCCGTGGCCGCCGGGCGAGTGGAAATTGGTAATTTTACCGGGCGAGGGCCTGAAGCCGTGAAATGGATCTTCGGCATTGATACGGCACTCGATGGCATGCATGGTGGGCTCGTAGCTGTTGCCCGAAATGGGGATACCCGCAGCCACCTTGATCTGTTCCTTGATGAGGTCGAAATTGATTACCTCTTCGGTAACGGGGTGTTCCACCTGGATGCGGGTATTCATTTCCATGAAATAGAAATTGCGGTGTTTATCCACGAGGAACTCGATGGTACCCGCTCCCTCGTAGTTGACCGCCTTGGCACCCTTGATGGCCGCATCGCCCATAGCGTGGCGTAGCTCGGGGGTGATAAAAGGAGAGGGTGCCTCCTCGATGAGCTTCTGGTGGCGCCGTTGGATGGAGCAATCGCGCTCGGAAAGGTGGCAAACAGTGCCGAATTGGTCGCCCACCACCTGAATTTCGATGTGCCGGGGATCTTCCACGAATTTCTCGAGATAGATGCCGTCGTTGCCGAAAGCAGCTCCCGCCTCTTGACGCGCCGAATCCCAAGCTGGTTCAAACTCTTCATCCTTCCAGACGATGCGCATTCCCCGCCCGCCGCCGCCGGCTGTGGCCTTGAGGATGACCGGATAGCCAATTTCATTGGCAATAGCTATTCCTTCTTTTACGTCGTTTACGAGCCCATCCGAGCCGGGGATTGTAGGTACCCCGGCATTCTTCATGGTCTCCTTAGCGGAAGCCTTGTCACCCATCTGCTCGATTTGCTCTGCCGTGGCACCGATGAACTTGATGCCATATTGGTTGCAGATGGACGAAAAACGGGCGTTTTCAGATAAAAAACCGTAGCCAGGATGTATCGCGTCCGCGTTGGTGAGCTCCGCAGCTGAAATGATATTGGGTATATTCAGGTACGAATCTTTGCTTGGGGGAGGGCCTATGCATACGGCCTCATCGGCAAAACGTACATGTAGGCTGTCGCGGTCGGCAGTGGAATACACCGCTACGCTTTTGATGCCCATTTCACGGCAGGTGCGGATGATGCGCAACGCAATTTCTCCTCGGTTTGCTATTAGTATTTTTTTGAACATGAATGTCTAACTATCTTCGGTAGTGTGTGGTCGTTAGTGTGCAAAATGCAGTGTATGGAACGGATATAGTGAAATAGCACTATTTCGGTTCAACCAAGAACAACGGCTGGTCGTACTCCACCGGCTGTGCGTCGTCGACCAGTATCTTAACAATTTTGCCCGACACCTCCGATTCGATCTCGTTGAAAAGCTTCATGGCTTCTACGATACAGACCACCTTGCCAGTGCTAACCTCATCACCGACATTCACAAATACCGGTTTGTCTGGCGATGGTGATCGATAGAATGTGCCGATCATCGGCGACTTGATGGTCACGTAGTTCGATGTATCTTCCGCTTTGGGTACTTCGGCCTTGGGGGCTTCGGGTGCGGGAGCCGCCGAAGCAGCCGCTGGTAATGGCGCCGGTGCTGCGGTTGGTACAGTTGCGGTAACGTAAGTAGGTGCCTGGTTTGTCTTTATGGTGATCTTGAAATCTTCCTCTTCAATAGCTACCTCGTTCACCCCTGACTTCGCCACAAACTTAATCAGGTCTTGAATCTGTTTGATATCCATGCTCATTGTTTTGTAGGTTTAATGGACGCCTTCATACTGTTATTTCTAAAGGTGCCCTAATAAAGAATCAAAAATATTAGCTAATCTATTATATAACAAATAAAATCGGTATTTATTGTTCCTCAATCACCATACGCCCATTTTAAGAACACGGAGCCCCATGTGAATCCCCCTCCAAACGCCGCAAGTATGAGGTTATCGCCTTTTTTCAGTCGGCTTTCCCATTCCCACAAGCAGAGCGGGATGGTGCCAGCGGTGGTATTTCCATAGCGTTCGATATTGACCATCACCTTCTCGTCGTTAAGCCCCATGCGGTCTGCCGTGGCGTCGATAATGCGCTTATTGGCTTGATGGGGAACGAGCCATGCGACATCATCGGCTGTAAGGTTGTTGCGGTCCATGATTTCCGCGGCCACATCTGCCATGCTAGTCACCGCAAATTTGAACACGGTACGGCCTTCTTGGTACGCATAATGCAGGTCAGCGTCTACCGTAGCGTGTGAGGCGGGCATTAGTGATCCACCGGCTTTGATGTTGAGGTAAGGGCAACCTGAACCGTCGCTCTTAAGGATGGCGTCCATCACGCCAAGTCCTTCTTCATTCGGTTCGAGCAGTACCGCGCCACAACCATCACCAAAAATGATGCAGGTGGCACGATCCTTATAGTTGATAATGGACGACATTTTGTCGCCGCCTACCACCAGCACTTTTTTGTGTGTGCCCGCTTCGATAAACTGCGCGCCGGTGGTTAAACCGTAGATAAAACCCGAGCAAGCGGCTTGCAAATCAAACCCCCAAGCATTTACCGCACCGACTTTATCGGCCAGGATGTTAGCCGTGGCCGGGAACGGCATGTCTGGCGTAACCGTGCAAAAGATAATCAGGTCAATCTCGTCTGCACCGATACCCCGCTTTTCCAGTAAGCCATTCACTGCAGGTACAGCCATGTCGGAGGTCGCCTTGCCTTCGCCTTTCAGGATACGCCGTTCCTTGATGCCCGTACGAGTGGTGATCCACTCATCGTTCGTGTCGACCATCGTTTCGAGTTCCTGGTTGGTAAGGATATAATCAGGTACGTACCCGTGTACAGCCGTTACGGCAGCATGAATTTTTGACATATAGCAAATTAATTGAAAGCCCGTTTTATTCGTTCGATGATGTCGGAGTCAATCATGTTTTTAGACAATAGGACCATGTTTTTTATGGCTTCTGGACTAGAAATGCCATGCCCGATGATAACGGGCGCATTGACCCCCAGGATGGGGCTGCCGCCGTATTGCTCGTAATTGAATCGGTCGAAAAACGCATCTTTGAATCCTTTCTTCCGCGTGAGAACATAAAATGACTCTGCAAGTTTGAGCACGATATTGCCTACAAAACCATCGCACACCATCACATCGGCCTTTTCGTCAAAGAGCTCGCGGCCTTCCACGTTGCCGACAAAATTGATGTGTTTGTTTTCCGTTAGTAGGGGGTAGGCTGCCAGCGTGAGCGCATTGCCTTTTTCGGCTTCTTCGCCGATGTTGACCAAGCCGACCGTGGGCTTTTCGATGCCGTACACGTGTTCGGAAAAAAGGCTGCCCAACAGTCCAAACTGGGGGAGCATTTCCGGTTTGCAGTCGGCATTAGCGCCTACGTCGAGGAGGATGCCGAAGCCACTTTTGATTTTCGGTACATTGGTGGCTATAGCTGGACGGATGACGCCGGGCACAGTTTTTACACTCAATACCGCTCCAACCAGCATGGCGCCGGTATTCCCTGCCGAAGCAAAAGAATCAATTGCGCCCTCCTTGAGTAGTTGAAACCCGCGGCTGATGCTAGAATCGGGCTTTTGGGCAATGGCTTTAGTCGGGTGTTCGCCCATGCCGATCCGGTCGGGGGCGTGTACATATTCAAAAAAAGCAGGATTTCCCCCTGCTTGTTCGATGCGTTGCTTAGCGATATCTTGGTCGCCGATGAGTACGATCTTTTCCGCTTCCGAAAGCTGTTTGGCTGCTAAAATAGCACCTTGTACGGTTGCTTCCGGGGCAAAGTCGCCACCCAATATATCTAAACCAATCTTCATTCGTTAGTGTCGCTGAATCCGATAAGACGCAAAAACACCCCAAAGTAACGCATAAAAAATCAGTTACGCGTTATGGGATGTTCGATTTTTTTGAAAGATCAATTTAGGCGGAAGCAGTGTTCTCGACAATCAGTTTACCGTTGTAATAAAGGTTGCCATCTACCAAATACGCACGGTGTGGCAAGTGTACAGCACCTGTTTCCTTGCACGTTACCAAGGTGGGGCGTTCTGCTTTATAATGTGTCCTTCTTTTGTCTCTCCGTGATTTGGAGACCTTACGTTTTGGATGTGCCATCTCGTATTATTCTTATAGTTATTTGCTTATTGTTATTCGTTAATTCCTCTTTATCATATCGTCGATCCGCCGAATTGTCAACTATCAGCTGTCAATTATACTTGATCTTCTTAAGTGCATCCCAACGGGGATCCGGTTGCTTTTCTTCCTTTTGCTCCTGTATTGGTGTCAGGTCGTTCAACTTCGCCAGCACCGTCTCATCGCAGGTGATATTGTCGCCCTGCTCGCTGCACTTGATATAGTGCGGTATCGCCACGTTGATGTATTCATACAGTAGCCCCGCCACGTCCAGCTCATGCTCATGTTTAGCCAGTACGATGATTTCTTCCGAGTTTTCAGCAGCGCCTTCATCCGTGAATTTGACAATCAGCCTTTCTTCGATATCGGTCTTTGCCGGGAAAGGCGACAAACACACATCGCACGTGAGCATTACTGAACCCGTGATGTGGAACTTCAAAATCATCATGGTCTCCTGTTTAAGCAGGTTTACATGAGCTTTCAGTTTGCCATCCTTTACGATGGAATAATCATAGCAATCAAAGAACGCCTTGTCAATATCAAACTCAAAGTCGTGCGTGCCCAAGCTCAGCCCCGTGAAGGGAATCCGGTATTGCTTCAAATAATTCACCACCTCACAATTGAGCCCGCAAAGGTAAATATAAATTATAAGATATGAAAGTTTTTTGTCGGTAACCGGAACGCTCCGGCCACAGATCGGTCGGACGATTCAATCAGAACCCATGCTTATTCACCGTAGTAATTCTTTCCGATCTCAATGCGTTCGCGGCCATTCTCCAGTCGCCAGTGGTTCGTGTCACGCAGGGAGTAAGCGCAACCACAATATTCCTGCATGTAAAATTGCTCCCGCTTGCTGATGTCAAGCATGCGCGACGATCCTCCCTTCTTGCGCCAATTGAATGTCCAATACGTGATGCCTGGATAATGGCCCGCCGCACGCTCGCCGCAATCGTTAATCTGCTCAAAGTTCTTCCAGCGCGAAATGCCCAGCGAACTGGTGATGACCGGGAATCCGTTTTCATGGGCGTACAACGCGGTGCGCTCAAAACGCATATCGAAGCACATCGTACAGCGGATGCCGCGCTCCGGCTCGTGTTCCATGCCTTTCGCACGGGCAAACCAATTGTCTACGTCGTAGTCGGCGTCCACAAAGGGAATCCCATGCTGCTCTGCAAAGCGGATGTTTTCATCTTTGCGCAGGTCGTACTCCTTGCGTGGATGGATGTTGGGGTTGTAAAAGTAGATTGTAAAATCGATGTCGGACGCAATCAACGCTTCCATCACCTCGCCCGAGCAGGGTGCGCAGCACGAATGCAGCAATAGTTTGTTATTGCCATCGGGCAATGCTAGTTTTTCGCGTTTGAACCCCGTGTTATCCATATCGCAACAACGTTAGTGAAACGGCAAAATTAGTGAATTTTCTTTACATTTCCGCTATAGCAATTGTCGCTCAGTGGCAGAGGGGAAACCGATAAAGTTGCTTTTATATACAACTTTATCTAAGTTTGCACAAAACTCCGTTGGATGAAGAAATCGTTTGGTTTTTCATTGATAGCATTTGGTGCATTGCTGGCCCTCAGTGGGTGCATGCGCAACGATGATGAGCCGGAATATCCAAAACGGCCGATTGCTCGGTTGTATGTCTCGATTGAGGATTATCAGACGAATGCTTCGAAAGATGATATCGACAACGTCGTACTCATAGACCCTGCGGATACTTCGGAAATGTACATGGCGTTGAATCACGATTCCGAAGCGGTTGGCGGCGCGGGTATCCACTTTAGCCCTTTTGTAAGCCGGCTATTCCAAGCGGGTTATAGCGATACGACCATCCGGATAATGACCGTAGGCAACCTCGGTAATTTGGGTAATTCGGGAAGTATCGGAAACGCTTTGTTGCGGCAGATGCGCGGCATTGCGTACCACCATCCCACACAGCTGCTGTACGTGGCAAGCTTAGCCTCTCCCGCCACGATTTACGGCTTCTATCAACCGATGAACCGTAACGGATTTACCCGACCGGATCGGGTATTACGATTAGGCCCGGAAATAAGTCCCTGGAGTGTGTTGCTATGGAACGATAGTTTGCTGGTGTCTAATTCGGGAGACAACGGCGGTGTTTCACTCTATGGGAACCTTTCCCAAGTTGACTCGTTGGCACCTAATTTCCAAGCGCTTTCCACCGTCCGTATCGAAGGTGCGACCGCTATCCGGGGGATTGCATTCGTCGATTCGTTGGATCTGTTGGTCGCGGCAGACTACGGTACCGTGGAGGGCACTAATCGCGTCGCCAACGGAAAAGTGTACATTATTGAAGGGATCAAGGCGCATCTTGCCAATCCATCCGCTACCGTATCACCCACCCGTACCATCAGTGGCACATTAACCGGCTTGACCGGGCCGGTAGACGTTGCCATAGACCCCAGGGGTGGTGCCAGCAGGCGCACCGTCTTTGTTGCCGACCGCGACGCGCATACCATTTCGAGGTTTCCGCTATCGGCCAGTGGAAATGCGGCCCCAGAGGGGGTGGTTAAATTAGACGTGCCTGAAAATGAACGCCGCCCATTTGGAATTTATTTTGACGTGCGGGGCAATGTGGAGTAGAAGTAACCGACAGCCTAATCTAGTAAATCCAGCATCCGGTTGATTTCGTCGGTCTTGGCCGCATTGCCAGCTTGCGAATAAGAAGTCGTCAGGTTACGTAGTACCCGCGTGATGATATCGACGTTGCTGCATGGCAATACAAAATCGTCGTTGGGGGCGAGATTGAGTTGCTTAAGGAACGCGACCACATCATGCCGTCCGAATATTTGCCCCCTATTGAACGCATTGATGTAGAACAAAATGCCATCCTTGTTTTCCACAGGTGTGTGGTCTTCCGTGTAGGCTAATATGAAATGCTTCGGCAAATTGACACCATATATCGGAATGTCGAGCTTCTGGGCCACGATACTATATATACAGGCCAGTAAGATGGGGTTACCTTTGTGGGTTTCCAGTACCTGTCCCACATATGAGTTCTGCGGGTCGTGGTAATTGCTCGTATTGCCCGAAAAGCCGTGAACATTGTATAGGATGTTGTTGAGTAGACGCACTTTCTCGACCGCACTCATGCTGTAAATCATATCCAACCAAGCATCGCGTTTGATGGCTTCGATTTGGTTGATGATTTTCTGCTCATCGACATCGGGGTACTGGTATTTGTTGACGATAATCAACCCCTGGAGCAGATCGAAAGAACCGCTCAGTTTCCAGAGTTCCAGCTCTTGCAATACATCTTCAAACTGTATCTTATGGATGAGGTTCTCGATGCGGGTTTGCAGCATCACGTCGAACGATTGGCCCCAAACCATCTCTAACCGGCCGATTACTTCCGGCCCCATCATGATGAGCTTCTGCTCGACATGTTGGAACACCTCGGCATCCGGGTCATCCAACAATTTAATCAACGAATCTATTTCTTTCTCGTTCATCTATGACAAACTTAGGGATAATAGCTATGATATGCAATACATTGTATTGAATATGACACGATTTTTATATGTGTTGTAAGGGTAGATCGTTATGAAGTTGTCAATGTATCTAAATGGAAGTAACTTTGGCCAAAAGCGAAACAGTGGCACATTCCGGTCCCGAGGTAGCCTTCGAGGAGGCATTTAAAAGTAATTTCAAGGCATTGCATGCCTACGCGCATACCGTGCTCCAAGACGAGTTGATGGCTGAGGAGATCGTTCAAACGGTATTTTTGAAACTTTGGGAAAACCGCGACCGGATGTCGATCCACACCTCCCTCCGGGCATACCTTTACAAGTCGGTGTATAACGAAAGTTTGAACTATCTGAAACACAAGAAAGTGCAACGTAAATACATGGAGGAAGCGATGGTGGAACACAGGCAGAGGCAAGCTGACGAAGTCGTTGGCGACGGTGAGTTGCGGCGTCAGCTGCATGCCGCGTTGCAGCGGTTGCCCGAGAAGTGCCGCACCGTATTCCAACTGAGCCGCTTCGAAGAATTACGATACCAAGAGATCGCCGACCGGCTGGATATTTCGGTGAAAACCGTGGAAGCCCACATGGGGAAGGCCCTGAAGCTACTAAGGATGCGCTTGGCAGACTTCCTGCCGCTGCTGATTATTTTACTACCTAATCTATGCTGTTATGGATGATGTATTGTTGACTAAATACTTGCTGAACGAGGTCAGCGAAGAGGAAGCCAGGACGGTGCGCCATTGGATTGCTGCACATCCTGATAATGGGCGCTATTATTCCCATATCCAACTGTTGTGGGATGCCAGCCAGTCGCTTGCTGTCGAAAGCGACGTTGACGAGCACGAGGCGTGGGAGCGTTTTGTACAGCGTAGGGAAGGCGCGGGTGCCGCATCGGGGGTACCCGCAAGAAAGCCGATTGACAGCAAGATGGGCTGGATACGGGTTGCTGCGATGCTCGTCATGGGATTGATGGCTGCCCTTGTCGGTTATTACCTCATGAGCGTAGACCGCACCGGTAACCGGCTCTTAGGAGCGGTACACGAAACAACCGACGCGGTAAGCACGGATACGTTGGCGGATGGGTCGGTCATCACATTAAGCAAGTATGCGTCGTTGCATTTTTCCCAAGGGATGTTTCAGCAGAAGCGGGCGGTAGAACTCCATAACGGGTCGGTATTTTTTGAGGTGGCACCCGATCGGGAAAAACCTTTTGTCATCCAGTCCGGGGATGTGACCGTTACCGTACTGGGCACCTCGTTCCATGTAATGCGAAATGGCGACGAAACGACGGTTATCGTCGAATCGGGAAAGGTGAAGGTTGCGGGTCTCGATAAGGCCGTGGAGTTGGAAGCCCGCCAGCAGGTGACCATCAATACCGCTACCCGACGCTTTGAAGAGCGTACGGTGATTGGCGTGCTCGACCATACGCCGCTATGGCGTATTGCTGAAATGCTGGAAGATGCGTATCATGTGGAAATCATCATAGACAACGATGCTATCCGCAACTTGCCAATGACGACCACCCTGCATCGGGGTGCACTGGACGAGACGCTCCTTGTCATCACAGAAACCTTGGGTATAACCGCTACACGGCAAGGTGATCAGGTCGTTTTCAAGTAGCGAGCGCATGCAGTTTAGCCGTTTTGCTTATATCGTCTTTCTCAATGGCCTGATCGTTGCGGGGATGCTGCTAAAGGGGACTAATTGCGTAGCCCAATCGTATTTGACACGCGAAATCACCGTAAACGGTGCGGTTGTCGAATCCGTGGGCGATTTGCTGGATTCGATCAGCAGGCGCCAGGGATTCTATTTTTCGTACAATAGCGAAGTGGTGAAAACAGGCAGACAGGTAAGCATGCCCCATTACCGAGGGGCATTGCTCGGCTTTCTCGAACAATTGCTCGGTCCGGATTATGTATTCAAAGAAAGCCCCGGATACGTCATCATCCGCTATGCTCCCCGGCTGATCGATCTCACGGTACGCGTGGAGCAACGGCGCGGCAGGCCGCTGGTGGTGGAAGGGCAGGTGAGGGATGCCAACGACGGTACGGTGATTAGCCAAGCCAGCATCTATGAACGCAACGTGCTTGTCTCCACGCTCTCGGGGCCAACCGGGAGCTTTAAACTATCGTTTCGGCGGCCCAACGAGACGATATGGCTTACGGTTAGCAAAGAAAATTACCGGGATACCACCGTAGCCCTGTTGCTGCCCGTAGACGTCGGTTCGAAAACGGCAGCGCGACGTTATTGGTTCTTTCCAGAAAATGACGGCCAGGGGTTGGATGAAACGGCACTGGGACGATTTTTCACCAATTCGAAACAACGGATCCAACGGATTAACCTTGATGGATTCTTCGCATATAATGCCTATCAGCTATCCCTCACACCGAGGATAAGCTCACAAGGGTTATTCAATAGCCAAGTGGTAAACCAGGTTTCATTGAACATCATCGGTGGACACACGGCCGGTGTGAACGGTGTTGAAGTGGGTGGGGTATTCAATGTCAACCAGCAGGATGCCCGTTACTTTCAAACCGCCGGTTTATTCAATTTAGTGGGCGGCAGCGTGCGGGGTGTACAGGTGGCCGGGGCATCCAACATGGTGGTTAGGGAGGTCTTGGGTATGCAAGTGGCCGGGGTGAGCAACCGTGCCGCTGATGTAGGTGGTGCTCAGTTATCGGGCGTGTTCAATGCCGCCGCGGATGTATGGGGATTCCAAATGGCCGGTATCGCCAATGTTGCCGGCCGGGTACGGGGTGTCCAGTTGGCCGGACTGGTCAATATCGCCGATAGTAGCGATTATCCCATCGGATTAGTCAATCTGGTAAAAAACGGCAGCCGAAACATGGGAGTAGGGTTCGGAGAGGCCGGCATGGCGCTGTTGACATTCCGCTCGGGGGGACGGGCGCTGTATGGACTGCTGGGCGCCGGTTATGGTTTTGATGGCAGCATACTGCGGTATGGTTTGGAAACGGGGTTAGGGGGACATCTGGTAACAGCGGGGATGTTTGGGTTAGATGCAGAGTTTGTTAACGTGATTCGCACTGACTTCAAGAAAAACAGCAGTACGTCGCAGTTCGCCGCACGGCTACTACCCCGGCTCCGTATCGGTCGCGGTTGGGGCATAGTGGCGGGTCCGGCGTTAACCTACCGTCATAGGGATGGCGAACGCGGGCACGCCAAAACACTGAAGGCTGGCTTATATGGCGGTCTTTTGTACGGTTGGTAAGTACATATAAAAAGCAACGTGCGGCAATCGGCAGTTTATGCTATTTTTGCTGGCATGGGTCGCTTACGCTTTTATTTCGAGTGGTTGGTGCATTTCTTGTCGGCAAATTCCAGGCATGGCACCCATTCACCGTTCGTTTACCAATTGGTGGATGAGGTGGTTTATGCTGACCGCCGACCGGGGGAGCCAAGTGACAAGGTCGAACGGTTGACCACCCGGCTCATCGATCGGTTCCAACCCCATACGGTATATAAGCTAAGTGGTGGTCAGCACCTCCCCTCCTCGCTCGATTTCGTGATAATTGACGGTGGGGGTCATGAAAAGTTGGCTGCTCAAATCGAAGCACTGTGGCCGCGGCTCCATCCCAGGAGTGTATTGGTATTGTCGGGTTTCCATCGCCACGACAATGCAAAAGCGTTATGGCGTTCCATAAAAGCCAAACCTAATGTAACGGTCACCATCGATTTGTTTTGGGTGGGATTGGTGTTTTTCCATTCAGGGCAATGCAAGGAGGATTTTAAGATCAGATTTTGAAAGGGGGCTGGTTGAGGCCGGTTCGACACTCGTCCGAGACTGCTTCGCTACGTGAAGACGGTTCAACCGCGGTGTGTCCGCGCTAAAAGCACGTAGTATCACATAAAACGTGGACTCGACGTGGACTCACCGTGCTCACAGGGTGCAGGCATAGCGAACCACTGTCGAACCGTTGGCAAACAAGTGACAAACCACTGGTGAACAAGTGTCGAACCAGTGTCATTACCGGTTTTCCATTTTCATAATGACGCTTCGACAACGCATTTCGAAATTTACATCGCGCACCGAAGCCTATTTTTGACAATCGTAAAAATAAACAAATATTTGATATACAATATATTATATTACTACTTTAGCCCTATTTTTCATCAATAAAACAGGATAATGGGAAAGATAGAAGACGGTTATATCCGCGGAATGGTCGGCTCCGTGATCAGCCGGAGGGTCGGCAATTTGAATGTGTTGCAAGGGCATCCAAAATTCGGGATAAAACAAACCGAAGCCACGAAGGCCGCGGGGATAGATTTCGGCACAGCCAGTCGTTGCGCGCGGCTGATCCGGCATAAGCTTTGGGCGCTGATCCTGGATAAACAGGATAGTGGAATGATCAATAGGCTGAATGCACAGGTGCTGCGGTCCATGCGGGCCAACCGGGGCCAGCAGGCGGGAGCCATGAAGCTCGCTGCAGGGAAATTGCACCGGTTGGTCGATTTTCAGTTCAATGCCAAATCCCATTTGCAGGACTACCTGTTTGTGGATGTCGAAGTCGAATGCTCACCCGCAAAGGGATTGGATATCCGTATTCCGGCTTTTCATTCGGAGGACGATTTGCGGTGGTCTGGCGACATGACGCATTGCCGTATCCAACTCAGGGCATCTGCTTTTGATTTTGAAAAAGGCACATCGAAGGCAATCGGCAGCAAGGAACACATCATTTCGTTACGCACGAGGGAAAAGGACGTGCCGGAGCACCATTGGCATTTCGATGTGTCCGAACCTGCGGGTACCGTCATCATCGTGGGGCTTTCCCTGGAATTCATGTACAACATGGGGTCCCGTTTCCATCTGCTGAACAATAAAGACTTGCATCCCTCCGCTATTGTAGGCGCTTTTGTGGTGTAATATCGGCTGACGATTCGCCATATCAGGGGTTTTCTTAACGTATTGCCACTTTACTGGTTTCATTGGGGCAACAAAATGTTTGTGAATTGTGCCGTCGGATTTTTTTTTAGAAAAAATCAGAACTATAAAAAAAAATAGCCATAATTGTAGCTGGAAAGTCACTTAAACAAAGTCCTCGGGGAAGATGGGTTTAAGCAATGAAAGAAGAGGTTGATGGAGATGGTGATTCAACAAATTTGCCAATACTGAAAAGAACGAAAAGAGAGCACTACCGCCTATGAATTCTACAATACTCCAATTTGGTATCACCACTTCTTTTGCATTCGCTTATCCATTTGGGTGCGGCAGCTATTTAGATTTTCCGGCGCTTGTAGCCTGATACGATGAAGAATATCGTGCAGTTTACCGGGCTTTCGGGCGTTGGTAAAACAACATTGGCTGTCCTAGCAGGCGATTGGCTGGCAGTGCGGGGTTACAACGTCGCGGTGCTGGACGGTGATGAGCTTCGGAAAACGCTTTCTGCCGATCTGGGATTCAGTAAAGCAGACCGGCTCGAACACCTTCGGCGACTGGCGTGCCTGGCCAATGAAACCGATGCCGACATCGTTTTACTTGCTGTCATTAACCCTTATCAAGCGGGCCGTTCTTATTTCAGGGAAATATGTGGCGCCCATTTAGTGTGGCTTAAATGCGCATTGGATGTACTTCGGGAAAGGGATACGAAGGGACTTTACGCGCGGGCATCACTGCCGGAGGGCCACCCCGATCGGTTAACGAACCTCACCGGCGTAAGCGACCCGTACGAAGAGCCCATCGATGCCGATCTGGTCATCGATACCGGAACGGACACGCTCGAAAATTCAGCGACTAAATTGGTCACCTACCTGATGTCGGTGCTGGACGATACCTTGGCGATTAGAGAACTTACCGAAACGCTACCAACATGAAACAGCTACACTTTATATCGGGCTTGCCGCGGTCGGGATCAACGCTGTTGTCGGGTATACTCACCCAGAATCCCGATGTGCACGCCGCAATGAGCAGCCCGGTGGCTTCCTTGATCAACGGTTGCCTCGAACAGATCGGCGCCGGCAGCGAGTTTTACTCGTTTTTCGACGAGCAGAAAAGAAAGGCGATTTGCTCTGCGTTGTTTGACGCCTATTACCAGGATAATCCCAAAGAAATCATTTTCGATACCAACCGCCTGTGGACGGCCCGCATGCACCAGTTGGTCGAGTTGTTTGACGATTTTAAGATCGTTTGCCTCGTGCGCGACCCCGCATGGATTATGGACAGCTTCGAAAAAATCTACCGGAAAAACCCGTTCGATTACAGTCGGATGTTTTCCCCGGGCAACCGGGCAACCGTATATACCCGTTGCGAGAGCCTGCTGAACGGTGTGGTGGGCATCGCACTCACCGCACTCAAAGAAGCGTTTTACGGGGAGTATGCGGATCGGCTACTGTTGGTGGATTACGAGCTATTGGCCCGTTTTCCCGAAAAGACCTTGAAACTGATTTATGAGTTTACGGGGGTGGAACCGTATCGGCACGACTTCGACAACATCGACTATTCGCACGACGAATTTGATTATACATTGGGTGTGAAAGGCCTGCATACGGTAGGCCGCAAAGTCGAATTCAAGCAGCGGCGGTCCATCCTGCCGCCGGACTTATTCCAAAAATACAGCGAAATGGCGTTCTGGAAGGATACGGCAGGAAGCGACGCGCATGTCATTGCACCGAAAGAAAATAACCTACAACAAACAACCGGATAAAAATAAACTTACGACGATGAGTTTGACCAACCTTACGATGAAAAGCAAAAAATTCAGTACAGCCTTGATGCAACTGGCCATGGTGGCCAGTCCGCTTTCGCTTAGTGCAGCCGCTTCGGCGTATTATAGCGGCCGGCGGGGTGCATACGGCTCGGGCAATAATAAAACCTACCTCGTTGACCCAGCGTTGGCTGGGGTATCAAAAAGCGCGTTTAACTATAGTAAGGTGCATCCGGGGGCCGTATCGGTACAGCCGATTTCGGAGGGGGCGGATCTCGCTATCCGTACAGCTTCCGTCCGCGAGCTGCTGATTGTCGATCGGAACATCAGGGACTATCGGCAGTTTAGCAGATTAGTGAAGCCGGGCGTGGAGTTGGTGGAAATACCGCAGGGTGTGGACGGTTTGGAATTCCTGTTGCAAACATTGGCACAATACCAACACCTGAATGCCGTACACCTCTTCTCACATGCCCAAGCGGGCGAACTGTTGTTGGGTAATACATCGGTAAATGGCCGTGTGCTCAGAGGCCATCCCGGGTTTGTGGAGGTGGTAAACGGAGCCGTCAAAGTAGGTGGCGACTTTATGTTGTATGGCTGCGAGCTGGCCAAAGGAGAAGCAGGGGAAGAATTTCTGGAGATCATCAAAGGTAACACCCATGTGGATGTGGCTGCTTCGGATAACCTGACGGGGAATGTGGCTTTCGATGGTGATTGGGAATTGGAAATCCAGAAAGGAGATATCGAGACGAAGCCATTGGCCAATTCCGTGGCGATGAAGGATTTTACGGAGGTGTTGCAAACGGTGACGTTTGAACCGTCAAGTTGGTCCGTCGTGGAGCTAGGAGCTTCCGATCGGCGCTTCAGGACGAACGGCGTAAATGATCCAACTGCACCAAATTTTGATGCTCAAGTCAGTCAAGGTGGAAAAACGCTTAAAATTGACGGGGAATATAATAGTACTGGGTTTTTATCTGACAACCCTGGATATGGCATAACCGTAGGCCGTTCAGAAAAAAGCGTAACCCTTAGTTTTACCGATGGTAGCGTATTTAAACCAGTCTCTATAGAAATTTATGCATATCAAGGGGATTTGGCTACCATTACAACGGATAATGGTGGCAGCATCAGTACCAATATTCTTCACAATCATCAGGTTGGTTATAGCACACAGACATTTGATCTTGGTTCCCTTCCTCCTGGAGCAACCTCATTAACTATTACCAATAACTCTTGGGGACCCTTTGAGACGAACGGTCCATCCGGCGCTGGCTTTCAGTTCGGCATTAGAAAAATAACGTTTGAAGATATTGGCCCGGCAGCACCCGCTAATGCCGCCCCGGTAAACACGGTTCTCCCAACTATCGCAGGAGGGGCTACCGTGGGCAATGCGCTTTCCGGCAGCTCAGGCACTTGGACAGATGACGACGACGATGACCTCATTTACAGCTACCAGTGGTACCGTGCGGATGACAACAGCGGTACCAACCTGGCGCTGATCGCCGGTGCCACCGGTGCCAGCTACACGCTGACCACCAGCGATGCACATAAATACCTGCGCGTGGAGGTGACGGCCAACGACGGCAACGGCGGCACGCAAACCGCCGCTTCGGCTTATACCGGGGTAACCAACTCGGCACCGGTCAACAATGTGGCGCCGAGTGTCAGTGGCACCGCCACCGTTGGCAATACGCTATCTACGACGAACGGCAGCTGGACGGACGCGGACGGTGACGGCCGCACGTACAGTTACCAGTGGTACCGCGCGGATGACAACAGCGGCACCAACCTGGCGCTGATTGCCGGGGCTACCAGCGCCAGCTACACGCTGACCACCAGTGATGCACATAAATACCTGCGGGTGGTGGTGACGGCCAATGACGGCCGTGGCGGTACCCAGACAGCGACCTCCGCGTACACGGCGGTAACCAACTCAGCGCCGGTGAACAGCGTGGCGCCGAGTGTCAGTGGCACCGCTACCGTTGGCAATACGCTCAGCACGACGAACGGCAGCTGGACGGATGCCGACGGAGACGGCCGGACGTACACATACCAGTGGTACCGTGCGGATGACAACAGCGGCACTAACCTGGCGCTGATCGCCGGTGCCACCGGTGCCAGCTACACGCTGACCACCAGCGATGCACATAAATACCTGCGGGTGGTGGTGACGGCCAGCGACGGCAACGGCGGCACGCAAACCGCCGCCTCGGCTTATACGGCAGTAAACGGTGCGCCCACGGCAACTAACCTGACGCAGTCGAAAGCCGCTACCGAAGGCGGTAGCGCTGTGGCATTGGATGATATCGTGGTGACGGATGTGGATGCTGGTGAGATGGTTACTGCAATGCTCACATTGAGCAACGCAGCGGCTGGATCGCTGAGCACGGGTACATTCGGTTCGGCTACTTCGACCTTCAACGCGGGTACGGGCGTATGGACGGTAAGCGGCTCGGTGGCCGACGTGAACGCGGCACTGGCAGCGGTGGCTTTTACACCATCAGCCGACAACGACCAGAATTTTACCATCACTACGCATATCGAAGATGCGGCGGGTACAGGGCCTGCTGATGGAACAATCAGTGTGACGGTGACACCGGTAAACGATGCGCCGGAGGCGACCAGCATGACGCAGTCGAAAGCTGTTACGGAAGGCGGTGGCGCGGTGGCATTGGATGACATCGTGGTGACCGACCGAGATATGGGCGAGACGATCACCGCGGCGCTGACCTTGAGCAACCCGGCGGCGGGTACGCTGAGCACGGGTACCTATGGCTCGGCTACGTCAACATACGATGCTCCCACGGGCCTATGGACGGTTACCGGTTCGGTGGCCGACGTGAACGCGGCACTGGCAGCGGTGGCCTTCACGCCATCAGCCGACAACGACCAGAACTTTACGATAACGACCCGCATCCGCGATGCCGCAAATACGGGTCCTGCTGATAGTACCATCAGTGTCACGGTTACTGCGGTGAATGATGCGCCTGTGATAACCGTGCCCGCTACCATTGATGTGGATGAGGACGTGCCATCGGCGCTTACGGGCATCAGCTTCAGCGATGTGGATGCGGGTAGCGGGAGTGTTACCGCGACATTAACTGTCCCGAGCGGCTCACTGGCAGCGGCCAGCAGCGGCAGTGTTACCGTTGGGGGTACCAGCAGTGCCCTGACATTGAGCGGAACAATCGCAAACATCAATGCTTTTATAGCTTCGGGCAGCGTGGCATACGCCACTGTGCTGAACGAGACGGACGATGTAACGCTTACAGTAACCATCAATGATGGCGGTAACACCGGAACGGGTGGGGCCAAGGAGGATGCTGCAACGACCACGTTGCAGGTTGCTGCAGTGAACGATGCGCCGGTGAATACGGTTCCTGGCGGCCAGACGGTCGACCAGGGCGGGGTACTGGTATTCAGTGCGGCCAACAGCAATGCCATTTCGGTAGCCGATGTTGATGCCGGGGGAGGCATCATACAGGTCACGCTGACCGCCGCCAATGGCCTGCTGACATTATCGGGTACCACGGGACTGACGTTCTCTGCAGGCGACGGAACAGATGACGGGACGATGGCCTTCGAGGGTACCATCGCAGACATCAACCTGGCGCTTGCGGGACTGGAGTTCGCCCCGACAGGTGGCTACAACGGCCCGGCCAGCCTACAGATCATCTCGGACGACAACGGCCTTTCGGGCGCGGGCGGAACACGGACCGATACGGACGAAATCAGCATCACCGTGAACTCCATCAGCCCGACAGTGAATACGACGGGTTCGCTTAGCCCGGACGGGACCTATAAAATCGGCGATGAGGTTATCCTCATTGTGACCTTCGACCAGACCGTCACGGTGGATGAATCGGGTGGATCACCGGCACTTTTGTTGGAAACAGGCGATACGGACCGGGAGGCAGTTTACGATTCTGGCTCTGGTTCCAATACACTGGCTTTTACCTACACCGTTGAGGCGGGCGACCATAGTGCCGACCTGGATTATGCATCCACGGCTGCACTGGCATTGAATGGCGCGACCATTCGGAATACGGCCGCTGATGATGCGGTATTGACGTTGCCTGCAGTGGGCGGATCCAACTCGATCGCTGGTCAGCACGGTATCGTGATCGACGGAGTTGCCCCGGCGGCGCCATCGCGGCCGCTGTTATACGCAGACGATGATACCGGCACATCGGGTTCGGACCATATCACGAATGTGGTAGCCCCAAGATTTACAGGAACAGCGGAAGTGGGTTCAACCGTGAGATTGTACGATACAGATGGTGTCACCGAGTTAGGGCAGGCTGTTGCCACAGATGGCAACTGGACAATCACCAGCGACGTGCTCACTGAGGACACGCACACGCTTACGGCCATAGCCACGGATGCGGCGGGCAATCCGGGAGAAGCATCAGCCGAACGGATTGTTGTTATAGATATTACGGCCCCGGCAAAGCCGGCCGTACCGGATCTGGCGCCGGCCTCGGACAGCGGTGAAAGCAATACGGATAACATCACAAACCTTACTGATCTCACCCTACAGGGCGCCGTCGGCTCGGTGGAGGCCAACACGGCGCTCCACGCGCGCTCCGCACTGGATGGCGGATTGACGGGCGGTACGGCCAACGCCGATGGCAGCTGGAGTTTTGACGTATTGGCACTCGCCGAGGGTACACATGAGCTACAGATCAACGCTACCGATGCTGCGGGCAATACCAGCGTATATTCCGATGCGGTGACGGTTGTAATCGATGCCACTGCCCCCGACGGCCATAGCGTAGGCTTTGACGACGATGCCATCAATGCCACCGAAGCTGCTTCGATCGGCTTCTCTTTCAGAGACGCGGAAGTGGGTACAGGCTATAGTTATACGATTGCGAGCAGCGGCGGCGGCACGCCGGTGACGGGTAACGGTACGATTGCGACAACCACCGATCCGATAAGCGGCATTGACGTGAGCGGCCTTTCGGACGGTACGCTGACGCTATCGGTGATGGTGATGGATGCTGCGGGAAACAGTGCCAGTGCGGTGACGGATGCTGCGATACTTGATCGGGTGGTTCCTGAGGTGGAAGGCGTTGAGAGCGGTGAATACTATAAGGAGGATGTAACGCCCACTTTCGATGAAGGCACCGCGCTGCTGAACGGCAATCCCTATGTTTCGGGTACGCCGATTACGGCCGAAGGCGGTTACAAGCTGGTGGTTACGGGTGCAGTGGGCAACATGACGGTTGTGGCCTTTACCATCGACAAGACCGTCCCTGAGGTTATAGGCGTTGTGAGCGGTGAATACTACAACGAAGATGTAACGCCCACTTTCGATGAAGGCACCGCGTTGCTGAACGGCAATCCCTATGTTTCGGGTACACCGATTACCGCTGAAGGTGGTTACAAGCTGGTGGTTACGGACGCTGCGGGTAATATGACGGTGGTGGCCTTTACTATTGACAAGACCGTTCCTGAAATCACGGGCGTAGATGACGGCGCGTCCTATAATACGGACGTGACCCCGGCATTCAACGAAGGCACGGCGACGCTCAACGGCGAGGCATTCACTCCAGGTACGGTGGTTACCGATGAGGATGAGTATACACTGGTGGTCACGGATGCCGCTGGCAACGCGGATACGGTGATGTTTACGATTGACAGAACGTTACCGGAGATCACGGGTGTGGAAGATGGGGCGTTCTACAGGGATGATGTGGTCGTTACGTTCAACGAGGGCAA